>NZ_JAGKJI010000034.1 GCF_020329485.1 Bradyrhizobium cenepequi
GATGGATGATGACCGTGCCACCCATGGGCCGAACAAACAGCCGTTTTGTAGATGGGTCTCATCCTCAGGGCTTCCTCGCCGCAAGCATGCGGAATGTGGGTCCGGACCACACCAGTCCGACCGGATATGAGGTGATGCAGTGAGCTGCAGAAATCTTCGGAAGCCAATCCTCGCCCGGAACACGGTCGGCGCGCTGCGCTACGCATGGCTCCGCGCGCCGCCCTCGCACCGTGCCAACCTCACTCAAGCCAATCGAAAGGCCTTGACTCACAAATCCCCATATGAGGGTGGGCAAAGCATGCCCGCCATCGCCGGCGGAGTACTTCACGGTGGGCACGCTGCGCTTTGCCCATCCTACGAAGCTGTCACTTCTCTTCCGCCGCCGTCTAGGCTCTCGATGCTATTCGGGCGCGCTGGCGCCGGACAAGACGCACACATGCATGCGTGATCGGCGGATGCGCGGCTTTTTGCACAACGCAACTTTGCACAACGCAACTGCAGCATCGAAATCGATTTACGCTTGCGCGGGGCAGTGATTAGTTTGCCCGCCCAATCAAGACAACATCGGGAGGATGCCTTTCATGAAACATGTATGGACGCTTGCGGCCGGTCTTCTGATCGGCGCCACTCTGTCCTTTAATCTCGCTTCCGCCGAAGGAGACGGCTGGATCACATTGGTCGACGGCGCCAAGAAAGGCGACTGGGACGAGGTGGGCAAGGCGAACTGGACGTTGAAGGATGGCACGCTGGTCGCCGACAAGCTCGACGGCAAGGATCTGTCCTATCTCGTCAGCAAGAATTCCTACAAGGATTTCCAGATCAAGGCTGAGTTCTGGACCGATGAGGAAGCCAACAGCGGCATCTTCATCCGCTGCGACACCAACAAAACCATCGATTCCAAGGTCTGCTACGAGGTCAATATCTTCGACAAGCGACCCGATCCGACCTACGGCACCGGCGCGATCGTTGATGTCGGCAAGGTCAATCCGATGCCCAAGGCGGCGGGCAAGTGGAACACCTTTGAGATCACGGCGCAGGGCCCGCATCTCGTCGTCGTGCTCAACGGCGAGAAGACCGTCGACGCGCAGGACAGCAAGCACGCGAGTGGTCCGATCGCGCTTCAATATGGCTCGGGCGTGGTCAAATTCAGGAAAGTGCAGATCAAGCCGATGTAGTGATTCTCCCTCCCCCTGAAAGCCCCTGAAAGGGGGAGGGCGGGGTGGGGGTCGGCCACGGGTGCAGATGTGCGTGGGGATAGAGCTGATCCCCACCCGGTTTGCGCGTTCCGCGCAAACCGACCTCCCCTTTTCAAGGGGAGGCGAAGCGGGCGGCTGGTGCGGCGATCACGCAGATTGCCTGGTTCGCTCACGGCTCTCCACCGTCGGATTGAGCTCGTTCAGGACGACACTGATCAGCTTGCGCTCCGCCCCGCCGAGCGCACTGATGATGTCTTCCATGCAGTCGTTGATATCGAGACGGACCGGGAGCACGGCGAGGAGACCATCGGCGAGATCGAGCAGCTTGCGGTCCGCCGCGCTCCACGGCAGAGCCGGCCCGTCGAGAACGATGAGATCGTAACCGCCGATGGATCGCGCTTGCGCGACCGACTTGCGGATCGCTTCCGCCACTTTGGCGTCGCCGCCCTGGATGACGGGCAGGATGGAAATTCCATTCGCCGTGTTGATGGCGCGCGTTGTCTTGCTGCCGATGCTGAGCCAGCCGAGGCGGCCGGCCTCGCTCTTGCCGAGCCTGATGACCTTAACAGACAATTCGCGATCGCGATGATCTGCATCGATCATCAGCACCTTGGCACCGTCTCGCGCCGCCGAGAGCGCGACGTTCAGCGCCACGACGCTGCGGTCGGTGGACGAACCCGCGCCGATCACCGCCATGACCGGCGCGCCGGTCGCGGCCGCGCGCTTCGTGAGCGTCGCGCGCACGTCGCGCATGACGTTGAGGAAGCTCATCAGCGGAAAGCCCGCGCGCAATGTCGGCCAGCCGAGCCGGGTGACGTCGGCGACCTGGCCGCCGGCGAGAATGCCGCCCAGCGTCCGCATCACGTCGGATTCCTGCAGCCGGGCGATCACGGGCTTCTCGATAGCGCCGACGGCCGCTTGCGGCTGCGGCTTGCTGGCGACCTGCTGTTTCGCTGGTACCGCCGTCGTCTGCTTCTCCGGCGCGGTCGACTTGCTCGGCCGAATCGGGTCGGCGCCGGGGGCAAGCTGGTCGGCGGCGATGATCCAGGCGGCGGCCGCGAGGCCTCCGAGCAAGAAACCGATCATGGCGAGCAGGCTCATCGCCGGCGGGAAGGTGCGCCGCTGCGGCACCGTGGCTTCGCCGATGACGCGCGCGCTCGAGGTGTTCAGGCTTTCCTGTTCCTCCGTCTCGCGCGAGCGCTTGAGGAAGGACTGGTAGACGTCGCGGCTCGCCTCGACATCGCGTTCGAGCTCGCGCAGGCGCACCGAGGCCTGACTCATCTGCACGCTCTGGCGCTTCTGCGCGTCGAGCGCCTTGTTCAGCGACGCCTCATAGTCGCGGGCGCGAGTCAGGTCGTTCTTCGCGGCCTGCGCGAAGCGGTCAATTTCTTCCTTGATGGTGCGGCGGAGATCCTCGACCTGCTGCTCGATCTGCCGGAGCGCCGGATGTCGTGGACCCAATTCGCCCTGCAGCTCGGCCTGCCGCTTCTTGGCGTCTGCATATTGCGCGCGCAGGTTCGCAATGGTCGGCGACTGCAGCGCCTCGGGGATCGCACCGGGGTCGCTCGAATTGCGCCGGCTGGCCTCGATCTGGTCGTACTTCGCCTGCGCATCGAGCGTCAGCGCCCGCGCAGCGGCGAGCTGCTGGTTGCTGGCGGAAAGCTGCTGGTCGGCGATCAGCGTGTCCTGGGTGCCGACGAAATTGTTCTGCGCCTTGTAGACCGCAAGCGCGTTCTCGGCGTTGCGCAGCCGCTCCTGCAATTCCTTCAGCCGCCCCGACAGATCTCTGGTGGCACGCCGGGCGGCGGCGGCCTGCGATTGCTTGGACTCGGCGAGATAGGCGCTCGAAAGTGCGTTTGCGAGCATCGCCGCCTTCGCAGGCTGATGGGACCAGACGTCGATGTCGACGACGAAGGTGCGATCGGTCTTGCGCACATTAATGTGGCGATTGAGCGCGTCCAACGCGCTCATCGTCGCCTGCTGTTGCTGTTCCGCGGTCGGACGCAGCTCAATCCCGATCAGGCCAAGCAGCGAGCCGAGGAGGCTCTTGCCATCGCCGCCGCCGAACTCAGGGTCCTTGTCGAGATTGGTGTTCTTAATGACCTGCAACAGGACGCTGTTGGAGGTGATCACGCGCGCTTCGCTGTCCACCACCATCGCAAGGCCCGAAACGTCCTGCGCGCGCGGGGTCAGCTCGCGCTCGACGAGCTGCAATTCGCGCGGGTCGACATAGAGCTGCGCGATCGCGGTGTATTTAGGCGTGAGGCTCTTGCCGATCGTCAGCGCGATACAGGCGCAGAGCAGTGCGGCGGCCGCGATCGCGGCCTTGCGCTGCCACAGCAGCAGGACCAGATCGACCACATTGAAACCCTGACCTCGGCGCGGCTCACCCGCAGCCTGGCCCTTGGTCTGGCTGTTTATCGGCTGGTCATAATCAAGCATCGACCCCAGCTTCCATTCCAAACGCCGCACGCATCGGCTGAGGGGCTACTCTCCGGGCTGCGCGATGCGCGACAGCGGACCGCGCGGTAACAACGCAACAGCAAAAATTAACCATAGTCTTTGAGGGACTATTCACCGAAAAGGCAAACAAAGCGTTTAAGCGCCCGCGCATCGGAACGCCTCCGCCATGGTGAGGACCCGAATATTCCGCTTTGCCGCGGTTTCGAGCGCGTGGTTCAGGAGCTCCGGCGAGCAGCCATAAAAACTGGGCGACGCGGCCACGTCGTGGCTGTAGAAAATTAACCAGCCGTTATGGATTTGAGTTTCGTCGAAGACGCGTTCGATCGCACCGCGATCCATCTGGCGGTTGATCAGCGGCATCGCGCGCAGGAACTGCAGGTCGACATTGCCGTAGTTGACGCCCTCCACGATCGAGCGGCAGGTCGCAAATCTGGATTTGAGCAGATGTTTGTGTGCGAACGAGCCGTAGCCGAACGGATAGGCGAAGGTCTCGATCTGCATCGAGGGATCGAGCAAGTCGAAGTAGCGGCGGTTGCAGGCGATATCGCCGGCAAGCGACCTCTCATCGAGGTCACTGGTGCGCCGGTGTGAAAAGGTGTGACAGCCGATCTCGTGGCCGCGGCGATGGAGCGACAGCACGTCGTCATCGTCGCCCGACCTCCAGTTCGCGGTATCGACGCCGACCAGGCCGCCCGACACATAGAATGTACCGCGGGCGCCGTGCGCCTCCAGCAGGTCGGCGCCCGATGTCGCCGCGCTCTTTGGAAGATCGTCGAAGGTGAAGCTGACCATCGGCGTGGCATTGCGCAGCCGGACGCGATCGACCGGCAGATGCATCGCCAGCCGGTGGCTGAGCTTCACGACCGCTTCGGACCACAATGCGTGCATCTTCTCACAGCTTCCGCAGGATCACGTGATAGTCGCCGTGCCGCACGTCGGTCTTGCCGGGCAGGAAGAAGTTCATCGCTTTCGCGGCGGCGTCGACCAGCGCGGCGAGCAGGGGCTTGCGCAGGCGCATCTCCGGATAGCGCGGGCTCTCGTAGACCTTGCGGTAAATCACCTGCAGGCCATGCGCCCTGGCGAAGGCGTCGAGCTTGGAGAGCGTGACCAGCGGATGGAAATGCGTCGGGAACGGCGCCTCGCCGGGCAGGCCGGCCTTCTTGTCACCGCGCACATAGCGATAGAACCAGACATGGAACCAGTGCGGCGAGTATTTCGTCACCACGCCGGACAGCGAGTGCGGATTGGGCGCGCCGATCAGGATCAAGCCGTTCGGCTTGATCGCCTCGCAGAAACCGCTGAGCGCAGCCTCGACATCAGGCACGTGCTCGATGACGTTGTAGCAAACGATGAAATCGAAACTCTTCGGTGCAAAACGATAGGTCTGGATGTCGCCCAGGATCGTTGCCTGCGCGTAGCTGTTGTTCTTGGCCTGGTCCTCATCGATGTCGACCACTGTGATGTGGCTGCGGCGTAGCACCTTGAGCGGCAGGAAGCTGGTCGAGCCGCCGCCCGCCTCGTAGATCGCGAGCGGGCCTGCCGGCAGCGCCGCCTCCAGGATGCTGTGTACAGTGAGGAGACTCTGCCGCGCCTCGCCCGGCGGCAAATCGAGCAGCGATTGCGGATGCACGGCCGGCCCTGCCGCGTCCAGATCGGGGAGTGTTGTATAGATGCGATCCAAAGTGAGGGTGTCGGTCATTGGCTGTCATCCAATGTTGCTGTTTGCGAATTTTGCTCTGAACGCTACGAGGCCATGCTTCAGCCGACCGCGAATCCGGGCGATGTCGAACAGCCAGGCCAGCGCGGCGTAGGTGAGGATGCCAATTCCCGCCAGCACGATGCAGGCGGCGAGATCCGGAATGCGCAGGATGCGATCGAGCGCCGCGACCGTCAGCGCCATCGCGAGCGCGGCGATCAGGACCAGCGCCAGCCGGCCGAGCGGCAGCGGAACGCGGAAGGCGTAGCGCGTCAGCACCAGCGCACAGGCAAAGCCGATGATGTCGGCACCGAGTCGCGCCCAGGCGGCTCCGACTGTGCCATAGTGGCTGACCAGGAAGTAAGACAGGATAACGTTCGCTGCGATCAGCGACGCCGTGTTGACGAGATAGAAGCCGTTGCGGCCCGACAGCAGGAAGCTCGCATGCAGATATTGCTGCGTCAGGATCTGGAACACCACGGCGACCGCGATCACCGGCATGATCTCCGCGGCGAGTTCGCGGAATTCGGCGCCGAGGATGATGTTGGCGACATGCCCGGAGATGATGGCAAAGCCGAGCGAAGCCGGCAGCGTGACTGAGAGCAACAGCTCGAGGCATTCAGCGAGATGCGAGCGCACCGCCCCGTCACCCTGCTTGGCGTGGATCTGGACGGCGAGCGGAAAGAACGCCGCTGCCATGCTCATCGCCGGCATCATCAGGGCTTGCCGCACGAGGTCGAGCGAGGCGACATATCGGCCGGCATCGGCCGCGCCGACGAGGTTGGCGATCATGAAACGGTCGGTGACGCTGGCGATTGCGAGCAGAGTCAGCGATACCGTCAGCGGCAGGCCGGTCTTGGCCACGGCGACAAGGCCGCTGCGATCGAAGCTGGGATGCGCGCCGCGCCAGGCGGTGCGTGACTGCACGAGCACCGCGAGGAGATAGGCGAGGGCGGACGAGAGCAACAGCCAGAAACCGTTCGGGCTGACCAGCGCGACGACAATGCCAAGCCCGAGCACGGAAACGGCGCGCGCCAGCGTCGCCTTCATCACCGAAACGGCCATCAGCCGCGCGCGAACGAGGTCCTGCGTCAGTTCGAAGAGACCGATCGCGACCGAGAGCATCACGGTAGCGAATGCCGCGGTGTTGTCGAGGCCGGCGAAGCGGGCGAGCACATAGGCGATCGGCGCAGTCAGGCAGCAGATCATATAACCTGACAGCACAATTCCGCGGACGTCGGTGCCGTCGTTGCGGGCGTGTCCGCTCAGGATCAGATTTCTGAACCAACCGACCAGGAACACGCTGATCACGGAAGCGAAGCCGATGCCGAGCAGGTAGACGCCGTAGTCATGCGGCGAGAACAGCCGCGTGAAAACGAACACGCTCAATAGCCCGAGCAGCGCCGAGAGGATGTTGGCGGTCAGGTTGATGCTGGCTTGCCCGATCAGCATAACGCCGCGAACTCCGCGCGTTCGCTGCCGGCGAGGGACAGAATCTCATTGCTCTCGGCGATCGCGGCGCGGATGGTCTCGACCGGCGTGCCGGAAAAGGACGCGATCGAGAAGGCGACGTCATCCTTGTTGGCGCGCCGCAAGAGATCCTGCAACTCGCTCTTGCTGAGCCTCGGATCGTCCCAGTAGCTGACGCAGGGCGTACTCGGCACGGCAGTGTGCCGCAGCGAAGCGGCGGCATCGTTCTGCACGAAATAGCCGTACAGCATGTATTCGGAGAATTCGCGGGTCTTGCACAGCGCATCGATCCAGTCGAGGCCGGTGACAGCCTCGATCCGTTCGGCCAGGGCGCAGGTGGTCCCCTTGTCCCAGAAAATGATGTGCCCGATGAAATCGTCGGCCGGGAACGGCGGCGTCGGCAGCCCAAGCAGCTCATGGCTGGTCACGAGCCACCGCGAATGCCGCGGCTGGTCTGCGGTTACCACGTTCGACATGGTCAGCATCGGGATCGCGTTCGGATATTCGAACCGCGTCAGGTCGAAATCACGGAAGAACACGATGTCGGAATCGAGGATGCAAAAACGCTGGTGGGGCAGCGCGATGGTCGCGGCGATCTTGAGGACTTGCTGCACGTGCCAGCCGTTCACCGGCTTGGCCCGCAGCGACCACCAGAACTGGCGGCGCCTACGCTGGATGATGCGCGGCAGTGGCCGCAACCAGTCGGGCAGGAAGGTCGAGGCCGGGATGATGACGCGACGCTCGCTGGCAAGCGGCGCAAACAGCGGCAGGTCGCAATCGGGAACGAGGAGATAATGCTTGGAGAACGAGGTGACGTGCCGGTCCACGCTCTCGCAAAGCAAGGTGCAGATTTCCAGGTCGCGCCCGTAAGTCGGGGTTAACAACGCAACTGAGTCCATCTCGTAGATCTCTCTGGCGATCACGTTCACGGCTTCGCCTTCCAGGCCGCCGCTCTTCCTCGGCTAGCCTTTCAGCAAGATCGGTGCCGAACCGGCACGCCGGCTTCGGTTGGGATCTCCGTTGGTTAATTTGGTCTGCAACTGACGACCGCTGCGCGGTTAACGGCACGCAGTAACCATAAGAAGCCGTGTTCTGTGCCCGTCTGCGCGGCTTGCGCGGATATTGCAGAGCGGGACCCGCGCATCGCCGATGCTGTTCGGCGCAGGTATGAGTGCATGCGGTATTACAGGTTTTCCGGGCGCGGCCTCGCAGCGGATGACACGAAGGCTGTGCAGCCTGTCCGTTTCGGCACAGCCGTTCCGTCCGCGATGTCCGCTTTTGAGACGACGTGCAAGAGCCCGCGAGGACAGCAAATGGCTCGAACTGAACGATTAAGCCGGCGGCGCTTCGTCGGTGGAATCCTGACGGCTTCAGCTGGCGCGGTTCTCGGCGGCGTCGCCGCTGCGCGGGATGCGGCCGGCGCAGCCTCGCGCTTGGGCGCCGATCCGGCCCGGTTCGCCGGCGCCTTCGTGGACTGGGGATCTGACGGCCGCGAGCATGTGCTGCAGGCCTGGGAGAAATGGCTGCGGCAAAAGCCGTCATCCGTGCTCGGCGTCGATTTCTACGGTCAATCTACCTGGGAAGATTTCCGCAAGGTCGATTGGGTGCCTAGCGTCTGGAAGAGGCTCAATCCGAAACGCAACGTGGTCTGGTCGATGCCGCTGACGATCATGGGAACGCCGCTCGCCGACGTCGCCGACGGTCTGCACGATTCCGACTTCGAGGCGGCAGCACGCGCGATCTCCGATGCGCAGCCGCGCGCCATCATCCGGCTCGGCTGGGAGATGAACCTTCCGCAGATGGGCTGGTTCGCCAAGGGCCAGGAAGCCGACTACATCAGGGCGTTTCGTCGCGTGGCCGACATCTTCCGCCGTGCGTCCGGCGAGTTCAAGTTCGACTGGTGTCCCGGCTGGGGCCCGCAGGAGATGCCTGCCGATCTCGCGTATCCCGGCGACGATGCCGTCGACTATATCGGGCTCGACGTCTACGATTTCAAATCGGAAGGCTCGGTGGAGGAGCGCTGGCAGACGCTCTATCTCAAGGCGCCCTTCGGTCTCGAATGGCACCGTGATTTTGCTGCACGGCATGGCAAGCGCATCAGCTTTCCGGAGTGGGGCGTCGGCCACGGCGGCGACAATCCCTACTTCATTCAGAAGATGTACGACTGGTTCGTCGAGAACCGCGACAGCATTGCCTATGCGGCGTACTTCAACGTCGATGGTCTATGGCCGACGCAGATCGATACCGGTCGTTTTCCCGAATCGGAGAAGCTGTTTCGCAAACTGTTCGGAGCCAAGTGACGTCGCGGCCTTTGGTTACGCTGCCGCTTCACCCGGGGTAGGGTTGCGACTGCCTTCGCTCGCCTGCGCCTTTGTTCCCGTCAACAGGGTCAGGCCCATCTTGAGTTTGTCCTGCAGCGTGCGCTGGGCGAGGCAGGTGAAGAGGCAGAGCTTGTCGCAGGCCACGGTTTCCTTGCGGCGCATGCGGGCTTCCTCGCTATACCAGATCTCGCGCGCGGTTTGCGTGCGGACGTTGCCGATCGGCTTGAAGAACCAGCAGACCTCGAGGCGGCCGTCGGAGCGGATGAAATAGTTGCGCATGCCGACCCGGCAAGGCATCACCTCCGGCGGCGCCTTCTCGCGGCGGAAATGATTGGGCCAGGCGTTCAGCACGGCCTCGCCGTTGAGGATCGGCGCGCCCTGGCGCTTCAGCCGCAGCAACTCGTCGCGAACGGCGATCAGATCATCCATCTCCTTTTCGCCGATCCACAATTCGTCCTCGACCTCCTGCGTGCCCATTTCGACCGGCTGGAAGCTCAGCGCGGTGGCGCCGATCTGCTGGATCCAGTCGACCATCTCCGGCAACTGGCGGAAATTCAGCCTGTGCACGACTGGCTTGATGATGATCGGAAAATCCAATCCTTCGGCCCGGCGCTTCTCGGAAACGTTGCGGATGCCCTGGACGATGTCATGCAGCGAGTTCTCGATGCCGCGCGAATAGTTGTGGATCTTCGGGTCCCGCGAGTCGATCGAGATATTGATGTTGAAGGGATGCGCCTCGACTGTCTGCGCGACGATCTTCTTGTTCAGATAGGCGCCGCCATTGGTGGTGACGCCCCAATGGATGTCATTGTCGCGGCAGAACCGGACGAGGTCGAGAAAGCCCTTTTTGATATAGGGCTCGCCGCCGGCAAATTCGACGTGATAGGCGCCGATGAATTCCTTGAGGCTGGAGAGTGCGCGCTGCCATTCCTCGATCGTCATCTCCTCGCGGTAATTCGGACGGCGCCAGTAATCGCAATAGCGGCACTTGTAGTTGCAGCGCTCGACGACCTCGGCGAAGATCGCGGCCGGCCGGGTGACATCGCGGCCGGTGCGCAGATAGAGTTCTTCCGACAGCGCGTTGCGGACATGCCGGCTGCCCAGCGAGACGAGGTCTAGCGCTTTCAAGGTGAAACCTCAGACATTTGCGAGTGTTGTTGCGAGCTCGGTCGATTTCTTTGTCGTACCGAGGGACAGCAAATCGGATGCCAGTGGGGATGAAGGCCTTTCGTGCCGGCGCTGCGGACGGGTTTAACCTTAATGAATTGCTGCCAACGCGTGGGCGCGTCCATGCGGATCGAATGGCAGTTGAGCGCAAAGCGCGCTGAATGCCGCCGGATTAACCCTCGCAAGAGATCGTCGCGGCTTCGCGCGCTGCTGGATCGGATTTTGCCACGACCTAGCCATATCGTTGGGAATCGCTTTCGTGCGGCTCCGCCCATCAACGATTTCGGGACGATTGCGTCTCATGATGGTGACGTGACCCGTTCTGGGACGGCGTGTCGCGGACTGGGAAGACGCCATGAACAAGATGTCGATTTCGACTGAGTTTCTTGCAACGGACCGCGCCTGGGTCGCAGCCTCGCCCGGGCTCGACTGCTCTGTCGAGACGGTGGTCTGCATCCCGAGCTTTCGCCGGCCGCAGCATCTGCGGCTGACGCTGGAATCGGTCGCCACGCAGCGCAGCACGCGCCGCTTTGCGGTCGTGGTGGTCGAGAACGACGCGGCCAACTGTGAAAGTGCGCCAGTGGCCGCGGAATTCCTGGCGTCGGGAAAGCTAAATGGTCTCTGCCTCGTCGAGCCGCGGCAGGGCAACTGTCACGCCATCAATGCAGCGTTCGAGACGGCGCTCGCAACCTTCCCGCAGGCTATGAACTTCCTGATGATCGATGACGATGAAATCGCCTCGCCCGAGTGGCTCGAGCGCATGATCGAGGCGGCAGAGACGACCGGCGCGGACGTGATCGGCGGGCCGGTCTGGCCGAAGTTCGACGATGAGCACAAGCGCGGATTGACGCGTCATCCCGCCTTTGCGCCAGCCTATCATGACAGCGGGCCAGTGTCCGTCATCTATGGCTGCGGCAACTGCCTGATCCGCCGCCACGTCTTTGACCGGCTTGGCAGCCCCGCCTTCGACCTGCGCTTTAACTTTCTTGGCGGCGGCGACCATGATTTCTTCGCGCGTTCCCGCCGCGCCGGCTTCCGATTCTACTGGGTGACGGATGCGACCATCACGGAGACGGTGCCGCGGAGCCGGACCAAGCTCGGCTGGATCGTGCGGCGCGGGTTGCGGATCGGGGCGATCAATTATCACATCGAGCGCAAGGGGGCGCAGTCGTTCTGGTCGCGCGCCGCTGTCGTGGCCAAGATGTTCGGCCTGGTGCCGTTCTCGCTGTTCCGCGCCACGCGTATCGTCTTAAGGGAGCACCAGCCCATCATTGCCATGCATCCGATGACGGTTGCGGTCGGCAGCGCGCTTGCAGTGCTCGGCCTCGAGCCGCAGCCCTACGCCGCCTCGAAGATCGTTTCGTGACCGAGTTCCTCATCACGTCCGAAGCCCGGGCCGTCTTTGCCGATGTCTGGCGACGGCCGGTGATGGACTTCGTCCGCGCCGCGGTCTTCATCGGGATTCTGCTGCTGTTGTGGATCTCGCTGCATCCATTCGACGATCTCAGCGACATGCGCATCGGCGAGGTGACGTCAGGCAAGGAAGCCGTGCTCTACGCGCTGTTCGGCGTGCTCATGGTGCTGATGCTGTTCTTGACCATGCGCGACAACATGCCGGCGCTGGCGTCGTTGCTGACCCCGACCTATGTGCTGTTCGGGACCTGGCTTTGCCTGACCGTCGTGCTGTCGTTCGATCCAGCCACCTCGAGCCGCCGTTTTGCGCTGTCAGTATTCGTCGTGGTGGTGACGGCGACAATGATGCTGTTGCCGAAGTCGCAGAGCGAATTGATGCGCTGGTTCGGCATCGCCGCGCTGGCTTTGCTCGCGGCCTGCTATCTCGGGTTACTGCTGGCCCCGAACCTGTCGATCCATCTGGCGACCGACCCGCAGGAGCCGGCGCTTGCCGGAAATTGGCGCGGCGTGTTCGGGCACAAGAACGTTGCCGCCGCGATGATGGCGATAATGATGTTTTTCGGCGTCTACTTCATCCGCGCCGGCGGATGGATCTCGGGCGTCATCGTCATAGCGCTCTCGGCCCTGTTCCTGGTCTACTCGGCAGGCAAGAGCTCGATCTCGCTTTGCCTGGCTGTGCTGCTGCTGACCTCGCTGACGTCGGTGGTCCGCTCCTTCTGGGGACGCGCATTGCTGTTGCTGCTGCCGCTCATCGCGCTCAATCTGTTCAGCGTCGGCACGGTGCTGAGCGACACGCTTGCCTCCATTGCGAAGCTCCTGCCGCTGGATACGAGCTTCACTGGCCGCTCCGACATCTGGGTCTTTGCTGTCGATTCCCTGCATCAGCGGCTTCTGACCGGCTATGGCTTCGAAGCCTTCTGGGGCAGCGAGGCGATCACAAATCTCAAGGAAGGCAAGGAATGGGCGGGTTATGCCTCGCACAGCCATAACGGATATCTCGACACCGCTCTCGGCGCTGGCCTGCCGGGTCTCGTGCTCCTGATCGTAGCGATCGTCGTCAAGCCGCTGCGCGACTTCCAGACCGCCGACGAGGGCGGCAATGACGGCCCGCTCTCGATGATGTTCCTGAGAATATGGCTGTTCGGGCTCTATTTGTCGTCGATGGAGAGCTTTTTCCTCGACCGAGCCGATCCGATCTGGGGGACGTTTCTGATCGCCGTGTTCGGTCTGCACTATCTCGCGCGATTCCGGCTACGGGCATAGATGACCGCGGCAACAGTTGTTGCCACATCGTGCCACCATCCGGAGAAGTCGAAAGGCGCTTCTGGCGGCGGCTGTCTCACCGCGGCCAGGATCGCATCGGCATAGACCTCGCGCGCCGACCCGCGCGGAACCAGGACGATCGCGCCGCGATCAATCAATTCCCTGAAACGCGGATGGTGACCGAATTCGCCAGGCAGGGCAGGGCCGGTCGCGATCAGCGGCCGGCCAGATTGCGCGCAGGTGAGGATGCTCGAACGGCGCGCCGTGATGCCTTCGTCCAGCGGATAACAGAATGCGTCGACCTCGCCGAATAGGCCAAACACTTCGGCGTCCGAGGCAACGAAGCCGGAGACGATGACGTCCTCGCCGAGACCAAGCTCGGCGGCGCGGGCGCGGAAATTCTCCTCGACTTTGTCGACGCCGCGGATGAAGGAGCCGATATAGACAAGCAGCGGCCGCAACCCGCGCGCCTTCAGGATCGCGCCGATCTCGAGCAGCGCATTCGGCTGCTTGCCCGGGTAGATCGAGCCGAAATGGCCGATCACCAATCGTCCACTGGCGCGTGCCGCTGATAGCCGCTGCCGCAACTCGGAATCGTCAATTTTCGCCGGCGCCTCGACATTGGGGGGCAAGGGCGCCAGCACAGATTTGTTGACGGCAGAAGCGACCACAGCGTCATCGGCAAGCTCCTTCCGCACCAGCGGCGAGAACATGACGATGCTGTCAGCAAGCCACACCGCGGGGATGTAGGTGATCCGCCGCATCCAGTTCAGCCCGGCCCATTCATGTTCGACCAGGATGATCTTGCGCCGCCTGAGCTTTGCGATCGCGAGCGTAAGGAGCGGCCGCAGGATCACGCGCTTCCAGGCGACGATCGGAAAATTGCAGACCACGCTCTGCACCGAACCGACTGCGCGCCAGATGTCGCGGAGCGATCCCTGGCTGCGCGTCAGGGTTAACGTCTGGCTACTCCCGGGGTCGAGCTTTTCGATCGCTTGACCCAGCAGCTGTGTGAACTGCCCGACGCCGCAATGCATCTCGGCTCCCGCGCCGAGAAACAGCGCCCGATATCGGGGTGTGGAGGTCATCGCTGCAGCGGCATGGCTTCCGGGCTGATCCTAGTTAGCCATATCGCGCAGACCTTAGCTTCCGGTAAGCGCCTCAAGAAGTGCCGGCACTGATTTTGCCAATCCTGGCGTGAAGGCCGCCCGGGCGTCCCGTAACGGGACATCGGAAGATCAAAACGACGCAAGGCGAGCAGGAGTGCGACATGACGGCAGGCAAGATCTTTACGAAATGGGACGCCACCCATTCGCAGCTCTGGAGCCATCAGCCGATCCGGCTCGATCACGTGATGCACAAGCAGCCCGCGTTCTCCATGGACGAGCTCGCGAAGCTGATCGAGAACTATCCGCGCGAGCATTACAGCCTGGTCAAGACCGGCGGGAAGGGTTCCAGCCGGGTCTGGCGCGAAGGCGAGATCGGCAAGCTGAGAGGTCGCCAGGTGATCGAGGCGATCTCGCGCGGCGGTCTGTGGCTCAACCTGCGCAACGTCACCTCCGTCGATCGCCGCTTCCGCGAGATGGTCGGCCGGATGTTTGCGGAGATCGGCGCCAAGGTCCCCGGCTTTGACGCGCCGACATATCAGGCGGGCATCCTCGTCTCCTCCCCGGACGCGCAGGTCTATTACCATGCCGACCTGCCGGGGCAGGGATTGATCCAGATCGCCGGCCGCAAGCGCGTCTATATCTATCCGAACACGCCGCCGTTCATCCGGCCGGCGCATCTCGAAGACATCGCGCTGTTCGACGTCGAGGTCGATATCCCCTATGCGTCCTGGTACGACCAACATGCCCAGGTGATCGATCTCGAGCCTGGCCAGATGTTGAACTGGCCGCTGAACGCGCCGCATCGCGTCGAGAATCTCGGCGTCGTCAACATTTCGATGACGGTATCCTACGTGAACGACGAAATCCGGCGCGCGCAGATACTGCACCTCGCCAATGGCATGCTGCGTCATCGCTTCGGCTACACGCCGAAGAGCCGCAGCCTGCGCGGTCCGTCATTCTTTGCCAAGCAGGTGATGCAGAAGCTGCTGCGCGACGGCAAATGGGTGAAGCGCGAGCGCTCGGTGCGGCGTCCGATCGACTTCCGCCTCGACGAGACCGAGCTTGGCAAGATCGTCGACTTGCCGAAGGCGGCGTAAGCGCGACGGCGATGACGGTACTCGCGACATCGGCGGGCAAGCTCTCGGCGCGGGCGAAGGCGCGCGCGGCCGGCTACCGCGTCGACATCTTTTCCGACTGGACGCAGGCGGCAGTGCGATGGGGTACGTTCGCTCCTCCGACCGCGTTCCAGAATCCGCAATGGTATGAAGCCTGGTACGCCGCTTTCGCCGACACCGAGGGCGTCTCGCCGGTGATCGCGTTGGTTACCGATGCCGCGACTGGCGAGCCGGCCGCGCTGTTGCCGTTGATCCGTCATCGACACGGCAGCCTTCGAACCATCGAATTCGCCGACCTTCATCTCACCGATTATAACGCGCCGTTGCTCGGGCCCGCCGCGCCCCGCGATGCCGCGGCAGCACGTGTCTTCTGGCGTGACTTGCGCGCTGCGTTGCGCAAGCTGCCCGGCGGCGCCGATCTGATCCGCTTCCGCAAGGTTGCGCCCGATCTCGACGGCCGGCCCAATCCGCTGGCGCTGCTCGATACCGCGGCGGTTTGCCCCGTCAACGGCAATCTCGTCACTACGGGCGAGGACTACGATGCCTGGCGCCACACGCTGGAGCGGACCACGCGCAAGGAATTGGAGCGGAGCTGGCGCGTGTTCACGCGCGATCCCGCCGCTGCATTTGGCATTGCGCCAGACCCTGACGAGGCGTTGCGCATTCTCGCGACGACCGAGGCTCAGCAGAGCTCGCGGATGCAGAATCTGGGAGTCAATTTCATCCTCAATGACGAAAACTGCGCTGCGTTCTATCGCAGTCTGGTCGGTAACGGTGTCGCCAGCGGCTATGCCATTGTGTCGGCTTTGACAGCGGGTGAAGAGGTGGTGGCAACGCTGCTCGGTGTCCGCAACGGCTCGCGCTATGTGATGATCCGCATCAGCAACGCCGGCGACAAATGGAGCAACTGCTCGCCGGGACGGCTGATCATCGAGCGCACCATGGCGGCGTTGCACAAGCAGGGCGTCCGCGAGTTCGATTTCTCGATCGGCAACTATGCCTATAAGCGCCGCTTCGGCGTGAAGCGCCTGCCGCTGCTCGATATCAGCGCCGCATTGAGCTGGCGCGGACTAGCCCATGCGCTCCGCGACCGCGCCGCGCAGGAATTGCGCCGCTATCCGAAGTTAACAACGTATCTGAAACGCGCGCTCGGCAAGCCGCCCACCCGCGAAGAAAGCTGATCTGCTTCAATGCAGATTTGTCACACTCACACGGATTGTGGGGATGTTCATTCTATGTTCGCAAAAGTCCACAATTGTGGTCGCTGCAGCGCCGTATGCTGGCTCTCGGGCAAAGGGCCACCGGGAATGTTCCGCAAGGAGAGCCGACATGCCAGCCTACATCCATCGCCATGCCGTGGAACCCGACTTCGTCATCTGCCCGAGCTGCGCAGGGCTTCCGATGTTCGTCACGGATGTTGAGCCGCATTGGAGCCTGGCGAAGATCGACTTTACCTACGAATGCTCCGATTGTGGCGCGCAGGTCAGGCAAACGGTGACAAAGCCGGAATTGCTGAACTAGAGCGTGATTTCCGAAGTGATCATGCTCAATCGGAGAGACGAGATCATGATCTTGATCGGATCATGATCCAAGGCTGGCGCTGCTCAGAGTTGCCGGACCACGCCGGGTCGGCCAAGCGGGCATTCCAGCGCTGTGCGATCCCATTTCCCGGCAATCGCGGCAGCCTCATAGGTGCTTTGCAGAAATTCCAGCACCGCCTGGTCGGGATCACCGGAGGTGCGCGCCGCATCATAGGGCAGGATGAATTCGCCAAGCTTTTCACTGAAGAAGGCTGCATCGGGTCGCACCTTGGCGGCGCGGAAGCCTGCGGGCTCAGGATAGGCGTAGGAATAGAACGCCGGATAGTCGATGGCGCCGCCGCCCGGCCAGAAACCTGCGCTGCTCACCTCGTGCGAATAGGCTTCATACGCCACCGCGTCCGGCAGATTCGGCACACCGCCGGGATGGCGTGGTGCGCTCCTGCCGGAGAAACGCGTCACCGCGAGATCAAAGCTGCCCCAGAAGAAATGCACGGGGCTGGCTTTGCCGAGGAAGCCGGTGCGGAACTGCTTGAACAGCCGGTCGCAGTTCAAGAGGATCTGGAAGAAGCGCCGCACCGCATCCGGATCGTAGGAGTGGTGCCGGTTGTCGTCAGAGAACCGGATCGGGTCAGGCAATTCGTTTGGCGTTTCGTCAATCGCAACATCGATGCCGAGCTCCCTCAGCGCAGCGAGCACCGCGGTGTAGAAGCTCGCCACCGAGAGCCCGGCCAGCGCAAAATGCCGCTCGGCGCCGTCGCTGGTCGAAATGCGCAAGGCGTGATCGATGAAGTCGAAATCGATTTGAAACATTCTAATGCCGTCAGGGATCGGCGAGGTGGTGAGCCCGCGCGCGGTGACATAGAGCGTGACGTGCCAGGAGTGATTCAGCCAGGGCGACTTCACCAGCCGGATCTTGCCGACGATCTGGGTCCAGAGATGCAGAGTGGCAGAGGTGTCACGCCACGCCGCGGTCGGCAGCTCTGGCCATAAAATTTGTTTGGTGTTGTTCATGCCTAGACCTCACGCGCGACGGCGCTTGAGCATTCATCCTATCACGAATTCGTTATGGCAACTCCCAGGATGCGGCCTGACAATTGACATCACGACTTCGTGCATTCCGGACAGCGGCGTCGCCCGCGCGTGGCGCGGAACAGACCCGTGCACCACCAGCGCCGCGCCATCGCCTGAAGCGGTCTGCGCACTAGCTGCGCCATGAAAAGCATTTCAACCATGTCGGGACCCCAACGCGCATGTGCCGCCAGGTCCGGGGGGCAAGGACCTGGCGGCTGCAGTCATGCGGTTTTGAACATGAAGGTGCGATCGAAATGAAATCTCCGACCGCACGCTCGATATAGGGCCACGCTCGTAAACGAGAACGCCCTCAAGCTCGTATCAGCCATGCAGTTTTTTCGCGGTCTCTGCGATCACACGTCCTTGATAGCGCGCGCCTGCAAGCTCGTTGGCGCTCGGTTGCCGGCTGCCGTCGCCGCCGGTGATCGTGGTGGCGCCATAGGGCGAACCGCCGGTGATTTCGTCGAGCTTCATCTGGCCGGCAAAGCCATAGTTGAGGCCGACTACGGTGAGGCCGAAATGCAGGAGGTTGGTGATGATCGAGAACAGCGTCGTTTCCTGCCCGCCATGCTGGGTCGCGGTCGAGGTGAAGGCGCCACCGACCTTGCCATGCAAGGCGCCCTTGGCCCAGAGGCCGCCGGCCTGATCGAGGAAGTTCGCCATCTGCGAGGACATGCGGCCGAAGCGGGTGCCGGTGCCGATGATGATTGCATCATAATTGGCGAGATCGTCGATCTTTGCGATCGGCGCTGCCTGGTCGAGCTTGTAGTATGAGGCCTTCGCGACCTCGGCCGGCACCAGCTCAGGCACGCGCTTGATATCGACGCTGGCGCCGGCTTCGCGCGCGCCTTCGGCGACCGCATTCGCCATGGCCTCGATGTGACCATAGGCGGAATAATAGAGGACGAGAACTTTGGCCATGATGGCTCTCCTTTGGTTTGGATAGGCAGAGTTGAACTTGGGAGGTCATTGCCGGGGACCCGGCAGTCCATCATCTCGGGAAGACTCTTACGGGAGAGATGGATGCCCGGGTCGAGCCCGGGCATGACGAGTGGAATTACGCCGCGTCGACCAGCACCAGTTCGGAATCCTCCAGCGCGGTGATCGTCAGCTTGGCTTCATCACGGATTGCGGCGCCGTCCCTGGCATCGACACGCACGCCGTTGACTTCGATGCTGCCGGTCGCGGGCACGAGATAGAGATGCCGCTTTTGCTCCGGCGCATATTCCGCGCTTTCGCCGCCCTTCAGCGTGGTGGCAAGCACGCGCGCCTTGGCGCGGATCGGCAGCGCGTCGGCATCGTCATCGAAGCCGCTCGCGATGGTGACGAGCGTGCCGGAGCGATCGGCTTTCGGGAACGGCTTGGAGCCCCAGGTCGGCTCGCCGCCTTGCGTCGTCGGCTCGATCCAGATCTGGAAGATCTTCGTCTTCGACGGCTCGAGATTGTATTCGGCGTGACGGATGCCGCTTCCCGCGCTCATCACCTGCACGTCCCCGGCCTCGGTGCGGCCCTTGTTGCCGAGCGAGTCCTGATGCGTGATCGCACCTTCGCGGACATAGGTGATGATCTCCATGTTGGCATGGGGATGCGGCGGGAAGCCGGTGTTCGGCGCGATCTCGTCATCGTTCCACACGCGCAACGCACCATGGCCCATATTGCCCGGATCGTAGTGGCTGCCGAACGAGAAGTGGTGCTTCGCCTTCAGCCAGCCATGATCGGCGCCGCCGAGCTTCGCATAGGTTCTGACTTCGATCATCGGAGTTTCCTCAAATTTCGATTGGGTTTGGATATGCCGTCGGCCGTGGTATAGAAATAGAAACTATCGAAACTCATTGTTTCCATTTACGGGCAAAGGCCAACCGCCAGAATGTCAAAGCTCCCGGATTTCGAAGCGCTCGCAATCTTCGCAAAAGTCGTGGAATTACGGTCGTTTGCGGCGGCCGCAACGGAGCTTGCGCTGTCGAAGGCCACCGTCTCCAAGGCGGTCAGCCGGCTCGAGGACCGGTTAGGAGCCCGGCTGTTCAACCGCACCTCGCGGCGGTTGGCACTGACGGATGCGGGGCAAAAACTGTCCGAGCGCGCGGCGCGCCTGCTTGCCGACGGTGAGGCGGCCGAGAACGAGGCGTTGGCGCAATCGGTCACCCCGCGCGGGCTGGTGCGGCTCGCGGTGCCCATGACCTTCGGGGTGAAATCAGTCGCGCCGTTGCTGCCGGAGTTTCTGGAGAAATATCCGGAAGTGTCGATCGACCTGCATTTGAGCGATGCCACCGTCGACCTGATCGGCGAAGGTTTTGATGCGGGCCTCCGCATCGCGCGCTTGCCCGATTCATCCTTGATCGCACGGCGGCTCTGCGCGATGCCGCGCTACACGGTGGCCGCGCCGTCCTACCTGAAGCGCTACGGCCGGCCGACGCATCCGATGCATCTCGCCGAGCACAAGTGCTTCGGCTACGCCCATCTCTCGACCGCGGGCGTCTGGCACTATACCAACGCGGCGGGCGAACAGGCGAGCGTGCGACCCTCGGGACAGTTGCGCGTCAACAACGGCGAAGCGCTGCTGCCGGCCGTTATCGCCGGCCTCGGCATCGCCGATCTCCCCGATTTCATCATTGGAGAATCAATCGCGCGCGGCGAGGTCGAGGTGATCCTGAAGGGCTGGAAGCAGCCCGAAGGCGCCGTGCACCTGGTGATGCCTCCCGGCGGCCCGCGCCCCGCGCGCGTCGAAGTGCTGGCGGACTTCCTGGCGAAGCATTTTGGCAAGGGCAGGAAGCGGTGAGGCGAAGGCCGCCTTTGCCTATCGCGCCCTCTATCGGCTACGCTCTTCCCACAAAGGAAAACAAAACCACTGGGAGAAAATGCCGATGAATCGCCGGGAGATTCTCAGAGCCGCGGCCGTCCTGCCGCTGGCGCAGGCCGCGCTTTCCCACGCTGCTTTCGCGCAAGGCGCTGTTTATCCCAACCGCAATATCACCATGATCGTGCCGTTTCCGGCCGGCGGGCAGGCCGATCTTGCGGCGCGGCCGGTGGCGGCGGCATTGGAGCGGATCCTCGGCAAGCCGGTGATTGTCGACAACCGCGCCGGCGGAGCCGGCGGCTCGGTCGGCAATGCGCAGGCGGCGCGCGCCGAGCCGGACGGCTACACGCTGTTGATGACGCTGTCCTCGCTCGCCGTACTGCCCGAAGCCGATCGGCTGTTCGACCGCCCGGTCGCCTATGAAGTCTCGCAATTCGCACCGATCGCGCGCGTGCTTGCCGATCCGACGCTGCTCGCGGTGCCGGCCTCCGCCCCATGGAAGACGCTGCAGGATTTTGTCGACGACGCCAAGAAGCGTCCTGGCCAGATTCCCTATGGTTCGTCCGGTCCCTACGGCACGCTTCACGTCGCGATGGAGATGTTTGCCGCGAGCGCCGGCATCAAACTGCTGCACGTGCCGTTCCGCGGCGCTGGCCCGGCGCTGACCGCGCTACTCAGCGGCACGGTGCAGGCGGTGGCATCCGCGCCGGGGACGCTGAAGCAGCAGGTTGCCGACGGCAAGATGCGGGTGCTCGCCAATTGGGGCGCCGAACGCGTCGCCAGTTTCCCGGAGCTGCCGACGTTCAAGGAGCTCGGCTACAAGGATGTCGAGTTTTACATCTGGGCCGGCCTGTTCGCGCCGCGCGCATTGCCCGCGCCGATCATGACGCGACTGCGCGAGGCGATGGCGGAAGCAGTGAGGATGCCGGAGGTGGTCAAGACCTTCGAGACCGCGGGCAGTCCGGTTGCCTATCTCGATGCGCCCGAGTTTTCCAAATTCGTTGCCGACGACAGCGCGCGGCTGATCGCGGCGGTCAAGAAAATCGGCAAAGTGGAGTAGGCGGTTTCACATTTTGTTGCGGGCCGCGAACCTTCCGCAGTCTCATTCATTTGCCACAGTTAAAGCGTGGCTTGTGCCCATGGTTGGAGTGTGACTTGTGCGTGGAACCCGCGCGCCGAGACAGCACCGAACGAGACGTTTATCGACAAGATATTGGAAGAGGATCCCGCATGCGAACGCCGCGCATTGTCCTGGGTTGTGCGATCCTGATCGGCACCGGACCGATCGTGCAAAACCCGGCATTCTCCGAAGAGTATCGCGGAACCTGGGAACAGCAGATGGCCTGCACGCCGGATGTCTGGCGGCTCTGCAGCGATCAAATCCCCGACGTCAACCGCATCACGGCGTGTTTGCGGCAGAACACGCCGCAACTCTCACATGATTGCCGTGCGGTATTCGAATCCAGTGCAAGCGCCCAGCAGCCGCCCTCACGTGCGCTGCCGCGAACTGTGCCGCGTGCAAGGGGCGCGCCGCCGCCTGCGCAGCCTCAGCAGGCGCCGCCGAGACCTTATGACGACGACGAATAGGCCGACGCTTCCTCCTGCGACCGATGCTCGCAGACGTCGACCCATTCGGCCGACGTCAATTCCGCGAGCCGCGCCGGCGAGATTTTGACTGCGCTGTGGGTCGAGCCCGCAGCGGGCACGACGATGTCGAAGGCCTTCAGCGACACGTCACAATAGACCGGCAGCGGTGTCCTCAGGCCGAACGGGCAGACGCCGCCGACCTCGTGCCCGGTGATATCGGCAACCTCGTGCAGCCCCAGCATCTTCGGCTTGACGCCGAACAGCGCCTTCACCTTCCTGTTGTCCATCCGTGAGGTGCCGCTGGTGACGATCAGAACCACGCGCTCGCCGACCCGCAGCGACAACGTCTTGGCGATGCGCGCGGGCTCGACGCCATAGGCCTCTGCCGCAAGCGCCACCGTCGCGGAACTCTTGGTCGATTCGATCACGGCAATGTCGGGCGCCTTCTCGGCGAAGAAGGCGCGAACGGATTCCAGACTCATATTCTAGGACCTGTAGGAAGAAATCAGCGCAGGAAGCTCTGACAAATTATGGATGCGATGGTCCGGCGCAACGCCGAGCTCATCCATCTGGGTGCGGAGTGCCTTGAACATCGTGAGCGGCGGCAAGGTCTCGTTTTCGACACAGGCGAGCGCCATCGCCTCTGGCGTCACCCGCTCGATCCAGGCGACATTCAAGCCGAACGCCTTTGCGCCGCAGGCGTCCCACGGATTCGAGGAGATGAACAGCACGTCCGAGGGAGGCACGCGAAGCACCTCTTCGATCAGCGTGTAGACCTCGACGCTCGGCTTAAATATCTTCTTGGCATCGACGCTGATGGTTGCGTCGAGCACGCGGTCGAGTCCGCTGTTGCGCACCAGCGCGTTCAGCATGTCCGGGCTGCCATTGGAGAGGATCGCGAGCTTCTTGCCCCTCATCGCTTCGAGTGAGGCAAGCGCGTCCGGATAGAGATCGAGGTGCAGGTATTTGTCGATGATTCTGTCGAACGTCCCGGCGTCATATTGCAGGCCGAGGCTCCGCAGGGTGTAGGCGAGCGAGTCGCGCGTGACGACGGAGAAGTCCTGGTAGCGCCGCATCAGCGAGCGCAGCCAGCTATATTCGAGCTGCTTGATGCGCCAGATCTGCGTAATGAGCTCGCCATAGCCCGGGAAGGCATCCTCGGTCACTTCAGCGACCGACTGGACGTCATAGAGCGTGCCATAGGCATCGAAGACGACGGCTTGGATGGTCATTGTAACTTCTCTTGCCCGCCGATTGTCGCATACAGGAATTTGCGGACTGCGTCGACCGATTGATCCCTGGCTGCCTGGTTGAATTCGAGGTGATGCCCGAGAAACTTCAGTGGCGTTGCGAGGCCCGGGACATCGAAAGCGTGATAGGCGCCGGGATAGACGATGAACTCAATCGGAACGCCCAGGCCCTTCTGGCGCGAAATGCCGTAGTCGTCGCGGCCTTCCACCAGGTTGCGGCACTCCCTCGCCAGCGTCCAGTCGTCGAGCTCGCCGATCAGGATCAGCGTCGGCACAGTCATGCTGTCCTTGATGCCGAGGCACGGCGGATAGAATGCGATCGCTGCGCGGAATTTGTCATTCGACGTCCGCTCGATCATCCCGCGCTCGACCGAAGTAAGCGCGAGCAACCCGCCCTGCGAGAAGCCGATAACCGCGACGTGATCGCGATCGACAAAGGGCTGCTGCACCAGGAAGGCCAGCGCCCGATAGGCGTCGAAGACGGCTGCGGCGGGCGGGCCGCTGGTGCAGGTGCTGGTGAGGCCGCGTGGGCCAAAGCGGTCCAGCGTGAGCGTGACATAGCCCCAGGATACGATCAGCTTGCCCCAGCGCTGGTCGAGCTGCCGCGAGCCGCCGCTGCACCCGTGAAGCAGGACCACCGCGGGCGAAGTGCCGCTATCGCGGGGCTGACGCAGGTATCCTTGCAAGGGCTGCGAACTCGCCAGCGGATTCTCGACTTCGACGATGCGGCTCTCCGGCGCGTCAGCCGCGCGGCATGCGGTCCCGCCGCCGATCAGGAGTGCGGCGACAATCGCGGCGATAGTGGTAGCGATCCTGGCGAGGCTCGTCATCGACACCTCCCGCTTGATCGCCAGCCGGCGATCACCGATCGCTTATATACCCAAAATCTTCCGCGCGTTGGCCTTCAGGACCTTTGGCCGAATCTCCTCGCGGATGTCGAGCTTGGCGAAATCCGCAAGCCAGCGGTCCGGCGTGATCACCGGCCAGTCCGAGCCGAACAGCATCTTGTCCTGAAGGATCGAGTTGATGTAGCGCACGAGGATCGGCGGAAAGTATTTCGGCGACCAGCCGGAGAGGTCGATATAGACGTTCGGTTTGTGGGTCGCGACCGAGAGCGCCTCTTCCTGCCAAGGGAAGGACGGGTGCGCGAGGATGATCTTCAGGTCGGGGAAGTCGGCGGCGACATCGTCCATATACATCGGGTTGGAATATTTCAGCCGCATCCCCATGCCGCCGGGCATGCCGCTGCCGACTCCGGTCTGGCCGGTGTGGAACAGCGCGATCGCGCCGCCGTCATTGATCGCTTCATAGAGCGGATAGGCCAAGCGGTCGTTCGGATAGAATCCTTGCATGGTCGGATGGAATTTGAAGCCGCGGACACCGTAGTCCTCGATCAGCTTCTGTGCCTCGCGCACGCCAAGCTTGCCCTTGTGCGGATCGATGCTGACGAAGGGGATCAGCACGTCGAGATTTTCGGATGCGACTTCCAGCACCTCGTAATTGTTGTAGCGGCGGAAACCGGTCTCGCGCTCGGCATCAACGGGGAAGATCACGGCCGCGATGTTCTTGGACCGGTAATAGGCGGCGGTCTCCGGCACCGTCGGCGGATGTTTGTGCGGTGACTTGAAATACTCCGCCATCTGCGCCTGGAAGTCGTCATAGCCGTCGTCGCCATGCATGCCGCAGGGCTCCTCAGCATGGGTGTGGATGTCGATCGCGACGACATTGTCGATGTCGGGCAGCTTGAGCTTGGGCATTCTTGGGGTTCCTTTGGGGTTCCCGGCTTCTTCGCGGGTTTCCAAATTGATTATACTACATAACGAATTTCGCAAGGCGGCCGAAACCCTACGGGCGGAAGGCCTATTAAGATTGACATTTACGCCCCCGATCGCCTAGAAGGCGCGTGTCCCGGGCGGCAAGGCCTTTTTCGGGACAAATCCCATTTGCCATATTTGGGCAGGTTTTAGGTTCGGGCTTGAGCACGGCCTTTCAACGCATCAGGATTGTCCCATGAAGGTCCGTAACTCGCTGAAATCGCTGCGCGGCCGCCATCGCAACAACCGTCTGGTCCGCCGCAAGGGCCGAGTCTATGTGATCAACAAGGTGCAGCGCCGCTTCAAGGCTCGCCAGGGCTGATCGCGGGTCCCTGTTCCCGGTTCGCCCCAACGCATCGTTTCACACGTCTTTGACGTCGCGCTGCTTTGCAGCGCGACGTTGTGCGTTTAAGCTGCGGCAATGGAATTGGGATTCCTGAGGCCGATAAACCGTCAGCTCGCGCTCCTGCTCGCCGCGATCGTGATTGCGGCGCCGGCGACTGCGTTCGCCCAAGGCGATCCCCGGGTCATCCCCCCGCCCAAGGAGCAGAAGAAGCTCCCCGAGGCGCCCAGTAAATTGCCGAACGTGGGCGCCGACCGGATGCGCGGACTCGATTTCCTGTTTGGCGCACTGAAGGCCGCGCCCGATGATGCCAGCGCCAAGCATGTGGAGGCGCGGATCTGGGCGCAGTGGCTGCAGACGCCGAGCGATACCGCAATGCTTCTAATGGTACGCGCCAAGGCCGCGATGGACGCCCAGAACATTGATGTCGCGCTGAAATTGCTCAATGCCGTCGTGAAGTTGCGCCCCGACTATATCGAAGGCTGGAACCGGCGCGCGACAATCTACTACTTGAAGAATGACTATGTGCATTCGCTGGAGGACCTCCAACAAGTCCTCACGCGTGAACCCCGCCATTTCGGCGCGCTGGCTGGCCTCGGCATGATCATGCAGGACTTGGGCGACGACAAGCGCGCGCTTGACGCGTTCCGCAAGGCGCTTGCCATCAATCCGCACCTGGAGAAGGTGCCGGAATTGGTAAAGCAGCTCAGCGAAAAAGTCGAAGGCCGCGATATCTAGTCCCGGTGGATTAACCACGACTTCGAGCAGCCGATTGCGGTGCGGAACAATTGCCGCTAACGCGCTTGGTTCCCACTCGAACCTGCTCGGAGCGAAGCCATGAAAGCGGTGTTGTTGGCCGGCACGGTAATCGTCGCGACGACGGCCGTCGGTCTTGCCGACGGGCTATATTGGGTGGTGGGCAACCACGCCACCGACACCTGCGACATTGTCACCAGCAACCCGATCGTCGACGGGAACATCTGGTTCGCCGACGGCCCTTATAACTCGGTCGACGACGCCAAACTCGCGCGCTCCACCATCAGCCAATGTCCAAAGGATCAACCGCCGGCCGACAATCCCAAGTAGGGCCCACTCGGCGGCGCGGGGTTGACCCGCTGAACTCAGTGCAGGAGCCTCCCGCCGCGGGTGAATTCGTCGCGCGCCGCCGCAGCATAAAGCTGCTGCAGCTCGGCCTCGAGTTGCTCATTGACCAACAGCAACGCCCTCAATGCGCCATGCAGGTCACCATTGCAGCTTGCGACGATCTGGTCGATAGCCGCTTCGCACGGATCGGAACTCATTGATACTCCTCCGAATTTCCTTGTGAACTGTTGCTGCGGCGTCCTGTTCCTGTGGATTCTGTGGACAGGCTTGCCGTGTTCCATCTCGATCAAGCCGCGCGTTTTGGCAGAATGCCGGCGAGAAGTTACGGAATAGGCGATGACGCTGATATGAACCCGCTATCCACAGGATGGGCGCGCTGTGGAAAACCGGCAGCGTCGGATGATGTGCCGTCGGCGGGCGCCGTTTACCCCTCCAACAGATCATCCGGGCCTGCTCGATGGCGATTGTGATCGCGGTGGCGGCGCTGGCGTTGCTGGTCGCAGCCACACAGGTGGGCATCGTGCTGGTGCAACGGGCCTTTCCCGCGCAGGGCGTGATGGTCGAGGTGACAGGCGACGCGCTGCACGTCGTCGATATCGGCCCGCGCGGGGCGGCCTCGCCACCGATCGTGATGTTGCATGGTGCAAGCTCCAATCTCGAGGTGATGCGCCGCCCGCTCGGCGAGCGCCTCGCCCGAGACCACCGGGTGATTCTGATCGATCGTCCCGGCCATGGCTGGAGCACCCGCGCGCGGGCCAGCGATTCCACGCCTGCGACCCAGGGCCGGATGATCTCGGAGGCGCTGACAAAGCTCGGCGTCGAGCGGGCGGTGGTGGTGGCGCACTCCTGGAGCGGCGCGCTGGGCCTACGGTTGGCGCTCGATGATCCGGACCGCATGGCCGGCCTCGTGCTGCTCGCGCCGGTCGCCTATCCCTGGAAGGGCGGCGTCGGCAAGTACAACGAGCTGATCGCTACGCCTGTGATCGGCCCGCTATTCGCCTACACCATCACGCTGCCGCTCGGCACGCTGCTCACCGGGCCGGGCGCACGCGGCGTATTCCTGCCGCAGACCATGCCGGACGGCTTCGTGAAGGACACAGCGACACCGCTGTTGCTGCGGCCGCGCGAGTTCATCGCCAATGCCCGCGACCTGGTGACATTGAAGGCCGCGGTTGCCGAGCAGGCGCCGCGCTACGGCATGATCAAGGCGCCTCTCACCATCATCACCGGCGACGCTGACAGGACGGTCTCGACCGACATCCACTCCCGTCCGCTCGCCGCCGCGGTGCGGCATGCCAGGCTGATCGTGCTGCCGGGCACCGGCCACATGATCCAGAACGCAGCCGCGGATCTGGTGATCGCGGAGATCGAGGCGATGATCGGGAAATCGCGCATCGCCGCGGCCGGAGGAGAGTGGCAATCGAGTCATGGACGGATATAATGCCAATTATGACTAAGTTACTTGAACGTGCCATCGAGCGGATGCGAGGGCTCCCTGTGCAAGATCAGGACGCTCTTGCTAACGCACTGCTCTCTCTCGCCGGAGAGCCAACACCCATTGTCTCTCTCGATGACGATACCCGCGCTGCTATTGCGGAAGGCCTTGCTCAAGCCAAGCGCGGCGACTTCGTTTCGGACGAAGAGGTGAGAAACGCCGAGAAACGTCGGGGTCTATGAAGGTCCGATACACTCGGCGCGCGTTCAACGATCGCGAAGCTATCTACGATTTCCTAGAAGAGCGAAGCCCAAACGGCGCAACCAACGTTCAGCGCGCCATTCTCAATACGATTCACGTGCTCGAAACGTATCCGCGGCTCGGGCAGCGAACCGAATTGCGGACGTGTACGAGCTAGCCGTTCCCCGCTATGCGTACAAAGTTTACTACCGGCTTGAGGGTGACGAGGTGTGGATACTTCATATTCGCGACGCTCGTCGTCGCCCGCTGCAGGAGCAAGATTTACCTTAGCACGGGTCGTCGGCGTCGCAACGCCCCGCCAAAGGGACGTTACGACGCAAGATGACCGCTGCTACTGCTTGATTTTCCCGTCCTTGTCGAACTGCGCGAGGTAGGCCCAGAGGTTGTTGGCTTCGGTCTCGTTCTTGATGCCGGCGAACGCCATCTTGGTGCCGGGAATCTTGGCCTTGGGGTCCTTGATGTATTCGAGGAACTGTTCCTTGTTCCAGGTGATGCCGGATTTCTTGTTGGCGTCCGAATAGTTGTAGTCGGGTGCGGTACCCGAGTGGCGGCCGTCGAGCCCGTTGAGCTCGGGACCGACCTTGTTCTTGGCGCCTTCGCCAATCGCATGGCAGGCGAGGCACTTGTTGAACGAGGTCTTGCCTGCGGCAACATCCTGCGCCTGCGCGCCCGGCGCAACGAACACTGAGGTGACGACGGCCAGCGCGCTCAAGATCGATGTTTTCATGTGGTGCTCTTTGTTTCTTCCCTGATTAGGTGGGCAGGTTGCTTGTGGCAAACCCACCTTGGTTGGACAAGTGACGAAACTTTGACAGTCTTCGCGGAGGCAGGCTTGCCCGAGAGAGAACTTGATCTGCAGGAGCAGCGGGTTTCGCGCGGCCTTCCCATTTGAGCCCGGAAATGCTTGATTTTCCCGGACAAATCGATAAATCGCAAGGTTTGGAGGGACCCGCATGGCCATCATGATGCCGGCTGCCGATCAGGCGGTTCTCAGTCGCCGCAGCGAAATCGTTGCTGCATTGCGGGCGATCGTGCCGGGTGAGGGCGTGATCGACAGTGCGGCCGAGATGCTGGCCTACGAATCGGATGGCCTTACCGCCTATCGCCAGCCGCCGATGGTCGTGGTGCTGCCCGATACCACCGAGCAAGTCTCACAGGTGCTGAAATATTGCCACGCGCGGGGCATCAAGGTGGTGCCGCGCGGCTCCGGCACGTCGCTGTCCGGTGGCGCGCTGCCGCTCGCCGACGGCGTGCTGCTCGGCCTCGGCAAGTTCAAGCGCATCCGCGAGATCGATTTCGACAACCGCGTCGTCGTGACCGAACCCGGCGTCACCAACCTCGCGATCAGCCAGGCGGTGGCGCATGCCGGCTTCTACTACGCGCCCGATCCGTCATCGCAGATCGCCTGCTCGATCGGCGGCAATGTCGCGGAAAATTCCGGCGGCGTGCATTGCCTGAAATACGGCATGACCACGAACAACGTGCTCGGCTGCGAGTTCGTGCTGATGAACGGCGAGGTCCTGCGCATCGGCGGCAAGTCGGCGGAGAACGCCGGTTACGACATCATGGGCATCATCACGGGCTCGGAGGGCCTGCTCGGCGTCATCACCGAAATTACCGTGCGCATCCTGCAGAAACCGGAGACGGCTCGCGCGCTGATGGTCGGCTTCGCCGAGGTCGAGGCCGCGGGCGAATGCGTGGCGCGCATCATCGGCGCCGGTATCATCCCGGGCGGCATGGAGATGATGGACAAGCCGGCGATCCACGCCGCCGAAGCCTTCGTCCATGCCGGCTATCCGCTCGACGTCGAGGCGCTCTTGATCATCGAGCTCGATGGTCCGAGCATCGAGGTGGATGAGTTGATCCGGCGGGTCGAGACAATCGCGCAAGGCTGTGGCTCCACCAGCTGCCAGATCTCCAGTTCGGAGGCCGAACGCAATCTGTTCTGGGCCGGCCGCAAGGCGGCCTTCCCCGCGGTCGGGCGGATCTCCCCCGATTATCTCTGCATGGACGGCACCATCCCACGCGGCGCGCTGCCGAAGGCCTTGGCGCGCATCCGCGAGCTGTCGGAAAAATACCAGCTCGGCGTCGCCAACGTGTTTCACGCCGGCGACGGCAATCTCCATCCGCTCATTCTCTATGATGCCAACAAGCCCGGCGAGATGGCGCGGGCGGAAGCCTTCGGCGCCGATATCCTGCGCTGCTGCGTCGAGCTCGGCGGCGTGCTTACCGGCGAGCACGGCGTCGGTATCGAGAAGCGCGACTTGATGCCGGAAATGTTTTCCGAGATCGATCTCAACCAGCAGCAGCGCCTGAAATGCGCCTTCGATCCGCAAGGCCTGCTCAATCCCGGAAAGGTGTTTCCGACCCTGCACCGCTGCGCCGAACTCGGCCGCGTCCACGTGCATGGCGGCAAGCTCGCGTTTTCGGATATTCCGCGGTTCTAGCCGAGCGCGTTCTTCCCCGCTCCCCTTGGTTTGAGAAGGTGGCGCGAAGCGCCCGATGAGGGGTTGCCTCCGCGGGCGATAGTGCTCGTGGAGAGAGACCCCTCACCCAAGCGAGTTCGTTGCAGGCAGCGGAACTGCCCTCTCCCACAAGGGGAGAGGGCGCAACAATTGGCACCGCGACACGCGACGATCGGCAATCACAGCAACGCGTATTGCGTGCGTTCGCGTTTTGCCAGCAGCGGCAGCGCTTCGCCGGCGATGTAGGTCTTGAAATGCGCGCTCTCCTGATGCGCCTTGAAGGCGGCTTCGTCGCGGAACAGTTCGTAGAACAGGAACTGCGCCGGATTGTCCTTGGCGCGCGAGATCAGGAACAGCTTTGCGCCAGGCTCGCGCTGCGCCTCGGGCAGGAAGCGCGACAGGATATCTGCGATCCGGTCGGCTTGGCCTTCCTTCGCCTCCCATTGCGCGACCACCAGCAGGCCGCCGCCGCCGACGGCTTCTTTCACGGTCTTGTCGATTGCATATTGACCCATGGCCATTTGCTCCTTTGATAGGTCGAGTGGAAGCTGCTTCCTACATCCGCACCTGCCGACGATAATTCGATATCGGACGAATGATGTACGAAATCGCTTCGATGTAGGACGAAGTGTCTCGTCGGATGGAGACGCCAGAAATGCGACCCGAACGGATCGCAGGGAGCGATCGCGAGACCTCTATCTCCCCGCCACGGTGCCCTTGTGTCCGGCATCGATGCCTATAGAAGGGATAGCGGAGAACAGCAGCGGCTGCGGTGGAAAGGCAAGGCGGTAGGCGTGGATATCCGGAAGGTACGAGATGCGGCTGATGTCGAGCAGGCGGTACGGGCGGCGATCGCCGCCGAGCAGCCGCTCGAGATCATCGGCCATGGTTCCAGGCGAGAAATCGGCCATCCGATGGCGACCAACGCGGTGGTCGATCTCTCCGCGCTGAACGCGGTCGTCTCCTATGAGCCGAACGAACTGATCATCACCGTTGAGGCCGGCGCCCCGCTTGCCGACGTGCAGTCGCTGATCGATGCCAGGAACCAGCAATTCGCCTTCGAACCGGTCGATACCTCGGTGCTGCTCGGCACGAAGGGGAGCGGCACCATCGGCGGTATGATCGGGGTAGGGCTCGCCGGGTCGCGCCGGATCAAATCCGGCGGCGTCCGCGACCACCTGCTCGGCGCCCATGCCGTCTCCGGCTTCGGCGACAGCTTCAAGACGGGCGGCAAGGTGGTGAAGAACGTCACCGGCTACGATCTCTGCAAATTGCTCAGCGGTTCGTGGGGCACGCTCGCCGTGATGACGGAGGTGACGCTGAAGGTGATGCCGAAGCCGGAGGCCGAACGCACGCTTATCCTGCGCGGTCTCGACGACGTCGCCGCCAACCGTGCGATGACTGCGGCGCTCGGCTCGCCCTTCGATGTCTCCGGTGCGGCACATCTGCCCAATTCGGCGTTGCGGCCGACCGACGCTGCGCTTGCTCCTCTGGGGGCGCCGGAGCAGGCCGTCACGCTGCTGCGGCTCGAGGGGATTGCGGCATCCGCCGCGCACCGCGCCGCCAGTCTCGCCAAGGCGCTCGCCCCATATGGAGCGGTTGAGACCATCGAGGATGCCGTCTCCCTGTCGATCTGGAGCGCGCTGCGTGACGTCACGCCATTCGCGGCGAACGGTGCGCTCGGCGCCTGGCCGGTGTGGCGGATCGTCTGTCCGCCAGCTTCCGGCGGCGCGCTGGGCCAGGCCGTGGCGCGGGAGACCGGCGGCGACGTGATCTACGATTGGGGCGGCGGGCTGATCTGGGTAGCGGTGCCGCCCAAGGCGGACGCGCAGCGCGCGCAGGTTCGGGGCCGCGTCGAGGCCGCCGGCGGCCACGCCACCCTGATCCGCGCCTCCGAGGAGGTGCGGCGTGCCGTGGACGTGTTCCATCCGCAGCCGCGCGGGCTCGCCGATCTCAGCGAGCGCGTCCGCCAGAGCTTTGACCCCAAGAACATCCTCAACCGCGGCCGGCTGACGCGGGGGACTGCATCATGAAGACCGAATTCTCGCTCGCTCAACTCGCCAACCCTGATATTGCCGAAGCCGACAAGATCCTGCGCGCCTGCGTCCATTGCGGCTTCTGCACTGCGACCTGTCCAACCTATGTGCTGCTCGGCGACGAGCTCGACAGCCCGCGCGGCCGCATCTACCTGATCAAGGAAATGCTGGAGAAGGACAAGCCGCCGACTGCGGAGGTGGTCAAGCATATCGACCGCTGCCTGTCATGTCTCGCTTGCATGACCACCTGTCCGTCCGGTGTGCACTACATGCACCTCGTCGACCAGGCACGGGTCAGGATCGAGAGCGACTATCGGAGGCCGCTCACTGAGCGGCTGCTGCGCTCCGTGCTTGGCTTCGTGCTGCCGCGAGCCGGCGCCTTCCGCACCAGCATGGCGCTGGCCCGGTTCGCCCGGCCGTTCGCGGCGCTGTTGCCGACGCCCGGGGCCGACGCCACCCCAAGCCTGCTCCGCCGCATCAAGGCGATGCTGGCGCTGGCACCATCCCGCCTCCCGCCAGCGGGTCCGCCGGGGGGAAGCGTGTTCCCCGCGGTTGGGACACGGCGGGGACGGGTGGCGCTATTGCAGGGCTGCGCGCAGCAGGTGCTTGCCCCGCGCATCAACAAGGCCGCCATCAATGTGCTGACCCGCCACGGCATCGAGGTGGTGCTGGTCAAGGACGAGCAATGCTGCGGCGCGTTGACCCATCACCTCGGGCAGGATGGCGATGCGCTCGCCCGCGCCCGCGCCAACGTCACGGCATGGCGGAAGGAGGCGGAACAGCGCGGTCTCGACGCCATCCTGGTGACTACGTCAGGCTGTGGCACCGTGATCAAGGACTATGGTTTCATGCTGCGCGAGGACCGGGAATTCGCTGCTCCCGCCGCGAAGGTCTCCGCGCTGGCAAAGGACATCACCGAATATCTTGCCGGCGTCGAACTCGATCCGCCGCGCCTCGAAGACGAGGTCACTATCGCCTATCACTCCGCTTGTTCGCTGCAGCACGGGCAGAAAATCACAGGCCTTCCGAAAGAATTGCTTTCCAAGAATGGATTCGTGGTGAAAGATGTGCCGGAGAGCCATTTGTGTTGCGGTTCGGCGGGGACCTACAACATTCTCCAGCCCGACATTGCGATGAGGTTGCGCGATCGGAAGCTTGCCAACCTCGCGACAATCAAGCCGGACATGATTGCTGCGGGCAATATTGGCTGCATGGTTCAGATTGCCGGCGGTACGTCAGTTCCTGTGGTGCACACGATTGAGCTTCTCGATTGGGCGACAGGAGGTCCTCGGCCAGGGGTGAATTGATCGATTGCCTATCGAGCACGAACCGGACCCGGGGGCCGTTCTGGGGCGACGCGGGTAGCGGTTTTCTCCACGACAGGCGCACGCGTTTGCGCGGAGGCCATGCGCGACAAAGGACGGGCGGGGGGTGCTTCGAAGAAGCACGATCCCGATCCGGGCAAGCGGACTATTCGAAGCGCTCGACAGACTGAATCAGCGGCAACAGGAGGATCACGATGGCTAAAGCGAAGAAGGGTAAGAAGGGGAAAAAGGCCAAGAAGGTGAAGAAGGCGGTAGCGGCCAAGAAGAAGTCTGCGAAGAAGGTCGCCAAGAAGACGGCGAAGAAATCTGCCAAGAAGGCTGCCAAGAAGACCGCAAAGAAATCCGCGAAGAAGTCAGCAAAGAAGGTCGCGAAAAAAGCTGCCAAGAAGGCAGCGCCGAAGAAGGCCGCCAAGAAGAGCGTGGCGAAGAAGGCTGCAGCTCCCAAGCCGGCCCCGGCCGCCGCCCCCGCTCCCACGCCGGAGCCCGAGCTCGGTCCGAGCTGGGCAACCCCAAGCCCCAGTCCTTCGGAGAAGACGGAAGGCTCGGAGGACTCCTCCAGTCCGTCCTGACGCAAGCGGGTAAATCCTCACGCGAGAGCCGCAGCCTCCGTCGCTGCGGCTCTTTCGTTTTTCGGCGCATGGAGTGTCGCGCGACGCGAATGGCTTGATTCGCCGGTGCGTGGGCGCGGACCGTTGCAGGAGAGACTCAGTCGGCCGCGTTTGAGAGGTGCGGATGCACTCCACGAGGCACGGAAGTCGGTAAAGTTGTTGTGAGATTGCAACACCCGTCAACAACCTCTTTCAAAAGACCCGGAACGCCTAAAAAGTCGGCACATGCCCGTCTTTTTTGCTTCAACAGACTGGGCATCGCGTTCCAGATTGCCTGTGGATTTTGGTCGCAGTCGGTGATCGCTCGCCCCGGGGGGCCGGAAGAGCTGGACTGTTTTTTGAAAGCGTGGGGATCCTTCATGAAGAAACTGGCTTTGTTAGCAACGGCGCTGGCAATGTTCTCGAGCTCGGCAATGGCCGCCGACATGGCTGTTAAGGCCGTCAAGGCCCCGCCGCCACCCCCGTTTGCGCCCTGGGATTTCGCTTTCGGCGCTGCGCTGATGAGCGACTACGTGTTCCGCGGCATCACCCAGTCCAACCACAAGCCTTCGGTCTCCGCCTATTTCGAGCCGCGCTATAACGTCACCAAGGACCTCCAGCTCTATATCGGCGCAGCCGGCGAGAGCATTTCCTTTGCAAACCGTGCCGCGGCCGAGATCGACATCTACGGCGGTATCCGCCCGACTTTCGGCATCTTCGCCTTCGATTTCGGTGTCTGGGGTTACCTTTATCCGGGCGGACAGTGCTTCGGTTCGCAGTACACCCTGCTGCAGGGAAATTGCGGCAACGACATCGACTATTCGCAGGGCGCGCTCGGCCTGCCGATCAACGGCAACTTCGCAAAGAAGAACGCCAGCTTCTATGAAGGCTATGCCAAGCTCAACATCGCCATCAACGACCAGTGGACGGTTGGCTTCAACGAATACTACTCGCCGAACTTCCTGAACCTCGGCGCCTGGGGCAACTACGCCTCGATCACCGCCAAGTGGATCGCGCCCAGCAGCACCTTCGGCTCGAGCGGCATCGGCATGTACGTGTCCGGCGAGTTTGGTCGTCAGTGGCTTGGGAAGTCTGACGTCTTCTACGGGATTGCCGGCGATCCTCTGTACGCGAACGGTATCCAGGAGCCCAGCTACAATACTTGGAATATCGGCGTCGGTTTCACCTACAGCGTGTTCACGCTGGATCTGCGCTACTCCGACACCGACATGTCGAAGGGTGATTGCAACGCCTTCACCAGCGACCACACCTCCAAGTTCGACGGCAGCTTCACGCCGATCAACCCCGGTGGCTTCGGCTCCAACTGGTGTGGTGCGGCCGGTATCGCCAAGCTCTCGGCTGACCTGAGCGCGATCTCGAACCTGAAGTAAGTTCCACGCATGTGGATCGCGGGGCGGCGGAGTGATCCGCCGTCCCCTTTCATTTGCGGTGGCCTCGACCGTTCGTGCCCGTGCTTGCCGGCGTCAACGCCTATGACGGCGCGGCGACCTTGGCGGCATCGCGCAACGCAAACCGGTCGCCGTTGCGGACCAGCGCAATGTTGCGCTGATGGAATTCCTGCAGCGTCGAGCGATGGCCGATCGAGACGATCGTGGTGGCCGGCAATTCCTCCATCAGCAGACGATAGAGCGCGGCCTCCGAGGGCTCGTCGAGCGAGGCGGTCGCCTCGTCGAGGAAGAGGTAGTCGGGCGCATGCAGGAGCGCACGCGCGAGCCCCAGACGCTGCTGCTCGCCGAGCGACAGCACCCTGTTCCAGTGTCCCTCTTCCTCGAGCCGCGAAGCAAGCTGTGGCAGGCCGATCTGGGCGAGCACTTCCTTGATCCGATCGGCGCTGAACTTTTCGGCTTCGGCGGGATAGACGATCGCCGCGTGCAGCGAGCCGATCGGGAAATAGGGCTTTTGAGGCAGCATCATCAGCGAGGCGTGCTCGGGAATGACGATGGAGCCGCTGCCGAACGGCCAGATGCCGGCGACCGCCCGGAACAGTGTCGACTTGCCCGCGCCGGAAGGCCCGGTGACCAGCGTGCGTTCGCCGGGACAAAGCTTGAGCCCGGTCGCCGAGACCAGCGGCGCTCCATTGGGCAGTTTCACGAGAAGCTGTTGCAGGGCGATCGCTTCGCTTGCCGCCGGCGCCGCTTTGACCGTGCCAGGATCGGTGGCGAGTCGTTCCGCCTCCCCAATCGATCGCTCGAAGCCGTCAAGACGGGCGACCACCGCGCGCCATTCCGCCATGGTGCGATAGACCGATATGAAGAACGACAACGCATCCTGCACCTTGCCGAATGCCTCAAGGATCTGCATCACGGTTCCGAGCTGGATCTTGTTGGCGAAATAGGCCGGCGCGGACAGGATGACGGGAAACACCACCGCAGTCTGCGAGTAGCTCTGCGTGAACGCGGTCAGCCGCTTGGTCCGGCTCATGATGCCGTACCAGTTGGAGACCACGTGGCCGAAGCGTGTCGATAGCTGCTCGCGTTCGGCGCGGTCGCCCTTGAGCAGCGCGATCTGTTCGGAGTTCTCGCGAACCCGCACCAGGTTAAAGCGGAAATCGGCTTCCAGCCGCTGCTGATCGAAATCGAGCCGCACCAGCGGCGAGCCGATCCATTGCGTCAAGGCCGTGCCAAAGATCGCATAGACCAGCGCGCCCCACACCAGATAGCCGGGGAATGACACATCGCTGCCGAACAGATGCAACGGCGCCGCCGCCGACAGGCCCCAGAGGATCACGACGAAGGACGCCAGTGTCACGATCGAGCTCAACAGTCCGATGCCGAGCCCCAGCGTCTGACTGACGAACATCTTGACGTCGTCGCTGATGCGCTGATCGGGGTTGTCGGCCGCGTCGCCCTGAAGCTGCATGCGGTAGTGGTTCGCATCGTGCAGCCATTCGCCGAGATATTTGCTCGTCATCCAGCGGCGCCAGCGGATCTGGAGCCACTGGTTGAGATAGAGCTGATAGATCGACAGCACAGTGAGGATCGCGGCGAGCACGCAGAATATGATGAGCTCGCGGACGAAGGCGTCCCAGTTGTGGTCCTGCAGTGCGTTGTAGAAACGATTGCGCCACTGGTTCAGCAGCACGTCGTTGCCGACCAGCGCCAGCTCGATCGCGACGACCGCGGCAAGCAGGCCGCGGCCGGCCCATTTGTCTTCGGAGTTGAAATAGGGCGCCGCAATGCGCCACACCGTCGCGAGCGTCGAACGAATGTTGTTCACAGATTACCGTCTCCGGGGGATCGCCTGCAAAGGCTTGAAAAAACGGGACAATCAGGGAACCGTCAGACTAAAGTCGTAGGTTCCGTGGTCAGCGTCCACTTGTCGCAGCATGAGAGTCAACCCTAGCATGCCGGCGCGACGCGGGGCGGGGGACTTTCTGATTTCGCGAGGTTGTGAGCGTTTCGGCGTTCGCCGAGTCGCACTGGCCTGTTCCGCACGACGTGATCGTTGACCGCCCGGTGCGCCGGGACCATGCCGACGCCAAATCGCCGGCGGGAAGCTTGGGGAGGAACAAGAAAAATGTGGAACCAAATCTACAACCCGCTGGGCAACGCCGCGCTGTCGACCGTCGCGGCCGCCGTTCCCGTGGTCACGCTGCTGGTCCTGATCGCCAGCGGACGGGTGAAGGCGCATGTCGCCGCCATCATCGCGGTGATCGTGACCAACCTGATCACGATCTTCATCTTCACCATGCCTGCGAACATGTCGATCCGCGCCACGCTGCTCGGCGTGGTGACCGGCTTCTTCCCGATCGGCTGGATCGTGCTGAACGTCATCTTCCTCTATCAGATCACGGTGGCGACCGGGAAATTCGAGCTGTTGAAGCGCGCGATCGGTGGCGTCACCGAGGACCGGCGCTTGCAGCTGCTGCTGATCGCGTTCGCCTTCGGCGCGTTCTTCGAAGGCGCCTCCGGCTTCGGCACGCCGGTTGCGATTACAGGCGCAGTCCTGATCGGCCTCGGCTTTTCGCCGCTTGCGGCTTCCGGCCTGTCACTGATCGCCAATACCGCGCCGGTTGCCTATGGCGCGCTGGGCACGCCGATCCTTGGCCTTGCATCGGTCACCGGGCTTGATCCTTACGTGCTTGGCGCGATGGTCGGGCGGCAATTGCCGCTGTTCTCGCTGATCGTACCGTTCTGGGTGGTGTGGGCGTTTGCCGGCTGGCGGGGCATGAAGGATGTCTGGCCGGCGGTCCTGGTCACCGGCGTCTCCTTCGCAGTCCCGCAATTCGTGATCTCGAACTTCATCAATCCGTGGATCGTCGACATCGGCGCCTCTCTGATCTCGATGGGCTGCCTGATCCTGTTCCTGCGCGTTTGGCAGCCGCGGCAACTATGGTTGTCGCCGGCGCTGCGCGGCCACGATGAATCGGCCGCCACCATGGCGGCGCCGAAGGCGCTGGACAAGACGCCGCTGACGCAAAGCGAATTGTGGAGCGCGCTTCTGCCGTGGATCATCGTCTGCATCCTGATGCTGATCTGGGGCAACGGTGCGTTCAAGACCTGGGCCAATGCCAATTTCGTCTGGAACTATCCGGTGCCCGAGCTCGACAAGCTCATCAACAAGATGCCGCCGGTCGCCGCCAAGCCGACGCCGGAAGGCGCGGTGTTCGGTTTCACCTGGCTGTCCTTCACCGGCACGGGCATGCTGATCGCCGCGATCATCTCGGGCCTGTTGATGGGCTTCTCGCCGCTGCGGCTGATCACCGAATATGGCCGCACCATCCGCCTGTGCGCGATCTCGCTGATCACGATCTCGGCGATGCTCGCGATCGGCACGCTGACGCGGCTCTCCGGCGTTGACGCCACGCTCGGCCTGGCGTTCGCCGCAACCGGTGTGCTCTATCCCTTCTTCGGCACGCTGCTCGGCTGGTTGGGCGTGGCGCTGACCGGATCGGACACTGCCTCCAACGTGCTGTTCGGCAATCTGCAGAGGATCACCTCGGAGCAATTGGGCCTGTCACCGATCCTGATGGCCGCCGCCAACTCGTCCGGCGGCGTCATGGGCAAGATGATCGACGCGCAATCGATCGTGGTCGCCTCGACCGCGACCAACTGGTACGGCCATGAAGGCTCGATCCTGCGCTACGTGTTCTGGCACTCGATCGTGCTCGCCTGCCTCGTCGGCATCTTCGTGACGCTGCAGGCCTATGTCTATCCGTTCACCGAGATGGTGCTGAAGTAGCGCCACACGCGGACTTCTCCCTCTCCCTCCAGATCTCCGCGAAATCACCTGGTTTCGCGGGGATCTGCGTTTCAAGCGCTGTGCCGCTGTCGGCCGATCTCGCCAACGTCATCGGTGTCCAGTAAAAGCGCGTCGGTGCAGCTTGGGGATTTGCGAGAGGAGTCATGGTCTCACGGATTTGCAGGAGAGGTGCCTTTGTCTTCGCGCTGCTCGCGACCGCAGTCGTGGCTGGTCCTGCATGCGCTGATGAAGAATTCCCCTTTGGCTTCGAAATGACGCTCGATGCCGCGCGGATGCCTGGCTCCAAGCGCATCCCCTCGCTCGACATCGGCGACAATGGCGAGGTGGTGCTCGAGCTCTGGTGCAAGGGCGGCAAGGGCCAGTTCTCGGTCGCCGGCAACACCATCATCTTCGTTCCCGGCGCAATGGAGATGCGCAACTGCCCGCCTGAGCGGGCGCAAGCCGACGACGACCTGCTTGCGGCGCTATCCGACGTCGCCACCTGGCGTCGCCAGGGCGATGCCATCACGCTCATAGGCTCAAAGGCCCTGCGCTTCCGCCTCAACACGAACTAGCGGGTGACTTCGTAGCCCGGGTGGAGCGCAGCGCAACCTGGGATGTCTGCGTCAACGTCTACGAGCGGTCACAGATTACGCTGCGCTCCACCCGGGCTACAGTGCTGCGTGCGTTGCCTTACTTCCACGCCGATTTGTCGGCGTCCCAGCGCTGGGCCTTGAATTCCTTCGCCAGCGCCTCGATCGAGCCGTTGTCGTCGGGCGGCTCGCCGCCTTCCTCGTCGCCGACGGAGTCTTCCGAGAGGTTCAGCTTCGGGCCTGAGCCTTCATCGGCGGTGCTGACCACCGGGCTCGAAACCCACAGCATGAGTTTGTCCGACGTGCCGGGCTTGTCCGTGGATACCAGCGCCGACATCTCGATGGTCTCGGTGAGGCCAAGCGCAGGATAGATCTGGCTCGGCCGTTTGAAGGTCAGTTTCAACTTGCCGGTATTGGCGTTCCATGACGCCTCCGACGGCTTTGCCGCCAGCGTCTTGCTCAATACGCCGGATATCACTGATGCGATCTTGTCCTTGTTGATCTTGTCGCCGGTGAGCCAGTCGGCGGCGGCGAAGTGGATCGTGCGGTCCATCTCGACGCTGCCCGTGGTCCAGCCGGCCGCGACCACGCCTGGTGTCGCCTTGGCCTTGGCGACGAAGGCCGATGCCTGTTCCGGATCGACGGTCAGGTTGATGGTCTGCTCGCCGGCGCGCAGCGCGTCGCAGTTGACGCTGAGGCTCGAGAGACCAACCTCGACGACCTGCCCCTTGAGGCCCTTCAGGAACTCCAGCGCCGCGTCGAGCTTGACGCGCACGCCGACGGATTCGGGAGAGACTTCGGTAAAATCCTTCGGTGCCGGCGTGATACCGTCATCAGTGGTCTGCGTTTCCTGAAATTCCCGCTCCGAAAGGTCGGTATTGTCGGAGGAGGCCACTTCCGTCACCGCCTGGCCGATCGTGATCTGGCCGCGGAATTCGAAACTGTCGCCGGTCGGCTTGCGCACGAGCTTCACCGTGACGGGCGATTTGTCGTTCAGGCTTTGCGTCGTGCCGCTGAGGTTCTGGCCGTTGACGGCGAGATTGACGACGAAGCGATCCTTGCGGTCGGAACCTTTTTCCATGGGATAGCAGACGTCGAGCACCGCCGCGGTGACGTTCTTGCCCTGACGGGTTTCCTTCAGCACCGCGTCGGCATTGCCCTCCATGAGGCCGTCGATCGAGGTGAAATAGCGCGTTTCGGTCGCGCCCGGCGCCGTCTTGGACGGCAGCTTCATCTGGGCAAAAGCGAGATCCGACGAGGCCGTGATGAGGCCGAACAGGCAGAGCAGGAGCGCGCGCATAGGAACTTCCTCGGCGACAGAATCAGCGACGTCGTAACTAGAGCATATTCGGTTCTGATTGAATCAGAACCGAGGCTCTAGATTGTTGTTTTGACGCGTTTTCTTCACGCGAACCGGTGTCCACTTCGCTCGAAAACGCTCCGGCAAACCTCGATCCTATTGGCCAAAAAAGAAGGCCGCCCGGAGGCGGCCTTCGCGTCTGATATTTGCGGGTTGGCGCAGATTCAGAAACCCATTGGGCTCAGAAGCCCATGCCACCCATGCCGCCGCCTCCGGGCGGCATGGCCGGCGCCGGCTCCTTCGGCAGTTCGGCGACCATGGCTTCCGTCGTCACCAAGAGGCCCGCTACCGAGGAGGCGTCCTGCAGCGCGGTGCGCACGACCTTGGCGGGGTCGATGATGCCCTTCTCGACCAGATCGACATATTCCTCGGTCTGGGCGTCGAAGCCGAAGGTCTCCGACTTGTTCCCGAGGATCTTGCCGACCACGATCGAGCCTTCGACACCGGCGTTTTCCGAGATCTGGCGCACGGGGGCTTCGAGGGCCTTCAGCACGATGTTGATGCCGGCCTGGACGTCGGAATTGTCGTTGGAGAGACGGCCGACCGCCTTCTTGGCGCGCAGCAGCGCCACGCCGCCGCCGGGCACGATGCCTTCCTGCACCGCGGCACGGGTCGCGTTCAGCGCGTCCTCGACGCGGTCCTTCTTCTCCTTGACCTCGACCTCGGTCGCGCCGCCGACGCGGATCACCGCGACGCCGCCGGCAAGCTTGGCCAGTCGCTCCTGCAGCTTCTCGCGGTCGTAGTCGGAAGTGGTCTCCTCGATCTGCGCCTTGATCTGCGTGACGCGGGCGTCGATGTCGGCCTTCTTGCCGGCGCCGCTGACGATCGTGGTGTTCTCCTTGTCGATCACGACCTTGCGGGCGCGGCCGAGCATCTTGATGGTGACGTTCTCGAGCTTGATGCCAAGCTCTTCGGAGATCAGCTGGCCACCGGTCAGGACCGCAATGTCCTCCAGCATCGCCTTGCGGCGGTCGCCGAAGCCCGGCGCCTTGACGGCGGCGACCTTCAACCCGCCGCGCAGGCGGTTGACCACCAGCGTCGCCAGCGCCTCGCCTTCGACATCCTCCGCGATGATCAGGAGCGGGCGGCCGGACTGCACCACCGCTTCCAGCACCGGCAGCATCGCCTGCAGGCCGGACAGCTTCTTCTCATGCAGGAGGATGTAGGCGTCCTCGAGCTCGGCGGTCATCTTCTCGGCATTGGTGATGAAGTAGGGCGACAGGTAGCCACGGTCGAACTTCATGCCTTCGACGATGTCGACCTCGGTCACCAGGGACTTGTTCTCCTCGACCGTGATCACGCCCTCATTGCCGACCTTCTGCATGGCCTGGGCGATCATCTTGCCGATTGCGGTGTCGCCGTTGGCCGAGATGGTGCCGACCTGGGCGACCTCGGAGGAGGCGGCGACCGGCTTGGCGCGCTTCTCAAGGTCCTTGACCACGGCGGCGACGGCGATGTCGATGCCGCGCTTCAGGTCCATCGGGTTCATGCCGGCGGCAACCGCCTTGCCACCCTCGCGCACGATCGCCTGCGCCAGCACGGTCGCGGTGGTGGTGCCGTCGCCCGCGGTGTCGTTGGTCTTGGAGGCGACCTCGCGCAGCATCTGCGCGCCCATGTTCTCGAACTTGTCCTCGAGCTCGATCTCCTTGGCGACGGTGACGCCGTCCTTGGTGATGCGTGGGGCGCCGAAACTCTTCTCGATGACGACGTTGCGGCCCTTCGGGCCGAGCGTGACCTTCACCGCATTGGCAAGGACATCGACGCCGCGCAGCATACGCTCGCGGGCTTCTCCGGAAAATTTAACGTCTTTGGCAGCCATATCTTGCTCCTGGAATGATTGAGGGCAGATGGGCCGCGCTTTCCGGGCGTCATTGCCGGGCTTGACCCGGCAATCCATCCTTACTGAAGAATGATGGATGCCCGGATCAAGTCCGGGCATGAGAGCGGAGAGCGCGGCTGCTTCGCTTGAGCTTGCGGCTTAAACCAGCACGCCCATGATGTCGGACTCCTTCATGATCAGGAGTTCCTCACCGTCGAGCTTGACCTCGGTGCCCGACCATTTGCCGAACAGCACGCGGTCGCCGACCTTGACATCGATCGGGATCAGCTTGCCGGTCTCGTCGCGGCCCCCCGGCCCGACGGCGGTGACTTCGCCCTGCGAGGGCTTTTCCTTGGCGGTGTCGGGGATGATAATGCCGCCCTTGGACTTCTCTTCGGCTTCGATGCGCTTGACCACGACACGGTCATGCAGCGGGCGGAATTTGGTTTTAGCCATGACATTCCCTCTTGGAGGCTCGGTTTCAGGTCTCATTCATCGAGGCCGGGATTGAATGCCGGCCGGTCGATGGCTCGCGGGCAGGATATCCAGCGCCTTAGCAATCGTCGCGCCAGAGTGCTAATTTGTGGGGCGGGGAATATGGCTTGGCGCCTTTCCTGTCAAGCAAAGTGGTTAAGGCCTTGGTGAGGCCAATATAGGATGCTGCAACCAAACCAAATCAGAACCCGGGTTGGAGTTCTCACGTCATCGTTTCGACGTCATTGCTCTGCCTTACGTTTTACGCTTGGCTGCAGGACGGGTGCGGCCCAAGGATATTTCGGGGGAATACGGATGATCGGATCAGGTGACGCGCGCGCGGTTGCGAAATTTGCGACCGTCTCGGCGCTGACGCTTCTGTTGGGCGCGTGCAGCAGCGTCAACCTGCCATCCTTGTCATCCAACCCGGAGCCCGCGCCCGAGCCGGGGGTGGCGCCGGAAATGCCCGCCACCATCCGTTCCGACGAGATCGTCGGCCGCTGGGGCCTGGCCTCCTACCAGAATCCCTCGGATCGCGCCCGCACGGAAAAGATGGCGCGCGACCAGTGCAAGCAGCCTTACGTGATCGGCGCCGGCCAAGCCGGCGGCGTGGTCATGCATCTGGCCGACCAGGCGACCCCGCAGGAACTGCGTCTGAAGGGCTCTCCGAGCGGCAAGAACTATATCGGCCCGCCCGGTCCGGCCGGCGGCGAGCAGGATCGCGAGATCGTCTCGTTCGACGGCCGCGTCATGATCACCCGCTTCGTCGACAAGGACGCCGGCGTTCGCTACGGCAACATGGTCTACGTCCGCTGCGCGCCACGGGCGTGAGGCGCCAATTGCTGCGCCCTCTCCCCTTGTGGGAGAGGGCCGCTCCGCTGCTAGCGTCAGACTTCACTTGGGTGAGGGGTTCTCTGCCCGAGCACTGTCGCCCGTGGAGGCAACCCCTCATCCGGCGCTTCGCGCTACCTTCTCCCACAAGGGGAGAAGGGAAGGGCATTTGCCGGAGCGTACAAAAATAAAACGCCGGCAGTGATCCCGGCGTTTTGCTGTGTCCCTTGATCCGCGAGTTCAGTCGAACATCGCGTCGATGTCGTCCTGCGAGGCGTGGCCTACATCGCCATCAAGCTTCGGGCCGTTGAGCAGGCGGGCGTCGCCCTCGCGGCTGTCGATGATCGGCGGCGCGTGCGCCTTGATGGCGTCGACACCACCCCAGATCTCCATCATCGCATTGATGTGCTGCTCGATGAACTTCATCGTGGTCATCACTTTGCTGATGCGCTGGCCGGTGAGGTCCTGGAAGTTGCAGGCCTCGAAGATCGAGACCACGCGCTCCTGGATATCTTCGGCGAGCATCTTCTGCTGTTCGGGCGAGGCGACCTTGGTCAGCGCGGTGGCGGCCTGATCGATCGCTTCGGTCGCCTCGAGGATCTGCTGGGTCGCCTGTTCGGTGCCGCCGACGACGGCCCCGAGCTCGCCGTTCACCTTGGCCATCTCCTGGCCGTCAAAGCTCTTGCCGTGCAGCACCGCGATCTCGCGTTTGGTGCGGTTGATGGCGTCGTGGATCAGGTCGAGCTCGACCTTCAGCTTCTCACATTGCTCGATCTGCGCGCGATAGGTGTCGAGCAGCGCATGCGCTTCCGCGACCTCGCGGGCCACCGCCGCCTCGGTGGCTTCAGTTGCGACTGGACGCTGGGCATGGACGCCGAGCGCCATCTGCGCGCGGATGGAACGAAGCTCCGCCATGATCTCCCGATGCATTGGACCGATTTCGCCGCCTTCCACCGTAACCGGTGCCGGCATCGGCATGTCGCCCATAATGGCTTGTTCAACACGAAAACGCTTGCGACTAACTGACATGAGACTATTCCCGCCCCCTTCACTCGCACTGTTCTACGCAGACGCGATTTAATATGGAGTTCACGTGGGAATGTTTTGCCGCGTGCGTTTCGCATGCGCGCCGCATACCGGTGATTAACCATGTGCGCCCTGCATTCAAGCAAAATAAACGCTAATTCTGAAATCCGCGCTCGATTGCCGGCGTGGTGAATCCAAACGCTCGATACGTTTACCAAACCGATGCGGTTTTGATTTTGATTGGCTGCATGCCACGGCACCTCACGCCGAGTGCAGTTGACGATTGACGAAACAGTACAGAGTACGTCGATGAAGAAGATATTCTTTGCGCTTATTGCCGGCGCGTCCTTCCAGCTTGCCGCTCCGCACCAGGCCTTTGCGATTGATGCCGCGCCGCTCGCCGAGCCGACCGTGATCTACGCGAGACAGCCCGCGCCACCCTCGCCCCGGCCGGTGCGTACCGCTTCCAACCTCGGCGGCGGCTTCATCGAATTCCTGTTCGGTGACGGACCCGGTCAGGGTTATCCGCCATCCTACGAGCAGCAGCCGATGTATCAGCAGCAGCCCGGTTATTATGGCGGACAGCGCATGATGCTGCCGCCGATGGATCCGCAACAGCCGATGATGCGGCAGGAGGAGGCGGCCGATCCCGCTCAGCGGCGCTTCGATCCGAAATATGAGAAGCAGCTCGTCGATTATGACGGCAAGGAAGGTCCGGGCACGATCGTCGTCGATACGCCGAACAAATTCCTTTATCTCGTGCAGGCCGACGGCAAGGCCCTGCGCTACGGCATCGGCGTCGGCCGCCCCGGCTTCACCTGGTCTGGCGTGAAGACGATCTCCGCCAAGCGCGAATGGCCGGACTGGACACCGCCGCCGGAAATGCTGGCGCGTCGCCCCGATTTGCCCAGGCACATGGTGGGCGGTCCGGAAAATCCGCTCGGCGCGCGCGCGATGTATCTCGGCTCCTCGCTCTATCGCATCCACGGCTCGAACGAGCCCTGGACCATCGGCACCAACGTTTCCTCCGGCTGCATCCGCATGCGCAACGAGGACGTCATCGACCTCTACGGCCGCGTCAATGTCGGCACCAGGGTGGTCGTGATCTAGAGACGTTGCGACAACGAGAAACGGCCGCTCACTCGAGCGGCCGTTCTGTTTTTCAATTCGTGCAGCGCTTACGCGTAATCGCTGCCGCCGTCGTCGCCGCCGTCATCGAACCCGTCGTCGTCATGGTCGGGACCGTAGCCATGGTCCTCGTTGTTGTTGTTTGACGCCTGGTCGAAGAAGCCTGAGCGCGAGTCATTATCGCGTCCGCCAGAGCCGATGTCGTTGACGCCGGCATCGCGCGCAAGATCGCCGCCAGACTGATCATTGCCCCACGGCTTGCTGTCGCCGGAACTGCCGGAATCGGCAAAGGCCTGGTGACCGCCACCGCCCATCAGACCGCGGATGCTGTTCATCAGCAGCGAGCCACCGACCACGCCGGCAGCGGCCGCCGCCGCGGTGCCGAGGAACGAGCCGCCGCCACCGCCGAACGGGCCCGCCTGCGGCGCGCCATAGGGCTGCTGGCCGAAAGGTGGCTGGCCATACGGTCCAGGACCCTGCGGCTGCTGCATCGCCTGGCCGCTATTCCAGACCGGACGGCCGCCACCCTCCGGCGGGCGTACTGGCGGAACCGAGCCGCGCGATTGATTCTGGTTCTGGCCGAAGATCGCATCGCGCATCGAATCGAGGAAGCCGCCGGTTTCGCCCTGCTGCTGTCCGCCGCCGAGCTCAGCTTCCAGTTGCTGGATGTGGTCATTGGCGCGCTTCAGCGCCTCGTCCTGCACCAGCGCCGTCTGCACCAGCGCATAGGCGGCGTTGGGTGCCTTGCGCAGCCCTTCCGAGATGGCGGCCAGGGCCTCGGGATCACGCGGAGCGTTCTCCAGCTTGGCGAGCCGGTCGAAGAGATCGTCGATCAATTGGCGTTCTTGCGGGGTCATGGCCTTCTCCATCGCGTCGATTGAATCGAAGCGCGGAACATGTAGGGCCGCCTTTGTGGCGCAAGGAGTGGGGCAGCGAATTAAATTTCCGTATGCGACAAAACGACCAACGGATATCTTTCAGCCTTCTTGTCTGAGCATGATCTCCGCGCAAACGCTTCGCGTTTGTCGCGAGGGAAAACCGGTATCCACTTTTCCGGATCATGCTCTAGTGATTCCAGGCGAGTGTAACATTGTTCGCCGCAAGCAATTGCGGGAAATGCTCGCTGACGAGAAAGGCATGTTCGTTCTCGCGCTGTGTCGTTAGCGGATCGAGCTCGTTGAGCGTCTCGTCGACGAAGCCGGGATGGCACATCACGAGTCCGCCGTCCGGCAGTCCTTCGAGAAATTGTCGCATCAGGGGACCGAACTCGGGCGATCTCGAAAAATCATAGGCGCCGGCGAAAGCGGGGTTGAAGGGAATGCCGGCCCGTCGTGCTCGCTTCCTGAACTGCGCGCTTAGCGCATCGAGCACCAGCGCCTTCGGCGCGCGCATGCGCTGCGAGAGAGGCTGGTTGCGTCCGCCCTGGCGCACCCAGGCTTCGGGTGCGGCTTCCTTCACCGCGCGCAAGAAGGCGTCGCGCACCTGCGGAAATAATTGCACGTGCTGATGGCCATCGACAAAGTCAGGCGCGCGGCCGAACATGTCCTTGAAGGTTGCAAGCTGCTCGACCAGCTCGGCATGGATCATCTCGCGATCGAGTCGCCGGAGGAGGCCAGCGCGCAACATTTTCGGGAACGGCAGGAACAGCCCGCCATTGACAGGCCGGAAATGCATGGTCAGCGGACGGAATGGCGCGCTTAGCGTCGCATGCAGCCCGACCGCGCAGCGCGGGCTGTCGGCGACAACGCTCTTTAGCGCCGCCACTTCGTCGCGGCCGATTGCCGCGCCCACCACCATCACCGAGGTCGCGTTGAGACGGCCGCGCGCGATCAGATCGCGAATGGCGCGGTTGACTCCCTCGCTCAATCCGTAATCGTCGGCACAGAGCCAGATCCGGCGCGGCTGCGCGGCGTCATTCATTCGGCCGCGGTCCGTTCGCTGCCTGCGGCAGCAGCATCGGGACCGGCGCGCTTCTCGCTATGCTCGGCGACGAAATAGATCGGCCGCGCCTTCAGCTCCGACAGGATCTTGCCGATATACTCGCCGACGATGCCGATCATGATGAGCTGCACGCCGCCGATCGTCATCAACCCGATCACTAGCGAGGGATAGCCCGGCACCTGCTTGCCTGTCGTGAAGACCTCCCACAGGATCGACAGCCCGAAAATGAACGCCGCAGTCGCCAGCAGCACGCCGAGCAGGCTCGCGAAGCGCAGCGGCGCCACTGAGAACGATGTCAATCCTTCGATCGACAGGCCAATCAGCCGTGTCGCGCTGAAGGTGGTGACGCCATGCGAGCGCGGCGCCGGCTCGTAGTCGACCCTGATCTGGCGGAAGCCGATCCAGCTTGCCAACCCCTTGAAGAAGCGGTTGCGCTCGGGCAGTTGCCGCAGCGCCGCCACCGCACGCGGCGACAGCAGGCGGAAGTCACCGGCATCTTCGGGGATCTTCTGCCGTGCGCCCCAGTTGATGAGCGCGTAGAAGCCGTGCACCGCAAGCCGGCGCAGGAACGGCTCGTTGTCGCGATGCGCCTTCGCGGTATAGACGACATCGTAGCCGTCCTCGACCCAGTGCGAGACCAGTTTCTCGACCAGCGTCGGCGGATGCTGGCCGTCGCCGTCCATGAACAGCACGGCGCCGCGCCGGGCATGATCGAGGCCGGCCATGAGCGCCGCCTCCTTGCCGAAATTGCGCGACAGCGACACCACCTGGACATCCAGCGTGTCAGGGACAAGCGAACGCGCGATCGAAAGCGTGTTGTCCTTGCTGCCGTCGTCGACATAGACGACCTCGCAAGCGAGCCCGTAGCGATCCTTCAGCGTCCGCGCGAGGGCGATCAATCGCTCGTGCAGCAGCGCCAGCCCTGCAGCCTCGTTGTAAACGGGAACGACGATCGACAGGCCCTGTGCCGCGGCATTCGCCGCAGTGGTGGTCAGGCCGGAAACGTCAGAGCCCAGCGTCATCGATCAGGTTCCAGGTTCTCCAAGATATATGATACCGCCCGCCGGCTGTCGCCACGATGAACGGGCCGGACGCCTCATTGCCGCAGGAAAGCCTCGAGCCTGGCGAACAGCGGGTTCTCGCGGTCGAAGACGTAGTCGAGCGAGACCACCGACACCGTATCGGCGCCATGCTCGCGCAGGAAGCTGCCGAGCGCATAGAGCTGCGCCGGTGGGCAGTGCAGCGTCAGCATGCCTGACGAGGTCGGGCCGCCGAACGGGGCGACCACGCCGAAACGGTTATGGGCTTCCGCCAGCAATGCTGCATCGCATCCTTTGAAGCGGGTGCGGACCTCGCGATATTTGTTCGCCCGGGCGCGAGCGGCGATGTGATCCAGGATGACGCGGGCGGTCTCGCGGGCCTCGGTCGACCAGTCGGCGTCTTTCGAGGCGACGAGGTTCGCCTGGCTACGCAGGATCACGCCGTCGTCGAGCACCTTCAATCCGTTCGCGGCGAGCGTCGCGCCGGTCGTGGTGATGTCGACGATCAGTTCCGCGGTGCCGACCGCGGGTGCGCCTTCGGTCGCACCGGCGCTCTCGACGATGCGATAGTCGAGGATGCCGCGGGACGCGAAGAAGGTCCGGGTCAGGTTGATGTACTTGGTCGCGATCCGCATCCGCCGGTGATGCTGCTCGCGGAAACCCGTGGTGACATCGTCAAGATCGGCCATGCTGCGGACGTCGATCCAGGCCTGCGGCACCGCGACCACCACATTGGCGTAGCCGAAACCGAGACCGTCGATCAGGTGCACGCGCTTGTCGGCGTCCGCGATGCTCTCGCGCACGAGGTCCTCGCCGGTGACCCCAAGATGCACCATGCCGCGCGCGAGCTGTGAGGCGATCTCGCTCGCGGAGAGATAGGCGATTTCGACATTGTCCAGTCCCGCGATGGTGCCGCGATAATCGCGTGCGCCGCCGGGCTTCGACAGCGTCAATCCGGCGCGGGCGAAAAACGCCTCGGCATTTTCCTGCAGACGTCCTTTCGAGGGGACCGCGAGAACGAACGGCGCGCTCATGCCTTGCCTCCGCGCACGGGCATGCCGAGCTGTGTCAGCGCCTCGATCCAGACGGAGAAGCCGACCGCCGGGATCGGCTCGGCCGAGCCGAGCTGCGTCATCAATCCATCATAGCGGCCGCCGGCGACCAGCGGCTCGGCGCCGTTGCCCCTGGCGTGTAGTTCGAACTCGAAGCCGGTGTAGTAGTCGAGCCCGCGCCCGAACGACGCCGAGAAGCGCGTCTTGCGCGTATCAATGCCGCGCGCGGCCATGAAGCCGACGCGGCGTTCGAATTCGTCGATCGCGCCGGAGAGGTCGAGCCTCGCGTCCTCAGCCAGCGCGCGCAGTTGTGCGATGGCGTCGTCCGGTTCGCCCGTGATCGACAGGAAGCGCTTGATGGTGGCGATCGCGTCGCGCGGCAGCGCGCCGGCTTTGAGCGTCGATTGTTCGAGGAAACGGTCGGCGATCTCGGCGACGCTGCGGCCGCCGACATTGGTGGTGCCGGCGATCGACATCAGGTCGGTGACGAGCGCCAGCGCCGCCTTGCGGTCGGAGCCGGCAAGTGCGGCCAGCACGCCCTCATATTCGGCGCGGCCAAGCGTGCCCGCGAGCGTCAGCCGCTCGATATCCTCGGTGAGGCTGACCTTGCGGTTGAAATCCTTGATCAGGCGGCGGCGCCACACCGGATAAAGCCCGAGCGCCTCGATCAGGGCAATGAACAAGGCGACGTCGCCGGTGCGGATCTCGACGTCGGTCAGTCCAAACGCCGCCGTCGCCTCCAGCGCCAGCGCCAACATCTCGGCGTCCGCAGCGGCGCGGTCCTGCCGGCCGAATGATTCGATGCCGGCCTGCAGGAACTCGCTGGGCTGGCTGCCGCGATAACGGAATACCGCGCCGAGATAGCTGAAGCCGGCTGGCTTCCCGGCCTCCGGCGAGGCGAGGTAGTCGCGTGCCACGGGGATCGTCAGGTCCGGGCGCAGGCACAGTTCCTCGCCGCTCGCGTCGGTGGTGAGGTAGAGGCTCTTGCGGATGCCCTCGCCGGAGAGGTCGAGGAACGGCTCGGCCGGCTGCAGGATCGCCGGCTCGGACCTGATGTAGCCGGCCTGCGCAAACGATAACAGCAGCGCATCCGCCCATGCGGCGGAGGAGGCGGCACCGCGGGTGGTGGCGGTTACGGTCATCTCGACGTCCAAATAGCCCGAAATAGGTTCCCGAAGCGGCTCAAGGTAGCCCAAGTGTTTCCGGCGAGCCCTTAGCACGGCAAAAGCGCCGTTTCGACCGGCATCGGCCAAATCGCTTAATGGGGCGTGCCTTACCGATTTAAGCCGGTATTGCCTAGCCCTTTGGACGCCAGTCGCCGAGGGCCGCCTGAACCAGGGCCAGCGCCGCGACCCCTGTGGTGTCCGCGCGCAGGATCCGCGGCCCCAGCGACAGCCGCATGATCCTGGACTGGCGCAAGAGCAGCATACGCTCCTCCTCGGCGAACCCGCCCTCCGGGCCGATCAGCACGTCGATGCCATCAGTGGCGGCGCCCTGTTGCAATGCCTGCAGGGGATCGCCGAGGTCGGCGGTTTCGTCGCAGAACACCAGCAGGCGGTTATCGACGCGGTCGGTGAGGAAACGCTCGAGCGGGACGGGGTCGGCGACCTCGGCGAGGGCCGTGATCCCGCATTGCTCGGCCGCCTCGACCACATTGGCCCGCATGCGCTCGCTATTCACCCGCGAAACCTGGGTGTAGCGGGTCAGGACCGGCTGCAGGCGCGATGCGCCCATCTCGACCGCCTTCTGCACCATATAGTCGAGCCGGGCGTGTTTCAGCGGCGCGAAGACATAGGCGATGTCGGGCAGGCGATCCTGCGGCCGGGTCTGGCGGTGGATGGTCAGCGTATCCGCCCGCTTGCGGCCATTGAGTTCAGCCTGCCATTCGCCGTCGCGGCCATTGAACACCAGGATGGTGTCGCCGGCCTTCAGCCGTAATACGTTACCGAGATAATTGCTCTGGTTGCGGTCCAGCGCGACGGTTTGGCCCGCTTGCAGGGGCACATCGACGAACAGGCGAGGGGCGCGAAAGTCATAGTCCGGCATCTGTTAATGTTCCGTCGGCACGCAATTCGGCCGCGCTTTTAGCCTAAAGCGCTAGAATTCGTAGCCTATTTTTGATCTTCGGCGCGACGTGACGCCGCGCTGTTGCCCCAATCCACGGGTTGTTAAGAAACGGCTGGAATCGTAAAAAGCCGCATGGAAATTGTGCTTCGACTCGAAGCCGGCTGCCGGAGAAATATCCCTTGATGACCCGCCTGATGGTGTCGCTGACGGTTGCCGCCGTGGTGCTCCACGCCGGCCACGCTCTTGCGCAGGGCGCGTTTCCCGCGCCGCTGCCCGGCCAGCAGGCCGCAGCGCCTGCGAACGCCTCGCCCTTCCCACCGGTGAACGGCGGGGTACCATCCGCGTCCATCGGTACGCCGTCGGCCTTCCCGAGCCAGGGCGCGGCGCCGATCGCGGGCGGCGGTGGGGCATTTGCACCGCCGCGGCCACCCCAGAGCGCGGGCGCGGGTGCGGGCCCGCAGGATGCTTGCATGAAGGGCTTCATCCCCTTGCGCGAGGAGACCGAGCGGCGCGGCAAGCTGATCAAGATCGCCGGCGAAAAGAAGGCCGGACCGGATGAGGCCTGCAAGCTGATCGGCAATTACAGCCAGGCCGAGCTGAAGATGATGAAATACGTGAAGGAGAACTCGGCGAAATGCGGAATCCCGCCGCAGATCCTCGATCAGCTCCAGAACGGCCACAAGAATACCGAGGCGATGCAGAAGAAGGTCTGCGCGGTAGCGCAGCAGATTCAGAATCGCCCGCCTGCCGGCCCCACCTTGAGCGAAGTGCTGGGGTCCGCCTCCGCGCCCGAGGCGGTGCCGACCCGCAAGGGCGGCAGCACGTTTGACACGCTGAACGGCAACGTGCTGGCGCGATGAGCGACGTCACGGCCCGTGTTGCCGATGCGACCGGCAACTGGGTCGACACCCGCGCGCCGTCCTGGTCGCGGCCTTACTTGCGTCTCTCCCGTTTCGACCGGCCGATCGGCTCGTGGCTGTTGTTGATGCCGTGCTGGTGGTCGGCGGCGCTCGCGGCCGGCGTCGGCCATGACCTCCACCAGCTCCCGCTTGTCGTCGTTCTGTTCTTCATCGGCGCCTTCGTGATGCGCGGTGCGGGCTGCACCTGGAACGACATTACCGATCGCAATCTCGATGCGAAAGTGGAGCGGACGCGGTCGCGGCCGATTCCGGCGGGGCAGGTGAGCGTGACGCAGGCGCTGATCTTCCTGGTCGCCCAGGCGCTGATCGGTCTCGTCGTGCTCCTGCAGTTCAACCGTCTTGCGATCGCAACCGGCATCGCCTCGCTCGTCATCGTCGCGATCTATCCGTTCATGAAGCGCATCACCTGGTGGCCGCAAGTGGTGCTGGGGCTCGCCTTCTCCTGGGGCGCCCTGATGGGATTTGCCGTCATCCTCGGGCGCATCGATCTGACCGCGCTTGCGCTCTATGCCGGCTCAATCTCTTGGGTGATCGGCTACGACACCATCTATGCGCATCAGGACGCCGAGGACGACGCGCTGATCGGCATCAAGTCGACCGCACGCCTGTTCGGCGCGGGCACGCACAAGGCGCTCGCGGTGTTCTATTCGCTCGCGGTGGTCCTGATCGGCACGGCGCTCGTGCTGGCGGGCGCGCGTTGGTTCGCATGGATCGGCCTCGCCGCCTTCGCATTGCATCTCGCAATCCAGATTAGGCGGCTCGACATCCGGGATCCCGCGTTGTGCCTGCGCATCTTCAAGTCCAACCGCGACGCCGGCCTCATCCTGTTTGCCGGATTGCTGATTGATGCCGTGATGCGCTGACGCTTCTTCGTCATTCCGGGGCGCGCCTCTTGGCGCGAGCCCGGAATCCATCGGGCCGCATATACCGGTGTTGAAATGGATTCCGGGCTCGCCGCTTCGCGGCGCCCCGGAATGACGGCGTGTATTATGGCGCGAGCCGTCGTCCCGGACTCTCGCTCAATCCCGAGCGATGATCTCGCGTTCGCCGTGATGGACACGGGCCGCATCGAGCGCGCCACCACCACGGCGGCGTACCAGGAATCGCGGGCGGCGCGTGAAAATGACATTGCGGCGGCGGCGCCGGGCGGCAGGCTCGCGCGGAGCTTGCTCGTCAAGCCGCGGGAGGCGCAGCACGTCGCTCCACATCTGCCAGGTGGTTTGGATCTCGTCGCGATCGGAACTGACGCCAAGCGGAATCGCCAGCGACGGATCGCGGTGAACGAGCGTCAGCATCTGCTCGTCGCCAAAATCGCGCAACGCCACGCCAATGAAGTCGCTGACGCGAACATTGATCGCCATCCGCATGCCATTAACGGCACGGCGCAGCACGACGCGCTCGTGGTGAAGTTCAACCTGCCGCACGCCACCGTCCGCGCGGACATCTTGCGCATGGAAGCTGAGCGGAAGAGAAAGCGGGTCGAGCCGCTGCACACGGCCCGACCCGGCGGGGTTGAGCCCGCCTGTTGCTGTTTGACGCCTCACGGCTTTATCTCCCCGCCGGGATTATGTTCCCGGTCGATGCGCGAGACCTTAGCGCAGCCGTTTCCGGATCAGCTTAAAAAGGCTGGTTAAAGAGAGGTCAAAGGCGCACATGCTTGACAAGACCTTGCCGGGCTCAAGCAATTCTTCTTCATCGCGCGCGGCAAAAATGCTTGAAATCGCTGCAAATCCGGCACATCTGGTGGGCTTGGCGCATCGCGTTGCGTTGAGCCCCTTCAACGTCAGGAATCTGTTCGTGAACCCTTCGCCATCGCTTGCCGAAAAGTCCGCAACCAACCTGTTCGACCAGTCGGCCTTGAGTAAACTGGCGCAGCGTCTCGTCGAGGCGGCCAAGCGCGCCGGCGCGGATGCGGCGGATGCGATCGCGGTACGCGGCGTTTCGCAAAGCGTCGAGGTGCGCGACGGGCGCGTCGAGGAGTCCGAGCGTTCCGAAGGCGACGATGTGGGCTTGCGCGTGCTGGTTGGTCAGCGCCAGGCGGTGGTCTCGACCAATGATGTCACCGGCGATGGGATCGCCAAGCTTGCCGAGCGCGCGGTGGCAATGGCGCGCGTCGCGCCCGACGACAAATATGTCGGGTTCGCGGATCCCGCGCTGCTGGCGCGCGACTTCCCCGATCTCGACCTGCTCGACCGCGACGTGCCCTCGACCGCGGAACTCGAACGCCGCGCCACCGAGGCGGAAGCGGCGGCACTCGCGGTCAACGGGGTGACCAAATCCGGCGGTGCGTCGGCTTCTTCCGGCATCGGCGGCATGGTGCTGGTGACCTCGACCGGTTTCCATGGTTCCTATCTGCGCTCGAGCCAGGGCATCTCGATGACCGCGATCTCGGGCGAGGGCACTGGCATGGAGCGTGACTATGACTTCACGAGCGCGTTGCATGCGTCCGACCTCGCTTCGCCTGCAAGCGTCGGCCGCAAGGCGGCTGAGCGCGCGGTGGCACGCACCAATCCGCGCAAGGTCCAGACCTGCAAGGTGCCCGTCGTCTACGATCCGCGCGTCGCGAACTCGATGGTCGGCCATCTCGTCGGTGCCATCAACGGCGCATCGATCGCGCGCAAGACCAGCTTCCTGAAGGATCGTCTCGGCCAGCAATTGTTCCCCAGCAACATTCGTATCGTCGATGATCCCTTGCGCGTGCGCGGCCTGCGCTCGCAGACCTTCGACGCCGAGGGCGTCAAAGTGAAAAAGACGGCCCTCATCGATGAAGGTGTTCTCACCACCTGGCTGCTCGACTGCGCGACCGCGCGCGAACTTGGCATGGTCACGACAGGACATGCGCATCGCGGCGTCTCCTCGGTGCCGTCGCCAGGAGCCTACAATCTGCATCTGGAGCCCGGCTCGGCGACGCCCAAGGAACTGATCGCCGACATCAAGCAGGGCTTTTACGTCACCGACCTGATCGGTTCCGGCGTCAATGGCGTGACGGGGGACTACAGCCGCGGCGCTTCGGGCTTCTGGATCGAGAACGGAGAGATCACCTATCCCGTCAGCGAGGTGACGATCGCAGGGCATCTGCTGGCGATGTTCAAATCGCTGGTAGCCGCGAACGATCTGGAATTCCGCTACGGCGTGAATGCGCCAACCTTGCGCATCGAGGGATTGACGCTTGGTGGACGCTGATACGGACGACGGGATCCTGGCGCGCGACGGCGCCCTGCTGGCGGACACGGTCCGGGAAGCGGGGGCGCTGGCGCTCTCGCTGTTTCGCACCGATGTGAAGAACTGGATCAAGGGCGCCTCGTCGCCGGTGTCGGAGGCCGATATCGCGGTCAACGACCTGCTGGAGCAGCGTCTACGTTCGGCGACACCCGATTACGGCTGGCTGTCTGAAGAGAGCGCCGACGACCAGGCGCGGCTTGGCAAGCGCCTGACGTGGATCGTCGATCCCATCGACGGCACCCGTTCCTATCTCGCCGGGCGCGAGGACTGGTGCGTCAGCGTGGCGCTGGTTGAAAATGCCTCGCCGGTGCTGGCGGCGGTATTCGCGCCCGCCAGCGAGGAATTCTTCTTCGCCGCGCGCGGGCAGGGCACCACGCGCAATGGCATCGCGGTGCGCGCGACCGCGGGCACCGATCTCGATTTCTCCCGCATGGCCGGCCCGAAGCCACTGGTGCAGCGCTTGAGCCCTTCGACGCATGAGATCGCGCCGCATCCGCGAATCGGTTCGCTGGCGCTCAGACTATGCCGGGTCGCGCATGGCGCGCTCGATGCAGCCTTCGCCGGCGGCAATAGTCACGATTGGGACCTTGCGGCGGCGAATTTGATCGTGCAGGAAGCGGATGGTAAAATGACCGCGCTTTCGGGGGATGCGATTGAGTATAATCGCCGGGAGCTGGCGCATGGGGTGCTGGTGGCGGCGGGACATGATCGTCATGCACGTATTGTCGAGCATTTTCGCAACCGCCCGTTGCACTGATCGCCTCGCGCTACAGGACTTCCCTGCCGGGCATCTCATCAGGAAAAAACGTTATGTCAGATAGTGCCCAGCCGCAGCAATTATTGCATCTCGTCATCGGTGGCGAACTGGTCGACCTCCAGCACAACACCTTCAAGAATCTCGATCAGGTCGACATCGTCGGCGTGTATCCGAACTACGCCAGCGCCCACGCGGCCTGGAAGGCGAAAGCGCAGCAGACCGTGGACAACGCCCACATGCGCTATTTCATCGTCCACCTCCATCGGCTGCTCGACCCGGGTCAAGACACAAAGCCCTCCCTTTGAAACGACTGATTCGCGATTTTCTGCGCAGCGGCCTCGTGCAGCGTGCGCTGGGCCTGCTTGCGGCCGAATATCTGCGGCTGGTCTGGCTGACCAACAAGTTCAGCTTTGAGCCAGCCGATGTCTACGAGCAGGTGGAACCGCAGATGCCCTGCATCTTCGTCTTCTGGCATGGCCAGCACCTGATGACCCCGTTCATCCGGATCCGGGGAAGCTACCGCGCCAAGGTCCTGATCTCCCGGCATCGCGACGGCGAGTTCAATGCGATCGCCGCCGAGCGGCTGGGCGTCGCCACCATCAGGGGGTCGGGCGATCATTCCGGCAGTTTCCATCGAAAGGGGGGCGTCGGCGCCTTCAGGGAGATGCTGCAGGCGCTGGAGGAGAACTGGAACGTCGCGACCACCGCCGACGTGCCCAAGCGCGCCCGGGTCGCCGGTCTCGGCATCATCATGCTGGCGCGCGAGTCGGGCCGGCCGATCATGCCCTTTGCCATGGTTACCAGCCGGTTTATCCGGTTGAAAAACTGGGATTCCACCACCATCAATTTGCCATTCGGAAGGGGCGCATTGGTGGGCATCGATTCCGTGAAGGTGCCGCCCGATGCCGACGCCGAGACCATGGAAACGCTGCGGCTCAGGGTGGAGACCTTGCTGAACGAAGCGACCCGAAAGGCCTATGCCGCCGTCGGGCGTCCGGAGGGAGCGCTTGGCTAAGTCGCTGCCGATGACGTTGCGGGTCTACCAAAGACTATCGTCCGCGATGGTGCCGCTCGCGCCTGCGCTGATCCGGCGGCGGCTGAAGCTCGGCAAGGAGGATCCTGCTCGCGTCAGCGAGCGGCGCGGCGTGAGCGTCGATGTGCGGCCGCACGGGCCGCTGGTGTGGATCCATGGCGCGAGCGTCGGCGAGGTGCTGGCGGCGGCGGCGCTGATCGAGAAACTGCGCGAGCTCAACCTGCGCATCCTGCTCACCTCCGGCACTGTCACCTCGGCGGCGATCGTAGCCAAGCGCTTCCCGCCTGACGTCATCCATCAATATGTGCCGTATGATTCCCCGCGCTATGTCGCGCGTTTCCTCGATCATTGGCGGCCGTCGCTGGCGCTGTTCATCGAGTCGGATCTGTGGCCGAACCTGATCCTGTCGAGCTCCGCGCGCCGCCTGCCGATGGTGCTGATCAACGGACGGATGTCGCAGCGCTCGTTTCCGCGCTGGCAACGGATGTCGAGTACGATCTCGGCTTTGCTCGATCGCTTCGATATCTGCCTGACGCAGTCGAGAGTGGACGCCGAACGCTTTACAGCGCTCGGCGGCCGCAACGTCGTCATCACCGGCAACCTCAAGCTCGACGTCGCGGCGCCGCCGGCAGATCCTGCCAAGCTGGAGCGGCTGATGGCGGTGACACGCGGCCGACCGATCGTGGTCGCGGCCTCCACCCATCCCGGTGAGGAAGAGCAGCTTGTGGAAGCGCATCGCGCGTTGTCCGGATTCTTTCCTTCGCTGCTCACGGTGGTCGTGCCGCGCCACCCGGCTCGCGGCGAGGCGGTCGCCGGCGTCGTCGAGGCGGCCGGCCTGCACAGCGCGCTGCGCTCGCGCGAGGAACTGCCGATCGCGACCACCGACGTCTATGTCGCAGACACCATGGGCGAGCTCGGCTTGTTCTATCGGCTGGCGCCGATCGTGTTCATGGGCGGCTCGCTGGTTCCGCATGGCGGCCAGAACCCGATCGAGGCCGTGAAGCTCGGCGCCGCGATCGTGCACGGTCCGCACGTCTTCAATTTCACCGATGTCTACGAGGCGCTCGACCGTGCCGGCGGCGCGCGCCGCGCCGATACGCAGGAAGCTTTGGTCAAGCAGCTCGGCCAGTTGCTGGCCGACGCCAAGGCGCGCGAAGTCTCGCTGGGGGCCGCCGAACACGTGGTGCGGCAGCTCGGCGGCGCGCTGGAGCGCACGCTGGCAGCACTCGAACCGTATCTGTTGCAGTTACGGCTCGAGATGGGTGCCGCCAATGCGTGAGCCGGCCTTCTGGCACGGTCCGGCCTCCCTGAAATCGCATCTGCTGCAGCCGCTTGCCACGCTCTATGGCGCCGTCGCCGCCTGGCGTATGCAGCGCAAGGGACTCGACGCCGGCATTCCCGTGTTCTGCGTGGGCAACTATCACATGGGCGGCGCCGGCAAGACCCCGACCGTGCTGGCACTTGCAAAACTCTTGCGGGAGCTCGGCGAAGCGCCGGTCGTGCTCAGTCGCGGCTATGGCGGCCAGTTGCGCGGACCGGTGAAGGTCGATCCTTCCAGCCATTCCGCCGCCGATGTCGGCGATGAACCGTTGATGCTCGCCGAGCGGCTACCGGTCGTGGTCGCACGCGACCGCGCCGATGGTGTTGCACTGGTGAAGTCGCAAGGCGCGAGCGTGCTGGTGATGGATGATGGCTTCCAGAACCCGGGGGTCGCCAAAGATGCCTCGATCATCGTGATCGACAGCCACCGCGGTCTTGGCAATGGAAAAGTATTTCCGGCCGGTCCGTTGCGCGCACCGCTGGCGCCGCAGATTGCGCGCACCGACGCGCTCGTCGTGGTCGGCGAAGGCACTGCGGCAAAGATGGTGGCGACGGAGATTGCCGTGCGCGGAAAGCCGGTGCTGACGGCGCGGCTGCGGCCGGACGATGCATCGCTGAACTCGCTGCAGGGCCAGCGCGTGCTCGCCTTTGCCGGCATCGGCGATCCCACACGTTTCTTCAACACCTTAAGGAAGAGTGGCATCGACATCATTAGGGAGAGAGCCTTCCCCGATCACCACGTGTTCTCAAAGGCCGACATCGATGGCCTCCTGTCGGAGGCCGGAGGCGACGGGCTGACGCTGGTGACCACGGAAAAGGATTTGGCGCGGCTCAAGCTGCGCGGCGAGTTGCCTGTCTGGGCGCAGGCGGTGGTGCAGTTCGCAGTGACGCTGGAGTTCGAGGATGGAGCCGCATTCCGGAAGTTTGTCGCGGAGGCCTTGCTCAGGGTACGCGGGAAGAAATTCCGCGGTTAGCGTCCGTCGACGCGGGTCATCCCTGCTGCTTCAATGCGCTGGGAAAATGTCGCTGCAGCACTGCGCCCGGGGTCGCGTAGGCCTCCTGCAGATCGACGCTCCAATACTTCAGTTCGTCGAGCGGGATCCGTACGTCCGTGATGGCACAGCGCACATAGGTTCCCGGCGAGATCACGCGGAAATCGCCATCCAGGTATTGCACCTGCGCTTCACCATGACCCGAGGGACCGAACTTGTTCAGCACTATAAAACTCTCCGCCCGGCCTTAACCGAGGCCTCGTTGGGGTTGCGGTTCATACCTACCATAAATAGGCTGTAATGTCCGCAGGTTAAACCACCGACTTGTGATGAATTGCGGCCAGACTGCATGATAGTTTCTCAAGCATGGTACGCTTGGTCAGCAGCGCCACCATGATCCGGCCAATTGAGATGCGGTTTTTGTCAGCAGCCATTTTCCTGACGCTCGTTGCCGTGGCTTCCGCCGCGACGGCGGCGCCGCTGCCGGCTCCGCGCGTGGTCGATATTCCCGCCAACAATCTCACGTTGCACGCGCAGCTCTATAAGCCCAATGGCAACGGCCCGTTTCCGACGGTGATTGCGCTGCATGGCTGCGGCGGCCTCGCCGGGCGCTCCGAGCCGGTCTTGCCGCGCTACCGCGACTGGGCGGAACAATTGCTTAAGGCGGGTCACGCCGTGCTGTTGCCCGACAGCTATGGCTCGCGCGATCTTGGTCCGCAATGCCGCGTCAAGGAGCGGGAACGGCACGTGCTGGCGCGCCGCGAACGGGTCGCCGATATCGTGGCGGCGCGACAATGGTTGATGCAGCAGCCCTGGGTAGCGCGTGAGCGCATCAGCCTGATCGGCTGGGCCAACGGTGCCAGCGCGCTGTTGTGGGCCGTGCGGCCGCAACTTTTGTCGCGCAGCGCCGAGCCGGATTTTCGCACGGCGATCGCGTTCTATCCGGATTGCCGACTATCATCCAGGCTCGGCTGGAGCGCGCGGGTGCCGACATTGGTCCTGATCGGCGGCAGCGACGATGTCAGCTCGCCACCGGCCTGCCACCAGATGGTCGACGGCGCGCGCGGCCGCAGCGCGCTCGCCCGGATCATCGTCTATCCCGGGGCTTATCACGACTTCGATCTCGCCAATCTGCCGCTGCACGCGATTACTGGCGCGGCCGATGCCGCGGTGCCCGATGGCGGCCACGTCGGCACCGACGCAAAGGCGCGCACCGACGCACAGAAGCAGGTTGCAACCTGGCTCGCGCGCTAGAGCGTGGCTTCACCTCCCTTGAAAAGGGGAGGTCGGTTTGCGCGTTGCGCAAACCGGTGGGGATCCTGCGTCCACGAGTCCCGCTCTCAGTGCACCTGCGCCCGGGGCCAGACCCCCATCCCGACCTTCCCCCTTCCAGGGGGAAGGAGCACTTCGGCGCAAGTGGCGATATCTCACTTCTCCTTTTCAAGGCCCCGTAGGCACGAGAGGGAGCACAGCTCCACCGCAGCCGATTCAACCTGTCGGATTATGCGCTAAAACAGGCTGCCCTGGTCGACTGGCTTTGCCACCCGCTTTGGAGCCGGCTTCGACTCGCGCGTGACCGGATTCGGCTGAGGCGTCGGCGCTACGGTGGCAGGGCGATCGCCATCGGCGGTAGCGGCCACGCGGCCGTCGGCGAATTCGATTGACAGCTGCGCATTCGGCGCGACGCTGGCGGCAGCATGCACGGGATGTCCCGCTTCGTCGCGCACCAGGGCAAAGCCGCGCGCCAGCACGCTGCGATAGGAGAGCGCCGCCAGCAGTTTTGCGCTCTGGCCGACACGCGCATCTAGCCGCTGCAGCAGATTGACCATGGCGCGCTGCGCGCGCTCGGCGAGCCGATGGGTGCGTTCGCGCTGCCGCGCGATCGCATTGCGCTGCGCCTGGGCATTGGCCAGCTTGGACGCCTTGAAACGAACTTCCAACCCCGTAAAACGCTCGCGCCGGCTGCGCAGCAGCGAGCGCGCGGAAAGCGCGATCCGCTCGCCCGACACGGTCAGGCGCTGCCTGGCATGCGAAATCTGCCCGTGCAGCACGCGCAGCGTCAGCCGGCCGCTGGTCGATGCAAAGCGGCGGAAATGCGCGTGCGTGTTCGCCTTCAAGCCGCGCGGCAATGCTGCGCCCAGGTGATCCAGCCGCTGCCGCGGGATCGCCAAGAGTTCGCTCGGCGCCGGCAGCGCGCGCGCCGCGGCCCGCAATTCGCTGCGACGGGCTTCCTGGCCGCGCTGCCAGCACATGGACACCCGCCGCGCCAGCGCAGCCACCTCGGCGAGCAGTTCGCTGCGCACCGGCACCGCCATCTCGGCGGCCGCGGTCGGCGTCGGCGCGCGCTTGTCGGCGGCGAAATCGATCAGCGTGATGTCGGTCTCGTGCCCCACCGCCGAGATCAGCGGGATCATGCTGTCGGCGGCAGCGCGGACCACGATCTCCTCATTGAAGGACCAGAGGTCCTCCAGCGAGCCGCCGCCGCGCGCGACGATCAGAAGATCGGGGCGCGGAATCCGTCCGCCTTCGGGCAGCGCGTTGAAGCCGCGGATCGCCGCCGCGACCTGCTCGGCGGAGCCGTCGCCCTGCACCTTGACCGGCCACACCAGCACGCGGCGCGGAAAGCGATCCTCCAGGCGATGCAGGATATCGCGGATCACGGCGCCGGTCGGCGAGGTGACGACGCCGATCACCTCCGGCAGCCAGGGCAACAGCTGCTTGCGCGCCTCGTTGAACAGGCCTTCGGCGGCGAGCTTCTTCTTGCGCTCCTCCATCAGCGCCATCAGCGCGCCGATACCGGCCGGCTCCAGCGCCTCGATCACGATCTGGTATTTGGAGGAGTTCGGATAGGTCGTGAGCTTGCCGGTCGCGATGACCTCGAGCCCCTCCTGGGGCTTGAAGCGCATGCGAGCGTGGGCGAACTTCCAGATCACCGCCTCGATCTTGGCGTTCTCGTCCTTCAGCGCGAAATAGCAATGGCCGGAGGAATGCGGCCCGCGGAAGCCCGTGATCTCGCCGCGGACCCGGACATGGCCGAACCGGTCCTCCACCGTTCGCTTCAGCGCGGAGGACAGTTCCGAAACGGTGAATTCGGGCGCATTGAGCAGATTCGGTGCAGCGGTCATCACTTGTTAGAATCGGGCTTTTCGGAGCCGGGCGCAAGGTCCTGGGGTGCCAACCAGCCGGTCAGGCCACATATCCACATCAGAGCGGACGCATTCCTTGCGGCGGCGTGATGCCGTGCTAAACCCTCGCGCTACGGCGCGGCAACCCTTAATTCTGACTGCAATCGCATGAATATTCTCCTGATCGGTTCCGGCGGCCGCGAACATGCGCTGGCGTGGAAGATCGCCGCCTCTCCGCTGCTGACAAAGCTGTGGTGCGCGCCGGGCAATGCCGGCATCGCGCGCGAGGCTGAATGCGTGGCGCTCGATGTCACCGATCATTCCGCCGTGATTGAATTCTGCCGGCGCAACGCGGTCGATCTTGTCGTGGTCGGTCCGGAAATCCCGCTCGCGGCGGGCATCGTCGACGATCTCGCCGCCGCCGGCATCAAGGCGTTCGGCCCGAGCAAATCAGCGGCGCAGCTCGAGGGCTCCAAGGGCTTCACCAAGGATCTCTGCCGCGAGTTCAACATTCCGACCGGCGCTTACCGCCGCTTCGATAATGCCAATGATGCGCTTGCCTATGTGTGGGCGCAGGGCGCGCCGATCGTGGTCAAGGCTGATGGTCTCGCCGCCGGGAAGGGCGTTGTGGTGGCCAAAACGCTCGCCGAGGCGGAAGCGGCGATCGCGATGATGTTCGAGGGCGCGTTCGGCTCGGCCGGCACTGAAGTGGTGATCGAGGATTTCCTGTCCGGCCGCGAGATCAGCTTCTTCGCGCTATGCGACGGCGAGACCGCGATCCCGCTCGCCTCTGCGCAGGACCACAAGCGTGTATTCGATCACGATGAGGGACCGAACACCGGCGGCATGGGCGCCTATTCGCCGACGCCATTCGTGACTCCTGAGATCCACGACCAGATTATGGCGCGGATCATCCTGCCGACCGTTGCCGGCATGAAGCAGCGCGGCATGCCATTCCGCGGCGTGCTCTATGCCGGCGTGATGCTGACGGAACAGGGCCCAAGACTGTTCGAATACAATGTCCGCTTCGGCGATCCCGAATGCCAGGTGCTGATGCTGCGGATGATGTCCGACATCGTGCCGGCCTTCCTCGCCGCCTGCGACGGGCAGTTAAAGAATTTTGATCTGCGCTGGTTCCCCGATCCGGCGCTGACCGTGGTGATGGCCGCCAAGGGCTATCCCGGCGATTACAAGAAGGGCACGCGCATCGATGGCCTCGACGAGGCCGCTCAAATCGAGGGCGTCGAGATCTTCCACGCCGGCACGGTTGAAAAGGACGGCGCCATCCTCGCCAATGGTGGCCGCGTGCTGAACATCTGCGCCTCGGGCAAGACCGTGACCGAAGCCAAGCAACGCGCCTATGAGGCGATCGATCGCATCAAGTGGTCGGACGGCTTCTGCCGCCGCGACATCGCCTGGCAGGCGGTGGAGGCCGAAAAGAGCGGCTAACTAACTCGTCATACGCGGGCTTGACCCGCGTATCCATCTTCAAAAGAATCTCTTCGTAGGATGGATTGCCGGATCGAGCCCGGCAATGACACCGATACACAGGAGGTACGCGATGTCCGATCTCGCCGATCTGTTTCCCGGCTACGCCTCCGAGTGGATCAATACTTCCTCAGGCCGTATCTTCGCGCGCGTCGGCGGCAAGGGGCCGCCGCTGCTGTTGCTGCACGGATTCTCGTCCACGCATGTCATGTGGCACCCCGTGGCGCCGAAGCTTGACGACAGGTTCACCCTCATCATCGCCGACCTGCCGGGTTATGGCTGGTCGGATATGCCGGAGAGCGACAAGGACCACACGCCCTACACCAAGCGCGCGATGGCGAAGACGCTGATTGAAGCCATGGAGAAGCTCGGCCATGTGCGTTTCGCGCTTGCCGGTCACGACCGTGGCGGCCGCGTCTCCTATCGGCTGGCGCTCGATCATCCGGGACGGCTGTTGAAGCTCGCGGTGCTGGATATCCTGCCGACCTATAATTACTGGGAGCGCATGAACCGGCTCTATGCGCTGAAGATCTATCACTGGACCTTCCTGGCGCAGCCGGCCCCGTTTCCGGAGACGCTGATCCTGGGCGCACCGGATTTCTTCCTCAAGCACAAGATGGCGAGCCAGACCAAATCGAAGACGCTTGACGCCATCGATCCGCGGGCGCTGGAGCATTATCTGGCGCCGTTCCGCGATCCCTCGCGCGTGCACGCGATGTGCGAGGATTACCGCGCCGGTGCGTATGCCGATTACGAGATCGACAAAGCGGATTTCGAGGCGGGCCGGAAGATCACGATCCCGATGCTGGCGCTGTGGGGCGATGCCGGCATCGCCAATGCCGCAGCCACGCCACTCGACACCTGGAAGCAGTGGGCGACCAATGTCGTGGGATCGCCGGTCGATTCCGGGCATTTTTTGACGGAGGAGAATCCAGAAGCGACCGGGAAACTGCTGCGGGAGTTTTTCCTGGCGGGGTAGGCTACCGCCGCTCCCTGAAAAATTCCCGCAGCAACGCCGCGGCCTCTCGCTCGCCGATGGCGGGATAGATTTCCGGCCGGTGATGGCAGGTCGGTTGCGAGAAGAAGCGCACGCCGGACTCGACGGCGCCGCCCTTCGGGTCGGAGGCGCCGTAATAGAGCCGGCGGATGCGGGCGAACGAGATCGCGGCGGTGCACATCGTGCACGGCTCGAGCGTGACATAGAGATCGCAATCCACCAGCCGCTCGGTGCCGATCGCCTCCGCAGCCTGCCGGATCGCCAAAATCTCGGCATGCGCGGTTGGGTCGCGGTCGGTCAGGGTCCGATTGCCGGCGGTGGCGACCACCTCGTAGCCCCGCACGATCACGCAGCCGATCGGAACTTCGCCGGCTTTCCCGGCATTTTCGGCGGTTTTGAGCGCCAAATCCATGAAAGAGGGGACAGTCATGCCTCGTATCATCGGAAGAAACCTGCTACTAGCTGCGCCTTCAGCAAAAGTGGATGCCGGTTTTTGCGTGAGATTGCGGCTCGAGAACGGGCACGCATGAACGCCATTTGACCCCCTAAGTGAGACTATTCATGCCCCGCGATAGCGACAAAAACAACGATTCCCGCGGCCGGCGTGATCGGCCGGGCGGCAAGGGCCGCTCCGGCAAGGCGCGCGGGCCGGAGAAGAAGTTCGCCAAGCGCGGCTTTGGGACCAGGGATTTTGCCGGAAAGCGCGATGATGCAAAGCGCGACTTCGGCGGCAAGCGCGAAGATCGCCCGTTCCGCCGCCGCGACGGGGATGAGGCGCCGCGCCGGGACTTTGGCGACAAGCCGCGCTTCAACCGCGACGACCGCCCGCGTGGAGAGCGGGCGTTTGCCGAACGTCCGTCGCGTGATGGCGAGAAGCGGTCGTTCAAACCGCGCGGCGACCGGCCGAGGTTCGACCGGGATGACCGGGGCGGTGAAAAGCGCCCCTACACCCCGCGCGCCAAGCGCGACGATGCCCGTCCGGCGACGCGGTTTTCCGATCGCAAGTTCGGCGACAAGAGGCCCTACGCTTCGCGCGAACGTGACGGCGAGAAGCGATCCTATGCACCGCGCGGCGAGCGATCATTTGGTGACCGTCCATCCCGCGATGGCGATCGGCCCGAGAGAAAGTTTGGCGGTGATCGGAAATTCTCCGGCGGTGCTGCGGATCGCAAAAGCGACCGCGGGGATCGTGGTCCGCGCAAGGATTTCGGCGATCGTCCGCCGCGCGGCGAATCCAAGCCGTGGCAGAAGCGCGAAGCCGGTCCGGATCGGCCGGAACGCAGTTCTCGTCCGCCGCGCGACGGCACGCGCAATTTCGACAAGCCGCGCTTTGATAAGCCTCGCTATGCGAAGCCGCGCGACGAGCGCAGCGGCGACGAGCGCCCGCGGTTCTCGCGCTCTCGCGACGATCGTCCGTTCCGCGAGCGCCCCGAAGGCCGCACCGATTGGCAGGAGCATCCGCGCAGCGAGGGACGTTTCGGCGACCGTCCGCGCCGCGACAACGAGGATGACAGCAAGGTCTTTGCGAAGCGTCCGGCCTTCGGCGGCCGCGGCGCCTACCGCGAACGTCCGGCGGACTTCGACAAGCGGCAGCGCCCGGAGCCGAAGCCGAAGAAATCCGGCGAGCGCATCGCCAAGGTGCTGGCGCGCGCCGGCCTTGCCTCACGCCGCGACGCCGAGGAGATGGTCACACAGGGCCGTGTCACCGTGAACGGCCGCGTCATCAATTCGCCGGCGCTCGACGTCACCACCAATGATGTTGTCCTGGTCGACGGCAAGCCGTTGCCGCCGCGCGAGCGCACGCGGCTGTTCATGTATCACAAGCCGCGCGGGCTGATGACGACGCATGACGATCCCGAGGGGCGTCCGACCGTGTTCGACAATTTGCCCGAAGGCTTGCCGCGGCTGATCAGCATCGGCCGGCTCGACTTCAATACCGAGGGGCTGTTGCTGCTGACCAATGACGGCGGGCTCGCACGCGTGCTCGAATTGCCCGACACCGGCTGGCTTCGGCGATATCGCGTCCGCGCCCATGGCGAGGTGACGCAGGCGCAGCTCGACGAACTGAAGAAGGGCGTCGAGGTCGACGGCGTCAAATATGGTTCGATCGAGGCGGCGCTGGAGCGCGACCAGGGTTCGAACGTCTGGCTCGTGTTCGCGATCCGCGAGGGCAAGAACCGCGAGGTGCGCAACGTCATGGCGCATCTCGGCCTCGAGGTGAATCGCCTGATCCGGGTCTCCTACGGTCCGTTCCAACTCGGCGAGCTGGAGGAGGGCAAGGTCGAGGAGGTCAAGACGCGGGTGCTGCGCGAGCAGCTCGGCGAGAAGGTCGCCAAACTTGCGGGTGCGGATTTCGCCCGACCAGAGCACCATGCTGGCGGTGACGACGATGTGCTACGTGACAGTAAGCCGCCCAAGCCGGTAAGCAAGCGCGCAGTGATTGCCGATCGCAAGGGCCGCCGCGTGCTGGTGCAGCGCTCCGGCAGCGAGGAGGCGCGCGAGCGCAACGAGGAAGAGAATGCCGGCTACGGCCCGCCGCGCCGCGTCAAGCGCGCCTATCACGGCAAGCGCGATCTGAAGCCGAAGGACGAGTAGCTGAAACATGCGCGTCGTCGGGGGACGATTGAAAGGCCGAAATCTGGCCGCACCTTCTTCGCGCGACATCCGGCCGACCGCGGACCGCCTGCGCGAGTCCGTGTTCAACATCCTCGTCCATGCCTATGACGATCCGATTCAAGACGCGCGTGTGCTCGATCTCTTTGCCGGCACCGGGGCGCTCGGCATCGAGGCGGTGTCGCGCGGCGCGAAGTTCGCGCTGTTCGTCGACAACGGCGCGGAAGCGCGTGCGCTGTTGCGCAACAATGTCGAGTCGTTGGGGCTCGGCGGCGTCACGAAGGTATTCCGCCGCGATGCCACCAATCTCGGGCCCGCGCATCCCGTCGAGCCGTTCTCGCTGGTGCTCCTCGATCCGCCCTACGGCAAGGGGTTGGCGGAGAAGGCGCTGGCCTCGCTGCGTGACGGTGCGTGGCTGACGCCAGGCGCGCTGGTGGTGGTGGAGGAGTCGAAGGCTGCGGCGTTCGCCGCGCCGGACGGATTCGAGGAGCTGGAACGCCGCGCCTATGACGACACGGAGTTCGTGTTTTTGAAGAACTGGAATTCGTAGGATGGGTAGAGCGAAGCGAAACCCATCAGCTTCGGCAGTAAGCCGCGTGAATGATGGGTTTCGCTTCGCTCTACCCATCCTACGCACCCTCATCTTCTTCCGAACAGCTTCTCGATATCTGACAGCTTCAATTCGACATAGGTCGGGCGGCCGTGGTTGCACTGGCCGGAATTCGGCGTGTCTTCCATCTCGCGCAAGAGCGCGTTCATCTCTTCCGGCTTGAGGCGGCGTCCGGCGCGCACCGAGCCGTGACACGCCATGGTGGCGGCGACATGCATCAGGCGTCGCTCGAGCGGCAGCGCCTCGTCCCATTCTGCCATGTGCTCGGCGAGATCGCGAAGCAGTCCGGCCGCATTGGCCTTGCCGAGCAGCGACGGCGTCTCGCGCACCGCGACCGCGCCGGGGCCGAAGGATTCGATCGCAAGCCCGTAAGCGGCAAGCTCCTCGGTCCGATCGAGCAGTTTCTCGACAGTGGATTCATCGAGCTCGACGATCTCGGGGATCAGCAGGATCTGCCGCTGCACGCCGTTCTTCGCCAGCGACGCCTTCAATTTCTCATAGACGATGCGCTCGTGGGCGGCGTGCTGATCCACCACGATGAGACCATCGCGGGTCTGCGAGACGATGTAGGTTTCGTGGATCTGCGTGCGCGCCGCGCCAAGCGGGCGATCGAGCAGGTCGGCCGCGGGCTGCGCCTCGAAGCGGACATCGGCGGTCGGCGCGCCGACATCGAAGGCGGCTTGGCCGGGTTCGGCCAACGCGCTTGCGGCCACGGCTTCGAATGAAGGCATGGGCCGCACGGGATAGGCCGGCGAGTGGCGCCAGTCCCAATTGGTCGGGCGCGGAGTCACGAAGGAGGGACGGAAAGCGGAGAGCGCCGTGCCGTCGGTATTGGCCGCGGTGCGCCGGCCCTCGCGCGCGAGCCCCTCTTTCAGCGCATGCACGATCAGGGCGCGGACCAGGCCGGCATTGCGGAAGCGCACTTCGGTCTTGGCCGGATGCACATTGGCGTCGACTTCCTGCGGCGCCAGCGTAACGAACAGCGCCACGACCGGATGGCGGTCGCGCGGCAGGTAGTCGGCATAGGCCGCGCGCACCGCCCCCAGGATCAGCTTGTCGCGCACAGGGCGGCCATTGACGAACAGATACTGGCCGAGCGCGTTGGCGCGCGTCAGCGAGGGCGCGGCGGCAAAGCCTTCGACCACGACGCCCTCGCGCTCGGCGCGGACTTCGATCGCGCATGCGCGGAAATCGTGCCCTAAGATATCGCCGAGCCGCGTCAGCCGGCCGGGGCCGCCGGGCAGCGCCGCGGCCCAGGTGACCGGCGCGCGCTCCTCGCCGGCGAGCGTGAAGGCGATGTCGGGCCGCGCCATTGCGAGCCGACGCACCACCTCGCGGATCGCTTCCGCCTCGGTGCGGTCGGTCTTCAGGAATTTCAGCCGCGCCGGCGTCGCATAGAAGAGGTCGCTGACCTCGACGCGGGTGCCCTGGCCGAGCGCTGCCGGCATGACATCCGACTTCACGCCGGCCTCGACCGAAAGCGACCAGGCATGCGGTTCGCTCGCGTGGCGCGTCACGATGTTGAGCCTTGCCACCGCGCCGATCGAGGGCAACGCCTCGCCGCGGAATCCGAGCGTCCGGATCCGCAGCAGATCCTCGTCGTCGAGCTTTGACGTTGCGTGGCGGTCGACCGACAGCGCAAGGTCGGCGCGGGTCATGCCGCCGCCGTCATCGGTGATCCCGATCCGCCGCCGGCCGCCGCCATCGGTGAAGACATCGATCCGGCTGGCGCCGGCATCGATCGCATTCTCCACGAGTTCCTTGACCACGCTCGCGGGACGTTCGACCACCTCGCCGGCGGCGATGCGGTTGACGACCTCTACGGGAAGCTGGCGGACGGGCATGGCAGTCTGGGGTAAGGATCGATTCGGAGCTTGCCTCGCATACTAGGCGGGCACGGCGGCAAATGCATGCGTACCGGTCCGGAAATTCCCCGCACTGGGGATGGGACCTGGCTATCATCTTGAAGACACTGACGTTCGCGTGCCGCCCGCTGTGCAGCGCAGGATTGTCGGGTTGCACCGCCGGGTATATCGTTTAGAAAAATTATAATCTGGCGGGAGGATCCCATGTGTCATCTGTTCGCCCATCAGCCGCAACGCGACTACGAATCGCAAACGAGATCGCTGCGCCTCGGCGGCCATTGCACCTCGATCCGGCTGGAACTGGCATTCTGGGACACGCTGGAGGAGATCGCGGCGAAGGAGGGGATGAGTCTGGCGAAATTCCTCACGACGCTGCACAACGAGGTTCTCGACCATCACGGCGAGGTCAATAATTTCGCCTCGCTGTTGCGCTGCTCCTGCCTGATCTATCGCTCCAAGAGCGCGGCGACGCCGGAATTGCACGGCGAAAGGGCCGCGATCTTGGACGCGGCCGAATAGGCCTCCCTCTCCCTGCGGGCCTGCCACGGATGCAGGTGTGCGTGTGGAGAGAGCTGATCCCCATCCGGCTTGCGCGTTGCGCAAGCCGACCTCCCCTTTTCAAGGGGAGGTGAAGAAGGCGGAGTTCGTCTTCTCCCTCCCCCTGAAAGGGGGAGGGTCGGGGTGGGGGTTGTCTCCGCGAGTCACGCTGTTCGAACTGAGAGGAAGAGCTCTCGCTCGGCGCTAAATCTCTTTCCGCTGCATTGCGCCGGCGATGTGGTCGGCTTGCCGGATCGCCAGCGACACGATCGTCAGGGTCGGGTTGCAGGCGGCGCCCGAGGTGAACTGGCTGCCATCCGAGATGAACAGGTTCTTGATGTCGTGGGTCTGGCCGTACTTGTTCACCACGCCATCTCTCGCCTTCTCGCTCATCCGGTTAGTGCCGAGATTGTGCGTGCTCGGGTAAGGCGGCGTCGGATAGGTGACGGTGGCGCCGACCGCCTCGTAGACCGCGGCGCCCTGCTTGTAGGCGTGGGCGCGCATCGCGAGGTCGTTCGGATGGTCGTCGAAATGCACGCTCGCGACCGGCATGCCGAACTTGTCCTTGGCCTTGGGATCGAGCGTGACACGGTTGGTCTCCTGCGGCATGTCCTCGCCGACCAGCCACATGCCGGCCATCCGCGGATAGCCTTCCATCGCGCTGGTGAACGAGCGCCCCCAGGCGCCGGGATTGAGGAACGCGGCCATGAAGGGTAGGCCGATCGACAGCGTCTCCATCTCGTAACCGCCGACGAAGCCGCGCGAGGGATCGTTCCTGGATTCGTCGCGGATGATGCCGGCCATCGTGGTGCCGCGATACATGTGCACCGATTTCTCGAAGCTCGCGTAGACGCTGCCGGTCATGTGCCGCATGTAGTTGCGGCCGACCTGGCCGGAGGAGTTGGCGAGCCCGTCCGGGAACATGTTCGAGGCGCTGTTGAGGAGCAGCCGCGGGCTCTCGATCGAATTGCCGGCGACTGCGACCACGCGGGCCTTCTGTCGCTGCATCGCGCCGCTCTCGTCGGCATAGACCACGCCGGTCACCTTGCCGGATTGATCGTGCTCGATCTTGATCACCATGCTGTTCGGGCGCACTTCGAGGTTGCCGGTGGCCTCGCCTTTCGGGATCTCGGTGTAGAGCGTCGACCATTTCGCGCCCGACTTGCAGCCCTGGAAGCAGAAGCCGATCTGCTGGCAGGAGCCGCGGCCGTCACGCGGCTCGCTGTTGATCGCCATGTTGCCGGTGTGCACGGTCTTGTAGCCGACCTTCCTGGCGCCGGCCTCCAGCACTTTGAAGTTGTTGTTGCCGGGCAGCCCCGGAATGCCGTTGGTGCGCGTCACGCCCATCTTGTCCTCGGCCTTGGCGTAATACGGCTTCATCTCGGCGAGCGTGATCGGCCAGTCCAGGAGATTGGCGCCGGGGATGCCGCCATAGGTGCTCCTGGTCTTGAACTCGTGCTCATCGAAGCGCAGCGAGGCGCCGGCCCAATGCGTGGTCGAGCCGCCGACCGCCTTCACGATCCACGCCGGCAGGTTGGGAAAATCCTTGGCAACGCGCCAGCTTCCCGACGTCGTGCGCATGTCCGACCAGGCGAGCTGCGCAAAGCTGTCCCACTCGTCGTTGATGAATTCATGGTTCTCTACACGTGGACCGGCTTCGAGGATGACGACCTTCATGCCCTTCTGCGCCAGCTCGTTGCCGAGCGTTCCGCCGCCCGCGCCGGAGCCCACGATCACCACCACGCCACTGTCATTGAGATCGAATTTTGCCATTGTGATCCTCCCAGAGCGTTGGTTGTTCAGGCCTTCGGGAGCCAGTCGATATCGGCGAAGCCGCGCTTGAGGTAGCCGCCATATTCGGCCGACGAGCCCTCATAGCCGAACTTCGGCCAGACCTCTTTCTGGTTGTAGAGGGAGACGACGAGGTCGCCGCGGACCTTCTGGAAGAACGCGGTCTGTTCGATCCGCTGCAACAGCGCTACGCGATCGGCTTCCCAGGGCACCTGCACGTAAGGGATCTTGTGGCGGTCGGTGGCCTCCTGGTCGAGCCTGATAACGCCGTCATTGATCAGCGACTTGATCGCGGGATCCTTGACTGCCTTGCCGTCCCACGGTTTGACCGCGGTGATGTAATAGCTGTCGGCGAGGAAATCGTGCGGATAGATGTCGCGCGCCATCTTCACCAGCGTCTTCAGTGTCGCCGGCGTCAGCGTAGTGGCGTCATCGGCCCAGGCATCGCTGATGGTGAGGCCCGCGCTGGTGGCGATGGCGACGGTCGGTACTGCCGTCGCCGCGCCCTTCAGGAAGACGCGGCGGTCATATTTGCTTCGACGATCGACTTCTCTCATGGGTTTCCTCCGTGGAATGTTTTGTCATTGTTGAATGCTTGTTATTGGGAATTATCCGAAGCGGCCGCCGCGCTGGATCACCTCGATCTTGTAGCCATCGGGATCCGCGACGAAGAAGAAGCGCGCCAGCGTCCTGCCGTCATGCTTGAAATCGCGCAGCGGTCCCGGTGCGAGCTTTTCCTGCTCGAACCGCGCATGCTCGGCATCGACATCGTCGACGACGACAGCGAGATGACCGTAGCCGTCGCCGAGCGAATAGGGTTCGTTGCGATCGAAATTGACGGTGAGTTCGACCTCGAAGGACGAGGAAGGATGGCGCAGATAGATCAGCGCGAAATCATCGAATTTGAGATGATCGGCGACCTCAAGGCCGAAGGCGCGCACGTAGAAATCGAGCGACTTCGCCTCCTCGAGCACGCGGATCATCGAGTGAACGGGTTTTGCCATTCAGTTGAGCTCCTTCAGATAGGCAATGATGGCGGCGCGGGTCTCCGGCCTGGCTTGGCGATAGGCCATGATGGCGCCGGGGATCATCGCCTGCGGATTGGCGAGCCAGGCATCGAGCCTGGCGTCGTCCCAGACGAAATCGGCTTTCGCGAAGCCGGCCGAATAGTGAAAGCCTTCGGCCTTGCCCGCGGGACGGCCGACGATCCTGAACAAGGGCGGGCCCTGGCGAACCGGATCGGACAGGTTCGTGGTGTGGCAGGTCGCGCATTGCTGCTTGAACAGCGCAGCACCGTCGGGCGGCAGGCAATGGCATCTGCGCAGCCGCGATCGTCGCGAGCAACGCACTGCAACATCCAAGGCCGATTGCTGCTGTTGCGCGTAGCCGTCTCATCCACATCACCGCCTGTACGCGGTAACTCTAGGTCGCTGACGAAAGGCGGTGGTAGTAGCGGGTTGTTTCACCGCAGAACAAAAGGCGCTGATCCAGTTTTTGTTTGACGCGTTTTCTTCACGCGAACCGGTACCCGCTTCGCTTGAAACGCCGCAGGTAGGAAAATCGTGCCGGCCAAGCCGCTTCATGCCGCCGCATATGTGAAGCGCAATTTCGCGAAATTGCCCCGAAATCCCTGCACGATCTCCACACGACGCAGCTTGCATGACGCAAGCGCCGTTTGCGACGTTCAATCCGCGTGAAGGGGAGGTCCGGCGCAGCAGGCGGTGCATGGAACCGCCGAACCCTCCGACACGAACCAAATCCAGGAGCAATGGATGAAGCTAGCGAAAACCTCTGTGATCGCGTTTGCCCTATCGGCCGCCTTCGTCGGCCCTGTTCTTGCGCAAGGCGCTGCCACCGGCGGTCAGACCCGCGGCGGCGCGCAGGAAAGGGGCATGGCACCCGGTGGAATGACCGGCGGCGGCGCCGCCGATGAGGAGATGAACGCACAGACGGCTGCGCCGACTGGAAAGGCCGGCGCGAAGGCCGGCGCCAAGGGCACGGTGGGTGCTGGAGGCGGAGGTGGAGCTGGCGCACACAAAGGTGCGCCAACCGAATCCGCTCCTGGCAGCAAGCGCTACTAGACTCGCGTGCTTTCTCCACCTCTCCCGCTTGCGGGAGAGGTCGGCGCACCCGGATCGGCGCTTCGCGCCGGGTGAGGGCTCTCACTACTCGGGGAGTCCCAATGCGCAGATACCCTCACCCCAACCCTCTCCCGCAAGCGAGAGCTTTGCTTAATTGGCTGAGCGGGAGTGGCAGCCGATGTCAGGCATTTTTTTGCGCTGCCTCAGGCGGTACGCGAGGGTTGAGGGCCGCGTTTTCAGGGCCGTCCGATGGCAGCGGGCGGTGGCGGTCACGCCGCAGCTCCCACGGGCTGCAGCACCGCCCATCGTTTGAGGTTCATGGCGAGGCAGATAAGACGCAGATGCGTCTGGTTGCGTCTCAGGCCCAGATAGCGGGCGCGCGCCCAGCGGTAGACGCCCTTGAGACGCGCGAAGACCTGCTCGACCGGCGCGCGG
>NZ_JAGKJI010000035.1 GCF_020329485.1 Bradyrhizobium cenepequi
CAGTTGACCCAATCGGGCATAGCGCTGCTGATAGAGCGGTACGAGGCGCAAAAGCGCGAGCTACATCCCGATCCGAAAGAGTAAGGCCGCCTCAGCCTGGTGGCCGGCGCTGCCGCGAGATCACTGAGCGGGAGCCGAGACCGGCCTTAAGGAACGAAGCCGGCTTGCCGGGAGTCAACTTAGGGCTTCCGGCCGACTCCTCAGCCCAGGCCGGAGGAAAACCTCCAAGGTTGGCGGCCCCGGCGGTTCTGGGGCCGTTTCCCGGCGCGCTTGCACCTCGTGTGCTCGGGTTGGATGAACCCAGCAGGTCGGGGACGATGTCGAAGGGCACTTCTACTAAGCGGGGTCTAATACTAAGAGGGGTCTAAAAGGTTTGTGAGGCCGGAAGAAAGAAAGGATGACCGAGTTGGTTGGAATGTGAGCTTGTGGCGATCATTCATGACCATTCGCCGAATACATCTGAGGACAAGCCTGACGGAGCCCCTGAATGCAAGCAAGGGCATTGCGGGGACCGAAAATTCGGGCCTGTATTGCGAGAATGAAGACTGCCGAGAATTTATCTCCTTAGCGGTTGGTAAGCCGCCACGGGGAGACACAATCGAAATCGTTGCTGATCCACCTGGAAGTCAGCAGCTTTTCATCTGTCCGGCGTGCTTGCATCGACAGAGGCGTTTTCTGCACGAACTTGTCCATCTTCGCTTAACCCGGGCGAACAGGCGCAGGCCTCCGCGGAACCAAGTCGGTTAGCCTCCATCAGGGTTGAAGGATTAAAGGGGCCGGATAGCAACAAAAAATCCGGCAGCACGCCTGCCGGGCCATTCGAAAATATAATCAGGTAATACGAGGGCAATTAAATACCGAAGCGTGCAACGAGGGAATGAAATTCGCGGCGGTAAGATTGCGGAGACCTACGGGTGAGCGCAGGTGTGCACCGACGAGAGCACCAGCGAGTCCCAAGGTCCGGCACGCCGCTAACCGCTGGGAGCCGAAAGCGGGCGCCTCACCGTCTCTGGTCAAGCAGGAACGAAATCGGTCGGTGATCGTCGATTCCCGGCTTCCGGCCGCACATTCCCCACGAAAGCGCCCCGGCCGGAAGAAAACCTGTCCCAATCAGGTTGGCGGCCCCAGCCCCAACACTGGAGCCGTTTCCACTATCGTTGATGGCCAAGCCCAAGGCCGAGTTGGGAAGCTTTCACGCGTAGCGCGCCGACGGTTCGCTTGAGCTCCTTTGAAACCTTCACGATAGGCGTCCGAGCCTTTGAATGCCTTTTGAGAACGCGAAGATCTTCAGCACTCCACTCGCGACGAATTGGCTTCTTCTTGCTCTTTTTCAATTTTCAACTCCGATTGTGCAAAGTACGGCTGCTTTAGCAGAATCGCGAAGCACATCTCAATATTCAAGCGAGCGGCGCCCCAGGGTGTGGCGCGCGCCTCAGCACCATGTCTCGGCCAGAAGTCTTGTTGAGCGAGCGCAGCCGTCCATGATACTAACCCCCGTTTATATGTAGTTTTAGTAGTGTTTATAGGTGGTATTTATGAGTGGTTGCAGCGGCATTTCAGCCGACGCTCTGCGTAAGCGTATCCGGGCGATGACCCAACGTATTGCGGAACTTCACGATCTTAGAAGGCAAGTGCAGCAGGCCGAAGCGAGAGCGCGTGTCAGGCGCCGAAAGAGAGCACGAGACGCGCGCATCGCAATTGCGCGGCGACGTGCCCGCCGCGGCGTTGCCGGGACCTCCATTAACTACGACAAAGGTGTTCGTTAGAACTTGCCTTGGTCGAGTGGGTTTTCAGAACCAACAGCGCTGCCAAACGGCAAGAAGCTGGCCTGCCTGCGCGACGCTGCGAAGTACATCACCGCCCTCCCCGCGAAGGAAGCCAACGCGCCGGAATGGCAAGCCGCTATGGAGGCGCTTATGTTGGTGGTGGAGTTGAATGGCCCCACGATGTTCGCGCGCATCGGCATTATGCGGGCGCTGAACCGCGGCCACGTCCGCGAGTTTAATCCGAAGCGAAAAGACCCGGAAGCTGAAGAGGGACCATAGAGGACCTGTCTGTGATGGCTGCCTTCTTTGATTGCCTATGGAACGACGCATTGGAGCGCTTTTGGCAGTGGACTGAAAAGCCACTCAATAGCCTGGAGACGATCCCAGCCGAGTTGCACCGTGCCGTCATGGAATTGCCGGAAGAGGATCGCCAAGACCGGGCAAAGGTCAACGAAGCGTATCGCCGGGTGATGGAAGCGCAGTAACCGCGCTCACCTAAGCACAAGCCGGATAATGGTTCGTGCGGCTTGATCGGCCGCAAAACCGCAACTTCGTTGGCATGGCCATGGACTGTGCGCTAATGCCGTGACCAATCAGCTCCGCGCGACGGCACCTAAGCTGTGCTCGCCCGCAACAGCGGATGCGAGTGAACGTTTCCGAGCGAGTTTCACTAGGCCTTCGCCCCTCGCATCACCGGTGCGAAGCGGTCGCTAATCACGACATCGTTGTCGTCGCGCGCGGCCAAAGCTTGCCTTGCCGCGGCCATCGGCTTAAACAGGCCGACACAGAGGGTGTGTCTCAGCAATCTGGCATTCCCGCCGGACGCGCCGACACATTTCCGGTGGAGCTGGTTGAGCCAGAGGCGCCAGAACTGGTGGGGCCGGACGTGGTTGAACCCACAGTAGTCTCAGGTGCCTTTCCCGACGATGATGCACCAGCGGAAGCCGGGTTCTTTTCGCGAATGATGTTACTGCTTACATCCCAGCATTGCTTGGGCGTCACGCCCTGATCGCGGTTTGCACTAACACCCGTTCCTTGTGCGTTTGCGAAGCTGGTGACTGCCAAAAGGGTGGCGCCGCAAACCGAAGCGAAATAGATCGTCTTCATGGTTCTTCCCTTCTCATCCTGACTGCGGACGCTCAGTGAACCGGTGGATGCCTGACAGCGGCCCCGATAGCCTGACCGCCGTCGGCAGCCATGTCGTCCCCGAATGAGGGTCGCTGTGCGAGCCTCAGCCATTCTTCCGAACGCCGTAGCAGTTGCTGCTTGTCTATCGGACAAACCGTCTTCGCAGCATGTTGCCGGTATTGCTCGGCTCGCGTGCGGCAAATATCTGCATCGTCAGGCATGGCCGATCCACTGGTCGCGCTCGCTCCCCTGCCGCCAATTGGTCCGGTCTCAGGCCCTCAATTCACCCGCTCGTTTAACGTTCCGGATAGCGAAGCCGTTTAGGAACGGCTGCGGAAGGTCGTTGTTTTGCGCCCTAGAACGTCGCGGTTTGCGGTCGATGCCTCGCTACTTTTTGCACATCGAGGGGACGTTCCCGTTTCATGACGAAAGCGGAACGGAGCTTCGAGACGCTCGCGCTGTTTGGCGGGAAGCTTTGTTGATGACCCGCGACATCGAATCATCGCTTCAGCCGGGAGGAAGCTGGACCCTCGTTGTCAAGACCGCCGTGGCGACCACGGATTGAGTTCGTCTTCCGAGAGCTCGGCGGTTTGATCTGGCTTCAGATCACGCTGTTTGTGCTTGTACTTCGAGTGGTGCTGTCGACTATCGCTGCGACGTGGCGACTTGGTTTACGCCGAGAGCGCAGCCTCTAATCTCGGCAAATGCAGTAGCTGTCGCAAGTGGGGCTCACGCGCCGTTCGGGACCATGGTCCTGCCCGCCGGGCGAGCGGGTCGCCTGTCCAGGAGGTGGGGACTGTTTCTTGCGGCGGCCGCGGTCGTCGTGAGGCATCACCCGAACCCAAGACCTGGGGGACAGGTGTCCTACGCGGCCATTGGCGAATTTCTTCGAGATGGAGCTAGCGTTCCCGAGCACCGCGCGCTCCTCGACTTGATCGGCGCGTTGACCAGCGGCTAGTCGCATGGGCCGGCCGTCGTACATCTATTCACGACGATCATGCCGACCACCTATCTTGTTCTCGGCGGGCTTCGTCCTCATTGAGGCGCTCGGCCACCTCGTCAGCAATAGGTGAATCTTCCGTGGTCGCGATCGGGGTGCCGTCCTGCTTCTTGATCTTTTTGCCTTCGGCACTCACCGGAAAATCTTTGGGTTTCAGCGGCTTCTTTGAAGTCGACATCGCGTCTTCCTCCTCTGCGCCGACACAATTAGCCCCCCATTAACAAACGGCCTAGCGAGTGCGGCTCGCCAACGATTGGCATTCTGCTGCTTCCCGGAACGAGCTGACGCCTCATCAGTTCCCGCCCATGTCGGCTCGGGGTCGCCGAGGATCGGCTCCGCGGCGCCCAATCATCCGATGAGAGCGCAGGCATTGGAGCGACCCGGCAGCTGGGCCGCCTTCTTCCACGAGTGGGAGAGGCGCGGACGGCCCCAGCTGCGGGCGGGCGCCCAGTCTACACGTCAGACCAGAACTACTTCTTCATCACCCCTCCGGGCGATGCGGCGTCGCCCTTGCGATCAGGCGCCCCGGCTGGACCGGCTCCTTGGGTGCTCGGCTCCTTGGCGGATGGGGCCGAGCTTTGTGCGGCTGGTCCCGTCCTGCTGTTCTTCATGTTCGCGCCGCCTCCGGTCGTCGAGCCACTCATGGACTCTCCTATGGTGGTTTTACTACCAGCCGGCCCGCCAGCTTGCGAACTACCTCCAGCGCTGCTGCCCGTTTGCGCCATTGCGACGGCCGATGACAATACAAAAACTGCGGCTAAACTGATCGTCTTAATCCTCATCGTTTCCCTCACAGAGCTGCTGCCCATCGCGCCAACCGGCGTCACGATGATCCGTTCCCATCGTCAACTGCAGTTGGAACGAAAGGTCGCAACCTCCAATTTGTCAGCCTTTCGTATTGGAGTTATTTGAGTGGCGTTTCAGCGTAAGAAGCCGGCGGCGATCGGCATCAAGGCGCCCTACCCGGGCTTCATCGAGCCTGAATTGGCCGCCCCGGTCGATCGAGTGCCCTCCGGGACGCGCTGGCTTCATGAGATCAAGTTCGATGGCTATCGCGTCCAGCTTCACACAGCCAACGAGGCGATCAGGATATTCACCCGGCGCGGCTACGACTGGACCAGGCGCTCCAAAAAGATTGCCGCCGACGCTTATGAGATCAATGCCGGCTGGGCAATCATCGACGGCGAGGTCGTGGTGCCATCGCAGGACGGGACCACGGATTTCTCCGTCCTGCAGAACGAGCTGAAAGGCAGGTCCACCAAGATCGTGATGGTGGCTTTCGATCTGCTGTACCTCAACGGCTATGACCTTCGGAAGCTGCCGCTGGTCGAACGCAAGACCCATCTTAAGAAGCTGGCGTTCTACAACGCGAGCACCGGGCTCGGATTCAACGGACGACTGTTCCTCAACGGCGAAGAAACCGGCGCTGAAGGCCGCGCGTTTGCGCACATCGTCGGCGGCGCGCAGGACGGCAACAGCTACGAACTCGCCTGGCTCGGCAACATGGCCTACGAGAACGTCGTCGCCAACGCGCACACCGGCGACCGGACGATCGTCGCCATGATGGACGACGGCACGAACGGCCAGGTCTACTTCTATGCCGGCGACAAAAAGGCGACCGGCAATGCGATCGAGCAGGCGGGTCTGACCGGCGGCCATCTGTTCGGTATCCACGTGGTCGACTTTGAGGGCAGTGCGAACAACGCGCCGAATAGCTCGAGCCCGCTTGGCGCGGACGAAAGCTCCGCCTTCACGATGATCGATCTCAACGAGGTCAACGGCATGACCGGCGCCCAGATCGATGCGGCAAGCGTAACCTCGTTCCTGCGTCCGGAAGACGGCGCCTGGGATACCCTCAATCCCAACCGCTTCTACTTCGTGACGACGAATGCCTTCGGTTCTCCGAGCCAGCTCTGGGCGGCGGATTTCAACGATGCCAGCAATCCGGCTGCCGGCGGCACCATCCACTTGCTTCTCAACGGCACCGAAGGCCAGCAGATGTTCGACAATATCACCGTCGACTCGTATGGCCGCGTCACCCTCTGCGAGGACGTCGGCAACAACGCTCATCTCGGCAAGGTCTGGCAATACGATCCCGCCACCGACGTGCTGACCCAACTCGCCCAGCACGATCCGGACCGCTTCTTGACAGGAGCGACCAACTTCCTGACCCAGGACGAGGAAGCTTCCGGCGTGATCGACATCACGCACATCCTCGGCAACGCTGGCGAGAATGTCTACCTGATCGATACCCAGGCCCACTTCTCCGTCGCCGGCGAACGATACGAAGGCGGTCAGCTCCAGCTGATCCACCAGTACCTGGTGTGACGACCTATCCTGGCCGGTGGAGCGTCAGCTTCGCCGGTCTTCTCAAGACAAACGCGTCAAAGGTGCTGGCTTTCGGGCCGGCACCTTTGGTGTTTCCCGATTCCTGGCGTTTTGATCCGCGGAGTAATCGCTCGTGACACGAACTGCGCAGGCAAGCCGGCGTCCCGCGGCCACCGAGACAGGATCGGAACGCCGCGCTTGCTTCGTGCCGCGCCGCGCTGGTCGGCATTGCCGCCTTCAGCGGATTGATCAACCTGTTGGGCCTGACCGGCTCGCTTTTCATGCTCGAAGTCTACGATCGCGTGTTGCCGAGCCGCAGCGTTCCGACCTTGATCGGCCTCGCGATCATCACGGCCCTGCTCTTCCTTTTCCAGGGCGTACTGGAACTCACCCGCGGGCGCATGCTGGTTCGGATCGGCAACCAGATCGACTGGCGCTTGAGCGACCGTGTCTATGATCTGGTGGTGCGCCTGCCGCTACGCACCCGGGGCAGCGGCGACGGCCTACAGCCGGTCCGCGACCTCGATACGATACGCTCGGTGCTGTCAGGCTCCGGCCCGGCCGCCTTGTTCGACCTGCCATGGCTGCCGTTCTATCTCGCCATCTGCTTTGCCTTCCACCCGCTGATCGGGGTAACGGCGCTCGGTGGCGCAATCGTGCTCGTGTTCCTGACGCTGCTCACCGATCGCCTGTCCCGCCAATCGGTGCAAAAGGCTTCGAACTATGCGGCTGCCCGCAACCGATTGGCGGATGCCAGCCGGCGTAACGCCGAGGTCCTGGTGTCGATGGCGATGTCGGCGCGCTTGCTGGCGCGGTAGCGCCAGCTCGGCTTCGCCTATCGCAGGCAGCAGAAGAGCGCCGGCGACATCTCCGGAGGTTTCGGGGTCACCGGGCGCATCCTGCGCATAATGCTGCAGTCCGCCGTCCTCGCGGTGGGCGCCTATCTCGTCATTCATCAGGAGGCATCGGGAGGGATCATTATCGCCAGCTCGATCCTGACCGGCCGTGCGCTCGCGCCCGTCGATCTCGCGATCGGAAACTAGAGGAAACTTCGTTGCGGCGCGCCAGAGCTGGCAGCGTCTTGAGAAGCTGCTGGCGCTGCTGCCCGCCGCTACGGCCCAGCTGCCATTGCCTGCCCCGACCCGGGCCCTGACCGTGGAAAAGCTGTCGGTGACGGCGCCCGAGTCGGAAAAGCTTCTGGTCGCCGACGTCAGCTTCTTCCTCAAGGCCGGCAGTGCGGTCGGCATCATCGGCGCCAGTGGATCGGGAAAATCGTCGCTGGTCCGCGCGCTCGTCGGCGCATGGCGTCCGTCGCGCGGTGTCGTTCGGCTCGACGGGGCGTCGCTGGAGCAATGGCCGCCCGAGGCCCTCGGAGACCATATCGGCTATCTGCCGCAGGACGTCGAACTGTTCGAGGGCGCGATCGCCGAAAACATCGCGAGATTTGCGCCGGATCCCGCGATGGATCAGGTGCTCGCCGCGGCGAACGCGGCCGGAATCCATCAACTCGTCGTCAGCCTGCCCTTAGGATACAACACCCACATCGGCGAACAGGGCGCGCTGCTCTCGGCCGGCCAGAAGCAACGGGTGGCCCTGGCCCGCGCACTCTATGGCAACCCCTTCCTTATCGTTCTCGACGAACCCAATTCGAATCTGGACGCTGAAGGCGAAGAGGCGCTGACACGGGCAATTCTCGGGGTCCGGGCGAGAGGAGGCATCGTCGTGATCGTGGCGCATCGCTCCAGCGCCCTCGCCGCGGTGGACTTCGTAATGTCGATGATGCAGGGCAGGCAGCACGCGTTCGGACCGAAAGAAGAAGTGCTTTCGCTGCTGGCGCGGCGAGAACCGGCGCCCGCGGCGTCCCTGAAGGTCGTTCCTCAAACCGCGACATCGACATGACCGACAAATCATCAGGCGGCGAAGTCCGCACCCTGCGCAATCACCTGATCGGCGGCGCTGTCATCGCGATGGTCTTGACCCTCGGCATCGGCGGCTGGGCCGCCACCACCGAACTATCCGGCGCCGTGACCGCGTCAGGATTGGTCGTCGTCGATTCCAACGTCAAGAAAGTCCAGCACCTGACCGGTGGAATCGTCGGCGAGTTGCTGGTTCGCGAGGGTGACCACGTCCGAGCGGGAGACACCCTCGTTCGGCTCGACGAAACCGTGCTGCGCGCGGGGCTTGCAATTTACACCAAGGGCCTCGACGAGATGCGGGCCCGCAAGGCCCGCCTTGCCAGCGAACGTGACGGCGCCGAGCGCATCGTGGTCGCACCCGATCTGCTCGATGCACCGCCATCGCCGGAATTCGCCTCGGCGTTGCAGAGCGAGACCAAATTGTTCGAGCTGCGGCGCGCGGCGCGCGGCGCGCCAGGGCCAGAAATCCCAGCTTCGCCAGCGGATCGCCCAGCTTGACGACGAAGTCCGCGGCTATGCCGCTCTGCAGCAGGCCAAGTCGGAGGAGATCGAGCTGATCCAGCGCGAACTGGTCGGCGTGCGGGCGCTGTGGCAGAAGAATCTGATCCAGATGAACCGGCTGACGCTGCTGGAGCGCGAGGCCGCCCGTCTCAAGGGCGAACTCGCCCAGTCGATCGCCTCCACCGCGCAAGTGCGCGGCAAGATTTCCGAGATCGAGCTGCAGATCCTTCAGATCGATCAGGACCTGAGCAGCGAGGTCGCAAAGGAATTGCGCGAGATCGACGGCAAGATCGGCGAGTTCGTGGAGCGCAAGGTGACGGCCGAGGATCAGCTCAAGCGCGTCGACATACGCGCGCCGCAAAACGGCGTCGTCCACCAGCTCAACGTGCACACGATCGGCGGGGTGGTGAGCCCGGCCGACCCCGTCATGCTGATCGTGCCGGAGGCCGACCTGCTCACGGTCGAAGCCAAGTTTTCGCCGCAGGACATCGACCAGCTCTATGTCGGACAGGTTGCGAGCCTGCGGTTTTCCGCCTTCAATCAGCGAACCACCCCGGAGATCCAGGGCGCGATCAGCCGCATCTCGGCCGACGTGACGTCGGATCAGCGCACCGGGCAGAATTTCTATACGGCGCGGCTTTCGATCCCGCCCGAGGAACTGGCGCGATTGGGCACTGTCAAGCTGCTTCCCGGAATGCCCGCGGAAATTTTTGCCAGGACCTACGATCGGAGCGTGCTGTCCTATTTCGTCAAGCCGTTGTCGGATCAGATCGCGCGTGCGTTTCGCGAGCGCTGACGGCCTCGCCGCTACTCGACCGGGTGGCCGATCATTGCGGTGAGTTCGCGCACCAGGCGATCCGACATCTGCCCGGTCATCGGCAACTGCGGTCGCGCTCGAATTTCGCAATCGCGGCCTGGGTGTCCGCACCGATGGTGCCGGTCGGGCCGCGGCAGTGCGACCACGGATCCGAACATCGGCGATGGATGCCGTCCAGCCTGCAGGAACAGCGCGTTGGCGATGATGCGATGACCGCGGCAGCCGCCAGCAAGCTGGCCGCGGTCGGCCGTGCTCGAGGCCGTATCCCGTCAAATCCACTGGAACCGCATCATGATCTTATCTTTTCGTTTGAGCATGATCTTTTCGGAAGACCGGTTTCCATTTTTCCGGATCATGCTCTAGAACAGGATATCTTCGAGTTAGGCCGCGCCTCCGATGGGTCGCGGATTTCGTCTTCGTGGCGGACGTCAGCGCGGATGAATTCAGCTTCCACGCCAACATTGCGGAGCTCCCGGCCAGGGCTCCGCGCGAAGGGATCTGGATTGTCGAGGTTGAGCGTTGCCGGCGCGATCTGGTCGCGTAGCGCGAGGATCGCGAAGATCGGCTCCAGGCCACCGGCGGCACCGAGCGGATGGCCGGTGGCGGACTTGGTTGAACTGACGGCGACGCCGCCATTGGTGCCGAAGATTGTCTTGATTGCTTCCAGTTCGCCGTGATCGCCGACGGGGGTCGACGTCGCGTGCGCGTTGAGATACTGGATGTTGCGCGCGGAAATTCCCGCCGGCTGCAAGGCGATTTGCATCGCCCGCTTGGCGCCATCCCCGTTTCGCGCCCGGCGATCATGTGAAACGCATCCGACGTGGTGCCGTAGCCGATCTATTCTGCAATCGGCTCCGCACCCCGCGCCAGCGCGTGATCGAGCGACTCGATCACCACGACGCCAGCGCCTTCCCCCATTACGAATCGGTCGCGGTCGAACGGCCGTGACGCGCGCTCCGGCGTGTCGTTGAAGCCCGACGAAAGTGCGTGAGCTGCCGTGAAGCCGCCGAGGCTGACGCGATCAATGCAGGCTTCTGCGCCGCTGCAAATCGCGGTGGAATGCATACTTCGACCAGCTCCTTACAGTTCTTTTTTGGAACCAGTCAAGCCTTCCGCGGCGAACTTCTTCGCGATCTCCGCGCCGATGTAGTCGCCGGCGCCGACGACCACGGCGGTAGCGTTTCATTGCGTCATCATGGTGCTCCTTGATCGGCCTTCCGCTGGCTCAGCTTGGCGATGCGGCACGGCAATCCCTTCAGGTGCGGGATACCCTGCTCGCGATCGAGGTAGTCCTCGTCGTCCGGACACAGCATGGCGTCGGCTAACCGGAGCGCATCGGAAAGCTTCCGGTCGAGACCCCACTCGGCTTCGGGCCGCCACCAGCCGTGCGGGATACGGACGAGCCCGTCCGGCATGCTGTCGCGGACGCCAACCTTGATCTCGATGCGACCAGTCGGACTCTCGACGGCGACCCACTCTCCGACGACGCCGGCTCGGGCCGCGGTCGTCGGGCTCACGAACAATATGGGCTCCGGCTTGCGCTTACGCAGCTCGGGAATGTGGCGACCGCCGGTTTGGAAGTATTCGTCCTCGCGCACGCCGGTGAACATCTTCAGCGTATATTCTGGGTCCACCGGCGGATCGGGCCGATAATAGGGGAGCGGATCGAAGCCCAGGCTCTCGAGAACCGACGACTTCAGCTCGACCTTTCCGCTCGGCGTCGCGAAGCAACCTTTCGTACTTCTTGAAGCCGGGCCGGTACGCGTAGACTTCGTAGGTCTCGGCGAACTCCTCGAAGCCCATGCCGACCTTCTCCAGCCGCCAGTCGTAGAGCGCTTCGAGCGTCGGCCACGGCACGACGTCGGAACGCCCCAGCGCGTCGGCCGTCCGCTTCCAGAATTCGAACGTACTCTTGCACTCGCCCGGCGGCTCCATCGCCTTCTGGGACGGACGATAGACCGACGACCACCCGTAACCCTCCATGATCCAAGGCTTTTCGAGCCAACTATCGGCAGGTAGCACGTAGTCGGCGAGTTGCGCCGTCGGCGTCATGAACTGCTCATGGATTACGTTGAGGTCCTGGTTCAGCAAAGACTTCAGGATGAGCGGCATGTTCGCGTAGCTCATCAGGGTGTTGTTCCCGAGCGAGAACAGCGACTTGACCGGATACGGCCCCTTGCCGGCCATGGCCTTGAAGACGGTCGACGGATTCGCCATGAAGCAGCCGGTGAGCTGAATCGAGCGCCTCGCGCCGGACTGAGGGCTTCGCGTCGTCCGGCCATCGCACCCTGTCGCCCTCAAATGGATTGCGCAGGCGACGCAATCCGACGGCCGTATTAATTCCGCTCCTTCGGTGTTCCGACCCGAAGCCCTGTTAAGGGAGGCGCGCCGGCAGAGGCAGTTGCCGCTCGTCGCTGTCCCCGAAATCTGCGTGCTCGATCCAGACGGTGATGTCGCCCGTCACCTCAAGCGGACGGACGCCGGCAAGGTCCATGAAGGATGGGCCTGCTATCATACCGAGCTGCTCGCCTCCGAACTTGACGGCCTTGGCGAGGTCGGCATCGTCGGCTGTGCCGTAGGCGCGCCGTTCGCGGTACTCGTGGCCGAACAGCTTTTTGCGTCCGGCTGTCGGCTGCTCGTCAGCGTCACGTCCGCCGGACAAATCACCCCGATCGGACCAACCCCATACTTTGTCCTGATCGATCGAGCGTTGCGCGACGAGGGAGCGAGCTACCACTATCTTCCGCCGTCGAAGTTTGCCGATGCCCCGATGGGAAGCTGCTCGCAGGCGTGGAGGACAGCGTTCGCGCGCTGCCGACCATCGCGCTCCACCGCGGAGCGACATGGACGACGGACGCGCCTTACCGCGAGACCGAGGCCGCCATCTCGCACGCGCGCGATCTGGAGGTGCTCGCCGTCGAAATGGAAGCGGCAGCCCTGTATGCGTTCAGTGCCGCCACGGACAATCCGGTCGTGTGTTTTGCTCATGTCACGAACGCCATGGCGCAGACGGAAGGGGACTTCGAAAAAAAGGAGAGGCCGATGGCGCGAAGGCGACGCTTGCCGTCCTCTCCGCGACAGCGCGCGCCTGGTTCACGGACCGGGAATTAGATTGAGCAGAGCCGACGAGATTACCTGCCAAGATACTCGGCGCAAAATCTGAGTTGTCCATCATTGCAAGCTTGTCACTGCGCTGTCACGCGACCGCGGTAGGCGTATTGCCGATCGTAATCTGCCTGCTCATCAAATTGCGAAAGGCAAATACATGGGCGACCGCGGCGAGGACGGTATTCTCGAGCTGGATAATGTCGGCGTCACCTATCCCGGCGGCGTCACCGCGCTGCGGGCAACCCGGCTTACCTTCCGTCGCGGCGAATTCACCGTGCTGCTCGGCCGTTCCGGGGCCGGAAAATCGACGTTGTTACGCACTGTCAACCATCTGGTCTTGCCGACCACGGGCCGCGTGATCTCGCGCGAGTTCGGCACCCTGGGGCCGGCCCATTCGCTGCGCCAGCACCGGCGCCGCACCGCTTTCGTTTTCCAGCATCATCAGTTGATCGAACGACATGCTGCGCTCGACAATGTGCTGACGGCACGCCTTGGGTTTCACGGGACGATCCGCAGCCTGTTTCCGTTGCCGCGTGCCGACATTGAGCTTGCGCTCCGCTGCCTCGATCGTGTCGGGCTCAGCGATAAGGCTCTCACCCGCGTCGATCAGCTCTCCGGCGGTCAGAAGCAGCGGGTCGGCATTGCGCGCGCGCTGGCGCAGGAGCCAGCGATGATCCTGGCTGACGAGCCGGTCGCCAGTCTTGATCCCGCGACCGCCGAGACCGTGCTCAACCTGCTGCGATCGATCTGCCGGCAGGATGGCATCGCCGCGGTCGTCTCGCTGCACCAGTTGGAATACGCACGACAATTTTCCGACCGCGTCATCGGGCTCGCCGATGCCCAGGTGGTGTTCGACGGATCGGCGACGGAGCTGAATGATGCGCATCTTGGCCGCATCTACGGCGGTCAGGGCCGGCCGCCCGCGATAAACAAGACCGACACGAACGAAGCATCCTTCGCCCCATCCTTCCTCGAACCCAGAATGGAGACGTCGCTGTGAAATACGTACTCGGATTCCTCGTCGGTGTGACGCTTGCCTTCGGGCTGGCGCGTCCGACGGTTGCAGCCGAAGCCGATCCGGCACTGCTGAAGGTGGCCCTGCTGCCGGACGAGAACGCTTCGGAATTGATCAAGCGCAATCAGCCGCTCAAGGATTATCTGGAAAAGGCGCTGGACAAGAAAATCGAGCTCATTGTCACCACCGATTATTCCTCGATGATCGAGGCCATGCGCTTCGGCCGCATCGATATCGCCTATTTCGGGCCGCTCTCCTACGTGCTTGCCAGGAGCAAGAGCGAGATCGAGCCGTTTGCCGCGATGATCTCAGGCGGCAAGCCGACCTATCGGTCCGTCGTGATCGCCAGCGTCAAGTCCGGGGTGACGAGTTTCGCTGACATCAAAGGCAAGAAGATGGTCTACGGCGACCGCGCCTCTACCTCGAGCCACCTGATCCCGAAAACCATGCTGGCGCAGGCGGGCCTGCTGGCCGATCGCGACTACCAGCAGCACTTCGTCGGTTCGCATGACGCCGTCGCTGCAAACGTCGCCAACGGCAACGGGGACGCGGGAGGCCTTTCCGAGGTGATCTGGAACAGTCTCGTCGAGCGCAAGGTGATCGACGCAAGCAAGGTCAAGGTGCTCGGCTACAGCCAGGAATATCCGCAGTATCCCTGGACCATGCGCTCCGATCTGAAGCCCGAACTGAAGGACAAGCTACGCAATGCCTTCCTCACCCTGAAAGATCCCGCAGTGCTGAAGAACTTCAAGGCAGAGGGCTTCGCGCCGATCACGGACAAGGATTACGACGTGATCCGTGAGATGGGCAAGCTGCTGAATCTCGACTTCGCAACGATGTAAGGCGGATCTGAGCACGATGACCGACGTCGCGGTTCCCGGTCGCCCTGACAGCGGCGCGCGAGTTGCGGCATATGGCCAGGCGCGCCTGCGCGCCGTGGTCCATGCCGGCATCGTGCTCGCCGTCGTCGTTGCCGCGGCCTGGTATGTCAATCTCCTCGATTTTGCGACGCTCGCCAACGGCGTGCCCGCGATCCTCACGCTCGCGCGCGAGTCCTTCCCGCCGGACTTCGGCAACGCAATGCGCTGGTGGAAGCCGCTCGTCGATACCCTCGCCATGAGCATCGCCGGCACGGCCGTAGCTGTTCTGCTCTCCTTTCCACTGGCATTTCTCGCTGCGCGCAACACCTCGCCGCATCCGATCGTCTACCATTGTGCGCGGACGCTGTTGAACTCCTTGCGCTCGGTCCCCGAGCTGATCATGGGCATCGTGTTCGTCGCCGCGGTCGGATTTGGTGCGCTTCCGGGCGTGCTGGCACTCGGCCTACATTCGGTCGGCATGGTTGGAAAATTCTTTGCCGAGGCGATTGAACACGTCGACGAGGCGCCGGTCGAAGCGGCGCGGGCGGCCGGCGCGATGCCGTTGCAGGTGCTCTATCACGCCGTACTGCCGCAGGTGTTGCCGCAGTTTGCCGACACCTCGATCTACCGCTGGGAGTACAACTTCCGCGCCTCGACCGTGATGGGGATGGTTGGCGCCGGCGGCATCGGATTCGAACTGATGGGCGCGCTGCGCATCATGCAGTATCGCGAGGTCAGCGCGGTCATGCTGGTGATCCTGGCGATGGTCACAATCGTGGACTGGTTCAGCGGCTATCTGCGCCGCAGCTTCAAATAGGAAGGACCGCAATGGCGCAGATTGTCCTGACTCACAGGGTGCACGAGGAGGTGCTGGAATATCTCGCGCCTTGCGGCGAGCTCGTTGCCAATCAGACAGCCGAGACGCTGCCGCGCGAGGAGGTGACGCGACGAGCGGCGAGCGCGGATGCGATGATGGCGTTCATGCCGGACAAGATCGACGCGGCATTCCTGGCAGCTTGCCCGCGGCTGAAGATCGTTGGCGCTGCGCTGAAGGGCTTTGACAATTTCGATGTGGCCGCCTGCACCGCGCGAGGCGTCTGGCTCACGGTGGTGCCGGACCTTTTGACCGTCCCGACGGCAGAGCTGACGATTGGCCTGCTGATCGGCATCACGCGCCAGATCCGGCAGGGTGACGGCTGGGTCCGCAGCGGCCAGTTTGCTGGATGGCGGCCCGAATTTTATGGACTAGGCATGGCGGGATCGACCATCGGCATTGTCGGGATGGGGGCGATTGGCCAAGCCGTCGCCGATCGGTTGCGTGGCTGGGACGCCCGTATTCTCTACACGGATCGGGCGCGGATCGCATCGGATGCCGAGGCGCGGCTGGGCCTTTCCTGGTGCGAATGCGAAGCGCTGCTGCGGCAGGCCGACGCCATCATCCTCGCGCTGCCGCTCACGGCCGAGACGCAACATCTCGTCAACGCCGAAAGCCTCAAGTTGACGAAGCACGGCACCTTCCTGGTTAATCCATGCCGCGGATCGGTGGTGGACGAAGCCGCAGTCCTGGCCGCGCTGCAGGCCGGCCAACTCGCGGGCTATGCCGCCGATGTGTTCGAGATGGAGGACTGGGCCCGCGCGGATCGTCCAACCAAGATCGCGCCGGCCTTGCTGTCGCGTCCCGACACGCTCTTCACGGCACATATGGGTTCGGCGGTACGGCGCGTCCGGCTCGCGATCGAGTTGCGGGCCGCCGCCAATATCCGCCAGGCTTTGCTGGGGCAACGGCCGGACGACGCCATCAATGATATTGCCGTGCTGAGGGAAACCGCATGTTGAACCTGACCTGGGTGAGAACCTTTCTTGCCTTGGTGGAGTACAAGAGCTTTCAGGCCGCCGCAGATCAATTGCAACTTGCGCAACCGACGGTCTCGCAGCAGATCCGCAAGCTTGAAGAGCAACTCGGTGTGGTTCTTCTAACCCGTCGCCGCTCGGGCTGCGCGCCGACGCCGGCCGCCGCCGCGTTCATCCCCTATGCCGAAAGTCTCATCCGGATCCATCAGAGGGCGGTTGCGGCTGTGCAGCGCGGCGAGCAGCGGATCGGGGCAAGCTCGAACGTCGGAATCTACGTGCTTCAGCCCTATCTGAGGACTTATCTTGACGGGCGAGATCCGGTGTCATTCGACGTTGCGATCGACCGCAACCCGGTAATTGCGCAGAAACTATCGGATTCGGAAATCGACGTGGCCGTGATGGAATGGTGGGACAGGCGGCCGGGCTTCCTTTGGAAGGAATGGCGTCGCGAGCCGCTCGTCGTCATTGTCCGGCCTGCGCACCCCCTGGCTGATCGCCGGGAGATCCACAAGGACGAACTCGCAACGCTTGACCTGCTTGGTGGCGAGCCCGGCACAGGGACCGGCCGTTTGCTTGATGCCTATTTCGGGCCGGGCGAGCCAAGGCCGCGCGTTTCTCAACTGCAACTCGGCAGCACTGAAGCGGTCAAGCAGGCGGTGAAGGCGGGCCTCGGCGTTTCCCTGGTGCTGCGATCGGCCGTCGCCGAGGAGGTCGCCAGCGGCAGCCTGCGAGCGATACCCGTCAGGCCCGAGCTCAACAAGGACATCTTCGTGATCTGGCGCAATACAGGCAGCGCGGCATTTCCTCCCTTCGTATCTCATCTGATCCGCAACGATCTGCCGACGGACCCGGCTGCCTACGACTAGGCGGCGCTGGTCGCGCACAAACAGCGGTTTTTGGCTACCCGCCATGGGCCCATCCCTCGCGCTCACTGCGCCCTAGCCTTCACACACATGACCGACTGTTGCCCAATCGCGTGACTAAAATCGGCGCGACGACCGTAACCTTTTCGAAGCTCGATCGAACCATTCCTATCGATGCCGCGCGATCCGTCGGGCGGCTACGGCGATCGAATTCCGCTACATCGCATTCGCCATCGCGGCGGGGAGCGCCGCAGCGATGTTCTACGTCGGCCTGTATCAGAGCCGTCTGGTCGGTCGCCTCGTCTGCCCGTTCCTCGGCGAGCAGTGCGAGGGCGTCGCCGACGCACCGTTTGCGCGGCCCTTTGGCATTCCGGACGGCTACATCGGAGCCGCCCTGTATATCATGATCCTCAGTCTGTTGCTCGCGCAGCCCGCCCGCTGGGTTTGGATCGCGCCGTCGCCGGCATTCGGCCGCCGTTCATCGACCAGGATCCCAAGACGTCGAAGCTGTTCAACGCCGAGCATAAGCCGCTGGGCTTCGATCTCCAGTCATGGTTGGCCGCCACCGGAACCGTCTCCATCACGGAGAAGGACGGCAAGGTGACGCTCGAGGCGACCTTCAAGAACCTGCAGCCGAACGCGAGCTACAGCCTCTTCGAGAACCATTTCGACACGAAGCCAATCAGCTTCACGCCGATGGACGGCGCCGGGAAGACGAACAGCTTCACCGCGAAGGCCGACGGCACCGGCAGCGTCACCGTGACGCTGCCGAGCATGCCGACCCACAACAACGCCATCCTCGTCATCTACAACAGCGGCGGCCAGCCGCACGGAATGGAGCGCGGCCGCATTGGCGTGGACGCCCATCACCAGATCATCCCGCGGCCGGAGTGATATCAAGCCTCCCGCTTGTGGAAGCGGCCCCGGCCCCCGCGGTCCGCGTCAAAGCGTGGCTGGGCCGGAGCCGTGAAGCGGGCCGTCAAGAAGATCGGAAACAGCCGCAAGCGCGTCGAGAAGCCCCTTGGACGCTGAGGCCGCGTCGTCCGACTCGGGGACTGAACCTACGCCCTGATCGAAAATCGATCGAATGCAGTCAAGGTCTGCAGGCGCGGCTCCACTTCACCAAGGTAAATGTCGGCCTTGAGAAACGCGATTTCGTCGTCGAGCTTGCTTTCGTCGACGTCGACGTACCATGACCTCGGTCTGCCATCGCTGCCGTCGCTCCAACGATAGCCGCGCCGCTTGAGCGCGTCTTTGAGCTCGAACGGCGACTGCTCGGCCCACACTCGCATCTTTTTTTTGCGAGCCTGCTCGAGCAGGATGCCAAGCGCCGGTGCGGCGGCTGTCGGCAGTTCCAACGCAAGGATCTCGAGGAGAGCGTGGCAATCGTCAACCGCCCTGTGAGCCTGGTGAAAGAAACCGGCACCGTTCAGCAGGTAGCCGAGGCGCGAGCCCTCGAAACCGTGCTTTCGCCATTCGATCTCGGTCGCCGAACACCCCCAAGCTTTGCGCTGAAGTGTCGGCCAGTAGCGCTCGGCGAATTTGCGGTCGAATCCGGCATTGTGGGCGATTACGATCACGGCATCTTCTGCGAACGATGATACCGCAACCTCGTCTATCCGATGGCCCGCGACCATCTCGTTCGTGATCCCGGTGAGTGCGATTACATCCGGCGGGATCGGCTCGGACGGCTCGTTGAATGAGGAGAAGACATCCCGGAGCCCTGCGATACGACCGTCGGGTAGGTAGTCGAACTTGACCATTCCGAGCTCGATGATCTCGTCCTTGTGCTGGTCTAGGCCGGTCGTCTCCACGTCGAGCAGGATGGCTGTCTTGGTGCTTTGACCTGTGATCCGAGTGGAAGTCTCGCGGTGAACCAGGCGCCGAAGGACGCGGTAGTCGGCGGATTTGGCCAACCTTTCGGCCATCGCGGCCAAAGTTAAATCAGCTTCGAGCATTTGATTCTTACTGCCCCTCGCATACCTGCGCAGCGGGTTTGGCGACCGCCGTGAATCTATTCCGGATCAAAGCCCGAAATCCAGTTGCGGCTCCGCACCATTTCCGACTTGCAAGGAAGACAGTGACACCCCCAAAAGCCGAACCGGCTTCGGAAAAGGCATGTTATCCTGCAGCAGGCCTATGGCCACTTCGGCGAAGCCATCGCGGTTGGCCACAGCCGAAGAGGCGGATCGGCTGCGCGTGATGATCTCGAAGTCGGCAAACTTCACTTTGAGCGTCACCGTTCGCCCACACGTGCCGGCCGATTCGCAATGTCGCCAGACCTTGTCGATCAGCGGTTCAAGCTCGGCGATCATGGCCTCGGCTTCGGTAAGGTCGGTCGAGAACGTATTCTCCGCGCCGACGGATTTCCGGGTGCGGTTGGCTCGAACAGGCCGTTCGTCGACGCCGCGCGAAATCCAATAGTAGTAGGCGCCCGACTTGCCGAAGTTCGCGTTCATGAACTGCAGCGTCTGGTTGCGCATGTCGAGACCGGTGAATATGCCCAAGGCATTCATCTTAGCGCTCGTTGCGGGGCCTATCCCGTGGAATTTGCCTACAGGAAGCGCCTCCACGAAGGCCGGCCCCATCTCAGGCGAGATGACGAACTGACCATTGGGCTTGCGGTGATCCGAAGCGAGCTTCGCCAGAAATTTGTTGTAGGAGATGCCGGCCGAGGCGTTGAGGCCGGTCTCCGCCTTGATCTTCTCGCGGATGCGCAACGCGATGTCCCTGGCGAGTGGGACGCCTTGAAGATTTTCGGTCACGTCGAGATAGGCCTCGTCGAGCGACAGAGGTTCGATGATCGTTGTGTGCTCGGCGAAGATCTCGCGTATTTGCCGGCTGATCGCCTTGTAGACCTCGAAGCGCGGCCTGACGAAGATCAGGTCGGGACATTGTCGCTTCGCGGTCACCGAGGGTATCGCAGAGCGAACCCCAAAGTTGCGGGCTTCGTAGCTCGCGGCCGCCACGACGCCGCGCTCTGCCGAGCCGCCCACCGCGACCGGCTTTCCACGCAGGTCCGGATTATCGCGCTGTTCCACGGACGCATAGAACGCATCCATGTCGATATGGATGATCTTGCGGTGAGGCGCGTTCGGGTCGCCTTGCTCTGAATCGGACCGGACCATCCCTAGATTATAGACGTTCGCCGTCCAGCCGTCGCAGCTTAGACCACATCCTTGGGCGGACACTCGCGGCAGGCATCGCCGACCGAATCCAAGAGCTCTGTGATCGCATCTGTGGCTTCGTCGGGAGAAATGCCTGCCCGCGGATCCCGACGAGCGATATCATAGGCGCGATCGCGGGCGTGCGCCGGGAACGACGCCGGCGGAAGGATTCATCCCGGCGGGACCGATCTTAATGCTGGCTTCGCGATAGTGGGTGTCACGGTCAGAGGAAGCGTGGGCCGGGGCGGAACACGTGGACAAGCGGCCGGCGCCGGGTCTTCCTTCTCGCCCGTGGCGACGATCCGCGAGCCGCGGTTAGCACAGGGTAGGGATTCGAAATCGCTGGAGCCGCCGCGCATCGAGCGGGCTTGAGCGAGGCGACTGCGAAGCTGGATTCAGCCCGCCTGACTCTGGCCGCCATGGAACAGCAACTGGGATATATTCCAGGCGTCTCGATAGCTCCGGAAGATCGGGCCTAGCTCGAAGAAATCTGGCCCAAAACTGCGGGTTCGCTTATCTGGTCCGCTCATCGCCTCGCGTTTCGTCACGCTGGTCGGCATCAACGCCCTGCTCCGCGCTGCGGAGCCGAGTATTGGCAAGCTCCGAAAGCTCGTTCTTGAGCGCATGCCGGCGGGTTTCGACAGCAGGCATGTCGTTGACGAATTGCCGAATCTGTCGCGCTAGCACCTGATCTGCTGCCAATCCAGAGCGCTGTAGCTCGGCCGCATAGTCGAGATAACGCCGCCGAATCTCGTCCTGACGTGACTTGATCTGTTCGTCCCAAGGATGTTTGGCAGTCCTGCCGCCCCTCACCTCCGAAAGCACCTCCTTGCGAGCAAGCCGATCGACATCGGGTGTGATCTTTCGCTTGCGCAAAGCAAGCACCGCCCCGCGATCGGCCTTTCGAACCCGCCCGCGGGTTCGCCGCGGCGTTGCCTCCGCCGCGATTCCGCGAATTCGGAGTTCGCCAGCAAACCGTTCCCGCCAGGCCTGAAGATCCGCCTTGCGGGGGTTGAGACGCTCGCCGTCATGGCCCAGGGACCGAACGGTCAAGTGCACGTGGGGATGCTTGTCGTCGAGATGCTGGACGAAGACGTAGTCGTGATTGTCTCCGAACGTCTCAATGGCAAATGCCCGGGCTGAATCCTTGACTGCGATGGCGTCGGTGCCAGCCGGCATCGACAGAATAATGTTGATCGAAAGCGATCCATCACGACGGCGCTTGTCGTCGAGACCGGCATCATCCTCCCAGCGTTGCTGCAGGTCTTTCAATCCGGAACGACCCGCCAGTGTCGCGCCCTGCTCTGTTTCCGCATCGAGCTCACCGTTTCGCGTGATGTATGCGAGGTGCGACTTGAGATGCGCCACGCCCTTCGTGCGACCGGTGATCTTGACCATCACCTCTGGTGCTCGGCGCACGATGCGTTCGAGCTTTGCACGCATCGCCGGCGTAAGGCGACCAGGAGCGGCCGACTCCGGGATATCCCACTCGGCCCGCCGTGGGCGCCGATTTGGCGTTTCCCAGACATACGAGATCGGCGGAAGTTCGGACGCTAGTTCGGTTGACCGCGGCGAGTGGCGTCGACTCATCGCCGTCCATCCCAATAATCCGCGTTGCCGTGCAGCGCATTACGTAGTTGCGCGAGCTCCGTTTCAATGACCAGTTTGGCCTCTTGAATTGCGGATAGATCGGGCTCAACCGCCCTGCCCTGCAGCACACTGGTATTTGCGGCACGCGCGATCTGGTTGATGTTGCCGCCGATTCGGTTGAGCTCGCGAACGATCGCGCGAAGCGCGTCATGCTCGTCCGGGGAATGCTGCACGGGTGACGCCAATCGCGAGCGCACCAGCGAAACGATCCAGCCGGTTCGCGTCATTCCACGCTGATGTGAGACTTCCGCGAGCTGCCGCATCTCGCTCTCGCGAAATCGCACCGTCACCTTCTCCGGCCGTCCGACCGGCAACGCCAAGATGCGGGGCGCTGGTGCAGCTAGTGCATCAGCAATGAGACGCCGCAGCAGCGCGGATTTCCCGCCCTGGGTAGCTGCAAGAACTGAGAACGCCGCCGCGACTTCGTCGGGAGACGCGAAGCGAGATCAGAGCCATGCACTCCAATCCCAATCGCGATGTAATACATCGCTGGCGCGAAGCCTATCCTGCACTAGAAAGCAGAAAAACCTACCCCTTGCTGTTGGTTCAAACCAACATTCTTTGTGTTCAGGGCTCGCGACGGCGAAGCGACGGACGCCCCCTGCCCTCTCTGCCAAATTCGGCCCGCGGTCCCTCTTAGACGAGATAACCGCCGCGAGCCCCGATCCGCCGGCAACAAAGGAACCGGACGCACTAACTGACATAGGCGATGTGGACCGCGACTTTCCAGCAGCCTGCGGCCTCTCTACAGCGCTATGGGAAGCGCGTTCGGCCTTCGGCTGCTGCGCTAACGCGCCATCCTTCGAATGGGAAAGTCGCTCTGCCGCCACACACCGGTAGTCTGTCTTCGCGGATACAAGACTGCCAAAGAAGCTCATCTCGACAGGATCTCCTCGATCGTGAGTGCCGAGGCTGGAAACTCTTCTGCTTGCTCCGCACCGTCGACCAACACCACAGCGTGACGGGAGCCTTGCGTCGCAAGCCGATCAACAACAAGCTGTCCAGCCCGGTTCTGATACCGAACCCTGATTGCCAACGATGCTGCCGACCTCGATTGTGAAACGACGCGAGTTTTTGGTGGTTGATCCTCAGTTGCTGCCCCTCGGCCTTTCGCAGCGGCGCGCGGAAGCAGTGCTTCCGGGAGGAGATCGGATCTTTCCGATCGGCGTGGTCCAGCAGGCGGTTCGCTCTGGGCATTGGCGCGGCCGGCCTCAGCGCGCACGTCGCGGGCCAGTTGCCGAGCCTGCGCGTCGGTAAAGCTGTCCTGCATCGCGCATAGCCGTTCGATCTCGTCAGGATGCGTGCGCCAGGCTTGGTAGAGTTCGTAAAGAGCACGGATCGAACTGCCCTCAAGTCGCGCTCGGAGGAATTCCGGCATGCTTTGAACCGATGCGTAGCGTGACACCCAGTCTCTTGGCTTGCCTAGTTTGCGCGAGATATCCGCTTGGGTATCGCCGACGTTCAACCGGTCTGCGATGAACGTCGCGATTTCAGGCGCGCGCAAATCATCGCGCTGGATATTCTCGATCATCTGCGCGTATCGGTCCGGCGAACCGACGCCTTGAACGAATGCGGGCATTTCATGCAGCCCCGCGCGCTGCGCAGCGCGGTACCGGCGCGCACCCATGACGATGACGTAGCGTCCATTCTCATCGGAGCGGCGAAGCGTGATGGGTTGCAGCACGCCATGTTCGCCAATCGATTGTGAGAGCTCCTCCAGTTCCCGTTCGCTGAAGTTACGGCGTGGTTGATCGGGGTCTTCGTCAATGCAATCGATCGCGACCAAAAGCGGCCGCCCGGAGGCTGCGTTAGGGTTTGCGGCGGCGTCGACGAGTTCCCTAAAGCTGAGATCGAGCGTCACTAGTCGTCTCCTGATCAAGCTGTTCTGCGATCCTGGCGAGAACCGCGCGGATTTCCCGACCCGCTTCTTGCGCCGAGCGGCGCTTTAAGCTCCACACCGGCACCCGTTCCGCGACGGCTTCGGCATAGCCGTCTCGTGCAACAATCTGGCCTGGGAACACATACTTGCCCGCTTCGCGCAACAACTGCCCTAGGTGCGTTCGTTGACGAGGCGACTTGGTATTAAAGTTCGAAGGCAGCAGGCCGAGGAATCTCGTGTCCTGGCGACCGTATCGTCGTTGAACACCGATCACGGTCTGCATCAGGCCTTTGACGCCTTTTACCGAATAATCTTCTAGGTAAATCGGCGCCAGCACATGCGAGGCGGCAACCAGGCAAGCGACGCTGCGAAGGCCAAGCGATGGCGGGGTGTCGATCACGCATAAACATCGAACCGTTCGGCGACATCGGCGAGATTCTGCTGCAGGGTCATGACGGCAGCAGCATTGCCGCGATCGATATCCGTCAAGGAGCTGTCGGCCGGCGCCAGCGTGATACCGTTGCTTTCGCCAGCGATAAACCGGGCCGCCGGCTTGAAGAAATCGGCCGCCGAGGTCGTCCCTGCATGCTGCTGGAGCGTGTCGGTCGCGTTGCCCTGCGCATCAACATCGATCATCAGAACCCGGCGGCCAGCCTCCGCCATGAACCAGGCCAGATGCACAGCGAGAGTTGTCTTGCCAACGCCGCCCTTTTGATTGTTGATGACAATCGTTTTCATCGGGCGAACCTTGATGAGACCATCTGAGCCCATTTCATCGATTTTCTCCCACCAATCGTGCGGCACCCGCGGGGCACGATCTTGATGAAACCGGCCTCTTCATCCCGATGTTGGTTTGAACCAACACCCGCTACGAACCAGCGCCTCCCGGATAATCTTGAAAACCCGGCACGAAATCCCCTGCCAGAAGAGTCAGGTCGGCCAAGCCAAAAAGGGCGCCGAGTGCGAAACCGGTTCGCAAGGGTTGAGCAGGCAACATTGCCGTTGTCGGGAGACAACCGAAATCGAATGCGCAGCCGCGCTGCACGTGCCGTGTTGGTTTAAACCAACGTGTTCTGGGGCTGCACCACGTTGCGAAGTCCGTGGAGCGACGAAACAGAAACTAACCCGAAAGACCGGGGAAAGGGCAAGCGCCGCTCGGCATCTGGCCGAAGGCAAAGAATTTTGGCGCCGAGCGCACAAGCCCAATCGGAACCCCGCTGCCGGATAGATCCGGCAAGTAAATTTTCTTCCATTGGTTGACGCCCCATCGACGATCTTAGGTATCCAGCCATGCAACCGGGAGCGACAATTAGAGCCGAGGAAGATGCCGCGATCATCGCTTTCACCGGCTCATGTACGATCGGCAACATCGCCGACCTGCGCTGAAGGACATCGCTACGCCCGCTCGAGCCGAAACCCGACCCAGCCCCGGTCTTCCCATCGCTCAAGCTCGTCGCTTTTCGTGGAGCCGGGAATTAATCTGCGACATCAGGATCGGCCCAAGGGAAAATTCCCCGACCTCCGCTTTCCGCGTCAGCCCGCGCAAGTAGCCGCCAGCAGATCTGATCGCAGTGCCACGCTGCAGAATGCATGCGACGACGACCGTCGCTTGCATTTCACCCAGGACGGTTTGCGCCTCCTCCCAGGCGCTCGGACTGATCCCCAGCATCGATCGCACAACGGCTGCAGTGGCGAGGAAATCGCGCCAGTTCGAAATCCCACCTTTCGCGTAATCGACGATATCCGGGCACGCACTCAGAACCATTCCCAACGGATACGAACTTTCCCCGACTCGCGATGGTTGAGGTTTAGGCTCAGCTCTCGCGGCCCTGCCTTCTTGAAGGCTAGGTTCAAGATCAATAGGGGCATCTGTATTTGAATTCTGTATGTGGCGCTCAGAATGGGACTCATTGGCGCTCGGATTCTTGGATTTGATGTGCGCTTCCAGAAGATTGAGCACGTCGTCAGCAAGTTGCGACAACTCGTCGGCGATCGGCTCGAGCTCCTTGCGCGTCGCAGTGCGCGGAATCTGGGCGACCATTGTGCGGAAGGCGGCATGCACCTCCTGCCAATCGGCGGGCCCCTGCCCTGCCCTTCGCGTTGGGATACCTTCCTCGATGCCAGTTGCAATCATCTTCGCGATGTCGCGCCGGCACAACGTGATCCGTTCACGCACGAGTTTGAGTGCGCGGGCTTCCGCTTCGATATCGGCCGCCAGGCTCTCGAACTCTTCCGAGCGCACGACAAGCGGTGACAGATCGAAGCCGAAGGCGAGCTCGATTTCGCCGGCATCGTCCTTCCGCGCGTAGCGCTTGCCATTTGGACTATCGCGCCGAACGATCAGTCCCGCGTCGACCAGAACAGCCAAGTGGCGTCGCAGCGTCGATGCCGGCATGCCGTGCGCCCGCCGACTGAGCTGATGGTTCGACGGAAATACGATCAGATCATCCTCTCCTGTGAGCGCCGTCTCAGGGTGGAAGGTCAGCAGCGCGTTTAACACCGACAGCGCGCGCTCCGACACACCAAGGCGCGGCCGTGCCGTGCAGATGGCGTGGAAGATCTTCCATTTGTGCACGATCTTTTCGGGAGGACGTTCTGTTGCGATCATTTGGCTTGCCACATGGGCAAGCGTCAACGACCGCCGCCCAAAAGGCGTCGTTGGAGAGTGTGACTGCATGTCTTTGCCTCAGCTGGGCAAAGGAAACCTGCTCGCCGAAACGACGATAAAATCGCGTAGAAACTCTTGACTGCGATTCGCGAAAGTGATTCTCTGTCAGTCGCCAAACTTGAAGAGAAGGGCTTCCGGAACTCCGTTTCGGGGGCCTTTTCTTTTGCCTTGTCTGCTCCTGGTTCGTGTTTACGGGACGAGGCCGTCAGGCCTCGGTAGTTTCCTGGCCGCCGCTCGTCTTGGAAAAGGCGTCGAACAGGGCCGGGAGTTGGTCGACAAGAAATGCCGCGAATGTCGCCGAGACATTCTTGTCGAGGGTAAGCTTCAATTCGCGCTCGGCCTGCCGCACGTGCGCAATCTTGTCGCCGGATGCGGAAAAGACCGGCTTCTCTTGCGGAGCCTTCGATGTCCCCGCAGAAGATGTACGGCTTGCCGCTGTGAATGCTGCGAGAAACCGGGCATCGGTCTCTCGCTCTGCAAATTTCGGTTCAGCGATCGCCGCTCTGACACGTTCGAGCGCCGCGGTATCCTTGATCAATTCAGCGAATGACTGCCAGCGGCCGCGGCCAACTTTCGGAGCCTTCCCGATTGCTTGAACAACTTCGGCTGGAACCGATCGAGCGACAGCAAGGAGTTTCGAGGCCTCTGCCCGATCAATCGACAACGCATCTTGCGCGATTGCTCGGCTATGCCCGGCATCTTCGATATGCATCGCGAACGTAGCGCGCTCAATGAAGCTCAGATCTTCGCGTTGTGCGTTCTCGAGTCCTTGCGCCACGACAAGCGCTTCATCTGACAACGCTCGCAGGATCGCTTTGACCGAAATGCCCAGTTCGCGTGTGGCGCGGACGCGGCGATGACCATACGCACTCTGGTAGCGCCCTTTTGCTTCAGGATGCTCCCGAACGAGAATGGGCACCTCTTGACCACGCTGTGCGATCGACTGCTTAAGTGCCTCGAACGAGCTATCATCCTGGTCGCGAAACCGGTCGGCCAGCGGCGACGGATCGATAAGCGAGGGGTCGATTTCAAGGATCACAGACCCGGATGCAATTTTGTCGCGCAGCTCCTCGTTCTCTTTCTCGACCTCGGAAAAAGAGTCTTTCAGCGAGCGGACTGAGCCCGACGAGACCCGCGGCAACGCACCGGGCATGTTGTCAGCTGACAACGCGTTTGATTGCGGGGCGGTGAAAAGACTCTTGATGGTGTCAGTACGTTTGCTCATCGACCCCACACCTTCTTAAGAAGTTGCGCGATTTCGGCATTGACTGCGTCGACCGATTCCAATGCTCGGTCGTAGGCGCCCCGCCCTACGGCGCCGCGCTCCAGCTCATAAAGTGACTGCTTGGTGAGGCCGGCGTTGGCGATCGCGGTCGATTTCCACACCGTGGCCTGGAGCACATCCGATCCAAAAAGGGTCCGGAGGAGCGCCACGATTTGAGCTTCGGGCACGTCATTGGGATCGTGACGCGTGATGACATACCGGATGAAATCGTGATCGAGGCGGCCGCCAGCTTCCTCGATGACGGACATGAGGTCCGACGTCATGAGGAGAAATTGGCTCATGGATGCGACGTCGACCATCTGAGGATGGATGGTCACGAGCATCGCAGTCGCCGCGTTTAGCGCGCCCATGGTCAGGTAACCAAGCTGGGGTGGGCAGTCGATGACGACGACGTCATAGTCGTCTGCGACCTGATCGATGGCGCTGGCGACACGGCGAAAGAATAGATCATGTCCGCGTTCACGCCGCTCGACCATTGCTCGAGGCGTTGTGTGCTCGAACTCCATAAGCTCGAGATTGCCTGGAACGAGACCTATCCCATCGAAATAGGTCGGCCGAACGACCTCGCGCATTGGCCGGCGGTGTTCGTCATATCGTATGGCGCCGTAGAGGGTTTCGTTCGCCGCGATGTCAAACTCGGGTTGGTACCCGAACATTGCCGACAGCGAAGCTTGCGGATCCAGATCAATCGCGAGGACCCGAAAGCCGGCTAGGGCGAGGTATTGCGAAAGATACAATGCCGTCGTCGTCTTGGCGGAGCCGCCTTTGAAGTTTGCGACGGTGATGATCTGAAGCTTGTCGCCTGGGCGACGGCGCGGAAGAAATTCCAATGCCTCTCGGGCCCGCGCGCCGGCAAGATACCCGCGCAACTCATGAATCTGGGCCAGCGTATAAGATCGGCGTCCACCAAGTCCCGTCGCTGGGGTCGGCCCAAGTCCGTCGAGAGAAAGCTGCCGAAGGTACCCATCAGACACGCCCGCAATTCGCGCAACCTCCCCTGAAGTGAACGACCGGAGCGACTTGCTCGCTGAAGGCGGGAAAAGCGTCGTCGCGAGCGAGCGAAGCTGACCGGACAGAATGCCGGCGTGCCGAGAGATCCGCGCAGAGGCAGTCTCGCTCATAGTCACCGAATCTTCTGCTAAGCTCGTCATCTACCTTCTCAAGACGGTTTCCGCGCGTCTGACGCCTGATATCCGTCTGAGAGAAGGCCACGATTCTATGATTTGAGCAAGAATTAAAGGGTTAACGAGCAGTTAACGCTAGATAGCGTGCTCAACAGCGGACAGCAGCCCTTTAGGCGCATTATCTTGCTGTTGTCAGCTGACAACAATGGCTCCAGCGAGTGGAGTTCGAACCTCTACTATAGCATGAGTCGGCTGTTTCTCATGCCCCCAAAGTCTTCCTTCCGTGCTCGCGGGATGCCGCCACCAAGGGAAGCAGCAGCGCGCAGCCTCAACTGAGGGCTTCCGCTCCCGACCGTGCGCAGCAAACTCCCTCGCCTGAGGGTCGAGCCAATAGTACGCACCGCCGCTCGACGAGAGTTGATCGATTCGAGCGCTAACGGCTCTCTTTCACACCCTCCCAACGGGGTAGATCGCCCGGAGAATCGCGCCTTGCAATGTCGCCTCGCTCCAGCCACTCGACCGAGGTCGCGCCCATGGTCCCGCACGAAGCCCCCTCCCCCGCCTCGTCTGCGGCTCAGGCGCGCAAGTGTTGGATGGTGAGCGGGCATAAAGTCGATTTATGGAGGCGCTAGCGCGCCATCGAGGCGCCGTTCGTCGGAGCCAAAGGTGAGCACCACAAGGTGTCCGCTCGCTGGTCGGACGGACAGGTGTGAGCAGTCGACCCAGCACATTCCGGTCGTCGGCGCTTGCTCTTACGCTGCCCCGGCACACCGAGGTCCGAACGTCAGCCGCGACGCCGACCGCCGGCCAGCGCTGCGAAGGGATTCCTTTCTAGCAATGCAGGGCGGCCAGTTGGTCAATCACTCGTTCCCCGGGGAGCGTGCGATTCGTTAAGTCAAGAAAGGGGCAACGTGCGGTCGGCCCAAAATTTCGATCGGCTCGTCGCGCTGTGTATCGATCTGGCGCCGGGCGGATCTCACTAATGATGCTCTACAAACCTACCGCCTAGCGCTCACATCCTGCTCGGCTACGACGCGCCGCCATCGCCAACCCCACTGGAAACCGAGTGTTGCCGACCGCAAACGCGCTGACGGACCCTGGGCCATCGCAACCGGCGTGGGGATGAAGCCATCACCGTGCACATTTGGAAGAACCACAACCTCGCGGTCGACTACCTCGGTCCGGATCATCAAGAGGATGGTCCGAGGCCTCCTAAAAGCAGCATTTCATTGGCGCAGAAAGGCGGACGAACGAACCCGATCTCGCGGTGGTGGAGCATTGGATCCTGATGGCGTGCGTCCGATCAAGCCGGTCGAGCATGCGGAATGCGCCTCTTGCTATCGTGCCAGATACCAACCTCGGCTACCGCGTTGTTGTCAGCTGACAACAAGGGGATTGCCGACGGAATGTTGTCAGCTGACAACATCCCGCGTCCTGTGAAGTGCGGTCAGACTCTAGTTCGCTGGGGCCAAGTCCCGACCGGTGTCGCATGACGGACCGAGCCCCGCTGAATCCAAACCCAGACAAGGCGCAGGCGAGGGCCGCTACTACAAGATGCTCGGCGGCCGAGGCAGGATCGGCATCAGCCAACACAGCCTTGACGGAAGAAGCCTCAGGAGACGGGGAGGGGAGGTGGTCATAAAGAATTAACCATAGAAATCCACCCCTCGCGCTCCGAGGGTCCGCTGCCTCGCTTCGATATATCGAGCGTCGATCGGCGACCTTCGCACCTTGGACCTGAGCCCGAATTAGCCAAGTCTAGGATGGTCTAGGATGATCTTTGGCTAATCCGGCCAATGAGGCCGCCCCTTCCGTTGGTGTATCCGCAGTGCTATATAGGGATACACCAAGTATTCTAGATTGGCGCTTTATGGCCTTCCACATCAAGAACCCGGAAACCGACGCGCTGGCCCGCAAGGTCGCCGCGCTGAAAAAAATTGGCCTCACAGAGGCGGTTCACGCTGCGCTCGCCCATGAGCTTGAGCGCGAGCAGGGCAAGCCATCTTTGGTCGACCTCGGCATCCAATTCTGCCGGGATCTCCGCGCCAGGGGCAACCCCGCCATGGGCCAACCGGCTGACAAGGCATTTCGCGACACCCTGTACGGGGACGATTGATGTTCATCGACGCCTCGGCGCTAACCGCGCTCCTGACCGACGAGGAGGAGGCGCGGGAGTTATTGGCGCGGCTACAGCAGACCGGAGCTCGCCTGACCTCGCCACTGGCGGTGTGGGAGACGACAGTCGCGGTGGCGCGCGTCCTGAATCTTTCGATCAGCGCCGCAGCTGAGGCGGTCGAGAGCTATCTTGCGCTGATGGAGATTGCCGTGGTCGCGGTGCCTCCAGAGACAGCGCGGATCGCACTCGACGCCTTCGACCGGTTCGGCAAGGGCCGACATCCGGCGAGTCTCAATTTCGGGGACTGTTTTGCCTATGCTTGTGCCCGGCATCTGGGCCAGCCCTTAATGTTCAAGGGCGGCGACTTTCCGCAGACAGATATCGAGGCCGCCTGAGGCGGTGGGCGGCCCTTCGTACCCCGCTAGAGGCGCAAATCAGCGATTCTGAGGCTCCAAGACGTTCGGAGATCCAGGCGCTCCGACGTAAGAGGCTCGCCGGTGCCGACGATATACACCTGCCCCCGATAAGCCGACGGTTCGGCCCGCTATGACGGAACCTAAAGCCGTGTTAGCTTCCGTTATGCAGCTTCTTTTAAGGTTATCAAGACCTTGCTATCTCGCTACAAATTCCCCGATCCGGTGCCCTGGGCCCAGCTCGCCGGGCCGCTCGCCGCGGCCGAGGATGCCGTCGCCCGCCTCGACGAGCGGCTGGCCAAAAGCCCAATTCGGGATGGCGCGATTAGCCGGATGCACTTCACTGATGCCTGCGCCAGTCTGTGGCTCGACGGCGAACTTGTCCACCTCGACGACCTCGTACTCCACGACGCCGGCATGGACGTCCGCGCCCCCACACACGAGCTGACCCGGGCTCATGTGGTGCTTCGCGCCCGTCGGCGCATCGCCGAGGCAAAGCCGGATTGGGCGCTGTCAGCAACCGGGCTCGCTGGCCTCCGTGGCCGGGGCCCACGCGAAGAGGAGAAGGGCAACCGGAAGGAAGAGGGGGAAGGGTTTGGGGCCGACGAGGACGTGGAGCGGGAGGGGGTGGGTCTCGAAGGGCCGCTTGGTGCCATCAACACCGATCCTCATCTGGCCGCGGCCTTCGCCGCGGTCGACGCCGCGAACGCCAGGGCGGAGCGCACGCTCGCCGATAAGATTCGCTCGCGGCCGGAGCGGGATCCCCTCATTTACGATCGCGACTGGGACGAGGAGGGTCGGTTGGATGATTGGCGCGCCATGGTCGACCAGACCCGTGGTTTGCCGCCGACCCTGGCGGCGGCGATCGCAGCGGACGCCTGGCGTGCCATTGAACCGCTCGAGCACACGCCTTGGCTCGGCCACCTGCTTGCCGCGGCGCTGTTGCGCGACCGCGGCAAAGCGCGCTGGCATCTACCGTGTCTGCATGCCGGGTTAAAGAGCATTCCGCTTGAGCGCCGGCGGCCCCGCGACGTTGCGGCGCGGCTCTGCGTGCAGCTCGAGGCGATGACGGCCGCCGCCGAGGCCGGCCGCAACGATCACGACCGCTGGCTGATGACCAAAAACCTGCTCGCTCGCAAGCTCGCCGGTCATCGCGCCACTTCAAAACTGCCGGCTCTCCTCGATTACGTGCTGACGCGGCCGATCGTCTCGGCCGGTATGATCGCGGCCGAGCTCGGGGTCACACCCCGTGCGGCCCAAAATCTTGTCGCCGAACTCGGCTTGCGAGAGGCGACCGGGCGGGGACGCTATCGCGCGTGGGGTATCCTGTAGCTTCGCCGCGTCAGTGCGGCGCTCCGCCATGCAGCAAATCCCGATAGCCGTGCTCGGTCATCCATGCAGAAGCGGCCCCGCCTTTAGGCGAGACCGCTGCGTTGGCCCTCAGTCCCGGTTCGGGCGGGACCAGATGAGCTGGAGACCGTCCTGGCCTTCCACCTCGATCAGGGTGGCGTAGATCGGAGCGGGGAAGCTCGGATCGTCCAGCTTGACCGAGAGATAATCGCGCTCGGTGTCCTTCGCGGTCTTCTGCCAGGCGGCGCCCAGCTCGACATTGCCGGCGAAGATGCGGAAGTGGGGTCCCTTGTCCGAGGGGTTCTCGACCCGCACCAACTTGGCCTTGGCGTTGAGGGCGAGGGTGCGAACCGTGCCGGTGAAGCCGTTGCCGGTGGAGGTGAAGGTGCCGATGGTCGCCATTGTCGTGTCCTTTCAGTTTCCTGGGCCGCGCCCATCGCGGCCTCGATGGCTGGCGACAGACCGGAGGCGATCGACCCGCACCCCGAAGGGGCCGGCACGCAGTAAAGGGCAGCCAGGGCGCGACTTTCTTGTCTTACGCGAGGAATGGACGCAAAGCGGCCAGGGGAAGAAAGTCGTAACCGGCTGTTGCGGGGGTAAGAGCGAGGCGGCGCTATAGCGACGCCGTCCTTCGGTCAGACATGCCAAATCGAGGACGACGTGGGCGTGCCGGACGAAACGGCCGAGGAACACGAATAGCGATCATCGAAACCTTGAACCGCCACCGACAGAACCGCCCGAGCACCGCAGACATCTGGCAACCCCTCAGGCTTGCGCGTCGAAATCCGAACCGGGAAGGGAAGCGTGCCGCTTGGCCGTCAAGAGCCATTTGGCCCGCAAAGGTGAACGCACAGGCCCCAAACAAGATTTGTGCTCGGCATAGTGACGATCTGTGCAACGCCGAAACGTCGTTCCCCCTCGAGGGAAGGTAAGCGAGGCCGCTGCCGGGTCCGACACCCAGGACGAGGAATAAAGCGGCGCTGGAGCAGCCGACAAGAGGCTGCAATCTCCACGCTGATCGCGGATAACCGGCAAGCGCCGGCGCAAATCGCGCGTGCTCTCATCATGCCGCCTTCTCGACGTCTGCTGCCTTCGGCTGCAGGCCGTGCAGATAGGCGACGGCGCGTTGCGCATGTGCGGCAGCCGAGAAGATAAAGCGCTTCTCGTTAGACAAAACGTCAAGCCACGATTCCAAGTAACTCGCATGATCGGCGCGCGGCTCGAGTTCGGGTACGATGCCAAGGTCGGCACTAAGGAAACACGCGCCAAGTTCGGCGACCAGCTCTTCGCGGGCGCGTTCGCTGCGGTCCTTCGCGTAGCGGCTGAGATCGCGATTGGCACGATGCGTCGGCGCCGTCCAATGCACGCATTCATGCGCGAGCGTGGCGGCATAGCTTTCGGCGTCACGGAAGCTCTCGAACGGCGGCATCTGGATGAGATCGAGCGAAGGCGCGAAGAATGCCTCGTCACCGCCATGCCGGATGGTCGCTCCTGTGTTGGCGAAGAATGCGTCGACCTGCGCGAGGCGCCGCGCCGGCGCGACGCTCGGAGCAGGGCGGCCGTAATAGGGATCCGGCAGGTTCTCGATCTGGTCGACGCAGAACACCGTATAGGCGCGCAGGAACGGAACGGTCCGTTCGAGTTCGTCGCCATGCTCATCGGTCTCGGTCTTGGTGATCTTGTTGGCATAGACCACCATCGTTCCGGTCTCACCTTTGCGGACATGGCCGCCGAGCTCGAGGGACTGCTTGAACGTCATCCAGATCGGTGATGTGAAGCCCCGCGCGACCTGTGTGTACCGAAAACCTTATCCGAGTTGCTGAGGTGACGGAATCGCCTAAGCTGGTGGAATGTTCGGACTCCTGTGTTTCGTCATGGCGGTCTTGACCTCACCATTCAAGTCGAAGATCCGGCTTGAGGCTGAGAATGCCGCGCTTCGACATCAGTTGAATATCTTGAGGCGCAGGCTCCATGGTCGCGTGAGGCTTACGAACAATGATCGCTGGTTCTTGATGCAGCTGTACCGCTGGGTTCCGTCTATCCTGCAGGTCCTCACGATCATCCGGCCCGAGACGCTCGTAGGTTGGCACAGGGCTGGCTTTCGCTGTTATTGGCGTTGGAAATCGGGTCGACGGGGAGGGCGGCCGCAGATCGACGCGGAGCTGCGCGCGCTGATCCGGCTAATGAGCATCGAGAACCCGCTGTGGGGCGCGCCACGCATCCACGGCGAATTGCTCAAGCTCGGGTTTCAGGTCGCGCAGTCAAGCGTCGCCAAATACATGGTCAAGCGACGCGGGCCATCCAGCCCGGGATGGCGGACGTTCCTACGCAACTACGCGCCGGAGATTGCCGCCATGGACTTCTTCGTCGTCTCGACGATCGGTTTCGACCTCCTCTATGCATTCGTCATCGTTCGGATAGATCGCAGAGACCTCGTCTGGGTCAACGTCACAAAGAATCCGACGGCGGAATGGGTTGCACGTCAGATCACGGAGGCATTTCCTTGGGATGGGGCTCCGGGCTACATGATCCGAGACCGCGATCGCATTTATGGCGGCATCGTCACGCGTCGATTGCGTGCCATGGGCGTTCGGGACAAGCCTACCGCACCGGTTTCACCTTGGCAGAACGGCTTTGCCGAACGGCTGATCGGGTCGATCCGCCGCGAGTGCCTGGATCATATCGTCGTTTTCGGTGAGGCCCATCTCCGCCGAATCCTGCGATCCTACGCCTGCTATTACAACGAGGTCCGAACGCATCGGTCATTGGATAAAGATGCGCCGGTCTCTCGCCCGGTTCAGCGGACCGGGAGCATCAAACCGTTCCCTATCCTAGGTGGACTCCATCACTGCTACGCCCGGGTTTAAGTTTTCGGTACACACAACCTGATCGGAAGCGCAATGCTGTGGGGTGGCAATCCCGAGAAGGACGCGCTTTACTCCTGATCACGCCGGCCGGCAATGACGGCAGCACGATCTACAAGCTGATGGTCAGGGACATCCCCGTCGATGGTTTCTGGTCACTCACTGTCTACAACGGCGAAGGGTACTTGCAGCCGAATCCAAGCAATGCCTGTGCAGTAAACAGCGTCACCGCGAAACAAGCTCCAGATGGCTCGGTCACCCTCCAGTTCGGCGGCTGCGATGGCAAAAACCCAACTGCCTGCCGATCACACCAGGGTGGAATTATATTACACGGTGCGTATGTTTCGCCCGCGATCCGAAATCCTCGATGGCACCTGGAAATTCCCGGAGGCGTGGCCTGTGAGTTGAGCCCGCGGAGGCGCCGACAGTTAAGGAAGACTCTGCTGTCTACCCTCGGCCGTTCGCCGTTCTCGTTGCGAGGGCAGCTTTGGTCAAACTGCGACCTCGCGGGGAGGGCAGCTTTTGGCGCATTCCGGACTCAAGTCTCACATTGCGTGAGGTCCGAAAAGTGCCAAATGACGGACGTCCTATTTCATACACGCTATGCTTCCGGCAGCGCGGCAAGCCCGGAAGTCTCTTCTATTTCGCGCCATACCATGTCGGCCTTACCAAGAGCTCTGCGCATTTTGCGCGGTCGCGGTCGAGCAGTACGCGACCGCGCTCTACTGGCCGAAGAAGGAATTGTTCATTTAGGCCCTACAGCACCACCCATCAGGTAATCAGGCAACCATGTGGCGATACTTGGGAAAATAGACATGATGATGATTCCGACAATCATCATCGCGACATAGGGAATTGAGCCCCACAGCACCGTCTTGGTGGGCACGTCCGGCGCTATGGCATTGACCACGAACAGGTTCAGCCCGACCGGCGGGGTTATAAGCCCGATCTCCATGTTGATGGTCACTATGACGCCGAACCAGACCGGGTCGAAACCGGCGGCCGTAATAATCGGCAGCAGGATCGGTGCGGTCATCAGGATGATTCCGGCGGGCGGAATGAAGCAGCCGCATACCAGCAGGAAGATGTTGATGAGTCCCATCAGCACCCAGGGGTTGAGCTGCGCGTCGGCAATGGCCTGCGCCAGTGTCTGGGTGATGTAGAGCGAGGTCAGCATGTAGCCGAACAGAACGGCGGTCGCGATGATCATCAGGATCATCACCGACTCGCGCGTGGTCGAACGCAATATCTGCCACCAGGCCATCGGGCTCCACATCCGGTAGATGACGATCGCCAGAAGCACGCACAGCGCGGCGCCGACGCCTGCCGCTTCCGACGGTGTGGCAATGCCGGCATACAGCACGTACATCACTCCGATTACGATCGCCAGGAAGGGCGCAACTTTCGGAATCGCTTCGAACTTCTCGCGCCAGGTGAAACGGAAACCCGCCTCGTATGCACGGAAGCCCTTGTACCAAATATAGGCCAGCGTCCACAGCATGAAGAGACCAGTCAGCAACAAGCCCGGCAGCACCCCAGCCAGGAACAGACGACCGATAGATGTCTCGGTCGCGATGCCGTAAAGGATGAAGGTGATCGAGGGCGGGATCAGGATGCCGAGCGTGCCACCGGCGCAGATCGATCCGGTTGCCACTTCGTCCGGGTAACCACGCGCGCGCATCTCCGGTATGCCCAACTTGCCAATGGCGGCGCAGGTTGCCGGCGAGGAGCCGGTCAGCGCCGCGAACATCGCGCAAGCGCCGATATTAGAAATCACCAGCCCGCCAGGCACCCGGTAAAGCCAGCGATCGAGCGCGGCATAGAGATCCTTGCCGGCCGGCGACGAGCCGATCGCTGCTCCCATCATGATGAACATCGGAATGGAGACGAGCGTGAAATCATTCAAACCAGAATAGAGCGTCTCCGCCGCAACCCGCAGCGAATCGACGCCCTGGAACAGCACCAGGAACGCAACGCCGACGGCGCCGAGTGCGAAGGCGACCGGCGCACCGGTCAATAGCACCAGAACTGTGGCAAAGAGCACGAGAACGCCTTGGGCAGACGGGCTCATGTGCCGGCTCCCGGAATGTTCACCTCGGTCCCGCTTTCGGGCGAGCGGAGGTCGACGGAGCGCTCGTTAACCTCGATGCCGAACGGCGGCTCGCGGCCGGTGAGCAGATTGAGCAGATCGACGACATACTGCAGCGTGAGAATCCCCAAGCCCACCGGCATGGCGCCATAGGGAATCCATAGCCGCGCGCGCCACATGGTGTCGGACACCCAGCGGCCTTCGTAGGCCTCATACCAGAATTGAAAGGTGAGCACGGTCATCAGCAGGCAAAAGCCCAGCGAGACCGTGATCGCGCAAATGGCGAGCCAGTAGCGCGCGCGTTCGCTCAGATAGATCGGCAACACATCCACGTTCACGTGGCCCTTGGTCAACAGTACGTAGGGCGCGCCGATGAAGGTGGCCGCAATCAGGCTGTAAGTGACGAAATCGGTCTGCCAGATCGTGTTCTCGTTGAGCACATAGCGGATGAATACCATCTGGCAGACAATGATCACCGCGACCGCCGTCAAGGCCGCCGCGAAAATCCCGCAGGCCTGCGACATCAGCGTTGTGAGTCGATTGAGAATGTTCATTGCTGCCCCGCTTCCGTGATCGGCCGGCGAACGGCCGGCCGATCCTTATCGAAGGAGCGTTACTTGACGGCCAGTGCCTCGTCGATCAGGTTCTTGCCGTCGGGCACTTCCTTGGCGAACTCGGCGTAGGAGCTTTTTTGCGCCACGTCGAGCCAAGCCTGGTACTCGGTCGCCGACAGCGTAACGACTTCGACCTTGTTGTCCTGGAAGGTCTTGACCATCTTTTCGTCGAGACCCTTGCTCTCCTTCGCGAAGTATTCTTCCGCTTTCTTGCCGGCCTTGAGCAATACGTCCTGTTGCTGCTTGTTGAGCTTGGCGAACGCCTTCTTCGACATCAGCACCGGCTCGTACATGAACCACAGTGCATTTTCGCCCGGAGCGGTGATGCACTTGACCTGCTCGTAGATGCGGAACGAGACGAAGCTGCCGGTCGAGGTATCGGTGGCCTCCGCGACGCCCGTCTGCAGCGCATTATAGACTTCGTTGGAGGGGATTGAGACAATCGAAGCGCCTGCGGCCTGCCACATGGCCGCGAAAGTCGGGCCGGCGGAGCGGATCTTGACGCCCTTGATGTCTTCCGGCCTGCGGATGCAGCCTTTCTTGGAGGCCACGGCGCCGGCGAGCCAGGCATCGGCGAGCACGATGACGCCGGCCTTCTCGATCTTGGCCCTGATGTCCTTCATGAACGGCGAGTTCGCTAAGCGCGCGGCGCGGTCATGGCTGCGCACGAGGCCCGGCATCAGAGTGGCACCGAAGGCACGTACCTTGCCGCTGGCGTAATCAAGCGGGAATGACGAGATGTCGAGTTGGCCGTTGACCATGGCGTTCCACTGATCGTTCGGTTTGAATAGCGAGGCGCCCGGATAGACTTGGATCTCGAGCCCGACATTGGCGGTCTTGCCTTCCTTGGCGATGATCTGCACCATCTCGTCACGCGGATCGCCTTTGCCGCCCGGAAATTGATGAGAGGCTCTCAGGGTGACTTGCGCTTGAGCCGGCGCCGACAGCAGGATGGCCGCCGTCGCCGTAGCGAGCAATACTATAGATACATTTCTCATCTTATGTTTCCTCCTCCATGCGATCTCTTCTGGCAGCGGATATACCGCTGCGTTTGGTCGACCGAACGAGAACCAAAATCGCTCACAGCGTCATAGGCCCCCCGCTCCTATAACGGCATGCAATCGTTGCACCGTATGACGACATAACCGTGGGATCAACGAGCGTTTTTCTAAAGGTCTTTAGATCACCAAGCGAGCCTTCCTCGTCGGCACCTTGTGAATGCTGATCGAATAGTGACCCCCATCGGCGTCGTCGGGACCCCCTTCAAGCCATTGATTTCGCTAAATTCGGATGGTGGGACCCCACGCCGATCATGGTCGAGACCCCACGCCGAAACACATCAATCGGACGTCAAGTCACTAAACGCCTATTTAGTGACCCGAACTATCTGAGTGCCTACTTCAACAAGTGTCGCGTTCGAAAATGACCGAGCATGAAATGAGCAGCGCAATCCATATCGTCAGTCCCGATCGGTTCGACCTTGGAACGGCACAGACCCCAGCCTCTGAGCGCCGCGCGGCGATCGCGCCTAGTCTAGGAATAGCTTCGGCGATCTGGTTGACATCAACCGATTGCCGCTCGACAAGATCGAGGAGACGCCGGATGGCGGCTTGCGGATCGGCGCGCTCGTGCGCAACAGTGATCTCGCGGCGGACTCCCGCGTCCGCCGCAGCTATGGCGTCCTCGGTCGGGCGCCGCTCGCCGGCGCCAGCGCCCAGCTTCGCAACAAGGCGACCACTGGCGGCAATCTGCTGCAGCGAACGCGCTGCTATTACTTCTATGACATCACCAAACCCTGCAACAAGCGCAGCCCGGGCTCCGGCTGCGCCGCGCTTGCCGGACTCAATCGCATCCACGCTATTCTTGGTACAAGCAGCGGATGCATCGCGACGAACCCGTCCGACATGGCGGTGGCCATGCGGGCGCTGGATGCCAAGGTGGAGACCGTCAACGGCAATGGCGAGGCGCGCGTCATTCCGATCGCAGAGTTTCATCGGCTTCCGGGCAACACTCCCGAGATCGAAACAACGCTGAAGTCCGGCGAGATCATCACTTCAGTCACGCTGCCCCCGCCACCAAGCGGCGTGCAGGTCTATCGCAAGGTCCGCGACCGCGCCTCCTACGCCTTCGCGCTGGTCTCGGTCGCGGCGATTGTCGATTCCGTCGGCGGCCGCATCCGCTCCGCCCGCCTCGCCTTTGGCGGACTGGCGCACAAGCCGTGGCGCGTTGCGGAGGCGGAAGAGCGCCTCACCAATGCGCCGGCCGGCGCTCGCACCTTCAATGCCGCGGCAGAGGCAGTGCTTGAGGGCGCACGCGGATTCGGCGGCAACGATTTCAAAATCCCGCTGACACGGCGAACACTGCATGCCGTGCTCGCCGACATCACCAAGGCTTGAGAGAGCGCACCAATGGAAATGAATGCCCCCGTCGGCGCAAACCCACTTGATGCCGAGACCATTGTTGGCAAACCGATTGACCGCATCGACGGACGACCAAAGGTCACTGGTGCCGCCCGCTACGCCTATGAGATGCAGCAGAATGCGCTGTATGGTTTTGTTGTGGAAGCATCGATCGGAAAGGGAAAGATCAGCTCGGTCGACACGCGTACCGCCCAGAACGCACCCGGCGTCAAACTGATCCTCACCCACCATAATGCGCCCGAGCAAGGTTCCGGCAATCACCGCGAAGCTCATCCGGTGCTCACAGGCCCGGAAGTGACGCGTTACGGGCAGCCGGTCGCCTTCGTCGTTGCCGACAGTTTCGAGCAGGCCCGGGCAGCGGCTTACCTGATCGACATCAACTACGAGCGAGAGGCCGGCAGATACACTCTCCGCAACCATCTGAAATTGGCGAGCGTTCCGCATCAGAAGGATGGCCCGGTGGCTGATAGCGCGGTCGGTGATTTCGCCAGCGCGTTCGAGGATGCGCCCGTGCAGCTCAACGTTGCCTATACGACGCCGCTGCAGAGCCACGCTATGATGGAGCCGCACGCCACCATTGCGATGTGGGAAGGTGACAAGCTCACTCTTCACACGGCTAACCAGATGCTCAACCAGGGCCAAATGGCCATCGCCCGTACGCTGAAAATCCCACCGGAGAACGTCCGCCTCATCAGCCCGTTCATCGGCGGCGGTTTCGGCGGCAAGCTCTGGGTCAATGCCGACGAAATCCTCGCGGCGATTGCGTCACGGCAGCTCAACCGCCCGGTCAAGACCGCCCTCACCCGACAGCAGATCTTTCATATCACTACGCACCGCTCGGACACCATTCAGCGCATCCGCCTCGGCTCTGACCGCGATGGACGTCTCGTTGCGATCGGCCATGATGTGTTCTCCGGTAATCTTCCCAGCGAACAGACCTATGAGGCAGCCGCGCTGCAGACTCGCACGCTGTACACCGGCCCCAACCGCTTGACGCGACATCGCCTGGCGCCACTGGACATTCCGGTCGCATCCTCCATGCGCGCGCCAGGAGAGGCTGTCGGGCTCCTTGCACTCGAATGCGCGATGGACGAGCTTGCTGACAAGCTCAATCTCGATCCGATTGAACTTCGCCTTCGTAACGAGCCGCACGAAGACCCCGAGAAGCATATCCCTTATTCCAGCCGCCACCTGGTCGCGTGCATGAAAGAGGGTGCGCGCCTGTTCGGCTGGAACAAGCGCAACCCGATGCCGGGACAGGTCCGCGATGGACGATGGCTTGTGGGAATCGGCATGGCGGCGGCGACCCGCGGCAACCCGCTCAAATTCTCCAGAGCCAATGTCCGTCTGAGTGCGGACGGCAGCGCCACGGTGCGGATGGCAGTGACCGACATTGGTACCGGAACCTATACCATCCTGGCGCAAATCGCTGCTGAGATGCTGGGCTTGCCGACTGAGAAGGTGCGGGTCGAACTCGGCGACACGATTTATCCTGAAGCCGCTGGCTCGGGCGGCTCATTCGGCGCAGCGAGTTCCGGCTCCGCATTGTTCGAGGCCTGCACCGCTTTACGCGAGAAGCTGGCTCGCATGGCGCGGATGGATCCTGCGGCCGCTCATTTCGCCGATGGTCACGTTTACGTCGGACGGACAATCAGTAAAGCTCACAGACCTGATAGGCATAGATGGCATTGATGCCGACGGAGAGATAAAGCCGGGCCGAAACGGTGTGGACTTTTCGCAGCAGTCGTATGGCGCGCATTTCGCAGAGGTTGGTGTCGACGAAGACACGGGTGAAGTGCGCCTGCGACGCATGCTGGGTGTCTTCACCGCCGGCCGCGCTCTCAACGCGAAAACTGCCCGTTCCCAGGCAATCGGCGGCATGGTGTTCGGTGTGGGCGCAGCGTTGCAGCAAGCAATGGTGCTCGATCCGCGCTTTGGCTATTTCGTCAACCACGACCTTGCAGAATACCACGTGCCGGTCCACGCCGACATTCCCGCCATTGATGCGATTTTTCTTCGGGAGCTGGACGAAGACTCCAATCCGCTCAAGAGTAAAGGCATTGGCGAGCTCGGCATCTGCGGCGCCGGCGCGGCGGTCGCCAACGCGATCCACAATGCCTGCGGCGCGCGAACTCGCGACTATCCAATCACACTTGACAAGGTGCTCGCCAGCTTGCCAGTGCAGGCATAGACGGTGGAGGGAGACCTATGCCGCGGAACGCCTCTTATCTTGAGAGCTGGTGGCTGCAGGCGTTCGCCCTGGCCTGCTAAGCTCCCCTGCCATCCTGCTTGCCAATCACGCAGCGCCATGCCGCCAGGCGCTCCGCGGGATGCTGCGTCATCCACTCGGCAAGCTGCGGCGCGCCCATCAGGCAGAACTGCACCGACGCGTCAGCGAAGTCCGAGGTGGTCACCGTCTGCTCGTGACAATTTGCCGGAGAGGAGAGACTGCACAGCACGGCAATGATCTTGATCATGGCAGGAGAACCCCGTCGCTACGATGCGCATTGGCGCCGCTGGCGGTATGACTTACCGGTGCCCTCTCCCGCTGCTCCCTGATCGGATCAGCCGGCGGAAAGATGCTGTCATATATCGCGCGGGCCTCTCGAATTAGGCGGGCTCGCTCGCGCTCAGACTTCGGGACAAATCGAATAACTTCGCCCATATTGGCTCCAGACTTTGACTCGAGAAGGACTCCGCAGTTAGAAAACGCTATGAGATTATTATCATCATTCTATTCAGATCTAGAATATCAGCTTAGACTTTGACGCTCCGCAGGTCGTAACGAAGGTATAAAGAGCTCGCGACTGGGCCGAGCGCCGGTCATCCCAACCGAGGCGGCTATTCCGCGGGCTAGTCTAGAGTGCCAAGCTGCCTACCAGATCATGTACGCCACTCGCCCTCCGCCTTGGCCGATCGAGCGAGTGCCTTGGCCGCATCAACATGCGAAGCTTTCTCGGCTCGCCGCTGGTAGTCGTCGGCTAGGGTCCTAAGCTGACTCGCAATCGCTCGGTCGGTCATGGTTTGGGCAGCGCGAAGCAAAGTCTGCGCGGTTTCCAAGTATTCCTTGCCGCGTTGTGAGATCTGGAATGTCATAGAGCCCTCGCGCGGTTCCCTGGCGTCTGGTCTAAGGCGACATTGAGCCAGGACAGCCAATTGCGGTCACTTGCCCGGCGAGCTCTGAAACGATCGAGGCACTTCTTGGAACAAAGTGGAGTTCGCCACGAGTAGTACCGGACGAGACCAAACTTGCCATCACAAGCGGCGCATTGCGCGGCTCTGCCAGATCTAAGACTTTCGGAGCAGTTATGCATTGTAGTCTCCTCTTGATCCTATCGTCGCTGTTTGTCGATCATCCTTTTTTCACCGGGACACTTCACGAGCCTGTGCACATTCCTACTCATGCATCCTAAGACGATCGCGATCAGCGCCTCAATTGAACGTAGGTAGTCCGCCGGCCGTCCGAAGAGGCCAGGGAATGATACGAAGGTTTAGGGGCTCGCGCTTGGGAGCCGACCACTTCTGTCTCAAGCCAAGCGGTGGGCCGTTTTATGCAACGGCTTTCGGCTCGACGACTTGAGACCAAAGCTTCCGGAGCGAACTGGACTACTTGCGCGATGTCCTCCGGCGTCGTCCATCCCTGACCTGGCCGCAACGCGTGAATGTCAATTTGCCTCCGGCAAATGCCAACCTATCCATGAGTCACGATGCGCGACGCGCCTAGGCAGGCGCAGCTTTCGACGTGGCGCGCTTGTTCATCGGCTCGAACCAACAACACTCGTCCCTTGTCTCTGTAGCGCATTGGGACTACGGGCTCTTGCTACGCGAATCGATGGAGCTGTCCTTGCTGTCTTGCGCTTGGCTCGCGGGGAGGGGCGATGAGCAGCGCCGCGGCGTTTCGCTGCTTCGCCAGGTCACTCGCTTGCCGATCAGCGAAGGCGCTTAGCTTTACTGTTATAGCGGGCGTATGCACTAAAGGCGTACGCTGGATTCGTAACGCAATAGCCTACGCCACCAGACGCCGTAGCGCGGCATTGTTCGAGGCTCGCGTATTCGCACTCCAATGAACCGCTTTCTTCGCCAGCGAGACAGACCGGATATGATTCTGCTCTTGCAGGTGCCGCGGCGATAAAAACGTTCGCCAAGGCCAGAAGTGCCATGAGGGCAATGGGGCGCGTTTTGTGACTCCGTACACTTGCCGTCGAGCGTGATGAGAACTCTCCTCTCAATATCCGCTCGATCGATGTTGAGCTTTCCCGAAACGCGTGAATTTGGGTTTGTACTGCGACATGATCCATGATCGGTCTCCTTGCTTTTCATCGTGATGTTCTGAGCATAGGAGCCGCCAATTCAGTTATCCAATTCGTTGTTTGTGTCTTTCCAATCGATACAATCGATGAATCAAACCTCGGCCTACCATCCCCGCGCTGCAGGAGCGCGGCGTCGTCTTCATGGCTTGCCATAACGCGATCTGGGAGGTGACGGCGAAGCTCATCGCCTCCGGCAAGAATCCGGATCACGCCTCGCACGAGGCGGTGGCCGCCGAACTCACCAACCCCCTCATCGACGGCGTGGTGCTGACTCCCGGAATCGTTGCGACCATTCCGGAACTGCAGCAGGTCGGGTTTCACTATGCGGCGTGAGGAGGTTCAAATGCGCAGGACAGCTTTCAGCGGTGCCGTACTGGCCGCCGCCCTCTTTCTGCCTGTGTGTACCGAAAACCTCGACCGAGTTGATGACGTTACGGAATCACCTAAGCTGGCGGAATGATCGGGCTTCTGTATTTCGTCCTGGCCGTCTTGGTCTCGCCATTCAAGTCAAAGATGAGGCTTGAGGCCGAGAACGCGGCGCTTCGACATCAGTTGACTATCTTGCGGCGCAGGCTGCCCGGCCGGATCCAATTCGCGAACAGTGATCGCTGGTTCTTTGTCCGGCTGTATCGTTGGTTCCCGTCTATCCTTCAGGTTCTTACCATCATCCGGCCCGAGACGCTCGTGCGGTGGCATCGGGCCGGGTTTCGCCGCTACTGGCGTTGGAAATCGCGCTCACTCGGGAGGGCGGCCGCCGATCGCGGTGGGGCTGCGCGCGTTGATCCGGCAGATGAGCGTCGAGAACCCACTTTGGGGCGCGCCCCGCGCCTCCACCGCGAACTGCTCAAGCTCGGGTTTGAGGTCGCTCAATCAAGCGTTGAGGCTGGGCAAGTATTCGGTGCAGCCGCGGTCTCGTAGAACGTAGTTCTTTTGCGCGACACTCACGGCCACCACGATGAAATTTTCTACGTGCCAGCACCTACGACAACGAATGTATTTCTACTTCGCTCGATGCTGATTGAATACTTGCTCAGCCTCGTTGCCAAATACATGGTCAAGCGGCGAGGACCGTCCCATCAGGGATGGCGGATCTTCTTGCGTAATCACGCTCCGGGCATTGCCGCCATGGACTTGTTCGTTGTTCCCACCATCGGCTTCGACCTGCTCTATGCATTCGTCATCGTCCGGCTAGACCGCAGAAACCTGGCCTGGATCAACGTCACAAAGAATCCGACCGCCGAATGGGTGGCACGCCAGATCACTGAGGCCTTTCCTTGGGATCAGGCCCCGAAATACCTCATTCGCGATCGTGACCGTATCTATGGCACCATCGTTACCCGGCGATTGCGCGCCATGGGCATCCGGGACAAGCCGACTGCACCAGCCTCCCGTGGCAGAACAGCTTTGCCGAACGGTTGATCGGATCGATCCGCCGCGAGTGCTTGGATCATTTCGTCGTCTTGGGCGAGGCGCATCTGCGCCGAATCCTGCGAGATTATGCTCGCTACTACAACGATATCCGAACGCACCGCTCGTTGGACAAAGACGCGCCGGTTGCCCGCCGGGTTCAGCGGACCGGAAGCATCAAATCGGCCCCCATCCTCGGCGGACTCCACCACCACTACGTCCGGGTTTAGGTTTTCGGTACCCACAGGTGCCCGGATTTGATTTGCGGTAAGCACAGCCATGACAGACGCGCTTTGGTCGGGATTGCTTGGCTTGGAGTGCTCGGCTTGGCTCGCGCTAAAGCCTACGACAGCTTGCCGACGGCTTTCTCCAGCAGATCCCAAGCCTGCTCGCCATATTTACCCTTCCACTCGGCGTAGAAGCCCGCGGATTTCAGCTTCTCGCGGAACGGCGCGGTGGTCGGCTGGTTGAACGCCAGGCCCTTGGCCGCGAGGGCCTGCTGCAGGCCGGCATTGAGCTTGGCCACATCGGCGCGCTCGTTCACGGCGGCGGCGTTGATGTGCTTGGCGACGATGGTCTGCACGTCTGCCGGCAGCGTCTGCGAGGCGCGGCGGTTGGCCAGGAACCAGAAGCCATCCCACATGTGGTTGGTCAGCGAGCAGTACTTCTGCACTTCATAGAGCTTGGCGGTCGAGATGATCGCCAGCGGGTTCTCCTGGCCCTCGACGATCCTGGTCTGCAGCGCTGAATAGACCTCGCTGAAATTGATCGAGGCGGGGGCGGCATCGAATGCCTTGACCATCGAGGTCCACAATGGCGAGACCGGCACGCGGATCTTGAGGCCTTTGTAATCCTCCGGACCGTTGATCGGCTTGGTCGAGGACGTGGTCTGGCCGAACCCGTTGTCCCAGATCTTTTCCATCACCTCGAGGCCGGCCTTCTTGATCTCACCGCGGACGTAGCCGCCAAGCCCGCCATCCATGGCCTTCCAGACCGTGTCGTAGTCCGGGAAGGCGAAGCCGATGCCGTTGATCGAGGCCGCCGGCACCAGGGTCGACAGGATCAGGCCGGATAGCGTGAAGAACTCGATGCCGCCGAGCGGATCTGGCTCAGCGTGTCGGTGTCGGAACCGAGCTGGTTGTTCGGAAAAATCTGGAGGTCAAATCGGCCATTGGTCTCGGCCTTGATCGCGGCGGCCATTTCCTTGGCGCGCGTGTTCATGGGATGAGAGGCCGGGAGGTTGTTGGCGTATTTGTACGAAAACTCGGCCGCCTGAGCCCGCGCCACCATGGGGGCCGAAACGCGGCCCAGCACCGCCGAGGCGGCGGTAGCCTTCAATAGCGCGCGACGTGAAACGCTCATCGATATCTCCCTTAGAACTTCTTGTTGTTGTGAACTGCGATCAGCCGCAGCACAGCACGCGATGTCCGCTTATTGCAGCGGGCGGGCCCGGCGGCAATATCGGCTTTCAGCTGAGGTGGAAGACGGCATACAGCGCCATCGCCAGACTGGCATTCATGCAGGAGCTGCAAATCAGAAGGTGCCGGGCTTCGTAAGAGAAGGCGGGGCGTTACAACAATTTCTGGTGGCTCGCGCATTGCCGGATGTCCATAATAGCCTACAGCCTTCCGGGCCTGCTAGTTCGAAGATGCCACGGCCGGGCGAGGGCGATGCCCGGCCGGTGGTGTCGCGACTCACATGGGCGGGACGACGCCCTTGGTGCCGACGACAACTCGTTGCGCTGCGATCGCGCCATCCGCGTCCTTCTCGGCCGAGATGAAGACAATGGCCCCTGGCTTTAGATCGGCCTGGGTCGCCGGAGCGAAGGTAACAACGGGCGTGCCTTCGGGAATGGCGATCGTCTTCTGTTGTCCGTGATAGGTGACCGTCACCCTGCGTCCCTCCACCCCCTTCACCGCATTCGCCACCGTCGCGTTGGTCATCGTGCTGTTGGGCTTGAGGTCCCAGGCAAAGCTTCCCTCTCCGGCGCCTCTGAGAGCCGGCGGAAAAATCAACACCTCCAGGGCGCCATCACCGCCGGCAGCCTTCGGCAGCGAGGCGATGCCGACATAGTCGCCCGGCTTAATGTCGGTCACCGAAGCCCTGGCAACGCCGGAAACATTGAAGCCCTGCGCGAGCGTGACATCAACGGTTTGCCCCTCACGTGTCTTCACCGTGAGCACTGCATCGCTGAATTGGACGATGCTGCCTCGCAGACGCACCTGCTGGGCGTTCGGGTTCTGAGCTGATGACGAAGATGCAAGGCCTGTCATCAGCGACGTGCCGAATGATGCGGCAATGATGAAGGACTTGAAGGCTTTAACACGCATGTTATCCTTAGTTACCTACTAGTTGGTAGTCACAGGGCTGATTTTCGGGAGTGCGCTTTCCGCTCGAAGACTGCTAGGGCATCGCTGCAAGTCGCTCCAGTGATGGATTGGAGAGAGGGTTTAGGTTTTTCAATCAGTTAGAAGCCGCCGTGTGCACGCCGTGTGCACCGAGAGATCAAAGAAAATCTAGACACCACCAATGTGAGTACGCCGAGCTGAGCGCTTTAGCGGAGGATAGGTGTGTCGAGAGCGTGCGATCCGCTTGGGCTCATCAATTCGCGGAATGAGCGGTTATGGCATGTCCTGGCGGCGAGGAGTCCGATCCACTTGAAACGGCCCGTGTTTGACCACCTCTCTGGAAACGATCAACCATCGCAAATCGGCGAATTGATCGTTTCGCTTGCGTGAAAAATCGGTCGCAGTTTACGTTACGGCGATGGCATCCACGGCAACGAAGTCCAACGCCTTCGGGTGGCAGGGCAGGTCGAGCAATGACTGCGCAAAGGCGCCGGCGGCGATCTCGGCCATTGCTCCGATGCCGGTGCGCCAGTGCCAGTTGCCAATTCTAAGAAGGGAAGGTTGGTAGCGGCGCGCGATCGGAACGTCCGGTCGAATGGCTTCGATGTGATGGAATAGTTCGTGGGCGATAAAGACGTCTCGTAGCGTTGCCCGGCCGAGCAATCGCACGGCGCGGGAACGCGTGAGGTTGCGTTCGAGCGGACTCAGCCCGCGGCTGTAGAGCACAATGCGCGGCGGTCGCGGTCGGTATTCTGCAAACCGCCAGATCGATCCGACCATGGGATCGTCGTCCGTCATCTCGACGTGCAGGCCAAGCTCGCGGGCGATCTGCTCCGGCGAGAGATCTACAAAACGTGTCCGCAATTTCCCGGCAGCAGCAATTCCGTCGGCGAGCGCATCGGAAACAGCGACAAGTTGTGTCGAGCGATCCAGGCGCCAGGCATGGGGATCGGCCTGCAACATCACGAGTCCGAGCGTCTCGGGTGCCGCGGCCGCGCCATGCGAGAACCAGGATGCGTTTGCCATGGTGGGCGCCACAGCTAAAGTCCCCGCGACGGCGGAATGCCGATCAGTGCAATCGAGGCGTCTGCGGTGAGTCCATCAAGCTCGCTTCGGGTCACCGCCATCGCCTGATCGATCGAGCTGACCCCCGACAGGTCGATCAACTGACCGCCGACGATCACGAAAATATCCGGGGTGATGGTGCTGTCGCCGTTATAGATTGTGGTGTCTTCCCACAGCCGCCGCAGTCCATCGAGCGCGGTTTGCGCCAAGACCGGGCGGACGACGCTGTGGCTGCGCTGCACCCGAATGACACCGTCGAGATCGACTGCGCGAACCGGGCTGCGGCGCTTCTTGAAGAATCCCCAGCTCCGTTCCTCGACCTCGCCCTGGAATACCCGCATGCGCGGCGTGGCGGCGGCGAGTGCGACGCGCTCCAGGCTGACGCCCATTGCCTTCGCCGCTATTTCCCGCGCCTCGGTCTCGCCGACCTCATCGCGGCGCTGGCGCGCGCGCATCTCCGAGGCACCCATGGCGGTTGCGCGGATACGATGGGTACTTTGATCGACCTCAATCGTCACCTCGACATTATCAGGCGCTGCGCCAAGCCTGATCACGGCCTCGAAGGCTTCGCGGCGAATCCGCTTGAGATCTTCAGGCTGCGCATTGGGGATGACGCGCTCGACGACGTCGCGCACCAGGGCAAGCGCGACACCGATCGAGGAAATGACTTCGGCGTCCTTCGAGATCTCGTGGTGGAGTCCGGTGCGGCTGGAAGCGTGCGGGATCAAGGCGGCGGCGCCACCGCCTTCTCCGACCAGCACGGCTTGATCGCGATCGAGTTTGTATTCGGCGATCAGATCGTCGACGACGGGAATGACCTTGTCGGTGGCGATATCGAGAATCGCGCGCGCGGTGTCCTCGATCGATTTGCCGGTGAATTCGGCGAGCGCGGCCATGGCACGTCGCGCCGCCTCGACGTTGCCGCTGGCGTGCAATCCCGGTTTGGCGTAGCCGAGAATGTTCGCGGCGCAGGTGTTGGTGATGGCATAGCGTGTGCCGTTGGCCGAACGTACCGCAACATAATCGGCGGGGTCGTCGGACTTCGGTTGGAAAAACTCGATCTTCGGGTCGTTGATGTCCTCAGGATTGGCAAAGGCGGCGTAGGGAAGTCCGGCGATGTGGGCGCTGCGCGGCCCGACGTCGACGAGCTTGCCGCCGCGGGCCCGGACCATGCTGCCGCCGGCAATGCCGATCACGCGGACATCGAGCGAACTGACATAGGTCTCATGTCCGCCGACCCGCGCATACTTGACGGTCGGCCGTCCGTTGCGGATGACACCGATATTGGTGCTGGTGCCGCCGACTTCGAAGTAGATGCCATCGGACACCCGCAGATACATCAGCGCGCCGGCCACGCTCGCGGCCGGGCCGGACAGCATCGTCATGACGGGGCGGCGACGCATCTCCTTGATATCCATCACGCCGCCATCGCCGCGCATGATCATCAGCGGCGCCTGGATGCCGGCCTCGCGAACGCTGGCTTCCGTCATCGTGGCGGTGTCGATCATCTTCGGCAAAATGCTGGCGTTGATGACGGCCGTGCGGGTCCGCGTGGTCAGGCCATAGAGTTTGGTGATCTCATTGCCGCAAGTTGCGGCGAGGCCGGCCTCGACCACCAGACGGCGCACGGCTTCTTCGCCCTCATTGTCATCGACGCCGAAGGCCGAACTTGCGACGATGACTTTGGCGCCTTCCGCCTTGAGTTCGCCAATGACCTTGCCGATCGTCTCGTCCGTCAGCGTTTCCTTGATCAGGAAACGATTGGACGGGGTGAGGTGACGCCCTGGCGCGAGTTCGATCGGCTTCATGGCGCTCTGGCCCTTTGCCAGCAGCGACTCCATGCGGGTCGACATTCCGATCACACCGACATTTGCGACATCCCCCTCTAGCAGGGCATTGGTGGCTTGCGTCGTCGAATGGGCAAGGAAGATGACCTCCTTCGGATCGACGTTCGATTGCTCCAGCACATTGCGGAACACGTCGACCACGCCCTTTGCCACGCCGCGCGGATCGGAGTGGGTGGTCAGCACGGAGAACCGCCCGACCACCTCGTGGGTCACATTGTCGATCAGCACGGCCTTGGTGAAGGTGCCTCCGACGTCAATACCAATGCGATAGGCGCGGCCCGAGGCCGAAGACTCAGTCATCGCTCACATTCCTCGTCTATTGCAGGGAGCCCAGCATCAGGTAGCAGATCAACGAATTGACGGCGACCATCAGGCAGCCGAACGGCAGCGCGGTTTTCAGGAATTGACCGTGGCTGACTTTCGTATGCCCAATCGTCCACAGCGTCCATGAGTTGGTCGGATCCATGCTCCCCTGCAGCACGGTCGGCGCGAGCCAGATCGAATAGAGATACGGGATCGGGATCTCCTTGTTGGCGAGAATGATCGCAAGCAGGGCGGCGCCGGTGCCGATGACGACCATCGGCCCTCGATAGATGCTGGCGATTCCGCCCAGCAATCCGAAGAACACCGCTGCCTGCAACGGCGTATGCGGCAGGATCGGTGCGAAGATCGGCTTCAATGCTCCCGCAACCTCGGGCGTCTGTCCCGCAACGATGATCATGCCGCAGATCGTCCAGAGCGCGGCAATGGTCGCGATATCGGGAAACGCATCCGAGAAGGTCTTGTTGAAGAGGTTGAGATGGCCTTGCAGCGTGCGGTCCGGCCAGGTTAGCGCGAGTGCCAGCAGGATCGAGACGATGAAGGTTGGAATGATCTCCCATTTGAGGACGAGGATCATGATCACCGGGAAGATCGGCACGATATAGGTGTAGTAGGGAGTCCGTTTGCGGGCAGGGGCCGCGCTCTCGCCGGCTATGTCGACCGAGGCCAGCCGGCGGACACCGCCATTACGGAGATAGAAGAATGCCAGCATCCATGCCGCAAGAATGTAGACGCACATCCCGACCACCCAATAGGTCAGATAGGGCGCTTCGTATTTGAGACCGGGAAACAGCTTCTGGAATGTACCGAACTGAACGAGGTTGATGAACGTGCCGGCACCGATGCCCATCGTGAATACGGGGGCGGCGACGTGCGGGGGAATGCCCTGGCTCAGCATGATCGGTAGCGCGATGACGCCGATGGCGATCGCGGCGCCGACGCCGTACATCGATGTGAACAGCAGTGCCGTGACGAGCGTGATGGTCATCGCGGTGACCAGCGGCCGGTCTCCTGCCAACTCGACGGCCGAGCGGATGACGCTCTCCGCGATCCCGGTTTGAATGAGGACCTGGGCGAACCATGCGCCAAATACGATGATGATTACTGCGCTGGCATACTGCACGCCGCCGGCCTGGATGACCTTCTTCTGGATGTCGTCGATACCGATGCCGGCAATCGCCGCCCAAAGGACGGCCAATATCAGCAACATGATGATCGGGCTTTGCCCGCGAATGATCAGTATGACGATGGCAAGAAATGCAACGAGCAGCGCAACGCCTGTCCAAAGGTCCATCGTGTTTTCTCCCCGCTTTGCCGGCCCTCTGTTGTGGCCTTTTCAAATACAAGTCTGGCACAAGAGATTGAGACTGGCGAGAACAAGATGTTTGCGTGTGCAGATCTCGTGTTTCGCGCATCGCCAGCGACTGCGTCGCAACATCTTCAGCGAAGCTGCCGATCGAAAGCGGCCACGCACGCAAGGTGAAAGCTTGGACTTTCCGCGTCCGCATCCTGTAGCTTGCTGCTGATCCGCTTCGCGCAGAGGAGAATGACGGTGCGACTTCGCAGACAACGTTGGCAGCATCCGGAACTTCAGCCGGGCTGGATCGAGCGACCGCATCAGGTGCTGGCGCTCGGCGACCTGCCGCTCGAAAGCGGTGAACCCATTCGCGATTTCGAGATCAGCTATGTCACGCACGGGACCCGCGCCGGCGATAATGTCGTTCTGGTCCTGACTGCGATCGGTTCGACCCATCACCGGCTCGACTTCCTGGTTGGACCGGGGCGGCCACTTGATCCGGAGCACCACTTCATCATTTGCGCCGATGCGATCGGAAACGGTCTGAGCACTTCCCCCAGCAATAGCGAGGCGCAGCCCGATCTTTCGTTTCCGAGGTTTTCCATCCGCGACATGGTTGCAAGCCAGCGCAAGCTGCTCGACGCGCTCGGCGTGGAGCGGCTGGCCTCGATCGTCGGCGCGTCGATGGGCGGCATGCAGGCGCTGCAATGGGGCGTCAGCCATCCCGATTGCATGAGAAGCATCGTAGCGCTTGTTCCGATGGCGCGTACCCGTCCCTGGTCAGTTGCAATGAATGAAGTTGCCCGCCGGATCCTGCGGGCCGATCCTGGCTATCCGTCCGGTCCGTACGGTTCTGGCATTGAGGCCTGGGCTGCGTTGACGCGCGTCATCACCAACCGCGAACCAAGGGCACTCGAAGGCGTCGCGGCGGCGGCTGTTCCGGGTCTTGTGGACCAGGTGGTCGAGACGGCGCGCGGCGTGGCGTCCGATCCGCTCGACTGGATTTATCAGAGCTGGGCCTACGATGCGCACGATGTCGGCACAACGCCCGGATTCGACGGCGATACGGCGGCGGCGCTGCGAACGATCAAGACGCCGACGTTGCTGCTTGTTCCCGCTCTGGACCTCTACAATCCGGTCGATGACGCCATCGAGGCGGCCCGATCCATTCCGGACGCCACGCTGGTGCGACTGGATGGTAACGCGGGCCACGCCGTTGCAGCCGATGCGTCGCCACAACTCGATGAAATTCGAGGTGCGATCGGCGAATTCCTGATCGGCCACGCTTGTTGAAGAGGCCATCGTCATGCTCGCTCGCCCGGATCACGCCCAACAAGGGCGCGGTCCCGGCAATTCCGACAGCTGGCAACCGCGTCGTGGTTACGCGCGGTAAGCGGTCTTGTCGGTGCCGCGATAGAGCACGCGCACCTGCTCTTCGGTGACGGCTTTGTGGAAGGCCAGCGCCTCGGGCTCGAGGTCGCGCTTCGGGACATGCTCCGGCTCGAAGTGATGGTAGGTGTCCTTGCCGCGCACCAGCGTTGCCCAGTCTCTTTGGCCCACGGCCTGCTTCAATCGCGTCGGGATATATCGAACCGCCAGACCGATGCGGCGGTCGTCGGAACGATTAGGTTCCGATCCATGGAATAGCAGCACGTGATGCAGCGAGGCCTGACCCGGTTTCAGTTCAACAAAAATGGCCTTTGACTCGTCGACCTTGACGGCAATCTCCTGCCCCCGGGTCAGAAGGTTGTTCTGGTCGAAGGTGTCTTCGTGCGTGACCTGCTGCTTGTGGGTGCCGGCCACGAATTTCATGCAGCCGGAGACCTTGTTGGCCGGCGACATCGCGATCCAGGCGGTCGCGACGTCCGAGGAATCGAGGCCCCAATAGGTCGCATCCTGATGCCAGGAGACGAACCCCGGATCATGGGGCTCCTTGATGAAGAAGCTGGTGTTCCAGCAGAGGATGTCCGGTCCCAGCAAGTCCTCGACTGCGTCCAGGATTTTCGGATGACGGATCATCTCGTTGATCCACGGGAAGAGCACGTGGCTGCGATGGCGCATCTCGCCCTTGATCGGTCCGCCGGTCCTCGCCTCATAGTCTTCCAGTTTGCCGCGAAATTCGCTGACCTCGCCCTCGGTCAGCGCGTTGACCGGAAAGTGGTAACCGCGCTCGCGATAGGCCGCGACTTCGTTCTCACTCAGCAGTTTCGTCATGGACTTCCTCCGATGTTTCTTTTCTTGTTGATCGGCAGAGCCTTGCCGGCATTCATTGTCGCGCGCCGTCGCGCCGGACGCCGCCCGCGGTTTCCTCGCGTTTGACTTCGGGAAACAGCCACATCGCAAAGATCATGAAAAATCCGAGGAATGCAACAACGTACTGGATACGCTCGTGGCCCAGAACGTGCTGATAGTAAACCGCGATGGCCGCCACCAGCACGACGAGCAGGGAAAGTCCAAGTTTGATTCTTACGGGCATCACCTGAATCTCCCGGTGGCTACGACGTGGTTGCGATGGATGACCATGCGACTTTCGCAAGGACCGCGAGAACGAGGATCTGAACGCCGACCAGCGCGGCAAGTCCGGCCGGACCATCCCGCAGCCGTGCCGGCCATGCTTCGAACAGGCCGGGGGCAAACAGCACGACCAGCCCGATGACGATAACCAGCGTGCTCCATTTGAGTTCGGCATAGCCATACAATCCCGTGCCGGCCAGCAGGGCCGCGAGCAGAACGGCATTGCCGAACACTAGCACGGTGGCTGCATTTGATTTCGTCGCGTCCGGGCGCGAGCGCAGCGGAAACATGCCGGAGACCATCAGGAACGCAATCGCGCCAACCGTCGCGAAGCCCGCAAACCAGAGCAGCGAAACCCAGCGTGGTTCGATGGCGTCCATGGAAACTCGCGGCCTATTCGGCGGGTGTGGCGAAGCCCGTTGGATGTCGCGTCAAGGCCGGCTTCGGCGTCCGCGAGGTCTTGCGCATGTCGGTCTTGACGAAACGGGTGTCGTAGCCGTTCAGGAGATGGCCAATCAGCCCGCGGTCGAGGTCCGAGGTCCCGAACAGCCAGTCCATGATCGGGAAGGTGAGGTTCATGTTCCGCTCCATCATGATCGATTGATTGTGATGGGCGGCATGGTGACGCCGGATGGTGTTGACGAAGGGGACGTTGCGCACGAACCAGTTTTCGTCGACATGGCAGCAGAAATGCATGAACTCGTAGATCAGGTACATCGATGTCGTGGTCGAGATCAGGAGCCAGCCGACATTGGGCGAGATCAGCCGGCCGAGCGCCAGCGCGGGCGGTATCGACATCATGGTGAAGGTGACCAGCGCGTAGGGCGGAAAGAACGTCACACGCCAGTCATGATGGTCGGCGAAGCGCATCTCGGAGTCGGTGAAGAACTGGTGGTGCATCAAGGTGTGCCGGTTGTAGATCGCGCGGAATGCCTTGACCTGCGACGGCCGGTGCATGACGAAACGGTGGATCCACCACTCGAAGAAGTTCGCGAACAGGAACGTCACCGGCACGATCGCGAGTTCCCACCAGCGCAGATTGACGACGTTGGCAAAATAGATCGAAAGCGCGGTGAACCCGATCACGTAGATGACGAAGACGTGGAGCCAGCCATTGTACCATCCGGCGATGCGGTAGCGGTAGTTCGCCCGGTATTTCCGCTGCCGCTCCGTCATCGGACTAGACGATAATTCCATCGCGCCTTCTCCCGTATCCCACTTCGATCCCGAGGCTGTTGCAGCGACTAATATATCATCAATCTATCACTGCGGCAAAGGGTCCGCGCGACGCTGGACGAGGCTTTCCTCCGAAAATATCGCTTGATGGGATGTCGCTCATATATTTATGGTATGCCAAGAGCGCACGGCAGATGCGCAACATAAACGGGAGGAACGGATGAAGCTCACGCGTCGCGATTTTTCCAGACTTGCGGGTTCCGGGCTCGTTGCCGCCGCGATCTCGAAACTGTTCGCGCCTGCGCTGGCGCAGAACAAGCCGCTGCGGATCGGAATCATCGCGCCGCGGTCGGGCGCTGCCGGTACCGCCGGCGAGTGCGGCATCCGCGCTGTACAATGGGCTACCGAGCGGATGAACAAGGAAGGCGGTATCGCCGGACGCAAATTCGAGCTGGTGATCGAGGAAGAAACCAACCCAAAGGATACGATCGAGCGGCTTCGACGCTTAATCCTCCAGGAGAAGGTCGACGCCATCCACGGCCTGATCTCGACCGGTGTCAGCCTGGGCGTTGCGCCCGTCGCCGAGGAGGAGCAGGCGCTGGTCGTTATGTGGGATGGCACCACCCAGGACGGCGTCAAGGAGATGATGCCGAATTCGAAATACGTCTTCCGCTCGACTGACAATGAATGCGAAGCGGTGATGGGGTCGCTGCTGGCGGTCAAGCATTTCAAGGGTAAGTTCAAGCGCGTCGCCGGCATCAACCCGGACTATTCTTACGGCCGCAACAACTGGGAGGCCTTCAAGCAAATCCTCGCGCGCTATGGCGTGGAGACGGAATTCGTCGTCGAGCAATGGCCGAAGATCGGAACGATGGATCTGACCTCGCATATCGCCGCGCTGAATGCGGCCAAGCCGGACCTCATCTTCTCGTCGATGCTGTTCGCCGATCTTCCGGTGTTCATGAAGCAAGGTCACGCGGCGGGCCTGTTCAACGGCGTAAAGATGGTGTTGCCGGCGGCGGGCTGGCAGATCAACCAGCTCAAGAAGGAGTTCACGCCCGAAGGCATCATCTTCGGACACAACACGCTGTACTTCGACCACCCGCAGGCTTCACCGCTGCAGAAGGCGTTCGTTCAGGACTACATGGACCGCTACAAGGAAGCCCCGCATTGGGAAGCCGATCGCGCCTATTTCGCGCTCGCCACCTACAAGGCCGGCGTGGAGGCCGCGCAGAAGGCGGGCGGCAAATGGCCGACCCAGGAGCAGGTGGCGGAGGCCATGCCCGGCCTTGAGGTAGAGAGCCTCGGTGGCAAGGGCCGTTTCCGCAAGGACAAGATTGCCGAGCAGGTGTTTTATCAGGGACCATCGACCAACACCAACAAGTACGATTTTCCGACGCTGGCTTCGATCGACACATTCCAGGCCGAACAGCTGCAAAAGCCGCCCGGTGCGGATTTCTGGGAATGGATCAAGACGGCAAAGATGCCGGTCTGAAACATGACAGAGCTGGTGGATGTTGTCCTTGGCGGGACATTCCACGCCGCCGTGCTGTTTCTCGTCGCGGCGGGACTGCAACTCGTGTTCGGCGTGCAGAAGATCGTCAATCTCGCCTGCGGCTCGTTCTATGCGCTCGGCGCGTATTTCGGCATCACGGCGGTCGGCTTGGCGATCAAGCTCGGCATGCCACCCGTGTTGTTTCTCCCGGTTCTGGTTGTGGCGGGGCTCGTAATCGGCCTGGTCGGATTGCCGATCGAGCGCGTCCTGCGCACGATCTATCGCCGTGACGAGAGCTATCAGCTGTTAATCACGTTCGGCTTCCTCCTGATGTTTCAGGACGTCTTCCGCTATCTCTGGGGCGCCACCCCGCGCACGATGGACAACGTCTATCTCGCCTATGGCTCCGCGCAGTTTCTCGGCGTCCGGGTCCCGACCTATAATCTGCTCGTGATCGCGGCAAGTTTGGCTATCGCGGTGGGCCTTGGTCTGTTTCTGGAGCGCACGAAGATCGGACGCATCGTGCGCGCCACGGCTGAAAACCGCGACATGGCCGAGGGTCTCGGCGTCAACGCCTCGAAGATCTTTGCGCTCGTTTTCACGGTGGGTTGCATGCTGGGCACGGTCGGCGGTGCGCTGGTGGTGCCTTCAAGCGCGGCATCGCTCGACATGGCGGTCGAGCTTGTGGTCGAGTCGTTTGCGGTTGTCGTGATCGGCGGGCTGGGCAGCATGCGCGGCGCACTGGTCGGAGCGCTCGTTGTCGGCCTGATGCGCGCGGCGGCGATTTCGCTGGTGCCCGAGATGGAGATGCTGTCGGTCTACCTCGTCGTCGTCCTTGTCCTGATTGTCAGGCCGGCCGGCCTGTTCGGAAAGGCGGCCGCGTGAGCAACCAGTCGATCGATATCGGCTCGGAAACGGTCGTGCGTCGGACCGTGTTGCGGCCCAACGGGTTGCGGGTGCTGCTGGGGCTGACCGTCATCATGGCGCTGCTGCCGTTCATTGCGTCGCCCTATGTGCTGCTGCTGATGCTGCCGTTCATCGGGTACAGTATCGCGCTCCTGGGCTTCAACCTTCTGTTCGGCAACACCGGTCTTCTATCGTTCGGTCACGCGCTGTTTCTCGGTGTCGGCGCCTATACGGCCGCGGCCCTGACCTCGAAATTCGGCGTGCTCAGTTTCGAACTGTTGCTGCTTGTGGCGACATTGATGTCCGCCCTGGTGTCGCTCGTGGTCGGCGCCCTCTGTGTTCGTTACACAAGAATTTTCTTCGGCATGCTGACGCTGGCATTCGGTATGCTGTTCCACTCCTTTTTGTTCAAGTTCTACTACATCACCGGCGGCGATCAGGGCATGCGCGTGCTGCGTCCGCTGTTGCTTGGAATGGAATGGCGGGGAGGGAAGACTGCATTCCTGACCGGTCCGTTCTATTACTATGCACTGCTGCTGTTCGCGCTGCTGGGTCTCGTGATGTGGCGCATCACGCAATCGCCATTCGGCCTGCATCTGCGCGCGATCCGTGAGAACGCCGGCAAGGCCGCCTATGTCGGCGTGCAGATCTTTCGGATGCGGCTGGCTGCGTTTGTGATCTCGGCCGTATACGGCGGCATCGGCGGGACTATTTTGGCCGTCACCACCGGCCTCGCCGATCCGGAACTCGCATACTGGACCCATTCCGGAAATCTGGTGTTCATGGCCGTGCTCGGCGGCAGCGGGACATTTGCGGGGCCTGCGATCGGAGCGTTGGTTTTCGTGGTACTGCAGGATTTCGTAATGTCGATCACCCAGTACTGGCGGTTTGTGATGGGCGCCGTGCTGGTGCTGCTGGTGGTGTTCATGCCACAGGGCCTGTCGGGCACCGTCGAGGCGCTGGTCAACCGGCGTCAGGGAGGGCGATGAGATGCAGCCCGCTCGCGCCGCCGATACGTCACCGTTGTTCCAGGCCATCAACGTCTCGAAATCCTTTGGCGCGTTCAAGGCGCTCAGCAATGTCTCCCTCCATGTCAACGACGGCGAGTTCATCTCGATCGTCGGGCCGAACGGGGCCGGCAAAACGACGCTAGTCAACGTTGCGACCGGCCTGCTGCGGCCTACGGCCGGCGAGGTGCGCTTCATGGGCCGCGATATCGCCGGCGTCGGGCCGGTCGAACTCGCAAGGCGCGGCATGTCGCGCGCCTTTCAACTGGTCAACATCTTCCCGGCGCTGACAGTGCGTGAAACGCTGGCGGTTGCGGTCGCCTCCCGCCTGTGCCGCGTCGGCAATCCGTTCCGCTCGCTGCGGCGCGATGACGTGCTGCAGGCCGATGCCGAACGCATTGCCGAAGTGCTCGGGCTGCGCGCCAGACTTGAAACGATTGCCTCGACGCTGTCGCAGGGCGAGAAGAAACTGCTGGATATCGCCAGCGCCTTTGCACTCAAACCGTCGGTCATCCTGCTGGACGAGCCGACCAGCGGCGTATCGACCGGCGACAAGCACTCGATCATGGAAGTTCTGGTGTCGGCGGCGAAGGCGGCCGGTGTGCGCGGCATTGTCCAGGTCGAGCACGATATGGATCTGGTCGAACGGTACTCGCATCGCATTGTTGCGCTGCAGGAAGGCCGCGTGTTGGCCGATATGCCGCCAAAGGAATTCTTCGCCGATCCCACCATGCTCGCGGCGGTGGTCGGAACGCGCCCGCAAACCCTGAGAAAGGCGCATTGATGCTGGACCTGTCGAACCTGAAAGTCGACATCGAGGGTAGCCGCATCCTCAACGGCATTGGCCTGTCGGTGGCCGCGGGTGAGCTGGTTTGCCTGGTCGGGCGAAACGGTGCCGGCAAGACCACGACATTTCGCAGCATCATGGGATATCGCCGCGCGCGGTCGGGCAGCATAAGCTTCGAGGGCGCCGACCTGACAAAGCTGCCGACCTGGCGGATCGCGCAGCGCGGCATCGGCTTTTCACCGGAGGAATCGGAAGTCTACACCGACCTGACCGTGGCCGAGAATCTCGAGCTCTCGACCTGGACACGGCCGACCGGGCGGGCGGCCACTGCCCGCATCGAGGAGGCCTACACGGTGTTTCCAAAGCTGCGGCAGTATCTGGCGCGCGGCGGCGGGCAGTTGTCCGGCGGCGAGCGCAAGATGGTGTCGATCGCCCGTGCGCTGACGCTCGACCCGAAGCTGCTGCTGCTCGACGAGCCGTTCGAGGGGCTGTCGCCGGCGATCATTCCACTGATTGCCGAGGGCATCGGTTCGATCCGGGCAATGGGGAAGGGCGTGTTGATGGCCGAATCCAATGTCCACCATATTCCCGATTATGTTGACCGGATCTATGTTCTGGAGCGCGGCGAGATGATGTTCTCGGGAACGTTGGCGCAGGCCCATCGTGACCGCGATGTCATGCGGGTGATTGCAGGCCAGATCGAGGTCGTCTCGTGACGCCGCCAATCCTGGAAGATGGGAGAGCAGCATGAAGCACTATGTCGGAGACCGGACCATCGACGGGGTCAAGGTGACCGTCGATGGCGCACCGCTTGATCCCTGTACTGGCGTCAAGGAGTTCACAAAGAACGGTTTTGAGTGGAGCTATGAGGGACCGGAGCCGCGCCAGCTCGCGCTGGCCCTGTTGGTCAATCATCTCGGCGACACGAGTAAGGCTATGGCGTCCGTCGAGCCCTTCATGCAGGCTGTCGTGGCGAACTTCGGAAACGAGTGGGAAATGACCTCAGCCGACATCGATGAAGCCCTCGCCGCGCTTCCCGGCAAGGCGGTGGCCTGATGGCCCTGCAATATCGCGCCGCGGTTCTCCATGCCGCGCAGACACCGATGTCGATCGAGACCGTTTCGGCCAAGGCATTGCAGCCAAATGACGTACTGGTCCGGATCCGCGCCGCCGGACTGTGCCATACCGATCTCGAAGTGATCGAGGGATCGCTGCGCTATCCCTTGCCGATCGTGCTCGGGCACGAGGCCGCCGGCGTCGTCGAGCAGGTCGGTTCCGCCGCACGCGGCGTGAAGGTCGGCGATCACGTGGTGCTGTCGTGGAATCCGCATTGCGGACACTGCTTTTACTGCGACCGTGACACGCCGATCCTTTGCGAGCAATATCTCGGCGAGGGGCCGAAGGGCGTTGCGTTCGATGGCGGCGCCCGCACCACGCTCGCCGACGGACGGCAATTGCAGCAGTTGATGTTTCTGGGCTCGTTCGGCGAATATTGTGTCGTGTCGGATCAGCAGGCGATTGCCGTTCCGAAGGAGATCCCGTTCGACCGTGCTTGCCTGATCGGTTGCGGCGTCATGACTGGCGCCGGCGCGGCGCTCAATCTTGGTGCGATCGCGCATGGCGATACCGTGATGGTGATCGGCTGCGGTGCGGTGGGGCTGGCTGCGGTGCAGGGTGCGCGGCTCGCCGGCGCGGGCGCGATCATCGCCGTCGATATCGATCCGGCGAAGCTGGAGCTTGCTGCGCGGATGGGTGCGACACGGGGCGTGGATGCATCGAAGGAGGATGCAGTCGCTGCTGCCAGGCGCGAGACCGGCGGGCGCGGCGCCGACGTCGTGATCGAGTCGGCCGGAAGCGCTTCGGCGTTCAGGGTGACGCCCGAGGCGGTGCGGCCTGGCGGCCAGATCATCTGGCTCGGCAAGATCGACGTCAACAAGGACGTCTCGTTTCGTTGGGGCTCGCTGATGCAGGAAAAGCGTATCCGCCGCGTCAGCTACGGCAATGCGCGTCCGCGGCGTGATTTTCCATTGTTGGCGCGCGCCTATCTCGATGGCGAGCTCATGCTGGACGAGTTGATTTCCCGCCATATCACGCTCGACGAAATCAACGAGGGTTTTGCGGCTCTGAAACGCGGCGAAACCATTCGCAGCGCTATCACCTTCGATTGACGAGCATCACGCGTCGAGGGTCTTGCGGGCAAAGTCCTCGATGTAATCAATCAGGCGGTCCGATGCAGCCGCGGCCGCCTTCGCCTTTTTCTGCGCAACCGCATTGGCCACGGCGGCGTGCAATTTCGCGGCAAGCGGCAGGTCCGCGACTTGCTGGTAGTGCTGGTACCAGAAGCGGCGCGACAGGGCATTCATCAATCCCATGGACCGCCGCGCGAACTCGTTTCGTGCCACCGTCGCAATCAGGATATTGAAGCGCTGATCAAGGCGCATGAATGCGATGTCGTCGGCTTTATCTGCAGCCGTCAGCATCGCTTCCGCCATCTGGGCGAATTCGCGACGCTCCTCCGGTGTGGCCCGCTCGGCGGCGAGACTGGCCATCAAGCGCTCCAGTTCGCGCCGGACTTCGAGAAGCCGCAGCTGTAGCCTCAGATTGATCTCGGAGACCATGATCCCGCGCCGGGGCATGATCACGACAAGGCCATCCCTGGCGAGACGCTGCAAAGCTTCGCGAATTGGGGTTCGCCCTATCTTGAGACGCACCGATAGCGCCTGTTCCGACAACACGGTCCCCGGCAACAATCGCAGCGTCACGATCATCTCTTCAAGCTCGCGATAGGCGCGGTCGGTGAGCGTGCCGTCCGGTTGTTCTTTGGTCGCGGGTCGTCGCTTCGTTGGCTTTCTGGAATTCAATGAATCCTCGGATCTCTGGCTACCTGGGCCGGATATTTACTGCAGCAAACTGATCCCAAATGTATATTGGTCGTATATCATGGAGCAATAGGAGGTAGCGGGAGCACCGCCCAAGAATAGCGGTTTGTACGAAACCGATGCCGCGGCCCGCCGCGAGGCTGCTGCTTGACGGCTATCGGGCGACATCGACGGAAAAGCCGATCCTCTCGAGCATCAGCGCCGCTCAAGAGTATGCAGTTTGGCATGCTCCAGGAGAGCACTGACGCCAGTTCTCGAAAGGATGTGAGTCGGCTGATTAACAAAGAAAGAAAATGGGATCAGCCGGCGACTGACAATGAAAGTCAGTCCAACGACTGGTAAGCAAATATACGAAGCTCATCAGTTTGGGGGCATGGGCCCGGCCGTTCGCGGTATGAGCGGTTATGGATGGGTGAGGCGCGCTCTAGCATCTGTCATGGGCCGCCGTGCCATAACCTCTGATTTGCGAAAACAAGGCACACAGGTCCTCGCGGGCACCCGCGCCTAAACCGGCTGTTGGGCGAGCTGCAGACTAGCTTCGTGCGCCACTTCCGAGTTGACCGAAGCGGACGTTTAGACTTCCGAACAGTAGACCAGATTAGGACTTTCTACGCAGCCTTGCGCGATTGAAGCCTGTACGGAGAAATGGAAGTCTGGGCCGTAACAAACGACGAAGTGAATATTCAGCGATGCTGCGCAGCCATTATGGACCAACTTCATCAAATGCCAATCGGAATTGAGCCTTCAATCGTGTAAAAATTGCCCGCGCAAAATAGCGATGCCGGAAGAATTCGGCGCTTAGCATTCATTGCTCCCGCCGATTCTGAGCAGCATTCGGCGGATCAACTCGATCGAAGCTTAAGCAACTGGCGCCATAACGGGCCGCCTGCCGCTGCTCTTTTGACCGGAGTACGACAGACAATGAGCATCCTCACAGCCTCTGCCGCGACCACCAATTGGAGCAAGCCGCTGCCGCATCAGACGTCCTACGGGTTTCCGTGCCTCGCTTACGACCAGATGTGGCTGTGCTTCGACCAGATTGTCTACGGCTATGATCGGGTGACCGGTGCGCTGCAATATCAATTGACCGGATTCAACGGCAACGCGCGTGCGGTGCAGCCATTCGACGGCGGGCTTATGGTTGTGAGCACCGACGGGAATGTCTACAAGGCGGATATCGCGGGACATGCCGCGCCACGCGCGATTGGCCGGTACAACACCGACCCCGGCTGGGTGCAGTCGCAATCGGGATCCGTTTATCTCTTCGCCCAAAGGACAGGCCTTTGGCGCGTCGCGCCGATAAACGGCGGACAGGTCATCGGCGACGTTGCCAATCCAGCGATCCGTGACTTCCCGGTCCTGGCGCCCGGGGCCGCGCTGGTGGCGCGCACGCCGAACTTCATCGACGTGATCGATCCGCTGACGCTCGCGGTCCGCAGCACGATCACCGTTCCGGGCCTGACCATTGGCAAGTTCGTCGGCGGGGCGTCCAACGGACCTGTGACGTTCTTCGTTCTCAACGACACCGCGGTGATCGCGCTGGATTCCGCGTTGAAAAGCGTTGCATGGCGCGTCGACGTCAACGCGAAGCTGACCTATGCGGCTGCCGCCGATCCGAAATACTGCTATGCGGGCACGACCGACGGTCGGATCTTCGTCTTCGACGCCGTCACCGGCAAGGCGGTGCGGCAAATGCAGCTCGGCTCGGGCTCGGTCGAGCGGATATTCCAGGACGACGGGCTTGTCTACGCCGTCTGCACCGAGAATAACGGCCGCGACACCTTCATCTACGCGGTCGATCCGCAGACGGGCACCGTGGTCAAACATAAGACCGGCCTCTATGGCTACATCGTCGGCGTCGACAACGGCGTCGTCTACTACACTGACGAGGACACCGTCAGCGCCGTGCGCCTCGCCGATATCGTGCGCGAGTTCTACGCCGAGTCCGTGCTGGTGCAGGATCTCGCCTTTGCGGGTCGGAAGGCAGAAAAAAAGCCTGCGATCCACTCCGAAATCACCCTCTACGACCGCAATGGCAGTCCATGGGCGATGCAGACGGTGATGGTCGGCTGCACGAGCCCGATCACGATCGAGAGCGGCGGCACGTCCTACAAGGTCGACACCAAGACCACCGCGGCACTCAAGACCGACGGCAGCGGAAAGCTGCGCATCGGCATGCCGGCCGGAGACGTCGACTCCAAGGGAGTCTTCCGCAGCGGACTGACGAGCCCAGCCCTGACATTGTTCACGAGTTTCATGGACCCCGACGACCGGGTTCTCGTTCGGCCCGATGCACAACTGCATGACGAATTGGGTAAGGTGACCCAGTCGCGCCTGCAAAACGCCAAAGGCTATGACGGCAATCTCATTGTCGCGGACAAATACCGCAACGACAGCAAGGTCATGGCCAACGTCGCCGGCATGATCGGCGCTACCACCAGCATGGTCAAGGATTCTCTTGAGAACAGAAAGATGCTGCTGGCGGCGTCCGGCAAGCGCTACCTCGCGCCTGGCTGCGACATGGGCACCATCTGCTGCTGCAAGGCCGGCGACTACGCCTGCAAGCTCGTCTGCAACAAGGCGTTCGCCTTCGATCTTGATCCCACGCGCTCGACTTTCGCCTATCTCGGGACCAAGGACCAGATCGAGCGCTGGCTCAAGGACCACCCGGTGAGCCACGAAAGCATGCTGATGTCGTGGGGCGATCTATGGGACGCCTTGAAAAGCGGCGCCGCCAAAATCAAGAACGCCATCGTCTATGCCGCCAAGCAGATCGAGGACAAAGCCAAGGACGTGGTCAAGACTGTCGTGACGGCGGTCATCAACGGCATCGAGCGGACGATGGACTTCATCGTCGATACGGTCGAGCACGCGATTGGCATCATCCATGGCATCTTCAACGAGATCGTCGGCGCCATCGACAAGGTGCTGCAGAGCCTGAGCCTGATTTTCAACTGGACGGCGATCGTCGATCTCAAGAACGAGATCAAGGCGAAGGTCGAACAATCCTTCGATCGGTTGCTCAAGCCGCAGACCCCGGGCGGCAAGAGCCTGCTCACGCAGGCGCGGGAGAGGGGCGACCGGGCCTTCCTCGAGTTGCGCGGCAAGCTCGACCGCGCATTCGACGACCTCAACGGCCTCATCGGCAAGGATTCGGGAGCGTCCGTGCAGAGCCGCAATGCCGGCAAGAACAATCCGGCCAAAGGCGGGGCGACCTCAAACTGGCTGCAGTCTAAGATGAGCGACAATCTGCTCAGCGATCAGGCCATGCAGGCGCATGGGCTGTCAGCGGCTGCGCCCGGCGCGGCGGTCGCAATCCCCGAGTTCACTCTGCCGGGCGGCCTTCAGAGCGAGATATCGCGGTTCCTCGACGACCTTCAATCGAAGGTTACCGGTGACGTCAGCCAAACCATCGAGCGGCTCAAGAGCGCGCTAGACACCGCGAACAGCGATCTCTTCTCCCAGAGCTTCCGATTCTTCCTGGAGCTCGTGCGCGGCACTCTGCGTGTCGGCCTTCACGTCGTGAGCGCGGTGTTCGACACCGCGATGCGCCTGCTGGAGCAGTTGCTGGCATCCGCATGGTCGTACATTCGGGATAATCCCATCACGATCCCGTTCGTGTCCGACCTCTACCGGTCCGTGGCCCGAAGCGAACTGACCGGCCTCGACCTGGCCTGCCTGCTGATCGCGCTCCCGGGCTCACTGGCGGTTGCCGCCATCTCCAGCGGCCGCCGCGCGCTCGCCGGGGCGACGCAACTCTCCGGCATCCTCGCCGGCATCGCCCAGGTGGTCTGGTCGCTCGTCGCCGGTACGCTCGGTGCGGTGACCACGATCTTCGTCGATACGATCGACGAATTCACGCCGGCGCGAAAGGGCATCTTCGCCGGCATAAGGGCCTTGCTGATCGCCGCCTTCGGAGGCGTCGCGCGGGGACTGCTGCTGTGGTCGGACCTGGAGACCAATGCCGGTAACGATGAGGCGCTCGAGATCAATACGATCCTCTGGGCCTATCCGACCATGGCAGTTCTCGTGGATGTGGCCGCCGTTCCGATGGGCCTGATCGTCAAACCGGTGTGGGCGTCCAATGGCGCGGCGACGATCGTCTGCGCAACCGGCGTCTGCATGGCCGGCCTGCTCATGCTGTTCGCCTTGGAGAAGAAGGTACAGGCCATCCCGACGATCGTCTTCAACGGCCTAGTGGCCTTGGGGCTGATGATACGGATCGGAACCGTATTCAAGGCGCCGCAGGCCAAGCTCATTGCGGTCGGGCTCACGGCAGTCTTCATCGGAGCGTCCGGCGTGGTGAAGATCCTCGACGCCGCCGGGGTGATGGCTGCCGAAGCGCTGCCGTTCGCGTACAAGGAAGCCGTGTAACCAACGACGCGCCGCGCCGCCGCCCGCCCAGAGCGCGTGGTGGCGGCCGACGGGGCATGCTGAACGTCTGTGTCAATTAATCTTTTTCGGATATCGTTTGCGAGTGGGTATCTGAAGGAAAGCGCGACAGCTGCCAGCCCGCAAGACTGTAACTAAGCTCAAGGTACCGCATGTCCGCCTTTGGGCCCCTTTGAGACATGCCGATGGGCTCTGAACTTGTCCGCTTATCGGGGTAGACCGGAAGTGCTCGGCGCACGGTCAGAACGACGCGAATGACCCATGTGCGACATTAGGCGTTCCCCAATAACCCATAACAATGTAGTGTCCGAGCGCGGTCATGCACACTGCTTTGACTTAGAACTGCGAACTGCCAAAAAATCGCGACCTGCCGAAGTCCCCGTTTCTATAATTGGCAGCTTAGTGCCATCGGCAGGCACAACACTTCAAATTATATTAGTTGCGTTCGCCATGGCGCGGCGCCAACCGAAGGGATACACAATGAAAACCCGTCACACCGTAGCTTTATCAATCCTAACAGGGATGGCGATCGGCGCGGTTGCCATTCAGACTCTTCACGCGCAGGCGAAGCCGCCCGTCTATATGGTCGCGATCAATGAAGTCACTAACCCGGACGGCTATAAGAAGGACTATCTGCCGCCTGCTCAGAAATCGATCAAAGAACATGGCGGCGTCTACGTCGCAGCGGGACCGGGAACTATGATCGACGGGACGCTGCCAAAAGGACGTGTTGTTATTCTTCGCTGGGAGAGCATGGAGGCGCTGAAGGGCTGGCGCAATTCACCTGAATATGTGGCCGCCCGAAAGATCGGTGACTCCTATGCGAAGTACAATGTCGTCGCTGTGGATGGCGTGAAGCAGTAGTCCGTTTCGCAACGCGATAGAGGCGCCATCAGTTGGCGGCCTCTTTCATTTCAAAATAAGCCTGCAATGTCGCCCATTGGCCCATCAGCGACGTGGCGGCACGCTTCGTTGAGGTCCGCTCAGTGTGGCATGGCGGACTAGATTTGCTGACGTTGAGTTCTTCGCATTTTGACCCGTCTCGGACCTCCAGCCGTGTCGGCTTTCCCGCCAGCTACTAAGGGCATAGCGGACACCAAACGTGCCTTGAACCGCGGCGCCCCGATATGGCGGCAGAGCTGCGGGAAGCGGCAGAGCACAAGGGCCCATAAAGGCGCAGCCCTAATTCTTCTAGGTTATTGCTCTCGGCCTCCTCCGTTGCCTAATCTTCCCGGTGCAGGGAGGAAAATCCCAATGAAGGACATGCAGGCGCACTTGGAGAAGCTTCGGAATGAAGCCGAGGAGTGCGAGTTAATCAGCAAGCTCGCGACCGACTCGAACAAGAAAGCGTTGTTTGCCAGGCTTGCTGTACTCCAGCGAGCATTGGTTAAGGAGCTGGAACAAGCCATAGCGGCTTCCTCCTAAGACCCAAGCGATTGAATCCGCAGGGGTCGCAACAGAAGGCCCTGTACGACGTCTAGATTTTTGCGCAGCACGGCACGGTTTTAACTGCCATCGGTCCGACAGCTGTGCTCTCATGGCTACGCGACCTCTCGCTGACCTACCTCAGCCCCCAAGCCCCGGTCGGCCGAGAGGGAGCGCGCCCCGGCGTTGATCTCCACGATCGCGCCTGGGCACGATCGCGCTGGTCGCCTCGTATGAGTTGAGTGACAACCATGGTGCACAACCTCGTAGCCGGATTGGTCGTGGTGGCTTTCATTGTCATGGGCGTGCTTGCGTACGCCCAGAAACATGAAGGCTGCTTGCACGGGCGCTCGCTCCAAACCTTCAAGCCCTGCGGATCGGTCAGCGCTGAAATGTAGCGCTGGCGGCCGGCCAGTGGAGCGCGGCGTGTCTGGATCCCATCACGTAGGGCGAGGTGCGTGGAGATACCAACCGAGGGGCGTCGACGATGACGGGCGGCCGCAGTGGCGTTTCGAAACTCGCTGCCTTGGCCAGTGCCACCGATGGCGCGGCGATCAGGGCTCGCGAGAATGAGAGCAGTAAGCAACTTGTGCGTTCGCATAGGGAGTTCCGGTGAAGGAGTTACTTTGCAAATCAATGTAGGGAGCGCGTACGAAAGTGACCGCGTCGGCGCTTGCATGACTGATGTGACGTGCTGCTCGACCGAACCGCAACGAACCGACTGCAGCGCTGCTTGGGAAACCTCCGAAATGGATGACCGAGGCGCAGCTGGACGTCTGACGAACCTTCGAAGCCGAGGCGCGCCGTGGCTGAATTACAGGCATCGTGCTTTGGTCGAAGATCGCCAGCGTCGTGCGCGCACGCCGGGTGACGGGCGAAGAGGTGGGCGTGCAGGCCATGTCGTTGTTGCGATTGTGCCTCGGATCGATGGGTGGGACCCCCGTCGATGCTTCGAAAATTCATTGGGGGCCCGACGAAGAGCCCGACGATCTGCTCGATTGACGCCTTCCAGACACCGCTGACGCCGGCTGTACGCGCGCGGAGGTCTATGGCCCGAAGGAGAGAAGCGATGGACGAAATCCAGACTCGTGATGGAGATGCGAATACGACCAACCTCCGCTCCGATTTCGAGGTTCTCGCGGCGAGAGTTGGGCAACTGGAGACTATTGTCAGTAGCCTCCAGAACCAGATTGCCGAGCTGGAATCAAAGCAGTGCAGCGAGCTCGGATAAAAGTTTGGCAGCTTCCTTTTTGATGGCTGCTTGTACTTGGCTCTCAGGCAAGTCGCCAGGCGTCTCAACGTGCAATGTGCAATTGCATGCAATCGGTTTGCCGCCCCGCCACCCTGAGAAGGAGAGATGAGCCAGCTCATTCTGAGAATCGTAGGTGGCCGAACTTAGTTTCAAATTATCCAGTTGAGCCATGATGGCTTGATCCTTCCCCCAAGCAAAAACCGAGAGCATCCAACCACAATGCAACTTCAACGAAATCTAGACCATCGGAGTATTGACCCATGGTGAACCGTGATGCCTCAGCGCCTTGGCGAACACGTTGGAGATGCCGCATGAGGCCAGACGCAGAGCTATGCGGCCGGCGCGCGGGCGCGAAACTTCGCGCGGCTCGCTGAAGCCGGCCATAATCTAGTGGTCGTTCTATTCTTTCAGCCAACCTTCTTGCCTGAGCGCATTAACAATCTGCGCTCGCACTGCCTCAGCGTTCTGTTTTGAAGGATAAGCGCTTAGCTCGGCCATGGCGGTTTGCCACCACAGGTGATTTCGGAAATCGCTTCCGTCAATATGGTCTTGAACGAACTTCGCTGCTTCGTCAGTATCGCCAATGAAGGCTGGGAATCCTCTTTCTTGCAGTCCTGGAAGGAGCCCGATCGGTTCAAATCTCTTGGCCATAGATTGATCCTTTGGTTCGCTTTTTGAGTGGAGTGACCGCGGTCTGCTCGCACCCGCCTTCGTCGGCTCGGTGAGGTTCTTGGACTCGATGAGCCTTGGCAAAGGCGGCATCTGCCGGCGGGGACGAGTTTCGGCTGGCTGCTCGGGAGCAGGACCGGGTTGATCTAGCTTCTTCGGGCTAACCCGCAGACCAACAAGGCCGGCCACCACCAGTAGGCCCCCCGATATCATCAGCCAATGTGATAGTTCCAGGGGTGCCATCGTGGGGTTCTCTGTAGCGGCCTGTCATTCCGGCGCGTTGGCTTCCTTCGCGGGGAGGGCGGTGATGTAGTTCGCAGCGTCGCGCGGGGAGGCCAGCTTCTTGCCGTTCGGCAGCGCTATTGGTTCTGAAAACCCACTCGACCAAGGCAAGTTCTAACGAACACCTTTGTCGTAGTTGATGGAGGTCCCGGCAACGCCGCGGCGGGCACGTCGCCGCGTAATTGCGATCCGCGCGTCTCGTGCTCTCTTTCGGCGCCTGACACGCGCTCTCGCTTCGGCCTGCTGCACTTGCCTTCTAAGATCGTGAAGTTCCGCAATACGCTGGGTCATCGCCCGGATACGCTTACGCAGAGCGTCGGCTGAAATGCCGCTGCAACCACTCATAAATACCACCTATAAATACTACTAAAACTATATATAAACAGGGGGTTAGTATCATGGATGGCTGCGCTCGCTCAACAAGACTTCTGGCCGAGACATGGTGCTGAGGCGCTGTCCCCATCGTAAATCCAATCCGCTGGCGGTTGATCGGGAATCGGGCGATGCTGCCGCTCGATGTTGGATTTGTGCAAACTGATCCTTGGGTGGTGATCGATCTTTTCCGGTCGCGCGCAACGCTCGAGGCAGAGATTTTGGTGCTGAGGCAGCAAATCAATGTGCTGCGGCGTGCCAATCCCAAGAGACTTCCCTTTGGGTCGATTGACAGATTGATATTGGGAGGCGTCTGCCGGCTGGTTCCCAAGATGTATGATGCGCTGGCAATCGTCCGACCGGACACTGTGATCCGCTGGCATCGCGCCGGTTTCAGAGCGTATTGGCGCTGGAAATCGCGACGCCGCCGCGGTCGGCCGCCAGTGTCGCTGGAAGTTCGCGGGCTGATCCGCGAGATGAGCCTCGCCAACCCGTTGTGGGGAGCGCCGAGACTCCATGGTGAACTGCTCAAGCTCGGCATCGACATTGGCCAGACCAGCGTGGCCAAGTATATGGCGCGGAGGAGGGGACCTCCCTCGCAGGCGTGGAAGACGTTCCTTCGCAATCATGCGGATGGCATTGTCGCGATGGACCTCTTCGTCGTGCCGACGATCTCGTTCCGGCTGCTCTATGGGTTGCTGATCATGGGCCATGGCCGCCGGCAGGTCCTGTGGTTGGGGGTCACCGCGCATCCAACGGCCGAATGGATCGCCAATCAGCTGACCGAGGCGTGTGGCTGGGAGCAGATCCCTCGTTACCTGATCAGGGACCGCGATGGCGCCTACGGCGAGATATTCATACGTCGGGTTAGATCCATCGGTATTCGAGACCGCCCGACGTCACCGCGTTCACCCTGGCAAAACGCCTACGCCGAACGGCTGATCGGCTCGATCCGCAGGGAATGCCTCGATCATATCGTGGTGTTCAGCGAACGCCATTTGCGCCATGTCCTGCTGTGCTACTTGGACTATTATAATGGCACGCGCACTCACTTGTCGTTGAACAAGGACGCGCCGATATCACGGGCCGTCGAGACAGCCGGACGCATTATCTGCCGTCCAATTCTGGGCGGACTGCATCATGAGTATGACAGGATTTGATTCACGGTAGGCACAGGCGTCAAACCGCTCATGCGCGAAGGGGTCTCGTACCTGAAGTGCGCGTAAATCCGACCGCACAAGGCATCGTTCTAACGCTCGACTCGTGGATCACGATGTCTAGGCAACTGAGGGTGAAAGTAATTGCCGCCGCGAACGCATTCGCCGATGCGGACCCAGACATTGCCGCCATTGATCGTCGGAAGGTAGTGTTCTGCTCCATCGAAGACCTTGAGGAAATACTTAGTGAGACCGATGAAGCTGGATTTTTGGCCACACTGTCGGCGGCGGCAGAAGAAAAATTTGACGGATGGCTGCTTTCTTCAGTGCATCGCGAATTGGTCGAACAGGCAGGTAAAGAACAATCGACGCGACGCTTCCCCTTTGATTTAGGAGATGTGCTGCCATGGTGGTCAATGATTGCCGCTCTGCGTGCAGAGAGGGGGGCGGCTATCGCGCCCGCATCGCAGGATGTTGGTGAGCAATGATTTTCATCGAACACGCTCCCCGTCGCTAATGGAGCATTTGGTGCGGGGCAAGTCGTCAAGCTTCAACTCTGCCGAATGCCAACCGCGCGGGACGCGATCGGGCGGCACGACACAGTAAACGAGAATGGTTTTGAAGCCGGCGGCCTTCGCGTCGGCGGCCCGCCGCTTGTCCAATAGCGCAATCTCGGATTTGGGCTTCTTCCGCCAAGGCATGGCGCGACGATGCGCCCGGCGCCGCGCGCGAGTCGAATGCCGCAACCCGTTGCGTCCAGAACGGTGGCCAACCGCAACCGATGGAAGATGTGGAAAAAGGGCGAGCGAATCGCTTGCGCGGCAATCCGCGTCGCCTGCGTTTCGCCGCCGTTAACGTCAGGTCCGGAACCAGAAGCGGACGTAGAATACAGGTCGCAGTTTGACCCCTCAACCGACACCCGATCGGACATCTGCCCGGGAAAGGTTCCGAGGTTTCCCGGGATCCGTTTTCAGGGATTTCCATGTCCTTATCACGCGAGCTTAGATTCAGTATCTACCGCTTGGTCCGGATCGAAGCCTCGGTCCTGGCCGGTTCGCCTGATGCCACAAGCGTGTATTCAACGCGCTGCCCCGTGTTGAAAGCTGCTGCTCTAACAAAGGAGCGCACGAACAGATCAGGACCACCGTCGTCTGGTTTAATGAAGCCGCAGTGATGCTTGGGGTCGAACCAGATGACGATCCCTATGCCGCTCTTCGATATTGCCGTTTGCCCGATCATGCCCCGAGTATAGCAGGGCCTGCGCGATGACTTCATTCCGATTCGGAATAGTTCTAAACTAAACAGGTTAACATCGGGAGTGCATCATGCAGAGCGACCCAAAGGTCATTGAATATCTGAACAAGGGCCTGCGCCACGAGCTCACTGCGATCAACCAGTATTGGCTGCATTACCGCTTTCTGCGGAACTGGGGTCTGCTGGAGATGGCCAAGGTTTGGCGAAAGGAATCGATCGAGGAGATGAACCATGCCGATCGCATCACCGATCGGATCATTTTCCTCGACGGATTTCCAAACATGCAGGTGCTCGATCCCTTACGGATCGGCCAGAACGTCAAGGAAATCATCGAGGGTGATCTCGCGCTCGAGATCAGCGCCCGTTCGCTCTATGAAGAGGCGGCGACCCACTGCCACAGCGTCCGGGATTATGTCTCGCGGGACCTGTTTGAGGATCTGATGAAGGACGAAGAACATCACATCGACTTCCTGGAGACACAGCTCGACCTGATCGGACGGATCGGACTCGAGCTCTACACGCAGAGTCATGTCGGCGGACTCGAAAGCGAGCATTAGCTTTGCTCCCCCTCGAATTGGCACGCTGCTTCTCGGCATCAGTTGATGGTCTTGAGGCGCAGATCGCGCGGTCGCGTTCAACTCACGAACCTTGATCGATGGTTCTTTATCCAGCTGTATGGGTGGTTTCCGGCAATCCTGCAGGTTCTCACAATCATCCGGCCCGAGACGCTCGTGCGTTGGCACAGAGCCGGATTCCGCGGCTACTGGCGTTGGAGGTCGCGCCCACGGGGAGGGCGACTGCAGATCGCAACGGCGCTGCGCGCGTTGATCCGGCGGATCAGCGTCGAAAATCCGCTGTGGGGCGCGCCACGCATCCACGGCGAACTGCTCAAGCTTGGGTTTGAAGTCGCGCAGTCGAGCGTCGCCAAGTACATGGTCAAACGGCGTGGGCGCCCCACCAGGGGTGGCGGACCTTCTTGCATAACCACGCGCCAGACATTGCTGCACTGGACTTGTTCGTTGTCCCGACAATTGGCTTCAAACTGCTCTATGCCTTCGTCATCGTTCGGCTAGACCGCAGAGATCTTGTCTGGGTCAACGTCGCCGCACATCCAACCGCCGAATGGGTCGCGCGTCAAATAACCGAGGCATTCCCCTGGAACGAGGCTCCGGGCTACATGATCCGAGACCGGGATTGCATCTACGGTGTGGTCGTCACACGCCGACTGCGTGCCATGGGCATTCGAGACAAGCCGACCGCACCGGCCTCACCCTGGCAGAACGGCTTTGTCGAACGGCTGATCGGATCGATCCGGCGTGAATGTGTGGACCACATCCTGGGCGAGGCACATCTGCGCCGGATTTTGAAATCTTACCTTCGCTACTGCAATGAGACGCGGATGCACTCGGCCGTGGACAAGGATGCGCCGGATTCTCGCCCAGTTCAGCGAACCGGTGTGGTCAGGTCACTTGCCATCTTGGGCGGACTTCATCACCACTACGCCCGAGCTTAAGTTTTCGGTACACACAGCGGCAGCGGGTTTAGAAGTCTCTGCAGATGCGGCTGGTGGCATTCCTCGCTACGGCATCAGGCGGCGTGGCGGCAATAACGATCGTCTATCGACTCTATGGCAAGAGGTGATTTCCCTCGCCGGCATTGCAAGGTCATTCTCGTCAAGCGGTGGATTGTCATGTTTGACACGAACAGGAACTACCGTGAAGATTCAAGTCCGCAGCCTCGCGATTGCGTTCGCAATTGCTGTTTCTATCACAGTGGCCGCCACGGCCAAATCGCCTGTTGCGCCGATCAATACCAGCCGTGACGACG
>NZ_JAGKJI010000036.1 GCF_020329485.1 Bradyrhizobium cenepequi
GGATTGGCCTTCGACGCGCTGATCGCCGACAAGGCGTTCGACAGCAACGCCATCATCGCCGAACTCGATGCGCGCGGCGCCAAGGTCGTCATCTCCCAGCATCCGCGCCGCGCCAAGCCTCTCACCATCGACGAGGAGATGTACAAATGGCGGCATCTCATCGAGAACTTCTTCGGCAAGCTCAAGGAGTTCAAACGCATCGCCATGCGCGCCGAAAAGACCGATCAAAGCTTCGCCTCCATGATCCATCTGGTCGCGGCCGTGATAAACTCCCGATGAATCCCAACAGACCCTAGACGACTTCATCCAAGAGCGACACGTCGGTAATTACGTCCAGAAGCTTACCCGCGTCCTTGAGGAATTGCATGGGGGCGAGATAGTCGGTCACGAGCGCTGATCGCAGCACGATTTTATCGGCCGGAATTCCGGTCACTTTCGACAAAGCAGGCCCAGCGGTTCGAAGAAAGAAGATGCGGTCGAGGTGCTTTTGAATCGGCGTGCGGTCTTCGCCCGGCGCCGCTATGACTGTGTATTCCCGGAGGCGCTCACCGATCTCGGCAACAGTGCGCGCGAACAAAAGACGCTTACATTCTGTCGCGAAGACAACTCCCGTGAGTTGGTTCCAAGCAAGTGCATCGACGTCTCCCATGGCTTTGGTGCCACCGAGTTCGGTCATATTTACGTCCGGCCGCGCCGTAAATCCCAACTCCCTGTATCGCGCTGCAACCGCATGATTGAACTCGTGCCCCTCCTTGTTGACGGCAGTGCCAATCCACGCCCTCATGCTCGCGCTGTCAAAAAGTTCGACTGGAAGCCCTCCGGAATACGTTCCAATCAGAAATTCAACGGAACGATCGAGCAGCGCTGGGGCCACGATGATCCGTGGATCGGTGGCATTCTCAAACTGTACCAGGGCACGGCGCATCAACGATAAGCGTCGGTTGAAACGCCAAGGATACCAGTCTCTTGGTTTAGCGTTTTTTGGCTTTGGCTCGTCCCATCGCGGGCGTGGCTTCAATGTTAGCGCGTCGTACGCCCGATCGGGCGCCGCGACACCAATCTGCTTGAGGTGTCGCTCGATGTCGCTTTTTGGAAGCACGAATGTTTCCCGTCCAAGACGGATCGACGCATCCGTCAAACGGTAGGTAAAGTCCATCAACTGGTGCAGCGAGAGACTGAATTCATCGAGGAATGCCTTTTCGTACTGAGGATCCAGAGTCTTGATCTCGCTGTCGCGGTTGCCGAAGGCATCTCCATAACTCGCGGCAGCCGCCCTAAAGCCACGCTCGCCATGACTATGCATATATGGCGCATGCAAAGTCTGGAGGAACGTTGTGTCGAACGTGAAAGTACCGTTCGGCTCGATGATCAGCGGTTGTGACGAGAGACCATAATGAATCGCGTCGCTCTGGCTAGCGCATTCGAGCAATATCGCAACATTCGCAACCAAATAGTCCAGGTCGGCCGCGCTGCATTGACGTCCCTTTCCGATTGGCGATACACAGACCGCCATTTCCGCAATAACCCGGCTAGCGAGTGCAGCTAATCCCCGCTGGCCCTCGCGCTCGTTCGCGCCGGCAACGACATCCGCTTGATCTTCATAAAGCGATAGAAGAGCGGCTGCGGTTAGCTGCCAGGTCGCTCGATCTCGATAGATCGCGTAGTCGTTTTCGATGGCGCGCTCAATGACGCTTTGATGCTCCAGCGTATGCAGGCGGGCTTTGACCCTATTCCACATGATATTGACTGCATTGTTTAGGAGGCTCCGGGCTTGGTTGTCGGGTACCGGGCCGGCTGGATGCGCCCAGCCCGCTTCTCGTGCCAAATCAAGCCAACCGGCCGCTCGGTCTTCTGGTTGGACGAAGCGCGGATTTGCGTGAGTGTGGGTGGCATAGAGGCGCTCCCGAGCTGTATTTGCGGGAATCGCATGAAAGAACCGGGCGTCGTCGTTCTGGATGATTTGGGCGGTCAATCCTTCAATAGACTCATCCTCGGGCGGCGCGCCTGCCAAAAAATGGCCTGCGCGCAAAAGGGCCTCGACCATCATTCGATCGCCGATGTTTTTTGGATTAGAAAAAGACCGCAGGTAGGCTGCCGGGCAGCCAATCTGAATTTGGCCGTCCTCGATCACCACTGTTGGGCCAACATTCGGATCCGCGCTGTCTCCTCGGCGAGCAGTGAATGTTTCGATATCTGGGAATAGCAGCCGCACCGTCGCTGGGCCAGGTGGCAACGCCTCCAGCTTCTCTTCAAGCAACGGCGCGACTCGAACGAGCCAGCTCTGAACCAAATTCCAAACCTGGTACACGACATCTCTTGCTTGGCTATTCTCTGGACGCACATTGCAGCGAACCCACCAGGGACGCGTTGCTGTTTCGACGCATCCGAGTAACGAGCCGGAAGCCGCATGACCGACGCTGACGTAAACCGGCAAGAGCCGAGCCTGCTTGAAATAGCTGCCCGTCGTCTGCCGCTGCACCGAAAGATATGCTCGTGACGGCTTCACCACGGCTGCATGCCAGTCGATCGATGTTCGAAGGCGATGGCGCACGGGCGTGAGGTAATTGGTCTGGAGCATGAGTATGCCCTGCGCCATCGCGTTTGGTACAAGCTCATAATCTTCCAGCTCGGCATACCCGTAGAGGTTCATGAAGCCATTGGGGTTCATGAATTCGATGTTTCGCCTGTGCAGTTCATCCTCTTGATCTAAGAGTTTCCACGCGCGCAACGCGTTCATTTCTGAATCCCAGGCAAGGCGCATGAAATCTGCGGCTCCAAGCACGAGCCGCTGCCATTGAGGCGGTGCCTCCTCATAAAAGCCGAGTGCAAATCCGCGACCGTTTCCACCGTGCACAATGATCGTCATGCCCCGCTGGTATCCGGGGCGTGCGGCGATGTCCCTTGCGATCTGCTCTAGTCGCGCGATGAATGCGTCGGGTATGTCGTCAAGACTTTGCAGACCATCCTTCAGCGTAGCCTCAAGCGAATCTGGAAGGAAGACCAAGTGCGCGTAAGCGCCTTCGTCGAATTGGCCGATGATTTCATGCGCAGTTGGGACCTCTTCTGGGTCAAGATCGCGGATTCCCCAGCGACCCAATCCAAGATGGCGGACTTCGTCGAATTGACACTTGGCCAGTAGCTCCTGGAAATGTGGCAGTCTTCCCGCGGCAGCCGCGCTTTCCATGACGAAGCGCCGTACCGCAGCGCCCACGGCGGTCGGAAGTACGAGGAGAATACGCCCTTCGCTAAAGACGACAGGATGACGTTCCAGCTTGGTATGCCCGATTGTTTCGCCAGCTAACGCTTCACGTAACTCCGGCACGAATTCGAACGGAGCCAAATCCAACCGCGCAATACCCATCGTCGTAAGTTCTGAGGGTGTGAAGGTCACATAATCGGCCGTGGGATAAACGGAGGTCTGCGCTATGCGGAGCGGTTGGCGCGGCGCTGTGTCAGCAAGCGTAAAGCGCGACAACGAAGCGCGCTCCGCCACGGCTTCGCTCATCTTGAGTAGTGCCGCGACCGAGCGAGCGACCGTAGCCATCCAAGGTTCTTCGCGAAGCAGAACAATGCACGTCAGGAACGCTTGAAGTGCGTAGTCGTTGTCGGGCCATCCGCCGTCAAAAAGGCGAACGTTACCGAACCACGTCACGACATTCGAAATGAACACGTCTTCGACCGGATCTTCGTATTGTGTGACGGGATCCTTCAGAATGATGTCGTTCAGCCACCGGCGAAGCTGCGTCAGTGAGGGTTCCTTGTCGCCTATGCAAAACAAGGCCGCCATGTGAATCATGGCAGTCAATCGCAGATCGGCAGGTTGGTTTTCCGGCAACGTAGTCAGTCCTGCCAACAGCCGCGCAACATTCGGAAAGCTAAATTTCTGTAGCGTGCGCGCCAGCCCGGCATTTCGACGCACCAGACCGGCGATCCGCGCGTTCTCGTCGGTCTGCGCGGCCGCCATCATGGAGATCATGGCGCTCATGTGCGGAGGGAAGTTTTCGGGCATCTCACATCAAGTTTGTTTAGTTGAATTTACGAACAAAAAATGTGCGTACAGAACTTCTCGCGCCAAGTCGCAAGCGCCGCACCACCAGAGCCGCAAGACGGATCAACGCCGACGCAGAGGTTGCCAATGGCCCAGCCGCATTGGCACCGCATCACCAGAAAGCTGACATCGAGCATTGGCGAAGGCAAAGCACCACCGAGTTCCGAAACTTGCCGTGCGGGAATTTGTTTTTGTCTTCCGTTTCCGGTCGGCCGTCAACTCGACCCGACCTCCATCCCCCCGCCCCCTCTTGAGGATGCCCTTGGCTACGTTCTGGGCGTCGACGATCGCGGCGGCTGTCGCCAGATCGTCCGTTCGGTGCTCCAAGAGCTGATGATTCGTTCTCATGAGCAGAGCCGCACAGCGGTTCGACCTCCGTGTGATCAGGTGGCCTCAGGGTCACCCCTGGAACATGATTCGGCAATCTCGTCGGTTCTAGACGCCACGCGTTTCGCGAAGCCTCCAGCTTAGCTTATGATCGAGGGGCCCCGTTTCCCGCCTGCGGCTGATGAATAGATCAACAATGACCCAATTCGTGGTGTGTAGCTCGGCAAAATTCGCCGCACGCCAACTCCACGGCGTTATGCTGCGAATCAGTCATGTCCTTGCTTGCTGCAACCCAGATTCCGAAGCCAGCCGACGAACAGGCGTTTGAGCGCGCCTCGATCGTCCTCTGGCGCGCGCTGCTGAGGGACCCGAATATTCAGCGCAATGGACGACGGGGACAACGCCAGAACGGCGTCGATCTCTTCGGCGTGCGCGATCAGGACCCGGCCTACGCGATTGGAGTTCAGTGCAAGCTGAAGAGCGATGGGCATTTTCTGACAGCAGACGAGGTCCGCGACGAGGTTCGCAAGGCCCTCACGTTTCGCCCTGATCTTCGCGAGTATTTTATCACGACGACCGCGCCGGATGACGTGGCACTTCAGGAGCTGGCGCGCGAACTCGCGCTCGAGCAGAAGAACAATGGCCGCCGGATTCTAATCTATGTCTGGGGATGGAACACTTTAGAGGAGAGGATCAGCGAGCATGCCGACGCTCGCAAGCAGTTCGACCCGAACTACGGGGCGTTCAGCGAACAAATCCTGGAACGCGTAGAGCATGTTGTCGTCACACAGCAACAGGTGCAGGGGATGGTCGAGGCTGGCTTCTCGGAGATGGTAGCTCGGTTCGCGCGCCTCGAGACGATCAATCTTGCCCCAGGCGATGCGACCAGCGGCACGAGCGCCGTCGAAGCCCAGCTTGATGCCGAAATCGACGAGTATCGGGAACTGGCCAATAGCGGTAAGCCTCGCACCGCACTGTCGCTGCTCGAGCGCTTGCTGGATCGCGTGAAGCCGACCGCGTCTGGGCGGATCCAGTTTCGTATCAAGGCCAATATCGGCTCGTGCTGCCTGGCCCTTGGCGATGATCAAAGAGCGGCAACTCTACTGGAGGAAGCCTACGAGCATGAGCCGGCCGAGCCAAAGGCCGTTGCCAACAAGGCGTTCTCGCTACTGCTGCAGGGGCGTTGGCAGGAGATGTTAGCCTTTGGCAAGGCCGCTATGGAGGTCGATCCCAGCAATGAGGGCGTAGCCGGGTACCTCGTGCAAGCTGCTCGTTTTGATTCAACGATCGGCGAACCGCTCGACCTCGTACCGCCGGGCTTGAGAAATTCGTGCGCGGTTTTGGTTGGCCGCGTTGATACCCTTCGGCACCGCGAGCTGATGCCGGCATGGTGGGAGGCGGCTCGGCAGGCTGTTGCTGCCTATCCAGAGGATCGTCACGCGCGCCAGTTCGCCGCCGACGCCGAGCTCGACGAAATTCTGCGCCAAGAGACCGTCCAACGCACGCACCGTCTCTCCTCCGGTGATCGGGACCGTATCCTCAAGGCCATCACCGTTCTGCGCGGCTTCTGGGACGCGGCTCGGACTTCGGAGGGCATCGTGCGGCCCGAGGATGCCGCGCTCTGCAGCAATCTCATCGTCGCCTATCAGTTGCTGGATAACATTCCAGCCGCTTTGGAACTCGCGCGACAAGGGCTTGCGGCGTGCCCCGACGATATGGAGCTCGTCAAGCGCGCCGCATTGGCCGCTATCGAGGGGGACGACGATGAACTCGTCCGCGATCTCCTACCCCGCCTGCCACCCGGGCCCGACCAGACCGTTCTCGCCTTTCGCTACCACGCCGCTCGTGGTGACTGGGAAAAGGTCGCCGAGATCAGCCGATCTCCACCCGAGCACATTCCGGACGTCGAGCGCACGCTCGTCGCAACGGCCGGCCGCCTGGCCATCCTCAAAATCGAGCAGCCAAGCGATCGCGAAGTGACCATCAAGGCGATCGCCAACGAGGTCGCTGATGATGCGCGCGCCAGCATCGTGGTTGCTGATTTTGCGTCGATGGAAGGATTTGCATCCATCGCGGATGCTGCCTTTGAATCGGCTTTGAACGCGCTCGCAACAGACAGTCACTTCTCTGCCCGGTTGATGGTCGCCATGCATGCGGTCCGTCGCGGCGACGCAGGCATCGTTGGCGACCTGCTCGACGGATACGTCGCGGAAGATCATGATCATGGTGCCCTTCGCACCCTGGCGCGCGCCTTCGTCAATGACGGCCCGATACGGGCGCGCGCTCTGCGCTTCTTTCAGCGCCTTGCGCCTGAGATCAGGCGCCTCGAACTCTATGTGCATGCAGAAAGCCTGCTCCACTACAATCGCGGTGCGCTCAAGGAGGCCGAGGCCTGCTTGCGCAGGGCGATCGCGCTTGGCGCAGACCTCACAAATTACCTGACTCTCTTCTCCACGTTGCGCCGCTTGGACCGACGGGCCGAGATCAGGCCGCTCATCGAGCAGCTCGATCACGCGACGCTCAGGGGAACGCCCGGTCAGAAGATGTATTTCGCACAGGCCATGTTCGCGGAAGGGCTACAGAAGACAGCGATCGCATACGCGTACGAGGTCTTGCAATCGGCGCGCAACGACCCCGACGCGGCTCTTCGCTATTTCGGGCTCATGATGCTCGATCCCAAGGGACGACAAACCCCTCGACCGCGCGTCGTAGGTCCCGACGCGTGGGTCAAGCTTGAAGGCACACAGGGTGAATCGACCCAATTCCTGATTGTCGACGGGCCAGACCGGCCCGCGGAAGGGCTTCTAAGCGCCAGCCACCCCCTAGCCGCGGCGGCGATGGAACTGAAGGTTGGCGAGACGTTCGTCATCGCAGCAGCGTTCGGTGACGGCACGACGTGGCGCGTCGCCGAGATCAAACACAAATACGTCCATGCCCTGCATGACGTCATGGCGAACTTTCAGACGCGCTTTCCGGACGCCAAGGGGCTTTATACCCTCAAAATGAAGGAGGGCGACGTTAAGCCAGCCCTCGAACAGATCAGGAAAGTTGCGGAGAGCAACCGGAAGCTCGCCGATCTGTACCTTCTGCAGCATTTGCCCATGACGATGGTGGCCTCGCGGCTCGGTCGCGATGCCATCGGTTTTGCAGATTTCATCCGCTCGCTTGACCACGACATCTTGGCCTGCACCGGCACCGCCCAGGAGCGTGATGCCGCGCGCGCTGTCATCTCGCAACGGCGCGCCGGAGGCGCTGTTCTTGACACGTATGCGGCATGGACTGCCGCGACGATGGACATATTCGATATCCTCACCGCGGTTTTTGGAAAACTCGTCATTCCGCGATCGTCGATTGACGAGCTTCTGGGCCTGCGCGATCGCGACGAGTTCCCCGAATTCGGACGATCGATGACCATTGCTTGGCACGACGGTCAATACATCCGCCAGGAGCACACCCGAGAGGACATTGAAGCGCGCCGGAGCTACATTATCGCTCAAGTCGCAAAGATTGAACGACACTGCGAAATCATCCCGGTCGTGGCTCCGGACGCGCCGTCGGATCTCGCTTCTACGCTCACCGAGGCATTCGGTGTCGACGTATTCGATCCGGCCTATGTCGCGGCTCAAGGCTATGTCCTGCTCTCCGAAGATGTCTATTTTCGCGAGATGGCGGGCGTCGCGCTCGAAACCGAGATCGCAGGTGTGTGGCTGCAGTCCGCGGCCACTTTTGCCTATGATCAAGGGCTTATCGACATCGAACGGCTTGCCGACGTTACGGTAAAGTTCGCGTGGCGCCGCCACAGCCACGTCGCTATCGACGCCGCGATCCTGTCGACCGTGCTGCAACGTGACACCTCCGACAACCTTGCCGACTACCGGGTCACGAGCGGGTACATCGGCACTCAGAATGCCGATCTGAAGTCGCATCTGTCCGTGACCGTCGCGCTGCTTGACTCGATCTGGCTACAGCCGCGACCGCCCGAGCTTCGGGAAATGAAGGCGACGGGGATTCTCCTCGCACAACTGTTGCGCTTCCGGCAAGACGATTGGCCGTTGATCCTGGCGCTCATCAAGGACCAGGCCTCCTTGAGCTTGCGCAACTACATCGATCAGTGGGTCGTAGGTCACTTCCTGGGAAGGAACAGTCAGCTGGATGGCGAGCGTAAGCTCGCTGCTTTCCGGGCGAGCAACCGCGCCGGATGGAACCGTCAGGCCAAACGCGGTAGGCGCTCGTGAGAGCGCGAATGCAACGCTCTCACTACAGCGGCGTGACTACCCGGCACCAGTTGTGAAGACCAACTTACGGCTTCGGATGAGCGAGCTGATCGGGCCAACTTGTTACGATTGACAAGAATAAACTGCGGTTGGATCTGACAAGTAGCGTGGTGGAAGTTCGCCAACGTTCGCTATTGCTTATTCGACGGATATTCGACGAATTCTCCGTATCGAATCTAAGTTATTGATTTTTCTGGCGCTCCCTAGGGGAATTGAACCCCTGTTTCAGCCTTGAGAGGACCAGGACTGATCTCGGAAAAGGAGTTCGAGAAGACGCACTTTAGCTCCTCAGGACGCGTTCGATCTCGGCCAGCACGGCCGGATCCTCGATCGTCGACGGCGCGACGAACTCCTCGCCGTCCAGGATCTTCTTGATCGTAGCGCGCAAGATCTTGCCCGAACGGGTCTTCGGCAACCGGTCGACGGCGACCACGCGCTTCAGCGCCGCGACCGGCCCGATGTTTTGGCGGACGATGGCGACGATCTCCTCGCCGACGACCTTCGGGCAGACGTTGACGCCGCTCTTCAGCACGATCAGACCGCAAGGCAGTTCGCCCTTGAGCTCATCCTTACAGCCGACGACCGCGCATTCGGCGACGGCGGCGTGCGAGGCTATCACCTCCTCCATTGCGCCCGTCGATAGACGGTGGCCGGCCACGTTGATGACGTCGTCGGTGCGCCCGAGCACCCAGACGTAGCCGTCCTCGTCAAGGTATCCGGCGTCGGCCGTGTTGAAGTAACCCGCGTAGCGCGACAGGTAGCTTTCCTGGAAGCGGTCGTTGGCGTTCCATAGCGTGACCGCGGCGCCCGGCGGAAGCGGCAGCTTCAGCGCAATTTCGCCCATCTCGCCGGCGGCGACGTCTCCGCCTTCGGTGTCTAGAATCTTCAAGTCATAACCGGGCATCGGGACGGTCGGGGAGCCGTGCTTCACCGGCAGGACGCCGAGCCCGAGCGGGTTGGCGGCGATGGACCAGCCGGTCTCGGTCTGCCACCAATGATCGATCACCGGGACGCCGAGTACCTCCTCGCTCCAGCGAACCGTCTCCGGATCGGCGCGTTCGCCCGCGAGGAAGAGCGCGCGGAATCCGTTCAGATCGTAGAAGGCCCGGAGCTTGCCTTCCGGATCCTCCTTGCGGATGGCGCGGATCGCCGTGGGTGCGGTGAACAGCACCTTCACGCCGTGCTCGGAAACCACGCGCCAGAACGCGCCGGGGTCGGGCGTACCGACCGGCTTGCCTTCGTAGAGCACGGTGGTGCAGCCGGTGATCAGCGGACCATAGGTGATGTAGCTGTGGCCGACCACCCAGCCGACGTCTGACGCCGCCCAGAACGTCTCGCCGGGCGATATGCCGTAGATCGCGCTCATCGTCCAACGCATCGCGACCAGGTGGCCGCCGTTGTCGCGGACGATGCCCTTCGGCTTGCCGGTCGTGCCCGAGGTGTAGAGGATGTAGAGCGGATCGGTCGCCGCGAGGCGCACACACTCGGATTTGCGACCGCTGCGGAGTTCCGCCGCCTTCCGCATGACCGTGGTCTGCCAGTCATGGTCGCGGTCGAGGATCAGCTTCGCCCTGGCCTGGCTGCGCTGCAGGATCACGCAGGCTTCCGGCTTGCTCTTCGCCAGTTCGATGGCCTTGTCGAGCAACGGCTTGTATTCGACCACCCGGCTGCCTTCGATCCCGCAGGAGGCGGAGAGCACCACGCGGGGCTCGGCGTCGTCGATCCGTGTCGCGAGTTCGGGCGCAGCGAAACCGCCGAACACCACGGAGTGCACGGCGCCGATCCGCGCGCAGGCGAGCATGCCGAACAGCGCCTCCGGCACCATCGGCATGTAGAGCAAGACGCGATCGCCGCGCTTGACGCCGAGATCCTCAAGCATCAACGCGCAGGCCTGCACCTCGCGTAGCAGTTCGAAGTAGGAAATGGAGCGCTTCGCGCTGGTGGTCGCGCTGTCGTAGATGATGGCGGCCTGCTCGCCGCGACCGCCGGCGACGTGGCGGTCGACGGCGTTGTGGCAGGTGTTGCAGACGCCGTCCGCGAACCAGCGCCCGCACGGTTTGATATCGCCGCGATAGATCTCGGTCGGCGGTGAGAACCAGTCGATGTCAGCGGCGGCCACCTTCCAGAAACCGACCGGATCCGCCTTCCAGCGGTCATAGACTTCGCGGTAGGAACTGCTGCTCATGTCATATCCTGAAGCTGCGAGCGATCGGTCGACCGCCCGCCGTCCATCGAACGTCGGTGAATGTCCTCAAGGGATGCGGGCTATTCGGCCGCGCCTTCGAGCGTCGGCACTTCGCCGCGCTGAGGAGGCTCGGGCACCTGGCAACCGATCGCGCAGCACCGGCCAGGCTGCTTCGAGACGCGGCGCCCCTCGTCGAGGATGCCGCGGTCGAGCAGGCCTTCGACCAGTTCGATCTTCTCCATCACCGGATAGTTGCGCCAGATCTCGCGCTTCATCGCCTCCGGTGAACCGCCGCCGTGCAGCGAGATCACCGAGTACCAGCCGGCTTCGTGCGAAACCGTAAGGTCCTCAATGAAGCGAGCAACCTCGGCGCGCTTGTCGGCGGGAATGTCCGGCCGACCGCCCATGACCGCGGCGAGCGACGCCTTGGTCTCCGGATTGTGGTCCTCCTCCGGACCCGGCAGGGCAACGATGAGGCCTCCCGAGACGTAGTGCGCCACGCGGTGCATGTCGTAGATCTTGGTAGCCAGCAGCAGCTTGCCGATGTTGGAGAACACCGCGTCCGGCATTACTGATCCGGCGGGAGCCTTGGTGCAGTAGACCGACGAAGCCACGCCGCAGGCGTAGAAGCTCTCGGTGATCGTGATGAGTTCGACCATCGCTTCGCGGATGTGCGCGTGACGCTCGATGTCTAGCCCGTTGGCCTCGATCATCAGCGCGCCGGCGCCGATTAGGAGATCGCCGAATCCGGCGCGGGCGCCGATGCAGGAATGCCTGTGATGCGTGGCGTAGGACGTGGTGAGGAAGCCGCCTTCTTCGGTCTCACCGGCCAGGAAGACCCGGTCGTGCGGAACGAAGACGTCGTCGAACATCACGACGCCCACCGACTGGCCGTACTTGGCGGAGAACTTGGCCGACGCCTCGCCGGGGCGACCCGCCGGGCGGGCGATGATGGTCACGCCAGGCGCATCGCACGGCACCGCGCAGCACACGGCGAAGTCCTTGTCCTCCGGATTGTAGGTCCGGCACGGCATGACGAGGAATTCGTGCATGTAGGGCGCGCCGGTGACGATGGCCTTGGTGCCGCGGATGACGATACCGTCCGGACGACGCTCCTTGATGTGGACGTAGACGTCCGGATTGACCTGTGCGCCGGGACGTTTCGAGCGATCGCCCTTGGCGTCGGTCATCGCTACACCAAGCGTGAGATCCCTATCCTGGATGTCGTGCAGATAGGCCAGGAAGCGCTGGCTGTAGTCGGTGCCATGGCGATCGTCCGTCAGCTTCGTCGACTGGAAGATGCCGTTAAGCGCGTCGTGCGTCAGGTAGCGCTGCGCGCAGCCGACGGTCTTGCAGACCAGGCGCACGGCCTCGAGCTTGAACAGCAGGTCCTGCGAAGTCTCGTTGATATGAAGCATCCGGTTCACGGTCTTGCCGGAGGTGCCCTGTCGCGCCGTCATAATCGGCACGTGCTCCTGCTTAAGCGCGAAATCGTAGGTGACGCCGACGCCGGCGACGCCCGGCGCGAGCAGCGGCTCGTCCGCGACGCTCTCCACGGCGTTTCCGTTCACGAAGACCCGCGGCTTGTAGCCCCGCAGGGATTCCCGGTAGGCGGCACCCGACATCAGCATGGCGTCACTCCCTCTTGTTCGAATATTTGAACGGTGTTAGATTTCTAACACTGTTAGAATCGTTGTCAAGTTGGATTCGAGGGACGGATGGTCGAAAAGCGGCAAGGCCGGCGCGAGGCGGTCAGCGGACACAAGCGGGAACTCATTCTGGATGCCGCGAAACAGGTTTTTGCGGAGGAAGGGCTTGAGGGCGCGAGCCTTCGGGCGATCGCGGTCCGCGCCGGGTACACGCCGGCCGCGCTCTACTTCCACTTCGAATCCAAAGAGGCGATCTACGCGGAGGTGCTGAAGTCCTCCCTCGCCTCGCTGGGCGCCGCGGTCGACTTGGCGGTCGCGCAGGCGAAGTCGCCGGCGCAGCGGCTTAAGGCGGCTGCCATGTCGTTCTTCCGGTACTACGCGGAGAATCCGCGCGACCTTGACCTCGGCTTCTACCTGTTCCGCGGCGGCATGAAGCCGGCGGGTCTCGGACACGAACGGGACGAGACGCTGAACGCAGCTCTCGAATCCGCGCTGCGGCCGATCGCCAGCGCTGCGATCGAACTCGGCGCTTCGCGGCAGAAGGCCAACCTGCTCGTGGTCGATTGCTTCGCCCACACCACCGGGCTTCTCCTGCTGCTGCACACCGGCCGCATCCGCATGTTTGGCGCTTCCGCGCCGGATCTTATGGAACGATACGTCAAGGATCAAATCGCCCACCTGACCGAGGAATGACGCCATGCTGACAATCGATCCGAAGCGCTCGCTGCTCCTCGTCGTCGATTTCCAGTCGCGCCTGGTGCCGGCGATCCACGACGGCGAGACTGCCGTCCGGAACGCGAACCGCCTCATCGAAGCGGCCAAGCTGTTCGGAATCCCGCGCTTGTTCACCGAGCAGAACGCGAAGGGCTTGGGGCCTACCGTGGCCGACATAGCGGTCGAGAAGGATGGCCTGGTCCATAAGGAGTTCTTCGACGCCTGCCGGGAAGACGGCTTCCTCGACCGCGTCCCCACCGACGCGCACGTCGTCGTCGCGGGCTGCGAGTCCCACGTCTGCGTGCAGCAGACGGTGCTCGGCCTGCTGCAGGTTTCCAGAAAGACGTACGTCGCGCGCGACGCGCTCGGCTCGCGCCATCCGGAGGACAAGGAAACCGCGGTCCGCCGCATGGAACGCCACGGGGCGGAGATCGTCACGACGGAGATGGTCGTGTTCGAATGGCTGCAGACGGCGGACAACCCGCACTTCCGACGGGCGGTCGCGCTGATCAAGTGAAAACGATCAGCCGGCATGAAGTGCGTCGATCGCGTTACTCCGCACGGCGTCCCGCAGCACGTTCTTCTGGATCTTGCCGGTGGACGTCTTCGGCAACACGTAGGCGATGACGCGCCTCGGGCACTTGAAACCAGCGAGACGGCCGCGGCAGTGCGCAATCAGGTCCGCTTCGCTCGCGGGCGTCTCTTCGCGGAGTTCGACGAACGCGACCGGCACCTCGCCCCATTTCTCGTCCGGCATCGCGACTACGGCCGCCGCCGAGACCGCCGGGTGCGAGTACAGGATGTCCTCCACCTCGACCGACGAGATGTTTTCGCCACCGGAAATGATGATGTCCTTGGAGCGGTCCTTGATGCGCGCGTAGCTATCCGCTTCCAGAACGGCGAGATCGCCAGTGTGAAACCAGCCGCCCTCGAACGCGCGGTCGGTCGCCTCGGCATCCTTCAGGTATCCCATCATGGTCTGGTTGCCGCGGAACATGATCTCGCCGACGGTCCCGCCGTCGGTCGGCACGCGCTGCATGGACTGCGGATCCATCACCGTGCGACCTTCCTGCAAGGCGTAGGCGACACCTTGCCGGCCCTGACGGTCAGCCTGGCCGGCGAGATCGAGTTCGCTCCAGTGGGACTGAGATTCGCAGATCGATGCCGGACCATAGGTCTCGGTGAGACCGTAGATGTGCGTAAGGGTGACGCCGACGGCGGACATGCCGACAAGCAGAGAAGCCGGCGGCGGCGCCCCGCCGATCAGCGCGGCGACGGGCCGATCGAACACGACGCCCCGCTTGCGGGCCGCATCGCGGATGAAGCCGTGCACGATCGGCGCGCCGCAATAGTGCGTGACCTTCTCCCCGACGATTAGATCGAGGACGGCTTCCGGATTCACCCGCCTGAGACAAACGCTCTTGCCACCCTGCAGCGCCAGCAGCCATGGCATGCACCAGCCGTTGCAGTGGAAGAGCGGCAGCGTCCACAGATACACGGCCCCCTTCGGGACGTCCCAGCTAACGATCGTCGAAACCGCGGACAAGTACGCGCCCCGGTGCGAATATACGACCCCCTTGGGCCGTCCCGTCGTACCGGAGGTATAGTTTACCGCGATCGGCGTCCACTCGTCGTCTGGACGGTCTGCGAGTTCCGCATCGTCGCCGGTATCGACGAAGTCGCCGAAATCCTCGACGCCGTCCGGACGCGAGAAACCTGCCGTTCTGTCGGTGTGGACGATCACGCGCGGCGGCGCGGCGAGACCTTTGATGGCTCCGCGGGCCGTATCGAGAAATTCGGCGTCGACGATCAGGATCCGCGCTTCGCAGTGCTCGAGGATATAGGCGACCGTCGCGACGTCGAGCCGTGTGTTGATCGTGTTCAGTACCGCGCCGGCCATCGGCACCGCGAAGTGCGCGGCGAGCATCGGCGGGGTGTTCGCCATGAGGAGCGCTACGACATCGCCGCGACCGACGCCACCGTGGCGCAGCGCCGATGCGAACCGTCGGCAGAATAGCGCGTGCTCCCGCCAAGTTTCCTTGTGATCGCCGTAGACGAGCGCCATGCGGTCGGGAAACACGTGCGCGGCGCGATCGAGAAAGCTGATCGGCGTGAGCGGCGCGAAGTTAGCCGGGCGCCGGCGCAGACCAGCGGCATCCCAGGTTCGGCGAGACATGATTTCCTCCTTGTTGCGACCCGCCCCCTTTCGACGAGGTTCGTGGATCGCGGTGGTGCGCGCTGCGCCGCCTACGGCTTCTTCAATGCGATGGGTTCGGCGGTGCCGACGGCGGGCCGCTGCTCGGCCGGCATTCGACCCGGCTTCGCCACGGCGGCGAGGCAGAGATCGGCGATGGAATCCGCGAACTCGTCGGGACGCGTCGGGACGCCGGCGGCGCCGGGCGCGAGCACGCTGATGAGGCCTTCCATGAACGCGCCGACGAGGCAGGCGCCGGCGACCTCGACGTCGAGCTCGCGGAATTCGCCGGCGGCGATTCCTTCCTTGATGATGGTTTCGAAGACGCGCGCGATGGCGTGACGGTACTTCAGGCGCGTGCTTTCGACTTCGGGATCAATGGGCTCGAAGATAAGTCCGTACGCCAGACGACGGCCGCGCATGGCGCGCAACACGAAGGCACGCACCGCGTCCCTTACCTTCTGCGACGCTTCGCCCTCGGCGATCGCGATGCCAGACAGCACGTCGACCTCGCGCTGCGAGACCGTGCTGACGATGGCAGCGCAAAGTTCGGCGCGCGACGGGAAATATCGGTAGAGCGTCCCGACCGCTGTACCCGCGGCAGCCGCCACCGCATTCATCTGAAGCTCCTGGAAGCCGCCGTCCATCACGACGGAGCGAGCCGCCCGCAGGATCTGTGTCTTCTTGTCGAGGGCACGGACTTTTCTGGTTGCCATGGCTTGGCCCATCCTCAAATATGAACACGAATTCATTTTCATGTTGACTTGAAATTCGATTTATGTCAAGAATGGCGAAAAATGAGCTACATTTCGGCATTTTCGGCAACCTCGGAACTGAATTTATGTTCTATTTTCGAAGGTTTTGCTGAGCTGGCATGAGCCGGAGTTCGGTTCAGGCCAACGCGAGTTCGGTAGCGTTCGCCGGCAGATCGCGACATCCAGGAACCCAGAAACCGATCCGGAGACGTCCATGACCCAAGCTATTTCGTCCGGCGCGCTCGAAGCTCCCGCTAGCCGCTACGGCACCCACAAAGTCCTGAACCAAGCCAAGCCCGCCGCCGGCTTCAACGCCTTCACCGGCGACGCCGTGCTGCGCGCCGCAATCGCGCGCGAGGCGCCCTGGGCCGCGGACCGCTGCGAGGCGCTCGGCGCCATCGCCGGTGACGACGAGGTGCAGGAGCTCGCCCGCCTCGCCAACCGCCATCTGCCCGAACTCAAGACCCACGACCGCTTCGGCAACCGCATCGACTGGGTCGACTTTCACCCGAGCTGGCACGAACTGATGTCGCTGGCGTGGAAGCACGAGGTCCCCAACCTCGCTTGGCGCACCAACCAGAAGAACGGCCACTACGCCCGCGCCGTGCTGTCCTACGTCTGGAATCAGGTCGAGTCGGGGACCGCGTGCCCGACCGGCATGGCCTACGCCTCTTACGCCGGCTTCGAGGCCGAGCCCGCCCTCGCGATCTGGGCGGAGAAGGTCAAAGGGACCGAGTACGAATTCAGCCGCCGCGAAGTCGCAGACAAACCGTCCGTTGTCATCGGCTACGCGATGACGGAGAAGCAAGGCGGCTCGGACCTCCGCGAGACGCAGACGACCGCGCGCTTCTCCCACTCCGAGGACTATCACGGGAAGACCGCACACTGGTACGAACTCACCGGACACAAGTGGTTCTGCTCGGTCCCGCAATCCGACGGATTCTTCACGCTCGGCAAGGTGAACGGCGGCGTGACCTGCTTCTTCCTGCCGCGCACGCTTCCCGACGGCAGCTTCAACAACTTCTTCGTGCAGCGCCTGAAGGACAAGGCCGGCAACAAGTCGAACGCCTCGAGCGAAGTCGAATATGCGGGCACGATGGCGATCCGCGTCGGCGAGGAAGGCCACGGCATCCGCGAGATCCTGTCGCATGCGCACTTGACCCGGCTGGACTTCGCGATCGGCTCCGCCGGCCTGATGCGCCAGTCGCTCACCCTGGCTCAGCAGCACACGACCACGCGTAAGGCCTTCGGCACGTCCATCGCGGACCGGCCGATGATGACCAACGTGCTCGCTGATATGGCCGTCGAGGTCGAGGCCGCAACGCTGATGGCGCTGCGCATCGCCAAGGCAACCGACCAACTCTCGGAAGTCGAGCACGAACGCCTGCTGGCCCGCGTGGCCACTCCAGCGGCCAAGTTCTTCAACTGCTCGCGCGCCCCGTCCATCGCCTACGAAGCGTTGCAGTGTCACGGCGGCAACGGCTTCATCGAGGAAGGTCCGATGGCTCGCCTCTATCGCGAAGCACCGTTGAACAGCGTTTGGGAAGGCACCGCGAACATGATGTGCATGGACGTCCGTCGGGCCATGACGAAGGACTCGCGCACGATCCAGGCGCTCTTCGACGAGACCCGTCCACTGCTCGGCCAGGACGGCCGCTTCGACGCGCTGGTCCTTCACACAGAGGCGTTGGTTCGAGAAGCCGTCGAGGACGAGTTCGTTGCCCGCCCGATGACTGAGGCCGTTGCGCGTCTCTTGCAGGGCGCGGAGCTTCTACGCCACAGCACGCAGGACGTCGTCGACATCTTCCTCGGCACCCGCGTCCCGAACGGATCGGGCTCTTGGGGCTCGCACTACGGGACGCTGGCGTTCACCGTCGACCAGGCGAAGGCGCAGAAGGTGATGCGCCGCGCCGCGGTCGCAGGCTGAGGCGGTCCAATGGATACGACCAAGTCGATCGTGTTCGCGGCGACCGTGCTGCCGCTCGTCTGCACGCCGGGCCCCGACCTCATCTACATCACGGCACAGGCGCTGGCCGGCGGGCGCAAGGCGGCCCTTCGCGCCAACTCCGGCGTCATCATCGGCTACTTAACGCACGCGGTGTTAGCCGCGCTCGGCGTTGCTACGCTGGTCGCCGCGTCACCGGTCCTGTTCGAGACGTTACGCTGGTGCGGCGTCGCTTACCTTGCCTATCTAGCTTTTCGGATGATCCGGTCGGCCATCGGTGGAGCAAGGGTCTCTCTGGATCCTCGCGGCCCGCCAGCGTCGCTCATGAAGGGATTCATGACGAGCTTCTTTAATCCGAAGGGCCTTCTCGTCTACTTGGCGATCCTACCGAACTTCATGAACGCGAGCGAAGGGATTGCCCAACAGGCGGCCCTGCTTTCCGGGATATTCATCAGTCTCTGCGCGCTGATCTACGGTACTTTGGGCATTGTTGTAGCGACTATCGGCCGTCTCGACACCGTCAGAGCGTCGCATCAGCGTGTCGTCGAAGGAATCGCGGGAGGTCTGTTGGCCTTCGCGGCCGTGAACATGGCAAGAGGCTAGAGGGAGTCCACGGCATAATGCCCGCACCCAGAATGCCTATGGCACCTCGTCACGTCTTCATCCTGGCTGGCCCGGCGTACTAAGGATTATTCAATCGATAGGGCTGAAATAAAGCAGCCGCCAGTGAATTGAGGAACGTCAATTAAACGAAGCTGCCATCTATAGAGGTTGGGAGCTCGTGTCCCGCGCTTAACTCAACGCCCGACTCTCCCGAGCCCACGAGAGTTGCTTTCACGGGCTCTTGCGTCGGTCGAGTGATGCTCGCCGAAACTCCGACCACTGAAGGAGTGCGTGAAGCGCCGGGCACAAGGCCTTGCCGACCTCCGTCATACTGTATTCGACCTTTGGCGGAACGACCGGATGGACTGTGCGCTTGAGCACCCCGTCGTTCTCGAGTTCACGCAACTGCTGGGTTAGCATCTTCTGCGAGATGCCGTCGATCGCCCGTTGCAATTCGGAAAAGCGGAGTACCGGCCCCCCGGTGATGAGATGGAAGATAATCAGCAATTTCCATCGGCCCCTCTAGCGTCCTAAGGGCGACCTCCGCACTCTCAGCTGCGAGATTGGCGCGGTCTTGAGATGGTCCACGTTGGGCGGCCCCGGCGGCCCAGGCCGCGAGCTTACGCTTACCTTTTGGTGCGTATGTCACTTTTACGTCTGTTCTAGTCATACAGAGCACTATGAGCCATATCTCGGGGGCAGAGCCAGATTTTCAATGCGAGGTGCCTTCATGGCCAAAGAAAGCTCAATTTGTCCCGAGGACATCGCGAGTATCATCGAAATCAGCCAAACGCTGTACCGGGGGTTTCGGTACACGGACGAGAAGAACTGGGACGCACGCGTCACTTACTTCACCGATGAGCTTACAATCGACTTTGGCGGTGTGAAGCCTTCGCAGACGATCGCAGCCTCTGCATTAATTGATTGGGCACGACTGGCATATGCACTGGTCGAAACACAGCACATGTCGTTCAATCTGGATGTACAATTAGACGGCGATCGAGCGACATCCTTTTCCTACGGTCACGCTCGCCATCAGCGGATCGACTCCGGGAACTTCTGGCATATTTATGCGCGATACGAACACGAATATGTCCGAACCGAGGACGGATGGAAGATTGCGCGGATCAAGATGACACCTGTCTTCCAGGAAGGCAATCCGAAGCTACTCGAAGAAAGCTTTGCCGTTGCGAGCGAGTCATGCGCGAGGTGATCCGCGTCACTTGCCGCCTACGGTCGGCGCAACAGCGTGAAACATTGACCGCACCAATAGCCACCCGCGATAAGAATCCGCTGAAGGAAATACAACATCGAGGGTGCCGGCAGCCCCGGTAATAAGCTTTCGGCGCGGAGAGATCGCAACAATCAACCATGGCTTCGGCTAGCATGGAAATGATTTGCAGTAACGGGCGAGCACGTCTGCATTCGTCCACCACTAAACCGTCGCATCTGCTGCTGACGGGACTAGTTTTCGCACCGGGCATCTAACAGTGAATTTCTCGTTACCGGGCTGCGTTCCGGGTCATCATGTCATAGCGCACCTTCTCGAGAACCGCCCGATAATGTGACGTCAAGCGCCTTCGTCAGCAAGCGCTGTAACACAGCCCAACGGGGCCGGCGTCCCTTGCGACCGGCTAGAGCAATCCTCACGAGGGCAAAACCTAGAATCTGCGCCGCTAGGATCACGGCCCGTTCATCCCGCTCTTTAAGGTCCATGGCTGCCGCGATCGGGCCGACAAAGTCCCGGTCGAGATAATCGGAGAGTATGGGCCCGGCTGCCGGACTACCGATCGAAGCTAGCAGCAAGCGCAAGGGATCGTAGCCGCGCCGCCATTCCGCACTGTCTAACGTTCCCATCAGCATTTCCACCGCCTGCTGGGGCAACGCGCTAATGCCGCCGGATAGAATATCGTCGGCATCGAAGGCGCTGGAGGCAATCTCCCGAAAGAGCCCCTCTTTCGAACCGAAGTAACGCATCACCAGTGCGGGGTCTACGCCGGCGTCGCCGGCGATCTCGCGAATACCCGCCCCTTCATAGCTGTTTTGAGAGAAACGAATTTTCGCAGCTTCCAGTATGCGGGCGCGCGAGGCTTCGGCGTCGCGTTTGGACGTTTCCTTGCGTCGCTTGCGCGGCGGAACAGACGATATTTTCGCATTCATGCGGCCATATATCAACGACCGTTGATTTACGCCAGCGCCCCTGCTAAGTCCACAACCGTTGACTTGAAGCGATGGATGAGACTTACGGGGACAAAAGCCGTCATCACCGGCGGTGGCAGCGGTATCGGTCTGGCTGCCGCAAAACTCTTTATTGAAGAAGGAGCAGACGTAGCGCTCCTGGGTCGCGGCCGAGCCCGGCTTGACAAGGCGGTGCAATGCCTTGGCGATCGCGCTCGGGCTTTCGTCGCCGACGTCGCACGCCCAGAAACTGTCGAGGCGACCATGCGCGAAATTGGCAGTCAGTTCGGAGGCGTAGATATCCTCTTCGCCAACGCAGGAGTTTCGCAAACGCCGCCATTAAATGAACTTACAGAGGCAGATTTTGACGCCTTGATCGGGATAAATCTCAAGGGCGTGGTCTTTGCCGTGCGGCATAGCCTGCCGTTGCTCAACGACAATGCGTCCATCATCCTGACCGGGTCCGTCGCAGCCTGTAAGGGACGCCCAGGCGACCCGCTCTACGCCGCAAGCAAAGGGGCCGTCCGCGCGTTTGGCCGCACCCTCGCCATGGACTCTCACGTCCTCGCCCGGCGCATTCGCGTAAACGTCATCACGCCTGGCGCGACGGCCACTCCACTCACCGAAGCAGCCACCGCTGACCCGCAAGTTAACGAGGCGATTGCCGCCATGATCCCGATGGCACGCTGGGGGGAGCCACGGGAAGTTGCCGAAGCCGCGCTATTCCTGGCCTCGGACGCCTCCTCATACATCACGGGAGCCGAGATCACGGTCGATGGGGGATGGGCCCATGCCTGAAGATAACGCGCACCTACCCACGCCTCACCTGTTGCGAGGCAAGAGAATCGCAATTGTGGGTGGCGGCCCGGCAGGGCTTACGCTTGCCCGGCTTTTGCAGATGAATGACGTGCGAGTGCATGTCTTCGAGCGTGACGTCGAGGCTCATGCGCGTTTGCAAGGCGGCAGTCTGGACCTTCACGAGAAAAGCGGGCAGCTCGCACTTGATCGATGCGGACTCACCGGACACTTCAGCACCGTTGCCCGTCCGGAAGGACAAGCAACCTGCGTTATCGACAAGCACGGCGTGCGACGCGCGGCATCGGCAGTCGACGATGAAGAGGAATCGAGGCCCGAGATTGATCGCGGTGCTCTCCGCGATCTCCTGCTCTCGTCGCTTGACGAAGACACGGTCATTTGGGGCAGCCCGCCCTGCGCCATCCTGCCAGAGGCTAACCGGCATCGTCTTGTCTTCGAACGCCGTCAGGCCGAGCTATTCGACCTAGTGATTGGCGCAGATGGATTGCGCTCGAAAGTGCGACCGCTCATCACACCGATCAAATCGTTCTACTCCGGCGTTACCTTTATCGAGACGCGCCTGTCAAATGTCGACGACCGACATCCCGAGATCGCGCGCTACGTAGGGCCCGGAAACGTCCTTGCCCTCGGAGACAACAAAGGTCTGCTCGCACAGCGGAACGGAGACGGCAGCATTCGCGTCTACATTTCACGCCGGATCCCCGAACACTGGATCCGCGACAACAAAATCGGCGTGGAAGGAGCCGCTCAAACCCGTGAGCGCTTGTTGGCGTGGTTCCCGGATTGGGCACCAGCACTCCTCGAGATGGTTCGACAATCCGAGGACCACTTCTTGCTATGGCCGCTCTATGCGTTTCCGCCCGACCAAACTTGGACAACCCGTCCAGGCCTCACCATTCTCGGCGACGCAGCCCATGTCATGCCGCCGTTTCTGGGCCAAGGCGCGAACATGGCGATGCTCGATGCCGTTGAGTTGACAGACCATCTTCTCGGCGGCCGCTTCCCGACCCTCACGGAAACCATCGAAGCATTCGAGAGGTCGATGCGCGCGCGCATGGCGCCATTGATCCGCGCGTCGCTCGAAACGCAAAATCTTCTGTTCGAGGAAGATGCGCCGAATGACTTGGTGGCAACGTTCTAGCTGCAGTTCTTGAATGCCGCGCCAACCTCGCACCACCCTCCCGCATCCGATTTGGCTAGCTAGGCCGGGCTGCTCGATCATCACGCCCGCGCCAGGACTGCCCCAGACTAAAAGCAAATTTTAGTCTGGGGAATTTTAGGCCGCTCTGGAAATCGATGACATATGAATGAGATAGATGGCGCGCCCGGAACGATTCGAACGTCCGACCCTCAGATTCGTAGTTTGAGTGGCGCTTGTACACCGGAAGTTGCTAACGGGGCCAAGTGGGCACGGGAACGGCAGGCTACGAGCTTGCAGCGCTTCCGGTCCGTCCGATTTGCACTCTACAGCGCGCAGGAGTTAGCGGCGGCATCAGAGAGCCTTTTGTTCGGCACCATCGGCGATATAGATCAACGAACCCCGGCGTTTGGGCTACGCGCAGATGGCGTCGAACAGATCAGCAGGAACCTGGTCAGCTACCACAAATGCAGCGCCTTCTTGGTAAGCCCGCGTCGACACCAAGGTCGCGCCATGGAAATGCCCATCTAGCTCAGCGGAGCTTGATCTGATTGTGTCGGAGATCATGGAAGCACATGCAGGAACCATGGTTGACAATGATAACAACAAGCGGCGCCGGCTCGTCGAGTTCAAGGACGGTTGCCGCTATGGCAAATTCGGAAAGACTAAGGCTTATGAGCTTATCGCCCATGACAGGATCAGGGCCTACAAGATGGGAGGCAAGACGATGATCGACCTCGACAGCGTGGACGAATATCACGCTTCGTTGCCGAGGGTCGAAACTAGAGCAAGCTAGGCCGCCGATCTGCGCAGCGAGACGGCGGGCGCACCGTGGCGCAGGCCGTCGAGGCGATCAGACGAATGCTGCATTAAACGCGCGCGTTCGGCCGATTAGGCCGCACGGTTATATGCCGCGGATCTCGCTTTTGTCGCCCTTGCCAAGCTGGCGCGGCACCGCCTCGTCGCGCCGCCGGCGTTTTTTCCCCGTGTTGTCGGCTTCCACTACATCGCCATTGAACGCGCCCTCCTCGTTGAACAGGGTCGACGCGGTCGAGCGAAAGCCGTGCGCGCAGTGGTCGCTGCCGGGGCCACTATCATGGCCCATGATCCGCAGCGCCTTGTTCAGTGTGTTGTCGGACATTGCATCGTCATTGGCGGTCCAGCAGATAGCGGATAGCGACGCGCGATCAGCGCTTGCGGCGTCGGTCTCGCGCCAAGCGCAACCGAGTCGCCCCACGAAGTCGCCCAACACGAGGCAAGTGTCTCGCTCGGCATCGTGGGGCGCCAGAAATGGCGTACGCATGACGAGACCCTTCCTTGGCCTAGCGATATCATGCCGGGGTCGATCCCGCCGGGATTTCGAGTCAGAGCCGGGTTCGATTCCGGTCTGGGCGTTGTGGGGACCGGAACGGCATGGGGCGAACCTACTGCCGCGAGCCTGCTGTTTATTTTTATCAGCTAATACCGCGCGTCAGCTTGCTGGTATTTCTGCTGGTATCGGCAGCAATTGACGGATAAAATGACCTTAAATTCAGATGGTTACGGGAATAGGCGACTGCCGGCCAGGGGCACCACGGAAAAAATACAAATAATAACAATAACTTAAGCCATTGGTCGATTCCGGTTTTCGCGAGAAAATCTTCGCGACGCATTGAAAACACACGTAAAAATTCACCGCGGCCGTCCGGTTTGCTGGCATTTTTGCTGGTATCGGGCGAACCAAACGTTCGCGGCGAATTTCGCCGATTCCGAACGAGGGGAATTGAGCAGATGGCCCGCAAGAACGATGGCTCGTGCGCTAATCCCAAGCACATCAGAACCGACGTCGACTGCCGCGCCGCCCGACCGTGTCGGCTACGTCAAGGATCGCTTCGGCATTGGGCCGATCGGATCAAGGATGCCGATCAAGCGCGGCAGGCAGGTCTGAGTCATCTAGCTTCTACTTGACTGATTCTGCGATGCGCGCCCGTGAGCTCCGGGTCTGTCTGGCTCGGCGAGTATTCAGAACAATTGCGGCGGATAGCGAGCCGTAAAGAAAGAAATCGTACCACTTGAATATAGTACCGAGTGAAGCGGCAGCTATCACGCGCTTCTCCTCTTTGGTCATGCGCCGTGACGGCGCGGCCGAAAACTCGCTTGCGATGGAAGACATCGCATTTCCTCCTAGAGTGTTGACGCTTTCTGCGTTGTTCTTCCGCGAGGGTATCCGTTTTGAACTTGATCAGATCGATGTTGAAGCGCCCGCCGGGGTACGCCGCGGCCGGTGACCGCCTCGGAGCGCCATGTGGGCGAGGTCGGGCAGGTCGCCGCATCGACGATCCAGTGGCGGCTGTCGGCACTACCGCACAACCGTGAAGCAGGACCAAGGATTCCGTCTTCAAGGCCAATGAATGATGCCAACCTTGAGCCGCCGCGGTGCCCACCAAGTGCTCCACCGTGGTGCTCCACCGTCATTTTCCGGCGTTTCGGGAAAACGCCTGATTTTGAAGGCCTTCTGCGCTGTCCAAAATCGATGGCGGAGAGAGTGTCAGTCAATCCCCATTGAAAGATAATGCATTTTTGGCCTTCTTGGGCCAAAACCCACCAATTAAGCTACAGCCTCGGGCCATCTTCGCTGCCCACGGCAAACGGCGCGCGTGCTGCTTTCGGATCACCACTTCTCGCCGAACGGGCGTATTTCCAGCTCAAAAGTCCAGGCGTCGCGCGGCTGCCGGTACAACTGCCAATAGGCCTCGGCGACCGCCGCCGGCCTCATCAATCGATTGGGATCAAGATTATCGAGCGCTTCCTGGCCTTCACGCTCGCGGATGCGTTCGCGGACCCATTGGGTATTGACGCCGGAATCAATGACGAGATGGGCGACATGGATGTTTTGGGGACCGAGTTCCCGAGCGGCCGCCTGAGCCACCGCCCGCAAACCGAATTTCGCGCTGGCAAAGGCGACATAGCCGCTGCCGCCGCGCAAGCTGGCTGTAGCACCTGTGAAAAATATATTCCCGCGGCCACGGGGTAGCATCAGACGAGCCGCCTCGCGCCCAGCCAGAAAGCCGGAATAGCATGCCATTTCCCAAACCTTGCGGAATACGCGCTCGGTGGTATCGAGCAAAGGGTAGTTGACATTGGCGCCGATGTTGAAAATGCATACTTCCAAAGGAGCGTGCGCATCCGCGTCTTGCAGGAAGGCTGTGATTTCCTCTTCCTTCCTGGCATCGAGAGAACGTGGGACAATTGTCCCGCCAGCTTTCTCTATGAGTTCGGCAAGCGGCGCTAACTTGTTGCCGCTCCGCCGGCCAGTGAAAATCGTGAAGCCTTCCGCGGCGAACTTCTTTGCAATTTCAGAACCGATGAAATCACCTGCGCCAATCACGGCGGCGGTAGCGTTTCTCTTCTCCAAGACGCTTCTCCTTCACGTTCCCGGTCTTAGATCCCCAGCGGCCTGCTGAGCCTTGATCTCCTCCTCGACATCGCGAAGCTGGTCCTTGCCAAAGAACATTTCCATGCCCACGAAGAATGTCGGGCAGCCGAACGCACCACGATCGACCGCGTTCTGGGTCAATTCCCTCAAGCGGTTCTTTACATCCTGATCGCCCGCCCGCGCCATCAGCCGGTCGGCGTCTAGCCCCGAAGAGATCAACGCTTCATGGACTATTTTCGGATCGTCCATCTTCTTTGGTTCTTTCCACATATGATGGAACGCAGCCCTGAGATACGGCTCAAACACGCCCTCGAATTGGGCCGCAACCGCGCCACGCATGAGCATCAGCGTGACAACCGGGAAAAAGGGATTAGGCTTGAACGTCGTAATGTTGTAGCGGCGGATGAAACGCTCCGTTTCAAGCGCCATGAACTCGGGCTTGTTTTTGATGCCCATGAGTGAATCCGCCGGCGAACTGTTGCCAGTAAGCTTGAAGATGCCACCGAGCAGCACCGGAACGTAGTCAAACTTCGCGCCAGTGCGCTGCTCAATCTGCGGGACGACCTTTCCGGCGAGATAGGCGTTCGGGCTGCCGAAGTCGAAAAGAAACTCAACTTTAGGGTCCACTCCAATTCCTCCGTTCCGTAGTTACGCAGCCCCGGAACTCGCTGCCATCGACGGTCGTGGACCGGGATGAAGGCGAATGATGTGCGGCGAATATCCTTCGCCGTAAAGCGCAGCCACAACCGTCGCGCGGTTCTGAAGAACCGCGCGTTGATTGATGTATGCCTTGTCGGTGATTTCACCCGCCGCCAATGACGGTGGCTCGGTCTGGATGGCGACAGCCGATATCCGCTCGCTCGTTCCCGCAGCAAGGTTATGTTCGTTCAAGACGTGACAGATGTATCCTGCAACGCCGGAGTCCGCGGCGAGGCTTTCGATGCTTGCGTCAGCTATCGAACTGGCGGCGTGCACTCTCGCACGGTCCGGATTGAGCCAAACTAGCGCGACGAGCCTATCGTGGCCCTCACCCGCAACGATCAGATCCTGCAGCACGCCGCCCATCCGGTTCAGGATGACTGCGCGAAGCTTGCCCGCGAGCACCCATGTGCCGTTGGCAATCTTGAAGTTCTCGGAGAGCCGGCCTGAAAATCTCAAGCCGCGGGACGGATCGGCGGGATCGATGAAAGTGACGGTATCGCCCGTCCGATAGAATCCCTCCTCGTCGAATGCTGCTGCAGACAGTTCCGGCATTCCGAGATAGCCGGGCATGACGTTCGGGCCGCGCACGCGGACCTCTAAGGCGTCCATCGCCGAAACCAGTTTAAGTTCGACACCTGGCGCCGGCAGACCGACCTCACCGGGACCTTCGCACGGACGATAGGAGATGCATATGGTCGGTGCAGTTTCCGTGCTGCCGTAGCCGGACATGATCGGAATGCGCTCGCCTCTGGCTTCGACCGCAAGCTCTTGAAGTTTCATCATCACGGGCGCCGAGATCGCCGCGCCGGCGAACACCATTCGCTCGAGACGATGAAAGAACATCCGTTTCAGAATGGGATCCTTGCCGAGGGCCACGCACAGCAGCGCGTAACCGGCCGGCACACTGTGATAAGAGGTGGGGTAGATGTCCTGTAAGTTGGCAATTGTCCGATGAAACGCATCGGGGGTCGGGCTCCCGTCGTCGATGTAGAGTGATCCGCCCTCCTTCAGGATTCCGTTGAGATTGACGTTGCAACCCAGGGTGTGATGCCATGGCAACCAATCCAACCGGACAGTCGGACCCGAGACTGGCATCACTTGACCAATCATCTGCAGCGCACTCAACATCATCCGATGGGTGTTGATCACACCTTTCGGAGATCCGGTGGATCCCGACGTGAACAGGATTCTTCCCACTGTATCCGGTCCGAGCGCTGCGAATGCCGCATCGAAGGCACTATCCGGCGTTGTATCGAAAAGCTCCGACAACGGAGTGACGTCAGCGACCGGCTCGAACGTCACCCATTCGGCCTGCCTAAAACCGGAAATGCTGCGGACCCGCAAATAGGGATCGGCCTTCTGCGCGAAGACGAACTGCGGCTTGAGAAACTTGGCGATCTCCTCGATACGGCTAAGACCACCCGGCAGAAGACTGTACCTCGGCGAAATCGGCGCCACTTGCAGACCGACCGACATTGCGCCGAACTGCATGACCGCGTTCTCGATGGAATTACCAGACAAGATGGCCAGCGTATCGCCAGGCACCCCGCCGCGATCTAGCAACGCCTGCCCCACCGATCGTACTCGAGACCAAAATTCCAGATAAGTGATCGGTTGCCACGCATGATCGTCGTTTCGTTGCGCGAGAAAATTGCGGTTCGGCGATACCGCCGCCCAGTGCGGGAGGAAGGAGCAAATCGTCCCGCTCGTTTCCCCGAGTTTGATCCAGGATCTCAGCACCATCGTGCCGTCTTCCCTCCTTGTCAGCTCGACATCGGTCGACGGCACAGGCATCGGACAATATGGCACCTTGGCGAGATAATCGGCAGAGGTCATCACGAACGTTCTCCTTTTTCCTTCGCAAACCAACTCGCGCAGCGTCGTACCGCGATGGCGGCATAGCGCAGACGGTCAAGCGTGAGACCCCAATCTCCCGCGGGTAAGCACGCCGATCGTCTGGAGCATTTGAGTAACAGGCAGCTGGCGCGGCAGCGTCGAGGTTGCCTGTATGAAGTATGTTCGCTATCAACTCCGGGCCGTACGCGGCAGATCCTCTGCCGCCAAGAAATGCGAAGCATCGCCTTGCAGGAGCTGACCCATCTCCGCGGAAAACCTCAAGGCTCCGCCCAGTGGCCTGTGATGGATCGCCAGGTGGGCGATCGCGCCAGCTTCATTGCGCGTAATGACTGTAACGCCGCTCATGCCGATGCCCCCGAAGGCGCGCGCCTCCCACTCAAGGTATTGGCGGCGTCCATCGACCGCTTGGTCCGTGAACTGCAGGCTCTCGTAAATTTTGCTCGCCGCCTCCATGACACGCTTAACGTTCTCGCGGCCGCTCACCGGCCAGTACATGCCGGCTGCTTCGAGAACCACGTCCTCGGCAAAGGCGGCGGCGAAGGCGCTCGCGCTTCGTTGCGCGAAAGCTGCCTTATAATCCGCCGCACTCCCGGCAGTGACTGGTGCCATGTCTTTGGTGACGTAATTGGCGTCTCGGCTCATCTCTCTGTCTCCTGATCTCTTCTTCATCAGCGGCGCCACGTCTCACGGGCCCACGGCGCCTATGCCTCGATCGGCGGTCCCACGATGAGGCAGCCATACCGCGCCGCCACCTCTTCAACCTTGCCGGCGGGAATATCGATCACCTCTTGGATCAATCTTTCGAAACCGCCCGGCGTAAAGACCGCCAGCAACCGGCCCGTGCTACCAGATAGGTTGCGCCAAGCATGCCGCGCTCCTTTAGGTATAGTGACGCTGGTGCCGGCCGTCGCGTCGAATAACTTGTTCTCGCAGGCGAACCTGTAAATTCCGGCAATGACCACAAAGTGCTCTTCCTCGTTTTGATGCAAGTGCAGGGGGACACCGCATCCCGGATCCGCGATCGATTCGACCACCGCGTATGCACCGTTGGTATCGAGACTTGATACACGCACCGCGATTCGTTCCCCGACGGCCGCGTCGTACCAAGTGACGCCATTCTCCTTGTGGGCGCGGCGGCCGCCATGCCGTTTCAGTGCGTCTTCCATGCGTCTTCTCCTTCGATCAGATGTCTCGCAGGAGGTTAGAGCACTGTAGCTTGGATGTCGTGAACCAGGGACGCACCTTCACTCGTACCAACGCGCACTGTACGATTACTAGGCGGAGCAATGTCCTTCGCATATGCGCAGGGCTGCGCGAAGTTCGGCCGAGAACGCGGTCTCAGGCCTTGCGGAAAGGTGTCGGTCGGATTGAAGACGACGCGCAGCGATTTTATTCGGCGGTCGCTGATCGTGAACCATCCGCAGCAGAATATTGGCGTATCTGATATCTTGCGGGCAGAGAGGTAGTATTGGCAGGCAACCTCGTCGCGTTCTACGAGGCACTTCACTATGACCTGTTGAGCGCCAAGGCGCGCCATGGCTTCGAGATACGCATCAGCCCCGTCGATTGGCGGGCCGAACATGCCAACAAAATGTAGATCATCCGCCAGGTACCTCCTCGCGCGTACCAGGTCGTGGGCGTTGAGCGCATCCGCGAGGCCAGTGACCAGGCTTCTTCCGAAGTCGTCTGTTCTCATTTCCGCTCTCCAAACCAGTCGATAGGCAAAGCCGCTCGCAACGCTGTGACGATTGCCCACGCTCTTTACATGTGGCTATTCTGGTCCCAATTCCTCAGTTCCAGACGCCTGCGACTGCAAGAGACGGCGCATTTTCTTCCGCTTCAACAGAACAAGCTGAGCCGCGCCGGCGGCGCGTTGCTCGCCCTCGGTCAATGGGAAGGTGAGAAGGAAGGAACATCCTTCGGATGCGCACGACGTATGAACGAGGCCGCCCAAACTGCTGACCAGTTCGCCGATGATCACTAGCCCACGACCGCGCCGGATCGGTTCAGGTGCCGAGCCATTGTCGGAGACCTTGCACTTTGCGATGCCGCCGGCGAGCCGCAACTCTACTCGCAATTGCGGATCTCTGACGCCGAATTGTGCATGTCGTGCCACGTTGGTTAGTAGCTCGGATACAATCAGTCCGAGCCTCCAGCAGCGTTCTCCTTCAAGCCGCAGATCATCCGCCGAAAACAAGACACGTATCGCCAAGCCCTCCAACCGGTATTTCGCGACGGAGAAGCAAAGCTCCTGGAGGTACTTCGCGGCATCGGTGAGGCGCCCTTGTTCCGGCATGCGCAGCGACCGATGAACGTCAGCGCAGCGATGCAGGAGGTCTACGACGTCAAGTAGCGCGGCCTTAACGGCCACGCTATCCGACTGCACCGCTTTGGCTGAAACCGCGGAAACGGCGCAAGTGAGCTCGTTCCTTATTCTGTGGTTTAACTCGCGAAGAAGCAATGGTCCGCCGTGGCTTGGTAAATGTTCAGTGTGCTTTGTCATTTCGTGCTCCACGATTGTTCTCTCTGACTGAAGCTTAGCGCCCGTTGTTTGATGCGAATGCATCCGTTCACGTTGCGCCAACGGGAATCTCGATCAGGTTAGGAGCGCCAGATGCGATACCTGCCTCGATCGCTGGCGCAATGTCGGACGCGCGATCCACACGGCGCGCGCAGACGCCCATGGACGCTGCCAGCGCATGAAAGTCGATAGCCGGATCAACGATGTCCATCGCGATGAAGCGATTGGCCCGCACGGAGGAAGAATGCGGTTGCGATTTCACAAACCTCTTCAACATGTTGTATTCGCGGTTGTTGATCACCACGAACGTCACGGGAAGCTTCTCGTATGCTGCGGTCCACAGCGCCTGCGGTGAATAGAGGGCTGCGCCGTCGCCGACAATGGAGACCACGGGCTCGCGATTGATGCCAAGCGAGAAGCCAACCGCCGCCGGCATGCCCCATCCGAGCGCGCCACCACGCGAAAAGAAATACCGATGGCTGCTCGACGTGTTGAGAAAGGCGCGCAGATGGCCCATCGTCGCGGCCGCTTCATCGACGATAGCAATATCGGGACCAATGGCGCGGGCCATCTCACGGCCGGCCACGAGGGGGGTGATCACAGGACCGGCGAACTCGCTATCGGCGGTCGCCATGAGCTGCGCGCGCCGGTCCTCCCGATCTTGCGCGGCACGCTCGCGGAGCGCGGCGTAGGTGTCGGCGCGGCCGGCAATCTTTGGGGCGAGAAGAGAAAGAAGCACGGTCAGCGAGACTCCGATATCACCGACCATGGACAGCTTGGTGGGGTAAGTGCGCCCAAGCCATCGGGCGTCGGCCGACAACTGAAAGAGGTCGACGCCGCTCGGCACGGCCGAGCCCTCGGTATAAAGGATGGTAATGAGCGATTTGCCACCGAGCGCAAAGATCGCGTCATAGCGTTTCGGCTCGCGAGCAATCTCGTTCGCCTTGATGGGCAAGTTTCCCCTCCACAGGGGGTGCGAGGTGGGAAAGGGCATGTGCGCCGGCCAAGATGATCCATAGACGGGCGTAGCAAGCGCGTCAGCGAGACGGACGGTTTCGTCGGCAGCGTTGCTGGCTGAAACTTCATCACCTGCAATAATGGCAAGCTTTCCTGGAGCGATCGCAGCCAGGTAGTCGGCCAGCCGGTCGCGGGAGCCGGCAGCTGAGGCGCGGTCGATGACTGAGACTTTACCTATGTCGACTGCAGTCATCTGCTCCATGACGTCCATCGGCAGGGACAGGAAGACCGGTCCGGTTGGCGCGGCATTGCTGTCGTGAAAGGCGCGCCGAACCAGAGTTGGAATCTGGTCGGCGTGACCGACTTCTCTTGCCCATTTCACCGCGGGGCTGGCGATGCTGGTGAGGTCTCCGAAGAGCAGCGGGTCGGTAAATGTATGTCTGGAATCCTGTTGACCTGCCGTCACCACCAGCGGTGTTCCGCAGACGCTCGCGTTCAACAGGTTGCCCAGCCCATGGCCAAGTCCACCAGCGGTGTGGAGGTTGAGGACGCCCGGACGACCCGAAGCCTGCGCGTAGCCGTCCGCCATGGCAACCGCGCTGGCCTCCTGGAGCGCCAGCACGTAGCGGATATCCGGCGCTTCCACGAGAGCGTCGATAAGGAATAGCTCAGTGGTTCCGGGATTGCCGAAGATGTAGCGTGTTCCTTCACTTCTCAATACTTCAAGGAACACGGCAGCGCCGCTGCGTTGACCAAGTCTATCCACCGTTGTGATTGGCGTGTTGACGAGCCCCCGCGCGAGGGTCGCCTCGGCTGGACGCTTATTCGACGGCAGCTGTGCCGCATTTTGTTGCGAGGTTTTGTTGGTCATGATCGCTCTTGTGCCCATTTAAGGAATTCTTCTTTCCGGTTGTCGTGAGCGAGCAAGGCAATATTCTTTCTTCTCGCCATCAGAACCGTTTGCCGGGGATCGGCGACGGGAGCACGTTGATCATTCACAAGGCCTGCAGCTCCGGAATGCGGTGCATACGGGCGCCTCCCTCTCTCGCTGCAGTGCTCATTGATCTGCTCCTATCGGTGTTGTTGCATTCGTTGTCGGAGGGGGAGCACCGCCGGCTGACGCGAAGTCTCCTTGGCCGTCGGCTCGGTAAGGCGCGCCGCCGGTTCGGCGCGGGACAAGTTTGGCACCAGCGCCTGTAGCCCTGCCTCGTAAGCGTCCCAGTCCGCCACGTTGGGCAGCGAAGGCAGCGTGGCGAACTCACCTTGATCGAGGCCGACAAGGGCCGCGTCGACCATGGCCGCGGCTGGCATCACGATCCCGCCGGGCATTTGCTTCAATGGCGTGTCAGTCGTCCCCCAGAGGTCCGTTGCCGTGACGCCCGGCAGCACGACGTGGACGCGCACGCCCTTCTCCGCCAGCTCATGTTTTAGCGACCGGCTAAAGGCGAGGACAAATGCCTTGGAAGCACCGTAGACGCCGTTGAATATCCACGGGGCCAGCGCGACGGCCGAAGCGATATTGATGATCGTGCCACCACCACGCTCGACGAAGCCGGGGGCGGCCGCGTAGGTGAGGCGGGTCAGAGCGTCGACGTTCAGCGCAATCATCTCGCTCATCTTGTCGACGTCGGCCTGCAGAAGGGGAGTAGTCGAAGCGACGCCGGCGTCGTTGACGACGGTGGTGATCCGCCTGTCGGTCCGCAGCACTGCCTCGACCTTTGCGAGATCCTTGCGCTTGACGAGGTCGGCGGCGATCACCTCGATCTTGCGGCCGGTCTCTCCCGCGATCTTGTCGGCCAGCCTTCGCAGACGGTCGAACCTGCGCGCCACTAGAATGAGGTCATAGCCGCGCCTGGCCAGGCGATCGGCGTAAATGGCGCCGATGCCCGACGAAGCGCCGGTGATCAGCGCGAAACCTTTGATTGCTTGGCTCATCGTGACTCCTGATTTTGTCTTCAGCATTGGTGAATGTGGACGATCGGAGATTTGCCGTCGTGAGCCTATGACGCACCTTCAACGGTACTGGCGCGCACTATTCACCGCGAGCGCGTTGCTAGTGGAGCGGGTTTGACGTTCGCTACCCTATAAGCCCAGCGCTCGTTCTGCTGGGGATTTGTTCCCTGCCAGGATGTCGGCCGCCTTCTCCGCGATCGCGATCACGGCCGCTTTGGTGTTGCTACGGACCATCGACGGCATCACCGACGCATCGGCGATACGCAGTCCTTCGGTACCGAAAACCCGGAGATTTTGTTCTTCACGAACAAAGGCGGGGCTATTCTGCCAAGAACACCGCTGTGTCGCTGACGAAGCGCGCCCCGGATATTGAAACAATCGAGTCAGACCGATGAGCCCGAGACCCGCGCAATCTCGATTCGGTCACCGACGCGACGGATTCGCAGAACTCGTTGTTGTTGGCCGATTGCATGAGGAACCGAGATTAGTTCCACCTGCCCCGGCCGAAGCGTCGCGGAGAAGCGCGCTACGGCATGCTGCTCGGCGTCGCCGCCCCGCTCGAAGACGATATCGATGGTGGTCACGACCTTCCAGCCATCGGTCTCGGCCACCCAGTAGGTCGTAGCCGAAGCATTCGTGCCCAGCTCGGTTACCACGGCTTGGCGCTCGAGGATGCCGCTCTCGGGCTGAGCCGCACGCCGTCGTGAGCCGTAGTACCCAACGCGGCGACCAGAATTGCGACAAGTTTGGCTGACTTCACGATTTTCCTCATTTCACTCTCTCTTTGCGATGTCACAATGCGCGCCCGATTCCTCCAGCCTGTATCTGTGCGACGCCACCAGCTGCGAAGGGCTCTTGCAGACCGACAGACCAGTCCAAACTCGGCCACCAATTTCATCGGCTACAGACCTTAGCCCATGCCTCCCGGCAGAAAGCAGCGCGCTTTCGGATGACCATCCAAGTAGTACGGCCAAACCATCGTAGGCCCAGCGCGGTTTGGTCCATCAACCACCGCTTCGTCCGGCACGTCGACCCACTCACCATCGATGCGCACGCGATAGTGACCATCCTTGCTATCCCAATCGACATCGTCGAGGCGTTTGGCATCACTGCCATCGCAGCACGGTCCCTTGCCGCTGTGCAAGCTCTCGAACCATCCGTTCAACTCAGGGTGCTCATGGTCGTGAGCGCGTGCGCAGCCGATTGCAGCTACCAGCAGCATGGAGAATATTGCTAACTTTGCAGGCCAAGAGCCATCATTCATTTTGCACCCACGATTGCTACGAGAGCGGTTGGTAATCGAGTCTCCGCTCAACTAGGCGCTCGCCGTTAAATTACGATAGTCATATCATCATATCGTCGAGACACTAACGTGTGATGGTTTGCGCACGGTGCAAGCTGCCAATCGGCAACGCTGCCGCAAGCCTCGACACGGCGCCCGTCGAACCTGCGCGCCACCCGAGCTTGTCTCCGTCGTCGGTGAGTGTGGGCGATCGGAGATTTACCGTCATGAGCCTATGACGCACTTTCACCCATACTGGCACGCACTGTTGCCGCCTGAGCGTTGAGCGGAGCCTGATCTGATTTTGCTGCTGCATTTGGGCGCAGGCGGAGCCGACCGTGGTGAGAACCGGCTTCTACTTCGGCTTCCCCGATCGGTCCGAGGGCTCGACTGGGTTTGACAGCTCAGTCATTTTGTTGGAGCAAGCTGCCGTACGACTGTGGCCTGATCGAAATAGGCCCTTTCGCAGATGAGCCCGTCGCCGTCGAACAAGAAGATCAATGCCGCAGGAACTTCCATCTTCTTTCCGCTCGGCTCGATCCCGCCCCACTCGCCACGTTGCGTTCCTTGCAAGCGACACTCTACGATGACTGCATCGTCCGCGTGATGGACCGCGGTTCTCTCTATTTGGAAGTCCGGAAAAGCAGCAAGGAGGGCCCCCAATAATCTGTTTACCGCTTCTGCACCATCGGCGACAACACCGAGCGCCGGCACTTCATAGCGAGGATGTTCGAAAGTCTTGACGGTGGCTGTGACGTCGTGCCGAATAGCTTCAGCCTCGATGTGCTCATTTACGATCAACTACGCTCTCTTCGTTTGCGCAACACTATTAGTCATTGCATGCCTCCGGGATCAAAGGTGTGGGTAACGGATTGAACAGTTGCGGGAAGGCGACAGGCATCGCGATCTCCGGCGCGTCGTCCCGTCCCCCCGCCTCCACCACGGCTACGCTGACAGCGGGATCCTGGCTAAGACGTGCTGCGAGCACGCATCCAGCCGACCCGGCCCCAACGATGACGTAGTCAAATTCTTGCCTTGCGGTCATGCCTGAACTCCAAATCCCTACTAGCCCGAAAAGTTAGGCCGTTAGAGGTTGGATGTCGCGAGCCGGCGGCGCACTTTCAGCGGTATCGGCGCGCACTTCCCCCGCAACCGATCCAAATTCGCTAAGCAAACCGAGATCACGCGCCGGTCAATACGCGGACGGCGAACAGTGCGCGCTGGTACTGGAGAAAGTGCGTTATGGGCTGATGACGGCGGCTCTCCGATAGCCATATCAAGCGTTGATGAAGGCAACATCAGAAGACAGGGCGATGAGCCGAAATACTGAAGCCAAACTTGTCCCACGCCACGCTGGCGTCACGCTTAACTGCGCCGAGGAGCAATGCGGCTTCGCGTCAGCGGACAGTAACCCCTCTCCAATTAGTGACACAGAAGACCGCGTTGCTGTCGTCACGCGGATCGATTGCAACGAGCAGGAGAGCGTTGGTTGGCAGCCGGAGCTCGAAACCGGCCCGATCGGCTCACTCCCGATATACCGTCCGTTCGTATCGGATAGGCCGATGACCCACGCTGGTAAGTTGCCACGGTGAACGACACTCTTTGCCTGGTGCAGACGAGCTACACGCCGATCATGGGGCTACCCGAGGAAATGCAAGCGCTATTGGTTGTGTCGACTTCTTGGAGGACCGGCGATGGTACAACAGAGTTGCGATTTCGCCCGCACGTCGCGATTGAACCGCGAGGAGTGGACCGCTTTGCTCCGGTCTACTTGTGGAGGAGACCACCGAGTTGTCGAACCCGATGCTCTTGTTGGTTGGATGCGCCGACTCAGCGTTTATGGGATCGCTGCAGCCGCGACGAAGATCCAAAGCGGGCTGGCAACCGTCGATCACGGGGCCGACCTTTACCGGTTCGAGCAGACACACCGCGATGCCCGCCTCGATGTGGATTGGTACTGCGCCCTGTTTCCGGTGGCCGGCCGGTCGTGGCTGACACAGAACGACCATACGATACAATTTGGGGTGGGAGATATTGGCCTGGGAGACGGCGCTAGGCCGTTTACGCGTCTATCTGAGACCGGTTCGCAATGGCTCTCAGTTTATCTGCCGCGCCAGTCGGTCATTTCCCATCTGGGATTCGAGCCCAAGGCTTGCTTGTGCGGGCGCGGCGAAACGCCCGCGGCGCGCGTCCTTCGTCAGTTCGTTCTCGAAGGCACCAAAGATGAGGAATCCACAGCCGCGCAGTCCGACCCCCACATGCAGCTCGCCCTCTACGATCTGCTCAGTGCCGTATTTGCGCCTTCCGAGCCGTGGCCCGGATCGCGATATTCGGACAAACTGTTTGCGCGTATCCGCCGCATCATTCTTGACGGCTTTGCCGATCCGAATTTCGGTCCCAACGAGATCGCCGCCGAAACTGGTATCTCGCTGCGCTATCTTCAGAAGCTCTTCACGGAGCGCGGCTTGACCTGCACTGAGTTCATATATTCGGTTCGTCTGGATTACGCCGCGCGCCTCGTGCACCGCCGGGCGTTACTGGGATCAAACCAGCCTCTGAGCGAGATCGCCTACGCGTGCGGCTTTCGCGACTATACTCATTTTGCGCGAAAGTTTCGTCATCGGTTCGGTCATGCCCCAGGCGCGCATTCAGGAGAACCTGATAGCTGTGGCGATCGAGAGGTGCCAGTACCGGTGAAAGTGCGTCGTAGATTCACGACGCCTGCGCTAAGAGCCTGACTCAAAAGACAACTACCGCGCGAGACGCCTGAGAGCGATCTGGATGCCCCCGATGCGGCTGGTTTCTTTCCCTTGCAAAGCCGACCGCAATTCCAGTCCAGAGAACGCGGCGAATGCACGAAAACATAGTGCGCTCTGATGCCGATGGAAGTGCGCGCCAGGCTTACGACGTTGTCCGGCCGGTGACGTAAGTTTCTCGGCATCGCTCGCAGAAACAGCATTAGCTCGAGCGAAGCGAGTCCCGTCCATGCGCAAAATCCTCCCTGCCCTTATATTCCTCACTTGCCGCGCCGCCTACGCGGACGACGCCTCGAATGAGCCCGCTTATTGGAGCCACCCCTCGGTCGACGGCGGCAAATGCTGTGCGACGCTAATGGAGGTCCGGGACAACATCGACCGTCTCGACCATGCGATCATCGCTCTAATGGCTGAGTGCGGGAAATATGTCGCCGAGGCCGGCCGCTTCAAGAAGGACCCGGGCGCCGTCAGCGTGCCGGCCCGGGTCGAAGCAATCATCTCGAAAGTGCGAGCTGACGCCGAAGCTCAGGGTCTCGACCCGGCCGTGGCGGAGCGCACGTATCGCGCGATGATTGCCGCCTTCGAGGACTACGAGCGGAAGGAGTGGACACGTCGTTATGGGCGGGAACCGGCGAAGTGAATCGAATTGTTCATTCGGGCGGCGAACTTGACCCATTTCCGGCCTTCACCGCGAGCGTCGCCAACGTCCGTCCGGATAGCCGCGGCACCGTTCACGTCCGCTCCTTTGACCCAACCTAAACGGAGCGTAGAAATGACAATGATCATCAAAAAGGCCATCCCCCTAGCTGCGAGTCTCCTGCTACTTGCTACTCACGGTCTGGCCGCTGCAACTTACGCGCACCATCGGACACCGTCGTCGATCCACACCGACAACTCCCGTCATTACTGTCTCACCGGCGACGGGGAAAATGATTGCGGCTTCACGAGCCTGCCGCAATGCGAGGCGACTGCTTCGGGCGGGCTTGGCGTTTGTAACATGGTGCCGTAGGGCCTCTGGAGCGCAGTCCATACGCCTCTCACGCTTCCCGGTAAAATCCCACGGGGCAAGAGAGTAAGTGCCATCGTATGATCATAGTCTTGCCTACCAAGATTGTCGCATGACGCTTGCTCTCTCGCGTCGGTGGGCCACGAGCCGACCTTCTGAGGCTGCCCCGATCACGACGTGCGATAGAGGACACGATTTGATGTGGCGTTCGAGAGAGGTGGCAAAGGCCGTCTCGCAGGCAAAGTACGCGGCGTCTATTACATTTTGATGCGTGCCGACGGACGCGTTGACCTCGACGTCAGAGCGACACTAGAAACCGAGGACGGCCATCGCATTGCGGCGCAAATTGATGGCGTTGCAACGCCGCGAGCGAATGAACCGATCGTTGATCCCGTTGAGTACGTACGTCTCGCCACCGCAGCATCGAAGTATGGTTGGATCAATTCGAGACAAATTTGGGGGCTCGGGACCGTAAACTTAGCGGACGGGGAAGATACACGTAGAGGCGTTTATGCAGTAAAAAAGAGCACGCACGCGACCATTGCTAGTTTTCGCCTGGACTGTCAGCGCGATGCCTCGGTGAATGGCCCATGCGCGTTGACGTCCTCCGGCTATCGGGCTGTCCCGCGGCTTCCAGGATGAGCTGGGCAATCTCGTCGGGATGGGAGATCAGCGAAAGATGGCTTGCCTTCAGCTCGATCGTCTTGGCGCCCATGCGCTTGGCCATGAACCGTTCGAGATCAGGATTAATCGTCCGGTCTTCGGTGGAAACGGCGTAGAAGCTCGGCTTCGACCGCCACGCGGCATGCGTCGTCTTGCCAGTCAGCAGAGCCTTGTGGAACGGCTCCTGCACCGCATAGAGGACCCTCGCCTTCGCTTCCGGCAGGTCGCCCGCGAAATCGCGCAAGAACGCAGCCTCGCTGAGACGTCCTTCGTCGCCGTCAAAGACAATCCCGGCCGACGCCGGTGGCGTTGGAAATGTCTTGGCCAACGCGGCGTAATCCTCGCCCGCATCCGGCGCCCGCGCCGCCACATAGACAAGAGACGACACGTTCGGATGCTGACCTGCCTCTGTCACGATCATTCCGGAGAAGGAATGCCCAACCAGCACCGTCGGACCATCCTGCCGCGCAAGCACGCGCTGGGCCGCGGCCACCGCGTCGGGCAGCGTTGTCAGGGGATTTTGCACGGCCGTGGCATTGAGTCCCGCTGCCTGCAATCGTGCGATCACTTCAGACCAGGATGACCCGTCGGCGAATAGCCCATGCACCAGCACAACATTGCGCGCCTTCAGCGCGGGCTGCGCAGCGGCGGCGGTACCCTGGACAAGCGTGCTCGCCGCCCCCGCAGCCACCATGCTCACGAACGCGCGTCGATTCATTGTATAATTCTGCCTAAGATCGTCTTGGTTATTCATGGAGTTCTACTTTCAACAACGTCCGAGCCTTGGTATCCTGGCTCATCGCTCCGTCTCCTGATCTTGCCTTCATCGGTAACTATGGACGACCGGAGCTTGGCCGTCATGAGCTCATGACGCACTTTCACCAGTACGGGCGCGCACTGTTCGCCGCTTACGCGTTGACTGAGCTTGATCTCGTTTTGCTTGTCGGATTTGGGTTTAAGCCGCGCTCGCGGTGGATCGTCGTGAGCCACGACGCGATTGAGCGAGACGTCGATAAAAGGCTTTAGGCGGGGAATCCTCTTCGAGGAGTGGTGTGGATAGCGGTGCGTAGGCCGGCAGGCAACTCCCGCACGGCGATGCAGCCGGGCGCTAGACGTTGTCAGCGGATGGCGAATACTCAGCCGCGCGGGCGCGCACTATCCCGGTCCCAATGGCTGAGTTTCCCTCCAAGTGGCCGCCCGGCGCATGGCCAAACCGATCCCGGAATCTTCTTGCGAAATGGGTATAGTCGCGAAAGCCGCAGGCATACGCGATTTCGCTGAGAGGCTGACCTGTAGTGTGCGACGTCCGGCGTGCCAGCAGGCGCGCGGCGTGGTCCAAACGAATGGAATAGACTAATTCGCTGCATGTGCAGCCGCGTGCCGTCAAGAGCTTCTGGACGTAGCGCAGCGAAATCCCCGTTTCGGCTGCCACCTGTGCAGGACCGAAGTCCGGATCGGCACAGCGATCGTTGATGACGCGGCGGATGCGGGCGAACAGTCTATCCGCATGACGAGAGACGGGCCCCGGATCAGATGGCACAAATAGGGCGCCGAGGAGGTCGTAGAGGGCGAGCCGCATGTGCGGGCAGGGCGGCGCCGCTGTGGATTCTTCGCCTCCGGCACTGTCGAGAACGAGCTGACGGAGGACGCGCGCTGCTACGCTTTCCCCGCGCGCAGATAAGCAAGTCTGCGGCTCGAATCCGAGATGGGAAATGAGCGACTGCCGCGGCAGATAAATAGAAAGCCATTGCGAGCCGCTCTCAAATAAGCGCATCGAGAGCCGCGCCCCATCCATGAGTCCAACATCTCCCGCTCCGATTTGCACAGTGTGCTCGTTCTGGGTCAGCGCGCACTGGCCAGCGACTTGAAACACTGCACTGTACCAATCCGTGTCGGCGATGAGGACATCGCGGCGCCTCCGCGCGAACCCGTTAATGCTGCCGGCATGATCCACCGCCGCCGCAAGCCCCCACCGGACCTTGAATGCGGCTGCCGCGATCCCGTAAACGCTTCGTGGGCATATCCAACCGGCAAAAGCATCACGGTCGCTGACTTGATACTCGCCTCCGGTCGTCGCGCGGACCAAGACCGCCCACTCCTCGAGGTTCAACTGCGGACTGCCGACGAAATCGCGGCTTTGTTTCACCATCGCCTGCACGTCTACCGGCATAACTGCTGCATGGTCTAAGTCCGGTCGGATCGTCCGCGTCTCGAATTTTGCGCGTTCCATGGCTTAGCTCCCTTGGGAGGCTTGCAATAACTAACATGTTACTGACATATCAGTCGTCTCTCAACAATATCACAGAAGATTGAGGCGGCCTCCAGCCGGCCGTGTGCTGCCAAAGAGGTAGGCGGCCGGCCCCGCTCGGAGGACCTGGTTCCGCCAGCACGGAACAGTGCGCGCTCATACCCGGTGAGAGTGCGTCTTGGGCTCACCACCTCCGACCTCTGTCGATCTAAACTTCGGTCGCGACATCCAGCCGCAGCCTACGGGCGGGAGTTACTCGAAGGTGTCGCGGTGGACCCGGCGATAGGAGCAGACATGATGATCGAGATGGTCACGTCAATAAGACTGGGCTTTCCACCATTCCGTTTGGTTGTTTGGCCCACGCTGGCGCTCGTCACGCTCGGCGCTGGTGCTTTGCCCGCGGGCGCTGGGGAAGCATATCAGGTCGCCACGATCTCCAGCCTACTCGCAGGCGGCTATGATGGCGACACCACCGTGGACGAAATGCTGCGCCATGGCGACTTTGGATTGGGCACCTTCAACGGAGTGGATGGCGAGATGATGGTGCTTGATGATCTGGTTTATCGCGGGACGACTGACGGTCGCGCCCATTTGGTGGCACGGTCGGAGCGGACCCCGTTTGCCGTCGTGGCTGCTTTTCAACCGCGCGGATCGATAGCAGTTCCGGCCGGACAGTCGCTGGAGCAACTGCAAGCTACGCTTGATGCGCTGCCTTACAGCCTGTCGCGGATCCTTGCAGTTCGCATCGACGGTCAATTCCAATTCATTCAGGTGCGCAGCGAGCCGAAACAAACGAAACCCTATCGTCCGCTGACCGAGGTGATTAAGGAAGAGCAGGTCGTCAATTCCCTCACCGAAGTCGACGGCACCCTGATCGGCTTCCGGTTTCCGGTGGCGGCAAGCTCCGTCAACGTGGCCGGCTGGCATTTCCATTTTCTGACCTCCGACAAGGCCCGGGGCGGCCACGTCTTAACGCTCACCACCGGGCCGGGCCGGGCCTTGGTCCAGGAACTTTCCGACCTGCGCATCCGTCTCCCGGCGCAGGCCCCTAGCTCGAGCGCCAGCGCGGAAGCCGTCAAGGCGGCGGAGCAGCCACGCTGAATATCGGCGCCCAACCCGACACCACCACCGAGTGGTCGTCCTATCCGGGGACCACATGGTTGGGGTCGTACAAGTGAGCTGGGCAATGGAGTCGTGATTGATTCTCCGACTTTTGAGCGTCCGCGGACCAAACCGCGACTTTCTCCCTCGGCCATGGCGAGGTCGGTGACTGGAGAAAGCACAACCGCTGCTTGCCGTCCTTACAGCAACGGTAGCTCCAGCTTTTGATGTAGAGCTCACAACGACGGCGCCGTCAGGTTTTTCCCCGAGCTGAATTTCGCGTTGAACATCGAGCGGCTTGAGCTTGCCGGCCCAGTTTTCTGCCTCGCGAATCCATTCTCCGAACCCACGACTAAAAGCTACGGCTTGCGCGGTGGCTAGGGGTGACATCGCGGAACTGGCCGCACGACGTTTATCGCGGTACCCGCTTTTTTCGCTGTTGATTCGAATAGTTGTGTACTGAGGAGAACAGCGCCGCGGCGGAAGACCCCTCCTCCGAACCCACGATCAAAAAATGCAGTTTTCTCGGCGACTGCTCGTTGATTTTGCTGTCGAATCGAACAATCGAATACAGAGGAGTACTGTGGCGTCCCGGAGAGAGTGGGAGTCAAACTCACGATTTTTTAATCATTCCACTTCGACGAAGACTGAAAGCTGCTGAGGAAGCGCTGGCCTGCCTCCTCCAAAGATTCGAGCCTGAGCCGGGTTCGATTCCGGTTGGGACGATTGTCGAGGCCAGAAGGCTTGGGCCGCGCCTGCTGCCGAGGCGCCTGCTGCTTTATTTTGCGAGCTAATACCGCGCGTCATCTTGCTGGTATTTCTGCTGGTATCGGCAGCAATTGACGGACAAAATGACCTCAAATTCATATGGTTACGGGAATAGGCGATTGTCGGCCAGGGGCACCAACTAATTAGCTTATATATTCGCGCGATTCCGAGCCACCCCATCGAACTGGCGGCCGTGTATTTGGACCGCAATGTCGCGGCGGTTCTCGCCCGCGCGCCGGGTGTGACGGCAAACCCGCAGCAGAAGCAGGATCTGGTCGCATTCATCCATCTCTGCGGGGCAGGTCCGGCGGGGGCTTTCGTACGCCGCGGTTTTCAAACGATGGCCAGCGAGCGCTGCGGCGATCACCTCGTCGCAGCCTATCTCGCCAAGGTCAATGCGATGAGGCGCCAGTACCTGCGCTTTGCTGCCGACGGCCGGAATTAGGGCCGTGCAATAGCGAAATTGTGGGGAGCTGGACGACCAATTGCATGTGTGCCTCGCGCGCCGGGTTGAGGAGCGCATCGCCCTAGTAATTCGACGCGACGATGCTCTGCCCATAGTCGCCTTCGAGCCCGACCCCACGCCGCATGGAACGGCGTCGCGACACGGCGACTGAGTTGGTCAGCCAGAGGGTAAGCGCGACCACGCCGCAAACGAGAGCGTTTTTCATCCTGTATCCCTTTTGTGTTTCGCAATGACTGCGCCTGAGCCACTCGGCGTTCGGTTCGAACTTGTCGCGCGTGCGTGTGTAGCGGGTGCCTTCCATACGCCCGTGAGATCCATGTTCTCCGCATCGATATGCAGACGGTCAGCGCGCGGAAAGCCGCGTCCCAGGCGGACGGACTGGCGCTTGCGCCGCAACCATCATTCGGAGGCATGCGTTGGAACCACCCGCGAGCGCCGGCGCAGCGAAGCTCGCGGGCCAGCGGGTTCCGTGCACCTTGGTGCAGGGTCGAACATCACCGCAATATCCTTCAAGATCGCATCCCATGCTGTGCAGTAACACTCGCATAAGTAAGGCGATCTAGCGCCACTCGGCTCTAAGGGTGAAGGCGCCGCGCTTGGCCTTGTACCATGATCACTAACGACAGTTCGCAGTGGTCTCCTTCACGGTATGACGCCGCGGCGTGGCACCGGCCCCCACATGAATGAGGCACTCTATGCGTGGCAGTTGGATATGGTCTAACCACCGGACAAACGAAGGATTGAAGCCAATCGATCTTCCGGCAGATGCCTCCAACATACGTTCTGCCAGTATCTTCATTGTCGGATACGATCTGGCGACCAGGCGCATGCTCACGAGCTACTTGAATCGGGATCTTGAGACCAGCTGCGTGCTAGGCGCGCGCGAGCTTTTGCGTCGACTTAGGATCGCCGAGCCAGACCTAATCGTCTTGGATCCGGATCTGGAAGAAATCGATGGCCTCGAACTATTACGCGAAGTTCGTCAGAAAAGCGCTGTGCCTATTATCTTTGTGAGCGATCGTGATGGTGAAGAAACCGAGCGTGTGGTTGGCTTGGAGCTAGGCGCAGACGATTTTATGATGGGCCCACTGAGCCTACCCGAGCTGCGCGCGCGTATACGTGCGAAGCTTCGTCGGCGCCTCATGGGTCGCGCTAACTCATCGAGACGCCGAGGATGCCGCTATACATTTGAAGGCTGGATACTGGACCAGCGCAAGCGTCACGTTTTGTCCCCCGAAGGTGAGCATATCCGTTTAAGCAAGCGCGAATTTGCGCTCCTAAGCGCGTTTGTGGAAGCCCCTTGGCAGACACTTAGTCGTGCGCACCTGCTAAGTGTTACACGAAGGCACGAGGATGTTTTCGATCGAAGCATTGATGTGCAGGTTTTCCGATTGCGCCGTAAGCTTCGGGATAATCCGCAGACGCTGATACGTACTGCGAGAGGAGTCGGGTATGTCTTCGAAACAGAAGTGGAGATAGACTGAAACTGGGCGCCTCACTCACACCACTGCCACCTGCTGTTGAACTGTTGACAAGTTTAGCCAGTTTCAGTCGTAATATTTCTTCCGGAGAAGGCCTATCGGTGAATGCAACCGCATACGTCGTGTTTCGCTCTTGCTGATGCGTTGAACAGCTGCTTTTGAATGTCAATGCGCGCTCGAGCGCTTTGTGGCGGCGCCAGATTGGGACCTCGTGCCAGTATAAATTAATGTGACAAACGCATATCCTAGTCTCGCTGTGTGTCGCTATCGGAGCTTGGTCCTTGTCTATCTATACCCGGCTCAGGTAGAGCCCTTTGGGGGAACAACTGAGATAGATTAAACGGCAAAGCGGCTGTTGCGGTACGAAACTTCGCGCTGAGGTGACATGACCGCACGCGCCGAACGAAATTGTATATCGACACATGATTGAGGCATGGGCGGAGGAATAGTCCGGCGGGCTCGTCGATTATCGAGAAGCGATTGGCGCCGAATCTTGAAAAAATCCGGCGCCATGACGTTCTCATCAGGTGCGTGAAACGCCAATGAGGTGCATCACACCAAGGGCCATCCCAAGACGCGCACGCTCATGCTGTGGCAAAGGGTGCATAAGAGGAGATCGTCTCGATCGGCTATCATGTGTCTTCAGCGATCACTTGGGATGGGGAAATGCCATAAACGTGCTTAAACCAGCGTGACATGTGCGCGTGATCGGCAAATCCGGTGGCCGCGGCAACGTGCGCCAAACCCATGCGACGCGTGCGTATAAGCTGCAGTGCGCGCTGCAAACGGAGCCGCACGACGTACTTGTGTGGGGTCATGCCGACTGAGCGGGCGAACATGCGTGTAAAGTGAAACGGGCTACGGCACGCAACCTTCGCAAGGGTAACAATGTCCATCGGTTCATCTAGGTGGTCAGCGATGTACTCTTTGATGCGCCGAAGGGTCGTTCTGTCAAGCATACCCGGAGGGCTGTTCCCTGGATCCGAGGCATGCCGCTGTAGCAGACCCATTACAAAGCTGATGGACAGTTCACTCCACCAAAGTGGTCCATTTGGGCAGCCCGCGCTACTCTCCTGCTGAAATTTCCGCGCCAACTTCAGGAGGTCGACGTCCGTTTGCGCGAAGCGCTCCCTGAGCTTTCCGTAGAAGAAATCGTCAGTGTTCGCAAGCGTGAGTTGCGCCTGATCGACTGCTATGAGTACGATATCAATGTCGCCCTCACCATCGGCCTTGCAATCGATTCCGGCGGGACAAACAGCGTGGGTGCCTATCGTTGGCTCATGTGTCAGTCTGCGATCCGCTAGGCGACATTCGAAATGGATCTGCGACATTGGAAACAGAAGCAAGTTCTGCCGCATCGCACCGGAAAAATGGACTCCTTTCTCGAATCGTGCAGCAAATAGTGAGACTCCGTTCCCACCTGTGATCTGACGCGCGGTTAGCGTGGTTGGAGACCGACCATCGTCTTGAGCCAGGTTAAGTTCACCAATCTCGTTCATCATGCGCAGAACCATCTTGCGGAGATATGTCTGTTTGCAGCTGATACCGAGTTTGCGCTTTGACGTTGATCAGAACAGGCAAAGGCAGGTCTGCTCTTTGAGACCAAAGAGGTAAGCGCATTGCCTATTTATGCAAGCAGATCCAGAAGCTCGACACGCCACTTCTCGTATGCGTTTGTTCGTTGGCTTCATTGGGGCGATTAACGCCGACGGCGATCATATGTGCAGAACATCACTGACATGTGACAGAAACCGACCGCAGACCTCTAACATGCACGGTTAGCAAGACGCTCACCAGGTCTACCCACTTGCACGTGTTACTTTGTCTAGATCCCTAGCTCTCAGAAGAAAGCTGATGCTGCGGAGAGAGTGGGCCGTAAGCAGATTTTTCTGCGCGATTGTAACTCCAACTAATTGCTGGCTGGCCGTGAGGCTGAGGGGTCTAGGCCCACTCTGTTCTTCATCTGGAGAGCGACAAGGGCGACGCGATCGAGGCTATCCTTCGCTCGTGCTGTGAGACTGTACTGAGGCTTGATGCTTTGCGACTCACATTTCCATTCATGCGGAGCCAGCTCGCTGACAGAAGCGCTGAACGCGAGCGCAATATTATTCAAGACTAAGTTCTGCTGAGCACGATAAAGATGGGTACCTTCGTCCTGCGCGTTGGCGACGTTTTCGCATGTTATGGAAGTAGCAACTAAGCAAGCCGCTTGTAGATGGTCCGTTGGCCTAACGAAAGAAAGATCGAAATCAATCAACCCTCCAGGAAATAGGCCGCGCATGTATACTGCAAGCATCGTAGTCGTCGAGCACGATCCGGCGATTGGGTGCATCCTCAGGGATCGCGCCAACCGAGCACGACGCCGAGAGTGCTGGCACACGTTTTAGAGGATGACCGCATTTGTCGAAGCCCTCGTCGTCACTTAGTCGGTCACGACTTAGCCGCGAATGCACAAAGATGCTTTTGCCTCGACGTGCAGCTTCTCCGATTTTGCCGCAGCCTTTGAGACGATGCTCGCGCTTGGGCTAGTGCGTGCCCAGTGACGATTACATTTTTCCGGAAGTCTGGGCTGGTCGCATTTGATTCGAAAACTTAAAGAAACGAAGACGCTCCATGCAGACCAACATTCTGATCGATCAGCACTTGCTTCACAAGACCGAAGCCAAGAAGATTCCCGGCCTGGTCGCGATGGCCGCGAATGAGCACGAGGTGATCTATCAGGGCGCGTTCGGCAAACGCGACCTGTCCAAATCCGACGCGATGACAATCGATAGCGTGTTTTGGATTGCTTCGATGACCAAGGCGATCACGACCGCCGGGGCAATGCAGTTGGTCGAGCAAGGAAAGCTCGAACTCGATACGCCAATCGGAAAAGTGTTGCCTGAATTCGTCGCGCCCCAGGTGCTCGAAGGCTTCGACGCGAATGGCGAGCCGAAGCTGCGCCGCGCCAGGCGCGCGATCACGCTGCGTCAGCTTATGACCCATACCGCCGGCTTCTGCTACGACATATGGAACGACGACATGCGCCAATATCGCAAGAAAGTCAGCCTGCCGGCCATTACCACTTGCAAGAACGATGCACTGAAGATGCCAATCGCGACCGATCCGGGCACCCGTTGGGAATATGGCACCAATATCGACTTCGTCGGCAAGGCCGTCGAAGCAGCATCGGGCAGGCGGCTGGACGCTTACCTGCGCGATCAGTTGTTCAGCCCGCTCGGCATGAACGACACTAGCTTTAAGATCAGCGAGTCGCAACGCAAACGCCTTGTCGGTATGCATGCGCGCGGCGAGGACGGAACGCTGGCCGTCATACCGTTCGAGACGGAGCAGGAACCGGAATTCCATATGGGTGGCGGTGGGCTGTACAGTACGGTGAACGACTATATCAAATTCTGCCAAATGATTCTCAACAAGGGAAAAGGCAACGGCAACGAGGTGTTGTATCCGGAGACGGTCGCGACGATGGAACAGAACCACATTGGAGGGCTCAATGTGACCAAGATGGTTTCGGCCGACTCGACCCTGTCTAACGACGTCGATCTCTATCCGGATATGGTGAAGAAATGGGGCCTGGGCTTCCTCATTAACACTGCCAAAACACCCGAAGGCCGCAGCCCCGGAAGTCTCGCCTGGGGGGGACTGGCGAACACTTACTATTGGATTGATCCGTCACGCCGCATCTGCGGTGTGATCCTGATGCAGGTACTACCATTCGCGGACGAGAGCTGCCTGAAAGCTTTCGCGAGCTTCGAGCGTGGTATCTATGCCGGCCTAAACGCGGCTCGTGGCCGCTAGGTGGCGCGAATGCCGCCGCAGTTCTCCACATCGTCATAGCCGCCTAGCCCGGCCATGCACGCCGATCACTTCTTGCTGACTCTGACGCCCGAAATCGGAAAAGTCTGCATCGTTGACGGTCGGAAACACAACGCTGTCTATCAATACAGCAGCAGCCACATATTCAGGACATCGAGCCGCGAACTCCAAGGCAATCGTCGCGCCCACGCTGTGATGCTTAGTTGGGGCCAACTCTCGACATAGGTGGATCAAGTCGTCAACGAACTCTTCGATGTCGTAATTTTTCAATCGGCGTGTCGCCACCGCCAGGCCCCCGGAGATTGTCCGTCTGATGCGGGAAACATATGCCTGTTGGAACGCGAAACTCGCATGATCATAGCACCAGCCGTGGACAAACAGCATGAGAGCGGCGCACTGCTGCCTTGATCTTCGTAGTAGAGTGAAACGTCGCCTCAAGCGACGTTCGGCATGAGAGATCGTCAGAGGGAGCTTTACGCGGCTGGTACGAAACTGGTGCGCCGACGCCGGTTCGTGTGGTTGTGATCTATTGTAACAACTCTGCGATGGCGCGTCTCGCCATCGCATTTTCATTGGGAAGGCCGATGGAAATGCGCGCCCAACGATCCAAGGGTGGAAAGGCTGGCCCGATATCGATGCCTCTTGCGCGAAGCGCTGCCGATAGCTCTTGGAGCGGCTTGCCGCTCTCGAAGAAGACAAAATTTCCTCGCGAGTCGGAATGCCGAAGATTCATCGATTGAAATAGTTCGTTCCACTTGCCGCGTTCGATGACTACGCGCTTACGAACCGCTTCGATGTAGTGTTCATCCTCCAAACTGGCGGCCGCAGCTGCCAGAGCGGGCCGAGTAAGCACGTCCGGGGTGCCAATCTTGGCACGCTTCAACGCGCCTGCGAGGTCCCGTGGTGCTACCGCATAGCCGACGGAAAGACCGGCTAAACTGTAGATTTTGCCAAAGGTCCTGAACACCACCACATTCTCTCCAGCGCGCGTCAGGTCGACCACCGTTCGTTCGGCAAAGTCCGGCTCAAACTCCAAATACGCTTCGTCAACGATGACGGTAGTACGCTTCGATATCTCCCGAACAAAATTCCTGAACGCTGCGGTATCACTTACCGTGCCGGTCGGACTGTGCGGATTGATCAAGTAAACTGCTTGCGTTCGACGATCTACTCTATTAGCAATGGCGTTGAGATCATTCTCTAGATTTTGGTTTAGGGGCACGCCAGTGACTATACCCCCGCAACGGGCCACGGCATCGACCAGTGCGGTGTAGCCGGGTTCCGAATAGATGAACTCTCCTCCGCTTGGACCATTCTTCGCCAGGTAAATTCCAAGAGACTCAAGGATCTCACCAAGCACGATATGATCTGCCGAAATATTCTCGCGCGTGACGATCGCCGGAGTGAGCATGTCGGCGGTTTCATCGACATAGCGGCAGAACTCTCCAAACTGATTTCGAATTGCCACGAGCGCGGACTGTGAAGGACCAAAAGGATTCTCGTTGAGCGATAATCTCACGGGAGGGTGGTCTATACCGTCCACAGCACCGCCGCGCGTTGTGGACATTATGAGACCGCCAAGAGCGAGGCTGCTCGCGGACAGACAGTCGCGACGGGTCATTGGCATTCTCGGTTCTCATGTTGGTGCACGTCAGGTCAGCGGATCGATCGTCGCAACTTGCGTAGCTCACCCGTATTACAATCGAATTGCACGTCTAAGCGTCTAAGTTACGTTCGTAAGGAATGGCTAGTTTAGTGGGGGCAAAATGAGATCTGAATGCCGACGAGGAGCTCTCCGATGTGCGCCAGCTCCTCGGCCACAAACGCCGCCTTGGCCGCGAATACCTGGACAGAGCCAGAAAGTCCGCCTCTCTGAGATGCCGGCTGCAAAGGCCGCCTGAACTCTTGGGGATCGACGTAGAGATAGTCGTCCGCAGTCACCTTAACGAAGTTGCGCTGCTTCGGAATGACGCAATCGTAATTCGCGAAGGTTCGCGCACCGATCGTAAGGTTGAAGCCATAATCGCAGCGGCGCGTGGGTTTCACGATCGCGCCCTCGCCAAGGCGCGCCAGAGATAGGAGGTCAGGTCGGAGACATCGTCCACGCGGCGCTGAACTTGGCCAATATCGACTGCGACCGCGCATATGTGGCCACCAACTCAGAATCATCGGGGCGCGGTAACGTTCGCCCGTCAGAATCTTTTTCTTCTGGCTCGCCATCAAGTCAGATCGTGCAGCTCCTTGCCGAGCGAAGGCGTAGTTCCATGATTGGCCGTTCACGTCGTGAATCCACGCTCATATTAGCGCTTCATCAGGATTGACTTGATCCGCCATACCGATCTGAAAAAATGGCGGATAATCAATATACCCCTGCAATCCTTGCGAATAATAAGTCCCCGGATCAGGTCGATTGATCGACCAGCCATTCCGAAACCTCTCGACGAGATCCGGATTTGCTAGGAACGCTCGACCGAAAGCGGCAAGATCGAACCGCCCACTTTCGATAGCAAGACTCGCCGCTTGCCGAGTAAGCGCCCCACCACCAATGATCGGCCCGTCAAATTGGGCGCGCAACGTTCGGATCACGTCCCACCCAACATCTCGCTGCGACAAATGGAGGTAGGCAATCCCTCGTTCTGAGAGACGCGGTGTCAGATATGAATATGTCGCCTGCGGGTCATCGTCAGACACGTCCGCGAAGGACTGGCCGGGATGGATGCGCACACCGACCCGGTCGGGACCGCAGATTGCCGATACAGCATCGACAAGCTCCAGCATGAAGCGACAGCGGTTGGCGACACTTCCGCCGAACGCATCGTTCCGCTGGTTCACATTCGTAGCGAAAAACTGCATCGGAAGATATCCATTGCCGCCGTGAATCTCGATTCCGTCGAATTCCGCCTCGAGTGCCAGCGCTGCGGACGATGCATATTCCGCGATGACCGCATAGACCTCCTGCGTGGACAGCACGCGCGGCCGCGGATAGGGAAGGGCGACGCGGGGACAGATGGCGTAAATACCGCTTGGGTCCGGCTTCACCGCGGACGGTGCCACCGGATCCGCATTATCGGGCAGCAGGAGCGGATCGCTTAGGCGTCCACAATGCATGAGCTGGCAGAAGATTCGGCCTCCGGCATCGTGGACTGCCTCGGTCACGCGTCGCCATCCCACGACATGGCCTTGAGCGCACAAGCCCGGGGTGAAGAGATAACCGCGTCCCATCCACGAAGGGAATGTTCCCTCCGTAACGATGAGTCCTGCCGACGCTCGTTGCCGATAATAGTCGGCCATTCTCCCGGTCGGCGTGCCATCGAGATTCGCCCGATGGCGCGACATCGGCGCCATGATGATCCGGTTCGGAAGCGCCAAGCCGCCCAGCATCGCCGACTCGAAAAGGCGGCTGGAAAACGGTTCTATCGGACGTTGTTCGTCGGTCATACCGTCTGCGTCGACCCGCCGTCGATCCGAAAAGTCGTTCCCGTCATGAAGTCGCTGAGCGGGCTGGCCAGGAAGCAGACGGCCGCCGCGATGTCGGCCGGTTGGCCGAGGCGGTTCACCGTCTGCCTGATGATATTCTTGAGCACGTAATGTTTGCCCGCCACAACATCGTCTGATCCGAGATGCCGCCGCGCGGTCTCAAGGAACCAGCTATCGAGCTGCGGCGTATAGATCAGGCCAGGCATGATGCCGTTGGAGGTGACGCCCGACCCCGCCAGTTCCTTTGAGAGGCTTAAAGTGAGGTTGTTCAATGCGGCTTTTGCGGCCCCATAGGTCGGGAAGAGCGTGTGCGGCGAGATCGCGTTGCGCGACGAAATCTGAATGACCCGCCCCCACCCTTGCTTCCGCATCCCGGGAACGAATGCCTGGATCAGGCGCACGGCGGCTATTGTGTTCTGATGATAGTCCTTCATCCACTCGTCGACCGGGGCATCGAACCAGGAATCGTGCGACTCTCCGGTCGGATTGCCGACGTTGTTGACGAGAATGTCGATCTCCCCGAAAGCCGCTGCGACCGTCTCGATGACCGAGCGTGCCTCGTCCTCAGAGGTCACGTCGCCCAGGGCGATTAACGCTGTCCCTCCGTTGTCGCGGACATTGTCGAGGACCTTCTCCGCACGATCGCGATTACGTCCGTTAATGGCGACGGCAACGCCTTCCGACGCCAGGACCTCGGCACATGCAGCACCAATGCCCGACGTGCTCCCGGTGATTAGGGCGCGCTTGCCTCGCAACCGCATGTCCATATCTGCTTCCTCGTTCGATCTTCAGGGAATGGAGCGGTTCAGGCCGCCATCGACCCGGATCATCGCACCGCTGACATAGTCGGCGAACGGGCTCGCCAGATATGCAACCGCGCCAGCGATTTCCTCCGGGTGACCGAGCCGTCCTATGTCGTTTGGCAGCATGTCGCGGCATGCGCCACGCTCAATGTCGTCCCAACTGGTCCCCCAGCCATAACGCTCCGACGCAGCGATCAGCACCTTCTCGACGGACTCGACGCGGATGCACCCCGGGGAAACGATGTTCGAGGTGACGCCGCTATTCTTGAGGTCCCGCGCCAGTGATACGGCCAGGTTGTGGCGGGCGGCGAGCGTGGCATTGTATTCGGGTTGAAGCGCCATGGGTTGCTGCGCGAGACCGCCGCCTATCTGGATCACGCGCCCCCATCCGCGCTCCCGCATTGCCGGAACGAGACGTTTGATCATGCGGACGCCGGAAACGACATTGATGTTGTAGGCTGCGAGCCATTCACTCTCCGGCGTCTCCATCCATGAGCGGCTGCCGTAGTAGCCTGCATTGTTGACGAGGATATCGATCGGCCCCAATGCCAGCGCCTGTTCGCAGACGGCATCCGCCCCCGCATCGCTTGACAAATCGCCGATCGCCGGGGTGGCCTCGCCGCCACCTGCGCGGATCGTTTCACAGATTGACGTGACGCGTCGCTCTTCGTCGCGCCCGTGCACAACCACGGCCGCGCCTTGCGATGCAAGAAGCTTGACGATCGCTTCCCCAAGCCCGGACGACGAACCGGTCACGAGTGCGCGCTTGCTTCCGAGATTCAGGTCCATCTGAGTTGCTCCCTTTCCCGGAAAACATAGGAGCGGTAGATTGACTCAATAAGCCGCACAAAATAGCATGTGTAATGTGAGAAATCGGGATAATGAGCCGAACCGGACTGACGGAGTATGAGGCTGCGGTCGCTGTCGCAAAGCACCGAAACTTTCGCGCAGCGGCTCTCGAATTGGGTACTTCCCCCACGTCGCTGAGCAGCACCATCCGCGCTCTCGAGGCCCGGATCGGCGTGCAGCTTTTCAACCGAACGACCAGAAGCGTGGCTTTGACGGCGACGGGCGAAACGTTCATCAGCCGGGTCTCGGCTTCGGTGACGGAGATCCGCCAGGCGATTGAGGAAGCGCAGGGCAAGGCCCAAGAGCCGAGCGGCACGCTTCGCATCAACAGTTCCATCAGTGCTGCCCACGAGATCCTTCTTCCGTTGATCGCCGAATTCCTTCGCCGATATCCGGCGATGACCGTCGATCTCGTCACGGAAACACGCCTCGTCGATATCGTTCTCAAGGGCTTCGATGCCGGGATCCGTGTTCACGACTCGGTGCCAGCCGACATGGTTGCCATACGTTTGGGATATTCATTGGATTTCACCGTGGTCGGCTCGCCCGACTATCTAGCACGGCATCCGGCCCCAACCACGCCGGCCGAACTCATGAATCATTGCTGCATCCGCGCGCGCTGGGTTTCAGGCGGCATCTATCGCTGGGAAATTGGCGGCGGAGCCGAGAAATTCGACCTAGATGTGCCCGGCAACATCATTCTGGATGACCAGTCCCTGATACTGAAGGCGGCACGGGCCGGGCTCGGCCTCGCTTGCATCGCCAATGCGTTCGCACGGGACGCCATTGTGGCGGGCGATCTCATTCCCGTGCTTGAGGACTGGAAGGCATCGCCGGCTCCTCTGAGCCTCTATTATCCGCGCAGCCGACATCCGGCGAAGGCGCTACAGGCTTTCGTGGAAGTGATTCGTGGCGCCCGAGCTACGGCCGCCGGGTGATGCACGCTCCCGGATCAGATCGACGAGCGCTTGCAGCTTCCGCGGAATATGCCGCCGCCCGGCGAAGTAGAGCGACAGGCCGGGAAAGGGCGGCGTCCACTCGTCCAGCAGCTGAACCAACCGCCCCGCTGCGATGTGCGGCCTCGCGCGTCCCTCCTCGATATGGGCCAGGCCGGCGCCCTCGAGTGCGGCCGAAAGGATGAGGTCGGTCGAATCGAGGATTAGGTTGCTGCGCACATCGATGCGCATCGTCTCCCCGCGCCGTTCGAATTCCCAGCGATAGAGCCGGCCGCTCGCGAGCCGCATGCCGACGCAGATATGTTCGAGCAGGTCGGCGGGCACGGAGGGTAACGGGCGGCCCGTCAGGTAGGACGGCGCCCCGACTACGATCATCCGCAGCCGCGGGAAGATGGGCACGGCGATCATGTCCGGTGGGATCGCATCGGCCAGTCGTGCGCCGGCATCGAAGCCCGCCCCCGTGATGTCCACCAGCGCGCTCTCGGTAACCACCTCGACTGTCACCCTCGGATATCGCCGGGCATATTCGAGGATGATCGGATGCAGCATCATGTGCGCGGCACCCGGCGATGTATTGATAAGCAACCTGCCCGATGGCTCGTTCGCGTGGGCGCCGACCTCGTCCATCGCGCGCTCGATCGATCGGAGCGCCGGTACGATCTCCGTCACGAACAGTTCGCCGGCGGCGGTGAGCGATACGCTACGCGTCGTCCGGTTGAATAACCGAGCCGCCAGCCGTTCCTCGAGGGCCGCGACGGCATGGCTCAGCGCAGAGGACGACGCGCCCAGCTCCCGCGCGGCCGCACGGAAGCCGCCATGCCTAGCCACGGCGGCGACCGCCTCAAGTTCGGCCAAGCTGGCCCTCATTGCGCGATCTTTCTCATCAGTCTGTTCCAAATTGTCCATCTTCTCAGATCGGGATCATCGGCCCAGATGCAAGCCATCATCCCCCGAGGAACTACGCATGCGACAGATCACGCAAAACTATGTCGACGGAGCCTTCCAGCCAGTCTCAGACGGCGAGGAAGCGCCTCTGTTCAACCCGGCAACCGAGGAGCAGATCGGCACCGTCCGTCTGTCGAACGTCAATGACGTGAACGCCGCGGTCGCGGCGGCCAAGCGCGCCTTCACACGTATATCGGGCACACCGCCTGCAGAGCGCGCCGAGATGCTGCGGCGCCTGTCCGTCGCCGTCAGCGTGAACGGAGACCGCATGGCGGAAACGATGCGGGAGGAATATGGTGCGCCGTCCTCGTTCGTCGATTTTAGTGCTCGTCGCGCCGGATCGGTGTTCCTCGACATGGCGGCGACGCTGGAAAGCTTTGCCTGGCAGCGCCGCATCGGAAGCGCCGAGGTCGAGATGCGGCCGATCGGAGTCGCTGCCGCGATCACGCCATGGAATAGCAACTACGGCTTCATCTGCGGTAAGCTCGCCACCGCCATCGCCGCCGGCACGTCGATTGTCATCAAGCCGTCCGAGATGAGCGCGCTGCAGACGCAGGTGCTGACGGAAGCGCTGCACAAGGCCGGACTGCCCGCTGGCGTGCTGAACATCGTCAATGGCTCCGGCGCGGTTGCCGGTGCCGCGCTGACCGCCCATCCCGACATCGCCAAGATCAGCTTCACCGGCTCCACCGTCACCGGCCGCGCCATCCTACAGTCCGCTGCCGAGACGATGAAGCGCGTCACGCTCGAACTTGGCGGCAAGGGCGCGCAGATCATCCTCGACGATGCCGATCTGGAGGCTGCCGTGGCGCAGGTGCTTGCGAGCGGGTTCATCAACAGCGGGCAGGCGTGCATCGCCGGCACCCGCGTCCTAGTGCCGGCCCGCCTGATGCCCGAGGTGCGGGACCGGCTCGTCGCCGGCCTGGCGGATTGGCCGGTGGGTCCCGCGAGCGACCCGGCGTCGCGGATCGGACCGATGGTCAGCCGCAAGCAGTGGGAACGCGTGCAGTCCTATATCCGGCTGGGCACGCAGGAGGGCGCCACCATTATCGCGGGCGGCGAAGTCCGTCCGGCCGGCCTCGACCGCGGCTGGTTCGTCCGCCCGACGCTCTTCGCGGACGTGGACAATGCAACGCGGATCGCGCGCGAGGAGATCTTCGGGCCGGTCCTTTGCGTCATTTCCTATGATAACGACGAGGATGCAGTCAGGATCGCCAACGACGCCGACTATGGGCTACAGAATTTTGTCCTGGGCGGCGATCCGGAACGCACCTGGCGCGTGGCCGCCCGACTCGAGTCAGGCCGCGTGACGATCAATGGCGCAGCACACGAACCGCTCGCCCCATTTGGCGGCTGCAAGCAGTCGGGCATCGGGCGGGAGTTCGGCGTCTTCGGCCTCGAAACCTTTCTTGAGCCGCAGGTGGTGCTGACGTGAGCGCCGTCGTGCTCGTGACCGGAGCCAACAAGGGCCTCGGCAAGGAAGTCGTGCGACAGTTGGGCCAGCGCGGCCTGGTGACCCTGCTCGGCAGCCGCGACGCGGATCGCGGCGAGGCCGCTGCGGCGGAACTGCGCGCGGAGGGAATCGACGTCGAGCGGGTCGCCGTCGACGTGACGAGCGACGAGAGTGTGGCCGCCGCCGCGGCGCATATAGGACGAACGCGCGGACATCTCGATGTCCTGATCAACAACGCCGGCATCCTGCGCAGGATACCCACCCTCGAGACCACCGTAGACAACATGCGCGAGACATACGAGACGAACGTCTTCGGCGTTGTCCGCATGATCGAGCACATGATGCCGCTGCTGGCGCGCTCGGCGGCGCCGCGGATCGTCAATATCGCCAGCACCAGCGCGTCGTTGACTCTCACCGACGACCCCTCGACGCTGTTCGGTCAGTCGGACACCATCGTCGCTTATGCTTCGTCGAAGACTGCGCTACTGATGATGACCCAACATTACGCCAACGCATTCCAGCGCAGCGAAGCGCATCAACATTTCAGAATCAACAGCGTCACGCCCGGTCATATAGCCACCGACCTCAACGGCCACGCTGGGACCCGGACTGTAGAGCAAGGCGCGCGTGTCGTGGTCGAGTTCGCGACCATCGCCGATGATGGCCCAAGCGGCGGATTCTTCAACGAGGATGGTCCGCTGCCCTGGTGACTGCGCAGTAGAGTCAAAGGCGTGATCTTTGTTCGCTAGTCGCTGAGTACATAGCGCAACTGTCCGGCGGCCGCCGCTTCATGCGTTCATGGCGTCGGACAAGAATGCCAAGCCGAGACGAGACACGGCCGCTTTTGGTGCGAGCTACTCGTCCAGAATCTGCGCGCCGGCACATTCAGTTTTTCCCTCCCGTTCGAACTCCCAACGACAGATACCGCGGGCGGGTCATTTTGCTCGGGTACAGGGGTGGTGCATACGATCATGGGGGCGCCGGTTCAGGATGTCGCGCAAGATAGTCCGGTGAACCAACCACAGAGAAATCAAACGAAAAACCGAACGGCACGGCGACAATGTCGCCAGGAACGGAGTCCACCAGCCGTGTCCCGGAATCGAATTCTTCCAGCACGATATCACCGAGGCGGCTATCGGTGACTAGGTCGATCTTCATCGTCGAATTGAGGCGGAGATAGAATAAGCGGCGAGAGGATTTCGTGGCCGGCCGTCCGACCTATTGATGCGCAGCGCGCCGCTCGGCTGGCAGGCGTGCCCCTGCGGGGCGGCTTCTGCGATGTCGGCCACAAATGCTACCCGCGATTGATGAGCATCTCGCCTGCAAGCTAAGCGTCGCGCTGCGGGTCGTTCTTTGAAAGAGCAGCGCGACGATCCGCGCCTCAAGCCCGCGACGTGGGCTGTTGACTGCGGTTCGCGACATGGCCAGCTCCTCGGCCGTGGCGCGAAAGTTGCGGTGCGTCGCCACCGACATCGCGGCTTCCAGTTCGATCGGTCCCGTCTGGCACGTTGTCCCGGCTTTCAGCATGGCTCATGCTGATTTGTCGATCTAACTGGATCAATCTACCCGGCCTACTTCCGACCCAAAAATGAGAAAGGCACAATGGCTCATGGATGTTAGCCTTGTTCGGAAACGCACTCTGGTGACGAGTTCGTTCTCGAGCCTGACGAGGCGACCGTGAAATTCGTAGGCACAGGAAGGCGCGGCCGTGGTCGTCCGGTCCATGGTCTGGCTGAAGCCGCAGTTCGCAGGTTGAAGCAGTCGCCGCGACCCCGCGGAAGTCGATCGGACGCTGGAGCAGATCGCGACGTTTGGTAAGGCAGAGCCGGCACGCTCGCGCATTGGCGCCGAGAGGGTCTGCGTTGTAGCTTCTGCGCGGATCGAACTCGTTTTCGACCACCATAAACTTGTCCCGGCGGTGCCAGCGATTCCAGCCCCGGCACTATTGTCTCCAGATCGGAGGGCGAGGGACCGCTTCGTTCTGAGGCGATGAAGATCGCAGGTGATCGGCCGCGGCGTGGCGAGACGATCATGCATTCAGCATGCAATCCGCTCTTGGAGAGCAAGTTCGAGGATCGAGTTTGTGATGACCGCGCACCGTGCTCGCTCGCACCCTGGATACTTGTCCTCCGAAAGGGCTTCGAGACTGCCGATGAGGTCGATTAAGAATCCGGAGACCAGCAAACCAGTCTTCCCACCGCAAGTCGACCAGCTTCACAATACTGCTTTTTCGCGTGGGCGTCGGAATGGGGAGCGGAACGACGCCCTCTTCGTATGCCATGTTTCCAGCAGAGCTGGCTTCGAACCTCCGAACAAGCGATGATTTTCCGTCTGATCTATGCGGGGAACAAATCTAGAAGACGTTTGTTCTCACGGACGCACTCTGAGCCGCACCGGAAGCGCCTCATAGCCCCTAATGAAGCTCGAATAAGCACGCTTTGGTTCACCAACGACTTCGATGCGGTCGAAGCGTTTCAGAATTTCCTCCCAGACAATCTGGAGCTGAAGTTCCGCAAGCCGCAAGCCGACGCAGCGGTGAATGCCGAACCCGAACGACAGGTGTTTTCTAGGCTGCGTGCGATCGATGATAAAACTGTCGGGATTGTCGATGACTTCCTCGTCCCGGTTGCCTGAGACATACCACATCACCACGCGATCGCCCTTCTTGATCCGCTTACCTCCGATTTCGGTGTCCTGGAGCGCGGTTCGCCGCATGTGGGCGGCAGGCGATTGCCACCGGATCACTTCGGGAACCATACTGTCGATCAATTCGGGCTGGGTCTGCAGCTTGCGATACTGATCCGGGTATTGGTGGAAGGCGACGACGGACCCGGTCATCGTGTTGCGGGTGGTATCATTACCGCCGAGGATCAATAGAAAGATGTTGCCGAGTAGATTGGCATGGTCCATGTGTCGCGTTGCATCGTGGTGCGCCATCATCGACAACAAATCGTTACGAATCTCAGCGTTGACGCGCTCGTTCCAAAGTCGGGTGAAATAAGTACCGCATTCCTTTAACTCCGCCTGGCGCTGCTCTTCGGATTCGAAGATCATGCTTTTCGGCAAGGCTGTCAGGAGATTGGACCAGCGTGTGAGTTTCCGTCTCTCTTCCCACGGGAAGTCGAACAGCGTCGCCAGCATCTGCGTTGTCAGCTCGATCGATACCCGATCGACAAAGTCGAACGTCTCGTTCTTGGGCAGGGCATCGAGTACGTTACCGGCGCGCTCCCGGATAAGACCTGCCAGTTCGCTGAGATGAGCCGGCGTGAACATTGGCGCCACTGCCTTGCGCTGCGCCGAATGTCGCGGCTCATCCATGGTGATGAAACTGGGCAGTTCGAGTGGGTTGTCGCGAATCATGACGCCGCCAAGGCTCAGGTCCGACGAAAAGATGCTGTGGTTGGTCTCGACGTGCACGATGTCGTTGTACTTGGTGACCGACCAGTACGGTTCGATGGGTGCATTGGTGCAGTAGTGTACAGGCTCCTCTTTCCGCATGCGCTCGAAATACGGCCACAGCGTATCGGTGCTGAACAGCTTGGGTGCACCTGGATGAAAGTCCTTCAGAGGCATCGCGTAGGCCTCTTCGCGCGCGGCCTGAAGCCGTTCTCGGGCGATCTCGATCAGGTCGTACATCTCTGCCTCTCCTTAATCTTAACGCGGGCGCCGGTAAGAGCGGGTCCAATGAGGGTGAGCTGCCTGCGTCAACCTACGGCTGCGATACGACGGTGAGCGCATTAAGCTATGAAAAGACTTCAATGCAGGCGAGCTCCCAGTCGCATAACATCCTCTCACGATGTGAAACGCGCGCGGCTTTTTCCTTGTGACATCATCAACAGCTACGGAACTGAGGAGACTTGCGCGCGGCAAAACTCCTCCAACATGGAATTGATTTGAGTGGGCGCTAGTGCAGTTGCGAAGTGTCCGACTCCTACCGTTTGGCCGGTTTTGAGTTGCGGACAGAGCTCTCGGAAGCGATGTAGGTCTACGACGATGTTGTCCGAAGCGATATACGCAACGGGTATTCTAAGTGAAGCGGCCGCAGCAGTCGCATCATAGCGAAAGATGTGATTATCGAAGGCCGGTGCTAGGACATGCTGCGGAGTACGGCTCATCAATCCGCAGATCCGTGATCTCACATTTGTGTCATCACTTGGGAGGAACATAAGTTGCTGCAACGTTTCGAGTGCAGCTAAATAATCTGGCCCAAATAGAGCATGTGCGATTGGCCGCAGACTCTTGACGAAGTTGACGGTCGGAAACACGACGCTGTCGATCAATACTGCTGCCGCCACATATTCAGGACATCGAGCCGCAAACTGCAAGGCAACCGTCCCGCCCATGCTATGACCCACAACAATATGCTTAGTAGGAGCCAACTCTCGGCACAGGTGAATCAAGTCGTCAACGAACTCTTCGGTATCATAGTTTTGAATCGGCGCATCGCTACCGCCGTGCCCCCGGAGATCTACGGCTATTGTCCGTCTGACGCGGGAAAAGTATGCCTGTTGGAAACTCGTATGATCACAGCACCAGCCGTGGACAAATAGCATGGGAGCGGGCGCACCGCGGCCTTGATCTTCGTAGTAGAGTGAAACGTTGCCTCGAGTAAAGTTCGGCATGAGAGATTCTCGTGTACGTGCTGATTGCGGCCGATCGACAACAAATTCGGCAGACTAGCGGCTCGCAATTGAACGCGGTGAAGTTGCGGTCGCCTGATAGATTGAGCTGTTAACAGCGCGAATGATAGAACGTTCTTGCTCCGGCAAGGTGCTCATCAAATGTCACGCAAAGAACAGATGGTCGTGGATGCCTTGCTCGATGTAGCCGAGCTGAATCGTCTCGCAAATCGAGTACTGCGCCTGACGTTGACCGAGTCAGCTACCGCGTCTCGATTGAGCCCGGGCAAGAGGCCTCGGTGCCGAGCGCAGCCGGCTTTCGACGCCGGAATGCTAATCGGTAACATATGCCTCGGGTGACCGCTTCCCGATCGATGCGCGCGCTCGTATGCGCTCAATTTGGTGACCGCTCGAGTACATCTGGGAATTCTGTGTGCCAAAGCTTGCAATTTCGGCGATATCAGAACTCATGTTGTTTTCTAGAACAAGGAATGAGGCTCATCGACCTTTGATTCCCAGCCAAGTGGCCAGCGGACAACAAAAGCATGGCCGGCAAGAGGCGGCAACATCAGCCGGCTTCGAGTTCGGACTCCAGATCCGACAGAAACGCCTCCACTAGTGGGGCTCAACCATGCTGTCGTCGACCTCCTGGGAAAACCGCGCTCTATCGGCTTGAGGAGATTTCATCTGCGGTGAGCATAAGCTCGCGCATCTAAGCCGCTCCATTGCACTTGAAACCAAGATCCTTCGATCCGAAACACTCTCGTAGTGCTGCCGCGAGCAGATGGTGGTGAAGGGAATCGTGAGGAGCCAACATGTATCGCCATTTCGGGCCGGGGGCCGTCATGATCGAAGCGGGCATTGGCGGATTGTCTGCCGCTGGAGCGGTTTCTTCCTATCTTAAGGAAATCCTCGTTCTTGAGCGCGACTCGCTTTCGCCCTTAGCTATTTCGCGCGCAGGCGCTCCTCAGGGTTGGTATCCGCATCTTCTGTTCGCCGGCGGACTGCAGGCGTGCGGGGAGATATTTCCTAGATTCCACAGGAATCTCGCGAATGGCGGCGCCATTTCCGTCAACGGTTTCCGAGGTATTCGCTACGAACGAAGGGCGAGCGGTGCTCTACAGCAACGCAATTGTGGCGAGGCGATCCTCTGTGCCTCACGGCCGCTGATCGAGCACGCGCGGCGGCATCATGTCGCCAAAATCGCTAACGTCACGCTGCCATCGCAACACCACAGGATAGAAATCGTGCCGACCGCCGGCCGTCGGTCAGGAACGAGAGCAGTGCAAGGCGAGCTGCCGCTGTCGAAGCAGATCTCGTGGTCGACGCGCCCAGTCGTGGCGCGCCGACGCTCGCACTGCTCAGCGCGCTCGGTTGGGAACCGCCGCTCGAGACCGTTTTCTGCGCCGATATTGGCCACACTCCCCGCTTGTTCGATCTGTGGGCACGCCGTTGAACGGACAAATCCTAGTCACATGCGACAAGCCGCCACTGAGTTGCTCCGGTGAGCGCAGCGAAAGAGGAAAGAGAGGCAGTCATGAAGGGTAAGATCGCGCTTGAGGAACACTTCGCAACGGAAGATACGGTCGCCGACTCTCGGGGGTTCTTTGCTGAGAGCGTCTGGCCGGAGTTGCGTGGCCGGCTGATCGACATCCACGACAACCGCCTGTGCCAGATGGATCGCCACGGCGTCGAGATGATGATTCTGTCGCTCAATGCCCCAGCGATCCAGGCCATCCCAGATAGTGCGCTCGCCTACGACATAGCGCGTCGGGCAAATGATTTTCTGGCGGAGCAAGTCGGCCGGCGTCCCACTCGCTTTCAGGCGCTCGCCGCGTTGCCAATGCAGGATCCAGAGCTGGCCGCCACCGAGCTCACGCGCTGCATCAATGAGCTTGGGTTCAAAGGCGGCCTAGTGAACGGCTTCTCGCAGGTTGGAGACGCAGAGACCATGGTCTACTATGACCTGCCGCACTATTGGCCGTTCTGGGCGGTGGTAGAGAGACTCGACGCGCCGTTTTACTTGCACCCGCGCAATCCGCTACCCAGCCAGGCCAAGATCTATGAAGGACACGACTGGCTGCTCGGGCCGACCTGGGCGTTCGGACAGGAGACTGCAGTCCATGCGCTACGACTGATGGGCAGCGGCCTCTTCGACAGCTATCCGCGCCTCGCGATCATTCTGGGGCATTTAGGCGAGGGACTGCCCTTCAGCATGTGGCGCGTTGACAACCGCTGCAGCTGGATCGGAAAGGGCCGCCCAGGTCATGCGGCAAAGAAGCCTATCTCCGAATATTTTCGCACCAACTTTCATCTCACCACATCTGGCAATTTCCGCACCCAGGCCTTGCTCAACGCAATCCTGGAGATCGGCGCCGATCGCATCATGTTCTCGACCGACTGGCCATTCGAAAATGTCAGCGACGCGGCCAATTGGTTTGATGCCGCGGACATCAGTGAAGCGGATCGCCTCAAAATCGGGCGCACCAATGCGGCGAAGTTGTTTCGTCTGGGGCAAGTTAGCGCGCGCTAGGAAAGCACGTTCACGGCTCACTCGTGGGTCGCCCGAAGCCCCGCCTCCTGGCCGCTGCGACTTCACCTCTGAAGGACACTGGGGCGGAGATCTATCATGGAACAACGCCGTATCACGCTGGCATCGGCTATCGATCGAATGCCACCTGCCTACCTGATCCGCATCGTTGGCGTGTGCTTTCTGATCGTCCTGATGGACGGCTTCGACACTCAGGCGATCGGCTTTGCCGCGGTAGCGATTTCCTCTTCGCTTGCCATTCCGATTACGGCCTTTGGGCAGGTCTTCTCCGCGGGTTTGTTGGGAGCGATGCTGGGAGCGCTCGTGCTCGGACCGGCGGCCGATTGCTTTGGGCGACGTTGGATGCTCGTCGCTGCAGTCGTCATGTTCTCGATATTCTCGCTGCTGACGCCAAGCGCGTCGAGCTTTCCTTCGTTGCTGGTTATTCGCTTCTGCGCGGGACTAGGCCTCGGCGGCGCCATCCCCAACTTGCTGGCCCTCTCCTCGGAGTATGTTCCTCCACGCACCCAAGGCCTGTTGACTGGCGTGCTCTGGGCTGCGTTCCCGCTCGGTGGCGTTACGGGTGCGGTGGCCAGTGCACATTTGCTTCCGCTGTTCGGTTGGCCAGTTCTCTTCTACATCGGCGGAATCACTCCTCTGATATTGTCGGTCGCCGTCGCCGGGGCGCTGCCGGAATCACTGCAGTTCCTGTTGCGGCGACCGGACGGCCAACAAAGAGTCAAAGAGGCCCTCGACCGGATCGGCCTCGAATCGGCACCGGGCGAGGTCGTCTACGTGGACACCGAGGAACGTCATAGCGGAGTCTCGTTCCGGCACTTGCTCTCCGGCGGGCGCGCGACAGCGACCCTGTTGCTGTGGACAGCGTCGTTCATGTGCTTCGCGCTCCTCATTGTGCTTGTGCTCTGGACACCCGCACTGCTGCGGAAGGCCGGCGTGGATGCAACGGCGGCAGCAATGATCGTCGGAATGGTCAATCTGGGTAGCGTCGCCGGGACCGCGGTCGGCGGGCGTCTTATCGATCGCTTCACTGCTTACGTCGCGCTGCCGATCCTATTCGTAGCAGGCAGTCTTGCGGTATGGCCGCTTGGTCAGGTCACTGGAGCGGTGACACTTCTTGGGCTGTTCGCAGCATTATCGGGTTTTTTCGTGGGCGCCGCCAGCGCCGGACTGCTGAGCGTCGCGGTGCTGATCTATCCCAGCATGATACGAGCAACGGGCCTCGGATGGACGATGGCCCTCGGCCGATTGGGCCAAGTGACCGGGCCGCTCCTGATTGGCGCATTGCTTGCGAGCGGGCTTGCTGTCGATCGCATTTTTCTCTGCTGCGTCGTCCCGGCGCTATGCGCGGCAGGCGCGGCCGGCCTGATGCGATGGAGCGCGCTCCGCACAGCCCTCTCACACGATCGCGACGTACCTGCAGCCGGTCACACAGCATCTGTGCGGTCCGGTGCGGCTCAAGCCCGGAGCGCGGCAACTGAAACGGGGACACATGAAGAGCAGAGATACTGGGCACTATGATTTTGTTGTCGTCGGCGCAGCGCCCGCTGGACTCACCCTTGCGATTGATTTGGACGGCCGGGGCGTTCGGTGCCTGATCGTGGAGCGCAATCCGATGAGGCCGCCCTAGCCAACATGGACCGCTCCAATTCACGGATGCTGGAATTCTATCGCCGCATTGGAATCGTCGATCACGTGCGCACTGAATATTTTACATCGATAAGAAGACTTATGTGGTCGGTATCTGGATTTTTGCTGGAGTTTGTTGGAGCCGCAAAAGCGGCCGAACTGAAATTCGAAGGAATGGCTGATGCGCAGAATACCATCGGCGATCTGCCAGTGCCCTGCCTGCGTCGGACCTCGCCGATAGGGATACTCTCGGGCTTGGGGCTGACGGGCGGCTCACCCAGAGCAAACTCGGCACGAAGCTTGGGCTTTAGCAATCACCGTACCCTGGAAGCAGCAAGGCCGCTCTCACCCTGCAGTTTTCCGCCAACGATCGTCGGCGAGCCACCGTCGTGTCGGACCTGTTGAAGCCCATCGAGTCCTGTCATTTCCCTAATTTCTCCTGATCTTGCGGCTCAAATAGACCCTCTACCTCCCCCACAACTTCACCTCGCTCATGACTTCCCTGCGCACCAACAATGTACATGCTCGATTGCTCCATAGGAGCGTTAATTCCGGCGTATTGCTCCGTGGCTACCCTTTACGGGCGCTTGGCCAGCTGAGCATCGTGATCCATCTCACGATTTACGAAGTTAATGTACGCGTGCGTTTTGCAGGACACTGCTTGGTCTGCCGTTCAGCGATCCAGCGCGATCGTAAGTTAAATTGGTGATAGCCCAGCCCGCATCAGTACTCCGCATCGGATTACCCAACGCGTTGTAATTTTGAACCGTCGTGCCAAGTATCGGGACGGGTCATCACCGCTTTACCGAAGTCACCAGCGCGTGCGACTTATGCATCGCGGTGGGCGAACGATCCACCCTACTCCGGCAACAACTCTCCCGACCCACCGAACTCGGCCGGAAAATCCTTCAATTTCGGCAGGCCGTCCCGGATCGGCAGCATCGTTTCGGCGTAGTTGATATGAAGGGCTGGCTTGAACGCGAGTGTCGGAAGTGTCGTGGCGAATACGTTCACTAGACCTAGCGTCGGAACGGCGATCATCAGTTGCCCGCCGCAGCGCCCGCAGAACATGCGCTGGCTTCGCTCGGTTTTCTCGAACTTCCGGATGTGCTCCGCGCCAGAGGCGATCGTCACGACTTCCGCCTTCCAGACGGTAAAGGCGACGACGGGGCCGGTGGACCATGACCGGCAGGTTGCGCAATGACAATACCCCATGGCCTCTGGCGCCCCCGTGACCCGCAGTTCAACCGCTCCGCAAAGGCAGTGCCCTACATGATTCATTTAATGACCTCGTCAGATGTCTGGTGTTGATCGGATGGGCAGCCGCACTCCTTCATCGCAGGGACGAAGGCGTGAATCAGGCGAACAGAGGCCAGCGTGTTCTGATGATAGTCCGCAACCCATTCATGGAGCGGCGCGTCGAACCACGGGGAATGCACCTCATGCGTGGGATTGCCGACATTGTCGACGAGGATGTCGACACCGTCGAGCGCCGCCTTCACACCCTCTGCGTTGTTGAGCAAAATGTCGATCGCGCCATCCGCCAACGCCCGCGCGCAGACGGCATCCGCGCCTTCGTCCGTAGACAGGTCGCCGAACGCCCGGTCGACTTTGGCGCCCGTTGCGGCGATTGCGTCAGCCACTGGCGAAACAAGGGCTTCATTCTGGCTGTGGACGACCGCCGCCGCGCCTTCTTGTGCCAGAAATTTTACGATCGCCTCGCCGAGTCCGGAAGACGAACCAGTCATCAGCGCGCGCCTCCCAACACGATTCAGATCCACGAGCGGCTCTCCTTTGCGAGAGGAGATATGCCGGATAGATCGATCCGATAAGATTGACAAACCGGCATAAGCCGTGCCGAAGGCTGGGACAATGCACCAGACGGGACTGATCGAATTGGAAGCCGCGATCGCGGTGACGAGGCGCCGCACCTTCCGAGCCACGGCGGAGCCGCACACCTCGGCCGGCGAGAAGATTATGAATCGGTGTGGGGTCCAAGCGCCGATCGGCACCCTAAGTGCTTGATCAACTTCGTATAGACGGGGTCAATATTGTGCGCCGATTAACACTCCCGAGACCTTGATGACGGACATCAATGTGCGTGGGGTTCATCGCACGATCGATCTAGGCGACTGCGCAACGAGCGTGCTGTGGCCGAGGAGACTTTCGAGGCGCTTCAGTCGTTCTCCTTGCCGACGGTCGGCGGCAATCACGATCAGTGGATCGTCGAGCTCTCCCGCGATCAATTGTCTCCCGCCGGACGGTACGCCCACGACGCTCTAAAGCTGAAGCAGCGACGGACTCTCCACGAATTACCTTCGCGTCTGATATTCGACGACGGCATTCTGGCTTGCCACGGCACTCCAGACGACGATTGCACCCGCCTTTTGGAAGAGTTTCTGGATGACGGAAAGCCGGTGCCTGCCCGTCGCCACGTCCTTGAATCGCACCTGGAGGGCGGCGCGGACTCCCGCGTTGTCCTCTGCGGTCACAGCCACCGACAGAGCTTCGTTAGCCGGTCCCGCCCGTCATCTTATCTTGAATCCTGGCAGCGTCGGATGCCCGGTCTTCGCCGACATCGCTTCGGCCCCGGCACTCGAACACCGCTCTCCTCACGCCGGGTACGCCGTGCTCACGAAACGCGACAGGAATTGGCAGGTCGAACTGATCGCGCAGGAGTACGATTGGGAAGCCGCAGCGCAGCGCGCCATGCTGACTGGACGTCCCGATTGGGCCAGAGCCTCACGACCGGAGCGGTCAGGTCACTTCGCCACAAAGGTAGGTTTCGCCGACTTGACGGATTCCGCGATGAACCGATGAACCTCGACGACCCGCCGTGTCCCGTGAGTGTCGGGATGCGACGTGAGCCAGTAGCTGCGAATAAAACGCACGTCGGGAAGCTGGCGCTTCAGTTCGGGATAGCGTCGGGCGACGTAGTCGTGAAGTATCCCGACCCCGTGCCCGTTCCGGACGGCCTCCATCTGCGCGACGACACTTCCGCATTCATATCGGCGCGACATCAGCCGTCCCAAGGCGGACGCGTAGCCCAGCGCCCGGCTGTAAACGAAGTCTTCGACGTGGGTGACGAACAGTCGGCCGGCGAGATCCTCCTGGGTCCTTATCTTGCCTTCGCGCGCCAGATAATTTTCTGCCGCGTAGACGCTTAGCGTGTAATCGGTCAGCTTCGATAGGATCAGCCGTCCCTGCTTGGGCCGGTCGAGCGTGATTGCGACATCGGCTTCGCGCCTGGACAGGGAGAACGTTCTCGGAAGGGGAACGAGTTGAATGACGAGCGCAGGGTGCCCGGCCGCCAATGCACCCAAGCGGTCCGCCAAAAAGTAACTGCCGAGCCCATCCGGTGCCCCCACCCGCACCGTTCCAGCTATCGTCTCAGTCGCTCCGGCGATGTCGGAGCCGACTTTCAGGAATTCGCTCTCGGCGCGCTCCGCCGCGACAAGCAACGCCTCGCCCGCCGGCGTTAACGTGCAGCCCGACGTGTGGCGCTCGACGAGTCGGGCGTTCACGCTGCGCTCCAGAGCTGTGAGTTGGCGGGCGACGGTCGCGTGGTTTAACCGCAAGCTCTTCGATGCCTTCAGAATCGCAAATTATGCCGTTGATGCGCATTTTTATGCGCTTCATATCGAAGGCGATCAAGCCATTCATTGAGGGGAAGCCATGCCCAAGACGATCTCCAACTTCATCGACGGGGAAGTCGCGTCTAGCAAGAGCTCGCGCTCGTCACCGATTTACAATCCCGCGACCGGCGAGCAATCGGGAACGCTCGGGTTCTCTTCGGCGGAAGAGGTACGCTCCGCGGTTGCCGCTGCCCAAAAGGCGTTTCCGGCCTGGGCGAACACTCCGCCGCTGCGCCGCGCCCGCATCCTCAACCGCTTCCTCCGGATCATCGAGGATCGCATCGACGAGCTCGCCGAGGTAATCACGGCCGAACACGGCAAGGTCTTGTCGGACGCGAAAGGCGAAATCCAGCGCGGCATGGAGGTCGTGGAATTCGCGACGGGCGCTCCACAACTCCTTAAGGGAGAGGTCACGGAGAACGTCGGCACGCGAGTCGACAGCCACTCGCTGCGGCAACCGCTCGGCGTCATCGCCGGCATTACTCCATTCAATTTCCCCGCGATGGTCCCAATGTGGATGTTTCCGGTCGCGCTCGCCTGCGGCAACACCTTCGTGCTCAAGCCGTCGGAACGCGATCCATCGGCGGCGCTGGTCCTCGCGCAGTGGCTCAAGGAAGCAGGTCTGCCGGACGGCGTCTTCAACGTCGTTCACGGCGACAAGGAAGCGGTCGACGCCATCCTGCACGATCCGGACGTAGTCGCGATAAGCTTCGTTGGCTCGACGCCGATTGCCCGCTACATCTATCAAACCGCCACAAGCAACGGTAAGCGTTGCCAGGCGCTCGGCGGCGCGAAGAACCACATGATCGTCATGCCGGACGCCGACATGGATCAGGCCGTCGACGCTCTGATGGGCGCCGCCTACGGCTCCGCCGGCGAGCGGTGCATGGCCATCTCCGTCGCCGTGCCGATCGGCAACACGACGGCCGATCGGCTCATCGAAAAGCTGGCTCCCAAGGTGCGAGCGCTAAACATCGGACCGGGCACCGACCCCGACGCCGAGATGGGTCCCCTGGTCACAAAACAGCACCTCGAAAAGGTCCGCAACTACATCGACACCGGAGCCGACGAGGGAGCGCAACTGGTGGTCGACGGCCGCGACTTCCGACGACAAGGCTACGAACGAGGATACTTCATTGGCGGCACTTTGTTCGACCGCGTGACTACCGGCATGAAGATCTACCGAGAAGAGATCTTCGGTCCCGTACTCGCGGTGGCCCGCGCGAATTCCTACGACGAGGCGGCCGAGATGGTCAACTCGCACGAGTTCGGCAACGGTACCGCCATATTCACGCGGGACGGAGATGCCGCGCGAGAATTCGCTCACAAGATTCAAGTCGGTATGGTCGGCATCAACGTTCCGATCCCAGTACCGATGGCATTTCATTCGTTCGGCGGCTGGAAGGCCTCTCTCTTCGGCGACCACCAAATGCACGGACCGGAAGGTGTTCGATTCTACACGAAGTTGAAAACGATCACCACGCGGTGGCCCACCGGCATACGCGCCGGCGCGGAGTTTGTGATGCCAACGATGGACTAAATGCTAAAGACTAATCGCGGACCCTGGCGATATCCGTCAAACGGAACGCGCACTCCGCCGTCGATGGACGGTGGGTTCGAGTCAGTGGTGCGCTACATCGCGAAACCCACTATTTTAGAGGCCCTGTTCTCTTATTGGCGCGCAGTTTAACCCGTCCGGCTGCACCTTCATAGCATGACTAAAACCGCCACTTGTACGAATCCCGTACGCCATTCCTGCGGTTAGTGGAAGCGTTCCTCGTTTGACAGCCCAGACGCGGCCCTCCGAAGGCAAGATCACACGTTCGAATCGCGTCGGACGCCGCATCACTTTCTATGGCAAACGATCTTTTCCCAAGAATCGATTGGCGTGTAGATGCGAGCGCGAGGCCCTACTTAAGCCGGGAACATGGACTTTTCTTTCATCGGTCCGATTCCGGCCAGGAGCACAATCCTACGGTCCGCTCTCATCCGCCAACAATGCATGGCGCACGGCGCTACCGCATCAAAACCGGTTCACGCGGCAAGGGTGCGAGGCGCAACATGAGCATCAACCTAGACGCGGGTCTTTGCAGTTGTTCGCCGGGGAGAATTCCGCAGCCACCCGCTCCTTCCGCCAGATCTTGTTGCCGGCTCTGCGTGGACTAATTCTGAAATGCTCGTTCCTCTCTTCAAAGTATCGGTCGATTGCCGCCTTCACTTCATCCGGTGACTGGTAGTTGCTGTTGTGAATGATGGCACGGGCCATGCCACTGAACACGGATTCGATGACATTCAGGAACTGCGCCCGCGCGGGCAACGACGCGATCACGACCGTGGGCCCGACTATTCGGCTGTTGTGATCCTCCACGATTCTGTTGAGCTCCTTCGAGATGTGCCAGGAGGCCGCATCCCAGGAGAGATAAATGCATTTTCGGTCCTGATATTTCTCGAGAAGCAGCTTCATCATGCGGATCATTTCCGCTGTGTTCTTCTTCTCGCTATAGAAGTGAGTGATTTGATTAGAGGAGAGCTCGATAGCCGCCGTCAGGGTGACCGTGCCGCGCGACTTCTGCCATTGCTGCACGAGCGGCCATTCGCCGGGCGCCGTAAGTGATTTTCCCGGCTGATGCTTGACGGCAAACGGCCCGAACTCGTCGATGGAGAAAAACGCTTCGTCGGCAGCGAGGTTGCTCAATATCGACTTTATCCGGTCAAGCTTCTGCGCGAACTCCGGGTCGTTTGAAGTCAATACGATGCGGGCCTTTCGCCACCGGTATCCCGACGATTTTATGATCTCACGGACAATGTCCTCGCTGGCGGGCTGTCCCCTTTGCGCAAGGACGCGGCTGAGATCAGCGACCTTCCATGTGGTGCGGTTGATGCCGAATTCGCCCGGCGGCCTGTGCAGGGTGTCGAATAGGAGCTTCCTAAGTTCCTCATTGTCCACTTTTCGCGTCGGACTTCGCCGTCGCGCGAACAGGGCATCGACACCACCTTCCGCATAGACGCGAAGACATCGGCGCCAAGTCGCGGGGCTCAGCCCAATCAACCGGCATAGCCAACTCTGTTGGAGGCCGAGCCAATGCGTCAGGAGCACCATCGCTCGCCTGCGGTCGAGGACCCGCACGCTCAGCAAATGTTCAGTGACGATCCGAAGATCGGCTTCGTCGATAGCAGGGGACAGCTTCCCTTTCCAGCGCGCGGGCAGCTCTCCTACTGGTTCGGCCGGGAGCGCGGCAAACTCACCCATGCTATCCATTGGATTGGCCACGCAGCATCGTGAAAGGATACTCGTGATGGTCGAGGGTGCCGGGATTTTTTCTGTCCCGTGTCTGCGAAGCTCGCCTGCAATCCGACGGCCACCCCAGAGCGGGTGGCTCAAGCGGACCGACAGTATTTCCTCCTCGATCGCTGGTGACGTTTTCGACGGGCTGCGCCGCGGCCGGCGTGATAGATCCAGATAGGCGCTTGCGCCCATCGTACGAACACGGGCCAGCAGCTTGTATGCTGTTTTGGGACTTACATCGAACTGGCGGCAAAGAGCACGGATATTTGCACGCGGTGAGCTGGCCAACGCGACAAACTCTTGCCTTGCCTCGACGACCGTTCGGAACGACCAGGGCATCGTTCTTCTCCACCGTTTGACCGCACCGTCCTTCTCGCACCGTCATCGGCTTCAAAGCGGAAGCGCAAAGCGCTCGTCCACTTCGTTCCCGCCCCCTCGGGTGCGTCCGCCTCCTCCGGCGCAACCATACTTGGTTGCGGGAACAGGGTTTGAACCTATGACTTCCATTTGTGAGCCTGACGATTGCCGAAAGGGTTATTCAACACGCTGGCCGGCGCGCCAGCCCATCTCCCAGAAGTGAAGTCTACCTCGAGTCGGGTGGCTTGAAGATCGCAATCAGCTCTGCCTCGCGGGGCGGCGTGGCGTAGAGATCGGCGAGATGCTCCAGGTGCGCCCGCGCTTTCGCCGCGACCTCCCGGTACGGCGTGCCGGCGTACTCGGCGATCCAAACGCGATAGGAGTTCGTCGCAGCGTCCGCGACATCAAGGATGAGCGGACCTCGCCCGATCGGCATCCTTTGTCGCGGAAAGCAGCGCCTTCGCATACGAAGACGAATAGTTAGAGGCGGACACCATCAATTGGCATGCCTCGACCTGACGGACAGCTTTCATCTTGCGAAGAACATTGAATGTAACGGGATTGACAACTTTGTCCCGCAAAAGTCCGACCGCCTCCTCGCAGATACCATGAAGCAGCTTACGCCGTCGCCGGATATGCTCAATGTTGACGCCCAGTGCTTTTGCCAATTTTTCTTCGGAGACGCCGCGCTCGATTGCTCGCACAATCATGAAATGCTCCTGAACGAGTGCAAGACGATTGACGCGCTTGTTGTACGTGAAGGCCTCGTCCTCTTTGGCCAGCAGGCACTCGGCTTCGGTTTGGCCTCTTTCACGCATGATCGTCCACCGCAGAAGCCCGTCAAGCAGCAGATATCGGCCACGCCGATCGGGCTTCCGATACACAACCAAGGGCTCTACGAGCCCAATCTCTTCGAGCGACTCTGCGATACACCGATATCTTGGCGACTGCTTCACGATGTCCGTCACCTGCCCGAGGGGTAGCAAAGATGACAGCGGAAGGAGCACGAGATTAGGTTCGAACGCACAGCTGACAGGACCTTGAGACATCTATGCGTCCAACCGAGAAAACGACAACCGGCGCAGGATCGACAGAGGTATTTTGTCTAGCTTTTCCTTGCGCAGCAGCGTGGCGAACATTCGCTCCTCTAACAGTGTTCTCAACGCATTCACGATAAACACGAGCCGAGCATGAGTAAGTTCGGCCTGGCTCGCTATTACTTGCTGACGCTCCGTTTCCTGCTGGTAGGCGCGAACCAGGGTCTTTGGATTGATCTCGCCTTCGCGCCGGGCGGCTACTAGACTGCGGTGTCGCTGCTCGACGAGTTTTCGCATTTTTGCTATCTGCTTGCTCGTGTGCCGCTCATTCACGTACGCCTCCAGCAGGGCGCCCTGCGCCTTCGGGCTCTATCGATACTTAGGCCGCTCCATCCCTCATCTTCGTACGTCCGAACGATCCTAAAGCCCCTGATGATCGCATAGGCCGCGATGACCTCTGCCTGATTCAGAGTGGAATACTTCTGGTTATCGGTGGACATACGTAGGTATTGCGCGGCGCGCGAGCCGCGACCTACGGCATCAGGATTCGTTGGTACTTCCTGCTGCACGATCAAGCCCGAAGAGCGACTGGACCAATATGATGATGATCCTCAGTGTGATTATTTACGGAAACGAATCGAATCGAAGCTAACCTGTTTCAAATCTGCACAATGCGGTTCGATGTTGGACCAACATCGGCCCAACTGGTCTTTTGCGCGCCGTGACAGAGAAGGGTAGACGCAACGAATGGAGGACAGATTGACCCAGCGGCCTAGCGCCACGGGAACGCCGCAGATTCAGGCAGGTTTGTTGCGGGCGTTCATATATCGGCACGTATTCTCGGCCTGACCCCAACCAATGACCTGGGGATGATCGTTCCCAAATGCTGCTCATGGCACGGCTCGGTCTTGCGAGTAGACGAAGAAGGAACATACCATGGCGAAAGCAACTGGGGGCTGTGTAGATGTTCTCTTACACGACGCGAAAGGCGCGCCTTTTTGTAGTGTGCCTTGGGTTCGCCGCTCTGTTCTACGGCACGGCAAATGCCGAACCATCATCAGCGGACCTAGTCCTGCAAAAGATAGCGGCCCTGGAGGCTCGCGTAGCCGCCATAGAGGTCGAGAACCGCGCGTACAAACGTGAAGCGGAGAAGGCACGGTCGCAAGCCAAGGTCGTGGTGGAGAAGCCTAGAAACTACAATCCCGTGCCAGCCAACGTCGCCTCGGCCTTGGCATACAAGGTAACCGAGACCGTTCGTCCAGTTGCCGGTTGGACCGGAGCCTATTGGGGAGCTTCCGCGGGCCGCGCGGCAACTAGGTCGAGCGTCGTATCAGCCCAACGGGACACGCAGGCTATCTCTGGAAATCCATTCCCATTTACGATTAGTGGCCTTGACACTGTGGGCAACTCCTCAGCCAACAACGGCGGGGGACTGATCGACTTATTTGCTGGCTGGAACGTTCAGGTCTCCAGGGTCGTTCTAGGCGCGCAGCTTGAGGCAACGGCTTCCCAGCTCAATTTCCGGGCCTAAGGCCTACACATACTTCAACGCCGCAGGTACGACCGGACAGACGGCATTGGGCGATTTTAGGCCACAGGTTGCGGCTCAGTGGATGACGTCCGCGCTCTTGCGCGCGGGTGCTCTGTTAGATGACCGGACACTGATTTATGGCATTGGCGGTTGGACCGGCGCTGAGTTCGAGGCTCGGAACGTCACTGACAATCCGTTCTATCAGCCGGTTGAGAGCTTCTGGGTGAATGGTTGGACTGCCGGTGGCGGCATCGAACGCAAATTAGATTCCAACTGGAGCGTCAGGGCGGAATATCGCTACACCGATTTCGGAACGTCTAGAACAAGCGACCATTTCTCCTTTACAGGCGCGCCACCTCAGGTCACGCAAACAAGCGACCGCCAGACCCAATATAGCCAGTCAATGCAATCGGGTCGTATCGGGTTCGCTTACGCCTTCAATCCACTGCAATAGCGGTGCCGGCGCAAACGAACACCGCGACGGGCACCAGCTCTTACCCGTTTGAGCTGGGCCCATTGCGGCAGCAATATTCGTCGTTTCGCTACATCCGAATCCGCTCCGGCAGGCCATTAGGCGAAACGTCCCTCGCCTGCTTCGCGAGCTCGGGCTCGGCCTTGTCGCTCTAATCGTTCTCGACCCGTAGCGGCCACCCGCTCGGTTTCGATAATTGGACGTTATCGTCAGTTAGCATCACGAGTTAGCGAGCACGAAGGTGATAAACCGCAGGTCGGGTGAAAGCGACCTATGTCGCGAAAAATCGAACGGGCGCTCGTTTTCGGCACCGCTTTCGTACTGCGGGCGCGGATACGCTAGCGGCGCAACTCCACTCGGTTTCGCGACCGTGTGATTTGCATGACGCCCTCGTCAGATTCCGTTCGGTTCAGATCTGCAAATCGCGGATAGCATTTGAACCTATGACCTTCAGGTTATGAGGCTGACGATTGCCGAAATGGTTACACGACACGCTGGCCGGCGCGCCAGCCCATCTCCCAGAAGTCGGCCTCCAGTCGGGTGGCTTCCTTGAAGATCGCAATCAGCTCTACCTCGCGGGCCGGCGTGGCGTAGAGATCGGCAAGATGCTCCAGGTGCGCCCGCGCTTTCGCCGCGACCTCCTGGTATGGCGCGCCAGCGTACTCGGCGATCCAAACGCGATAGGGGTTCGTCGCAGCGACCGCACCGGGTCGCGCGGTGAGCCGCGTTGCGATCTCCGCGTAGCCGATCACGCAGGGGGCAAGCGCCGCCTTGAGTGCCAGCAGATCGCCGCGCATTCCTGCGTCGAGCACGTAGCGTGTATAGGCCAGCATCTCCACCGCCGGAGGGGTTTGCTCGAGGTCGCTCGGGGACAGACCCCAACCGGCGCAGAGCTTCACATGTAGGTTCATTTCGACGTCAAGGATGGCCGCTAGGCCGGCCGCCCCTTCACGCATGTCGGCAAGCTTGGGCGACTTGTAGACCGAGAGCGCGTAGGCGCGGGCAAATTCGGTGAGGAACAGGTAATCCTGGGCGAGGTAGTGACGAAACGCCGCTTCGGGGAGCGAGCCGTCTGCCAACCCATTTGTGAAGGGATGCTCGGTGTAGGCTCGCCACTCGGCGGATGCTTCTGTCTTTAAACGCTCGAAGAAACTCACGATTTTTTCGCCTGGCTTGCTTTCTCTTGTACGTTTTTGGCTTGCTTCCGATAGCGCGTTGCAAGCCGGCTGGACGTTGACCTTGACAGGCCGCCGCGATCAGCCGGCACGATGACGCACGGAATTCGCTTGCCGTCGCTCGTCGGCACCGTTGGGATTGACTTGCGTTCTCACGTTATCACTAACAGCAGGCACACCCCCTAAGTCCAAGATTCGATTGCGGACGAACCGCGCCAGTTTCGCACCAGAAACAACCCGCGCGACGTGAAATGAACGCAGCCAGTTTTCTGCAAAATCGCAGGAAAATCAACAAAGCCGACACGCTATTCTGCCGCTCGTAACGGTCTGGTTGCGGGTTCGCATAGCGGTGGCGCGCGAATGTGCGACGTGACAGCGCCTCTTGCATCCCATTTGTACTCCAAATTAGCCGAATTCCCTACGTCTGGTGCGTGCGCTTTTCACCATCGTTCTTGTCTGCTCCCATGTTCCATCGACTTCGATCAAAGGAGGGAGAGGTGACGCGGCGTTGCGGGCTTATGCATTTGCGCCTACCAGATAGTTCACAGAGGATGGCGCCGCCCTATTCCTCGACCGAGGTTGCGATGGCGATAGGCGTCTCACTGGACACTTTCTATCGCACGCGCCAGATCCGGCACGAGCGCGATGGCTTGCCAGCGCCCATCAGCGAACGCGGCCCGCTTAAATGGGAACGTACTGGCTTCGACGCTTGGCTGACTCGGCATCATCCCATACGCCCGAAGACAATCGCTAATGACGCATTTGCGTCACCGCCAGCAGCAAGCGACAAAGAACATCGCGAGCGCCTGCGGACGGCTTATGGGCATCATGGCGCTTGACATCCCGGACGGTGCTAGATTCCAATGGGTGCCTTCCTCTACTTCGGCACCGAGGCTCTCTATGGCCGATCCCCGATTCCCCTATGTGAAATGGCGCGGCGGCCGGCCGCGCGCCGTGCATGGACCGCGCCAGCGCGCGCTCGGCTTCGTCGACGCCGATCTGCGCCATCCGCCGTTGGACGACAAAGGCCGGCCGGTCGGCCGATGGTTCACGATCGAGGAAGCCGCGGCGTTCTCCGACAAGCGGGTTGCGGAAGTCGCGGCCGCGCGCGCCGCGGGACAGACCAAGCCAAAGCCGGAGCGGAAACGAGAGACGGTCGACCATCTGCTCGACGACTGGACCAGCTCCGACGAATTCAAGACCAATGCGCTGGCAACGCAGCGTTCCTATCACAAGGCCGTGCAGGCAATCCTCTATAAGCCGATGAGGCGGGAGCAGGCCGCCGAATTCCGCAAGAAAGAGCGCGCGGCAAAAGTGCTTGGCGTGCTACCGCCTGTGCGCGAGCGCGAGACCATCGCCGACGTCACGCCGTCGTCGCTGGGGCGGCCTGAGCTGCGTGCCTTCTTCAACTACGTGAAAGCCGAACGCGGCCACCACATGGCGATCAGTGTGATCGCCGCACTGTCGGCAGCCCTAACATGGGGCCAGGAGAGCATACATTGGCGGCTTGGGCCCAATCCTCGCATCGGCATGGAGTTCGATCATCCCGACGGACGTGTGGTGCTGGTGACGATGCCGGAATTTTCTGCCTGGGTCGCGGCTTCCGACGAGATCACGCGGCATTCAATCGGCGACAGTTTCTATCTCGCGCTGTTCACCGGTCAGCGGCAGACCGACCGGATCGCGATGCGGGATGAGAGCAAAGTCGAAGGGCGTCATGCGTTTCGCCAGAGCAAGACCGGCGAGCTCGTCGACATCAAGGAAGCGCCGCAGCTCACGGCCCGACTCAATGCCGCCCGCGCTCGCGCGAAAGAGATCAAGCTGCGCCTACAGCTCGATGTGGTGCCGCCCGAATTCGTCATCAACGAGGACAACGGCCAGCCCTATGACGAGAATGCGTATCGGCATTGGGTGATGACAACGCGCACGCTCGCTGCGTTCGGCTTCCTCGATCGAGACACCCCGCAAGCCGCCATCGCTCGCGCCGAGCGGCTTGCCGACGCACTCACAGCCGCTCTGCCAGTGGTGTTCAAGCCGTATCCGATCGAGGAAGCCCAGGACAAGGCGATGCGCGCGCGGATGGTCGACGGGCGCAACCGCGCGCTTGCCGAATGGATGGCCCCCAGGCGAGTCGCGACGGCAATGGCGATGAATCAGCCTGGCGGCTGAAACCATGTCCGTCGCTGTTCTTCATCAATGGATCCGGCGAGCTCGACCGCAAGCACGACCAGGATTTGCGCGACACCTGCGTCATGCTGCTCGATCGCGGCGGCTGCGATCTGCTCACGATCTGCGACATCACCGGCCACAGCTACAAGAGCGCGCAGACCATCGTGAAGCACTACCGCGCCCGCAATGCGGCCCGCGCCGATGCCGGCATTGACCGCCTGGTGCTGCAGGTCCGGAAAGAAGGAATGGCGTGAGGCGGCGGCAGCCGATGCTAGACGATCCCGCGTAGAAATCCTCGCGGCGCCGGTGACCGCGAAGCCGACTTCGTCGATCGCCTTCTGCGGCGCCTGCAGCGCTTCCGTACGCGGCCCGGCACCAAGGAAACTGGCGTGTGTGTACTGGCGAAGCCGGCGCGCAAGCTCGAGCATCTCCTGGTCAATCATCGAGATCCGTGCGGCCCCGCCTCCTGGTGCTTCGAAGGCGATAGTCCTGGGCGCATCTTTTGCTCATGCCCAATGAGAACACATAGAGAACCATTGTCAACGGTCGCACGCCGTGCGACCAGGACCACAAAAAGCGGTCGCACAATCGCGCTTTGTTCTATCGGCCGGAATTAAAAAAACCACTGCCTAGCAGTGGCTTAAGCGTGGTGGGCGCACCAGGGCTCGAACCTGGGACCCGCTGATTAAGAGTCAGCTGCTCTACCAACTGAGCTATGCGCCCGGAACAGGTCCGAAAACCTCGTCGCGAGGGCCGTCGTTTAGCAAAGCGACCCTGCGATGTCCAGCAAGATGGATGAGGTTTTCCCGTGCTTTGGCCGGGTACCCGGGAAGGCGAAAAGCCGCCGGATTCCGGCGGCTTTTCCGATGGTTAGGCCGATTGCCGGTTGCCGGGCTCAGAGCTGGCCAGAGCCGTCACGGTCACCGCTATCGTCGCGGTCATGGCCACGCTCGAAGCGGTGGTGGCGCCAGCCCCCGCCGCCGAAGTGGCGGTCCATGCGGGTCAGGACGGTGAGCCGGCGCTTCTGGTTGTCGTCGAGCGTCTTGTAGAGCGGATCGGCGGCATCGGCGATCTTCTTCAGCGCGGCGGAGCTGGCCGCCATGTTATCGGCGCGCTCGCGGAGCCGGGCGACCAAGTCCTCCGGCTTTTGCTGCGCGTCGGAGCTCTTCGTCGCCTCCATCCGGGCGTTGGCTCGGTCGATCCGGAGCTTGGCGAAATCGCGCACCGCGGCCTCGACCGGCGGCCACAGTTTCTCCTGGTCGGCGTTCAGCTTCAGCCCGGCATGAACGGCGGCAATCCGTGCATCGAGGAAGGCCGCGCGATCCTCCGGGTTCATCCGCATCGGGCCATGCATCCAATGGCGATGCTGGGCATAGGCGACGGTCGAGCCGGCGATGGTGAGCGCCGCGACGCTGGCGAGTAGAACTTTCTTCATACGAACCTCCTTTGGAGCCTGCCTGAAGATGAGACCGCCCTGCCCGCGCCGCAACTTACAGTTTGGACAGGGAACATTCCCTCACCAAGTTGTAATGTCCCCTGGTTAAGGCCTCACAACATACCGAGGGCGCGCGGCAGCCACAGCGAGACCTCGGGAATGTAGGTGACGATCCCAAGGAAGATCAGCATGGTCAAAAGCCAAGGCCACACCGCGATCGTCAGTTCCGTGATACCCATCTTGGCGATGCCGGAAGCGACGTAGAGGTTGAGGCCGACAGGCGGATGGCACATGCCGACCTCCATGTTGACCACCATCAGGATGCCCAAATGCACCGGATGGATCCCGAGCTTGACCGCCACCGGAAACAGGATCGGCGCCATGATCAGCACGATCGAGGAAGGCTCCATGAAGTTGCCGGCGAGCAACAGCAGCACATTGACGATGATCAGGAAGATGATCCAGTCGACGCCGACGGAGGTAATCCAGGCCGCGATCTGCTGCGGGATGTTTTCGTTCGCCATGAGGAACGAGAACAGCACCGCATTGGTGATGATGTAGAGGATCATCGCGCTCATATTGGCCGAGCCGAGCAGCACCTTCGGCACGTCCTTCAGCGACATGTCGCGATAGACGAACACCGCAATGACGAAGGCATAGACTGCACTGACGGCGGCCGCCTCCGTCGGCGTGAACCATCCGGCATAAATGCCGCCGAGCACGATCAGGATCAGCAGCAAGCCCCAGACGCATTTGCGGAACGCATCAAAACGCTCGGCCCAGCTCGCGCGCGGCAGGCGCGGATAGTCGTTGCGCCAGGCGCGGTAAAACGTGGTCGCGCCGAGCAGCGCCGCCAGCATCAGCCCGGGGATCACGCCGGCGATGAACATTTGGCCGACGGACGCCGATGATACCCGGTGGCCGGCAGGATCCAGCGCGATACTGCCGCCGGTTGCCACGCAATAGATCACCATGACGATCGACGGCGGGATCAGGATGCCGAGCCCGCCGGATGTGGTGATGACACCGGCCCCGAAGCGCTTTGGAAAGCCCTGGTTCACCATTGCCGGCAACATGATCGATCCGATCGCGATCACTGTTGCGGGCGATGACCCCGACACCGCGGCAAACAGCGCACAGGCCATCACGCCGGCGAGCCCCAGTCCGCCATGCCAATGGCCGATCATCGAAGTGGCAAAGTTGATCATGCGGCGAGCGACGCCGCCATGGGTCAGGAAATTGCCGGCGAGGATGAAGAACGGGATCGCCATGATCTCGAAATTGTCGATGCCGGTGAACAATTTCAGCGCCACCGATTCCGTCGGCACCTGCGTCATCGTGAAGATGAAGGTGAGCACGGTCAAACCGAGCGCGATCGAGATCGGCATGCCCGTCAGCATCAGGGCGATCAGCAGCCCGAAGATGATGAGGCTCGTCATCGCGTCACCTCGCCGGCGCCGATCGCGGGCGCATCGACCTCGACACCCTCGACGCGGGCATGGTCATGATGCGGTAGTTCACCGGTACGGAAATAGGCCCAGGCGACCTGCAGGAAGCGGAAGCACATCAAATAGGAGCCGAGCGGGATGCAGAGATAGACGAACCAGCTCGGTATCTCGAGGTCAGGCGAGACTTGATCGGTCTGCATCAGGCCATAGACGAATTTCGCGCCCATGGTGCCGATCACGGCGGTGAAGAAGGCGCCGCAGAAGAGGCCGAACAGCACCACGACGTTGCGCCACGGCGATCTCAACTGGTTGACCACGACATCGACGCCGACATGGATGCCGGTGCGCACGCCATAGGCCGCGCCGAACTTCGCCACCCACACGAACATGTAGATGCACAGTTCCTGCGCCCAGGACAGGTTGATCGGAAACAGGATCGGATAAAGAAAGGGAACGCCGATCAGATAGCGGTGGCAGACGGCCACGAAGATGATGAGAGTCGCGGCCGCCATCAGCGTCGCGATCAATGTCTCCTCCAACCGGTCGAGGATGCGGAGCAGTATCAATGTTCCCCCAAGGAGTTTCGCTCGCGGCTCCTTCTCACCGTTCTTACGGGGAGAGGGCGGGGTGAGGGGCTGTCTCCGCGAACTCGGCTAGGAATGAGTTCGCGGAAGCAGCCCCTCACCCTGAATTCAAGCGCAGCTTGAATTCCGGCCTCTCCCCGCACGCGGGGAGAGGCGATCCGAGTTCGCTTCACGATCGACGCAAAATCATCACGTGATCAGTTCGTCGCGCCCTTGGTTTCTTTCAGGAACTCGTCGATCAAGCCCTGGCCGACGCGCTTGGCGACGTCCTTGTAAACCGGATCCATCGCCTTGCGCATCGCGGCGTCCTGCTCCGGCGTCAGCGTGATGATCTCGCTCTTGCCGGTCTTCTTGATCTCGGCGAGCGCGTCGTCGTTTTCCTTCTGCGACTGCCCGTTGCCATAGGCGGTGGCTTCCTTCATCGCCTTTTCGCAATTGGCCCGGATGTCGGCCGGCAGACCTTCCCAGAACTTCTTGTTCACGACCACGATGTAGCCGATATAGCCGTGATTGGTGTTGGTGATGTATTTCTGCACCTCGTGCATCTTCTGGGTGTAGATGTTCGACCAAGTGTTCTCCTGGCCGTCGACCACGCCGGTCTGCAGCGCCTGGTAGACTTCGGAGAACGCCATCACCTGCGGGATCGCGCCGAGGTTTCGGAATTGCGCCTCCAGCACCTTCGACGACTGGATGCGGAACTTCAGACCCTTGTAATCCTCCGGCGCGATGAGCTTCTTGTTGGCGCTCATCTGCTTGAAGCCGTTGTCCCAGTAAGCGAGGCCGATCATGCCCTTTGGCTCGAGCAATTTCAGAAGCTTGGTGCCGAGCGGACCGTCGGTGACCTTGCGCAGCGTGGCGATGTCGGGAAGAATGTAGGGCAGATCGAACACCTCGAATTCCTTGACCCCGATCGGTCCAAATTTCGAGTTCGAGGGCGCCAGCATCTGCACCGCGCCGAGCTGCAGCGCCTCCAGCTCTTCCTTGTCCTTGTAGAGCTGCGAGTTCGGGTAGACCTCAACCTTCACCTTGCCGTTGGTGTACTTTTCGGCCAGTTCCTTGAACTTCTCGGCCGCCTGCCCCTTCGGCGTGTTGGTCGCCACGACGTGGCTGAACTTGATGACGATCGGATCGTCCGCGGCCGCCGGCCCGGCAAAAGCAATTGCCGCGACCGATGCCGCAACCAACATCAACTTACGCATGTTTCCTCCCGCGTGATTGCAGGGCGCGCGAACGACCCGCGCGCCCGAGTTTTTGTATGCCAGCCGAACCAATACAGAGAAGCCAACCAAATTGCCATTGCCCGTTAGCAGGGGCCGACAATGAGGGCGCATGCTGCGCCGCAAAAAGTGCGACGTTCTGTCCGGACAGCTCACGATTGACCATCGTGCTGTCGCATCCTGCTCTGCTGTCGTCCCGTCGAAAGACGGGTCCCATAACCGCGGGTAGTTGTTGTGGCGCGGTCCGTAGGTCCGTAGTCCGTAGGATGGGTAGAGCGCAGCGAAACCCATCGGCCTCGGAGCAAGCCTCGCGTATGATGGGTTTCGCTGCGCTCTACCCATCCTACGTCTGATTCAAACAGCACGGAGGATGTGAGTCCGCATTCTCGCGACGTTGTTCGCCCGAGCTGTGTGTTCTTTCCACCCTCCTCGAAAGACAGAGGGCGCAGGGAAAGCCGGGTGCCGGTTGCACCCGTGGGCCCCGTGCAACAAAAAGCACGGGGGTAGGACCACAGGTCAACCGGAGCAACACCGGCTTTCCCTGCGCAGTGGTTTACGGCTTACTTCGTGCTCTTCCCGGTGACCGGGCTTTCTTGCCACCGTCATCCGCGGCAGCTCTTGCTGCTCGCGTACTTAGCGCCAGCGTCGGGGCGCCAGAACCACACGACTTCGCCGTCCACGGATAGTCACGCTCGTCAGTCGCAACACCCGCGTCCACCGCATCTCACCGCAACGTTCGTGACGATCGCGACCCGCCCCTCATCCGCCGTGAGACGCGCGGAGTCATAATGCTGATTTGCCCGACGGGTTAAGCGATTTATTTTTCGCGCGAGGGATGGACAGACTTTTGGTGATTTGCCCGTCGGGTCGTTTTGTCGCACTTAAGTCGCGACAATCAACCGTGTCATTCCGGGGCGATGCCACCGGGTCCGCACGAAGCGCGGCCCGATGACAGGCTCCGCATCGAGCCTGGAATCCATTTCGCCGCTTGTGCGTGCGGCCCCATGGATTCCGGGCCTGCGCCTCGCGGCGCATCCCGGAATGACAGAGAGAGGTTGGTGGCCTGGTGGATTCCGGGCTCGATGCTTCGCATCGCCCCGGAATGACGGGAGCGGTGCTGGGAAGCGCGCTCTCATTCAAGTCTCACGAGCGCCCTGGTGCATTGGCCACCGCCATCTTGCGGTCCGCCCAGAGCTTGAGATCGCGCACGGTCAACACCTTCAGGAACGGATTGGCATTGACCAGCTTCTCGCGGGTGGTGCGGCCTGTCACGTCGGCGGCCGCCATCAGGGAAGCGGCGTCGGCATTTTCCGCCGCGGTCAGCAAGGCCACGGCACCTGCCGGTCCGGCAAAATGCACAAGGTAGAGAGAACCCGGCGTGATCGGCAGGCCGCGCTTGCTCAGCATCGCGGCATTTTGCTCGATCGTGCGCGCGGTGATTTCCCGAGCAAGCCCGGCATCCCGACGCAGCTCCAGCACTTCCTTGTCGCTGCGTCCCTGGACCAGATCGCGTCGATGCCTTCGAACGGCTTCGAGCCATGTGTCGTCGAGGAATTGAGCGGCTCCGGTCGCACTCGAGCGCTTGTTCCTGGCATTCGGATCGCCGTTCGATTCGGCTGCAACAATGCGCTCGACCAGCGCCCTGATCGCGGCCCGGTCGATCGGTGTCTCCTTCAACTGAACGTCGCAAAGCCAGAACAGGCTTGCCGTGACGGCCAAGGCGACCGCTACCGCCAGCATGATGGCAATGCCTTCCACCGACCACCACGACCGCGCCGTCACAATGGTCCGACGCTCATCCGGATCTGGCGGCCTGATTTCATCAGCACGGCTTGCCCGCTTCGACCCATGCATCGGGTGCCGCGGCTTAGTGTCAGCCACCTCCTCGAAGGCAAAGGACTGTTGCGCTAGGTTTGACATCCCAGTGGCAGGTTCAATGCTTTGAACAGGCCGTCGAAGGCGCCAGGCTGACAGGACTTGGTCTCGACGGTCGGCTTGGAACGCGTGGTCTTTGCCGTTGCCTTGGCAATCCGGTGCTTGGCCAGATCCTTGGGCAGATTCTTGGGCGGATTCTTGGCCAGATCCTTGGGCCGAGGTCTGGGCAGCACGACAGCGGTTTTTTCGGCGGGGACTGCGCGCTTTACCTGTTCAGCGGTCGGCGCGGGTTCCGGCGCGGCGGCCGCGGATTGAACCGGCGGCGCGATCGGCTCGGGCGAAAAAATCTGCTGAGCCGATGCCCGCTGGTGCGCGTGCGGGATTTCGTTTCGGTCTGCTGCCGTCAGCGTATCGCTGGAGGCGAAGCCCAGAGTTGTCTGAGCAAGCTGTGTCTCGACAGGCTTTGTCGCGCGCGGTGGAGTCTGGATCTCCATCACCGCAAGCGTACCGAGGCCAACAAGGATGAGAGCCGCCCTCATCTGATCTCGCGTTTCATCGGAGACCCAAGGCTAGGTCTCAATGCGGCGGCTTGGCGGCGGAAGCGAACGCCTCAGGACGGAAGCGGAAAAGATCAGGGATTAAGGTTAATGCTGGGCGTCGCGTTCACGCCGAAGCGCAGGGTGGGCAAAGGAGCGCAGCGACGTGCCCACCATCACAGATTTCGCTCGCGATGGTGGGCACGCTTCGCTTTGCCCACCCTACGATTTCGCGATGACGGAGGCAGTCGCGATCAGCTGACGCGCGCCCCGGAATGACGGTGGTGGCTGTGGCGCCTCAGCCCGCGACGGCGGCCGGGATGTCGCGCTGGCGCTTCATGACGATCTTGTTGAGGGCGCCGAGATAGGCCTTTGCCGAAGCAACCAGGGTGTCCGGGTCGGCGGCGCGGGCGGTCATCGAGCGGCCGTCATGGGCGAGGCGCACCGACACTTCGGCTTGCGCATCGGTGCCTTCGGTCACCGCGTGCACTTGGTAGAGCTCGAGCTTGGCGTCGTGCGGCACCAGGCGCTTGATGCAGTTGAAGACGGCATCGACCGGGCCATTGCCCTCGGCTTCCTCGATCCGGGTCTGGCCGTCGACGTCGAGCTTCATGGTCGCGCGCTGCGGACCGTGAGTGCCGGCGATCACGGTCAGCGAGGTCAGCTTGATGCGATCGTGGGCGCCGGCGATCTCTTCATCCAGAAGGGCCTCGATGTCCTCGTCGTAGATGTCCTTCTTGCGGTCGGCCAGCGCCTTCATCCGCGCAAACGCATCCTCTAACTGGTTCGGCCCCAGCTTGTAGCCCATCTCTTCCAGCTTATGGACGAAGGCGTGGCGGCCGGAGTGCTTGCCGAGCACCAGCGAGGACTGCTTCAACCCGACCATCTCGGGTCGCATGATCTCGTAGGTGGAGGCATCCTTCAGCACGCCGTCCTGGTGGATGCCGCTCTCGTGCGCGAACGCGTTTCGGCCGACGATCGCCTTGTTGTACTGCACCGGGAACGAGGTCGCCGCCGAGACCAGCTTGGAGGCGCGCGTCAGTTGCGTGGTGTCGATCTTGTTCCAGTACGGAAACTTGTCGTTGCGTACGTTGATCGCCATCACGATCTCTTCGAGCGCGGCGTTGCCGGCGCGCTCGCCGATGCCGTTGATGGTGCATTCGACCTGGCGCGCGCCGCCGACGATGCCGGCCAGCGAGTTGGCAACGGCCATGCCAAGGTCGTTATGGCAATGGACCGAGAACACGGCCTTGTCGGAGTTGGGCACGCGCTCGATCAGCGTGCGCATGAAGTGCGTGTACTCGTCAGGGGTGGTGTAGCCGACGGTGTCGGGGATGTTCACCGTGGTGGCGCCGGCCTTGATCACGGCTTCCACGATGCGGCAGAGGAAATCCATCTCGCTGCGGGTGCCGTCCTCGGCCGACCATTCGACGTCGTCGATCTGGTTGCGGGCGCGGGCGACGTTGGCGATCGAGGTCTCGATCACCTGCTCCGGCGTCATGTTCAGTTTCACCCGCATGTGCAGCGGCGAGGTCGCGATCACCGTGTGGACGCGGCCGCGTTTTGCAAATTTCACCGCTTCGGCGCAGCGGTCGATATCCTTCGGATGCGCCCGGGACAGGCCGGCGATGACAGCGTTCTTGGACCGGCGGGCAATCTCGCTGACTGCCTGGAAGTCGCCCTCTGAGGTGATGGGGAAGCCGGCCTCGATGACGTCGACGCCCATGTCGTCGAGCAGTTCGGCAACCTCGAGCTTCTCTTCGAAGGTCATGGTGGCGCCGGGACACTGCTCGCCGTCACGCAGCGTGGTGTCGAAAATGATTACGCGGTCCTTCTCGGACTTGTTGGCGGTGGTCATCTGCAAAGTTCCTTTGGGTCGATCGCGCTATCTTATCACTGAGCGCTGAAGGGTTTCTGATGTTCTCACACAACCCCTGAGTGCCCAGGCGCAATCGCCCAGACGGCCCTCAGGGGCCGATAAGAAGCAGAATCCCGCCAAGAAGGAGGGTCGGAAGCGACGCAGCCGGAATCGCGGGGGCGGCCTTGGCCGTTCCCGTCGGGATTCCATCGTTCTCGCTGCGAATCAGCATTTCCGGTACCCTTTGGAGGCCAAAATTCTCGGTCAAAACCGTTGACGGTTGGTTGCCGAGGCGACCTTCACGGTTGGTTTCTAGACGAAGAGAGCGGCCAGCCGCAACGGTAAAAAGATGGTCAGCGGGGCTGACCTAATTGCCGCGAGGCGTAGAATGCTCGGCCTCAAATCACCCGCCGTCATTCCGGGGGCGCGCCTCTTGGCGCGAGCTATGATGTGCAATTGCACATCAGAGAATCCATCGGGCCGCAGGCGCAGGCGGTAAAATGGATTCCGGGCTCGATGCTTCGCATCGCCCCGGAATGACAGCCGAAAGCTACTCCGCCTTCTTCCCGACCTCGCGCTTCCCCTCCGCCAGCAAGGCCTCGCGGACGCGCTTGAATTCGCTGCGCTCGGTCTTGTCGACCTTTGGGAAATGCAGATCGAGCTTCTCGAGCGCACTGACGATGGTGGAGCCGATCACCACGCGGGCGAACCATTTGTGGTCGGCCGGCACGACGTGCCAAGGCGCGGCGCGACTTGCGGTATGGCGGATCATGTCCTGGTAGGCGGCCATGTAGCGGGGCCACAGCGCGCGCTCATCGACATCCGCCATCGAGAACTTCCAGTTCTTCGCCGGCTCCTCCAGCCGCTCCAGGAAGCGCGCGCGCTGCTCCTGCCTGGAGACATTGAGGAAGAATTTCAGGACCACGATGCCGTTGCGCGACAGGTAGCGCTCGATCGCGGAAATATCCTCGAAGCGTTCGCGCCAGATGTTCTTGGTGACGAGCCGCGGCGGGAGCTTTTCCTTGGCGAGGACTTCGGGATGCACGCGCACCACCAGGCATTCCTCGTAATAGGAGCGGTTGAAGATGCCGATGCGGCCGCGCTCGGGCAGCGCGATCATCGAACGCCACATGAAGTCGTGGTCGAGTTCCTTGGTCGACGGCTGCTTGAAAGCGGTCACCTCGCAGCCCTGCGGGTTGATCCCTTCGAAAACGCTCTTGATCGCGGAATCCTTACCGGCGGCATCCATGCCCTGAAAGATCAGGAGCAGCGACCAGCGGTCCTGAGCGTAGAGCTTCTCCTGGAAATCGACCAGCCGCCTGCGATTGGCCACGATGATCTCTTCGCCCGCGGCCTTGTCGAGGCTGCCCCTCTCATTGGTCTTGAGCGATCTCAGGTGAAAGTGCTCCGACCCGTCGACGCGGAACGGCGCCACGAAGGATTTCAACTCATCGGCCAGCGACTGCGGTTTCTTGCTCATGAACCTTTCTTACCTGCTCAGGTGCATCTCGATGAACGCGGTGACGAAGCGCGGCATCGTGGCAGTGAAGTCAGAGGAGTCCCGCACCAGAAGGATTGCCGCCAGTTCAGGGTCTTCCTGCAAGGCGAGATTGCTTTCGATCCGCTCGCGCAAGGCATCGCCGGGCATATCGACATACAATATCCGCATCATGGCGATGGCGACGCCGGTGAAGACGCAATCCCAATGCACATCAGGACGATAGTCGCCGGGCGAAAGCCCGGTCTCCTCCTCCACCTCGCGCGCGACGCTGCCGGCGATATCGAGCATATCGCCCCTGATGTCGTCGAGATCAGGCGTGCCCGACGGGAAGTAGACCCGTCCGGGGTTCGAGGTGTGATGGCCCATTTCGCCGAGCACGAACGCGCCGTCGCTCGAGAGTAGCGCGCCCATGCCAAAGCCGTTGAAGACGTTCCTGTCGGGAAAGCCCCAGTCGCGCCAGGCGAGGAAGCTCGCGAAATCGGTCTCGAAGTAGCTCGCGCTCAGGCGCTCGCCTTCGAACGTGGCGCTGCGCCCGAGGAGCACGCAGCCGTTCCAGAGGTTCGGCCGCTCGCGCTGCGCCTCAGTGAAATGAGCATCGATCTCGGCGCGGCGCGCCTCCGCGAACGGCCATGCCCATGGCTGCACCTTGAGATCGAGCGCGGTGACGCGGTGAATGGAGAGTGGCGTCATCGACGCTGAGCTACTTCGCACCCTGCCCTGCGGTCTTCGCCTGCTCGACGAACCTGTTGGTGTAGGTCTTGCTGACGTCTATATTGGCCTTGGCGACCTCCGGCGAGCCTTCGCTGAACACCGCCAACACCGCGTCAGCGCCCTTCGGGTCCATCTTGCCGGTCTGCGAATACATCGGGATCGTGTTCTTCAGCGCGGCGAGATAGAGCTCCTTGTTCTTGCCGACCATCTGCTCGGGCATCTTCGCCATGATGTCTTCCGGCGAATGCGAATGGATCCAGGCGAGCGTGGCGAGGATCGCGTTGGTGAGCGCCTGCGCTTCCTTCTCATGTGACTTGACCCAGGCCGCGGTCGAATAGAGGGCGCCGCCCGGGTATTCGCCGCCGAACACCGCAAGCGTGTCGTGCTGGGTGCGGGTGTCGCTCAGTATCTTCAAGTCCGGATGGCCGCCTTGCAGCACGGTGACGGCGGGATCGAGCATCACGGCGGCATCGATCTGGCCCTGCTCCATCGCTGCGACCGCGGTCGCCCCCAGGCCGACGCCGATCACGGAGGCGCCGGCGGGATCAAGCCCGTTCTTCTTCAGAAGATATTTCAGAAAGAAATCGGTCGACGAGCCGGGCGCGCTGACGCCGACCTTCTTGCCGGCGAGATCCTTGATCGAATTGATCTCTGAGGTGTGCTTGGGCGACACCACCAGCACCAAACCAGGATAGCGGTCATAGACCACGAAAGCCTGCAGCTCCTGCCGCTTGGCGGCGAGGTTGACGCAATGATCGAAATAGCCGGAGACGACGTCGGCGCTGCCGCCGAGCACCGCTTTCAGCGCGTCCGAGCCGCCCTTGAGATCGACCAGCTCGACCGCAAGCCCCGCCTTCTCATATTCGCCGAGCTGCTTGGCGAGCACCGTCGGCAGATAGCACAGGCAGGCGCCGCCGCCGACCGCGATCGTGACCTTGCTTTGCGCCGCGGCGAGCCCCGACGTCAGCAACAGCGCCAGCAGCGCGCCGGTCAGGCGGCCAAACAGTTTCTTCATGATCTTCTCCGTTCCATTGGCGGCAAGATAGAGCAGTGCGCGGGCCTTGAGAAGGCGGCTCTCACGTCATTGCGAGGAGCGACAGAGACGAAGCAATTCATGCCTCCGCAAGCGGAAAAATGGATTGCTTCGCTTCGCCCGCAATGACGGCTACCCTCTGCTTTCCGCTGCTGTCGGCCGCCAGACCAGCAGGCGTCGCTCGACCAGGGTCACGGCCATGTCGATCAGGATGACGAAGGCCGACAGCACGAACATGCCCGCGAACACGCCGGCAACGTCGAACACGCCCTCTGCCTGCTGGATCAGATAGCCGAGGCCGGCGGCGGCGCCGAGATATTCGCCGACGACTGCGCCGACCACCGCAAAACCCACGGATGTATGCAGCGAAGAGAACATCCACGACAGCGCCGACGGCCAATAGACATGGCGCATCAATTGCCGCTCGCTCATGCCGAGCATGCGGCCGTTGTCGAGCACCGTCGTGCTGACTTCCTTCACGCCCTGATAGACGTTGAAGAACACGATGAAGAAAACGAGGGTCACGCCGAGCGCGACCTTGGACCAGATGCCGAGGCCGAACCACAGCGCGAAGATCGGCGCCAGCACGACGCGCGGCAGGGCGTTTGTCATCTTCACGTAGGGGTCGAACACGGCGGCGACGCGCGGCTGGCGCGCGAACCAGAAGCCGACCAGGATGCCGGCCGCCGAGCCGATCACGAAAGCGAGAATCGATTCCCACAGCGTTATCGCAAGATGCTTCCAGATCACGCCGGTCGAGAACCAATTGACGATTTGGCTGAAGACGTCGATGGGATTGGAGAAGAAGAACGGCGGCAGCAGGATGTGACCGAATACCGGCACGGTGGTGAAGGCCTGCCACAGCGCCAGCACGACGACCGCGACCAGAACCTGGCAGAAGAGAAGCGTGACGCGGGACATCAATCGGCTCCCCGGGCTTGCGAAGATTGCGCGTAACCCTTCATCACTTCTTCCTTCAGCACGCCCCAGATCTCGCGATGCAATGCGTGAAACTGCTTGTCCAGCCGCACCTCGAAGATGTCGCGCGGGCGCGGCAGCCCCACACGCCAGTCGCCGATGATGCGCGAGCCGGGACCGGCCGACATGATGACGACGCGGTCGGCGAGCGCGATCGCCTCCTCCAGGTCATGGGTGACGAACAGCACCGCCTTGCGGTCGGCCGTCCACAGTTCGAGCAACAGATTGCCCATCACCTGCCGGGTCTGGGCATCGAGCGGGCCGAACGGCTCGTCCATCAAAAGGATCTTTGGATCGCGGATCAGGACCTGCGCCAGGCCAACGCGCTTGCGCTGGCCGCCCGAGAGCATGTGCGGATAGCGGTTTGCGAACGCCCCGAGCCCGACCGAGGTCAGCCAGGCCTGCGCGCGTTTCAGGGCCTCCTCGCGCGGCGTACCCTTGATCTCCAGCCCGATCGCGACATTGTCGATCGCGGTCTTCCAGGGGAACAGCGCATCGGCCTGGAACAGGTAGCCCGCATCGCGGTTCAAGCTTGTGAGGGGCAGGTCGAAGATCCTGACTGCGCCGGCGGCCGGCTTGAGCAGGCCGGCGGCCACATTCAGCAGGGTCGACTTGCCACAGCCGGTGGGACCTACGATCGCGACGAATTCACCATCTGCGACCGCAAAATGCGCCTTCTCGACGGCGGTATAGACGCGGGCATCGGCGAGGCGAAACGCCACTGTCGCATCCTCGAGCGCCACCGCTGTTGGCTTGGCTTTGTCCACCACGTTCCCTCCCTGTTCGGGAGGATGCCTTAGCCTCTCGTGCGGACAAGTTCAACGCAGCATCGCAACGTGCTAGTTGATCTGTGATCTCCCGGACGGGAGCGCAGCGCGAGGGTTGAACAGCATTGTCCAACGGACCACTCATTGCCTACACCAATGTCGGCAAGACCTTCGCCAACGGTGACGTGGTCGCGGTCGACGATGTCTCGCTGGAGGTCGCCGAGGGCGAGTTCCTCGCGATCGTCGGCGGCTCCGGCTCGGGCAAGACCACCTTGCTGCGGCTAGCCAACCGGCTGATCGACGCCGACAGCGGCAGCGTGATGGTCGAGGGCGAGGACGTACGCAACGTCGATCCGATTTTGCTGCGGCGGCGCATCGGCTATGTCTTCCAGAGCGGCGGCTTGTTTCCGCATCTGTCGGTCGCCGGCAATATCGGCATCACGCCAAGGCTGCTCGGCTGGCCGGCAGCGGAGATCGCAGGCCGGGTCGACGAGTTGCTCGATCTGGTGCAACTCGACGGCGGGCAATATCGGGAACGGCTGCCGCAGGAGCTTTCGGGCGGACAGCGCCAGCGCGTCGGCGTCGCGCGGGCGCTCGCCGCACGGCCGCGCATCGTGCTGATGGACGAGCCGTTCGGCGCGCTCGATCCCCTCACCCGCGATGCGCTCGGCGACGATTTCCGCGAGCTGCACGGGCGCCTCAAACTGACCACAGTCATGATCACCCACGACATGACCGAGGCGCTGTTGCTCGCCGACCGCGTCGCGGTGATGCATGGCGGCAGGCTGCTAGCGCAGGGCACCCCAGTGGAGCTCTCTGACAGCACTGATCCTTACGTCGAAAAACTCCTGCATACGCCGCGGCGGCAGGCGGAACGGCTCGGCAGATTGCTGCCGCGGGACGGCGCGGCATGAGCCTGTTCTCCGATCCGCGCTGGACCGAAGCGCTTTCGCATCTGCCCGATTATCTCGGCAACCATGTGCGCGTGAGCCTCGCAGCGCTCACGCTCGGGCTCATCGTCAGCCTGCCGCTTGCGATCGTCGCGCGCAACCGGCCGCTGCTTCGCGGCGCGCTGCTCGGCTTTGCCTCTATCGTGCAGACCGTGCCGGGACTGGCGCTGCTGGCGCTGTTCTATCCGCTGCTGCTCGTGCTCGCGGCGCTGACGCTGTCCTGGTTCGGATTCGATTTCTCTGCCTTCGGATTCCTGCCGGCGGTGCTGGCGCTCGCGCTCTATTCGATGCTGCCGGTGCTCCGCAACACCATCACCGGATTATCAGGCGTCGATCCGGCGCTGACGGAGGCGGCGCAGGGCGTCGGCATGACGGAGCGGCAATCGCTGTTCATGGTGGAGCTGCCGCTGGCACTGCCGGTGATGATGGCGGGCATCCGCACCGCGGCGGTGTGGGTGATCGGCACCGCGACGCTGTCGACGCCGATCGGGCAGACCAGCCTCGGCAATTACATTTTTGCGGGGCTGCAGACCCAGAACTGGGTGTTCGTCGTGTTCGGCTGCCTCGCCGCCGCCGCGCTGGCGCTCGCGGTCGACCAGCTGCTGGCGCTGATCGAGAACGGCCTGCGCTACCGCAGCCGGCTGCGCGCCGCGCTCGGCGGCGTCGGCATCGCGGCGCTGGTCGCCGCGACGCTGGTGCCGGCGATGGCGCGCTCGGCCTCGAGCTATGTCGTTGGCGCCAAAACCTTCACCGAGCAATATGTGCTGGCGGCCCTGATCGCGCAGCGGCTGAACGCGGACGGCCTGTCCGCAACCACGCGCGCCGGCCTTGGCTCCAGCGTGATCTTCGATGCGCTCAAGGCCGGCGATATCGACGTCTATGTCGATTATTCCGGCACACTATGGGCCAACCAGTTCCACCACACTGACATCAGGCCCCGCGAGGAGCTGCTGGCCGACTTGAAGGCGACCCTGGCCAAACAAGGCGTCACACTGCTCGGCGACCTCGGCTTCGAGAATGCCTATGCGCTCATCATGCCGCGGCAGCGCGCCGAACAACTCGGCATCCACACCATCGCCGATCTGGCCGCGCTCGCGCCCTCGATGTCGATCGCCGGCGACTACGAATTCTTCTCGCGGCCGGAATGGGCCGGCATCAAAGGGGCCTACGGGCTGTCGTTCCGGACGCAGCGGCAGATGCAGCCGGATTTCATGTATGCCGCGATTGCCTCCCGCGAGGTCGACGTGATCGCCGGCTATACCAGCGACGGGCTGATCGCGAAATATGATCTCGTGGTGCTCGGCGATCCCAAACACGCGATTCCGCCGTACGACGCGGTGATGCTGCTGGCGCCCAAGCGCAAGGATGATGCAAAGCTGCGCGCGGCACTGCAGCCGCTGCTCGGGCGCATCGACATCGCCGCGATGCGCGAGGCGAACCTGCGCGCCGCCGGCAATAACGGTTCGTCATCGCCGGATGCCGTCGCGCGCTGGCTGTGGGAGAGGATCGAGAAGAAGTAAGGATCTGTAGGATGGGTAGAGCGAAGCGAAACCCATCAGCTTCCCGACAAGCCGCCCGAATGATGGGTTTCGCTGCGCTCTACCCATCCTACGTGGCTTCACGCGGGACGGCGCGCTCCTACAGCCCCTTGATCACGCCGGCGTCGATCAGGAGGCGGTTGAAGCGGCGCGCTTCGGCGCCGTCCTTGCAGGAATAGAACAGGCCGTTGCAGCGGAGCATGATCTTCTTCTGCTCCTCGAATGACGGATCGAGCGGAATGCCGGCGGCTTCCTGGATCATCAGCGGCAGATAGGCCGCGTCGATCGTATCCATCACGGCCGGCGATTTCACCGGTTCGAAATTGATGGCGTCGATCGCGTAATAGGTGGCGAAATAGCGAGGATCGTACGTCTCCAGCTTCTTGCCGACACCAGCGACATCCAGGCCGGGGTCCAGGAGATGCGGCGCGAATTCCGGCTGATGATCGCCATAGCGCACGATCAGGAACGGCTGCGCCGGAAACTTCTTCTTCAGCCCCGCGACGAAGGCGGCGTAGTCGCTGGCGCTCATCACCTGCCGGCGCAGATATTCGTCGATCACGGGCGCATTGCCGAGCGGGCGCCAGGACGGCGTCAGGTCCGGACGCAAGGGCGTCTTCCACGGGAAATGGTTGGCGGCGAGATAGACGAAGGTGAACAGCGGCGCACCGGGCGGCTGCTCCGCCATCAACCGCAGCGCCTTGTCGTAGAAGAAGCGGTCGGGCTCGACATCCTTGGCGCCGAGATCGCGGGCATCATAGAAGCGCTGGATGCCGGTCGTGGCCTGGAAGCTGCGCGCGCTCATGAAGGCGCCGAACGCCGGATAGAGCGAAAGCGTGTTGTAGCCGCAGCGGCGGAGCGCAAGCGGCAACCCGCGCTCGACGCGGCCGGAGGCGATGCGGGTGACGAAATAGGCGAAGCGGCCGAAGGAGCGCGAGGAGAGCCCGGCAAGCACGTTGTATTCGGTGAACCAGCTCGGCCCGCCATTGCTCTCCGCCAGGAACTTTCGCTCGACCCCGTCATAGGACTTGAACTGCGCGCCGTAGCCCGGCGGCACCTTGACGCCTGCGGCGGCGCGGATATCGAAGCTCGATTCATCATGGATCAGGATGATGTTCGGCCGACGGCCGGCCGGGTGGCAGGAATCCATCAGCGGGATCTTGAGGTGCTCGCCCGCAACCGCATCCGACTCCATGAAGCCGTAGTTGATGAAATCAGAAACCGCCGTGACACCCGAGCGGGCAAATTTCGACAGATAGCCGTCGTCGTAATAGATGCGCCAATCCTCATCCGGCCAGGTGAAGGCGTATCCAGTCAGCGCGGCCAGGCACGCCAGCTTGCAGGCCAGCGCCGGCAGGCGTCGGACGCGGAACGGATCGAGCCACCACAGCGCATACATCAAGGGCAGCGTGACGAGACCCACGCCGATCAGCGGCCAGCGCAGGTTCGGAAAGATCGTCAGCAGGAAGGAGGCGCTGTCATGGTCGATCACCATCAGGTCGACGAAGTTCGCGGTCATCTGCACGACTTCGTGCTTGAACCGCGACAGCAGCACCAATGCCACCACCAGCGTCAGCGACAGCGCGCCCGATAGCGCCGGCCGTCGCACCAGCGCGATGAAGAAGAAGTTCAGGGTTCCCCAGGACAAGATGAAGCAAAGGCGCGAGCCGAAATCGGTCTCGGTCTGCACCATGATCGCGAGCGCCGCCATCTGTGGCGCGGCGACGGCGAGCAGGCGCCAGATGCCGATCGCGGCCAAGCCGCCGGCGATGGCGGCGATAGAGGAACCTTGATTTGGCGCGGGCGCCATGGGTAACGAGGCAACATTCCCCGGCGCGGTAGTTCGCCTTGGCTGGAGGTGACCAGGAGGCGGACGACGCAGCCGGACCCGCGCCGTGTCACAAAACCGTATTGTAAGCCCCATGAATGCGCAATGAATTTGCGGCCGCGGACGCGACGCATGGTAAATCCACGGGCTAAGCCGTTCAGCGCTTGGCGACCCCGTCGATGAAGAGGTCCATGGTCGCTTCCGCGGTACGTTCGGCATCGTCACCCGCGACACCCCAGCGCGGGAAATGACCGTCGATGTTCATGCGGGCAAAGCCATAGACCAGCGCGCGGCCGGCGATCTGGACTTGCTTCAGGTCGGAGACACGAAGCTGGCCTTGGGCAAAGGCCTCCGCCAGCGTCCGTTCGGTCAGCGCAATCAATTCCGCATTGTCGCGGGAGACGCCGGCCGACCGATCATGGTCAAAAAAGCGGCGACTGGAAATGATCTCGAAATGGGCCGGGTTCTTCATCGCCCAGCGCACATAGGCGAGCCCAAACGCGCGAAACCGCGCCAACGGGTCGTCAGCCTTCGCGGCATCGAGCGCCGCCTGGATCTCGGCCCGAAAACGCCGCTGCGCCTCTTCCGCCAACGCAGTCATCAGCGCATCGCGGCTCGGGAAATGCCGGAACGGGGCGCCGGGCGAGACGCCGGCGCGGCGCGCTGCCTCGCGGACGCTGACGGCGTTCGGTCCGCTCTCGTCCACCAATTGCAGCGCGGCGTCGACCAGGGCGTGCCGGAGATCGCCGTGATGATAGGGCTTGGTGATGGCCGCCGGCGAATTGCGGCGACGCGGCTTTGCGGCGGAGGATCTTGTGGCGCGGCGCATACCCCTCCCTAGCATCACCGGCTCGTGAATGTAAGCACTGATTACACGGATTGACCGCTTCGTCGCAGGAAATGTAACCAGTGATTACATTACATGCCAGGAGGGAGGCGAAACATGCCGATGGGTCCACGCTGGTTCGAGGGTTGGCGACTGTTTGCCGTGCTGACATTGATCCTGATCGCGCTCAGCCTCTGGATCGCCGGCATGCGGCAGTTCGAGGTCGACGGCGTCAGGATGGTGATCCGCTTCACGGCACGGACCTCGCTCTTGTTATTCTGCCTCGCCTTCTCGGCATCCGCGCTGGCGCAGCTCTGGCCGAACGCCTGGACGCGGTGGCAGCGCCGCAACCGCCGCGCGCTCGGCGTCAGCTTCGCGGCGTCACACGCCATCCATGCCGTGGCAATCGGCTGCTTCGCGCTGATGGATCCGGCCGGCTATGCGGCTGCGACCTCGGCCGCATCCTACGTCTTCGGCGGCATCGGCTACGCCTTCATCATCGCGATGACGGCAACCTCGTTCGACCGCACCGCGGCTGCGCTGGGCGCGCGGGCCTGGCGAATGCTGCACCTGATCGGTGGCTATTATCTGCTGGTGCAGTTCACGGTCTCATTCGGCAAGCGGATTCCGGAGATGCCACTTTACGCACTGTTCCTGATCCCGCTCGCGGCGGTGTTCGCGCTGCGGATGATCGCGATGGCATCAAGGCGGACACCGCGCGCCGTCGAAGCCGGATAGCCTAGACAATACTCATAAATCAGGTAGCGTGATGCAACGAAGCTAATATCCGCTTTGCCATCAAAAGCGACGGAGTTGCTGCGCGGCAGCGAATGACGGGATGGGCCAGGAACTGACCTCAGGCCGTGGATCGCACTTTACTAATTCGTTCGGCCGGCCATTAATCTGCTCGGCCTAAGCAGGGAGTTGGATGGGCAGCAATCATGAGCTATGCGTCAAGGGTCATTCTTCACCTGCCACTATCGAACGAAGACCTATTGGACGCCTTCGTCGAAAAGTGCCTTCGCGATAAAGTTGCTCTTATTGCAGTCGTCGGAGAAGGCGCGGCGCGGATAGAGGACATCATCGATGAACTCGTGGTGGGCGACGCATCGGATGACACGCGCTTTGTTACCACCACCTCGCACTCGAATGAGTCGGTGGAGGAGGTTTTGGAGTTCGCTAATTGGTGGAACGACGAGCGAGATCCGTCCGTCCAAATAGTAAAATTATAGTCCGCAAGAACATCCGCTATGGGTCATAAGCCGTCATCTACCAGAACCGCCGCAATTTCGGATATGGGCCATAAGCGGTCATTCGATAACGGGAGTGGGCGCGGCAGACCCCGCACTTTAAAGCCGCCGATGTTGTCGGCCGCTATTTATTTGCCGACACCGACTTTGCCCAAACTGGGCGCCGTGACGACGAGGATCGCGAACAAAATAACGCCTGCCCAAGTGAGCGAAGAACCGATCTGCAGCAACGGCTCCGCCCATGCATGCCCTGCTTGGACAAGATATAGACTTGGCAGCATCAGGACGAGACCGGCATTGTAAATGGTGAAGTGAACCCATGCCCGGCGTTTGGCGGCGACCGTTGGATGCAACGCGTAGAAACAGCCGGAGAGCGCCGACGAGACCCAGCCCAGAAGGTTGAGATGGGCATGGGCATCAATAAATTCATGGTTACCCGAAAGTCCCATCTGCATCCCCACAGACGTGCCGGCGACAAACCAAAGGACAGCTCCCCTGAAGAACAATGACGATATCGACATCATTAACTACCTTTGGTGGATCAGACGCGCCTTGCGACGCCCAGCAAGAACCGCGGCGTCAAACCGGTCACAAAGGGTCGGTCCGGGCGGACGATGCCGGATGCGGAGCCGCCACAGCCTTCTGTCCTCCAGCCTGTCGACCGACAATGATTAGCTTCTCCAGGGCCGGTACGATGGCATTATTTGTGATCGTGCTGTACCAGCACGGTCGGCGGCGAGCCCTGATCTTTGACATAGAAGACGAGCAGTTTCGCGGGCTCGGTCGCGCTCGCGTTGCGGCTGACAACGTGAACGTCCGTCGGAGATTCGTAGAAGACGTCACCAGCCTTCAGGCTTTTCGGCTCCTCCCCATCCACTTGGGTGACAATGATCCCTTCCAAGACATAGACAAACAGGTCGGCATTGTGGCGATGAGGTTGCGAGACTTCCCCAGGCGCGAAGTCAACAATCTCCACCATGCCATCCTTACCAGGAAAATCGGGGAGCTCCTTGACCATCAAAGTCGTCGCCTTTCCAGTCCCAGCATTGGCGCCGGCAACTGCTACGGTGGCACTGAGCGCCAGAGACAAAACGAACGCTACTTTTTTCATCTTGTGATCCCTAACTTTGAAGCGTGCCGATCCCAAACTCCGAGGGGCGCCCCCAATATCAGGCGTCTTGGAATAAAACCTAGATCCATGAATGGCCTCACGCACTATGCCATGTCAGGGCCAGCATCTGCAGCATGCCCATTTCGGCCGGGACGCCCATCGCGGAAGTGCGCTTCAGCGTCACGAGCACGTGGAACCGTGCTGGCCTCAGCCAACAAGACCACGCCACGCTTTAGGACGTCGCCGGCCTCGTCCAACGTAACGGCGATTGTCGCGTCCAGTAGGCGGCGGCCTGCGAATTATGAGGCAAAACCAAGTCAGTATCGAAGCGCGATCGAATGGTGCCGAAGACCATTTGCAATGCGACGCTATGTCTGAAGCAGACCTCGAGGACAGCTTCTCGGTGGTCGGCTATGGTTGGCTGTGTGGAAACGGATAGCTGGAAGCGGCCGTGGTCGGCCATCGTTGTAGGTCACGGATGTTTCCGCGTCGGATCGGCCCAGGTGGTTACAGCGAGCCGCTGTCGTGCATTTGGAGGTACTTTCCGGCTTCAGGTGGCGCGGATGGCTGCGATCAGGCTCGTTTTGCCGAAGATGTTCATCACCCGTGTGAGCTTATAGGCGAGGACGTGCAACGCCATCTCGGCGGCGACTTTCCGTAGACGCTTCATCAGGAAATGGGTCGCACCCATACGGGCCTTGATCGTGCCGAAGGGATGCTCGACGATTTCGCGCCGCGTCCGCATGGCGTCGGGATTGGAATCGAGCCGTCTCTGGACCTCCTCGACCACACGCTCATGCTCCCAGCGCGTGACGCGGCGCTCCTTGGACGGCGTACATTGGCTCTTGATCGCGCAACTTTGGCAAGCCGCTGTCGACCAGTAACGGCGCAGCGTCATCGACGTTGGTGTAGTGATAGGGCATTCGCCTAGCCGCAAGTTCGTGATCGCGATGGATTCCGGCTTTGTCGGAGAGGCGAAAGAACCCAGCCAAATCAAGGGTCGAGCGTGTGCTCTGCTCTCTTGCCCGCCGACCATCGTGAAATGGTCCTGATTCCGTTGAGATAGGCAAGAAAGACCACGCCCGTCTTGTAAAAGCGCGTCGGCGCCTGAAGATATGACGGGAGAGAGGAACCGTTGGGGAGAGAATCCGGTCAAAAGCCATGCGGTCGCCGCTCGCCAGACTCGTCAGAGCCGCGGCCGCCGCAGTTGCGATAGCATCGAAGATTCCGAGACTCTCCCCACCCAGGGTGCATAAGCGAACGACAGCGTGACCCGTTACATACGATGCAGCCGAAGATCTATTGAGCAGCGGCGCGAATTTCCGCGGCGACCCGCGCTGGGTCCTGCAGATGGGCGTAGTGACCAATCCCGGTGAGCAACGTGAAATCAGCCTTTGCTTTCGAGGCAAGCTCGATACCCATCTCCTTGTTGATGTAGATGTCCTTCTCACCCCAGACAATCTTCACCGGGGTTGTGAGACGTGAGATATTGGCTTCAAGATAGTTCTCGTCGCGCGTAAAGTGCGAATAATAATGATAAAAGGCATCGCCCGAGGTCAGTGAGCCTTGGTTCCACCCCTTCAGCATATCTTGCTTAAAGGCCGTTGAGATCGGAAACTGCGCTTCCCTGGGCAATCCGCCCTTGAAGGCGTTCTCGATAACTTTGTCGCTGTTCTGGTAGTATTGAGTACGGATCTGGTCCGATGTTGCCGGTGCCTTCAAGTCCCGCAGGCGTTCATGCATATATTGCGGGCGGTCGAATGGAGCGAAATCTCCAACGACGATCTTGCGCGCAATGCCAGGCTCATCGAGCGCGGCGAGGAGCGCCGGCAAGGCACCGATATCGGTCGCATAAATAATGAGCTTCGTACGGTCGATGCCAGCCTTGTCGACATATTCCTTCACCACGCGCGCGTAATCGCTCGGAGCATAGGAGAATTTGTCCGTCGATGGCCGTGAGGACAGGCCATAGCCTGGCCAATCGAAGGCATGAACCTCATATTCATCGGCAAGCGTAGTCGTCACGGCTTCCCACGTTTGGAGCGTTTCGGGGAAGCCGTGCAGGAGAAGCACGACGTTCTTCGATCGCCGGCTGCGTATGACCTTTCTCCGAAGAGTGATGTCCTCGTCGAGTTTGACAAACCCGATCATTTTGGATTGATCCGCATCGTCATGGGCTGCCGCAGGAGAGATCGAAGCGCCGAGCGCTAGGGCGACTGCGGCGACTGTTGGAAGCAGTTTCGACATTGTTCGTTCCTTTCAATTTTCCACCGGGGTTGTCCGGATTCGAGACTGGGATCAGATGTAAATCGGCGCCGAAGCGTGACTTCATCAAGCAACAAGAGAATCAAAGGGCGATCGTGCCGATCGGCGCTCGTACCCACGCGGAATTACGTCAGCGCTCGGCGATAAAGGTATGGAAGAGAAATGCTGCTGTAGCGCGCGATCCGTCTGGCCCTGACTTCGGCTCCGGCGTCTGATCCTAAGCCTGAGCCTTCAACAGAGAAGAACGTCAGGTCATGCAATCCGATGATGCCCAGAATGGCTTTTAGATGCAGCGTCAGAAAATCTAGCTGACGCGCGTGCTCGCCGGAATACCTCCCTCCAGCGGATAGGGCGACAAAGACCGGACGATCGCGCAGGGCGGCGACCTTGCCGCTGGCGGTCATGGTGAAGGTACGACGAACCCGAACGATATGATCAATCCACGCTTTCAGCGTCGAAGGTACGGTGAAGTTGTGCATCGGCGTTGCAATGGCAACGGCATCCGAATTCTCCAATTCTTGGATGAGTTGTTCGGATAACGGCATCGAACCTTCCGGAGATGTTTCAGCGGGCGACCGCTGTGTGGCGCCAAGAGCGTTGGCGTAGCTTTCATCGATATGCGGGATGGCGCCGCCTCCGATCTCCCGGTTGACCAGCAGGGCAGCCGGCTCGCGTTTTCAGCAAATAGCCGATGATCGTTCGAGAGAGCCTGTAACTCTCCGACATCTCTCCGCGTGGGCTACAGGTGACATGCAGAATTTTCATGATCGCCTCGTAATGGCTGCGCCGGAAGGCCGGTCGTCATGCGCAACATTTAGGAGCCCGATGGTCTGCACCAAAGGTCCATGAATAGACATTGGGACTAGGCCATGCCATGATCGCGTACAACCCGTCCGAGGAGTTGGACAGACCCATGACCATCTCAAAGGCCGGCAAGATCTCGCCGCTGGATCCGGCGGCGGAACCGTTTTATCGCCAGATCTATGACCGGTTTCGTGGCGCCATTGCCAACGGCTTACTGAAACCGGGTGACCGCATCCCCTCGGCACGTGCGCTAACAAAAGAACTGGGTTTGGCGCGAGGCACGATTGACACTGCCTATTCGTTGCTGGCCGCGGAGGGGTACATCGAGGCCCGCGGCCAAGCCGGTACCATCGTCGCGCCTGGCCTCAAGCCGCGAACGGCCATTGCGATCCCGATCCGGCAGGCCAGTCGCAGCGCCGCAGCGACTAGCTTTCGTCCGGATTCGATCTTGCCGTTCCAGATGGGGTTGCCGGCGCTGGATGAATTTCCGCGAAAAATATGGGCGCGGCTCGGCGCGCGGTGCATCCGCGCCATACAGCCATCAGACATGGTTCATCCCTCCGTGTTCGGCCTGCCGGCGCTGCGCTCCCAGATCGCCGCTTATCTCGGGGTTTCGCGCGGGATCAACTGCTCGCCGTCCCAGATATTCGTGACCTCGGGATATCGACACACCATCGAGCTGATCGCGCATTCGTTGTTAAAGGCGGGAGACCGTGTCTGGCTTGAAAATCCGGGATACCCGCCAACGCGGGAAATATTGCGGCATATGAAGATCGAAGCCGTCGCGGTGCCGGTCGACCACGAGGGCATGGCCGTTTCCAATGGGTTTCGGCTGGCGCCACGCGCACGCGCGGCTGTCGTCACGCCGGCGCATCAGAGCCCGCTATCGGTGTCGCTGTCGCTGCCCCGGCGTCTGGCGCTGCTGGACTGGGCTAAACGAAGTGACGCATGGATCATCGAGGACGATTACGACGGCGAGTACCGCTATGTCAGCCGGCCGCTGCCGGCGCTGAAGAGTCTGGATCGCGACGGGCGTGTGCTCTATTCGGGCACGTTCAGCAAGGTGCTGCTGCCGAGCCTTCGCCTGGCCTATCTGGTTGTACCGGAAAGCGAGGTCGAGCGGTTCGAGCAGATCACCGAAGCCCTGGCGGGAGGCAGCCCCCGGCTGACGCAAGCCATCGTCACCGCCTTCATTACGGAAGGGCACTTCGCGCGCCATATCCAGCGGATGCGAAAGCTCTATGCGGAGCGTCGGGTAGCGGCGGTCGCCGGCCTGGAAAGCGTGCTTGGGAAACACCTGCGAATCGATCCGCAGCCCGGAGGAATGCATCTGATCTTACGGCTACAAGGCCGGCGATCGGATCGCCGGCTTGTCGCGCGCATGCGCGAAGAGGGCTTGTACGCGGAAGCATTGACCGATTGGATGGTCGGCAGCGATGGTGCCTCAGCCTTGCTGCTCAGTTTCACGAATATTGGCTCCCAACGCGCGGCCGAGCATCTCGGAAACCAACTCTTGCGGCTGATGTGATCGGCGGCAGCAGGGATTATGGCCTAGTAAGGAATGCCGGTCTTGGACCTTCTGAAGTGAACCAAGATACCGCACGATCGAAACCTCGATCAATCAATAACGAGGATTCATCATGAGCAACCGTATCGACTATGCCAAGACGTCGCCCGCCGGCTACAAGGCCTTCCGAGGCATTTACGTCCATGTTCAAAACTCCGGCCTTTCAACGGACCTTACCAATCTTGTGTATCTGCGGGTGTCGCAGATAAATGGCTGCGCCTACTGCATCGACATGCATTCTCGCGATCTGCTAAAGGCGGGTATCGCGATCGAAAAGCTCGTCCTCGTGCCGGTGTGGCGCGACGCGAGCGCCGTATTCAGTCCGCGCGAACGTGTCGCCTTGGCTTGGGCAGAAACCGTCACACGCGTCGCCGAGACCGGCGTACCGGATGCCGACTATGAGGCTGCGTCTGCCGAGTTCGACGCCAAGGAACTCGTCGATCTCACCTATGCGATCGGCCTGATGGGAGCCTTCAATCGGCTGGGCATTTCGTTCCGCACGCCCCCCGCAGCGACCCTCGCGGCTCGCGCAGCTTAACCAACCCATCGACGACGCTTCGCGGGCAGACACGTCTGTCGCAGGTCATGACAGTCACCATGGCATGGATACTTCTCACTATGGCTGGACTACTAGAAATTGGCTTCGCCTTCGGTATGAAGTGGTCGGTAGGTTTCACGCGGCTGATACCCGGACTGTTTACTGCCGTCACCGGTCTCTCCAGCATCTTTCTGCTTTCGATTTCACTCCGTACTCTCCCGGTGGCTGCCGGCTACGCGGTGTGGACCGGTATCGGCGCGGCGGGCACCGCCATTTTGGGAATGGTATTCCTCGGCGAATCCGCCGCACTGCCTAGAGTGCTCTGCATTGTTCTCATCTTGGCAGGCGTGATTGGCCTCAAGCTGGGGAACTGAGCTAGTGGATGTCGAGCCTCAGCACTTCCGTCCGGTCGAGCCCCATTGACTTATAAGGGTACACCAACGTCGGCTAAGGGTCATTTTCGACCGATTCAGCGGGGTAGCCTGCTGGCTGATGTCCGCTCTTCCTCAAAAGCGCTGGTGCTGGGGCCGAGCCAGGAGCGCTGCATTTGGCCGGACGCTTGTGATTCAAACTCCCAAACTGGGGTTTCGAATCATGCGCTATGAACTCGCCGATTATGAATGGGCCGCTATCAAGCCGATGCTGCCCAACAAGCCGCATGGTGTTCCTGGGGTGGACGACCGTGCTCGAAACTCACTCGTCCCTGACGAGATGGAATCTGCGGCCGAGCTGGTGATGCACGGTGATGACGGCGCGGTCGACGTCGCTGATCAGGCCGTCGCCGAGGACGACGTTCGGAATTTCCCAATTGCGGCCGGCGCCGGCGTGCGGCCGGGTGGAAACGGCGACAACTTGCGCCGTCTCGCATCCGGGCTGGCTGCGCAGCGCCTCGTTCGCGAGATAAGTGAGTTCCGCATTGCTCTTTCCGATCGTTGCCATTGCTACTCCTGACAGGCCGAACGTCCGGTGTGCAACAGGCCTGCGGCGTGTTTGGGGCAGCTCAGGTGCATCAATACCGCGCGGCAGGCCATGATCCTCCGATCTTGAGTTGAATGGGTTACGCCCCGCTAACCTTCCCCACGGCTCCGTCCGGAATCGGGTTCCAGCTTAACGCAGGCGTAAGACCACGCTTGCCATTTTCCGGACCAATCCGAGAAACCTGCAACAAGAACAATGCCAATGATGGTGCAACAGCCGGCTCACTCGATCATCGCTGAACTCGAGGAAGCCGTGAGAGACGGCTCGTCGGCGAAGCGGATCAAGACCCTTCGACGGGTGACCGACCTCTTCCTGAACGACGGCGAGCGCTTGAGCGACGAACAGGTCAGGGTGTTCGACGACGTCCTGTGCCTCCTGATCACGCGCGTCGAGAGCCGGGTCAAAGCCGAGCTCAGCAAGCGCCTCGCCCCACTCGACTACGCGCCATTCGAGGTGATCCAGCATCTGGCCAAGGACGACAAGATCGAGGTCGCCGGTCAAGTGCTCGCGCACTCGAGCCGCGTCTCCACGGAAACGCTGGTCGAGGTTGCCAGCACCAAGGGGCAGGATCACCTGCTTGCGATCTCCGGTCGCGCCAGCCTTCCCGAGGAGGTCACCGACGTGATCGTCGATCGCGGCGAGGTGCGCGTGATCCGCCGGCTCGCCAACAATGCGGGCGCACGCTTCTCGGAAGCCGGCTATTCCGGCATCGTCGCGCGTGCCGAAGACGACGACGAACTGGTCGAGATGCTTGGATTGCGCATCGATCTTCCGATCAAGTTCCTCCGCGAGCTCCTGCACCGCGCCAAGGACACCGTGCGCGCCCGGCTGCTAGCGATCGCTCCGCCGCCGCTGCAAGAGGAGATCCAGCAGGTGCTCGACGAGATCGCCGGCGAGGAGCCTGCGATGCGACGCAGCTTCGGCATTGCCGAACAGCTCGTCAAGCTGATGAAGGAGCTGAACGAGCTGGATGATGCGGCGGTGTTCAAGTTCGCCGAAGCCAACAAGTTCGACGAGGTGATCGTCGCGATTGCCCTGCTCAATGACGTTGCGCCCGAAATGATCGCACGGCTGATGGAAGGACACCGCTCCGACCTGATCCTGATTCCCTGCCGCGCGGCCAGGCTGAACTGGCCGACGGTGGAGACGATCCTGCGCAACCGGCCAGCGGCGCAGCCGATCTCCGCACAAACCATGGAGCAGGCACAACGGGATTTCCGCCGCCTGTCGATCGAGACCGCCCAGCGCACTGTGCGCTTCTGGCAGCTCCACAACCGGATCGAGAAGCCGGCGGAGGGGCGTCTGGGCGCGAGCTGATTCGCGTCATCCGTCATTGCGAGAGGGCGTGGCGCACTCGCAGGCTGTAGATTCCATGGGGCGGTGAGCGTGGCCTTTCCGATAGGTTTGGGTTTCCACACTCGAACCCTCGGAGAGTCAGATGCAAGCATCGACCGTAGACACGCCCACCACCGGCCATAATGGCACAATTTTCGTTGCGATCGAACTCAGTCAGAAGACGTGGCTGGTGACGCTGCACAGCCCGGATCGGGATCGGATGTCGCGTCACAAGCTGGAGGGCGGCGATCATGCGGGGCTGCTGGGGTTAATTGAGAAGGTCCGCAGCCGGGCGGGGGAGAAGCTCGGATCGGTGCCGCGTGT
>NZ_JAGKJI010000037.1 GCF_020329485.1 Bradyrhizobium cenepequi
TGCCAGCCATAAGACACCAGCCGTAAAGCGTTGGCTCAAGGCACACCCACGCTTCCATTTGCACTTCACGCCGACCTCGGCCTCTTGGCTCAACATGGTCGAGCGCTTCTTTGCCGAGATCACCCGAAACCGCATCCGCCGCGGCGCCTTCGAGAGCGTCGCCGAGCTCAAGCGTGCGATCATGGAATACCTGGAAAACCACAACGCCGCCCCAAAGCCCTTTATCTGGACCAAATCCGCGGGTGAAATCCTCGAAAAAGTCCCCCGCGCGAAACAAGCGTTAGAGTCACAACACTAGCGGCGGTGCTGATCGCTAAGGGCTATCGCAACATTGCCTTTATCGGTGAAACAAATGACCGGGGCACTCGCGGCGCGCAGCGCCGCGCGGGTGTTAAGGATGCGCTCAAGGCCGCGAATATCGATGACAGTCGTTTCCTTGCGTTTGCCCCACCGCCGATCACCATGACGCAGGGGGCCCAGGCGCTCGCGGAAGTCCTGCAAAGGTGGCCTGACACGAATGCAGTGATCTGCGTGTCCGATCCCTGCGCATTCGGCGTTGTATCGGCCTGCCAGAGAAGGGGCATACAGGTGCCGCGCGACCTGGCTATCGCCGGATTTGGCGAGATATCGCGCACCGCCTCGCCGACGATTACGACAGTGGTCGTCGATGCCCAGGTGGTCGGACGGAAGACAGGCGAACTCATTTTGGAGCTCAAGGCGGCCGATTTGCGCGGAGCACAACTGCCGCCCCAGTGTATTGAGATCAGTGCGTTGCCACTCGAGCGTGAAAGCACATAGACCGAGCGCAGCGGTGCTTCCGAAGCGGACGGCGACGCCACATGCAATAACCCAATTCCACTGCTGCAACTGCCGCAGATTCCGCCGTCCAAGTATCGGTCGTTAGCACCATTTGACTTCGATAGGCCTCGGATGTAGTTCTGTATACAGAATACGATGTGCAGGCTCTTTCCGGATCGGAGTGCCGTCACAGCGGAGGTCGGGACCGAGAATGGGTCGCCCATCAAGAGAGTTGAATCATGAAGTCTGCTATCGTCCATGATCCTCGTTTCTCGTCTCTGATCGTCGATCATGCGCAACTGGAACAACTCGCAAGCGGTTGCCGTTGGGCAGAAGGCCCGGCCTATTTTCCAGCTGGCCGATATCTGGTCTGGTCGGATATTCCCAACAATCGCATGATGCGATTTGACGAGACCGATGGGTCGGTATCGGTGTTTCGTGCCGCCAGTAATAACTCGAACGGCAACGCCACGGACCGAGAGGGCCGTCTGGTCACGTGCGAGCATCTCACTCGGCGCATAACGCGAACAGAGCATGATGGGTCTGTGACAGTGTTCGCTGACCGCTTTGAGGGCAAGCGGCTGAATTCTCCAAATGACGTGGTCGTCAAGTCGGATGGCTCAGTATGGTTCACCGACCCGACCTACGGCATCGATAGCGAGTATGAGGGCGATCTGGCTGAATCCGAGATAGGTGCATCGAACGTTTACCGGATAGACCCGGGATCGGGCGCCGTCACTGAAGTGGTGCGGGATCGCGTGAGACCGAATGGTCTCGCATTCTCGCCAGACGAAAAGACGCTCTACGTTGGGGACACCGGTGCCTCGCATGTACCCGGCCTCCCGATTACCATCACCGCTTATTGCGTCAGCCCGGACGGAGCCTCGGTGAGCGAACCTCGCGCATTTACAAGGTGTTCAGAAGGCGCGTTCGACGGTTTTCGAGTCGACGAACGGGGCAATCTTTGGACGTCGGCGGGACGGAACGTGTTCTGCTATGCGTCCGATGGTACTCACATCGGTACAATCCCGCTTGAAGAGATCGTTGCGAATGTTTGCTTCGGCGGCCCGAAGCGTAATCGTCTCTATATCTGCGCCCAGACCTCGCTCTACGCCCTTTATGTCAAGACGAGAGGTGCATCGGTCATTGGTCGGACACTGGATTGGAATCGTCCTGCCGATGTCTGAGATCCTGACTATTGTCGAGAAGAGCGCGCATCGGCTCGCGTTCTATGATCTGGCAGCGGATCGCCTCATCGAGTCCATTGCTCTGCCGGAATTTCCTCATGAACTCGCGCTCGATCCCGACGGCCGTACCGCTTATGTGGGCCACTACGGCGCCTTCAATTCGACCGATACACGACATGGTGGATCAGAGGTCTTTGTGGTGGACCTGTTAGAGCAACGCATCACGAATACAATCGATTTTCGACCGTTCCGACGATTGCATGGACTGCAGTGTGATGCACGCGGCCGGCTGTTTGTGCTTGCGGAGGCCGATGATCTCCTTTGCGTTGTGACCGAACCAAAGGCGGACGCGCGTCCCGCTCATGCGGTCAGGACTGGGGGAGTGAAGGGCCACCTCGTGGCGGTCAGCCGGGATGGCCAGTCCGTCTTCTGTTCCAACCTCATGTCGCATTCGGTGACCAAAGTGGCGCCGTTCGGTTCCGGCATTGCGCCGATCGCAATTGAACCGGGCGTGAAGCCAGAGGGGCTGTGCTTGTCGCCGGAGGAGGATCGCCTGTATGTCCTCAACCGTGGCGATGGCACGATTGCCGACATCGATACTGCGACATGCCGCGTGCTCCGCAAGGTCACCGTCCGCGGGGAAGGGACGCGTATCTATCGATACCGTGAAGATCAGCTGTTGCTCGCCAGCTATGTCGACGAGAGCATCTCGATCCTAGACCGTACCACGTTGCACGAGAGGGCGTATCTTCACCTTGGTGGGCGAGCCACTGCCGCCTCGCTTCATCCAGAGCGCGCCGAAGCCTTTATTTCGCTAGAAAACGATCAACTGGTCCGAATTGATCTCAAATCCTGCTCCGAGATATGCCGCTTTGCTACCGGGCGAGAGCCAGATGTCTCGATCTGTTTCCGCAGGTGACACGGTCACTCGCAGGAAACTCCTGTCATGGCCCAGCCGACCAAGGATGACGTCTGCTACCTTGGAGTAACCAAGGCAGTTCAGCCATCGGCGAGAGCGTAGCCGTTACAACGTATCGCTTACCCGAAGCAGCGTTTGGTCCATGTGGCGGCCCATGACTTCGGCAAGTGCATTGCCGTTGCGTGTGGCCAGCGCCTTCATCATCTCCTCGTGCTCGGCGAGGGCCCCCGCCCATTTGGTGGACTCCTGATTGCCGAGATAGCGGATGCGCTTGAGCCTGGCTTGAATCATGCTGTGCAGATCAGCGATCTCCGGATTGCCGCCGAGGCGCACTAGTTCGGAATGAATGTCCTGATTGAGCTTATAGTAGCCCAAGCGATTTCGTTTCTTGTATTCCTGCACCATAGCTTTGTGCAGCAGGGCAACAGCCTTGATCTCCGCATCAGTCGCATTCGCGCAGGCAGCCTTTGCCGCGAAAATTTCGAACAGCTTGATCACCTCCAGCATATTGGCGACGTCTCTGCGCGTGAAGCGCCGGACTACAGCGCCCTTGCTCATGACAAGTTCGATCAGCCCTTCGCCGGCGAGCGTCTTGATGGCCTCGCGCAGCGGCGTACGCGAAACGCCGAGCTTCAGGCAGAGTTCGGTTTCGTTGATGCGCGTGCCTGCCTCGAGCACACCCTCGATGATCATATCGCGTAGCCGCGGCAATACTTCTCCGTGCAGCGTGCGTCGGTGAATCGGTTCGATGCTGCCGGTCTGCTTGGCCATGTTGCACCCATGTGTTGTTGCGCGGAGATTCCGTCAGGGTCTTAGGTTGGGCGGAATATCTCAAGAAAATCATTCGTTTGCGCACGATACACTGTATGCAATGCGCAAAATAGAGTTGCGCGCTCTGTTTCTGTTGCTAACTCGCCCGCATGGTCTATGCTACACATAGAGTGCTGTATACAGTAATAACCGTTAGAGAGGGCGATCATGCCCAATGACGGGGGCGGGGACACCCCGCTCATCCGCTTCGACCGCATCGTCAAGCGATTCGGTGGCACGCTGGCGCTGCGCGGCGTGACCTTCGAGCTGCGTCCGGGCGAGATCTTGGCGCTGCTCGGCGAAAATGGCGCCGGCAAATCCACGTTGATCAAGACGTTGGCCGGCATCGTCGAGCCGAGCGACGGAGCCATCCACTATCGCGGCGCGCCGTACCGGCATCGCCCTCCGAAATTCGGCGAGCGTCAACCAGTCGCCTTCATCCATCAGGACCTCGGGCTGATCGACTGGATGACCATCGCCGAGAACATCTCGCTCGCGCTCGGTTATCCCCGGCGTGGCGGCTGCATCGATTGGCGGGCGGCTGAGCGGGCGACCATGGAGGCTCTGGCTCAGGTCGACTGTCCGCTCGATCCGACCATGCGTGTGCGCGACTTGACCCGGACAGAAAAATCGCTCGTGGCGATCGCTCGCGCGCTCGCGGTGAAATCCGACGTGCTGGTGCTGGACGAACCCTCGGCGTCGTTGCCGGCCGACGAGGTGCATCGGCTGTTTGCGGCATTGCGTCCGCTGAAGGCGCGCGGTGTCGGCATGATCTACGTTTCCCACCGCCTCGATGAGGTGTTCGAGATCGCCGACCGCATCGCCGTGCTACGCGATGGTGCACTGGTCGGCGAACGCAACGTCGCCGAGACCACGCCTGAGGAACTCGTCTCGCTGATCGTCGGCAAGGCGCTGGAACGCTTCGAGGGATCGCCGCGCTCCGGCGCACGGACCGCGCGGCTCGCTGCGCGCGGCGTCGCCGTCGCGGGCGTCGGCCCTGTCGACTTCACCATTGCTACGTCGGAAATCGTCGGCCTCGTCGGCCTGCGCGGTGCCGGACACGAGCGGATCAGCCGCGCGCTGTTCGGCGCCATGGCGCATGCCGGCGATATTCTGCTCGACGGCGAGCGCCTCGCGCTGAACGAGCCCGCGGACGCGATGCGCGCCGGCATCGGCCTGATCGCACGCGACCGCGTCGATGAATCCACTGCGGCGGGACTCTCGATCCGCGAGAACACCTTCCTCAACCCCGTGGCGATGGGGCGGCGGCTGTTCTCGCTGTTGTCGCCGCAAAGGGAAGGAGGCAACGCTTATGAAATCGGCGTGCGTGTCGGCCTACGGCCGAACGCACCCGATCTCGCGATCGAGGCGTTGTCGGGCGGCAATCAGCAGAAAGTCGTGGTCGGGCGCTGGCTCGCCATTGGCGGCAAAGTGTTGATTGCAGAGGATCCGACCGCCGGCGTCGATGTGGGCGCCAAAGCCGAGATCTACCGGCTTCTCGATCAGGCGCTGGCCACCGGCCTCTGCGTCATCGTCGTCTCCACCGATTTCGAGGAGGTCGCGCGGCTCTGCCATCGCGCGCTGGTGTTCTCGCGGGGCCAGATCGTCGCCGAACTTTCGGACGATGACATCACAATCAAGCGGCTGATCCACGCCGCGGCGGTGTCGACGCGCGCAGCCTGACGGAGGAAGAAATGGCGTCATCGATCAAATCCACCGCCCTGGAGCCGACTCGCTTCGAGCTGGCGCAGGCCTCGCGGCTCGAGCAGCTCAAGCGGTTCGCGCCGGTCTACGGTCTCGTCATACTGGCGGCGCTGCTCGCACTGCTGTTCTCGATCCTGTTGCCCGAAACGTTCCCGACGATGATCAACCTGCGCTCGATCATCGGCGACAAGGCGATCATAGCGATCCTGTCGCTCGCCGTGATGATCCCGATGGTCACCGGCAAGATCGACCTCACCGTCGGCTATGGCATCGTGCTTTGGCATATCCTGGCGATCTCGCTGCAAACGCAATTTGGATTTCCCTGGCCGCTCGCTGTGCTGACGGTGCTGGTCCTTGGCGGCTGCGTCGGCTTCCTCAATGGCGTGCTGGTCGAGATCGCGCAAATCGATGCCTTCATCGCGACGCTGGGCACGGGCACCATTTTGTATGCCGTCGCGATGTGGCACTCGCAGGGACATCAGGTTGTCGGCGTCGCGCCGGACGGTTTTTATGCGCTTGCCGGATCGATCTTTCTCGACCTGCCGATCACCGGCTATTACGTGCTCGCGCTCTCGCTTGCGCTCTGGATCGCGCTCGAATATCTGCCGATCGGGCGGTATTTCTATGCCATCGGCGCCAATCCAAAGGCGGCTGCGCTGAACGGCATCCCAGTGCGCCGCTTCACTATCGTCGCCTTCGTGTCGTCGGGCCTGCTCACCGCTTTTGCCGGCGTGCTGCTGGCGTCGCGGCTGCGCATCGGCCAGGCCAGCGTTGGTCTGGAATATCTTCTGCCGGCGCTCGTCGGCGCCTTCCTCGGCTCGACCACGATCAAGCCGGGGCGCGTCAACGTCTGGGGCACGATCGTCGGCGTCACCATCCTGGCCATCGGCATCTCGGGCATCCAGCAGCTCGGCGCATCATTCTTCGTCGAACCGCTGTTCAACGGCGTCACCTTGCTGGTGGCCATCGGCATCGCCGGCTACGCGCAGCGGCGGCGTGGCGCGGCTTCCTCTCGCGCGCCGGCGATGCCGCCGCCAACGGAATCGACACAATCCGCAACGACGACCAAGCGAGACTGAAACATGACGAAGACGATAGTGCTGGCGAGCGTCTGCGCGCTCGCTTTTGCATCGACGGCGCGGGCCGACGACTACATCGACACGGCGACCAAGAAGGCCACTGCTGCAACGGCGCGCGCCGACAAATGGGACGGACCGACGACGGGTCCGAAGGCCATAGCCGGCAAGAAGATCGTGTTCGTCGCTGGCGACCTCAAGAACGGCGGCATCCTCGGCGCCTCCGAAGGCGTCAAGGAAGCCGCCAAGGCTGCCGGCTGGAAGGTGACGGTGATCGACGGGCAGGGCACGGTCTCGGCGCGCACCGCGGCGATGAATCAGGCGCTGACGCTCAAGCCCGACGGCATCGTCGTCGGCGGCTTCGACACCAAGGAGCAGCAGGTCGCGTTCGACGCGGCGGCCAAAGCCGGCGCAATCGTCGTTGGCTGGCATTCCGGCACCAAGCCTGGGCCGGAGCCCCAGGCGGGAATCTTCGCCAACTTGACGACGTCGCCGCAGGACGTGTCAGAGACCGCCGCCTACCAGGCGATCGCCGATTCCGGCGGCAAGGCCGGCGTCATCATCTTCACCGACACGCAGTATGAAATCGCCGTGTTCAAGGCGCGCGCTATGGAAGCGGCGATCAAGAAGTGCGGCGGCTGCACCGTGCTCGAGTTCGTCGATTCTCCGATCGCAGAAAGCTCGCAGCGGATGCCGCAATTGACCACGACGCTGTTGCAGAAGTACGGCGCGAAATGGACCCACTCGCTCGCGATCAATGATCTCTATTTCGATTTCATGGGCCCATCGCTCGCTGCGGCTGGCATGAAGGGGGATGGCGCGCCGAAGGCGATCTCGGCCGGCGACGGTTCTGAATCGGCCTTCCAGCGCATTCGTGCCAAGCATTACCAGGCGGGCACCGTTCCTGAGCCCTTGAACGAACAGGGCTGGCAGCTTGTTGACGAGCTTAACCGGGCCTTCAACAAGCAGCCGTGGTCAGGCTTCGTCTCCGGAATCCATCTGGTCGCCGCGAGCAACATCGCCTACGACGGCGGCCCGAAGAATATCTTCGATCCAGACAACGGCTACCGTGATCATTACAAGGCGATCTGGGGCGTTAGCCGCCTTGAGAAATAGCCTCGGAAAAGCGTCGACGTCGCCGGTCGGATCCCGCGGCCGCGCGGAACGTTCCAATAAGAACTGAAGACTTCCGTGACGGCCCAGCGCTCCCGGAGCGCTGGGGTTTAAAGCCTCATTCGGCAAATGAGTTCTGCATACAGCATACAGAGTGCTTTACCGGTACGGTGCCCAGAGCTACAACGCGGCAACTGTCTTGACTGCGAGGTATTCATGGGTCGCGCGACTGAACCGAGCCGACTTCGTCCCCGCATCGTGCTCGCGATGGGTGATCCAGCCGGCATCGCTCCGGAATTGACAGCCACGCTGCTCGGGGATCGCGAGGTCACCGGAGCCGCGCAGATTCTCGTCATTGGTGGCCGGCGCGTGTTGGACGAAGGCGCTCGCGTCGCAGGCGTATCCCTCGATATCGACCAAATCGGAAGCGAGGACGACATTCCGGCGGAACACGACCGGCCGCTGCTGCTCGACCTCTGTCATCTCGATCCGAAGGACATTCCCGTGGGCGAGATATCCAAGGCAGGTGGAGGCTTCGCGCTCCAGAATTTCAAGCGCGCACTCGCGCTGGCAGACGCGGGACGCTTCGACGTCGTCACCTTCACCCCCTTCAACAAGGCTGCGATGAGGCTGGTACATCCGGCTTATGAGGACGAGATCGTGTTCGTGACCGAGATGCTCGACTTCAAGGGCGTGGCCAGCGAGTTCAACATTCTGCCCCATCTTTGGAATGCGCGTGTCACGTCCCATGTCTCAATCTCGGGCGTTGCACCGCTGATCACCAGCGACAACATCTTGCGCGGACTGCGCCTGACGGACGAGGCAATGAAGGCAGGTGGCTTCGCCGTGCCGCGGATTGCCGTTGCCGGCCTCAATCCGCATGCGGGCGACGGAGGCAATTTCGGTCGCGAGGAAATCGATACGATCGAGCCGGCCATCGTCGTCGCACGCGGCGAAGGCATCAATTGCCATGGCCCGCTGCCGGCCGATACGGTCTTTGTGCGCGCCCGCAAGGGCGAATTCGACGCAGTGCTCACCATGTATCACGATCAGGGGCAGATCGCGATGAAGCTGATCGGCTTCGATCAAGGCGTCACGCTCCTCGGCGGCTTCCCGTTTCCGCTGCTCACGCCGGCCCACGGCTCGGCTTACGATATTGCCGGCAAGGGCGTTGCCGATCCCGGTGCAAGTCGTGCCGCGCTACTGCTCGCCGCGCGCATGGGAGTACAGCGCCGACAAGCGGCCCTCGCTGCGTGAAAGCGCTACAGCGGTCTGTGAGTTGAAGGGGCGCGCTCGTCGCGTTTTGCCAGACGTCTTCGCGCGCAATACGGAGGAAATCGGAGCATGACTGACGAGACACCGGCGAAGATGCCACTACCGCCATCAAAGACTGTCTGGCCTCGGTTGCGCCTTTCCTGATCGAGCCCGAGCACGAAGACGCCGGTCGAGAGCGCGACCTCACTCTCTTGAGCGACAAAGCTGATTTGAGCGATCCGGCGTTGTTCAACACCGAGCAGATGAACCAGGCGGTGTTCGCGTTCCGCCGATACGAAGACGCGTCCCTTCGGTACACGGGCATCGAGAGTCACGAGGGGTTGACCCACTACGGGCTCTACGACACAGTGGTGGCGAGAGACTGACGCCATGGGCCTCGCATGAGTGGCCGCTATGCTCGGCCGCATCACTTTGCGTGGCCCGTGAGAACACACTGCAGCTGTAAGCTCGGCGGAGGCAGCAGCAGCCTTTAGGTCAACCATTTGAAGTCGAGGGGACCGGTTCGCGTGGAAAGGAGCCCGGTAGGCGCGGAGAGGCTCATTTTCCAAGGGCCCCCAAGCCTCCCCCGTGAGAGGGCTTGGTACCTACCCATCGAAGAACGCTCCGACTGTCATGTTCCCCCTTAGGCCCGTTCGAGGATCTTCGCGACCGATTGAGCGTACCATTGGCCTCCTCGGGCTGTTGGGATACCCCGGGCATTCAGCGCGTCCGCTATCTGCCGCAGCGTGCTCGCACCGGCCTTCTGTGCTTCGCGAATGATGGGCAGGATGTTCGCAGCGTGTATCTGTCCGCTTCCGCCTTTACGGCTTCCACCGCGCTCCTGCGGGCCATGTGGAGCCTTGGGTTTCCCAACGTGACCCCGCGAACCTTCGCAGCTGACAGGGCCTGCCGGGTGCGCGTAGAGATCAGCGCGCGCTCCTTTTCGGCAAGGGCAGCAAACAGGTGCAGCACAAAGGGGTCAACGTCAGGGCCAAGCTCGGCTACCAAGAACGGCACCTTGTGCGCCATCAGGCCAGAGATGAATTGAACATCGCGACTGAGCCGGTCGAGCTTTGCGACCCCTACGTGGCACCTGTGCCTTCGTGCTGTTCCCAATGCGGCCTTTAGCTGCGCCTGCGGTCGAGTGCGTCCGCCCCCTTGCCCGTCAGCCTCGCAAATCCTAGCCGCTTCCCATTGAGCGCCTTCGGGGCGACGTCGTTTCCTGGCATCGGCTCAATCTGATGCACGGGCTACGGTGGTGTTCGCGGTCCCGCGGGCCAATTATCGAAAGTGCGATACACCGAGCACGAATACTGCCCCTGCCGCTTCCAGGGCCATCGCGAACTCTCAGTATCCGTTCGTCGAATTGCTCGCAGATGCGCTCGCTCGTCGGAGCACTCGAGTTCTCCGCCTCGGACGGTACAGTGGTGACATCCGCGCTGCGTCAGCTTTCGCCGTCCGCCTCTGCGTCGGGCAAAGGCACGCGTGTCAATGACAGCTTCTATGCCCGTTCGGCAGTCTACAACCGGCTCGAACAGACCTTTGGCGGCGCGCCATCCTCGCCAATTGCGGTAATGGCTTATGGTTCTGAGCAGGAGGCAGGCGGCAAATCCGACTCCGCCATCGGTGGGGTCGCCCCGGCCTTCACTGACGTCCCGTCTGACGTGCAGCGTTACGCCGCATGGGGCGCCGTCTTTGGCGGCTGGACGACGCAATCAGGAGACAGCAATGCCGCAAAGACCAATTCCACCATTGGCGGCTTAATGACTGGCATCGATGCGACTGTCTTTGACGACTGGCGTTTCGGTGTTCTGGCAGGTTATAGCCGCTCCACCTTCAACGTTAACGCCCTTTCTTCATCAGGCCGCAGCGACAACTACACCTTCGGGACCTATGCCAGTACCGAGTGGGCTGCGCCAAACGGGGCCATCGCCTTTCGCTCAGGCCTTGCCGACACATGGCACAATCTGGAGATGAGCCGCAACGTTGCATTTGCGGGCTTCAGCGACAACATAATCTCGGATTACGATGCAGGCACTTTCCAGATCTTTGGAGAACTGGGCTACAGGCTCCATGTCAGCGACCGTTCCTTGATCGAGCCCTATGCCAATCTCGCCTATGTTCGTGTCATGACGGATGGTTTTAGCGAGAAGGGATTGAACGGAGCGGCACTTGATATTGACGCCGACGCGATGGAAACGACGCTCTCCACCCTCGGCATCCGCGCCACCACCCGTTTTCAACTTGGCCACGTAGCCACGACCGCACGAACTGATCTTGGCTGGCGTCATGCCGTTGGTGACCGCATTCCGCTGTCGACAGCGAGTTTTGCTGCCGGTTCCAGCGCCTTTACAGCGTCCGGCGCATCCATTGGCAAGGACGTGACACTCATCGCAGCCGGTCTGGACTTCCAGCTCTGCAGCAACACCAGCCTTGGCATCGCCTACCAGAGCCAGTTCGGCTCAGGCGTCACCCAGAACGGACTCAGCGCCAACTTCAGCGTGAAGTTCTGAGGACACGCATGGTCAATGAGTTTCAGGCTTAGCATTACAGTTGGTGCGCTGGGAGACCGGCAAGGAGTAGGTGGTGGAAGTCCACAGAGCCGGCTCCTGACGGCGGGCAAGATTGGCCCGCGAGACGATGAGCAGATGAGCACGGCGGAACCATACACCGGCCTTCAAGGCGAAGGTGGCGCTTGCTGCCGTCAAGGGCGATCGAACACTGACTCTATTGGCGGAGCAGTTCGACGTGCATCCCAATCAGATCACGTCTTGGCAAGCCCAGCTTGAGAGCGAGACCGCCGATGTGTTCGGGGCCAGGGGCAGCAATGCCGCGGCGCTACGCGCCATCGATGTGAAGTCGCTCCATGCCAAGATCGGGGCCAAGTTCGGCGAGCATACGCTGTTCTACCGTCGGCCGGATCGATGCGCGACAAGCCATCCGGCTCGATAGGGCGACGCTGGGCAACTGGTCGGGCCGTGCCTGCTTCCATCTCCAGCCTGTCGGGGATCATATGCGCCGCCATCTGGCCACGGCGGATCGTCTGTTCATGGACGAAATCACGGCGCCGATGCTCGATCCCCCGGCGCGGCGAGACGAAGAATGGCTACTTCTGGGCGATTGCCTCCGACGATCGCGGCCATAGCGGTCCAAGTCCGCCGATCGTGCTGTTCTGCTATGCATCCGGTCGCAGCGGCGCTTTTTCCGAGCAGTTCCTGGCGGGCTTTAACGGGCGCTTCCTGCAATGCGACGGGTACGACCGGCTCTCGAAGCTGGCTCGGACGCTCGTGCGTTGCTGGAGCCATCTGCGTCGGCGCTTCGTCAAATTGGCGCGCAACAGCAAGTTGCCGATCGCCGAGGCCGCAATCGCACAGCTTTACGCCATCGAAGCCACGGTCCGCGGCCTGTTGCCGGACATCCGGTTGGCCGCGCGCACGGAACATTGGCTGCCCATCATCGCCGCGTTGAAGCCGTGGTTTGAAAAACAGCTGTCGATGTCTCAAGCGGCTCAACACTCGCGAAGGACATCCGCTACGCGCTCAATCATTGGCCAGGACTGACGCGAATCTTCGATGACGGGCGTCTCGAGTTCGACACCAATCCGGTTGAAAACGCCGTCAGACCGATCTGCTCGACCAGAAAAACGCGCTCTTCGCCGGTCATGAGTTCGAGGCAGAAAATTGGGCCTTGCTTGCGTCGATCGTTGCGACCTGTAAGCTCAACGACATCAACCCCGTCGCCTACATCACAGAAACGCGCAAAGGTGCGATCGTCGCCGGCCATCCCCAAAGCGGAATCGAAGACCTCATGCCATGGCGATTCCGCAAAACGTCAAGCCGGCATCAATAGGGTTGGGGCTGGGCGCTTACCTTGAAGTCCTCCGAGGCTCACGTTCGGCAAGCCGACCGGCAACGCCGTCATCCGACGTTCTTGGTCTACGACCACAGGATAGCTTCGGAGCAGCAACTGAACCGTGAGATGGGTTGGACAGCATAATGATCGAGCGTCCCATACTCCACGAACTCGAAGCTTCTTGCCGACCATCTTAGACACACTTGCGAATAGTCCTGCCTACGTTGTTCACTGATGCATCGCGTCTGCATGACCAGCGACGCGCCGACGCGAGCACCGGCTTCCCCCGCGGCGGAAACAAAGTGTTGTTCCGCCCAGGACCGGCGAATGCGGGCCGGCTCTGATAACCGAAGCGGCAATTGACGCCATGAGCTTCGCCGCGATCGAAGACCTGCAGTCCGATAATTTCTATCTCACGCGACGCCAATCCAAGCGCAAATATCGCCAGCCGATCAGGACACCACTGACCGAGACGATGGTACCGAGTATCGACAGCAGCCACACCACGATATCCCAGGTCGGGCGATACATCAGCAGCAATTTGAAATCGAGGCTGTGCAGCGCGTTGAACATCCAGCGATAGGTGCGACGGCTATTGTCGATGCGGCCGACGATGTCACCGGTGACGGGGCTGATGTAAAACCACGTTTTCGCCGCATCATCAAACACCGCACGGAGCACCGGCAATTCGCGGTCGTGGTGATGCGCGTACCAATAAGCGTCGTAGTCCTCGAGGGTTAATCTTTCGGCGAGGTGATCATGTGGCAGCAGCTTTGCGGCGGCAGCCCAGAGGCGATCTTGTGGCAGTCCTACGATGTCGCCGGTTACGATATTGCGTGGCGCCTGTATGCCATCGCGCGATGCGAGGATCATCATCGGGCTGCCGTCGAGCCAGACAAAGCGGGCTTCAACTGCATTTTGTCCCGGTATCGGCAGATTCGCCGCGATGGTCGGCGCGTCGTGGCCGGCATAGCGCTGCATCATCTCGGGCGCTGTGTTACGATTGGCAAAGTATTCGCCGGGATTGAGCGACAGCCAGCCCGAGAACATCCAGGTCAGCACGAAGATACCGGCGATCAGGCCGGTGACGTGATGCCACGCCATCCAGCCACGATACGGCGTGATGGTGCCGCTCGCATAGCGCCGCTTCAAGCGTACGCGCAAAATGCCGATCCAGATGCCGGTGATGCCGACGATCAGGCAAATGCCAGAGATCCACAGCACCACCGACCGCCACAGTGGGCCGTCCTTGCGCAGCACGGTGGGATAGATCCAGTGCGGAATCGAGCCGAGCCAGTTCCAGACACGCTCGCGGTGGGCGGTGTCGAGCGCGATCTCGCCGGAGCACGACGAGACATAGAGGCCGGTGCCGGCGTCATCGCCGAGATTGATCAGATAGAATGGCCGCAGCGGATCGTAGCGCGCAGTGACGCTCCACTGGTCGCGATCGACCATTCCTGCAAGCCGCGGCGACGTGCTCGCCGGATGATGTGCGGCGATGGCGAGCGCCTGCCGTTCGGAAATCGCAGTGATGGCGCGTCCATCGACGGCGGAGATCGACTGTCGTTTGCCATCCCATCCGGTGATCCGGTAGACTGGCTCGTCATCCATCATGGCGAGGCGGAGGTCGCGCGGATAGCGTGGGATGCCGGCGGTCTTCATCACATCGTCGGGCGACAGCGTCACCTTCTCCCATGCGATGTCGGGCAGCGCCGCCAGTCGCTCTGTGTCGGAGAGGCCGGGAAACGCGACATACATCATCACCACGCCGGAGATGAACCACATGGCGAAGAACAGGCAAGTGGCGATGCCGATCCAACGGTGGGTGAGATACAGCCACCGCCGGAGTTTGCGTGTGAGACCGCGTGGCACGCTCAGAACTTCACATTAACCGCGAGTTGTGCCGTGCGCGGCATGCCGAGCAGCCACTGATTGGTGCCGCCCGAAGTCGCATAGACCGTGTCGAACAGATTGTAGACCCGCAGCGACACCGTCGTGTTCAGATCCGGCTTCCACTGCAAGCCAGCATTGACGACGTTGTAGGCCGGCATTTCCAGCGTATTGGCGATGTCGGCATAGCGCTTGCCCACGATCTGCACGCCAGCATTGGCCGACCAGTTCGACGCGAAAGCCCAGGTTACCCAGACGTTGGAGACGCTCTGCGGCACGTTGACCGGCACATTGCCGGCATAGTTCACCGGCAGGCCGCCGACCGACTGGACGAAGTTGTCATATTTCGCGCGCAGGAATGCGGTGTTGGCGTCGATGCGCCAGCCGTGATCGAGGGCAAAACCGACCGATGCCTCGACGCCGCGCGACGATTGCTGGCCGACCTGCAAGGTCACGGCCAGATTGTTCGGATCGCGTGCCAGTAGATTGTTCTTCACGATCTCATAGCCAGCCAGGGTCCACTCGCCGCGCCCGTTCCAAAACGACTGCTTGACGCCAACTTCCACCTGCTTGCCCCTGGACAGTTGATAGGTGCTGTTCACCGCCGAACTGGTGATCAGGTTGCTCACCGGATCGACGGCGACCGAATACTGGCCGTAGAAAGCGAGATCCTTGATTGGCGTATAGACCGCGCCGGCGCGCCAGCTGGTTGCGTGATACGCCTTCTCATAGCTGTTGGCGGGCGTCACATGGTTGGTGCGCGTGACGGTCGGCTCGTCCTGACGGATGCCCGATATCAATGACAGATGCTCGGTCACTGCCAGGCGATTTTCCGCGAACACGCCATACTGGTTGGTGGTGGTGTTGAAACCCGGCACCGTCGGCGATGTGGTCGCGTAGAACGAGCCCGGATTGAAATTGAACAGCGGCACCGACGACGAACCCGCATAGGGCGAGTTGTTGGTGTGGGTGAAGGCGATGTTGTTGATGTCGAAGCCCGTGACGAATTCGTTGACCATGCCGAAGATGTGGCCGCGGAAGGTGGCGTCGAACCGGTCCCCAATCTGCGCCTGGTCGTGGAGGATCTCGATATAGTTGCCGCCGCCGCGATCGATCAGGCCGGTCTTGGAGTTGTAGATGTAGCTTTCTTCATCGCGCCAGTGGCGCTGGCTGTTGAGGTAATACAGCGTGTTGCGCAGCGTGATCGCATCGCTCACCTGCCACTCGGTCTTCACCTGGCTCTGGCTGTCCTGATAGCGGATGGTGCTGTCGCCGACATTGTAGTTCTGGAAGCGCAGCGCGGTCTCGAGCTTGCCGTTGATCAGCGGCGTGCCGAAATAGCGCGAGGGGCTGCGGTCGCCGTAATCGGTCGAAATCGTCCAGGTGACGTCTTCGTTCTGCTTCACCTGCACGGCGGCATGAACTTCGACATCGGACTGGCGGTCGCGATCGATCCAACCATCCGACATGCTGCCGACCGCGGTAATGCGGTAAGCGACGTCCTTGCCCACCGGCCCGCCGCTGTCCACGGCGAGACGGCGCCGCATGTTGGTATCGAATGAAATCTCGGCCTGGTTGCGCGGTACCCAGAGCGGCAGTTTCGAGATCACATTGACAGCGCCGCCGATGGCCCCTTCGCCATACATCACCGAAGCCGGTCCGCGCAGCACCTCGATGCGCTCGGCCGACCAAGTGTCATAGGGGAAGGTGAGCGTGCCGGAGCCGACATACAGGCGGGTGCCGTCATACAGCGTCATCACGGTGCCATTGCCGGTGAAGCCGCGGGTGTTGAATGCGATGCTGCCATTGCCGGGTGCAGGGGCGGCGGTGAAGCCCGTGGCATTCTGCGTCACCGCGGCGAGGATGTTCTGCTGGCCGCGCTCGGCCATGGTCTCGGCGGAGATCACCTCGACACTGGCCGGTGTCTGCAGGCGGGTGAGGCCGAGACGGCTGCCGGTCGATGTGGTGCCGGTGAGGTTAAGGGTCGGCACGGAAACCACCGGGCCGGTGGGCGTGGCAACCGGTGCGCCAGTATTAGCGGCAATGCTGCGATGGTGGTGAGAACGCGCGGCGCGGGTGGCGTTGTCGCTCTTCGCACGCCGTGCGCGCGTGGACGCGGCGCTCCGTTCCACCACAATGGCCTCCAGCTGGATTGGGCCTGCGGTTTGTGACCAACTTTCGGCGGGAACGAAAACGGCGATGACTAGCACTGCGCCAAATCGTGTAGCTATACAATTATCGCTCATCACAGACTCATATGAAGAAAAGGCCGTGGCGCAATCGATCGTTACAGCCGCACATGACTACGCGACAATTTGGCGGCGCGGCGCCAGCCAGCTGAGAAGACCAAAGCCGAGTGCCACAAAGAGAAGTGCGCCGACGGCAGGCGCAAGACGCGTGACGACAGAGATAATCGGTTCCTCCACGTAATCGAACCCGGGCACGTCATCCCAGGCGGCAAATTTCTCTTTGCGCAACGCTCGCGGCTCGAAAAACGTTCGCAATTCCGAATGATGCGCGCGCGCTTGCTCGAAAAACCAAGCATAGCGAGCCGGGCCCGTTCCCGCTGCGTCGGCGAACGCCGATTGCGCGAGCAGCGCCGGTGAAAGGTATTGCAGCTTCTCCACCAGGCGCTGCTGGCGGGCAAGTTGATCCGAGAAATGAGCCAGGACAGGCGCAAGATCGCGCTCCACCCTCTGGCCGGTCACCAGCTGCAGCGTGATGAAGTCTGCGCCGTGCAGGCCATCACCACCAGCAGGAGCAAGCTCCGGGTGATCCTCATAAAACGCACCGAGGAGCTTGCTGCGCTGGGCAGTAGCCTTATCAGTCGCGGCACGCGAAGCAAGAATCAGTTCGACCCGAGAGGGTACCGGCGCCATCGTCTTAACAGCAAGATTGATACCGGTGGGTACCAATAGGGTCAGGGCGAGCCACGCTGCTGCCAGAGTCACGGCGTGCATGGCCGTACCACCGGGGCGGGTCACAAGGGCCGCGGTCAAGGCAAACCAGAATGCAGCGTAGGCGATCGCGACGGCAGACCAAAGCGCAAGGCGGGGCCAGGTGGAAACGGGGACGATGACTGCACAAATCACGATGAACGACACCAGCAACCCACCAATCAGTAAGATCCGAGGCATGATCTTGCCGGCGAACAGTGCTCCCAGCGTCAATGGCTGCGCCAGCAGGAGCGCTAGAGTGCCGCGCTCCCGCTCGCCTGCGAGCAACGCGTAGCCTAGTCCCATGATCAGCAACGGGAACAAAAAGATCACGGCAAATGCGGGGTCGAAACGGCCGATCAGAAGACGATGTGGATTCTCGGGTTCGGAACTGTCTGTGAGCGAAGGCAGGCGACCAGGGGCAAGCGGCAGTGCCGACGGCAGGAGGTCGCTTTGGCCGACGGTAAAGGCCGCTAGAGGCGTCGCCGGCAAAACCGCGTAATGCGACATGAGATAATTCGCATAGACATAGGCGTTACGTGGATCGAAGAAGGTCGCAAGTTGCTGTCCACTATTGATACGAGTCGCGCTCGCCCGAGCAACTGCACAAGCCGAAATGTCCTGCTGGGCAGCCGCAGCACGCACGCCGTTCAAATGCGAACGCCAGCGCTCGCCGTTAACGAGCGCGAAGCCAAGTGCGACAATTCCGAAAATCAGCACTACCCAGAATGCGGGATCCCGTCGCAGCGCCCGAAGCTCCCACCGAAAGACGGTCTTGAACATGGAAATACCTAAGCGGGGTGAGGCGCGCCGCACCGGTCCAGGCGAGGCAGGCAGCGAATCCAAACCAGAGAAGGAGGAGGACAAGTGTGAGCGAGTGGTTCGACAGCACCCAGCCGATGCTGGGCGCCTGATAATGAAATGCCGGTACTTTCGCCCATAATTCGCGATCACCGAGATGGACATCTCCGGCCTTCACGGGATGCTGTAGGATGTCATCATTGATGATCTTGAGTTCCACCCGCCGATGCTCTTCCGCCGCGCGAGTAAAATCGCGATGCTGGGCGAGATCAGTGCCCGCAAGCCCCATCGAGATCGCCTGGATACCGAGCTGGGGAAAGAATGCAGCGGCGCGCTGCAGCAGGCGGTTTTGAGCTACCATAGGCGCGTAGAGTTCATTGTAGAATTTCTCGAACACCTCGTAGCCGTGCTCCTCGCCGACCTGAAGGCTCAAGCCCGCGAGATTCGCTGGCAGGTCCTGCTCGCGCGTCACGCCGTATTGTTTAAACAGTGCGGCGGTGCGGGCTTTCATCATTGCCGACGTGCCTGCGGGGTCGTGTAGCGCCGCCTGTAGTCGGGCCTTGAACGAAACGCCCTCCGGCAGCGGATGACGCTCCGCCGCGAAATCCGATACCAGGCGTGGTGCGAGCAGACAATTCACCGCCCAAAACGCCAGCAAGATCACGAGGGCAAAGCGCGACGAGGGTGCCCGCGCAGATACGGCCAGAGTGAGGAGCAGGAAGATGCCAAGGTAGAGCACATAGGCTATGGCCAGCAGAGCAAATCGCAATTCGCCACCAGCCGGCCCGATCAGTGCGAGGGTCGCTGCGCCTAGCAGCGCTGCCGGCGCCGCGATGAATGCCACGGCAGCGGTGAAACCCGACATCTTGCCGATAACAAGGTCCCGCGGCCTCAGTCCCAAGCTGAGAAGTTGGCGCAGCGTGCCACGCTCGCGCTCGCCCGCAAACGCGTTGAACCCAAGCATGATAACGGCGAGTGGCAGCACGATTTGCAGCACGAGCGCAACCGTCATGTCGCCGAAGCGTTGCGCGATGGTCGCGTCCTCACTTGGTCGAAACATCAGTTCGTTTTGCTTGTGCGCCTCAAGCCAGACTGCGATCCCCGTATAGGGCTCGACGCCCGGGTCGAGAAACGCCGGGGCGAAGCGGGGCTTGAAGGCGTAGAGGCCATAGTGCGCAGCAGAATGCGGATTCTTGGGGGCTTGCGCATACCATCGCGCCTGATCGGCGGCCTGTGCAGCGCGCTGCTGCGTGATCAGATCGCGCTGGTAGTAACCGCCAGCCATGAGGGCCGTCACCAGGAGTCCTAAGACAATCGCGGCGGTCCAGCGGAAACGGCCGTCGCGGATGAGTTCGATGAATTCCTTGCGGGCGATGGTCGCAATCATGGCCATCAGGACGCCATCGTTTCAAGATAGAGCGTTTCGAGATCGGCATGACTGAGGTCGGCCGCGGTGAGCGCATGCACGAGCTTACCGGCACGTACGATCCCGACCCGACTTGCGACTTGCTTGGCACGAAAGAGATCGTGGGTCGCCATCAACACGGCGGCGCCGCTCCCAGCAAACCGTCGCAGCAGAACGGTGAACTCGTGCGACGCGCTGGGGTCCAGGCCACTCGTCGGTTCATCGAGAATAAGTGCCTTCGCACTCTTGGCGAGCGCCATGGCGATGCCGACCTTCTGCCGCATGCCTTTCGAATAGCCGCTTACGCGGCGGTCATGAGCGTCGGCTTGCAGGCCGGCTTCGGACAAAAAGTTCCGCAGCGCCGCGTCGTCGTGGCGAGCGCCGGCAAGCTCACTGAAATAGGCCAGGTTTTCGACGCCGGAGAAATGGCTGTAGAAGTTGACCTGCTCTGGGATGTAGGCGAGGCGACGCTTGGTATCGAGCGAGTGCGTTCCGACATCGAGACTGTCGATCGATACCCGACCCTGGTCCGGTGTCAGGAAGCCGAGGAAGCAGTTAATTGTTGTCGTCTTGGCGGCCCCATTGGGGCCAAGCAGTGCAAAAATTTCGCCGGGCGCGACGGTCAGGGAGAGATCGTCGACCGCTGGAAGGCCATCAAAGCGCTTAGTAAGATGTTCGGCTGTCAGCATGTGAAACTCCTAACAACGCAGAGACTGTAGAGCCCTGAAATCCACCATGGCCGGAACTATCCTTCTGCAACTGTGCCGGATGAAATCGTGGGAGATTCGCCAGATTCGAGACCGCTGCCTCCTCAAGGAAGCAACGCCCCTTGATACAAGAGCTGGTGCAGGTCCTAAAATCAGACCGCTGCTTTACCCCACGATGGAAAAGGATCATCAAGCCGGGCGTGAGATTTCGAAAGGACGGTCGTCACCGATCCGTAAAGGCATTCATCAAGCGAAGCCCTGATCGCAGCCTCGTCCATCTCTGCGCCGCCGATGAACACGAGTTCTTGTCGGCGATCTCCCCAAGTCGGCGTCCAATGCCGCCGCATATGCGACATCGACCCTTCGTCTCTTGGCCAACGCTCCTTCGGCACCGCCGCCCACCATCGCCCGAGTCCCTCGGTGCGCGTCACTGTCCGCGCGATCGAGAGTTCCGCGAGCCACTCTGGGCGTGTCGCGAGCCAGAAATGCCCCTTGGCTCGAAACACACCTTTGAAACTTCGACCAAGTAGCACATGGAGCTTGGCGGGATGGAACGGTCGCCGGGCGCGGTAGACAAAGGAGCGCACACCATATTCCTCGGTTTCCGGCTTGTGGTCGGCAAATTGGTAGAGCTCCCTGTGCCATAGCGGGTGAGTTTGGGCTCTTTCCTCGCTGTAGAGGCCGGTATCGAAAATGCAGTCGAGTGGCGCTTTGCCGAATGTCGTTTCGATGATCCGCGCATCGGCGTTCAGTCCACGAACGACACGCCGCGCCTCGGCCAGCTGCTCTGCTCCTACGTCCGCCGCCTTGTTGATGATGACAACGTCAGCAAATTCGATCTGCTCGACCAGGAGATCGACCAAGGTGCGTTCGTCCCCATCGCCCGCGATCTCACCGCGGTCACGCAGAAAGTCACGCGACTCATAATCCCTGAGGAGGTTGATCGCATCAACGACGGTGACCATCGCGTCGAGGCGCGCCACGTCGGATAGCGAATCGCCCGCTTCGTCGCGAAAATCGAAAGTCGCGGCAACCGGCAAAGACTCGGAAATTCCAGTACTCTCAATCAAGAGATAATCAAACCGTCCCTCCTTGCTTAGCCTGCGCACCTCCAGAAGAAGGTCGTCTCGCAGGGTGCAACAGATGCAGCCGTTGGTCATTTCCACGAGCTTCTCGTTAGTACGCGACAGATTGGCGCCGCCGTCCCGCAAGAGGTCGGCGTCGATATTGACCTCAGACATGTCGTTGACGATCACCGCGACCTTGCGGCCATCGCGGTTGTTGAGCACGTGATTGAGGAGCGTGGTCTTGCCGGCGCCGAGGAAGCCGGAAAGCACCGTGACGGGGAGACGCTTGTCGATTTGCGGGGTTCTGGACATCGAGTGGTGTAATGTTATAACGTTGCATCTACATTGCAGCACCGATTGGAAGATTGCAAGCGGTTCGCAATGAAACGACGTTTTCGGTCTGTCGTGGGACGAACCGGCAGTGGCGGAGCGCGCTCCGCGGCTGCGCGGTGAAATTCCCATACATTCCATTGCTAGGCGCATCGATAGGAGGGATTGAGCAGGTGCCGTCGATAACCATCCCTCTGCATATCCTCTATCTCTTTGCCATCGCCATCGCCATGTTTGCGTCGCCGCGATCATTTGCGGCAGAGCAATCATCGGACATCCCGGCCTGGTTGGAGGCCCATGTTGGCGAAGACGAAGGCCGGATTGCGCGACCGGGCGCGTGCGCTCTACTTCCAGAAGATCAAGGAAGGCGCGGTACGAAATCCCTGCTACTTCGCCATGGACGCGACCCGGCCGAACAGTCTGAACGATGGCAAATTAGGCCGTCGGTTCTACATTATCTGCGAAGCCGATAGGTCGTTTCGCGCCATTTCGTCGGGCCACGGCGGCGGCCGCAATTTGAAAGGCATCGCGGATTTCGCCAACGGAAGACGGTGCGCGAAGAACTTCAGCAATGCAATGGACTCGAACCTAACAGCCGGCGGACCGTATGTAACGCGCGAGACGAAAACGTCTTTCAAAGGCTACTACCGGGTCTCAGCGAAACAGTATGCGGTCTTGATACGTTCATTTCTGCAGTTCGATGGAGAAGGTGAGACCGCAAACGCCAGACAACGCGAGATCGGCGGACACGCGGCTGTCTCGTTAAAGGGAGTATGCCTTCGAAAGGATACGCGCAGTCCCTACGCAAACCACGACGGTTACGTTCCGTTCGGTACGCTGGTGGAATACGCTGGTGGTCGCAGCAATGGCTGCACCAGCTGGTCGACATCGGACGTCGGACAAATCCTCGCGATGACGAAGGACGATCCGACGACGCTTTACATTTATCCTCGCGCAGCCGATATCGACGCTGTCATGCACGCGGTAGCGAGCGACCCCTCACCATCACGCACCGGACCATATTGGAACGCCTCCTGCCTGAGAGAAATCGGCGCTCCGAAATTCTGGGCAAGAGAAATCCTTGAGCAAGTGCTCGGTCAATACAAGCGGAGTCATCCGGCACCCCCGCCACGACCTATTCCGATTTGCAAGGACTCGTGAATGCGCCGCTCGACAGAGATTTCATCGACGCCGCGGTGCTTGAGAGCTTCGCTCAGGTCACGCTCGCCGATCTTGCCGCCGTCCTCGCCCGCTGACGCGCGGAGCGGCTAGCCTTCCAGAAGGACTTGAAAATGAAGTATGATGTCATTGTCATTGGCGGCAGTTTCGCCGGAATGGCCGCCGCTCTCCAGCTCCTGCGGTCTGGTGATTGACGCGGGGCTGAGACGAAACCGCTTCGCCAGCCATTCGCACGGTTTTCTGGGACAAGATGGCGTCAGTCCGGCGGAGATCGCGCAATCGGCCCGACAGCAGCTTGAGGCGTATCGGACGTTGACGTGGATCGAGAGCGAGTGATGGACGTCCGCGCGCCTGCATCGCTGCTCGACTACTGCGGTCAGCTCGGCCTCACCAGCATTTCTGTTATGGATGACGATCCTTTAGCGCGACGTCTTTGCGACGCTGGCCTTGTCGATAGCTTTTCAGGTTGCACGAAAGCCTCTCCTATCTCTTTGAGGCCTCTCCGATAAGGAATATCGAATGATCCGACGCAACCCCAGGGGCGACTGGCCGACTATCGCCGAAACTGCTTTTATCGACCCGACCGCGATCATCTGTGGCCTCGTGATCATCGAGGAGGATGTTTTCGTTGGGCCTTATGCTGTCATCCGTGCGGACGAGACCGATGAGAACGGCGGATTGCAACCGATTCGTATCGGCGGTGCGACGAACATCCAGGATGGTGTTGTGATCCACTCAAGATCGGGCGAAGCGGTCACGATCGGACGACGAACCTCGATCGCTCACCGTTCAATCATTCATGGGCCTTGCACGATTGGCGATGATGTTCTTTGTTGGCTTCAACTCGGTCGTGTTCAACTGCACGATTGGCGACGGCTCGGCGATACGTCACAATTCAGTGAAGGCTGTTATCTTCCGGCTGGCTTCCATGTACCGTCCACGACGACCGTCCATTCTGATTCTGACCTTGCCAACATTCCACAGGTGACGATCGACATGACCACTTTCTCCGAGCACGTGGCACGCACCAATGTGGGCCACGCTCACGACTATCGGAAGCTCCGCAATGATTTCTGAGCGAGGTTCGATGTGCCGCATTGTTCGCGTTGCTGGTCTACGTCTCGTCGCGGCTAGCTAGCGATGTTCACTAGCCTTGATGAGTCATCTCATCGGCAGCGTTGGTCATGGCCGTGGGTTCTCCCCTCCTGTGCGACGGCCGGATCAATTGCTCGGCGGTACCATCGCCTTCGCGAGGAAGTCGATGTTATGCCGAAACATTTGGGCATAGGTCGGGGCCGGTCCATCACGGACTGAGAGAGCCTCCGCATAGAGTTTACCACCCGGCTGCGCGCCGGTCGCATTCGCGATCTGCTGCACCAGCCGCGGATCATTGGAGGTCTCGATAAAATAGAACTTCACGTGTTCGGCCCTTACCTGATCGATCAGTCGTGCGACATCGCTTGCGGATGCTTCGGTCTCGGTGGAAAGGCCGAGCGGCGACAGGAACGTGATGCCGTAATCGCGTCCAAGATATCCGAAGGCATCATGGCTGGTCAGAATCTTGCGGTGTTGCCGCGGGATCGGGTCGATGCGCGCGTGACCAGAAGCAGCACCAGCGCGGCCCCAAGGTCTATTCGCTGCACGCGCCGGAAGTGGAGTGCATCGGCAAGGGCAAGGCGCACCGGCCTTACGAGTTCGGGGTCAAGGTCTCCATCGCCACCACGCTGGCCCACGCCAAGGGCGGTCAGTTCGTCACCCACGTGAAGGCGTTGCCCGGCAACCCCTATGATGGCCATACGCTCAGAGCCGTTATCCCCGAGATGGAAGCGCTGATCGGCAACATCATCGAGTGCCTTCTTGGCGACAAAGGCTACCGCGGCCACAATGCGCCGCCCGAATACAAATTCAGGGTGTTCACATCAGGCCAGAAGCGGCGGGTGACGCCCAAGATCAAACGTGAGTTGCGCCGGCGCTCGGCGATCGAGCCCGTCATCGGCCATCTCAAGTCCGAGCATCGAATGGGCCGCAATTACCTCTGGCATCGCGCCGGCGATGCCACCAACGCCGTCCTCGCCGCCGCCGGCTACAACTTCCGGCGTCTCCTACGCTGGCTGAGCCTTTTGCTCTGCCAAATCCTCGCTCAGCTCGGCCTCCAAACGCGGCTCATCCCGGCCTGAAATCTCAATTCTTCACGGTCGACTGGATAGACTTCAACGCTAGGGAGTGGATGGGTGCCACAGTATTTGCTGGTGCGGCATTAGAGGCCCTTCTTCTATGGGCCCCTGAAGCAGGCGTCACTTGCCACGGCGCCGAACTGAGGATGATTGTGGAGGAAATCACGCGGCATGCAGCTCGCTCGCTCTTAGCGCGCGATCGAAGAATTTCTTCGCTTTTTCATTTCCATACTCGCGGACAGCACGGCGCAAGCGACGTCGATCTGACGATGCAGCACGCTGCTCGACTCGCTTAAGAACCTCGTCCTTGGCTTCCGCCAGCTGATCAACGTTGTTGACGAGATCAACAAGCAGAAACTCCTTCGTAAGCGACTTCGGGAAGCGTGGCTTCACGCGAAACGCAAACTTGCGATTGCCTAGCTGAAACTCTCCGTGGCGCTTGTGATTGTAGACGACGGTCTTGTCGTAAAGCTGCGTCGTGCCCACTCCCAGACTGTTGTAGGCATTCGGCGAAGCCAACAGAAATGTATCGTCCTTCAGAAAGGCACCAACAACTTCCTTGTCTGAGGCGGGCGCCGGACCAAACACGGTTTCCTTCGGATAAGCGTAGAGCCCGCCCGAAAGCTTCTTGAGCGTACCGCTCTCAACCAGCTGCTTGAGATGCCGATCGACAGAGGTCGTCCAACGGGCCAAATCCGCACGCCGATAGGCGTTGCCCGGCTTCAGATGTTTCTTGAGTTGTTCCAGCTTCGTCATGGCATGGAATATAAGTCAAAACTGACTGTTTTGCAAGTTATTTCATGCAAAAATCATGCATTTTCGGTATATCTACCTGATTTGTGGGTATTATTTTTAAACCTTCGCTTCTCCTCCAGTGGTTTCCCGGGAGCCGGGAAAGAAACTCGTTGCTTACTGGGATCGCCTCTTACGGTAGCTTTGAGACCTCATGCGGAGAACACGGTTGCCGCCAGCAGCAGCACCAGACCAGAGCACCGCGGCCATCCGCCGTGGAACGGCCGCTAAGGCTGGTCCTCGTCGAGCCAGTGGATTTCCCGCCCGGTAAAGTTCGTGTCAGATCCGCCGCTTGTTCACTGAATTTTCCCGTTCGGTAAAATATGGATAATTTGGCTGTCCGTCGACCGCCTATTTTCCCGCTCGGTAAAACTAGTTATTGAAGTCGAGTTAGATCCGGCCTATATTCCCGCTCGGGAAAATCACCATGGCCGATATTCCGGATACGACGACCCTCGGAACCTTGGTTCGCCAGCGGCGGAACTCATTGGGCTTACGGCAGCAGGACCTTGCATTGGCCGCCAACGTGGGGGTGCGTTTCATAGTCGATATCGAGGGCGGAAAGGAAACCAGCCAAATCGGCCTGGTAATCAGACTGCTCAAGGCGCTCGGGATATCGCTCCAAGCCAACATGGCGCCAGCTCCCCCGTCGCCTTCCCAATCGGCGGACGACGACAGCGGCATCTTCGATCCCGATAACCCGGCACCATCCCGATGAGAATCCAGGAAAACGCTCCGGCCGCAGCCGGCGACAGTCTCGACGTTCGCTACGAGGACAGGTTGATCGGTCGCATCCGCCGACGAACTGAGGCCGTCCAAGATATCGAATTCGTCTACGAAGAAGCGTGGATGTCGGACCCCAATAGCTTTCCGGTTTCCACACGTATGCCGCTGGCTAGTCGCCTGCACGAGCCGGACGTCGTCTACACTTGGTTCCTCAATCTGCTTCCGGAGGGCCGCACCCTCCAGACGATCGGTGCGATCCTTCGGATCCCCGAAACGGACGTTTTCGCTCTGCTGGGAGAGATGGGCGAAGACCTCCCCGGGGCACTCGAGATATCCCGTCCTGTAGACGAGAGGCGAAAGCGGAATCCGAGATACCGGAAGCTGACCGAAGCCGAGCTGGCAGAGACCATTCGAAAGCTTCCGGAGAGACCGTTTCTCGTCGGAGAAGAGGGCATTCACATGTCCTTGGCCGGCGCCCAGGACAAGTTGCCCGTGGTCCAATATCCAGACGGCGCAAAAGGGCTAGCGTTGGACGGGATGCCGACGACCCACATTCTCAAGCCGGCCAACAAGAGATTCCACTCCGCCGTAGAGAACGAGGCTTTCTGCCTTCGCCTAGCCGCTGCGGTGAAGCTGCCAGTGGCGGAATGCTCGATAGGGAAGGCGGAGGACGTCGAATACCTGTTGGTCAAACGCTACGACAGACCGGTCCAAAGGGGGCGCGTTCGCAGGATCCATCAGGAGGATTTCTGCCAGGCCACCGGCTACATTCCGCATCTGAAGTACGAATGGAATCCGCAGACGAAGCAATCCGGTCCGGGACGATGGCTCCGCTCTACGACGTTATGAACGGGGAGATCTACGAGGGCGTGACGAGGAATCTCGCGATGAAGATCGCCGGGAAGAATCGTGGCCGGTACATCGGTGCGAGACACTGGGATCGCTTCGCCGAGGAAAACGCGCTGTCAGCCACCCAGGTGAAACGTAGAGTCGCCGCGCTGTCTCAAGCGGTTCTCGACGCGTTGCCCGGCGTGGTGGCCGAAATGAATGCGGCCAAGACGTCCCCGACGTACCAGCAGATCGAAGGATATATCGCCAGCACCTGCCGCAGCATGCTGTCGAACCTCAAGAACGATCTCAAAGACGAGCCGGAGGAAGACGAGAAGGCGGCTCCCGCCGCTCAACCTCCCGGATTCTCGTGATTCTCTTTCTGATGCCCTTCAGCCAATTTGAAGGCCCGCGCTTTGGTTCTCGGAGCACAAAGGGGCAAACGTTACTCCCGGCAGAATAATTATCGTCGACGATACTGCGCGGAGCGGCGAAGGCAGACGCCTCGATGCGTTGTTCGAGATCGAGCGCGCCATCAACGGCCGCGGCGCCGACGAGCGGCGCGCCGTACGCCAGGAAAAGAGCAAGCCGCTTTTCGAGAACATGCACGCCTGGTTGCTGCGTGCGCGCGAAACCTCTCGCGCTCCTCCGAGGTCCTGAAGCCCATGAATTACATGCTCAGGCGCTGGGACGACTTCGCCCGCTTCCTCGACGATGGCAGGATCTGCTTGACCAACAATTGCGCTGAGCGCGCATTGAGAGGCATCGCATTGGGAAGGCGCAACTGGACCTTCGCTGGCAGCCAGCGTGGTGCCGACCGTGCCGCCATCATGCTGACGATGATCACGACCTGTCGCCTCAACGACGTCGATCCCAAGGCCTGGCTCGCCGACGTCCTCGCCCGTATCGCCGATCTTCCCGCATCGCGTCTGCACGAACTGCTGCCCTGGGAATGGAAGCTCCTGCGCCAAGCCGACAAGCCCGCCGATCAGCAGGCCGCCTGACCTTCACGCAACACCATCATAGAGCTCGCCGTGCCCGCGCGCATGCGTAAGGGGCAAGCTGAGGCCGTTCAGGCGGCGCGGTTCCATGGCATAAGCGCATCGATTTCGCTGCTCGGCCAGCCGTTGGCAATGCGCTGAAGCGTTAGGGTGTCACAACTTGTGCCTTGAACTCGTCCGACCAGCGTCGGCGAAGCTGCCGCGGCGCTCCCTCGAGACGGTCGGCGACCGCTTCGATCATATTGAAGGTTCTAGTTCCAGAACTAGGCGCAGACATAGAAGCTCACATCGGGTTACAGACTCAGCAGCCGATACCCGATCGCTCACCCCATCCGCCAGACGGGATCTCTTTGCCGCTTACGCGCATGCGTCAATCAGGCGGTCTTCGTCGTACGCGTACGCTTCAAATCGATGTCGTCGGGAAGAAGCCACGAATTCCCATCACGCATGGCCATAGCGGCAACGAGAGTGAGCCGCCGCATAAGCCTGCATTCTAAATCATATTTGAAAGTGGGAGTGACGCGTGCGGATTGAGCCCGCTGTTGCGAGGGAGCTTCTCCGGGCGGTTGAACCGATGGCGATTCACGCCGCACTCGAAGCCGAGCGGATGTACCTGTAGCGCCAAGCCGAACACCGACGCATCATCGCGCAAAACTCTAGTTCTGTGTGGTCCAAACTTCGGTCTCGCTGCACGCGACGATGGCCTCTACCAATTCTTGGAGGAGATTGCGAGGCTCAGGTCTGGTAGAAACTCCTTGAGGTTGACATCCATTCGAATGGGCCTCGTCTACGAGGGCTGGCAGGATGGAGCCTATGCCAAGTGATAACCGCTTTGCCAAGGTAAGGACGTTGTCCAGTCTTGCTGGATTGAACTTTGCTGGCTCAGATCGCTACTGTAGCGGAGTACGTTCCGCGCGGCCATTCTTTGAGCCACGATACATAGCGGGGGCATAGCATGAGAGTCCCGGCCAAACTGCCGTCCAATCGACGCTTCGGCCTCACATTCTGCGCCGTATTTCTTGCGTTGGGCGCATACGCGGCCATCAAGGGACACGTCGCTGCCGCTTACGTGTCGCTCTTTGCGATCAGTGTCACATTCGGCGGCATAGCATTGACCGTTCCGCGAATTCTCGCGCCGCTCAACCTACTCTGGTTCTACTTCGGCGAGTTGCTAGGACGGATAGTCAGCCCGCTGGTTCTGGGCATCATCTATTTCGGGCTTCTAGTACCAATCTCCTTCGTCGCTCGCTTGCTCGGGCGCGATGAGCTTCATTTGAAGCGACGACCGGTTGCAAGTTACTGGATCAGTCGTAACCCGCCAGGTCCGACAGGTCAGTCCTTCACACACCAGTTCTGAGGCGCATATGTATCTCTTCATCAAGGAACTCTGGGCTTTCATGCGAATTCGCAAAAAGATGTGGCTCGCACCCCCAATTGTTCTCATGGTTGTCATAGCCGCTCTGCTGATTCTGGCACAAGGCTCTGTCGTTGCGCCGTTCGTTTACACGCTGTTTTGACCAATGAATGTCATGGGTATCTCAGCTTACTACCATGACTCTGCTGCTTGTCTCGTCTCAGACGGCGAACTGGTAGCGGCCGCGCAAGAAGAGCGCTTTACGCGGAAAAAACACGATCCAAGCTTTCCTGCCCATGGGGCTCGTTACTGCCTCCGCGCCGGAGGGCTATGTCCAGCCGACGTCGACTATGTAGTCTTCTACGACAAACCCTTTAGCAAATTCGAGCGGATATTTGAAACCTATCTAGCTTTCGCGCCAAAGGGATTTAAGAGCTTCGCAACGTCAATGCCGGTTTGGCTAAAGGACAAGCTGTTTCAAAGAACACTGATTACGGAGGCACTGAACGAACATCTTGGGAGTGATATTGATTGGTCGAGACGACTCCGCTTTTCAGAGCACCATCTCAGTCACGCCGCGTCGGCGTTCTTCCCATCGCCATTTTACGAAGCCGCAGTGTTAACGATGGATGGTGTCGGAGAGTGGACGACAACCTCTCTTGCGATCGGTAAGGGAAAGGAACTATCGGTCTACAAGGAGATTCACTTTCCGCATTCTCTTGGCTTGTTGTACTCAGCGTTCACTTACTACACCGGTTTCAAGGTGAACTCCGGTGAGTACAAGCTAATGGGACTGGCACCCTACGGCGAGCCTAAGTATGTGCATCTGATAAAGGAGCACCTGATCAACATCAAGGAGGACGGGTCATTTCGCTTGGACATGAGCTTCTTTGATTACTGTACCGGACTAACGATGACCAATGGTCGCTTCGAGACGCTATTTGGTGGTCCGGCCAGACGCCCGGAAAGTAGGTTGACGCAGAGGGAGATGGATCTAGCGGCCTCCATTCAGGCCATTACCGAGGAGGTCGTCCTAAAGCTTGCAAAAGAAATCCGGACCACAACCGGGCAGAGAAATCTCTGCCTCGCAGGAGGGGTCGCGCTTAACTGTGTTGCAAACGGAAAGCTCCTGCGGAAAAAGCTCTTCGACAACATCTGGATTCAGCCGGCTGCCGGCGACGCCGGCGGCGCAGTGGGCGCAGCACTCGCTGCCTACCATCTCATGCTTGAAAAGCCCAGGAGCATCCATTCGGGCGACGGCATGAACGGCGCGTATCTCGGACCAGAGTTCAGTCAGCGCGAAATCGAAGAGAGTCTAGGAAAGGCCGGCGCGGTATTCACGACCGAATCCGATGAAGCACTGATTAACAATGTCGCACATGCTCTCGTCGACGGTAAGGCGGTTGGGTGGATGCAGGGTCGGATGGAGTTCGGCCCGCGAGCGCTCGGCGGACGCTCCATCATTGCTGACCCCCGCTCACCGACTGTCCAGAAGCAGCTAAACCTCAAGGTGAAGTATCGCGAGTCGTTCCGTCCATTTGCGCCGAGTGTTTTGCGAGAGGACGTGTCGCAATGGTTTCAGCTCGATTCCGACAGCCCATATATGCTCCTGGTGGCCGACGTGATGAGCACGAAGCAGTTGCCGATGTCAGAAAAGCAAAAGCAGCTGTTCGGCATCGATAAATTGAACGTCGCGCGCTCGGAAATTCCGGCCGTCACACACGTGGACTACTCGGCGCGGGTGCAGACTGTGCATAACACGACCAATCCGCGGTTTCATAGATTGATATCGAAGTTCAAGGAGCTAACCGGATGCCCCGTTCTCGTGAATACCTCGTTCAACGTGCGAGGGGAACCGATCGTTTGCACGCCAGAGGATGCGTTCCGCTGTTTCATGGGAACAGAGATTGAACTGCTTGTCGTCGGCAATTCGATCTTACGAAAGGAAGACCAGAGGAGAGCGTTAATGAAGGACTATCGTAGTTGCTATGAACTCGATTGAAAAGTGAGGCGTTCAGACCGCGCGCCCGCCAGGCGTCGTGATTTCTATCTCCTGTACGCAGGACTTCGGCACGCATTTCGAGGAAGCCATCCCACATGGATACAAAAACCAAAAACGCAATCTTCGGAATATTTTCAATAGCTATTAGCCTGATTGTGGCTGCCGGCCTATTAGAACTCTACGCATGTTTGATTGAGACAGACGGTACCAATTTTGACATCGAAATGTGGCGTTACGCCAAAGACCTGAAAAGGGCCAGTGACATACCCGGTGTAGGGCACGAACATATCCCTGGAAAGAATGGAGTTTACATGGGGGTGCCAATAACGATCAATTCAGCAGGTTGGCGCGATCGCGAACATTCCGTTCAGAAAGAGAATGGCGCTATTCGAATCATGATGCTGGGCGACTCCTTGACGTTTGGATGGGGCGCAAGACCTGAAGACGTCACATCATTTCGATTGGAAAGACTGCTGAACGCGAAGGAAAATAGATTCGAGGTTATAAATACAGGGATTGGAAATGCTAACACAGCGATGGAAGCAACGTACTTCATGAAAAAGGCTTACGTATATAAGCCTGAGATCGTCGTACTGAACTATTTTGTCAATGATGCAGAACCAACACCGCGAAGGACGAAGAATTTCTTTCTAGAGCACTTCTATTCAGCAGTATTCATTGCGGGGCGTTTCGACGTCCTAATGCGAACATTCTTCGGCAAGGCTGATTGGCAGCAGTACTACCGCGATCTTTATCAAGAGAATCAACCCGGCTGGTTGGTTGCACAGAGTAGCCTGAAAGAACTTGCGAACTATTGTAAGGCTCGAAACATCAAACTTATTGTAGTTAATTATCCGGAACTACACGAGCTGTCCCCGTATCCTCTTCAAGATATAACGAGTGTCGTTGCCTCCAAAGTGAAAGCTCTCGGTATCCCATTTCTGGACCTTCTTCCGTCTGTGGAAAATCAAGCTCCAAAATCACTCTGGGTCACGAAAACAGACTCCCACCCAAATGGTAAGGCGGCCGGACTTTATGCGGACGCAATTATGAAGGTCTTAGTGACCCAAATTTCCGACGACTTTCGAAGGTTTCTGTAAATTGAAAGAGTCCCCTTCCGCGGAAAACACCCATGGAAGCAAATGATGCGCTACTGAGAACATCCGCAGCGAGGAAGAGGGTTATTCGCTTAACCGCCCTATTGACGAGAATATGGGTAATACTTGGTGTTGTTCTTCTTTTGATGATAGTTCTAGAAATATCGCTGACCTCTTACTACCAGAGGGCTGACAAAAAAGAAATTCAAAGTGCCGTTAAGGCTGCAAGTTCTGGCGCATATGCAAATGCCGACTTAGCGGAAGAGTACTTCAAAGAACTCATCGATGCTGGGGATCGGCGATTGCCGTGGGCTCCATATACGCAATCACGCGAACCAAACTATACGGGTAAATTTATTAATGTAAACGAAGGCACCAGAAGAACGTGGAACTCCGAGGCAATCAACGATGATAAGAGTACCAGGCTAAAAATATTTTTTTTTGGCGGGTCCACTTTGTGGGGGGTTGGATCTAGGGATGACTTCACCATTCCCTCCCTTGTCGCCAAAATGTTAGCCGAAAATGGAATCAGCGCCAAGGTCACAAATTATGCAGTCATTGGGGATGTAACTACCCAAAGCTTGATTCGCTTCGTTCTCGAATTAAGAAAGCGGAATGCTCCCGACTTGGTGGTCTTTTACGGCGGACGGGTCGACGCTAGCTCCGCATGTTATGAAGGAAAACCGGGCGTTCCGTTCGGCAGCTCAAACCTCGAAAGAATATCTTCTGAGAAAGAGGCAAAAGCGCGTATAAATATAAAGCTAGAAAACTTGGCACTGATAAGACTGCTCATTGGCAAAAAACAGCACGTAGGGTGCTCGAAACAATTGGACGTGCTGTCCGACGGAGCTCTAGATGTCTATCTAGGGAATGTTCGGTTTATAGAGGCGATTTCAAGGAGCTTATCTTTTAAAGCATTATTCTACCTTGAGCCCCAGTTGGCCGATAAAATACAGAGGACAAAATATGAAGAGGATCAGCTTCTAAAATCAGAGAAACGGGTTCCAGGAAAAAGTGATCTTTACTCTCTGATGAGAAGCAAGTTGGTCAAGAGACAATATGAGAGTTTAGGGCGAAACCTGATTCACGATCTACGTACTATCTTTTCCGATGTTGCCAGCCCAATTTACATAAACGCCGGGCATTATGGCGAGGACGGAAATGAGCGGATATCTCGGAAAATTGCAGCCGACATATTGGCACTATGTGCTCCCGCGAAGTGAACAACACCGTCTCGGAGTGGCGAAATAAGTTGAAGTCGATGCGTTAACTAGCTGGCCATGCCTGACCTTGCCCCCAGTTTTATCCAATCCTGAGTTCGCCTGGCGGTTGGATTGCCCGATTGGGTGGTGGTCGCGACGGGAGCAGGCAGGACCAAAGTCTGCCAGTTCTGGGCGATCGCCACCAATGACCGTCCGTGGAGGGGCCTGGCGCCGCCGGCGGTGGTCTACATGTTTGCCGAGGATCGCAAGGCGATCCGCGCCAAGCAGCTGTTCGGGGACTACAACGGCATCCTGCAGGTCGACGGCTATGCCGCCTACAAGGGCCTGATCAAGAGCGGCGGCCGTCTGGTGCAGCGTACGTATCCGAGCAAGGCCGCCTTGTGAAAAGGTCGGTTGCGTAGCTGACTGTCCTTATGGACGTGCATAAGGACAGTGCGGTGCTGAGCCGCATAGAGGTGGTGGAGACCGGTCGGCGGCGACGCTGGACGAGTGCGGAGAAGCTCAGGATCGTAGAGGAGAGCTTCGCGGGGCCACGACTGGTTTCGGCGACCGCTCGCCGGTACGGGATCTCACGTCAGCTTCTGCTGAACTGGCGCAAGGCTTTGGCCTCCAATCATCGGGCTGGAGAGGGGTCGATCGGCCCGACATTCGTCCCTGCGATAGTTGCGCCGAGCACGCCCCCAACGACGGAAGCTGTCGAGGCAGGCCAGATCGAAATCGTGAGCCCAAAAGGGCTGCGCGTAGTCTTCGGTCCCGGCGCGGACGTCGAGGCGGTGGTTCGAATTGCTCGCGGACTGGAGCGCCGATGATCCCGATCCCGACGGGCGTGCGGGTGTGGCTGGCGACCGGCTACACGGATATGCGCAGAGGATTTCCCTCCTTGGCGCTGCAGGTTCAGGAAGTGCTTGGCAAGGACCCGCTGGGCGGCCATTTATTCTGCTTCCGCGGTCACAGAGGTGACCTGCTGACGGTGATTTGGCACGACTCCCAGGGGGCCTGCCTATTTACGAAACGTTTGGAGCGGGGGCGATTTATTTGGCCTTCGGCGGCGGATGGCGCGGTATCGATCTCGCCGGCGCAGTTGTCTTACTTGCTGTCCGGCATCGACTGGAGGCACCCACAAGAAACCCATCGTCCGACGCGGGTCGGATAGCCGTTTTTACGGTTTGAATCTGCGGCGTGATCTGATTCAATGGCTTCCATCGGACCTTGCGAGTGCCCTGGCGGCGCTGCAGGCCGAGCGTGAGGCGCGGCTGCGAGCCGAGGCGGTGTCTGCCAGCGCGCGGGCGGAGCTGTCGGACAACGAGGCGCTGATCGCGCATCTCGAGCTGCGAATCGAGAAGCTCAAACGCGAACTGTACGGCCAGCGCTCCGAGCGCACGGCACGGCTGCTCGAGCAGCTGGAGTTGGAGCTCGAAGAGCTCGTCACCACGGCGAGCGAGGATGAGCTTGCCGCGCAGGCCGCAGCGGCGAAGACGCAGAACGTCCGCCCCTTCATGCGCAAGCGGCCGGTGCGCAAGCCATGGCCGGATGACATCGAACGCGAGCGCGTCGTCATTGAGGCTCCAACGAGCTGTGCCTGCTGCGGTGGATCGCGGCTGGCGAAGATCGGTGAGGATGTGACCAAGACGCTGGAGGAGATCCCGCGCCGCTTCAAGCTGATCGAGACGGTACGCGAGAAGTTCACCTGCCGCGATTGCGAGAAGATCAGCCAGCCGCCCGCGCCATTCCATGCCACGCCGCGCGGCTTCATCGGCCCACAATTGCTGGCGACGATCCTGTTCGACAAGTTCGGCATGCATATCCCGCTCAACCGCCAGAGTGCGCGCCTCAAGTGCGAGGGGATCGACCTGCCGTTGTCGACGCTGGCCGACCAGGTCGGCCACGGGACCTTCGCCGTCATGCCGCTCTTCCACTTGATCGAACACCATGTGCTCGCTGCCGAGCGCCTTCATGGCGACGACACCACCATCCGTATCCTGGCGAATGGCAAGTGCACGACCGGGCGGATCTGGACTTATGCGCGGGATGACCGGCCCTTCGCCGGGCCTGCGCCGCCGGCGGCGGTCTATTACGCCTCGAGCGACCGACGAGGCGAGCATCCCCAGAAGCATCTGGCCGCCTTCGCCGGTATCCTGCAAGCCGATTGCTACAACGGCTTCGAGCCGCTGTTCGACCCGCAGAAGAAAGTGCTGCCGATTACGCCGGCGTTTTGCTTTGCCCATGCGCGGCGGGGCTTCTTCGAGCTGGCTGACATCGAGAAAAATGCTCGGGAAGGTAAGAAGGGCAAACCGGTCTCGCCGATCGCGCTGGAGGCGGTCAGACGCCTCGATGCGTTGTTCGAGATCGAGCGCGCCATCAACGGCCGCGGCGCCAACGAGCGGCGCGCCGTGCGCCAGGAAAAGAGCAAGCCGCTTCTCGAGAACATGCACGCCTGGTTGCTGCGTGCGCGCGAAACCCTCTCGCGCTCCTCCGAGGTCCTGAAGCCCATGAATTACATGCTCAGGCGCTGGGACGACTTCGCCCGCTTCCTCGACGATGGCAGGATCTGCTTGACCAACAATTGCGCTGAGCGCGCATTGAGAGGCATCGCATTGGGAAGGCGCAACTGGACCTTCGCTGGCAGCCAGCGTGGTGCCGACCGTGCCGCCATCATGCTGACGATGATCACGACCTGTCGCCTCAACGACGTCGATCCCAAGGCCTGGCTCGCCGACGTCCTCGCCCGTATCGCCGATCTTTCCGCATCGCGTCTGCACGAACTGCTGCCCTGGGAATGGAAGCTCCTGCGCCAAGCCGACAAGCCCGCCGATCAGCAGGCCGCCTGACCTTCACGCAACACCATCATAGAGCTCGCCGTGCCCGCGCGCATGCGTCAATCAGGCGGTCTTCGTCGTATGCGTACGGTGCAGCTGGCGTTCTACTTTGCGCATGCGCGGCGGAAGTTCTGGGACGTTCAGGTCGCGACGAAGTCGCCGACTGCCGCGGAAGCGCTGCAACGGATCGCGATGTTCTACGCCATTGAGGATCGCATCGGCGGTCTGCCGGCGACGCATCGGGCTGCGGTGCGGCAAACCGACACCAGGCCGCTGATCGAGGACTTCAAACCCTGGCTCGAGGCGCGACTGCTGGAAGTCTCGAAGAAGTCCGGTCTGGGCAAAGCCATCCGCCACACCATCAACCATTCGGACGGCCTGACGCGTTTCATCGATGACGGACGCATTGAAATAGACAGCAATACGGTCGAGCGCAGCATTAAGGCGATAGGCCTGGAAAGAAGAACTATTTGTTCATCGGCAGTGAAGGCGGCGCCGAGACATGGGCCATGTCGCTCATCAACCCGGCAAAGCTGCAAGACATCAACCCGCGGCACTATCTGACCGATGTTCTCGAGCGCATCGTCTCCGGACGTACAAAGATTAATCAGCTGCACATGCTGTTGCCGTGGAATTGGAAGGTGGAGCGCGATAGTTCGCAGGCAAAGCTCGCCGCCTGATCAGTTCGACGGCAGGGCATCTGGAACTTCCTGCGCATCGCTGGTGTCGTCATAGATCTCCTCGCGGATCACGCGCAGCGTCACCTCGTGCAGATAGATTTGCAACGCCCTCTCCAGCTCGGTGAACTCCGGCAGCAGAGCTTTCTCGACGAAGCCTCGTGACGCACGGATCATCACCGTGTTGCGTCGCTGGCGGTGATATCGAAACGGCCGCAGCCCGTACCGGCGGCAAAGCGCCAAGAACAGGTGCCGCGACCATTGGTCAGGAAGTGAGAATTGCTGCTCGATCGGCGGATCGTGGCGAGCCAGCTCCTCGACCCGGGCACGCACCCGCTGTAGCGCAGCTTCCGCCGCAAGGCGCTCACCCGCAGTTCCGGCACCCGCAAACAACGCTTCGATCTTCCGAAGCTTCTCGCGTAGCTGCGACTCGCTGGTCATTCCGAGGTCCCCGTTGCCCGCGCCAACCTGCGATCACCCCATCATCACGCAACGGCAGCGTCAAGCACCTCGATCGGGCAATCCAAAGCATTCCGCGCAAGTCGAGGCCGGGCACGGTGATCCTCTCGTGACGCTCACGTTGTAATCGGTCCGCCAGTATCGGAGTGCGACGCGGGCCTGAGCCAGCGACGTGAACAGCGTCTCATTCAACAATTCATCCCGCAGGCCGGCCGAAGCCCTCGATGAAGGCACGGCGCGATGTAGTGCCATGCAACACGGCTCTGATCGGCCCATGTCAGGATGGCGTTGCTGGTCAGTTCGCTGCCGTTGTCGCTGACCATCATCTTCGGCTTGCCGCGCTCAATTGCCAGCCGGTCCAGTTCGCGCGCCATCCGGGTGCCTTAGAGCGAAGTATCGGCCACCAGCACCAGACATTCGCGGGTGCAGTCGTCGACCACGGTCAGGATGCGGAAGCGGCGGCCGTCCGTGAGCTGATCCGATACGAAGTCGAGCGACCAGCGGTCGTTCGGCGCTATCGGCACTGTCGTCGGCGCCCGGGTCCCGATCGCCCGCTTGCGGCCGCCACGGCGGCGTACCGCGAGCCTCTCTTCCCGGTAGAGCCGGAACAGCTTGTTGTGATTGATCACATGGCCCTCCCGCCTAAGCAGCACATGCAGGCGCCGATAGCCGAAGCGACGGCGCTCCTGGGCGATCGCTCGCATGCGCTGGCGAAGGCCGGCGTCGTCCGCCCGGGTCGTATGTTATCTCATGGTCATGCGGCAACAGCCGATGGCTTTACACGCCCGCCGTTCGCTCATCCCGAAGGATTCCCGCAGATGGGCGACAGCTTTCCGCTTGGCCGCGGGCGTCACCATTTCTTTCCCAAGAGATCCTTCAAGGCTGCGTTGTCCGGCATGGCATCGGTCAATAGCCGCTTCAGCCGCGCGTTCTCATCCTCCAGCCTTTTCAGCCGCTTGGGCTCCGAGACCTCCATCCCGCCGAACTTGGCATTCCATTTGTAGATGCTGGCGTCGCTGACGTCGTGCTTCCGGCACAGATCGGTGACCGAAATGCCGGCCTCGTGCTCCTTCAGAATTCCGATGATCTGCTTTTTCGAAAAGCGACTGCGCTTCATGCTCTGGTCCTCGCCTGGGCCAGAGCGAACTTCAAACTGGATTAAGAAGGGGCAAGGTCAGACGGAATAAAGACACAGTCTATACGTTACGTACAGACATATTCCTTTGCCTCCAGGCTTGGCCGATATCGCATCGGTGCGAATCTTGATCAGGTAATGGGCCACTTAGTGGCGGCAGAGCCGTTCGAACAAATCCATCGCCAAATCAGAACGGTCCATCACATTAATTGATGTCTGTCATCGGCCCATTGCCTCCCAACGATACCTGCGTCCGCACAAAGTTCTAGCCTAAGCATAGGGGCATGGCATTTCCAAAAGCGCGTTGGCGGACGGGCAGAGTCTTCCTGTGCGCGTCCAGCTCGGACGCGCGGCGCCGCGGACGTATCTATATAGGTCGGGAGGTCGTACGACCTACTAGGCCGGACATCGCCAAATGCGCTGTGAGATCATTGGGAAGCACGTGCTATTTGTGTTCAAAGAGGGTAGCGTCGGAATGAGCCCGGTCGAAAGCATTTTCCAGGAATTCGTTGATAGTATCAAAACCGCAAGCAACGAGGCTGAATTAGAGCGTGTCGCAACTCGTCTCACACAAAGGCTCAGTTTCCAGCGATTTGCCTATCTGCGCCTGACCGGCGACACGCCGATGTTGATCTCGTCCTATCCAAAGTCCTGGACCAGCCGCTACTTCCAGCTTGGATATCAACAGCTCGATCCTGTGGTGCGCCGCGCGCGGGTTGAGCACGCATTGTTCGGTTGGGGAGGAGTGGGCTCAGCCCCGGTCGGAAACCGCGAGCAGCGCCGGTTCTTCGATGAAGCGGCGACCTTCGGCATCAGATCAGGCATCACTGCGCCGATCAGGGGCGGATTTGGACGGATGGCCGCCTTTACGTTGGCCACGGACGATCGCGACGTTCACCCCGAGCGGCTCGTGGCCGACTGGAAGGACCTCGTACAACTCGCCGGGTTGTATTTTCACAGTCATGTCGCCGGCAGACTCGACATACCCTCTACCGATAAACCTGCCGGAAGTGAACTCACTCAGCGCGAGCGCCAATGCCTTGCATGGGCCGCGCAGGGAAAAACTGTCGCAGATATCGCGGTGCTGGTCCAGATTTCACCGCGCACCGTAGTCTTTCATCTCGAGAACGCTCGCCGCAAGCTCGGTGCAGCATCTATTGCCCAGTGCGTCGCCGAGGCGTTGCGACGCGGTTTGTTGTCCTAATCACCACATCCTCCCATTTCGCGCGAGTTGCGGAAGAGGCTTGCGGACGGGGACGACTGCGCCGGCAGCCTCGCCGAGCGGCTCGGGCTCTACCGAGCGCTTCGCCAGCTCGACCGAGCCGCGCTCTGCCTGTCCGGCGGCGGGATCCGCAGCGCGGCCTTCGGTCTCGGCGTGATTCAGGCGCTCGCCACTCATCCCCGGCCGCACAAGTCGCGGCGCAACATGTTCGAAGGGACGCCGGCCCGGCACGGGCTCGTGCAGGAGGAGGCGCCGCAGGCTGGACAGGAGGCCGCAGCGCCGGCGCAGGCCGCACACGAGGCTGAAGCGGCGCGGCAGGCAACGCAGGGGGCGCTGGCACGCCAAAACTCTGTCGCCGAGCCGCAAAGCTCGCTCCTCGCGCAGCTGCGCTATTTGTCAACTGTGTCCGGCGGCGGATACATCGGCAGCTGGCTATCGGCATGGCGCTACCGCGTAAGCTTCGAGGCCATGCGCAATAACCTGGTCGGCCGCCCGTCCGGCCCGGACGTCGAGCCGCATGCGCTGGGCTGGCTGCGGCTACAGCAACTATCTGACCCCAAAGCTCGGCGCACTCTCGGGCGACACCTGGGCCGGAATCGCGATCTGGCTGCGCAATCTCCTGCAATGATCTTCGTCGGGCTGAGCAGCTATCAGCGCCAGAGCGGTCGCCCCGCGCACGACACGATCGCGCAGTCCGGCACGCGCGTACGAGGAATTGCCAACGACATCGGCTGGCAGGATGACTCCGATAGCGATCGGGAGTGGCTCGGGCGCACGGCCGGCTGGTACCTCGTGGCAGCACTCGGCTGGTTCGTGGTCACGTTCCTGATCTTCGCGGGCTCGCTCGTGCTGACCAGCCTCGGCCAGGCCATCAGCGCATGGATCGGCCCGCTTGGCGGAGTGGGGGGCGTCCTCACGGCGCTGATCGGCAAAAGCTCGCTGACGCCCGGAAGGGGCGCGGCGGCAAGGGGCGCAAAACCAATGCTCTCGATCGGGATCATTCTCGGGATTGCGGCGCCGCTGTTCGCAGCCGCCCTGCTCATATTCCTGTCCGCCGCGCTTGATGCACTGCTGCTCAAAGATTCGCTCGTCATCCTGCTGCGCTACCCTCAGGTCCAGATCTTCGTCCCGCTCGGCTGGGTGCGGTTCGCCGTGCTGGTGCTCGGCCTTGTTATCGCGGGCGCGATCATCTATGCAGTGGCCAAGCGCCAAAAAATGCGCCGGTGGTGGCTGTACGTGCTAGTCGGACCGGTGTTCGCGACCGTCGTGGTCACTCTCCTGCAGATTGTGCTCGCATTCGTCCTGCAGCGGCCGGCGAAAACGTTCGCCATAGACCCGTGGCGCGCGCTCGCGCCCGAGGGATAGGAGACGACGGAGCCGATCCTGATCGGGCTCGTGATCACGGGCATTGCGGCGCTCATCGCGTCCCGCCGCGCCGAGCTCAAGCGCCTCTGGTTTGTCGTCTTCGCGCTACCGATCATTGCGACCCTCGTGATTCTCTTCGTCGCCGCCGTGCTCGATTGGCTCGCCCCACCCAGCTACGCGTACCGCCCAGGCCTCGACATCTTCTCGCCCGGTTGGTTCGCGATTTTCGGTCCGCTGCTGATCGGGCTTGCGGTTGCGGTCGTCGTCACATGGATCGCGTCTGCATGTATCAGCATCAATCGCTTCTCGCTTCACGCCATCTATCGCAAACGGCTCACGCGGGCATTTCTCGGCGCATCGCGGCCGTTGCGCAATCCGGACGCGTTCAGCCGATTTGACGAGGATGACAACCCCGCGATGGCCGCGCTGTGGCCGAAGAAACCGGACGGGAGCTGGCCGAAGCGCGATATGAAGGAGTGGCGCCCGTTTTACGTCATCAACATGGCGCTGAACATCGTCTCGACCCGTCACTTGTCTTGGCAGGAGCGCAAGGCCGAGTCGTTCACCGTGAGCCCGCTGCATTCCGGCAGCGCCTGCAAGGCCTATCGCCGTAGCGACGAATACGGCGGCAAGAAGGGCATCTCGCTCGGGACCGCGATAGCGATCTCGGGTGCTGCCGCCAGTCCCAACATGGGATATCACTCCTCGCCGGCGATCACCTTCCTGCTCGCGTTGTTCAACGTGCGGCTCGGCTGGTGGTTCGGCAATCCGGGCGCGGAGGGCGCGCAAACGTATCACCTCCCTGGGCCCGCATTCGCGCTGCGTCCGCTGGTCGACGAGACGTTCGGGCTCACAACCGACGAGAACCCTTACGTCTATCTGTCCGACGGAGGCCATTTCGAAAATCTCGGCCTGTATGAGATGGTCCGCCGGCGCTGCCGCCACATCATCGTGGTCGACGCCGGCCAGGATCCGGATTACGGATTCGAGGATCTCGGCAACGCAGTGCGCAAGATCGCGATCGACCTTGGCGTGACGATCCGCTTTCACGGCCTCGACATGCTGAAGATGCGCCCGAGAAAGGGCATCATCGGCGCAGGCTATCCATACCACGCGATCGGCGAGATCGACTATCCGGCTGCCGACGGCGGCAAGCCGGGCGACTTCGGTGTGATCCTCTACATCAAGGCCGGCTACCACGGCATCGAAGGCGCGGGCATCCGCGCCTAAGTGGATGCTTCTCATACGCGTGCTATCAATCGCGACCGGTGCACGAGCCTTTTTGGAAGGTTTCCCGAGCAAATTTGTCTTGCTACATAGGGGGAGGGGGTCTGTGCGCTTTCACGGTTTTGTTGCTGGCAAAGTTGCCGATTTAGGCGACGAATGCGGCTCGTGAGAGAACGCGCCGCACCTGTGCTGGCGACCACGCACCCCCACGAGGGGCTGTAATACCCCGTTCGTTAAGCACCGCAGCTATTTTGCCGGCAGAGGTCGTGCCGTCGCTTCGGATGGACAACTCGTCGGTGGCTTCCCTCTACCAACGCACTCATCCCTATTGTTTATCTGCTCGCGAAGAGCGGAAGGATATCGCTGAAGGGCAAGGATGCTGAATATGTTCGTCGGTATCTGCTGATCTCCGGATTGCGCAGTCTGTTTCGCGGGTCCTCCGAAACCGCCGTCAACGGCTTCGTAAATGCGATTGCGAAAGCAAAGGGTGATCAAGTGAAATCGTGTCGCATGCTGTTTGACCGTATTCCGAACAACCGACTATTTAAGATTCGGAAAGAAGACGTGCGGAACGCACCGGGCTTGTATTCGCCTCTTATGCAAGCCTACCTCGCTTTCCTCTATGCAAATGATGCCAAGAGTTGGCCGTCTGGTCGGTTATTGCGACATGTTCTGCATGAGAACCTCCAAGCAGATCCCTTAGCGGTTCACCATATCTTCCCGAAACAGCATATGCAGGAGTTCGACATTCCCGTCGACCTCTTGAATACAGCCGCCAACTACGCCGTTCTTTCTCAAGCAGATAACGCGGAGCTCGGCGACCGCGATCCTTTCGATGTGTGGCGCTCCTTGAAGGCGAACCAGCGCGAATGCGCTTCGCAGCAGCTATTCTTTGTCGGCAGAGAGGACCTGCTTAGAAAGGAGGCCTTTGACGAGTTTCTTGACTTCAGAGCGCAGAAAATGGCCGAAAACCTAAGTTCGCATCTCGGGCTCGGCGCGAGCTAGCGAGCTCCATCGCCTTCGATACGCGATGAATACGGAAGCAATCTGGATTGCAGGTTCCTGCAACCGCCGAGCAGGTTAACGAACCTTCAGACCCAATCAGCAGTATCCGATTGTTCGGCAGAGAACGCCGGTCGAACTCCTGACGTCCTCGATCCCGAGCCGGGCGCGCTCGCAATAGGCTGAGATGTCGTCTCCCACGAACGACCTGATGACAGCTCGGCAGCTCCTGTCGGCTTCACTGCGGCGACCAGACCCTCAGTGCGAGGTCGCCGGTTGCAAGCATCATCTCGCCGCCAACACTGCTTGCAAGGGGCGGCCATCGTCCCGAGCTTCCTGCCAAGAAGAAACGGGTAACAAGACGCTAGAAGTCGCGTTTGCAGGGACCTGCAATGCTACGTCTTACAAAGTTGTCTTACATCGAGGACGCGTAAGACGAGCTATGAAGGCCGCAGTGCATATGGAAGCTGCTAAGTGCAAACAATCTGCGATGATTGATTTGCTGTCGGGGGCTTCAGTACAATGCCTGCATGCTCAATACCGCACAAATGGCTCGAACCGCTCGCGCTGCGCCTGATGTATATCGGGGGCTCTGCTGCGCGCGGCTGGACCCTACTTCCTTGAATGAAGCTGAAAATGACGCAATGAAGCGTCATTGTCTGGAGCTAGTTCGAAGGTGGTCGAAGGAAGCCACAAGAGAGCACCGACGTGGGCGCACACGCGTTGCGCGGCAATATCAAACACGTTTGTTCGAAAGTCTTGCTTCCCGCTTTGTTGCCGCTTGTCAAGCTGAGTGGAAGGTTCGTCGGCGGCAGCGTCAGCAACAACGCGCAAAAGGCAGTTCACCCGCTTCCGTTCCAGTGAACGTCGCTCGCGCTTGGCGGACTGCGGAGAGGCTTGCAGATCCCGCGCCCGCCAGCGTCATCATTCATGCTGAACCAAAAAAGAGCGGCGGCTTTCGGCTAGTCTGCTCTCCAGACGAATTCGGCGTTGCGAAGCAAATGCTCTTCGTGAATGCCGTCAAGCCTTTTGCAAGTTTACACCCTTCGCAATTTGCGTTGCGCCGGGGGTGGGCGGCAGCTTGCAAGAGCCTCTGGCAAACAATGAACGAGCCGCACATGCAAAATACAATGTTCGTTCAATTCGACGTGGTCGACTTCTTCGGATCGATCTCGCGCGAATATGTCGAGGAGGCAATACCAGCGCCCAAGGCCGTAATACGCAGCACGTTGTTCATGGATAACTGGCGTATGACGTTTAAGGGAATTGGTTCTACGACGGACCGGCGCGGCTTACCTCAGGGATTGGCCGCCTCGTCGTTGGTGGCAGAAATGGTGATGGCCGATGTTCTTAGGGAGATAGCCGACCTATTCCTGGAGCTACGTTGTATCCACGCTTATTCTGACAATTGGGGTAGCTTCGTGCCGCACAACCAAGACGCAGGCGACCTGGTAGAAAGTCTAAAGAATGCATTCGAAACGCATCGCGCCGGTCCATATCGTCTTACCGATCGAACTCGTCTCGCCGGGCAATCGTTCGAATTCCTCGGTATCTACTTCAAGCCCGCGAACGCCGGTCAGCGAGCGAGGGTTTCACTCCGAGCAGCGTCTCAAGGTGGAAAGAATTGGAATTCACCGGGCAACTAATTGAGGCGAGCACCGCTGACGACGTGCTGAGGGTATTGGATCGGCTACGGTGTTTCTGGTCGGCATACGGGTTAGCTCCCGAGACAGAAAAACTCGGCAAGCGAATTTGTCGGTTGGCTATTGGAGAACTGGAATTCCAAAGGCGTAGAGGCGATGCCCACCCCGAACGCAGCTAGAACAGGATACGCGGATCCATGCTGCGGACAGCGAACGTTGCTAAGCTCCGCAAGTAGCATGTAACCTGCTGATATTGCTGGCGCACCCGACAAGATTCGAACGTGTGACCTTTGCCTTCGGAGGGCAACGCTCACGCTATGCAGCGGATCGCGGATGCGTGCTCTCTGTCGCACGAAGCGGGTGTCGCGAACCGCCACGCGTTGGGATCAGGGCGAATGTGGGCGTAACAGTTGCTTCCGGACCGAATATCTTCATGCGGCCCGCCAGCCAGCCCAGAGCGGCGACGAACAGGATGGGCACGAGAGCCGTCAGGATGATAGTAGACTGATCCGTCCTCTTCGATCCAGTGTCAGCGCCAAAGATTGGTGCGTGCGAGGTCGAGCACTTCATCCGCGCGGCCGTTCAGGATCGCCTTGACCATGTAGAGAGTGAAGCCCTTGGCCATCTCGGTGGTCACCTTGGGCGGGATGGCGAGCTCTTGGCGATTAACCACGGCATCGATCAGCACCGGCCCGTCATGGGCCAACGCGGCCGCAATACCCAGCTCGACATCGGCTGCGTGCTCGAGCCGAATGCCACGAATGCCGACCGCTTCGGCCATTGCTGCGAAGTTCGGGTTGCGCAGCTCCGTGCCGGTATCGAGGAAGCCCGTCGATTTCTGCTCGAGCTCGATGAAACCGAGCGCGCCATTGTTGAAGACGACCACCTTCGCCGGAAGTCCCAACTGCGCGAGGCTGAGGAAGTCGCCCATCAGCATGGTGAAACCGCCATCGCCGGACATCGAGATCACCTGCCGCTGCGGGAAGGCCGCCTGTGCGCCCACGGCCTGCGCCATGGCATTGGCCATCGAGCCATGCCAGAACGAGCCGATCAGCCGGCGCTTGCCGTTCATGGCGAGGTAGCGCGCAGCCCAGACGGTCGGCAGTCCGACGTCGCAGGTGAACACCGCGTCCTCGGCGGCGAGGTCGCTCAACGCCTTGGCCACCTGTTGCGGGTGGATGAGCTTCCTGCCCGGCGTGCCGACGGCAAGGTCGTCGAGCGCCCTGCGCGTGTTGCGATAATGGCTCTGCGCCTTGTTCAGATGGCGGCTATCCTGCTTCTCCTCGAGCAGCGGCAGCAGCAGCTTGAGTGTCAGCCGGACATCGCCGACGAGGCCAACATCGATCGGCGCCCGCCGCCCAAGCTGCTCCGGCCGCAGGTCGACTTGCGCGAGGCGGGCCGACCCTCGCGGATAGAACTGGCGATAGGGGAAATCTGTCCCGAGCATGAGCAGCGCATCGCAGTCGTTCATCGCGTAGTACCCGGAGGTGAAGCCGATCAGTCCGGTCATGCCGACGTCATAGGGATTGTCCCACTCGACGTGCTCCTTGCCTTTGAGTGCATGAACCATCGGCGCCTTCAGCCGCTCGCCCAGTGCAACGAGCTGCTCATGCGCGCCGGCGCAACCCGATCCGCACAGGACCGTGACCCGGCTGGCGCCGTTCAGCAGATCGGTAAGCTTCTGCAGATCCGCCGCGGATGGTGCGACCTCCGCCCTCGGCGGCAGCAGATTGTCGGGATTTGGGGCCGGCGCGTCGGTGGCGGGCTGCAATGCGACGTCGCCGGGAATCACAACGACCGACACACCGCCCTTGCCGATGGCCGTTCGGATCGCGACCTCCAAGGTCCGCGGCATCTGTGCTGCGCCGGAGACCAGCTCGCAGTAATGGCTGCATTCCTGGAACAGGCTTTCCGGATGCGTCTCCTGAAAGTAGCCGGAGCCGATCTCGGGCGAGGGGATATGCGCCGCGATCGCGAGCACCGGCACGCGCGACCGGTGGCAGTCGAACAATCCGTTGATCAGGTGCAGATTTCCCGGCCCGCAGCTGCCCGCGCACACAGCCAGATCGCCGGTCAGATGGGCCTCGGCGCCGGCCGCGAAGGCCGCCACTTCCTCGTGCCGGACATGAACCCATTCGATCTTGCCCTGGCGACGCACCGCATCGGTCAGCCCGTTCAGGCTGTCGCCAACGATACCGTAGATTCGTTTGACGCCCGCCGCAGAGAGGGTTTCCGCAAATTGATCCGCGACCGTCTTCATGACCAGGCTCCTTTTTGCCGTGCCGACGCAAGGACGCGTCCGACCTAACCGAAATGGAGTGATGGCGTCGTTAGGTCCAATATGTCGGCTAGGTGTCTTTCATACTTTTGCGGTATCGTAGGCTGTGTGGGGTGATGGCGCATAACATGGATAGCGAGACCGCTCGGAATTCAGCCGAATCCATGCTCGTCGACGCGTTACGCGTCGTCGTGCGGCTGGGTTTGCTTATGCTCCGAAGCGGCACGACGAATTTTCGCGTAACTCAGGCCATGAACCTGTTGGCTGACAAGCTCGGGCTCGAGACGCTCGACACGCATGTCACGCTGAACGGGATCGCCGCTACGGCGACACGCGCCGATCGCGTGGTGACGCTAGTGCGTGAAAACACCCTTATGGGCCTCAACGCCCATCGGCTTGCCGTGCTCGATCGGCTGGTGGCGAAGGTGGATGTCGGAGCAAGCCCAGCCGCGATCGATGCTCAGCTTGATGATGTGGAGCGCATGGCGCCGTTGCATGCTCTTCCCGTTACTGCAATCGCCGTCGGCACCGCCTGCGGTGCATTCGCGGCGCTGAACGGCGGCGGTCTCATCGCGTGCTGCGTGGCCGCCGTAAGCGCCGCGGCCGGTCAGGCGCTGCGCGTCGTTCTGCTCGGCTGCCGCCTCAACCAGCTGTTCGTCTCGGCCCTATGCGCCGTGGTCGCCTCGGCACTTTATTGGATGGTCGCCAGGGTAGTGCTGTGGACGAGCCCGGGGCGGCTCGACGACGCAGCAGGATTCATATCGGCCGTGTTGTTCCTAGTGCCCGGATTTCCGCTTGTAACGGCATTGCTGGATCTGATTCGGCTCCACTTCACCTCCGGCCTGACGCGCATCGCCTACGGCTTCATGCTTCTGCTGGCCGGCTCTGCGGGACTGGGGCTGGTGACGGGGGCGGCCGGACTGGTTCCGACCATCCCGGGGGCGACCAGCGGCGGTCCGGCCTGGACAACTCTGATCGATGCGCTCGCAAGTTTCGCCGGGGGCGTCGGGTTTTGCCATTCTCTACAACAGCACATGGCGCGCGGCGCTCGCGGTCGGTGGCCTTGCAGTCGTCGGCAATTTACTGCGGCTGTCCTTCCACGATGCCGGGCTGGCGCTCGCGTCGGCGACCTTCCTCGGTGCTCTCGTCGTCGGGCTGGCGGCGACTTGGGTTGGCCCGCGCGTGGAGAAACCGCGCATTGCGCTGACCGTGCCGGGCATTATGATTCCCGGCCTCCTCGCCTACGACACGATGACATTGTTCAATCGCGGCGATGTGATTGCGGCGCTCAAGACGGGCGTCCAGGCCGCTTTCATCCTCGGCGCCATGGCAATGGACTTGGGCGTCGCCCGAATCCTGACGGACAAGGCCTGGGCCTTGCACGACATCCATAGGCAGGGCTGAAATGGAGCTGCGGCATCTCCGGTATTTCGTGGCCGTGGCCGAGGAGCTGCACTTTACCCGCGCGGCCGAACGGCTCGGCATGAAGCAGCCGCCGCTCAGCCTGCAGATCCGGCAACTGGAGACCGAGTTGGGCACACGGCTCTTCCGTCGTCTGACGCGGGGTATCGAGCTCACCGAAACCGGGATGCTGCTGCTGGATGACGCCCGCCGCATCCTCGATCAGGTCGAGCGGACAAAGGCCAGCGTGCTGAGCCGCGCGCGCGGCGAGAGCGGGGGCATTCACGTCGGCTTCGCCGGTGCGACATATTTCCAGCCGCTCGTTCCTGGCATCATCCGGGCCTACCGGGAACGCTATCCCGGTGTCCTTCTCTCGCCCCAACAGAGCAATACGCCACAACTGGTCTCGGAGCTCCGCACCGGCGAGATCGACACGGCGTTCATCCGGCCGCCGATCAGCGACAGCGAAGAACTTGCAATCCTTCCTCTAATCGAGGAGCCGATGCTAATCGTGCTGCCGGCCGTCCATTCTCTTGCGAACCGGGATGCGGTGCCCGTCGCCGCGCTTGCGCAGGAGACTCTGATTCTTTTCCCGCGGGCGATCGGTCCCGGTTTACACGACGCCATCATTGCGGCCTGCCAGCGGGCGGGGTTCAGTCCTAATCTGGGGCAGGAGGCGCCGCAGATCCCCTCCATCGTCTATATGGTCGCCGCCGGCTTCGGCGTGTCGATCGTGCCGCAGTCGACTGACCGGATCCGGGCGGAAGGCGTGCGGTACCTGCCAATAAAAGGCGACGGTCCCGTCGCGCCGATCAGCCTGGCCTACCGCCGAGATGATCACTCGCCCGCCGTCCGCAACTTCGTCGAGTTGGCGCGCCAGTCGGGGCGCGCGGCGCATAGGAGACGGACAACCCGCTGAAGGCCGCCGCGGTCATACTTTCCGCGTATCGATTTCGCGGAAGCCGGATATTGGACGTATCGACCCGGTTTCCCCATCCTTGCATGCATCGCCACGTCGGCGAACGAACGGAGGTGTGACATGACAACTTTCTCGATACCCGGCCTGGACGATCCGGCAGCGACAGATCTCACCGGCTTCGACCTGATCAATCAGCCGCTGTTCAACAAGGGTACGGCCTTCACTGAGGAAGAGCGCGATGCGTTTCGGCTGCATGGCCTGCTTCCGCCCCATCTCGGCACGCTCGAAGAGCAGGTGAGCCGACGCCTCAAGGCGGTGCGCAGCTTCGAGACCGATTTCGAGCGATATCCCCTTCCTGCGCGATCTGCAGGATTTGAACGAAACCCTGTTTTAGGTCCTACTCGTGTAGCATATCGAAGAGCTCCTGCCTCTAGTCTATACGCCGACCGTTGGCGAAGGCTGCCAGCGCTTCAGCGAGATTTGGCGCAAACCCCGCGGCCTGTTTCTCAGCTATCCGAACCGGCACCGTATTCGGGAGATTCTCGCCGACCCGCGTTTCGACCGGGTTCGCGTGATCGTCTTTAGCGACGGCGAGCGCATTCTCGGCCTTGGCGACCAGGACGCCGGTGATGCGCGAGACCCCGATAGAACTCCTGCTCCATCACGCAACCCCACGACATCACTGCCCGGAGTTGAATAGCTCGAATTCGGAGAGTCAAGTAGCGCGAGCGCCATGACGTTGCCCCGGACAACTTTCCGGCATGCGCTTGTGTCGGCGCGTCCGGCGGGCCTAAGCTGCCGGCGGCAGGAAAATTCGACATGGCGGTGCTGTATCCGATCCGGACAGCGTGCCCGGTCTGCGGAAGGCCCATGAAGCTCGTCAAGGACGACGCCGGTGCGGGGAGGGAGCGCTACGTCTGCACCCTTTGCGATGACGACCCGCTGCACGACCCCGCAGCCCGCAAGTGGGTGGACAGTCCGCTGAAGCCGCCGGCGAAGTAGTGCGCGCTGCGGTGCCGCGCCTCGCGGATGCCTCCTCGGGCGTGAGCTCGTAGTGGCTTCGACCGCGTTGTCCCTTAAGTGAACATCCGCAATGTCGCGGCGGCGCCTCCTGCGTCATATTCTGCGCATGAAGCGCCCGATCCAGTTCAAGTGCCGCAGACGGGAATGAACGTGCAGCACGAGCTAGACAATACGCCGGCCATCGGCGCCGCGGACACGCACGTGTCGGTGTGGTGTCCAGCCTGCGGTTCGTTGCATCTGGCTAACACGACGACGCTGCTCGGCGACCCGAGCGCGCGGCAGGCGCATGCGAAAAGCGGCGCCTGACCGGCGGCTCTTTCGATGGCAAGGGGCTGCCCAAGTGCGGCGGGCCGATGAAGTTGCGGCCCAGCGTACGCAGGAATGCACTCTATGCCGCGCGCTCGCCGGAACGCTTTGACTCGCGTCAAACAAATACGTCACTGAGTGAGCTTGACCGATGCCTTGTCGAAGATGTGCAGGTTGCCGGCAGCCACCACGGCATGGGCGCCGAAGCGACTGATGCGGCCCAATCCGAGAACCAGACCCGGCCGTTCGCTTTGAGCCATGTCACTCGGAGGCCGTGCTGTAGCGGATGAGGTTCGGCACCTGCGAAGGGGACAAGTTCTACGCAATTGCAGCGGCGCCGTTAATGCCGAAGACCACCAAGCGCCTTTACGCGTCTTTCGCCTCTCGGCCCTAGCCTGTGGAACGGCTGGGGCAATCTCAATGAGCTTATTTGCGCGACTCCGTACCGCTTTCAGCGTGGGCGACCTGACCGATCCGCTCGGTCGTTCGCTGCTCATGGAACAATTTCGTGTGCTCCGGAAGCAAGTGCCGGTTCTCTACACCGTGCTGCTCGTCGACAGTATCAGCGTAGGGCTGGTCCTCCCGTCTACGGTGTCGCCATGGCTGAGATTCGCGTTGCCGGCCGCTCTCCTTGCGATCTGTCTCCTTCGGCTGGTCCAGTGGATCCGCCTGAAGGGGATCGATTTCACACCGGAGGAGGCGTACCGCGGGCTCGTCAGAACCCGGCTGGTAGCGGTGGTGCTCAACGCGGGCTTCGTGTTCTGGATCCTGGCGCTGTTCAGGGCTGTAGAGCCGAGCCTGCGCGCCTGTCGCGTTGCTCGTGTTCATGGGATGTATCGGCACGGCGTACTGCCTCGCCAGCTTCCCGCCGGCGTCCCGGCTGACGATGATCATCGCCGGTGCACCGATCGCGACGGTGCGAGAGCCAATATTGCAGACGATGACGTAATTGCGGCCGGGGCTCGGGCAACAAAATGATCACGGTATGGTCGAGCTCCCGCAAATAACCGATTCGGAGCAACTGCCATGAAGCAATACGTTGGGTTGGACGTCTCGCAAAGAGAAACCGCAGTGTGTGTGGTCGGCGAGACGGGACAAGTGATCTTCGAAGGAAAGGTAAAATCTGATCCGGGCGCTTTGACCAATTTGCTTCGCAAACATGCGCCTCATGCCGAGCGCATCAGCTTTGAGACGGGTGCGATGGCAAGTTCGCTATGGCATGAACTCCGCAGGGTTGATCTGCCGGTTGTCTGGATCGACGCTCGGCATGCGCATGCAGCTTTGTCGGTCCGCATGAACAAGAGCGATCAGAACGACGCGCGAGGCCTCGCCGAACTCGTGCGGGTCGGTTGGTATCGAGAGGTAAGGGTCAAGAGCGAAGAAAGTCAAAAGGTCCGCGCAATACTCGTTACGCGATCTCGTCTCGTGACCATTCGGCGGGATATTGAGAACCAGATCCGCAGTCTGATCAAAGAATACGGATTGCTGTTCCCACGCGCCATCGGCCTGCAGTTCCGTAACCAGGTCCGCGAAACCTTGGGTGACGATCATCCACTGCTCGGCGTGATATCGCCGCTCCTGTTGATCCACGAGAACGTCTGCCAACAACAGAGCAAGCTCGATGACGAGGTCCGCCGACTGGCAAAACTGGACGAGACCGCGCGCCGCCTGATGACGGTTCCTGGTGTCGGCGTGGTGACGGCCTTAACGTTCCGATATACGATTGATGACCCATCGCGCTTCCGATCGGCATCAGCCGTCGGCGCCTATCTGGGCCTTACACCGCGGCGCAGTCAGTCCGGCGCAACAGACACCATTGGCAAGATCTCTCGATGGGGCGACCGGCTTCTCCGAACCTACTTGTTTGAAGCCGCTACCGTCCTGCTTTATCGAACGAAGAAATGGTCCTCCCTCAAGGCCTGGGGCATGAAGCTCGCAAAGCGGATCGGCATGAGGAAGGCAAAGGTCGCCATTGCGCGGAAGATCGCCTTAGTTCTTCACTGCATCTGGGTCGATGGCACATCGTTCGACTGGGGTCAGGCGAAGGAAGCCTGATCCTATTTATCAGCTCCTGGTCCGGTCCGCCGGACTAGCGATGTCCCGCTGGGACGGTGGTTGTGACGACCTCGTTCATTCGGCTGGTGGCGGCTCGACCGTACTCCGCTGCAGACGTTGAGGCGTCCGCCCCGGACATCATCATGAGGCGCTGCGCGACCTCGGAAAGGACCATGACCCCAGCGATGGCATCAGCCGGTCGGGGCGCGTGCGACGCTTGGCTGACAATCATATATCAACCGCGCTCGCGCCGTCTCCGCAACCCTGGCCAGCTCCGACGGCGCGAGCGCTACCGTCGTGCCGGAGGCAAAACCAGAAGGATCGCTTGACAATCAACCGCAATTAAAGGGCCGAATGACACCCTATGTTCTGGTCACGGTCGATCCTGAAGAAGGACCCCGCATGAACGCGCGCCTACGTTGCGACGGACAAGACCCTGCGATCGGCGCACTCGTTGTCTGTCGATTCGAGGTGCATGACGAAAACTGGACGATTTTCGTTCTGGCCTAGCGCCAACACCGGCTGTCGATACAACGTCCATTTGGGGATCCCTGCGATTCGATTCCGCATGGGATCGAAACTTGATTCCGAAATTCTCCTGCAGTCGGTTGTCGACGTGAGCAGAAACTCACGCAGCACAGCTCGGTCAGAATCATCAAGCCTGAACCGCTTGCCGCATCCTCGGTGGATTCAACATTGCTGCATCGAATTGCGACTTCGAATCATTTGGTAGTTGGAAGATGCTTGTCCCAGCAATCGACTTATTCGCCGAGTCCAGATTATCGATGCCAGTTGCCACCACCGAGACACGGACGAGACCTTCCAGGCGTTCATCGAAAGTGGCGCCGATGATGATGTTGGCGTCCGGGTCGGCCCCTTCGCGAATGCGGGTAGCAGCTTCATCGACCTCGAATAACGTCAGGTCCTTGCCGCCGGTGATTGAGATTATGAGGCCACTGGCGCGCTTGAGCGAGGGATCCTCGATCAATGGATTGGAGATCGCGGCTATAGCGGCTGTGAGCACGCGCTTCTCGCCAGAAGCCTCACCCCCGCCCATCATGGCTTTGCCCTTCTCGCGCATGACGGAGAGAACGTCGGCAAAATCGAGATTGATCAGACCTTCTTTGACTATAAGGTCGCTGATGCAGGCCACACCCGAATAGAGCACTTGATCGGCCATGGCGAAGGCATCGTTGAATGTGGTCTTCTCGTTGGCCACTCGGAACAGATTCTGGTTTGGGATGATCAGCAGGGTGTCAACCGCGTTCAGCAGTTCCGCAATGCCCGCTTCAGCAACGCGCATACGGCGCTGGCCCTCGAAGTGGAAGGGCTTGCTGACGACACCGATGGTGAGAATGCCAAGTTCACGCGCGATCCTGGCTATAACAGGCGCCGCCCCAGTTCCGGTACCGCCGCCCATGCCAGCGGTAACGAACACCATGTTTGCGCCGGTCAAATGATCCTGGATCGCATGAATTGCCTCTTCGGCCGCGGCGCACCCTACTTTGGAGTTGGAGCCGGCGCCAAGCCCCTCGGTCACCTTTGTGCCCAACTGGATGAGGCGCTTGGCCTTGGACATGGTGAGCGCTTGTGCGTCGGTATTGGCGACGACGAAGTCGACGCCTTCCAGCCCGGCCGCGATCATGTTGTTGACGGCATTGCCTCCGGCGCCACCGACCCCAAACACAATAATACGGGCTTTCATCTCGCGAATGTCGGTGATGTCGGTCAATTTTACCTCACGATTTCTCCGGCACGCTGGAATAGCGGACCCGGATTGCTACCGACGAGCCTTGCGGTCTGGCTCTACCAGGGTCGCAGCTAGATATCCTAGTCGACGTGCGGCCTGTCCGTGGCTGTCGATCGAGGCGCCAACTCGGTCACCGGTCCGTAGAGCCCACCTCGTCCTCAAGCCGCGCCGTCGCCTCTCTAGCGGCCATGGTCTCTGCGGTCGCCTGCACTTCAACCATCAGGCGCTCGGCACGCTCGCGTTCGCACTCGAAATCTGCGCGGTGACCGGCTGCCCTTGCTTCGAGCTGCACAATTTCCGCCTGCAACGCCTCAATCTTTTCCACTAATGGGACGATGTCGCCCGCCCGACGACCACCTCGTGGGCAGGGAGTATGCCTTATTTCAGCGAGATCAACGTACACTAGTGCTTTGCCATTATCCGAAAGTGCGCGCGGCAACCGGAGCCGCTTGGCAACCGATCGGGCGGCCTCCGGTGAGATTTTCAGCCGGGACCAAGTGCGACATATGTCAGCGCCTCAATGGGCATCGGCTGTTCTCCTAGAACGAACCGGGAGGCAATCGGCTGTTAACCGAAGTAACCGCAAGGTAGGCTGCGTTGGTTAATAAGTCGTTAACAGCTCCAGTGCCGATTGCCACTTGAGTACGCGCGGGCCCAGGGCGGCCGAGCAAGAGAGCTGAGTATAGAACAAGGCCGCGCCTCGTGGCCATGGGCGACCTTTACGACCACCGTGGCACGCTCAAGAGGACGACCTCGCGCTTTCGACGTAGTAGACGCCGGCGGTAGTATTCCAGGTCGGTTCACAGAAAGGAGCAGTCTGTCTCCAAGGATACCAGCTCGCAGCAACGCTTCGTGCTAACCTAAAGGCAGTAAGCGCCGAACATTGCCTTCATCAATGCTAACTCAATCAAGCATTGGTGCGCCGATCGGCGTGTGGATCCCCACGCCGATTGCCTTCTCGAAGAGCGATTGCTGGCGACGCGACAGCTTTCCGGAGGCGCACGGCGTCCGTCAATTGTGGTGTGCCGAGATGCGGGTGGACCGCGCTCGGCCAGCGTCTCACATCACGGCTTTCCTTGCACGGGCTGGTCGCGGAAATCGGGGAACAACGCGCCATCGAAGAATGGCTGTGATACGCGGGCGTAGGATGCTGCCAACCGGAATGCGCCGAGATCGTCGAACGTGTTGGCGACGATCTGGATACCAATCGGTAGGCCGGCGGGTCCCACATCGATCGGTGCCGACCCACTGGGTAGCGACTGAGGAGGTTCCACGGCCATGTCAGGGCGCAGCTCACTGGTCGGAACACGTCCGAAGGGCGGCTTGAAGCCGCACAGACCACATTGAGGGCCGCCGGTATAGCATCACGCCAGGTAACCATTCGTACATCGCATGGAAGAAGGGCGTGTACCAGCCGAGCGCATAGAGCAGGACGACGACGGTTGCGATCGAGAAGAAGCGGATGTCACGCGACCAGGCGAGGCGGCGCACGATGCCAAACGAGACGATAACGACGAGCAGCAGGGCGCCCGCATAGACCAGGCCCATGTTCTGCGCGAGCGAGAGATCGGCACCGCCAAGCGCCGTCTTCCAGGACGACGTCGCCGGGCCCCAGTACTCGATGACCGGATCCATTGCGCCGTTGAGATCGGCGAAGGCGAGGGTCAGGAGGTGCGCGGGATGTAGCGATCCCTGACCGGCGAGCATCCAGCCGATCTCGGGCCGGTTCGAGCGCTCGGCGAACAGAGCCGTCAGCGTGACCGGAACGGCGGCGATGAGGATGCCGACCAGGCAGCAGGCCGCAAGCGGCTTGAGGCTCGAGCGCATGCGCTTGCGCCAATCGTCACCCTCGATCCAGTGGTACGCGACAAATCCGGCGAGGACGTAGAGCGAGACCAGCGCAACCTGATCCCGTCCCGTGGCAAGCAGGCCGCCGAACATGCCGGCCACGACGCCGGCGCGCCACGACGAACGTTCGAGCGCGCGCGACAACATCCAGAGTATCAGCGGCAGATAGGCCAGGCTGATGATCTGGCCGGTATGCTGCAGTCGTGAATTCGCCGAGCCGCCGAAGGCGAAGGCGAGCGCGGCGACAAGCGCACCGGCCGCGTGCCAGCCGCGATCCCGGAAATATAGAATGATGCCGACGCCGCCGAGCAAGAGATAGAGGAAGGTCAGGCGTCGATCGCACGGAAGCTCGGTTTCGGATCGAAGTAGGCGAGCAGAAAATGCAGCGGCGAGAAGATCAGCGACTGCGGATCGGAGATGAGCGGCCAGCCCGCGAAGAAGTTGGGCGTCCAGAACGGCGATTGGCCGTTCGCCAGCGACGTGGCGAGAAATTGCAACGGCGCCAGGAATTGCGACTTGGCGTCCCAGGGAATCGTGACGTGCCCGGACAGCCATGGCCATGCCGGCAACAGGAACGCGAGCGCGAACAGCGCGACGGTAAGGCCTAGCGGGAATTTGCCCGTCGAAGCCACCGGGCTGGTCCCCAGCCCCAAACCGCGCGGCTCGGCACCGTCGATCCACGGCGTCGCCTGCGAAAAGAAGGACGGGGCGGCAGCGGGGTCGTCGATCCACGACAGCGACCGCGCTTCGCTCTCGGGTCCCTCGAGCGACCCGTCCCGAAGGTCGGTTCTCATCTATGGCCCTTTGTTTGATGGAGGCGAGGCCTGGCTTGGATCACATCTCCGGGGCCGTAACCGGCGAGTTCCCGTTTGCTATCCACGTGCCGACTTCGCCTGTTTGGTGCGGAGCTCGCGCTGTCACCATAACAGCGATTGCACGCCGCCCCCCAACGGAGAGTTTGTTCTGATACCGAGGACGTACCAGCAGGGCCATCGCGCCTCACAAAGGCTGGATATTACCGAATTTCCATGGCGCCGCGCAGTGATGGAACGTTAGTCCATTTCATTGAGCTTCTGGCGGACGGCGTCTATGCGGCCATGATGCCGTTGGCTTTGGCTCCCCTCTACGCCTTCGAGCTCGTCGCTCCTCCGATAGTCGTTCAGCGAGCGACATGAGTGTACTGCTGGCTAAGGGATAACGCCTCCGCGGCCGAAATGCCGGGCGCAGCCGGGACGCGGCGAGTCCTGGCGCGAACCGCAGACATACTTGCTGTCCGTGATCGGTTAATCCCACATGGTGATGTCGGACCGGGTGCGATCCGCGCCAGACCTGTCGAGACCGTCATTCTGTTCATCTACCGTAAACGTGGATGAGTCTTCGGCGGCGTTCTGCACGAACCAGGTCAAAACCAACCGTTTTGCACGAAGGCCCAGTCTGGCGGTTCGGCGAGATTGCCGCCGGCACTGATGCCGAACTCGAGATCGTTGCGCGGATTCTGGTTGAGGAGGCCGAGCGTTGCGCGCAGCGCGCGCTGACGGCCGATCTCATCGAGCCGCCACAGATCGGCGGGCACGTCGCTGCCATGGCGATCTTGACCGAACCCCTGTCGGGCGGCACGACGCCGGCGAGGCAACAGGGTAACGTTGACTTGCCCGAACCACTCTCGCCGAGAACGCCGACCACTTCGGCCTCCGCAAGGTCGAGGTCGATATCGGCGGAGGCCATCACCAGTCCCCGAAGGTCCTGCAAAGGCGGCTTAACCTTGAGCAGCACCGGCCGGCTCATAGGCGGATTCCCGCGGCACGGCGCGCAGGCTCACTCGCCTCGCGACGCTCCCGGCAATAGGCGGTGTCGGAGCACATGAAAACTCGCCGGTCCGGCGCGCTGCCGCCGATCTCGTCGAGGTAGCTCGAAGGTGAGTCGCACAGGGTGCAGCCGACGTTCCAGTGCTGCACCTCGAACACGGTGTGACCCGTTCGAGTTGCTGCGCGTCAGTGAGGTCATGGTGCGCGAAGTCGATACTTTTCTGACTGCGGCGAGTCGTTATTAGCGATCGATGGGCTCGGGGTCGCAAGCAGCACGATCAGCGCGGGTGTCGAGCTGAGTAGCTTCCTATCCAGGATTATCTCAGTATTGTCGCATCCAACGATCGAGACGATGACGATCGACCGGATCGAGCGATACAGCGCACCGCTCTATGCTCGCTCCGCTCATCATCGTGCCATCAATATGTGGTCGTTGCAAATCGCTGCCATTCGACACTCAAGAAGCCCTCAACGTCACAACGTAACTGCCGAAGGATCTCGTGGCCGCCTTTGGAGCCACGTCATCTTCTCATACGTGCTCCGCAACAAGAGGCGGGCCCCCTGCTTCACGAAGCGAGACTGAAAAAAGCGCGATGGGGTTTATGCGTCGGTCAATCTCTGCAATAAGGCACCGAGACTTGAAGGCAACAGCCGTCGAGTGGCTTGTAAAATGAAATGGAGACATTGGGTTGCGAACCGATTTTTCGCGTATCAATCAGTCTAAGGCCGTCTTCGATGATATTTGTGCTTTGGATGATCCAAGGGCATATTTCTCTGTCCTGGGAGAGTTGGATTATATGATCCCGGAGTCTACAGAGAAACCTTGCTCATGACAGCTTCGCCGATTTCGAATCCATCTGTTTCCGCGCCGTATATCGAGATCGATGCTGTGTCAAAATCCTACGATGGAGGGCGGAGTGTTGCCGTTTCCAACGTATCGCTCGACGTGCAGCAAGGTTCACTGGTCGCGCTCGTCGGTGGGTCGGGATCTGGCAAGACCACGCTATTGAAGACCATCAATCGTCTCGTCGATCCTGACGTTGGAGAAGTCAGGATCGACGGAGTGCCTGTGAGCGAAGCCGAACCGCCGATGCTGCGGCGTAGCATCGGCTATGTCTTTCAGGGGATCGGTTTGTTCCCACACATGCGGGTTGCCGACAACATCGGCGTGACGCTTAGGTTGCTTGGCTGGCAGGTGAACGAGATCAAAGCGCGGGTGGCCGAGATGCTGGATATGGTGGATCTGCCGCAGGATTACGCGAGCCGCTTTCCACACATGTTGTCCGGAGGTCAGCGGCAACGGGTTGGCGTCGCGCGTGCAATCGCCGCCCGACCGCGCATCGTTCTGATGGACGAGCCGCTGGGTGCGCTCGATCCTGTCACCCGCGACAGCCTGGGTTCCTCCTACCGCAAGCTGCACGACCGGTTCGGCATGACGACCTTGATGGTTACCCACGACATCCAGGAAGCTGCGCTAATGGCTGATCGGATCGTCGTCATGAAGAACGGCCACGTACTCGCCGACGATACGCCGCACACTCTGATAATGGGTTCTGACGATCCGGACGTTGCCGCCTTAATGGAGGTGCCGCGACGTCAGGCGGAGCGTATCGCCGCGCTTGCGACCAAGAACGGAGCTGCCCGTGCCTGATGCTGGCGCAGAGCTGCTTTCCAGTGCCCGATTAGACGCTTTGTACGACGCCTGGCGCCTGCTTCCTATCTATCTCACACCCCACATTGTGCTTTGCGCCACGGCGCTGGCGCATGGACTTCTCGTCAGCCTGCCGCTGGCTGCCCTCGCCGCGGATCGACCCTGGCTACGCAGACTGGTGCTTGCCATCGCGAGTTTGATCCAGACGATACCGGGGCTTGCCTTGCTCGCACTGTTCTATCCTTTGCTCCTTGCGCTCTCGACATTGACGGTGCGGCTCTTCGGCTTCGGCATCCCCGCGCTCGGATTCTTGCCGACGCTGATTGTATTGACGCTTTATGCCATGCTTCCGATCTTGCGCAATGGTGTGGTTGGCCTGAACAGCATCAGTCCTGCTATCGTCGAAGCAGCGGAAGGCGTTGGTATGACGCCGCAGCAGATTCTGACGCGCGTTAAGGCGCCGCTCGCCACGCCTGTCATCATGGCCGGGGTGCGGACTGCAACTGTATGGACGATTGGAGCAGCCACGCTTTCTACGCCCGTCGGCCAAACCAGCCTTGGCAATTACATCTTTACGGGATTGCAGACCGAGAACTGGGTTTCTGTGTTGTTCGGCTGCATTGCCGCCGCCGGGCTTGCTCTGGTCGCCGACCTTTTTCTCGGTCTCGTGGAGACAGGGCGTCTGAACGCAGCAGGAAGCGCGTAGTGCTCGGTATCGCCGGGCTTGTTCTGGGCATGCTCGCCGGTCTCGCGCCACTGCTCTCGAACGAAGCAGCAACTTATACCATCGGCGCGAAGAGCTTCTCCGAACAGTTCATCCTAGCGGACTTGATGGGTGACCGACTGAAGGCCGAGGGAGTCGGCGTAACGCGCAAGGACGGGCTCGGTTCGGCTATCGCCTTTCGCGCGCTGGCTCACAATGACATTGATGCTTACGTCGATTACTCCGGCACGCTCTGGCGCGTCATCGGCCGCACCGATACGCCATCGCGCGAGGAGATGCAGGCGGAGATCGTCCGCTGGATGAAAGCAGAGCAAGCCGTCACGGTACTCGGCGCGCTTTGGTTTTGAGAATGCCTACGTTCTCGCAATGAAACGAGAACGAGCGCGGGCACTAAACATCGCGTCGATCGCCGATCTCGCCCGTGTTGCACCTCAACTCACCATCGGCGATGATCTTGAATTTTTGGGACGACCGGAATGGAGCTCGCTTAGGAGCGCCTATGGTCTGTCGTTCAGAACGCGACGCTCGTTCAACCCAGCGATGATGTATCACGCCCTTGAAGCCGGCGAGGCCGATGTCATCTCCGCGTTCTCCAGCGACGGGCGTATTGCAGCGCTTGACCTTCTCGTGCTGGCTGCCCCCAAGCATGCGATACCTTCCTACGACGCGCTGATCCTCATAGCGCCAAAGCGCGCCGCCGATACACGGCTGAAGCGAGCACTTATTCCTCTTGTCGGCTCGGTTCCGGTTGAGGCCATGCGCGCCGCTAACCTCATGGTCGACAGCCATACGGACAAGGCTTCTCCGGAAGAGGCGGCGCGAGCCTTGGCAAAGGCCGTGCATTTGCAGTCGCGATAAACTAAGTATAAAAATAGGATCAAGGGCGTTTTCGTTCGACGTTCTGCGATGAGCCGTCGTTCGTCTTATGGAAGATGCATCTGAAGAAAGAATTGAGCCGACCACTTTGAGGGATGGTCCTGGCAAAGCCTTCCTCGTCACGCAGTCGGCTCGTCCTCCGCGAATTCTAGTTCAAACCTGACGTTCTCCAGTAACTCCGGTGCAATCCCATTCAACAGTTCGCCTAAATTGATTGAATAATACGATTTCTGCGAAAAGAAGCTCGCGATATCGGGATGCGGATTTCTTTGGTCCCCTGCCGGGTCGCTGAAATCGTCGTTGTGAGTGACGAACGCAAATTGTACCTCGTCGCTCTTCTCTTTTTCGAGTTGGTCCGCATAAAATTCAATCATGATGGCGTCGTTGATCCCGTTTCGTTGCCGATGAAACGGCGCCCTCTTTTCAATGGCGCGCTCGTCGTAACTCCACCGGCGCCGACGTTCGGCGCCCAACACCTGCACCTGCATTCGCTATGTGACCTTAAAGCTAGACTTAAGGTCACATCCTCAGAGAGACGACCGAACTACACAAGGCGGCCGCCGCCGGAGGGATACGCCTTTTCCGCGCCTTGTAGGACCGATCTGCGCGCCTCCGCCCTTGGCCATCGCGAAGGTTGCCTCGATGAAACACTCTTCTTCGTCGAGCGCGCCGTTCTCGCGAAGTTCGTTGGCGATGTCAGGTCAGAACACGCCGCAATACTTCATTGTGGCACCAGTTCTGAAAGCGCCGATGCACGGTTTTATAGTTCGGATAGCTTTGCGGCAGCATGTGCCACTGAGCACCCGTGTTCAAAATAGTCTAATGCGACGTTAAGCGGCTTCCACGAGGGCGGCCTTTTTGCAAAGGCGGACTAGCCACCGGCAAAAAGCACGGGCGACTTCGGAATTGGCACTGCGGTCGACCGCATAGGCCCGATATTGCATGCCGCTGCCAGTACGTGATCCTGGTATCACCTGCAGAACACCCACGCGCACCAGATCGCTGACGACAATTTCGGGCGCCACCAGAAGGCATTTTCCCGTCATGACCGCCGGTAGAGCAAGGTAGTTGTGATCGTATCGCGCGCCCGTCTTTATGTCTGCAAAGCTCAGGTTCATCGCCCGCAGCCATGTCGGCAGTATGTCGGGCCGGGATGTGATGTTCAGAATCGGCATCGAACGAACGACTGAGAGGTTCTTGCCATTCACATGATTTGGCGAGCCCACACAAACGAGTTGTTCGTTGTAGACCTCCCAATCATCGGCCGGTTCGACCATGGAAAGATCGCGTGTGATCAAGACGTCGTAGTCGTCTGAAGACGTCGGCTGAGACAGTGAACTAATCACATCCACGATTACGCTGCCCATTTCAGCGGAAAATGCCTGGAGATTCGGAATCAGAAGGGAGTAAGCGAAGGTCGAAAGCGACGTGCGGACCACAATCCGATTGGCGTCCGAACTATTCCGCCGGCGCATTCTTTTGGCGGTGAAGCACACTGTATCTAGCGGTTCGGCGACTGTGTTCGCAAATAGCCTTCCGAATTCCGTCAATTCGCTCCGCCTACCGCGCCGTTCGATCAGGTCCGTACCCAGATAATCTTGCAGCACAGCCAGATAGCGGCTGACGGAGCTCTGCGTCGCTCCCAACGCACTGGCCGCGCGCGTGACACTTCCTTCTCGCGCGATCGCCACGAACACGCGGATCGCGTTGAGAGGCACTTCATCGTCGTCGCTAGCCATCTTCTATTCCGGCAAGTTCTGGGGATGTCCGCCAATGTCACGGCGAGCATCGCAGACTAGAGGATATTCCATCACATTATTTGATGTTTGGAGCTTAGTTGATGTTTATAGCCGGATTGCTGCTTATCGACGATATCTCGCGCACAAAACCGGCGGCTTAAGTCGGTACGTTCCGTACAGTCAGGCTCAACACTTCAATTAATCGCTGGCCCCAAAGCCGCATCTTAAGCACGCCGAGAGAATGGTTCGGTGCGATCGTCTCTTCTTGCAATCGACACCACCCGGCTTTCTGGAGGAGAATGCCGTTTACTCAAATTTTCTCAACAGCGTCACGATAGCGCCCGATCGGAGCTCGGGCGCTATCTACCGTGTTAGAATCTTGGCGGTTGCGGCGGGAGCGGAAATGCTGCCTTCAGCGAAGGAACCGAGCTTCAGCGGCCTTAACCTCGTCCATCCTCTGAAGTCTGAAAATCTCCTCCACCGTCAGAATGTCCTTGTGAACGTTCTGGACGCCACCGTCGGCAATGATCTGGCGGAAGGTCTCCTGCATGGCAGTTGCAGCAGCGCGGATGCCATAGTTGCCGTAGATCATCATGCGGATATTGCGGAGCGCCTTGACCTGCTCGGCGTCAAGATCCGGGTAAGCGTTCGGCACGATCACCAGAGGTACGGACCCGGTCCAGGCGCGCGAAAAGCTTTCGATCTCGGAAGGGTCCTTCCTTTTTGAATGGATCAGGATCATGTCGGCGCCAGCCTCCACATAGGCTTTCGCGCGATCCAGGGCTTCCGCTTCGCCATGGCCTGCTATCAGCGCTTCGGTCCGAGCGATGACAAGAAAGTTCGCGTCCCGTCTTGTCGCCACAGCAGCCTCGATTTTTCCTCGAAACTCTTCAATGCGCAGAAGTTCCTGCCGTCCGTCGGCAATAAGGCTGGTCACCTTCGGAAATGACTTGTCCTCGATGACGACGGCGCTGGCGCCGGCCCGCTCGTATTCGCGGATGGTATGGATCACATTGATCGCGTTGCCATAGCCCGTATCGATATCGGCGACGATTGGAAGCGTCGTCCGTCCGGCGATCGCCCGCACCATGTCGAGATGCTGTGTCATCGAGATCAGACTCATGTCCGGCAAGCCGTACAACGCTGACACCTCGAAGCCGGAGGCCCACAGACCGTCGAATCCGGCTTCTTCTGCGAGGATCGCCGAAAGCGGACTATGGGCGGCCATGATGTGGACAAGGCCGGTCTCGGCCATGCGGGCGCGGAGGCGTTTGGCAGGGGACATCTGAGAGACCTTTCAGGACAGAGCCGCGCAGGCTGCGATGATGCGGTCGCAGGCGCGGGTGAGGTCCTCAAGCGAGGAGGCATAGGAAATGCGGATATAGGGCGAGGCCCTGAAGCCGCTGCCGGGCACCACGGCCACGGCGAAACCGTCGAGCAGATACATGGCGAAGTCGGCGTCGGTTTCGATCACGTTGCCGTTCTGCGTGCGCTTGCCGATAACACCCGCGCAGGAGGGGAAGACGTAGAAGGCGCCGTCCGGCACGCGGCACGAAAGCCCCTCGGCCTGGTTCAGCTTCGCAACGACAAGGTCGCGGCGCTGCAGAAAGGCGCTCGCGAATTCCTCGACATGCTCACGGCCGCCAGAGAGCGCTTCGATGGCGGCATATTGCGAAATCGAGCTGGTGTGCGAAGAGGTCTGGCCTTGGATGAGGTTCATGGCCTTGATCAGCGCCAGAGGCCCCGCGCCATAACCGACACGCCAGCCGGTCATTGCGTCGGCCTTGGATACCCCGTTGACCGTCAGCGTGCGCTCATAGAGGTCCGGCGCGACCGCGGCCATGGTGGCGAAGTCGACGTTGTAGGTGAGCTTCTCATAGATGTCGTCGGACAGCACGTGGACTTGGGCATGGCCGCGCAGCACCGCGGCGAGCGCGAGCAACTCGCTTCGGCTGTAGACCGCACCGGTCGGATTGCACGGCGAGTTCAGCATCAGCCACTTGGTGCGCGGGGTGATCGCCGCCTCCAACGCCTCGGGTCGCAGCTTGAACCTGTGGAATTCATCGCAGGCGACGAGAACCGGCTTGCCGCCGGCGAGCGCCACCATATCGGGATAGGAGACCCAGCACGGTGTCGGGATCACCACCTCATCGCCCGGATCGAGGCTGGCGAAGAGCGCGTTGAAGACGACCTGCTTGGCGCCACAGCCCACCGTAATCTGATCGATACCGTAATCGAGCCCGTGATCGCGGTCGAAGCTCTGGCGGATCGCCTCGCGCAGCGGCTTGATTCCGGCGACCGCGGTGTATTTCGTCCGCCCGTAAAGGATCGCCCGGATGCCGGCTTCGCAGATCGCGGACGGCGTGTTGAAATCCGGTTCGCCCTGACTGAGCGTGATCACGTCGGCGCCCTGATCACGCAGCTCGGCGGCGCGCGCCGTCATGGCCTTGGTTTCAGAGGGGCGGACGACGTTGAGCCGATGTGCAACCAGAGGCAAGATAGAATACCTGCTGAACCTAGAAGAAGGATTTTGAAGGACTTCTACCCGCTCTCAAACGATCTAACCAATCTAGTCATCGTATTTTTGAACGAAATGATCGAAAGTTGCGATACTTGAATTGGATCCGGACACGGCTGCAGACGCTCGCCATCCACCAACAGAGAGTACGGGCGAGATAAGTGTTGCCGCTGCGATCGATCGCAAAGGCGCGATACTGCATGCCGCCGCTGGAACTCCGATGTCTGGCAGCATGGCGAGGCGGCCGCGGGGAGGAGGATGGAGACGAAGAGTTTGCAGGAGACTAGCAAGCATTTGCGGGTCGTGACCACCGGAAGCGCGAGCTACTCGTGGTTGTAGCGCGCGCGGGCAGAATATTGCCGCTTTTCATGTTCATGTGAGCGCAGACACCTGAGGAGCGCGTCCGGCCAGGACGCAACAGTCAGAAGCGGGATAGAGCGGAGCCCCGGCAAGCCCGCTTCCTACGTCGTGTCCCGGCGCGCCCACGCAGACCGGTTGTTCACCATAGATGTCAAAGGGTCCGAAGAACCGATAGAACAATCTCACGCGCGATTAACACGTCAAAACTGTCCGTAGTTCAGGCATGGAAAGCGAGCTGATGACGCTGATCACGGCAGGAAGGTAAGTCCGCTTCTTACGGATGACATAAACGCTACTTCCACATCACCATGAAAGCGTTTGCGGAGCACGACAAGGGAGGCTCGCTGTCTAATCGCATTTGAGGATAAATATCGAACATTCAACATGATAGAGTCAAAGGATGTTTGCCGCGCGGGCACGCGCGAGGCGTTCCATTCTTGATGTAGGCGATCGCCTCGTAATGAAGGCGTTCTGTACGTTACGTACGGATACATTCCTTCTGCAGGCTGGGGGGCGCTGATTCTGTTAGACGATACGTCGTCCTGGAGCTGGTCGATGACACCAACAAACGTTTCTCTCGCGCTCGCGAGCAGGCGATGAACCGATATCGTATCGGGCGCTAAGATTTCGCGTCTTGAGCAGGTACTGGCCACTACGTGGCACCCAACGACCTGCAGAGCCGTTCGACCAGTCCATCGCCAAATCAGAACGCTCCATCACATTAATTGAGGTCTGTCACAGGCCTATTGCTTCGCAACGATACTCGGGCGGCACATAACGAGTTTCGGCCTAAGGATAGGGGCATGGCATTTCCAACTAGGTGCGTTGGCGGACGGCAGGGTCTTCTTCTGCGCGGCGTCGCAGACGTGTCTGTAGGTCGGGAGGTCGCGCGAGGCCGGACACGTTGTTCGCTAAATGCGCTGTGAGGTCATTGGGAAGCACGGGCTTTTGTGTTCAAGAGGGTAGAAATCGGAATGAGCCCGCTCGAAAGCATTTTTCAGGAATTCATCGATGCGATCCAAACCGCAAGCAATGTGGCTGAATTCGAGCGTGTCGGAACGCGGCTCACACAGAGGCTCGGCTTCCAGCGATTTGCCTATCTGCGCCTGACCGACGACACGCCGAGGCTGATCTCGTCCTATCCCAAATCTTGGACCAGCCGGTACTTTCAGCTTGGATACCAAGAGTTCGATCCCGTGGTGCGCCGGGCGCGTGTCGAGCACGCATTGTTCGGTTGGGGAGGTGTGGGCTCAGCCCCGGTCGGAAACCGCGAGCAGCGCCGGTTCTTCGATGAAGCGGCGACCTTCGGCATTAGGTCCGGTATCACTGTGCCGATCAGGGGCGGATTTGGACGGATGGCCGCGTTTACGCTGGCGACGGACGAGCGCGACGTTCACCCCGAGCGGCCCGTGGCCGACGGGAAGGACCTCGTACAACTCGCCGGGTTGTATTTCCATAGTCGTGTCGCCAGCAGACCTGAGGTACCCTCTACCGATAAAATTGCCGGAACTGAACTCACTCAGCGCGAACGCCAATGTCTTGCGTGGGTCGCCAGGGGAAAAACTGTCGCGGATATCGCGGTGCTGGTCCAGATTGCGCCGCGCACCGTCGTCTTTCATCTCGAGAACGCTCGCCGCAAGCTCGGTGCAGCATCTATCGCCCAGTGCGTCGCTGAGGCCTTGCGACGCGGTTTGTTGTCCTAATCATCCACACCTCCCATTTCGCGCGAGATGGGAAGAGACCTGGCGCTTGTCACGCCGGTCATTAATGTGTTCTGTCCAAAAAGATCTAGCGTAATCAAGTTGAACCACACTCACCTGTAAAATCTAACAGGCGATTCGAAAGTCCCTTTCTGGTCTTGAGGCCTCCTGATAATTTCAGGAGGTCGGCATGCATGCCCTCGCACTTCAACCCCTCAATTTGGTCGTTATCTGGAGTTGCTCGCGGCGATGTACCGGCTGCGGCGCCGTGACTTCAATGACAGGCTCGACTGGTCCGTATCCGTCTCAGGTGAATTCGAGCTCGATGTGTATGACACGCTCGGCCAACTCATCTCATTCTGATGTCAGACGGCGGAGAGCCGGTTGGTTCGGTTCGTCTGCTTCCAACGACCGGACCGACCATGTTGGCCGACACCGTTCCCGTTCTGCTCGGCGGGACCCCCGCGCCGCACGACGAAAGAGTTCTCGAAAGCTCGCGCTTTTGCGTCGACACGAGCCTTATCGCCGAACAGGCCGCCAATAGTCTGAACCGCGTCACGCTTATCCTCTTTGCCGCGATGATCGAGGCGGCACGCGGCGCGAGCGCAGACAGCATCGTGACAGTCACCGATACGCGGATGGAGCGTATTCTCCGCCGAGCAGGCTGGCCATTGAGACGGATCGCTGCTCCACAGCGGGTCGGATCGGACCATGGCCGTCGCCGGCTTTCTCGAGACGTCTGAACAAGCGCTTCACGGGATGTAAGAATCGGCCGACGTCAGCCGCCCTGCGCTCCGCTCACCCGATCTTGTCAACGCGCCCGCCTGACAACGCACGCCTCAGTAAGATCCAGCAACGGTCATTTGACACGCAAATGTTCGCAGACCCACGACATAGTCGGGTGGTATTGATCAATCTGTCGCGCGGCGAGACACCGGCTTCGGCCGATCTTGCCGCGCGCCACAGCAGCTTCTCATTACTGCAGACAGGCTTGGAAATGTTCGCCGTCGCCTCGATAGCCATCGGTGAATGCCAGCCGGTCGGGATTGAGGTTCGTCAGCAACTCGTGCACGCGATGATGCAGCTGGACGTCGACGCCATTTCCATTTGGCAGGATCGCCGGTTCACGGACAATCTGGCTTCAGCACACACCGGTGTCATTTTGTTCGGAGGAAGTTGGCTCGAAGAGGAGATCTTTATTGCCGCACTGCAGGCGGCCGAGCGCGGATATGACGTACGCTTGCTATCGGACCTCATTGCGGCGCGTGTTGACGGGGACAGATCACTCGTTTTGGATCGACTTGCGCTTCACGGCATCTTGCCGACTACGGTGCGACAGATGCTGCTGGAATGGGCGGTGTGTCTGGACGATGCGCTTTTGAAGCAAAAGGTTCAGCAGCTTTTGTCATGAGGTGGCCTCAACCTCGGACCGCCTTGCGGCGGTCGGGATCCGGGCTCTCGTGCAACCGAGCCCGCGCGCGGTGCCGGCCTTTCGGCTTCGATAGCTGATGCAGACACGGAGCCTGTCGGCCGCTAGGCGTCCTTCTGACACGTCCTTTGGATTGGGGAAGCGCCAGACCTTTGCTGAGCAGAAAGCAAGCTGGCGGGACTTCAAGCCTTTGACATCGCGGACGATAGCCGGGACAAACGCCAGACATTACGGTAGGTTGCCGACGTACCAGTTGATCACGCGAAACAGCGCGATGATCGCCTTCTGGTTCGTGGTTGATCGAATACAATTGCACAAATGCGTGGTCGCGTCATCCGAGCAGTTGGTGGGACTTCCATTCGCGCACACGCAGGCTGGGTAAAGCCATGTTTCAAATAACTGCTGTTCCACATCGCCCAGCGCGTTCGGCATCACATTCAGCGGCTGCTTATCCGCCCTTTGGGAATTGTGGCTGACCTGCCACTGCGTATTTCCTCCAGATGGAGTTAGAGTCCGGCCTGAAGAAGGACGGACAGATGAAGCGAGCAAGGTTCACGGAAGAGCAGATCATTGCGGTGCTGAAGGAGCACGAGGCTGGAGCGAAGACGGCCGATCTGGTGAAGTGGACCCCGGATTTTGGACCGGCGGCTTAGGTGGTGCGGATGCCGTTCCGTTTTGATAAACGGAGCGGACCATGAAGAAGACGAGACGGAAAATCGATGCGGCGCTGAAGGCAAAGATCGCCTTGGAGGCGCTGCGAGAACAATCAACGGTGACGGATCTGGCGCAGCGCTACCAGGTGCATGTGAACCAGATTTATGCGTGGAAGAAGCAGCTTCAGGAGTTCGGGCGTTCGACGCGGGCGTTGGTCGGGATGGCGAGGCGGCCCACGAACTGGAGGTCGAGAAGCTCCACGCCAAGATCAGACAATTGACGGTCGAGCGAGATTTCTTAGCCAGGAGGTCCGGAAGATGAGCGCGCCGGATCGCCGAGGATTGCTTCAGCGCGATCATGAGAGTCTA
>NZ_JAGKJI010000038.1 GCF_020329485.1 Bradyrhizobium cenepequi
GCCTGGCCTCGATCTCCATCTGGTCGTTGACAACTATGCCACCCATAAGACACCAGCCGTAAAGCGTTGGCTCAAGGCACACCCACGCTTCCATTTGCACTTCACGCCGACCTCGGCCTCTTGGCTCAACATGGTCGAGCGCTTCTTTGCCGAGATCACCCGAAACCGCATCCGCCGCGGCGCCTTCGAGAGCGTCGCCGAGCTCAAGCGTGCGATCATGGAATACCTGGAAAACCACAACGCCGCCCCAAAGCCCTTTATCTGGACCAAATCCGCGGGTGAAATCCTCGAAAAAGTCGCCCGCGCGAAACAAGCGTTAGAGTCACAACACTAGGGCGGCCTGGGCGTCGGCGCGCATGAGAAGGACCATGGAGCGGAGATCGTTCGGGCCGCTATGGCTTGAGATGCTCGGGCACGCGAACAACACCTGCGGGTCGGCCGCGACGATCTCTCTGGCTGGTCGGCCCAATAGCATTGGAATCAGGATGGCGACGAGGCCACGCACAATGTGCGCACCACCATCGCCGATGAGGTGAGCACCGGCTGGGCTTCGCGACGATGGTGAGCCAGACTGGCTGACGCAGCGTTGTAGCTGGTCGCCTCGTTACGTGCGGCGTCCGGCCGCGGGCCCGCCAAGTATCGCAATATTCTCGCGGCTTTGTTGTGAAAATCCGCGGTGCAATATCACGCGCGCCCGCCCTTGTTTTGTTTCAAACAGGATCAAACGAGCACGTCTGTGGACACGCTCGATGTCGGGTTTGCAACAACAATCCGGTTACCCGCGCGAACGTGGCTATCTACTTCCAACTGCGCCGATTTTTGCGCTCACGCCGCGGCTGGCACGGTCGTTGCAAACTCTTGGCCGAGACCCGCCATCGTAACAGGAAGCCTTTGAAGGATATCAGCATGAGTCTCGCCACGACCCAGAGCATTGCAGAAATCAAAGCCCGCAACAAAGAGCTGATTCAGGAGGTGCTGAAGGTCTATCCGGAGAAGACCGCGAAACGGCGCGCCAAGCACCTCAATGTTCACGAGGTCGGCAAGTCGGACTGCGGAGTCAAGTCCAACCTCAAATCCATCCCCGGCGTGATGACGATCCGCGGTTGCGCCTACGCGGGCTCCAAGGGTGTGGTCTGGGGACCAATCAAGGACATGATCCATATCAGCCACGGTCCGGTCGGCTGTGGACAGTACTCGTGGGGCTCGCGGCGTAATTACTACGTCGGCACGACAGGCATCGATAGTTTCGTGACTTTGCAGTTCACCTCCGACTTCCAGGAAAAGGATATCGTGTTCGGCGGCGATAAGAAGCTCGCCAAAATCATTGACGAGATCCAGGAGCTGTTCCCGCTCAACAACGGCATCACCATCCAGTCGGAATGCCCGATCGGCTTAATCGGCGACGACATCGAGGCGGTCTCCAAGGCGAAGTCGAAGGAATATGACGGCAAGACCATCGTGCCGGTCCGCTGCGAGGGCTTCCGCGGCGTGTCACAGTCGCTCGGCCACCATATTGCCAACGACGCGGTACGCGATTGGGTGTTCGACAAGGCCACGCCGGAGAGCAAGCCGACGTTCGAGTCGACCCCCTACGATGTCGCGATCATTGGCGACTACAATATCGGCGGCGACGCCTGGTCATCCCGAATCCTGCTGGAGGAAATGGGCCTGCGCGTGATCGCGCAGTGGTCCGGCGACGGTTCCCTAGCCGAGCTCGAGACAACGCCGAAGGCGAAGCTTAACGTGCTGCATTGCTACCGCTCGATGAACTACATCTCGCGCCACATGGAGGAGAAGTTTGGCATTCCGTGGTGCGAATACAACTTCTTCGGGCCCTCCAAGATCGTGGAGTCGCTGCGCAAGATCGCCGGCTATTTTGACGACAAGATCAAGGAGGGTGCCGAGCGAGTAATTGCAAAATATCAGCCGCTGGTGGACGCGGTGATCGCTAAATATCGCCCACGCCTGGAAGGCAAGAGCGTGATGCTGTTCGTTGGCGGACTGCGTCCGCGCCACGTGATCGGCGCCTACGAGGACCTCGGCATGGAGGTCGTCGGCACCGGCTACGAGTTCGGCCACAATGACGACTACCAGCGCACCGCCCAGCACTACGTCAAGGATGGCACGCTCATCTACGACGACGTCACCGGCTACGAGTTCGAACGCTTCGTCGAGAAGATCCAGCCTGACCTGGTCGGCTCGGGCATCAAGGAAAAATATGTCTTCCAGAAGATGGGCGTGCCGTTCCGGCAAATGCACTCCTGGGACTATTCGGGTCCGTATCATGGCTATGACGGATTTGCGATCTTCGCGCGCGACATGGACATGGCCATCAACTCACCGATCTGGAAGAAGACCAAGGCGCCATGGAAGGACATCCCCAAGGCGAAGCTGTTGGCTGCCGAATAACGTAAATGGCCCGGCGCTCCGCTGAGTGCCGGAGCCGACATTGATCACGATTTTCGAAAGGATCCCACCAATGGCGCAGAGTGCAGAACACGTGCTCGATCACATCGAGCTGTTCCGCGGTCCGGAATACCAGCAGATGCTGGCCAACAAGAAGATGTTCGAGAATCCCCGCGATCCCGCGGAGGTCGAACGCATCAGGGAATGGGCGAAGACGCCCGAATATCGCGACAAGAATTTTGCGCGGGAAGCGCTGACGGTAAACCCAGCCAAGGCCTGCCAGCCGCTGGGCGCGGTGTTCGCCTCCGTTGGCTTCGAGGGCACGCTGCCCTTCGTGCACGGCTCCCAGGGCTGCGTGGCCTATTACCGCAGCCATCTGTCGCGGCATTTCAAGGAGCCAAGCTCCTGCGTCTCCTCGTCGATGACGGAGGATGCTGCTGTATTTGGCGGGCTGAACAACATGATCGATGGGCTCGCCAACAGCTACAATATGTACAATCCCAAGATGATCGCGGTCTCCACCACCTGTATGGCGGAGGTGATCGGAGACGACCTCAACGCCTTCATCAAAACCTCCAAGGAAAAAGGCTCGGTTCCGGCGGATTTCGATGTGCCGTTCGCGCACACGCCAGCCTTCGTAGGCAGCCACGTCACCGGCTACGATAATGCGCTCAAGGGCATCCTGGAGCATTTCTGGGACGGCAAGGCCGGAACAGCGCCGAAGCGCGAGCGCGCGCCCAACGAGAAGGTCAATTTCATCGGCGGCTTTGACGGCTACACCGTCGGTAATATCCGCGAGATCAAGCGCATCTTTGAATTGATGGGCATCCAGTACACCATTCTTGCCGACAATTCTGACGTGTTCGATACACCGACCGACGGCGAGTTCCGGATGTATGACGGCGGCACCACGCTGGAAGACGCCGCGAACGCGGTTCACGCTAGGGCGACGATCTCCATGCAGCAGTGGTGCACTGAAAAGACGCTGCCGTTCATCGCCGACCATGGCCAGGAGGTCGTGGCGTTCAATTATCCGGTCGGCGTGTCCGCAACGGATGAGTTCCTCATGGCGCTGTCGCGCATCACTGGTATGGATATCCCGGAGGAACTGGCGCGAGAGCGCGGCCGCTTGGTCGACGCGATGGCTGACTCCAGCGCGCACATCCACGGCAAGAAATTCGCGATCTATGGCGATCCAGACCTCTGCTATGGCTTGGCTGCCTTCCTGCTCGAAGGGGGCGCCGAGCCGATCCATGTGCTGTCCACGAACGGCAACAAGGCCTGGGAGGCGAAAATGCAGACATTGTTTGCGAGCTCGCCGTTTGGGCAGAACTGCCATGCCTATCCCGGGCGAGACCTCTGGCATATGCGCTCGCTCTTGTTCAGCGAGCCGGTCGACTTCCTGATTGGCAACACCTATGGCAAGTATCTGGAACGCGACACCGGTACGCCGCTGATCCGCATCGGCTTCCCGATCTTCGATCGGCATCACCATCACCGCTCTCCGGTGTGGGGGTATCAGGGCGGCATGAACGTGCTGGTGAAGATTCTCGACAAGATCTTTGACGAGATCGACAAGAAGACCAACGTTGCCGGCAGGACCGACTATAGCTTCGACATCATTCGTTGATGACGAGCGAGGCGCGCCATCGCCGGTAAACATCGGCGATGGCCTAAGCGCACGATGGGCTGATCTTCGCGCGCAAACTCGGTTGAGAGGAAAGACGGATGAGTTCGCTATCGGCCGCGATCCAGGAGATCTTCAACGAGCCGGGCTGCGCCAAGAACGCCAACAAGTCGGATGCCGAGCGCAAGAAGGGCTGCACCAAGCAGCTGCAGCCGGGCGGCACCGCGGGCGGCTGTACCTTCGACGGCGCCAAGATCGCGCTGCAGCCTTTTACCGACGTCGCCCATCTGGTGCACGGTCCGATCGCCTGTGAGGGTAATTCCTGGGACAACCGCGGTGCGGCTTCGTCTGGTGCCAGCATCTGGCGCACCGGCTTCACCACTGACCTGAACGAAACCGACATCGTATTTGGGGGCGAGAAGCGTCTCTACAAGGCAATCAAGGAGATCATCAACAAGTACAACCCACCGGCCATCTTCGTCTATCAGACCTGCGTCCCCGCCATGATCGGCGACGACATAAATGCGGTCTGCAAGGCGGCTTCGCAAAAGTTCGGCAAGCCGGTCATTCCCATAAATTCGCCGGGCTTCGTCGGCCCCAAGAACCTCGGCAACAAGCTCGCCGGCGAGGCCTTGCTCGAGCATGTCATCGGCACGCAAGAGCCGGACTACACCACGCCCTACGACATCAACCTGATTGGCGAATACAACCTGTCCGGCGAGCTTTGGCAGGTCAAGCCGCTGCTTGACGAGCTCGGTCTCCGCATCCTCTCCTGCATCTCGGGGGACGGCAAATATCGCCAAGTCGCCTCTTCGCACCGGGCGCGCGCTGCCATGTTGGTATGTTCGAAGGCGATGATCAATGTCGCGCGCAAGATGGAGGAGCGTTACGGCATCCCGTTTTTCGAGGGGTCGTTCTATGGCATCCAGGATTCCAGCGATTCGCTGCGCGAGATAGCCCGGCTGTTGGTGGAGCGCGGCGCGCCCTCCGAACTGATCGAGCGCACCCAGGCCGTGATCGCGCGGGAGGAGGCGCGCGCCTGGGCCGCGATCGAGCCGTACAAGCCGCGCTTTGCGGGCAAGAGGGCGTTACTGATCACCGGCGGCGTCAAGTCCTGGTCCGTGGTGGCGGCGCTGCAGGAGGCAGGGCTCGAGCTGGTCGGCACCAGCGTCAAGAAATCCACCAAGCAGGACAAGGAGCGCATCAAGAAGCGGATGGGGCAGGATGCCCACATGATCGAGGACATGACGCCGCGCGAGATATACAAAATGCTGAAGGACGCGAAAGCGGACATCATGCTCTCGGGTGGCAAATCGCAGTTTGTTGCGCTGAAGGCGGCGATGCCCTGGCTCGACATCAACCAGGAGCGCTGCCACGCCTACATGGGCTATGTCGGTATGGTGAAGCTGGTCGAGGAGATCGACAAGGCGCTGTTCAATCCGATCTGGGAGCAGCTGCGTCGACCGGTGCCGTGGGACGAGGTGGCCAAGAATCGGCAGACCAAGGCGATCACGCAGATGGACGCGCAGGCCGCCGAGATCACCGGCGATCCGGAGACGACCCGGCGCGCGAAAAAGGTCTGCTTCTGCAAGGAAGCCGATCTTGGCACCATCGAGGATGCGATCCGCTCGCACGGCCTGACCAGCGTCGAGGCAGTCAGACAGCACACCAACGCGTTCGGTGGCTGCTGCAAGAGGCGTATCGAGGACATCCTAGCGACCATACCGGTCTCCTCGCCGCCTGCCATGCAGCAGGCCGCGGAATAGGGCGGGATCATGGCCATCGTCACCACGCCGAAGAAGGCCTGCGCGGTCAACCCGCTGAAGATGAGTCAGCCGATCGGCGGCGCATTAGCCTTTATGGGCCTGCGTGGGGCGATGCCGCTTCTGCACGGCTCGCAAGGTTGCACATCCTTCGGGCTCACGCTGTTCGTGCGGCATTTCAAGGAGGCGGTGCCGCTGCAGACGACTGCGATGAGCGAGGTGGCGATCGTGCTCGGCGGTTATGAAAATGTCGAGCAGGCCATCCTCAACATCTACAATCGCACCAAGCCGGAGATCATCGGGATCTGCTCGACCGGGGTGACCGAAACCAATGGCGATGATGTCGACGCCTACATCAAGCTGATCCGCGAGCAGCATCCGCAGCTCGCCAAGTTTCCTCTAGTCTTTGTCTCGACGCCCGATTTCAAGGACGCCTTCCAGAACGGCTGGGAAAAGACGGTGGCACGCATCGTCGAGGTGCTGGTGGAGGCGCCGGCGCTCGAGGCGGAGCGTGATCCCGCGCGGGTGAATGTCCTCCCCGGATGTCACCTGACGCCGGGTGACCTCGACGAACTGCGGACCATCCTGGAGGATTTCGGCCTGAAGCCATCCTTCCTGCCTGATCTCGCGGGATCGCTGGACGGGCATATCCCGGACGAGTTTACGCCGACGACCATTGGCGGCATCGGGGTTGACGAAGTCGCGAGCATGGGCCAGTCCAGCTGGACCATTGCCATCGGTGCGCAGATGCGGCGGGCGGCAGAAGCCATGCAGGCCAAGACTGGGGTGCCGTTTCGCCTGTTCGAGCGGCTGTGCGGCCTCATCCCCAATGATGAATTCATTGCCTTCCTAAGCGAGATCAGCGGCCGCCCTGTGCCAGCAAAATATCGCCGCCAGCGCGGGCAGCTGGCCGATGCGATGCTGGACGCGCATTTTCATATCGGCGGCCGCAAGCTTGCGATCGGTGCTGAGCCTGACCTCTTGTTCGACCTGTCCAGTATGCTGCACGAGTTGGGTGCGCAGGTCACCGCGGCCGTGACGACCACGCAGTCGCCGGTGCTGGAGCGGATAGGGACCAAGGAGGTGCTGATCGGCGATCTCGAGGATCTGGAAGAGCTTGCTAGGACGAGGGATTGCGATCTGCTGATTACGCATTCGCATGGCCGCCAAGCGGCGGCGCGGCTGAAGATTCCGTTTTATCGCGCGGGATTTCCGATGTTCGATCGGATCGGCGCGGGACACCAGCTATCCGTCGGCTATCGCGGCACGCGCGATGCGATCTTCAGTATCGCCAATCTCGTGATCGCCGACCGCGACGAAAATCATCAGCCTACACCCGATAGCTGGCGGGCCTCGACGCCCTTAAGGCCCGGCGGCCGCAGCTTCATCGACGCAACCGAGAGGTCGATTGCATGAAGATCGCATTCGCTACCCAAGACTTGAGGTGCGTCGATGCGCATTTTGGCTGGGCGAAGAACATCGCCATCTATGATGTTGGGCCGGGCGGGCACGTGTTTCTGAAGGCGGTCCAGTTCGACGGCGATCTCAAGGAAGACGGCAACGAGGACAAGCTCGCGCCCAAGATCGAGGCGATCAAGGACTGCGCCATCCTCTATGTTGCTGCCATCGGCGGCTCCGGTGCCGCGCGGGTGGTGGCGAACAATATACATCCCATCAAGGTGAATAAGCCCGAGACCATCCTGGCGCTGGTCGAGAAGCTCGAGCGCGTGCTGAAGGGTACGCCGCCGCCCTGGCTGCGCAAGGCGCTGGCAAAGGACCAGGAGCGAACGCTCGATTTCGAAGAATGAGGACGACATGACTGAGGCCGCGGACATCGTACAAACCGACAGCGCGCTCGATGCGCCATTCGTGAGGGAACTGGTCAAGATCTGGCGCGCCCAGGACATTCATGGCGCCTGGGACGGCAAGAGCGATCTCGATCTGCTCGAACCCTATGTTCTAGACAAGGAAAAGCGACGCGCGCTGCCGATCGTCGGTGATCCCGATCCGGATACGGTTTGGCGGATGGAGCTGTTCTTCAATGCGGTCGCGCTCTCGATCGAGAAGGCGACGGGTGTGATGATCCAGCCGATGCTGAAGATGCACCATGAAGGCTTTGGCCGCATGGTGCTGATCGGCGGGCGGCTGATCGTGCTGAATAAGCAGCTGCGCGATGTGCATCGCTTCGGCTTTGACAATCTCGCAAAGCTCGCAGCGGAGGGTGGCAAATGCGTCAGAGGCGGCATCAAGATGATCCGAAAATTTCCCGACGTGGCGAACTATTGAGGGTAGCTCATGAGCGACCTTGAAAACCTGAAAGCAGAAATAAGAAAGCTGTCTGTCAAGGCGACGCAGGCCAAGATGGATCTGCACGACCTTTCGGAGGAATTGCCCGTCAACTGGACCTCGATCATGGCGGTGGCGCAGCAGGCGCACGATGCCTTTGCCGAACTCGAGCGCAAGCGCGAGGACCTCAAGGCGCTGGAAAAGGCCTAAAGGGTATCCGATCATGTCATTTGCAACGCACGACGGCCGTGACTGGACGCCAGACTACCTGATCTCGATTGATGCCAAGAAGTGCATCGGCTGTGGCCGCTGTTTCAAGGTCTGCGGTCGAGACGTCATGACGCTGAAGGGTATCAACGAGGAGGGCGATCTTGTCGATCTCGACGATGACGAAGATGATGAGATCGAGAAGAAGATTATGGTGATGAATGACCAGGGCGCTTGTATCGGCTGCGGCGCCTGCGCCCGGGTTTGCCCGACCAACTGCCAGACCCACCAGCCCGCTGCAACGGAAGCCGCTTGAGAGCGCCTCTGTCCGCCTTTCCCCGCAAGCAAGCAGGAGTTGGACGGCGAAGCCTCGGCTGAGGGACTCTCCATGTGCTGCGCTCGGGGATAGAGCCCCTCGGCGCCGACCATCCCCACCAGCTTGCTGGCGCCGAGTCACCCGTCCCCAGGTAGAATCATGCCCTCATCGGGCGCAAGTATCGGAATTCGAATTCTGCGAAAATGCCGGTTCGGATGGCTCAAAATGTCTGCGCCACTATGGGATCGGATACCGGCGATCCTCAATATTCCGCTGTCGCGAACGAACCGTCTCTGCTTGCTCTAAAGTCAATCCGGTCGCTACCTTCGCCATCTCCCAGGCCTTAACTGTCCATGACTCTACAGGCTCAATGATGAGAACCCAGTGTTCATTTGGCCCTGAATAGCCGCCAACCTCAGAAACTAATCCAGCCTAGCGTTTGCCAGGAAACCACAAGAGCTTAAATCTTGTCTCGCCAAGATCCGTTTTGCTCCTAAAGGTCATGCCGTTTTCTTCCTCAGCCACGCTCACCCCCAACCGGGTGAGTATGATCGCCTGCCGTTCTCTCCTAAACCTCAACGCCGTACCGCTCTTCGCTCCGTGCCGTTGGTGCCACCACACCATTCCGACCAAGACAGTAGCGGGTCCAGCAACTTCGAATTCTACTGCACTTGACTCGGCTTTGCCGGCGGGGGCGGGGTGGGCGGCGGTTGATCTTTTGGCAGGAAGACTTGGCAGGAAATAGCAGTGCGACCGCCCCGTACCGCATTCAGGGTAATGATTGTGTCAGTGCTCGGATCTCGTCTGATAAAAGATGTTTGGGTCCCAATTAATACTGTCGCGTCGTGAGTGATGTTTTCTAAGGTCCTGCCGCGGCGAACCGTGAATTCCGTTATCACGGGGAGAGCGACTTCGTAGCTGTGATAGCTTACGATGAGACTTATTCCAGCTCTTTGACGACGGCCGGTGCACTGCAACCCGTCGCGGCTTGCTATACATTTTGCCCAGTCTTCGGCGACTCCCGGACCGAGATACTGCTCGGAAAGAAAACCTGCTGCCGTTTCGTTCTGCTGGCGATCGGTTCTTGAGCAGTTCAGCCGTTTCCAGGCATCGATTTCGTCGGTGCTATTATGATCGGCGCCGAGAGTGCTGTGAGAGCCTTGTATAGTGACACCCGCGTACCCATCGCCTCCGCTAGCCCCAGTCTGCTGGGTTTTTGACATTTGAAAGTGGCGCTGAATTTCGCTGCTGTTTGCGCTGCACGCCCAATAATGCTCTGCGGCCTGATAACTTCGGTCGTTTGTCCCAATCCGCTTTGTTAATAGCGCATCTGACAATATGGCGTTGCAAGTATCCACGCCTTCAGCCTGTAACGCAGTTGGACAGGCGGTGAGCAAAACCCAAAGCGAGGCCGCGTTGACACCTCTGCGGACAATAGGCACGGGTGCCATTTCTCGCTCTCGTCACACAACTGCGTAATTCGTGGGTCGCGATCGGAACAGCAGACGCTCGTCGAGCGAGCCGACCAGCGCCGCCATCATGTCCATCAGCGTGATCCGCTGCCGCTCTATGTCGCCTGCGAACAGGTCTCTTGCATCGGGGGCTAGTTCAATGAACCGACTGTAAAACAGGTCAGCGATGTCTCGACGTATCTGCCACATCGCACGTTCGGGCTCCTGCAAGAACTCGACCGGCCCGTACGCGTGGACGGCGATGTAATTCCATGTCGGCACCACCTTCCCGGTTTCGTGCTTGGTGGCCTACCATGAGGGTGTCACGTAGGCTTCCGGACCCACGAAGATCGCGAGAGCTTCGCCGGTCGGAGCCGAACGCCATTGTGGATTGGTCTTCGCCAAGTGCCCATACAGCACTCCGTGCTTTCCTTCGGTCTCATCGAGGAAGAGCGGCAAGGGTGTGGCGATCGGCCCTTCTGCCGTAGCCGTGACCAGATTGGCCAGGCGAGCGGAGCCGATGGTCGCTCGGATGTTTTCGCGATCGTCATTTTTGAAGGCGGGGGGCACATACATGGCGGTTCTCCGTTCTCGCGCCTGAGATAAACCGAGCCTGGTATGCTTGAAACTACCAGTTATCGATGATTTTGCTGGTCCAGTTTCGGGGCATGCGACCTCGGGTTATCGGCGCGAACGAAGCTGAACCGACGGCCGGACGGGTCTAGTCTGATGCGGACGACCCGGATCAGCAAAGTCTGCTGATCTGGTATCCGAAAGTCACGGCGGCCGACGAGGGATACGTCAGGCCGGCGGTGAAGATCGAGTCCGGTGCCAAGTCTGCGCTTGATCCGAACCAACCCGCCATCGTCCGGCCCCTATCGCGGCGACGTACTCGCCGAGCTTGAGCTCAGTGTGCCCAACATCACCACCGTCGATGCTGAACGCACCTTCTGGGACAAGGTGGTGATCTTCACGGCCTGCGCCAATAGTTCGAGGGGCGCGGCGGAGGGCAGCGGATTTCCCGGCACTATTACGACGTCTACCGGTTGTTGGACTCCGATACTGGTCGCGTCGCCTTCGGGAATCTCGCTCTTGCCGCTGATTGCGTGCGACACGCCCGCATGGTTTTCAACTGCCCGGATTTGAATCTCGCTACCGCGGCTCCCGGATCGTTCACGCTGTCGCCAAATCGCCAGATGGCGGTCGAGCTTTCGTGCGACTACGCGGCGATGGTCGGGATGATCTTCGGAAACGCGCTGGCGCTGGAGGATGTTCTCGGCGGGATTAGCGAGCTCGAGGCGCGTATCAATGACACCGGGGCGAAGTCAGCCGCCGCAAGCTGAGGCCGGGGGCAGGAGTGTGAATAGAGGCCGATACCTGTCGAAAATTTGTCGTGCCGCGGCTGCGGGCCGCGGGATGGGATGACGCGCCACCCGCGATCAACGAACAGTGCACCTTCACCGACGGTCGGGTGACCTTTGTTGGGGGACGGGCTAGGCGCGGCCGACAGAAGCGCGCCGATTATATTCTGCGTTTCAGCGCCGACTATCCGATCGCTGTCGTAGAAGCGAAAGCCAGCTCCAAGTCTGCCGGCAACGGTCAGCAGCAAGCGAGGGACTACGCCGAGATTCTGGGGTTGAAATTCGCCTTCGCCAACAACGGCGCAGATATCGTGGAGTTCGACTTCTTCACGGGTAGCGAGACCCTGCGCGCCGATTTTCCGGCGCCGGCCGAATTACGGCGCGCCAGCGCGCGGGCCTCGGCCTGTCCGACGATACCGCGGCGGATCGCCTTCTCACGCCAGGATTTCCCGACCCTGGCAAGCCGCTTCGCTACTATCAGGAGAACGCCGTCAATCAAGCGCTGCAAGCCATTCTGACCGGACGGCGCCGCGTGCTTCTAACCTTGTGCACCGGAGTCGACAAGACCGCGGTGGCGTTTCAAATTGCCTGGCGGCTTTGGAACGCCGGATGGAACAAGCGCGGCGACTTCCGTAAACCAAGGATCCTCTTCCTCGCTGATCGCAATATCCTCGTCGACGACCCCATGGGGAAGACCTTCGCATGGTTCGGCGACGCGCGCTTCAAGACCGAGAACGGCGTCGTCAGCCACCGGTCGCAATTAGTTGTTGTCTCGCTTGCGACGCCGCGCGCCGGACTCCCAAGAAAGGTGAGGCGATCGGTACTTTGCGCGATTTTTGCAAGGCTGATCGCAGGATGATCAATTGAAAGTTGTTTGGCATGAACGAGCAGCGGACGCAGCCGAATACCGCCTATGCGATCTGCGGCTTCAACGATATTCCAAGCCAGCGCGCCATGGGCTTCCACCTCATGATCGTCGACGAAGACGGCAGCCACAGGCCGTGGCTCATTGTCGTGGTGCGCTGGGGCAAGCGGGTGTTTGGCTACCTCAACAAATGCCCGCACAACGGCGTCAAGCTGGACTGGGAACGCAACCAGTTTTTCGATCCCCGCGGCATCCGGCTGATGTGCAGCAAGCACGGCTCGACCTTCGAGCTCAGCACCGGCCGCTGTGTCGACGGCCCATGCAAGGGCAGCAGGCTCACGCCGGTCGCGTTGACGGTGCTGGACGGCGACATCTGCGTGACCGGCGTGCGGCTTGTGGAGGAGGAGGATCCCTCCGGCGAAAGCTGAAGCCGGCGCTCAGATCGGCCGGTTCTCGTTGCGGTTTCTCACGGGCTCCATCCTCTTCAGCCCGTCCTCGTAAGAGATCTCGTCATAGGACGCATCCACATCCTTGGCCGCGTCGAGCAGGTAGTCGAGCTTGCCTGGCGCATCGAGCTTCTTGATGTCATTCTTGTCGACCCCGACCAGCTCCATCATCTCCTTCCAAACGGTGGATTCATCGCACGGCAACACGTTGAAGGTGATACCATCGAGCTTGATTCGGTATTTCGCCAACAGGTCTATGTTGTTGCAAAACATGAAGTAGCTGCCATCAGGACTTAGCGCGCCCTCAAGAACGTTTGCAACATCGGCAAGATAAGCGAAGCAGTGCAGATAGCCGGCCAGCACCGGAATGGTGCTTTCGCCTTCCTGCACGACCGTCAGCACCTGCTCGATCGAATAGTGGGGCGGCCGCTTCTCGTCCGCGACCTGGGCCTGGAATTTCAGTGCGATATCGCCGCGAAAGCCGAACCGACCCCGCTTGGTGGTCCCGCCCTTGAATATGGCATTGAGCAGGCGCCCCTCCTTCTCCAACCGGCTGAGCGCGGTGTTCTCGATTGCAGTCATGAAAAATCATCCCTCGATCCAAGACAGGCGCCGGACGCCGGCGGCGCGAGAGGCAATGCAAAATGTTTGCCGCCGCGTACGTGACGCTTGATCGGCGGAATCCATAAAGAAAACACGCAAAGCCGCCGCGATCCCTCGAAGACCTTTGTCAGCAACCCGACGTGCGTCATAAAGCCAACAGGTGCGATTTCGAAAAAGGTGAGCATTGTCAAGCTCGTGCGCGCTGGCATGCGACTTGCCAATCCCCATGCAAACGATTCGGCAAATGAAAGGTGCCATGATCAATCTGACGGATAGCGCAGTCAATGCGCTCAAGAGCGCGATCTCGGCTTCGGCGCAGCCGACGAGCGGCCTGCGCATCATGGTCGAGGCCGGCGGCTGCGACGGATTCAAATACAAGATGGGCCTCGCCGACGAGGCAAAACCCGACGACACCGTCATCGAGCGCGACGGCATCAAGGTGTTCGTCGACAATATGAGCCATGAGCACCTCGCCGGCTCGACGATCGATTTCGTGGTGGCGCTGGAGGGCACGGGCTTCACCTTCGACAACCCAAACGCCAGCTCAAGCTGCTCCTGTGGTAAATCCTTCAGCAGATAAAAGGAGAAATCAAAGCATGCTGGTCGAACCGGAACAACTGAAGCAACCGTCGGTCATTGAGACCGATCGGGAGCAACTCATTCGCGCCGTGATCGAGGAGATTCGGCCCAATCTGCAACGCGACGGCGGCGACTGTCAGCTGGTCGGGACGGACGGCAGCAAGATCATGGTCAAGCTGACTGGTGCCTGCGTGTTCTGCAAGCTTTCAAGCGCGACGCTAGAAAACATTCAGGCGCGGCTGGTCGAAAGGCTCGGCGAACTCGTTCGCCTGATCCCCGTCGCCGGCGCCGCCAATGCGCGGCATTGAACGAGGCGTTTGTGCCGATCTATCTCGACAACAATGCGACCACGCGGACGGATCCGTGTGTATTGCAAGCCATGTTGCCGTTCTTCACGGAGCGGTTCGGCAATGCCTCGTCCACCCATGCCTACGGCAGCGAGGTCGCGGGCGCGGTGGCGAAGGCGCGCCGCAGCCTGCAGGGCTTGCTGGGAGCCGCCCACGATTATGAGATCGTCTTCACCTCTGGCGGGACCGAGTCCAACAACGCCGCCATCCTTTCTGCGCTTGCAACCCAGGAAGGGCGCGACGAGATCGTCACCACCTCCGTCGAGCATTCCGCCATCCTCACACTGGTCGAGCACTTGGCGACAAGGGGCATCAAGGCACATGTGATCCCGGTGGATTCGCGCGGACGGCTCGACGTCGAGGCGTTTCGCTGGGCGCTTGGACCACGCACGGCGATTGCGTCGGTTATGTGGGCCAACAACGAGACCGGCACGATTTTCCCGATGGAGCCTCTGGCCGGGTTGGCGCGTGCGGCAGGTGCGCTGTTTCACGCCGATGCGGTGCAGGCCATAGGCAGGATGCCCATCGACCTGAAGGACAGTGCTATCGACATGCTGTCGCTATCCGCGCACAAGCTGCACGGCCCCAAGGGAATCGGCGCGCTCTATTTGCGCCAAGGCACGAAATTTAGGCCGCTGATCTGGGGCGGGGCACAGGAACGATGGCGCCGCGCCGGAACCGAGAACATCCCCGGCATCGTCGGCCTTGGAAAAGCTGCAGAGCTTGCGGCCGAGCGGTTCGAGCCGGAGCGCGTTCGTATTGGTGCGTTGCGCGATCGCCTGGAACAGGCGATTTTGCACAACGGCCACTGCTTGGCGCTCGGCGACGTCAGCAACCGGCTGCCGAACACGGCCAACATCGCCTTCGAAGATCTCGAAGGCGAAGCAATCGTCCACCATCTCCATCGTGCGGGCATTGCCGCTTCGCTCGGATCAGCTTGCAGCTCCAGCTCAATGGAGCCGTCGCATGTGCTGCGCGCCATGAACGTGCCGGCGAGGAGCCTGCGCGGCGCGGTGCGCTTTTCCTTGTCGCGTGAAACCACCGTCGAAGAAGTCGATCAGGTCGTCCGCGTACTGTCCGGCATCGTGGCTCACCTGCGCGCCATGTCACGAGAGCATCCCAATCCTGCCAGCAATTCGCCCCGATGCACGAGTTGATCTCATGAAAGTCATGATTCGCCGCTCTCCGGAGGCGGGCCTGTCGATTTACGTGCCGAAAAAAGATCTCGAGGAGCCGATCGTCGAATCGGAGCACGAGGCGCTGTGGGGCGGCTGGATCAGAATAGCCAATGGCTGGGTGCTCGATCTCCCCGAGATGGCGAGTGACACGCCGCTGCCGATCACGATCAATGCCAGGAAGCGTGGCGAGCACGGGGACGACCGATGAAGGCGATGGCGCAAATCGATTTTGTCAACGCGGCCGATGCGGACGCGGTTCTCACTGACGTCGCGACTAGGCTGCGTGCCGGCAGCATTGTTCCCTATCTCGGACCTGGCCTCGCCGAGTTGTCCAAACCGGATGCGCCGATGACGCCGGAGACCTTGGCTGCCTTTTTCGCCAACAAGGTCGCGCTGCCCCGCCGGGCCAGGGGCAATGTCTGGGCCTCGGCGCAGCACATCGAGAGCAACAAACATCGCTCCACCGTGACGGCATTGCTGGCGCAGGCCTTTGCTGCGCCGGTCGAGCCGACGCCACTGCATCATCATCTCGCCGCGCTACCCCTGCCTGTCATCGTCGATGCCTGGTATGACGGCGCGATGCGTGCGGCGCTTGGCAAGCACCAGGGGTGGGGCGAGGTGCAGGGCATCACCCGCGCCGGCATCGGCGAGGACCGCTGGTATCGCTTCTATGATGCGGAGGGCAGAGAGGTCGATCGCGCTGCGTCACAGAGCTGGACCACGGTCCTCTACAAGCCGCACGGCGGCGTGTTGCCTGCCAGGAACTTCCTGATCTCTGACGCCGACTATGTCGAGGTGCTGACCGAGATCGACATTCAGACGCCGATCCCCGATGTGGTGAAAGAGCGGCGCAGTGGCCGAAGCTTTCTCTTCATCGGCTGCCGATTCAATGATCAGCTGCTGCGAACCTATGCGCGGCAGCTCACCAAGCGCTCGGCCGGTGTTCATTACGCCATCGTGGAGCCGGATGTGCTGTCCAGGAATGAGCTGCGTTTTCTGGTCGAACAGGGCCTGACGCCGCTTGCGATCCCGCTCCCGCGCGCGATCGAGATCCTGCTCGCCGGCTGACAGATCCTGTCGATGGGTCGATATTGCTCGCCTGCCGGCGCACGCGAGTGTCTTGCGTTTCGCGCCAGGGAATGACTGCGCTCATCTCTATGTCAGGATCGAGACGCCTGTCACACTTCAAACATTTCTAATGTCGTGCAGAAGCCTTTGCTTCCACGGTAAACCGCGGCAGGCGGCTCGCTTTTTGGCTTAGATCAAAATTGCTCGCAATTCCAACCGTGGCACGCGAGTTGCTAATCTTATTTTCAGTTTCCGCCTGCAGGGAGAATGGAAGGATGGACGTATCAGCGCTGGACGAAGCAAGCTCGGCAGGGAACGCCGTCGGCATCGGCGAGATCATGCAGGCGATCGCCGAGCACAAGGGCTGCGGCACGTCCGGCGGCAGCGGCAAGGCGAGCTGCGGCTCGCAAGCCGGCCAGGGTGATCTGCCGACCGAGATCTGGGACAAGGTCAAGAACCACCCCTGCTACAGCGAAGAAGCGCATCATCACTACGCCCGCATGCATGTTGCAGTCGCGCCCGCCTGTAACATCCAGTGCAATTACTGCAATCGCAAATATGATTGCGCCAATGAATCGCGCCCGGGCGTGGTGAGCGAAAAACTAACGCCGGAGCAGGCGGCGAAAAAGGTGCTGGCGGTCGCCTCCACCATCCCACAGATGACCGTGCTCGGCATCGCGGGGCCCGGCGATCCGCTGGCCAATCCGAAAAAGACGTTCAAGACCTTCGAGCTGGTGGCCAAGGCCGCTCCCGACATCAAGCTGTGCCTGTCGACCAACGGCCTGATGCTGCCCGACCATGTCGACACGATCGCGCGCTTCAAGATCGACCATGTCACCATCACCATCAACATGGTCGACCCCGAAATCGGCGCCAAGATCTATCCCTGGATTTTCTACAACCACAAGCGCTACACCGGCGTCGAAGCCGCAAAGATCCTCACTGACCGCCAGCTGCAAGGCCTCGAGATGCTCACCGAGCGGGGCATCCTGTGCAAGATCAATTCGGTGATGATCCCGGGTACCAACGACCAGCATCTGGTCGAGGTCAACAGGGCGGTCAAATCGCGCGGCGCGTTCCTCCACAACATCATGCCGCTGATCTCCGCGCCCGAGCACGGCACCGTGTTCGGCCTCAACGGACAACGGGGACCGACCGCGCAGGAATTGAAGGCACTGCAGGATGCCTGCGAAGGCGAGATGAACGTGATGCGGCACTGCCGGCAGTGCCGCGCCGACGCTGTCGGCCTGCTCGGCGAGGACCGCAGCGCAGAGTTCACTAGCGAGAAGGTTATGGCCATGGACGTCAAATATGACCTGCAGATGCGCAAGGCCTATCAGGCCAAGGTCGAGGAGGAGCGCGTTGCCAAGGTTGCTGCCAAGCAGGAAGAGGTCGCCGAGCTTGCCAGCGAGATGAGCGACATCAAGCTCATGGTTGCGGTGGCGACGAAGGGCTCGGGCCTGATCAACGAGCATTTCGGTCACGCCAAGGAGTTCCAGGTGTACGAGCTCTCCATGGCGGGTGCCAAATTCGTCGGCCATCGCCGCGTCGATCACTATTGCCAGGGGGGTTATGGCGAGGAGGGGCGCCTTGCCAGCGTCATCCGCGCCATCAACGACTGCCATGCGGTGTTCGTGGCCAAGATCGGCGGCTGTCCAAAGAGCAATCTGTTGAAAGCCGGAATCGAGCCGGTCGACCAATACGCCCATGAGTTCATCGAAAAATCAGCGATTGCCTGGTTCAAGTCCTATCTCGACAAGATGCAAAGCGGCGAGACCCAGCATACCCAGCGGGGCGATGCGGCGATCCGCCAGGGCGCGCTGAGTTCAGCGGCGTAAGGAAAATATCGATGCCGTTCAAGATCATCGCCTCGCAATGCACGAGCTGCTCGGCTTGCGAACCCGAATGCCCGAATGTCGCAATTTCGGAGAAGGGCGGAACGTTCGTGATTGATCCGAAGAAGTGCAGCGAATGCATCGGCTATTTCGATGAGCCGCAATGCGTTGCGGTCTGTCCGGTCGACAACACCTGCGTCGTAGACACCTCATTGCCGCGCTACCAGGCGCGGGCGTAAAGGGGCGAGCCCATGACCTTCACGCTGACGGCCGCCGGGGAAAAAGTCACGAGTTCCGTGCTGCGCGCCGATGGCACCGCTGGCCCCAGCTTCCGGCTCGCCGTCACGGCCGGTGGTTGCTCGGGATTGTCCGCTGATACAGGTGTTGCGCCGGCACCGCCGCCCGGTCAGCAAGGCGTCGAGCGCAATCGCCTAAAGTTACTTCTCAATGCCGAGAGCCAGCTAATGCTTGGCGGTATAACCATCGATTTGACCGACACCGCTGCGCAGACTGGGCTGATCTTCCCAGAAGCAGATGCGCTGCTCCAGCGAGACCGCAAAGGCTGTCCATTAGAAAAAGGCTGCCCATTAGAAGAGGAAAGCTGCCGATGAACCTGGATGTGGCAGGCAACGCGCTGTCCGGGAGCGAGGAGGCGCTGATCGCGCACACGCTACTCGGCGAAGGCCTGCCTCGCGAAGCTGAGGATCATCTGTGGCAGGCCGGGCTGTCCTATCGCCTGGACGAGATCGCAGAAAAACACCTGCGCGAAGCGCAGGCGCTGGCGCCAGGTCACGCCGCCGTCCTGATCGGACTCTACCGCTTCTATTTCTACAAAGGTCGCTTGGCCGAGGCGTTGGAGGTCGCAAAGCTCTGTATTTCCACGGCAGCGCGTGAAAACGGTCTCGCAGACGACTGGCGGCGGGTCAGCGCTGCCGACGCTGCTTTCGATCGCTACGAGAACATCCTGCCGCGCTTCTATCTATTTTCGCTGAAGGCCTACGCCTACCTGCAGATGCGGCTCGGGGATCTGGATGAAGGGCACGCGGCCGCCAGCGAGCTCATGGAGCTCGACCCGACCGACAAAATCGGCGCCAAGGTGCTCTTGGACGTGCTGGAGCGGATGGGGCAGGACGATGACGGATGACATCGATGTGGCCCGCGACTGGCTGGGTAACGAGGTCGACTGCGGCACCTGCACGCATCTCGGACTCAGGGCCAGTGGCGGCTGCCGCTTGATGCATGCCTGCGTCAACGACCGCTACGCCCGCCGCATCGACCGCTTCTTCAACTGGAATCCGGTGCTGGCCGACGCTTACCTCACACATCCGCATTTCGAGGTGCGCGCGATCGCGGCCAAACACGCCAACCTGTTCCTGCTGCCGATGCTGCTCGACGATGCTGAGGAAATCGTGCGCTGGAACACGGCGCGCCGCCTGCCCAAGCGCTTTGTGCTGCGACTGCGTAGCGACCCGCATCGGGAGGTGAGGATGCGGGTTGCGACCTTGCTGGATGGCGCGGAGCTGGCGCCGATGATGTCGGATCAGGACTATTACGTCCGCCTGGTGGTGGCGAGCCGGATCGCGCCGACGCTGCTTGGGCGTCTCATGAACGATGACGAGCCCGATGTGCGCCGCGTGGTTGCGCTCCGCATTCCCTATGACTGGCTGCTCGCCATGGTCAAGGATCGCGATCCGATCGTGCGGCTCGAGATCGCACGGCGGCTGTCTCCGGATTCGCTCAGCGTGCTGCGCCGCGATCCGGATTGGCGCGTCCGCCATGAGGTGGCAAGCCGCGTTACGGCGGCCGAGCTGGCGGAGTTGACCGAGGACGAGGACTCGATGGTGCAGGAAGTCGCCCGCGCGCGCGTGGCAGTCCGGCCCGAACGACCGAGAGGGAGTGGGACATGAGCAACATCGTTCGCGACAGCGAGGTGGTCGAGCTGACGGGGCCGCCTTTCTTCAGCTTTGGCGAAAAGGTGCGGGCCAACCGCACCATCCGCAATGACGGAACCTATGCCGGTAAGGAAATTGGCGAGATCCTCGCCAAAAAGGGGGAGGTGGGTTACGTCGTTTCAATCGGCACTTTCCTGCAGCAGTTCTACATCTATGGCGTGGAATTTCTCGAAAGCGGTAACCGGGTCGGCATGAAGCGCAAGGAGCTCGAGCCGGAGGTGGCGCGCGAGGAGCTTGAGGACCTGCCGTTGCCGGAAGAGGCCGCGCCATGATCGACCCGAGGCTGCCGAAATACCAATGGGGCCAGCGCGTCAAGGCGGCGGTCGACCTCATTAACGACGGCTCCTTTCCCGAAGCACCGGCCGATGGACTCTTGATCGGCGCCGGAGGGCTCGGCGAGATCGTGCAGGTCGGCAGGCATACCGAAGCGAACGTGCCAATCTATCTCGTCGAGTTCGGCGAGCGGCTGGTCGTCGGCTGTCTTGAAGAAGAAATTACAGTGCTTTGAGGGGGGCGGGATGAATGCTGCGGTGATGAGAAAAGTAGCAATCGGACTGATCCCTCACCCGAACGAGCTCGATCGCAAGCGGATCGAGCGCGCTTTGAGCTCGCGCAAGCGCTATCGCTATGTCTTGCCGAATGTGAAGCCGGTGAGGGGTGGCTATCTAATTGAGAGTCCCTGCTGCTCTCGCAATATCGACAAGGACGGCGAGCTGATCGATGTCGCGCTGATCCACTATGACATGGTGAACGGGATGTGGAAGCTGTTTCGCAAGGACCACGCGCATGGAATTTGGGAATTTTACAGCATCTACCACCGACTGACCTCAGCGATCGAGGATTTGAACACGGATCCCGAGCGGCTGTTCTGGCAATGAAGCTGATTTGAGGAGCAGTTATATGGGAGCCGCGATGGCGCTTGGCACAGACGAACTGATCGAAATCGAACGGGTGCTTGCGGCGGCGGAGGCCGATGCAAGCCCATTCCTCGGGCTGCGGCGCCGTTTTCCGCACCTCGCCTTGACGCGCTGTGATGCGTCTGATGTGGCCGAGCAGCCGTTCCGAAGCTTTCCGCGTTTCGACCTGCATCTGATCGATGGCTGCGATCGCTGCGTGCAGATCACGGCCGATCCGGCACGAGCGATTGGTATCCTGCTGGCGGCAAGGAGTACTGAGCGGTGACCGGCGTGGAACTCACAGGGCATCGCGAACATGGCGCGGACGCGGTCGATGCCGATGTATCCTTCATTCCGCTCTCCGATCCCGATATCACCTCGGCCGAGCTCTCTGCCGTGGAAGCACTGCTGTGTTCGCCGCGAATCTCCAATGGGCCGATCACTGACGCCTTCGAGAAAGCCTTCGCCGCCTATCTTGGCCGCGAATATGCCGTTGCCGTCCCCAGTGGCACGATCGGGCTTCTGCTTGCGCTAAAAGCGCTCGGCATCGGACCCGGGCAGGAGGTGATCGCCTCGCCTTATTCGTTTCGCGAAACGGTGCATGCTATCAGTCTCGTGGGCGCGCGGGCCGTATTTGCCGACGTCGACTATTGGTCGGGAGCCTTGGCTCCTTCGAAGATCGAAGAGCGTATCACGGCCAACACGCGGGCTATTGTTGGTGGCAATCCCAATGGCCATCCGGCGCCATGGTCGGAGCTGCGGGCGATCGCGCAGCGCCATCAGCTGCCGCTCCTGGAGGATTCAACCGAGGCGATCGGATCGCGATATAAGGGCGAACTCGTCGGCCGCTTTGGCGATATCGCCGTGTTCGACTTCGCCCAGCCATTGGCCCTGACCTGCGGCGAAGGGGGCATGGTGGTGACCGACGACATCGATGTGGCCGTTGGCTTGCGCCGCCATCGCGCGCATCGGCTGGATGAGCGCTCCTCCGTTGTCGTCAGCAGCGCAGCGCCCCACCAAGCCGGCATGAGCGATCTCGCAGCCGCGCTGGGCCTTGCGCAGCTGAAGCGCCTCGACGAAATCCTGGAGCGGCGCCAGCTCGCCGAACAGCTCTACAATGCGCATATGCAATCCTTCGAGGGTATCAAGCCGCCCTATGTGGGCCCCGATGTGACCGAAGTGAACTGGTTCCTCTATCTCGTCCATCTCGGGACCCGCTTCACGCGATCCAGCCGCGACGCCATTGTCGATGACCTGCGCATCGAGCAGGTCGAGGCCGCCGCCTATTGCCATCCGTTGCATTTGCAGCGGCATTATTTCGAACTCGGCTATCGTCATGGCGATTTCCTAGTTACGGAAAAGATCGCCGATCGCGCCCTGGCACTGCCGTTTCACACCCACCTTACCGACGACCAGGTCGCGTTCATCGTGGAGACGATGAAGGACGCGTCTATCAACATCGGCGCTGGCGCAGCAATTTATTAGAACCGAGGAATCATCATTCGGACGCAAAAGGAAGGCTTGAATGTCGACAGTCACGGTCTCGCCGTGGGGCAAGATAATCGAGGTCATTCAAGCCACGTCACTCTTGGCGGTGCTGCAGAACCCGGAGATCGCAGTTCCAGACAAATGCAAGGGCAGAGCCAACGCGGATCCTCCGACATCTTCGTTCAGCAAGACCGCAAGGAACTCTCGAGGGTGGCGCGCGAAGAGAATGAGAAGCTCAATACGATCGGAGACGTCGGCTCCACGTTGCGGCTCGCCCGCGAGGCCAAGGTGTTCGGAACCGGAAACTTGATGATCGAGCCCTTGGGCTTCGGCTCGGGCTTCTTCAGGCTCGGCGTTAAATAGCGGGGAAGGCAAATGGATTGCGCAACGGGTCATTGTTCCCTGAACGGGACAGTGGTCGAGCTTAGTGAGCGCCCGGCCGGCCTCATGCCGCACCAATGGCTTGATGTTCTCAGCGGCGTCGATGCCTACCAGAGCTGGCCCGGGGACTTGGCGTGCTTCGGCTGACCCGTGCCGCTGTCAATGCCTTTCAGTCAGGAAAACGCGACGACAGCATGAGCGAAGGGAGCACCGCGACATGGGCAGCCAAGAGATTGAGGTGTTCACCGTCTGTCACGCCGATGCAATCGAGCGGGGCGGCGCGCAGGGTTTTAGCCTGTCGCGGATCGACGCGAGCGGCGAGAGCCGGCCGTTTCCGATTGTCGTGGTGCGGACCTTCGACAATGATTATCACGGCTATGTCAACCGCTGCCCGCATGACGGCGTCTGGCTCAACATCGGCTCCGGCGAATTTTTCTCCTCGGACCGCGCCTTTCTCAGATGCGGCCGGCACGGTGCGACCTTCGAGATCGACAGCGGGTTTTGCATCGACGGCCCCTGCAACGGAAAAGCCCTTGAGCCGGTTGCGCTCGCCGTAATCGGCGGCGACGTCTGCCTGTGTGGCGTGAAGCTGGTGGAGGACAACGGATTTCCCGATCCGTTCGAAGACAGCGACGAAACCATGGACATCATGATCCACCCGGATTAACAGGCATGATCTCATGACCCGTGGCTCAGAAGCCCTTTCGGGAAAGCGTCGTCGTTCTCATGAACATCGGTGCAGGCGTGTCGCTGCGTTCGAACTGGAGCGATCAAGGGCCGGGGCACGCCGGCGGAAGTCATCCTGTAGCCCAGCATGAATGAACGGTACGGGGACACTCGAACAGCGAGACGCGCAGCCATTTCGATGTTCGAGCGCATTGGCGGCGTTGCGAGGATCAACCGGCCGGTCGACAGCTCTTATCGCGTAAGGACGCATTGCCCGAAACGGAGATCATTCGCGTCGTGCATCCGGCTGATCGCGGGGGCACCAAGGAGGTGTTCAAGCGCTGGCTCAGCGAATGGACTGGTGGGCCAAAGCTCTATACGCCCGAGAAGGGCCATTCCAGCGGCTGCGCCAGCTCGGTTTTTCTCGTCGGCGGCGCTGAGCTCGACGCCTGGCTCGCCGGCATGTGCGGCGGCATCGCAGGAGACGATCGCCAACGAAATCGCGCGCGCCGAACTCGATTTCGCGCTGTCAACGCTCGCCGACTGCAGGCGCAACCAGGCCGGCAAGCCGTATGATGAAAGGCGGCGGCGCATCCGCAAGACTAGGTGGGGGCGCTAACCTCCCGCTTGCCTTTTCCTTTCCGTTCGCTCTTGGCCTGCGATAAACGCCGGCGTTCTTTAGGAGGATCGGCGGCTGCCTCTCCACATTGCTAAATCCAGAATCGCGTGCGGGCGAGCGCGAGCTGCACGGCTTCACGCCGTCTATGGAGTGACGCAGGCCGGCAAGGGGGCGAACATCGACCTCAGCGCTGCTTGGACGGGTGAAGCCGGGTGCGGGCTTCGCTTCCGATGAGACTGCGCTTGTGGAGGCGCCGAGACCGAGCAGGTGCTCGTGACATCCAAAGCGCTCTTGAGACAAAGAAAGCCCCCGGCGGCCACAACACCGCCGAGGGCTCCGTCTGGGCGGGGTGGGGTGTAGACCCAGACGTAACAGGACCGTTAGGGGATTGAGATAACGATCCTGTATCAGGAGTTCTTGGTTCGCTGGAACCAAGTTGGCCGTGCAGGGAGGGGGAACAATCCTGCGAAGTACAAATCCCAGTCACACGCATCAATTCAAGGGGTATATCCATTGACCGTAGCCTTGGAATCGAGGTCTCCGCCCCGGGAATCAACTGATTGAAGGCGAGCGCCTTCAAGGTGTAGAGCGCGAAGCGCTGGCGCCACTGGCATCGCTGATTGCGGTTTGCCATTGGCGCGAGTGGGGGTACCAGCCGGCTTGGCTTGCTGCCTCGCGCAAGCCGCGCTCGGTGATCACGCGCCTCTCGTCGCAGCGTCGACCGCTCACCCAAAGATGCAGTCGGTTCGCGCCTGATGGTGCCGGTAGGCAATCACCCCTTGCTGCAGCAAAGGCGTCGATCTCATCAGGCGGATCGCCGAAATTGATGGGCTCCTCCAAGAAGACGACAGTCATGACGATCGCTACATCCTTCCGCGAGATAACGTTGCAAGAGCCGGGCCATGCAGAAGGAGGCCGGATTCTTCGGCTATTTTGGATCTCGCTGCGGAAAAGCTGGAGGGCGCGCGTGCCCGGCTTGATGTTTGTCACGTCCGCAACAGAACAGACCGTTGCTGTAGCAAACGTGACAATGACTGGCAGTTGCACGTCGGCAGAATGAGATGGATCGGCGCAGAAGCGCGCGGCGCGCATCTTGGTTCGAAGCTTGCATGGAGAAGCAAGATGGTGGAGCAAGCAAAGCGGGAGCAACGAAAATCGCGATGATGAGACCAGACATTGAAGCCCTGATCAGGAAGGCCTTTCCGGACGCTGTCCATGACTGATCTTGCCGGCGACAGCGATCATTATCGCGCCCGGGTCGTTTCGCGTGTCTTCGCAGGTAAGAGCCCGGGCAAGCAGCATAGATGGTCTTGCGGCGCTCAATGGGAAAATGGGTGATGAGCTTCACGCGCTCGCGCTGAAGACCGCCGTCCCAGGGGCGATGCGCTCGGACTTTTCTCTCTTCAGATGAACCCAATCGATCGCGTGGCAGGCGCATGAACTCAGAAACGGAATTCGAGCTTCCTCAACTCTACAGGCATCACGTCTTTGCCTGCCACGTCCAGCGTCCGCGCACTCATCCGCGCGGCAGCTGCGGCGCTTCCGGCGCACAAGCCCTGTGGGACAGGATGAGCAAGGCGATCGAAGCGCAAGGGCTCACCGATATCGGCTTCACGGCGGCGGGCTGCCTCGGCTTTTGCAACGCCGGTCCCTTGATGGTGGTCTATCCCGACGGCGTCTGGTACCGCCCGACCACGCCTGAGGACATCGACGAAATCATCGAGTCCCATCTCAAGGAAGGCAAACGTGTCGACCGCCTGGTGATGGTGTTGAAGCGGAGCTAAAGGCTCGGTGAGCACCGCTTATGCGGGCTATCAAGTACGGCGCGGCTTATCCGTCCAGCGACTGACGTCTGTCGGAATGTTGGATTACCCTCTTTCGCCAGGATGATGAGTGGTGGTGACCTCACGCCCTTCTTCAAGGAATTCGTGCGCAACACCAGGCCCTTGATCTTATCGGTGTGACCTTCGATTTCATCGTGATCTTCGTGAGATGGATGTTCCTGATCACGGTGCCGCGCTTGATCACCGTGGACGAGCGTTACGCTGTCACCCTAGCGGCGTGCCGAATCCGTGACCTTGATGTCCATGTGGCGCTTTCCGCGACGCGTGCCCGAGATGAGAAGATGACTTAATCGATCACTCCTAACCCAATTCGATCGCGTCCGTCACCTCATGCTGACTCCGCCAATAGTTCGTAGCCAGTTTGGTTCAGCTTACAGATGTAACCATTTCAGTCTGACGAGACATCGTTCGGTAGCGCGTGCCGCCTAATCCTTAGAATGGCTCGCGGGGACGCATGGGCCCCACGCCATCCGTCCGGAAGCTCGCGTTGGTTGCGGACGGATCGCGTTTCAGACCAAGTCGCCGCCATACTCGATCGGTTTGGCGCGCGAAGAGACGAGCAATGGTACGAGGAATACTGCCCCGTTGGGTGGTCAGCGTCGGGGCGGCTTGTGTATGCCTGGTTGCGATCGCCGCCGCAATTGGATGGATGATGCTGCGGGCAAGTCTGCCGGTCCTCGATGGTGTTGTGCGAGGCAGTGGATTGTCTGCTAAGGTGACCGTCGATCGCGATGCGCTTGGGGTACCCACAATCGCCGGTGTCGACCGTGGCGACTTGGCTTATGCAACAGGCTTTGTGCATGCCCAGGATCGTTTCTTCCAAATGGATCTATTGCGCCGGACGGCGGCAGGTGAACTGGCGGAGCTGTTTGGGTCTTCTGCACTCGATCTGGATCGCCGCCACCGATTGCATCAATTCCGAAAGCGTGCAGCTGCCGTGCTTGCAGCCGCGTCTGCGGACGATCGTCGTCTCGTCGAGCGTTATACACGCGGTGTCAATGACGGCTTGCACGCTCTGTCCGTCAAACCATTCGAATACCTTATGCTGCGGATCACACCTTCGTATTGGCGGCCGGAAGATTCCATTCTGGTCATCTATTCAATGTATTTCGAGCTGCAGTACCGGGAACTGGAGTCCACGCTGGCTCGCGCGCTTATGCGTGAACGGTTACCAAACGATATATTTTCGTTTCTGGTACCTGACGTCAGTCACTGGGACGCGCCGCTGGATGAGGCGACAAGTCCAACAATGGAAATGCCCGCGTTGCCGGCAACAAACCCGGATTGGCAGGTCCCTCTTGCGCCTTCTGGTGTCGAAAGCGGCGCGATTGCAGGCAGCAATAGCTGGGCTGTCTCTGGCACCCACAGTCGCGGAAGCGCGGGCTTGATAGCCAACGATATGCACCTTGGCCTGCGGCTGCCGAATATCTGGTACCGTCTATCACTCGTTTATCCCGATGCGCATGGAACGCTCCGTCGTGTCACGGGCGCCAGTCTACCGGGCACGCCGGCCATAATTGTTGGTAGCAACGGCCGAGTTGCTTGGGGTTTCACCAACAGCTCGGGAAACCACCTAGATTTAGTCACCCTCGACGACGATACAATCGGAAGTCTGCGCTATCATGTTCTCGGCGGCGGCTCGGAGGAAGCGGTCCGCGAGGTGGAAAGGATCTCGGTCAAAGGAGGCCCTGCGGTCGATTTACCTGTTGTCAAGACGCGCTGGGGACCGGTCACTCAGCTGGCTAAGAAAACCTATGCCATCCATTGGATAGCTCACGATCAGAATGCGATCAGTCTCCGGTTCCTGCGCATGGAAGATGCCGATAGCGCGATGGCCGCCATCAAGGTCGGCCAAGCAAGCGGCATCCCAACCCAGAACCTCATCGCCGCCGACGCCAGTGGCCACATCGGCTGGACGCTTGCCGGTCCGTTGCCGAGGCGGCTGACACCGACTGACGGGCTTCCGGTCTCCGGTCGCTACGATCGAACTTGGTCCGACTATCTCACACAGGACGAGTATCCAGCAAAACTCGATCCTCCCCTTGGACGCTTGTGGACGGCCAACAACCGCCAACTGAGCGATGCGGATCAGGACAAGATCGGCGGCAAGGATGCGGATCTGGGCGCACGGGCTAGCCAGATCCGCGATGATTTGCTCGCGAGCGATAGCTTTGACGAACGATCATTCTTGGCCATACAACTCGACGATCGCGCGTTGTGGACCAATTTCTGGCGTCAGCTTCTGCTCGATACACTTGATGAGGCGGCGCTGGCGGATCATTCTCGTCGCGCCGAGTTGAAGCTGCTGGTGGCGGAGTGGAATGGCCGCGCTGACGCGGATGCTGTCGGCTACGCACTGGTGCGCAGCTTCTATCGATCGATGTATGACGCATGGTTTGGCGGCCTTGATGCCGAGCTAGGTCGCCTCTATCCGACTGCTAGTTATCGTTTGGCGAGTGGACGCACAGAGGCCGTGATGGAAACGTTGGCCGCACAACACGCATGGGCCCCGCCCGAATTTACCGATTGGCGTGCTTTCGTACTCGATCGGATCGACACGTCCATCGCGCGCATGACACGAAATGGAGCGCGGCTTCAGGACGCGCAATGGGGCCTCACAAACCGGGCCGCGATCGCGCATCCGTTGGCGCGCATTCTGTCGTCGCTCCGGTTATGGCTAGCCGTGCCGCCCGACCCGTTGCCGGGAGACATCAATATGCCACGTGTGCAGGCGCCGGAGTTTGGTGCATCCGAGCGAATGGTGGTGGCAGCGGGTCACGAGGAGACCGGCATTTTTGAGATGCCCGGTGGACAGAGCGGACATCCATTGTCGCCTTTCTTCCTTGCTGGCCACAAGGCATGGGTGCGTGGCGATCCGAGCCCATTTCTGCCTGGTCCCGCGGTTCACCACTTGGTTTTTGAACCCTGACCCCGACGTGACTTGCCTCCACGGCTTCGAAAGATGTCACGAAAGGTTTCGTCGACGCGGTCTATGCGAAGTTGCTCGTCGTCGAGGAAAAGGACGCGTATGGCAACATCGTAGGGCGAGAGCGCCGCCGCTTCGCGAACGCCGCGATGGTCGCCTGCCGGCGGGCTTGGTGCGTCGGTCAGCGCACAGAAGAGAAGAAGGTCCGTGCACCCCAAAAACGGCGAAGAAGCATGATGACCGCTGTTCGATGAGGCCGGTGAAGCGCTCTTCCCGGAGCTGATGGCCGAACTCGACGAAATCAAGAAGACGACAGTTTCAGGCCTCGTTTTCCGGCGGGACCACGCGCACGGTAGATCTCGTACGCCACCGCCCCGGATCACCGAAAAGAAGGATCTCCGCTATCTTCGTGATGTGGTGAAGGAAATCATCCGGTCCGCCGGTCTCCGAGGAGAACTGTCGTTCACATCGTTCCGCCGTGGTGGCTTTACTGAGGGAGCCGACAGCGACCTCCCGGATGCTGAATTGCGCGCAGCCGGGCGGCACCGGTCCTCGAGGGCACGATCATAGTCCTTTATTCCTGGGGGGAACCTTGCCTCACCGACCGGTTCTATGGCGAGCCGATATTCTTCCTTTCTTCTTCAGTCAGCACTTTCATTTGCGCATCCGTCAGCGGACCATTGCCAACCAATTGAAGTGGGCTATCGGTGTTTTAGCTGTGCTGATCCGGCATTTTGCGTTGTTGTCCCTGATCATTGGATGCTGGTTCATCGCTTCCGCCGGCTCCGCCGAAGCCGAGAAACTCGACGAGGATGATCGAGGGCCGGTCGCCGCCCTCCGGCTGCGCCGGTGTCGCGACCTGTTGGATGGCGCCGGTGGTGTTGTTCGCCGTCAGCGCGGCGTTGACATTGGGGACCGCGACGGTCGGAATGCCGACCGTGACGCCCTGCACCTGGACGTTGAAGGTGTTGAGCACCAGCAGCGCTGCCACATTGAGGTCGCCCGAGAACCGTCCCCCTGCTGCGCCAAAATCGACGCTGCCGCGCGGGGCCATCAGATTGCCCCGGCCAGGCGGAACATCCGGCAGCGACTGCAAGGTCGCGATGCCGGCGCCGCGACCGGCATCGAGATTGCCGTTCGAGCTCCACATGATGATATCGCCGCCCTGCTCGGTGAAGATGCGGCTTTGCGCCACCAGCACGTCGCAGTCGGTGAAGGTTGCGATGTTGCCGCGTTCCAGCGTGATGATGCCTTCCGAGGCCGGATCGACGGCCGGCGCGGCGGCAGATGAGCCGACGAGCACGCGACCGCCCGGCGCGAGGATCGAAATATCGCCGCCACGCTGGGTCTGGATCGTGGACCCGCGCATGTCGAGATTGCCGGTGGCTACGAGCGTGTTGGCGCCGTTGGCGCCGCCCTCGAGACTGTTTGCGGTATAGCCATAAGCCGCTGGAAAGAGGGTGTTGATGGCCTGATAGCCGCGCGCGTATTGATGGTAGTAGGCGCTGCCGGCGTCGTTGTAGTCCTTGCCGGTGCGGTCGAGGATCGCGAAGAAGACCTGTGTGGCAATGAGGTTGCGGCGCGCTTCCGGCAGATCCTGGTAGGCTGCCCAAGCCCTGTCAGGCGTGAACGCGGCCGCCTTGCCGATGCTCTGCTCGTAAGAGGCACCGCCGCCGCGAACGCATCGAGAAACTCGGTGGTGCTTGCCATGGCCGGGTCGAGATAGGCCGCAGCGAAGGCGGCGTAGTTAACGCCCTTGCCGACCCCGGCCAACACGGTGACCGAAGCGCCCTCGGTCGGAAGGAATGGATTTCCAAAGCCGGGCGACTGCACAGCCGGCTGATACGGGGAGAAGAGACTGGCGGAGGCGTCGATCGCGTTTCCAAGCGTGCGGATGCCGCTTTCCGGAAAGCTCGCGAGACGCTGCGATGGGAAATCGACGTTGCCCCCAGCCTGGACGATCAAATTTCCGGGCCCGGCGAGTTCGATGTTCGGCTTCGCGCCGACCGACACCAGGGGATCGAAGCGAATATCGCCGCGAATGCGGCGCCGGGCCCGGCTCCGGCGCCGAGAGAGATGACGCTTCTTCGAATCGTCAGCTCGCTCGATCTTTTTGTTTGAGCAAACCGGTTTCCACTTTTCCGGATCGTGCTCTTGCGTCAGAACTTGTAGGTGATGCCACCGCCGACCAGCCATGGGTCGATATTGGCGCGCCCGGTGACGGGAATCGCGTTGTTGACGGTCGCCGAATAATCGGGCCGCAGCCACAACTTCTTCACGTCAACGTTGAGCCCCCGGTGACGGTCGAGCATGTAGTCGAAGCCGAATTGGACCGCGGCGCCAACCTGGTTGCTGATGTGCAAATCCGTCACCGCCAGGCCGGCAAACGGCGTATTGGCTGCAGACTGGTTGAAGAATACGGTGTAGTTGATGCCAGCGCCGATATACGGCTTGAACGCGCCGAAATCGGTGAAGTGATATTGCAGCGTCAGCGTCGGCGGCAACAGCCAAGCTTTGCCGATCTCGAGCCCGTCGAGCGTCCCGGTGCCGCTGATGTGATGCCTGGTCACGCCGAGAATGAGTTCGGCGGCGATGTTCGGAGTGAAGAAATAGGAGATGTCGAGCTCCGGGATGACTTGATCGCTGATCGAGAGGCCCGAATTCGACGACGACAGGAGCGGTACACCGGCGACATTGACCGAGCTGCCTCGGGCATCCGGCAATACGCCAAGCACGCGCAGGCGGATCATCCAGGGATTGAAGGGGTCGACCGGCGGCGGCGCCTTCGCCTTGTAGACCGGCGCCGCCGCCAGATCCGCAGCCTGTACCGACATGGCGGCCCCACCGAACGCCGCCGCGAGCACGAGCAGCGACGCCGTTATTAGAATTGTTCTTGCTCTCATCACGTTCTCCATTCCCAAGTCCGCGCGAGGAGTCGCGCGACGCCTCTGTCACACCACAAGCGGGATGGCGAAGGATCTGATGCGGATCAAATCGGGCGGGTCATGGCGCGATTAAGTCGCCGCGTTGCAAAAGGATCACGGTCTTCGAGCGTGATGACTTTTCTTCGAATCGTCATCCGCTCAATATCTTGTTGAGCATGATCTTTTCGGAAGAACCGGTTTCCACGTTTGAAGGATCATGCTCTGATGCAATCCAGCCGCATCGGAACGCGCGATCCAACATCCTGCGAAGCTGCGCCGCCTGTCATGCTCCGCGCATGCGCAGGAGAGATCGTATTTGCGCGAAGCGCAAATACGCGGCGCAGTTCAGGATGCGACCGGCGTATTGCCGAAGAGTTTTGTCAACTTATAAGTTTGCGAACGACGCTATCGTGTCAATATATGGATTGACGCAAGGGATAGCTGCTCAGGAGCGACCGGCACTTCGATGCTGCGCGGTGAGCCGGGCTGCCGCCTCATGAGAGCCGCGCGTTCAAGGGTCAAGACCTCTGGTGGACGGACGGCGGGACACCCGAAGCGCCGTTGAATCTGCCATTCATGCACGCGCGTGTAGAGCCCCCGACCGTCTTCAGCGCGAGCTTTGCTCCTCGCGCCCCGTGAAGAACGACGAGCGGGGAAAACTTCGTTAACTTGCCTCTCGGTAACTTGCCTCTCGGTGGAGCTACGAGTTCTGCAGCTCACCCGCTCGGGCAGTGCCTCCCAGTTCCCTCGCGCGAGCATCCCTCGAGATCATGTTGCATGCTCCGCCCAAGCAGCGACAGCACGGGTTCATGATCGAATCCCGCGCATCTTGCGCTGTCGGCGTTGATCAGCGGGCGCCTTATCAGGAACGGGTCGCCCAGCATCAGCGCGAGTGCGCTCGCCGCGTTGCTTGTGTCGGGATTGATTTCGCCTGACTTGATGCGGGGCGCGGCGCGGTTGAACCAGGATGCGACCGGCGTATTGCCGAAGAAGCGGCGCAGTTCCTCCGCACGCCACGGTTCCTTCAAGATATCCCTGGCTATCACGTGGTGGCCCGCGGCCTTCAGCGCCTGCATCTGGCGCGCGTTGGTGGCGCAGCCGGGCTTTTGATAGAAGACGATCGTCGCCATGGCGCGCCTATTTGAGCACGCTGAGCTGCACGATCGGCGCGGCGCCGCCGCGTTCGAGAATCGTATCGACCTTCTTGCCGACGGCTTCCAAGGTCAGCGGCTTGACCAGCACGCCGTGCGCGCCGGCCTTGATGCCTTCGACCGCGGTGGCCTCGTCGGATTTGTCGCAGACGATCAGGATCCGAACGTCGGAAAAATGAGCCGCCAATTCGCCGATCAGGGTCGGCCCCTTTTGCTTCAAAAAGGAGGCGCCGAGCAGCACCACATGCGGTTTCAACCAATCGACGCCCCTGGCAAAAGCCTCTTCCGGCGTTGCAAGCTCGTGCGTCTCAATCTCGTCGTGCAGCATGAATTGCAGGGCCGCGCGGGTGATGTCGTCATCATGGACCACGAACACCCGTCGCAGGTCCACCGCTTTCGACGTTTCGACACCGATCTGCACTGTCGCTCTCCTGAAAATCGCGCCGACAAAGCGGCTTGCAAGAGCGATTTGCAATTTCCGTTCCGCGCATGAACGCGTCGAAATGGCCCGCGCCAAGCCGGCTTTTGCCCGTTTGATGCTTGGGATCCTTGTCCGGCTTCTGACAGCGGCACAAATCCTGTCACGTTCAAAACACCTGGTTTCATTCGCCGGCTTGCGAGTTTTTCAAAGCGTAATCAGAAGCTTAGAAGAGCGCAAACAGGGTTGGCACGGCGGTTGCTCTTAGGATGCAGCAACACTGAGTGAGGGCTGAGTGCACGCTGACGCGCAAGACGAGCGATGCTCTCCTTCCCTTGAACCCGCGTGCCTCGTTTCTGAGCGAGAAACAAGCTCGCGCGTGAGTTGCGCGCAATCTTTGGCAAATCGGTTGATGGAGAGCAACATGTCTTCACTGAGACAAATCGCGTTCTACGGCAAGGGCGGCATCGGCAAATCGACCACCTCGCAGAACACGCTGGCGGCGCTGGCCGACATGGGTCACAAGATCCTGATCGTAGGCTGCGATCCCAAGGCGGATTCGACCCGCCTGATCCTGCACGCCAAGGCGCAGGACACGATTTTGAGCCTGGCGGCGAGTGCCGGCAGCGTCGAGGACCTCGAAATCGAGGACGTGATGAAGATCGGCTATAAAGACATCCACTGTGTTGAGTCGGGTGGTCCGGAGCCGGGCGTCGGCTGCGCCGGCCGCGGCGTCATCACCTCGATCAACTTCCTGGAAGAGAACGGCGCCTATGAAAACAAAGACTACGTCTCCTACGATGTGCTCGGCGATGTCGTCTGCGGCGGTTTTGCGATGCCGATCCGCGAGAACAAGGCGCAGGAGATCTACATCGTCATGTCTGGCGAGATGATGGCAATGTATGCCGCCAACAACATTTCCAAGGGCATCCTGAAATATGCCAGCTCTGGCGGCGTGCGGCTCGGCGGCCTGATCTGCAACGAGCGGCAGACCGATAAGGAGCTGGAACTGGCGGAGGCGCTGGCCAAGAAGCTCGGCACCAAGCTGATCTATTTCGTGCCGCGCGACAACGTCGTGCAGCATGCGGAGCTGCGTCGCATGACCGTGCTGGAGTATGCGCCGCACTCCCAGCAGGCCGATCACTATCGCAATCTCGCGACCAAGATCCACAACAATGGCGGCAAGGGCATCATCCCGACCCCGATCTCCATGGATGAGCTCGAGGACATGCTGATGGAGCACGGCATCATGAAGGCGGTTGACGAGTCCATCATCGGCAAGACCGCCGCCGAACTCGCCGCCGAGTAAAGGGCACATCGATGAAGGCCGGCCTTCCCATGCTCAATAAGGAAGGCCGGCGTTCCAGCGAAAGATCTCGCGACATCACGATGCAGCGGAGCATACTTGATCACGGTGGAAAGGTCGGCAATCCATGTTCGAAGCGCAATTCTTTCCGCTTATGGCTGCCAGAGCGACTGATGCGAACGGCGAGCGGCATAGGGGAATTGCGACCTACCGCCTGCTCACTGGAGCGCACCCCGCAGATGCCGACATAACCAGTGATAGCAATTTCGATCGCCACGTGCTAGCGTCCAGTCTGGCGGCCGCCACGATGGATGGTTGTCTGGTTTCCGAGAAAGCCGGCCTGTCCAGCCACGAGCTAGCGGCGTTGCTGGAGCAGCACTTCCCGTCGATTCGGATCAAAGCCGAGCAGTTGCTTTGGCCTTTCGAGCCCAATGAGAGCGAGGAGGTCGCAATGTTGCGCGATCTCTTGCTCGCGCAACGATCGACCGAAGGGAACATCGGCAAGTGGCTGGCTGCGATGATTGCACGTCGCGCGATCGAGCCAAATCACTTGTGGGAAGATCTCGGATTGCGCGATCGTGGCGAACTATCCCGGCTCCTAAGCCGCCATTTCGCACCGCTCGCCGCGCGCAATGTCAACAATATGCGCTGGAAGCGCTTCTTCTATCGCACGCTGTGCGAGGACGACGGCCTCGTGATGTGCACAACGCCGGTGTGCACGCAATGCAACGACTTCGACCTCTGCTTTGGCGATGAAAGCGGCGAGAGCCGGATGGCCGAGCGCCGGCGCGGCGTTCTATTGCAGGCGGCTGCGCCGGTTGCGGCCGGCGGCCGGCCTATGTGAGCGACCCCTGATGAATCGTCCGTTGGCCAGACTTCCGACCGATGACCGCGCAGGTAGCGCTGGCTTCGACGAGGTGCAGCTGGATGCGGCCGATCCCCATTTCGGCGGGCAATGTCCCGATGCCGGCTGCAAGAATCTGTTGCTCAAAGCCGGGCTGCGCCCGACGCGCCAGCGCGTGATGTTAAGCGAGCTGTTGGTTGTCAGGGGCGAGCGGCATGTCACCGCAGAGATGCTGTTTAGCGAGGCACGCCACGCCGGCTTTCCGGTCTCGCAGACTACTGTCTACAAGATTTTGAATCGGTTCACGCAAGCGGGCCTGTTGCGCCGGGTCGCTCCCTACGGGTCGCGATCGTTTTTCGACACCAACACCACGCCGCATCCGCATTATTATCTGCAACGAGAGGATATCTTGCTCGATATTCCCGAAGCGGATCTCCTCCTTGTGAATGTGCCCGAGCCGCTGCCGGGCCACGACGTCTCCCGCGTCGATCTGATCATCCATCTGAGCCGCAAGCCGAGTTGATGCCAACCCATCGCGGCAAGCCGGCGCGTCGACTTTGCCACGCTGTCGCGTTTGCGACAATCCGATTGTGCCGAAAACTGGCGCCTGTTCAATAGCTTGAGGCGGGTGCCGAGGTGGCATGCGGGTTGCTCAAGGCGTTATCTTTGCCAAGGACAAGGAGCTCCCATGGTCGCCGCCACCTGCGCAAATCCGTCATGGTCCGAGACGGCATGGGGAAGTCCGATCGTGCTCAATGACACGACGCTGCGCGACGGCGAACAGGCGCCTGGCGTTGCCTTCACCACGGACGAAAAGATGGTGATCGCGCAAGCGCTGGCGCAGGCCGGCGTCACCGAGATCGAAGCGGGGACGCCCGCGATGGGCCGTGAAGAGATCGCTGCCATCCGCGCCATTGTCGAGGCCGGTCTCCCGCTCACCACCATCGGCTGGTGCCGGATGCGTGAAGCCGATGTCGATGCGGCAATCGAGGCCAAGGTGTCGATGGTCAATGTCTCGACCCCGGCCTCTGACGTGCAGATTGCCGCCAAGCTTGGCGGTGACCGCGAGCTGGCGCTGGAGCAGGTGAGGCGGGTGGTCAGTTATGCCCGCGAGCGGGGGCTTGAGGTTGCCGTCGGCGGCGAGGACTCCTCCCGCGCTGATATCGATTTTCTCATCACGCTGATCGCCACCGCAAAAGCCGTGGGCGCACGGCGCTTTCGCATTGCCGATACGCTCAGCGTGCTCGATCCGGACTCCACCTATGCGCTGATCGCTCGTTTGCGCGCGACCACCGATCTCGAGCTCGAATTTCACGGCCATGACGATCTCGGGCTCGCGACCGCCAATACGCTCGCCGCCATCAAGGGTGGCGCGAGCCACGCCTCGGTGACCGTCATCGGGCTCGGAGAGCGGGCGGGCAATGCGCCGCTGGAAGAAGTCGCGGTCGCGCTCAAACAGCTCTACGGGCGCGACACGGGCATTGTGCTGCCGGAGCTCCAGAACGTCGCCACGGTGGTGGCAGCCGCGGCTGCACGTGCGATTCCTCTGAACAAGGCGATCGTTGGGGAGCATGTGTTCACCCACGAATCCGGCATTCATGTCCATGGTTTATTGAAGGATCAACGCACATACCAGTCGCTCGATCCCCATTTGCTTGGCCGCTCCAACCGCATTGTGATCGGCAAACATTCCGGGCTGTCCGCGATCACGACGCTGCTTGACCAATTGCAGCTCGCCGCCAGCGCCGAGGAGGCAAAACACATCCTGTCGCGGGTGCGAAAACATGCCCTCCAGCACAAGCGGCCGGTCGCGCGCGAGACGGTGGTAGCGATCTGGCGGGATGTCTGCGAACCAAACTGCCGCCGCGCCGCGGAATCCCTCGCTGCTCGCGCTGATCCGCAAAGACATAGGCTGTGTGGGCCATACACAGCGTCGCCTGCGCGAAACGGCGTCGCAGGGGACATGACCAGGCAGTGCCGGGTCCCGACCACAGGTCGGCCGCCTAACCCAAGGGAGATTCTTCGATGAGCAACGCACAGGCGGCAGCCGGCATCCTGGATCAGCTCAACAAGGCCTCTTCGGCCGAAGATTTTTTTGCGCTGCTTGGCGTCGATTACGACCCCAAGATCGTCAATGTCGCGCGCCTGCATATCTTAAAGCGCATGGGGCAATATCTCGCCAAGGAACAATTCGAAGGTAGCACGGAGGCCGAGGTCACGGCGCGGTGCAAGGCGGTGCTGGAGCAGGCTTATGCCGATTTCGTGGCGTCCTCGCCGATCGACCAGCGGGTGTTCAAGGTCTTGAAGGATGCGGTCGCGGAGCCCCAGAAACCGGCGGCCTTCGTGCCGTTGAGCTCGCTGAAATAGCCTCACGTATCAGTTCAGGTCAAGCCACGTCGGTGCGGCGCGTTGCGCCATATTCCTCTTCATACAGATCAACTCTGTAAAGCCACGCGCGAGGCGGCGCTGTCGCATTCCCGACGTATGTCGGAATTGTATTGTCAGCGATTTAGCGGTCATGTTGGCCAATTTCTCTCAGATCATTGGTTTGATGCCTGATTTTCAATGGCGCCCCAACTGGTACGACACTTGCTGTTATCCTGCCAGTCCACGCAACAAGTCCACGCTAATTCTGGAGAGCGCATGCACAGTGTCGTCTGCATCAAGCAGGTCCCCGACCCCGCACAGATCCGCGTGCACCCCGTGACCGACACAATCGTGCGTAAGGGCGTGCCGACCAAGATCAACCCTTACGACCTGTTCGCGCTGGGAGCCGCGCTCGAATTGCGTGACAAGTTCGGCGGCGAGATCACCGTGCTCACCATGGGGCCGCCTTCGGCCGAGGACTCCCTGCGCAAGGCGCTCACCTTCGGCGCCGACCGCGCGGTGCTACTCACCGACAGCTTCTTTGCCGGCGTCGACACGCTGGCCACGACTTACGTGCTCGCGACCGCGATCCGGAAGATCGGTGAGACGTTCTGTAGGCCCGATATCATCATCACTGGCAATGAGAGCATCGACCGCGAGACTGCCGAGGTCGGGCCTGGCATCGCCAAGCGGCTCGGCTTGTTGAAGCTCACCTATGTCGCCAAAATCGTCGGGCTCGATCTCATCTCCCGCACGATTGAAGCAGAGTGCCGCGCCGAAGGCGGAGTGCAGGTGTTGCGCACAAAGCTGCCCTGCCTGATCAGCATGCTGGAAGCGAACAACCAGACTCGGCGTGGCGTCGTGACCGACGTCCTGCCCGCGGGGCGGGCGCCGATTGTGAAATGGAGCGCGCAGGAGGCGGTGGTCGAGGACATCTCGAAATGCGGCGCGCCCGGCTCGCCGACCATCGTCAAGCGCGTCTTTGCGCCGTCGCCGGGCTCGGAGAAGGCGGGGCTGGTGGAAGCCGCCGAACAGCCGACGAAGGTGCTGATGAAACCCATCTTGAATAGCCAACCTAGGCTAGAGACCGATCTTGTGGCGCAGGCGCGCGGGTTCTAAGGGGAATTCAAAGCTATGAGCAACATCACCAAAGCTCCCACGCCGGCCGCGGGCGGCCGCGCAGGAGCTAAAAAAGAGTTGTCGGAGCACTTTAAGGCCTACAAGCATATCTGGGTCTTCGTCGAGCAGGAGCGCGGCCAGGTGCATCCCGTCTCCTTCGAACTCCTGGGTGCGGGCCGCAAGCTTGCCGACAAGCTGAAGGTTGATCTCGCCGCGGTTGTCATCGGCCCGGAGGGCGAGGCCACGCGCAACGCCGCGCTCGAATCCTTCTGCTACGGCGCCGACCTGACCTATCTCGTGACCGATAATGTGCTGTCGGAGTATCGCAACGAGTCCTACACCAAGGCGCTGACCGATCTCGTCAACACCTATAAGCCAGAGATCCTGCTGCTCGGCGCCACCACGCTCGGTCGCGATCTTGCGGGCTCGGTAGCCACCACGCTACTGACGGGTCTCACCGCCGACTGCACCGAGCTCGACGTCGACGCGGATGGTTCGCTTGCGGCCACGCGTCCAACTTTTGGCGGATCACTGCTTTGCACGATCTACACCTTGAATTACCGGCCGCAGATGGCAACCGTCCGCCCGCGCGTGATGCCGATGCCAGAGCGTGTCGCGCGCGATGCCGCCCGCATCATCATCCATCCGCTCCACCTGGTCGAAGAAGACATCGTCACCAAGGTGCTGTCCTTCGTGCCGGACCGTGATTCCGCCAAATCCAATCTCGCCTATGCCGACGTCGTCGTCGCCGGTGGGCTGGGGCTGGGCTCGCCGGAGAGTTTCCAGCTGGTACGGCAGCTCGCCGCCGTGCTCGGCGCCGAATATGGCTGTTCGCGTCCGCTGGTGCAAAAGGGCTGGGTCACCTCCGACCGGCAGATCGGCCAGACGGGCAAGACCATCCGGCCAAAGCTCTATATCGCCGCAGGCATTTCCGGCGCGATCCAGCATCGGGTCGGGGTGGAGGGCGCCGATCTGATCGTCGCCATCAATACCGACAAGAACGCGCCGATCTTTGACTTTGCCCATATCGGCATCGTCAACGACGCTATGCACTTGTTACCGGCGCTGACAGCCGCATTTCGTGCACGGCTTTCGCCGCACTCGCGCGACCGGCTCGCGAGCTAGAGGAGGTTGTTATGATCGAGGAGAAGTTCGATGCAATCGTGGTCGGCGCCGGCATGTCGGGCAACGCGGCGGCGCTGGCCATGGCCAAACGCGGCATGAAGGTGCTGCAGCTCGAGCGCGGCGAATATGCCGGATCGAAGAATGTCCAGGGCGCCATCCTCTATGCCGACATGCTCGAAAAGCTGATACCGGACTTCCGCGATGACGCGCCGCTCGAACGTCATCTGGTCGAGCAACGGTTCTGGATGATGGACGATCGCTCCCATGTCGGCGTGCACTACCGCTCCGAAGACTTCAACGAGGAACGGCCGAACCGGTACACGATTATCCGCGCGCAGTTCGACAAATGGTTCTCCTCGAAAGTGCGCGAGGCCGGCGCGACCGTGCTGTGCGAGACCACCGTCACTGAGCTCGCGCAGGACGCCCATGGAAAAGTCATCGGTGTTCGTACAGATCGCCGCGACGGCGAAATCCACGCAGATGTTGTGGTGCTGGCCGAAGGCGTTAATGGCCTGCTCGGTACGCGTGGGCGCCTACGCGAGCGGCCCGAGCCTGACAAGGTGGCACTCGCGGTTAAGGAAATGCACTTTTTGCCGCGTGAGACCATCGAAGCCCATTTCAATCTCAAGGGCGACGAAGGGGTCGTCATCGAAGCGGCCGGCACGATTTCCCGTGGCATGACCGGAATGGGCTTCATCTATGCCAATAAGGAGTGCATCTCGGTCGGCATCGGCTGTCTTGTCGCGGACTTTCAGCGCACCGGAGAGACGCCATACGGGCTGCTCGATCGCTTCAAGCGTCACCCATCCGTGGCGCCGCTGATAGAGGGCTCGGAAGTCAAGGAGTACTCAGCGCACCTCATCCCTGAAGGCGGCTACAAGGCAATCCCGCAGCTCTATGGCGAGGGCTGGGTGGTGGTGGGCGATGCGGCGCAGCTCAACAACGCCATTCATCGCGAGGGCTCTAACCTCGCGATGACCTCGGGCCGCATTGCGGCGGAAGCTATCGTCCAGGTGAAATCGCGGCGCCATCCCATGACCGCGGCAAATCTGTCGCTCTACAAGAAGATGCTGGACGACTCCTTTGTGATGAGGGATCTCAAGAAGCACAAGGATATGCCAATGCTGATGCATACCAACTCGAAAAACTTCTTTCTCACGTATCCCCAGCTCGTCTCCAGGGCGATGCAGAACTATGTACGCGTCGACGGTACGCCGAAGGCTGAGAAAGAGAAGGTGACATTGAAATCCTTTGTCAATGCGCGGTCATGGACCGGTTTAGTTGGCGATGCGTTCCGCCTCGCCCGCGCTTGGCGCTAAGCAGGCCAAAATCGAAGCCAAGGAAGCTGAAGTATGAATGTCGAGACATCAGTGCGCGTCGAGGACAAGCTGTTCTATAACCGCTATCTCGTCGACGTCGGTCGTCCCCACATCAAAGTGCGCGCACACACGAAGCCATCGCCGCAGCTGCTTGCACTTTTGAAGGTCTGCCCGGCACGTTGCTATGAGCTCAACGACAAGGGGCAGGTCGAGGTCACCGTCGACGGCTGTATCGAGTGCGGCACCTGCCGCGTCATCGGCGAGCCCACCGGCGACATCGAATGGAGCTATCCGCGTGGCGGATATGGGGTGTTGTTCAAGTTTGGGTGAGGGCTGAACGAAAGGCGGCGTATGTTCGCCGTTGATTGAGTCGATCTCACGACAGATCGGTTCGCCTCGCACCGCTTGCGCGGAGAGACCGAAATTCGAGCAAGGCTCGAACTTTGGGGGGCCCCCGGCATCGAGACAGCCTCCATGTCCCTCGATCAGGCGTCCGGCCAAGTCGGCGAAGGACGAACTGATGGAATACCATCAGGAGTTCTTCTCGGGCGACAAGGCGCGCCTGGTTTCGGGCGGCGAGATCGTCAAGGTGTTCAGTTTGCGTTTGAGCGAGAAAGATGGGCTCGAGCTGATCGCCCCGCTGCACCGCCACTGATCAACGGAGCGAAGCAAGGATCATGTCATGGGACGTGTGAACGAAAAGGTCATTCTGGTGACCGGCGGAGCTCGCGGGATGGGTGCAGCTCATGCGCGCCTGCTGGTAGCTGAGGGCGCCAGGGTCGTAATCACTGATATTCTTCATACAGAGGGAGAGACTCTCGCGGCTGAACTAGGCAGTTCCGCCATCTATGTGCGTCAGGACGTCACTCAGCCGGAGGAGTGGGCCAGGGCGGTCGCGACCGCCGAGAGCAGCTTCGGCGCGCTGCACGGGCTGGTTAACAATGCTGGCATCGCCAGCATGGCCCCGATCGAGCAGTTCCCGCTCGATCAGTGGAACAAGACCATTGCCGTCAATTTAACCGGTGCGTTTCTCGGAATGCAGGCGGCCCTGCCGGCAATCCGGCGCGTGGGCGGAGGTTCGATCGTCAACATCTCGTCCGTCGATGGGCTGCGGGGCGCTGCCGGGCTTCATGCCTATGTCGCTTCCAAGTTCGGCGTGCGGGGCATAACCAAATCTGCTGCGCTGGAGGCCGCGGCCTCCTGCGTCCGCGTCAACTCGATCCATCCCGGCTTCATCACCACGCCGATGACCGAGAGCTTCGATCCCTCCCTTTTCCCCATTCCACTGGGACGGGCAGGCTGGCCGCAGGAAGTATCGCAGGCAGTCTTGTTCCTGCTCAGCGACGAGTCCAGTTACCTTACCGGTTCCGAGATCGTCATCGATGGCGGTCTGACGACCGGCGTCCCGCACAAATGGCAGGGTCCCGAGAATATCTTTTGATGAACACCAACTGATCGTCCAAACCAGGACAACAAGACGGCGTGGTTCGTCGTCTCAGCTCTCGGGATCTTCGGACCCGGTATCGCCAACGGTAACGTCTCCGGCGGGCAGCAGTTGCGCGCCAGCGCAGCCGCGGGCACCCTCGACGCGCGAAGAGTGCTTGCAGCTGGAGCAGGCGGAGCTGTTTAGCGGGCGCCGCACTCGGTGTGCGGCGAATAGACCAGGTTCTGCCTACGCTGGAGCAGGCCGACGCTCTACCAAAAAGGCGATTGATGAGAACGACGCGTCTGTTGAACAAGTCGATGAACCAGCGCTTTGTGGATGGTACAGAGCAATGGGCGCTGTGGGTTCTGATGTGCTTAGATGGGCTGCAGCGTAGGCAGCGGGATCAGCTTTGCGAGCTTGCGTAGGTTCTGGGCGTGGCAGCCAGGAGCAACTCGTCTCGAGAGCAGTGTCGCTCATCGATCACAGCGTCCCAGTGGAAGCCCGCACCTTGCCAGCCGGGCAGATGTACACGCCGCTTTGTTGGTCATAGTGAATTCTTCGCGCGAGAAGGGTGCCGTCCGTACGGACCGATTTATCGAACACTGGAATGTGCGGTTCGAATCGACCACTCCTCGGCCAATCACCCAAGCATCTCCGCTGACCAGTACGCCCTATCGGGGACAACGCGCTCGGAATCCAGCTCAATGGGTTTCAGTGCGTTCGATCATGGTGCGCAAGTAGTTCGGGACCAATAGAGGGCCACCCGGTAAAGCTGTAGAACGGGGCTAGGCGCGTGCCGCCGGAATGCCGCGCCAAGGAGAGGCGCATTTTCCCCTGGTTCGCCGGGCGCGGATGGCGCTCCGTGACGGGTAGGGAGTTGCGCGCAAGTGACGGTCAGCCGGATAGAGGCTGACGAGATTGGAAAACAGAATGAGCGAAACAGACCTGCGAGAGCACGCCGCCCATTGATGGCGCACCTCCATATGCGAGATTGCCCCGGGGCGGATCGCCTACCGCGGATACCCGATCGAGGAATTGATATGTCTTATCACATCAGGTCAGAAGCGGTGGGTGACGCCTGAGATCAAACGCGAGCGGCGCCGCCGCTCGGCCATCGAGCCGGTCATCGGACATCTCAAGTCCGAACATCGGATGGGCCGGAACTATCTCTGGCACCGCCAGGGCGACGCCATCAATGCCATCCTCGCTGCCGGCGGCTGCAACTTCCGTCAAATCCTCGTCCAGCTCATCCTCCAACTTCAGTTCGTCCCGCGCTGAAATCCGGGTTCTTCACGGACGACCCAGCGGAATTTGATTGCAGAAGCACCCCTCCCCGACAAGAGCGCGAAGGGGTGGATCACTCCACCGCCTCGGTCACGCCGTACCCGGCCGCCCCGATCGCAACCGCAACCGACTGTACGATCGCGGCAAAGCGCACGGCGGTCTGGATCGTAGCCGAGCTGACGCCGGCTTCCCGCAGCGCCTTTTCATGGGCGTCCATGCAGGCACCGCATCCGTTGATGGCGCTTACCGCCAGCGACCACAGCTCGAAATCGGCCCTGTCCGCGCCGGGATCGCCGATCACATTCATGCGCAGCCGCGCTGGCATCGTCTTGTATTCCGGGTTCGAGGCGAGGTGAACAAAGCGGTAGTAGACGTTGTTCATCGCCATCACGGAGGCTGCGGACTTCGCCGCCGCGACCGCGGCCGGCGTCATCACGACGGCCGCCGCAGATTCCATCGCGGCGATCACCACGGGATTGCGCGCCGCAATCGCAGCTGCTAGCAACAGCCCGTATTTGCTCTGCGGTGATAGCGTCTCATCCGACATCGCCGACGCCAAGTTGAGTCTGACGTCCTTGGCGAAATCGGGGATCTGGTCCTTCAACTGCTCAATCGCCATCATGCCTCAAGCAACTTTCAGGGTTTCGCCGCCGATCTCGCGGTTGCAGGCGCAGAGCTCGTCGGTCTGCAGGGCATCCAGCACGCGCAGCGTGTCCTTCGGGCTGCGGCCGACATTGAGATTAGTCGCGTAGACGTGCTGGATCGTATTGTCGGGGTCAACGATGAATGTGTAGCGATGGGCGACGCCGTCGAGCGAACGCACGTCGAGGCCATCGACCAGGCCGCCCTCCGTGTCGGAAAACTGCCAGATCGGCAGATGGTGCAGGTCGGTGTGCGAGCGCCGCCAAGCGAGCTTGCAGAACTCGTTGTCGGTCGAGCCGCCCAGCACGACCGCATCGCGATCGGCAAAATCTTTCGACAGCCGGGCAAACTCGGCGATCTCGGTTGGGCAGACGAAGGTGAAATCCTTAGGGTAGAAGAAGATGATTTTCCATTTCCCAGGGAAGCTGTTTTCCGTCAGCATCTCGAACGCGCTCTGCCCGTTCTCCTCGTGCAGGTGAAAACCGGGCTTCACGCCTGTGATTTTGAACGACGGCAACTTACTTCCAATTCCAAGCATATTGTCCTCACAAGATTGCTTCGCGCGGAAACCGATGATTCCGGCCTCACGCGAAGCAAGCGATATGCCAGGTGATCTCGCGGTTCAACTGTAAATGCAACAATCGGATGCTTGGCGTGGAGGCATCTGAAAACCACGGTGTCGATCGAATGGTCCTGTCGTCGTTACGTCAATAACTGAGCATGATGCCCTGCTCGTGCGACCGGTTGCGCGCCTTTGAACGATTAGCCCCAAGTCAACTGTTCTTGTATGTTATGATGGTATGATGCCGGAGAATCTTGGGCGCTCGATAAATCTTGGGCGCTCGATAGATGAAAACCAGCGCGCGGCAATGTTCCTGCCAAGCCACTGATCGCCTTCACGACGCGCGCGCGAACCGCTCATGCGAGGTGAAGCGGGAACCGGGACTGACGGTGTCTTGATCGATGCCAATGAGGCGGCGGACGTTCCCGGGCTCAACATTGTCGATGCGCTCCCGCCCGTGATTAAGCTGTCGGATGTGTTCATCGCTAAATAGCCGCTGCCGGGATTGAATGCGCGCGGATGCGCCACAGGCGCCGGGCGATGTCACGCCACCATCCCTCCACGACCTGGCGCTCGCACAACAGCGTTATGCCGACATCCCCGGTGAAAGTCCGCCAGTCGGCGAGGCATTTTTCGGGGACGGCCGTGAGGAGCGGCACGCCAGCGATGATCGCATCAGCAAATTCGTCGCGCAGGCCCCGGCCGGACGCCTCCTGCTTGGAGAATTTGTTGATCACGAGGAGATCGACGTGCCGCTTGACCGCGCGGGACACGACGACTGCGGCGTCGGCAAGCCCATTAGCATCGAGCTTGCAGGACATGGCGCCGCTGCCGAGTGGCTGGCAGATTGAGATCTGGTGCCCCGTCGCAACGTCGAGCGCGAGCATGGTTTTCGTGCCGTTTGCATCATTGAAGTTTCGCTGGACGATCCCCCCGACGCGCACGCCTTGCCGCGTGAGATCCTGGGCTAAGTCGGCGAGCAGCGTATCCGCGTCGTGTTCCGGCTGGTAGAGGATTGCCGCGACGCGCTTGGGATCGATCTCGGCGAAGTTGGTGATCATCGGCTTGCTCCTGTTTGTTTCACGCCGCGGCGCTTGCCTATCCAGCATTTACTGCTGGCGTAGATGCGATGCCCTGCTGTGGCGGTTCAGAGGTCGTGAACCAGTGAGACGCCTTGAGCTGGGCGAATACGTCCATTCCGTAGTTGAGCTTTAGCGCATAACGAGCGGCCCGTCATACGCCCCGTGCTGGAGATCGCCGCCACACCTTTGGCCGATACACTGAACTACGCATCGATCACAAGGCTAGCGCGTCGCACCGCTTAAGGCGATTTTCGATCCAGCCCAGTGTGGCTGTCCTCACGTGCTCTCCTTGCTGCATTTTTCGATCAACGCTGCGGCGAGGACTACCGCAAGGCCGAACATCACCATGCCGGCGGCAAGCCAGCTTGGTAACGGAGACGTTCCGGAGCGGCTGCACCACGAAAGACAGCGCGTACAAAACCGATCCGACCACGAGCCCAGCAAAGGTGAAGGCGAGCGTGCGTCCGCCCCAGAGAAAGGCGACAATCCCGCGACCAGCGTCGGCTGCGTCGACTCACAGACGCCGAGCGCTTTCATAGCGTGCACCGCGGCTGCGCCACAACGTGCCGCGGCCGGATTGTAGATCGACAGTTTTGCGAAAGTCTCCGCGTCGTTCACGAACGTCGGAGTCGAACTCCACAGCACGAGGTTACCGATCGCAAGGGTGAAGCGGCTTTCCGGAACCGCGAGACCATTCTCGACCAGTTTGCTCGGACGGGGGTCGTCGGCCGAGAGAAACACGTTAAATGGTGCCCCGTGCGTGCTCTGGCTGTAAAGCTGTCCGCTCGCGCCAAAGCTCAACACAGCCTCGTGTCCGGCCTTTTGCTTAAACGACGCTGCAATCTCCCGGGCCGGCACGGTGAAGTTCGCGGCGACCGCCACATCGATGTTCTCCGCTTCTGCATTTCCGACCATAAGCAGCGTCAGAATTGAATCGATCAAGATCAATCGGGCAAGCCTCATCGGGAATTCCTGGGATAGGGTCGCTACCGCTTTGGCCGAGGCGGCTCTTTGCTGCTCATCCCAGCAATCAGCGTGCCGTTCGGGAATATGGTGCGCGCCTTGCTTGACGAGAGTGAAACGCGCATAGGTGCCAGCGTGCCCTGTCGAATGGCTGCGTCGCCTTGTCGGGCTTCCGATATCGGCGTCTTCAACTGGACATGCGTGGTACGACAAGAGTGGAGGCTTAAGGTGATGCCGCTCGCCTCTCGTGCCGAACTTGCTCGTTTCACGCCGCGGCGCTTGCCTCTCCAGGATCCGCTGTTGGCGTGGAAGACGCTATAGTTTGCAGTGGCGGTTCAGAGGCCGAGAGCAGCGAGACGTGCTTGAGCTCGGCGAACACGTCCATTCCATTCTTGAGCCCTAGCGAATCAAAGGAGAAACGCGTGATGCGTGCCAAAATCTCCGTGCCCGAGCCGCCGGCGCCGAGCGCAAGAACCAGTGTGATCTCAGCCGCGCCGAGCGGCAAACAGGCTCTGATGCGCGCCGGAAAGACATTGAGGATGGAGCCTACGCGCGGCGCTTCGCGCGCGACGCTGACGTCGCTGGCCGCGATGCGCAGCCGTTGGTGCACGCCGGGGGCAAGCGGCGGCGCCGGCACCAACAGGCGCGCACCTTTGAGGCGGAGAATGAGCAGCCCATAGCGTCCATCATAGCCGCTTACAACGGCATCAAGGCTGACGGCGGCTTCACGGCTCGCCGCAAGCGGCAGCGTGGGATCGCTCTGCAAGACATGCAATGGCCCAGCCGCAGTTGCCATGCCGCGCTCCATCATGACGAGATAATCGGTAAGGCGTTCGATCTCCGCCATGTCATGGCCGATGTAGATCATCGGCAGCGCTAGCTTCTCGGGCAAGCGCTCGACGAACGGCAGAATCTCACGTTTGGCGCAGCGGTCGAGCGCGCCAAGCGGCTCGTCCATCACAAGCAGTCTGGGCTGAGACAGAAGCGCGCGACCCATGGCGACGCGCTGCCTCTCGCCGCCGGAGAGATGCGAGGGAGAGCGGTCGAGCAGCGGCGCTATCTCGAGCAGTTCGACCACCTCATCAAACGCGATCGGCGTCGGTTTGGGTTTGGGCACGCCGTACAGCAAGTTGCGCCTGACCGACAAATGGGGAAAAAGACTCGCGTCCTGGAACACATAGCCGATGGGACGCAGATGCGGTGGGCGGAAGGTAGTGTTATCCTGCCACACCTCGCCATCGATGGCGCAGAAACCGCTCGGCAAACGCGCGAGTCCGGCGATGCAGCGCGCCACCGTGGTCTTGCCGCAGCCTGAGGGGCCGAAAATCGCCGTCACACCTTTGGCCGGTACGCTGAACTGCATATCGAGCGGAAAGCTACCGATACTGCCGCTGAAGGCAATTTCAATCCGGCCTGCTGTGGCTGTCCTCACGTGCCTCACGTGCCTCACGTGCTTCTCCTTCTGCTGTATTTGTCGATCAAGGTTAAGGTGAGGATTACCGCAAAGGCGAACATCACCATGGCGCCGGCAAGCCAGCTTGCTTCGCGCCAGCGCGACGCTTGGACATAGTCGAAAAGAAAGGCTGACAGCACCTTGGTGCGCCCAGGAATGTTGCCGCCGATCATCAGCACGACGCCGAACGTGCCGATCGTGTGCGCAAAGCCAAGCACGGCGGCTGTTAGAAAACCTGGTCGCGCCAGAGGCAGGGCGACCGTGAAGAAGGCATATAACGGTGAGGCGCGCAGAGTGGCCGCGACCTCCAGCGGGCGGTCACCCATGGCAGCGAAGGCGTTGCGGATGGGCTGCACCACGAAAGGCAGCGCGGACAAAACCGATCCGACCACGATCCCGGCAAAGGTGAAGGCGAGCGTCCGCCCGCCCCAGAGAGAGGCGAGAAGGCTGCCCGGGCCCTTCGGGCCAAGCAGGCCCAGCAGACAGAACCCGAGTACTGGTGCCGGCAGCACCAGCGGCAGCGCGATGATCGTGGCCACCGTCTCAGTCCAAAGGCTCTTCGAGCGTGCTAGCCACCACGCCAGCGGCGTACCAACGATCAGCAGGATCACCGTCGTCACGCTCGCCAGTTCGATCGTGAGCCCGAGCGACTGCCAGATCTCTGGCGAAAAGCTATCCATGCGCGTCAACTCTAGCCTTGCACGTTGCCATACCGCGCGATAATCGCGTGGACTTTCGGCCCTTTGAGAAAATCGACGAAGGCGCGCGTCGGTTGATTGTCGGCGCCGGTCTCCAACAGAACGGCGTCTTGCCGGATCGGGCCACAAAACTCCGGCGCCATCAGCCAGCGCGAACCGGTTTCGCTGTTTGTGAGCTCCGTCGGAGCGACAAAGCCGAGCTCGGCATTGCTAATCTCGAATTGATATTCGTGTGTGATGCTCGCCGCATCGACCAGCTTCGGCTGAATCGCCTCACGGAGGCCGAGCGCTTCCATTACCTGCACCGCCGTTGCGCCATAAGGTGCGTCGGCCGGATTGCAGGTCGATGATTTTGCGACAGAGGGCATCTGAAGAGCCTCCGCGCGATTCGCCAACTTCATATCCGAAACCCACAGCACGAGCGCGCCGCTCTTAATGTGAAGCGGTCTTCCGAAAACGGGAGACCGTCTCGATCTGTTTGCTCGGGCGAGACTGGTCGGCCGACAGACTGATCTGAAAATGCGCGGGTTCGGTGATCTAGCTGTAAGACTGTCCGTTTGCGCCAAAGCTCAACACGGCCTCGAGCCGGGTCGTCTGATTGAACGGCGCTGCAATCTCTTTGGCCGGCAGGGGGAAAGTTCGTGGCAACCGTCGCACTGATGTTCACCACTTCTGCGTTTCCGAGCAGAAGCAGGAACAGAGTCACATTGATCAGGATCAATCGGGCAAGCCTCATTGGGAAGTCCTCGAATAGGCGCGGCTTGCGACCACTTTGGCCGCGGCGGCTCCTTGCGCCTGATCCCAGCAATCGGCGTGCCGCTCGCCGGATATGATGCGCGCCTTGCGCCACGGCAGCGAAACACGTTTTAGGTGCCAGCGTGGACTGTTGAATTGCCGCGGAATGGCTGCAGCGCCTTGTCAGCTTTCCGACTTCGGCGTCTTCAAGGAAACATCTCCACCTCTCGAGCAAAAATGCTGGAGATGCTCTGTGCAACGTTGGCTGCGGCGCGCCTTGATATCCGCCGTTTGATCTTTGAACGCCTCGACGTCCGAGTGATCTCCGGATAATCCGGCCCAACGTTACGGCGTTCTTGGCGACCGCCGCCGGGCCTGGGCGTGTCGAAATACCAGCATTGTTTGTTTTCACGTCTGCCGCTACGAAGCGTCGGTTCGATGAGAACTTTGAGGCAAACGTCTCGTCCAGGCGCTGCTGGAGCTCGGCGTAGATCGTCTGGTAAGGAACATCGAGGGCTGTCGTTTGCAGCTATGCGAATAACCGAGGCCGGATAACGTCGAGGGCAGGTTATATCAAGGCCCTTGAAGAGCATGTCTCCACATGTCCATAGCGTGGATGCTTGCCATCCAAAAAATCAATTTTACCAATGTTACGGAATGTTGCATTGACAACAGCACCTGACGCGCACCGATCACGTCACTGCTTCTATCGCGCGACGCGGCTCGGCTGAGGAATGGCGCCGCGTTCGCGTCGAAGCGCCTGATGGAAGCAACAGGATGGCAGATCAAACTCGAAGGAAATCATCGCCGAGATCAAGGAATACGCCGTAGGCGGCCGCGAGATAACGACCGCCACGGAACTGACCTTGCGTGGCATCCAATCGCTGGAGTTGACAGACATTATCTGCGGCCTGGAGCAATCCTACGGTATCGAGATCGAGATGAATACGGATGACGCCTGGTCGAATCTCAAGAATCTCGACGACACGGTGGAAGCTGTCCGCAGCTTGCTCGCTAAGAAGGCCTGAATGGAGAGGCGCGTCGTCATTACCGGAATGGGCGGGCTGTACGGGCTGGGCGCCGCCGCCTCCACCTGGGAAGAGGTGCGCGAAGGTCGCTCCGCCATCGGCCCGATCATCAATTCCGAGCTTTATGAGCTTAAGGTCCGGATCGGCGCCGAGCTCAAAGCGCTGCCGGAGCATGACATCGACCGCAAGCAGCTCGTCGATCTCGACGTCACGCCCATGTGCCGCGCGGAGCGCAAGGTGCGCGTGACGCCGAGCAACGCCTCTGCCTTCGGCGGCACGAACGCGGTTCTGGCATTCAGGCAGATGTAGTCAGGAGACAGTCGGTCCACCGTCTGGCCGGTTGAACGGCCGTGGGTTCGGCGCCTGGTCCGCGCCTTGCTTGACGAGAGAAAAAATAAGCGTAACTGCCTGCTGCCTTTGGAATGACGCTGCCGGCTGTCGGATTTCCGACATCGTCGTCTTCAATCGGACACGACTGGCATGACAGGCTCGTCTGATGCCGTCGCCTCTCAACGCGCGGCGGCTGGGTATTCGAGTTCGTATTGGGAAGGAACGTCATGACCACCATCGCAACTGCGGCGCCCGCGCGGGCGCCGCAAACTTGGTACAAAATCCTCTATGTTCAGGTGCTGATCGCGATCCTGATTGGCGTCGTAGTCGGTTGGCTGTGGCCGTCGCTCGCGACCAACGACTGGGTCAAGGCGCTCGGTGACGGCTTCATCAAGCTGATCAAGATGGTGATCGCGCCGATCATCTTCTGCACCGTGGTCTCGGGCATCGCGCACATCCAGGATGCGAAAAAGGTCGGCCGGGTCGGCCTCAAGGCGCTGGTCTATTTCGAGATCGTCTCCACCTTCGCCTTGGTACTCGGCCTGCTGATGGGCAATCTTTTCCAGATCGGCCACGGCCTTGCGGCCAAGCCCGATGCCGCAGCCGTCGCCAACTACGTGAAGCAGGCGGAAGCCTCGAAAACCGTCGATTTCATCCTCAATATCATTCCCGACAGCGTGGTCGGCGCGCTGGCGCGCGGCGACATCCTGCAGGTGCTCTTGTTTGCGATCCTGTTTGGCTTCTCGCTGATGGCGCTGGGTGAGCGCGGCGAGAAGTTGCGCGACATGATCGACGACGCGGCGCACGCTGTGTTCGGTGTCATCGCCATTGTCATGAAGGCAGCGCCGATCGGCGCATTCGGCGCCATGGCCTTCACGATCGGTAAGTTCGGACCGTCGGCGCTCGGCAATCTGATCGGTCTCATCGCGCTGTTCTATGCCACGGCCGCGCTGTTCGTGGCGGTCGTGCTCGGTCTGATCGCGCGCTTCGTTGGCTTTTCGATCTTCAAGTTCCTCGCCTATATAAAGGACGAGCTTTTGCTCGTGCTCGGCACCTCGTCCTCGGAAAGCGCGCTGCCGCAGTTGATGGTGAAGCTCGAGCGGCTGGGCTGCTCCAAACCCGTGGTCGGCCTCGTGGTGCCGACGGGGTACTCCTTCAACCTCGACGGCACCAACATCTACATGACCTTGGCAACGCTGTTTATCGCGCAGGGGCTCGGGGTCGATCTCGGCTTCGGCCAGCAGCTGACCATTCTCGTCGTGGCGATGCTGACCTCGAAAGGCGCAAGCGGTATCACTGGGGCCGGCTTCATCACGCTCGCGGCGACGCTGTCAGTGGTTAATCCGGCGCTGGTGCCGGGCATGGCAATCGTGTTCTCGATCGACAAATTCATGAGCGAGGTGCGCGCCCTTACCAATATCACCGGCAACGGTATTGCCGCGGTGTTCGTGTCCTGGTGGGAAGGCGAACTCGACCAGGCCACTCTGCATGCGCGGCTCAACCAGGAAATCGATTCCACCGACGGCGAGACCGCGAACACGACGGGGTAGGCGGCTGCATTTCCATCCGGCATGCCGGGGCGCGTCGAACTCGGGTGTACCCGAATTCGCAAGTGTTCGTAGTCCAAGTCGGCAGCAGCGGACTTGGATTACAAACCCGCAAACCTCTCGCCTCGACCTCCAGATTGCCGGTTCGCCCGCTTTTCGCGGGCGCCCCGGAATAACGTCTGAAAAGGCTGCCCCGTAAGACGAGGGGAAGAAACGCCCGGTTTGCCGGGCGGTTTTTCATGAGTTGCCGAGTATGAACAACAGCTTGAAAGTGGAAGCCTCTATCCAGCCGCATGACGGCGAAGCGTTAGCGAAGCGCAACGAAGCCGTCGCAACGGGTCTGAAGAGGCCGTCGAGCAAAGCCGCGGACGGATGGACTAGAAGGCTAGGGGAAGGCACCCCGGGTCACGCGGCTGGACGGCAAAATTGATAACAGAGTACCAGTTTGTGGTGCAGGAACTGATTGGCGCGATGACGAGTACTAGCTGTCTTATGGCGCACACGACTCGATCATCGCCAATCAGGCGGCATTTGGGTGTCGAGTTCTTCAAATCGCTGCTTGGGCCTGGTTAATGTGGCCGCGCGTTAACGTCGTGCCGGTTCCGCGCGCCATGTAATATGAGCGTCCCCTGCCTCGAACTTCGATCACGGACGGAGCCCTTCAATGGACCTCAACCAGGGCATAACCTCGTCGGGCTCGGTGATGACGCAAGTATAGCGGCACCGCGGCGCATCGCGCCCAGGGTTGTCTCGCGATGGCACCGCCGCGCTCGTCGATTCCGGCCCATTGCGCGAGCCGCCCTCGCGGGTCGATCCATATCACCGTCGGCACGGGCTGGAGCGAGGGAAGGGACGAGCAGTACAGTATGTAGTTACCGCAGCAGTCGATCGACCAGATCCGCTCGCTGCATGCGCTGGTTGCGAAGAACGGCGCCAGCATCCGGTCTTCAGCGCCGATATGGACGTGCTGGGCGCTTCTGACGTTCGCATATCGTTTAACGGCCTGTCCACGACCGGAAACCGGGCCGCGGCAACAAGCCGGATCAACCGCACGTTCGGCCAACCGTGGCCGAATGAGACTATTGAAAACGGAAATAGACCGCATCCGGTTTTCAGCAAGTCGACCACTTTATCAAAGGCCTATTCGGGTCTCCAGCTTATGGGTCTCGGTCCCCTCATTCAGCACGAGCTGCAGTGCCCCACGAATGATTTCATCGTCATCGACGCATGAACACGCGTCGCGGTCCACGGCCTTGGCTGTGTCGAGTCCGATCTACATCGTCGCTCGCCTTTAATCGTGCCGGAGAGGGATTAACATTTTCCGTGCGGTGGCTCACAAATCAAACCGGCTCGTCTGGCGGCGCAAAGCGGACAATTCGTGTCCAATTTCTGACAGCAGCACAAAGCCCGTCAGGTTCAAAACACTGGTCGCCTGGGGCGCCTTGGGTTTTTCAAAGCGTAATCATGTGTTTAATGCGCGCAGACGGCGCTGGCATGGACGTTGCTATTGAGATGCAGAAACGCTGAGTAAGGGCGTACACAGACACGCAAGACGAGCGATGCTCTCCTTTCCCTTGAACCCGTGTGCCCCGTTCCTGAGAGAGAGAGACAAGCTAGCGCAAAAAGTCGCGCAACGTCTGGCAATAGGTTTGGAGAGCAACATGGTGCTGCGCATGGAGTCCCCAGCTCCACCGATCAAGCTGGAGACCTGGCTGTGTGGCCAGCCCCTCACGAGCTTCCAGCCGGGGAAAGTGTACATCGTCGAATTTTGGGCAACTTGGTGCGAACCGTGTGAAGCGGCGATACCCCGTCTGGTGCAGCTGCAAGACAAATACAAAGACAGCGGACTTGAGGTCCTCGGAGTCGCAGCTCATGAACGAGCTCGAACGGCGGACGAGGCCCGAACCAAGTTGGACGCATGGTTGACCGAAAAGTTCTCGAATCTCAACTATCGGATCGGGTTCGACTACACAGGCGAAATGAACAAGCTTTGGATGGATCCCAGCTTTTCTGTCGGGATTCCTACCTCGTTCGTCGTCGACCGTGACGGCCACATCGCCTTTATCGGTCTTCCGACGCAACTCGATGACGTTTTGCCGAAAATCCTTAACGGCAGCTGGCGCAGCAGTGATGAAGCTAAAGCCGCTGATACAGAGCGGATCGCCGAAGGCGAGCGCACAACGCGAGAAATGACGCACAAGCGAGCGTTGACTGAGCCGATCTTCGCCAAACTTACGCCGGCGATGAAGGCGGGGGATTGGGCGAAGGCGCTTTCGGCGGTCGAAGAGGCCGTCGTTGTGATGCCGGACGACATCAGCTTCCGCGTGCTCCATGCGGATCTGTTGCTTCACAAAATGCACGACTTGCAGACCGGCTTGCCGGTCATGCGCAAATTGGTTCGCGACGCGATCGACAAAAAGTCCGAGGTGTGGATGGCCGGGGCAATGCGCCAACTCTTCGATCCGGCGAATGACAACTCCCACTTCCCGCCTGCCGAGCGCCTTGCGATGGGCAAGGAGTTGTCCGAACACATCCTGGCACTGAATCCTCCGCAAGGCGGCGATGGCCCCAAGTTCGTGTCCTATGGGGCAGTTGCTCAATATTACTACGAGAGCGGCAACAAGGATCGCGCGATCGACTTGGTCGAGCTGGCACTGAATTCGCTGGACGGTCCGGAACCTATTCCGGACGAACTGAGACAGCACGTTATGTCGCTATTGGTCCAAGCGCTGGCCAACTACAAGGGTGAGAAGGCTCGCTACGGGGCTCTTTGTGCGACTCCGCAAGACAGATTTACGAAAGTGTCAAAGGGCGGCCGCCGGAGGAGAAAACATGAAAAAGGGTGATAGTCGGACTTGCTCGCTGGCCAATTCGTCCACTTCTCCGGCGGGCCAGTGGGAAGTAGAGGCCATCGAGCGCAGCGGTGGATCGTTTGCGGCAGATCGGAGGTTCGGATTGTGATGATCTCCGGCCGGATCGAGGCGGACGTGAACTTTTAACTCAAGTCGCCGCGATCCCACGACGCAACCACTCTGACGGTCGACACGAAAATGCTGAACGACTGCTCCGTCATCAAAATGCACCCTTTGCGCACAGCCATGGCGGCGGCCGGACCTAGGCGGCCATCGGCACGCTTCTGCAGACGGGCGAAGATGAATGACGTCGATCGGCATGCCTGGCTCACACAAACTCTCGAACGGATCGCGCAGGCCTGGCCGATGTCTCAGATCGATGCTCTCATGCTGTGGAACCTTCAAAGCTTGAACCGCTTCAGCCAAACGCTTACGCAAAGCAGGGGTGCATTGCGTCGCAGACTTCGATCGCAGCTCCGGATTCCGGGCACTATTGCGCCGCCTCGGACGGCAGCGCCAAGCATTGGGCACATCGCGTCTGGATCGAAAGGGTCTTACGCCGCGCACGGTACAAACCGCTAGCGCCATGACCGTTCAAGATGACAATCGACCCACCGCGATCCGTGTGGTGATCCCGTTTATGTTCCAGCACTGGCTGAAGCAGCCCGTCCGCGCCACAATCGTGCTTGTCGGTTTCCTCGGCGCAACGGTGGCCGACCTGTTCATGCCGGTTTACTCCGGCCATCTGGTCGACGCGCTGACATCGGGTCCGTCCGACCAGGCGGCGCGACAGGCGGCGATGGTTGCGTTCGGCGGCATAGTCGCGCTTGGGCTGCTCTCGATCATCCTGCGGCTTACCGGGTTGCAGGCGATCGTGCTGTTCACGCTGAAGACCATGTCGGATGTGGCGCGCGAGGCCTTTATGCGGGTGCAGCGGTTCTCGACCGACTGGCACGCCAACTCCTTTGCCGGCTCGACCGTGCGCAAGATCACGCGCGGCATGTGGGCGCTCGATCTGCTCAACCACACGATCCTGATGGCATTGCTGCCGTCGCTGGCGGTGCTCGTGGGCTCGACGATCCTGCTCGGTCTGCATTGGCCCGTGCTCGGCGGCGTGATCGGCGTCGGCGCGGTGATCTATGTCGCGATTACGATGGCATTCACGATCGGCTACATCGGGGCGGCGGCGCGCGTCTCCAATGCCTGGGACACCAAGGTCGGCGGCACGCTGGCGGACGCACTCACCTGCAACGCGGTGGTGAAATCCTTCGGCGCCGAGGCGCGCGAAGACGAACGGCTTAATGGTGTCGTCAGCGGCTGGCGGGCGCGGGTGCGGCGCACCTGGCTGCGCTACAACGCCAGCAGCACGATGCAACTCGTGATGCTCTTGTGCTTTCGCGCTTCGGTGATTGGCGGTGCGATCCTGCTGTGGATGGCGGGGCGCGCCTCGCCGGGGGACGTCACCTATGTGCTGACAAGCTACTACGTCATCCACGCCTATTTGCGCGACGTCGGCTTGCACATCAACAATCTGCAGCGGTCGGTGAACGACATGGAGGAGCTTGTCACCATCCATGGCGAGCCGATTGGCATTGTCGATGCGCCCAACGCCAAGCCGATCGACATTCAGGGAAGGATCACGTTCGAGGAAGTGACTTTCGTTTATCGCGGGCACCGCGCGCCGCTCTACGACGGATTGTCGATCGACATCCGCGCTGGCGAGCGGATCGGTCTCGTAGGCCGCTCCGGTTCGGGCAAGACCACGTTCGTCAAGCTGGTGCAGCGGCTCTACGACGTCTCCGGCGGCCGGATCCTGATCGACGGCCACGATATCGCGAAAGCGACACAGCAGTCGCTGCGCGGCCAGATCGCGATCGTGCAGCAGGAGCCGATCCTGTTTCACCGCTCGCTGGCGGAGAACATCGCCTACGGCCGGCCCGGCGCCAGCAAGGCGGCGATCGAGCAGGCGGCGCGGCTCGCCAACGCGCACGACTTCATCCTGCGGCTGCCGAAGGGCTACGGCACGTTAGCGGGTGAGCGCGGCGTCAAGCTGTCGGGCGGCGAGCGGCAGCGCGTCGCGCTGGCGCGCGCATTCCTGGCGGACGCGCCGATCCTGATCCTGGACGAGGCGACCTCGAGCCTGGATTCAGAATCGGAGGCGCTGATCCAGCAGGCGATGGAACGGTTGATGAAGGGCCGCACCTCGATCGTGATCGCGCACCGCCTGTCGACGGTGCGCAGCCTCGATCGCATCCTGGTGTTCGATCGCGGCGAGATCGTCGAGCAAGGCACCCACGCCGCGCTGACCGCGCGGCCGGGCGGCATCTATCGCGGGCTGTTCGAGCGGCAGGCCATCGAGTTCGGTCAGATCTCGGCGGCAGGCTAGACTAAAGCATGGCTGGCCGCATCTCCGCAGCCTTAGCGTTATTTACTACCTTGGCTGCAGCTGATTGGCACCGTGCCGGTCAGTCTTCCGGCATCGCATCGATATTCACCGCGAAGGTGTAGGACTGTCTCAGGGAGAGTGTCTCTAAAGCGGGGATAGGGCGAATGTTGGAAGGACAAGCACCCCTGCGGAAACAGAGCGTGGGGAGTGGTCCAGCAGTTGTTTCGGCCCGAAATTGATCGTCACGAGAAAAGAAGCCGTCTACAAGTCATATGCGCCGGCAACAGGTGAATTCTTGGATTTTCAAGATGTCAGTGTCAGGGCGTGACCAGAACGGATCGTTCGAGGCCGAGATTGTCAACTCGGAAAAAAGCCAATGCGTTTCGGTCGCCGAACCATAAATGGAATCTATCTCCCATTTGTCGGAGGAAGTCGACGCCGTGCTTGCTGAAGCGCCGGATTTACAAGATATTTTCGCTCCGCTGCTCCTTGCCCAGTCCTCAACTGAGCAAATTGAGAAGTGTGATCGACAACTTCTGGCAGCGGCAAAGGGCGACCAAACTGTTCGGCGAATGATGACCGTTCCCGGCATCGGTCCCCTGCCCGCCCTGTCCTTCGTCGTTACCATCGACGACCCCACTCGCTTCAGACATTCCGCCGACGTGGTGCCTACTCGGCCTAACACCAAGACGTTATCAACCCGGTGAGATGGATCGCACTGGCCGCATTTCCAAGCGCGGCAACCACCAAATGCGAACTTCTTGATTCGAGGCAGCGAACGTCCTGCTGACCGTTGTCAGGCGAGGTTCTGCGCTCAAGCGCTGGGGCAGCAAGCTGGCCAAACGCATCGGCGCCAAAAAGGCCAAGGCCGTCGCTCGCAAAATGGCTGTCATCCTCCATGCCATCTGGACCGATGGCACCGAGTTTCAGGCAGAGATGCGCACTGCATGAACGAGTCTTAAACCTACCCGGATCCGCCTCCGGCGGAACAGGCGTCCCTGCCGGGACGAAGGTGTGGGCAATCTCGAAGTCGTCCCTGCGGGCTTTACGCACCGCGCTCTTCACATCGAGATGCCACACCTCTTGAACGCCATCATACGGCGCTCCTGTATAGAGACGACCGCGGAAAGAACCATGAACCCGGCAGTGGATCGTTTTTGCCGTGGTTGACACCGTGCCCGCCATTAAAGAACGGACGACTCAAGTAAGCCCGTGATGATGACCGACAGCGCTGCGTTGCCGCTCCAATCCGGGCGACACCACGATCTGCGGAGAATATGTAAACACGAGCTTGCTGACGCCGCTGCGATGACGTCGACGCCAAGGTCGATCATGTGAAGTGAGATTGTGTTTTCTCGGCATCACTCATGGACAAGCCGCCGGGATGCATAGGTATATTCGAGGGCCACCCGGCGTGCATTTTCGATGAGATTGGCGGCGGCACTATGTCCCCCGTCGATGTTCTCATAGTAGAAATAGGGCTGGCCCAGCGCAGCGAGCCTCGCGGCTGCCTTGCGGCCGTGCGCCGGATGCACGCGGTCGTCCGTGGTGGCGGTGAGGATGAAGGGGACTGGGTAGGTCTTGCCCGGTACCAACTTCTGATAGGGCGAGTAGGCCTCGATCCACTCGCGCTGCTCGGGAATGGCGGGATCGCCATACTCGCCGGTCCAGGAGGCGCCCGCGCCCAGCTTGGTGAACCGAAGCATGTCGAACAGCGGTACCTGCACGATCGCTGCGTTGAAAAGATCGGGCCGCTGGGTGATTGCGGTCCCCACCAGCAGGCCTCCTTGGCTGCCGCCGACCACGCCTAGCCGGCGCGGAGAGGTGACCTCCCGACGGATCAGGTCCTCGGCAACTGCGATGAAATCATCCCATGTCCGCTGCTTCGTTGCCGCCTGGCCAGCCTCGTGCCATCGCGGCCCGAACTCGCCGCCCCCGCGCAGGTTCGCGACGACATATGCATTGCCCTGTTCGAGCCAGAGCCGCCCCATAAGACCCGCATAGGAGGGCAGGAGCGGCATCTGGAACCCGCCATAGCCATAGAGCAGGGTTGGAGTCGATCCGTCAAACCTCGCGCTCTTGGGCCGCACCAGAAAGTAGGGAATGCGGGTGCCGTCTCGCGAAGTTGCCTCGAACTGCTCCACGACATGTCTAGACGCATTGAACCTAGGAGGTGTCGTCTTCAGTGTCTCGAGGCGTTCGGTTGCGGCGTCGAAGTACCAGAGCGACGTCGGCATGAGAAAGCTGGAGACGGTGAACATAACCTCGTCCGTTTCATTCGATGCGGCAGGCAGACCGATACTCGCATTCTCCGGGAGCGGGATCGACGTGGCCCGCCAGGCGCCCTGATCGTACTTGTAGACGAACGCCTTGCCCTGAACATTGTCGAGGATCGTCAGGATCAACAAGTTTCTGGTGGCGCTGAACCCGCTGAGCGCCTGCCGAGGCCCGGGCGTGAAGACGAGCGACGGTCTGGCACGCAGCGGATCCTGCTTCCATTCGGCCAGGTCATACGAGATCATCGAGCCGGCTGCGAACCGGGTGCCGCCGGACGGCGTCCACTCCTCGTTGAGCGTCACGAGCAGGCGGCCACTGGCGATGCCGGCCATGGTCGCCTTCTTTGGCAGGTTGAGCTTGATCGGCTCCTTGGGCCCGAAGAGCACATACTCATACTCGAACGTGCTGATGGTACGCATGGCGCCGGTCGCATGGACCTTGCCTTCATTGTCCCGCAGCACGAATGGCACCGTCCCGTCATCGGTCGGTTCGCCGCGAAAGACCTCGCGCGCTTGAACCTGCGGCTGACCGCGCTTGAGCTCCTTCACGACGAAAGGGTAGCCGGCCTGCGTCATGGTCCCTTCGCCCCAATCGCGTGCAATCAGGATCGTGTCGCGGTCGATCCAGCTGACGTTCTGCTTTCCCTCCGGAAGATCGAAGCCGTTCGTGACGAAGGCTTTGGCGTCCGCGTCGAACTCGCGCACGAACACGGCGTCCTTGCCGCCCTCGGAAAGTTCGAGCAGGCACAGGCGCTCTTCGGGTGGCAGGCAGCTACCCCCTTTAAAGACCCAGTTCTTCTTCTCCGCGGCAGCCAGCGCGTCCAAGTCGAGGATAGTGTCCCATCGCGGGTCCTGGGCGCGATAGCTCTCAAACGTGGTACGTCGCCAGACGCCGCGCACGTAGTTCTCGTCCTGCCAGAAATTGTTGAGACCGCGCCGTCCAAAGGAAACGTACGGAATCCGGTCCTTGGCCTGGAGCATGGTGAGCGCCTCCTGGTAGAAGCGCTGATAGCGGGAATCCGATTGGAGCGCGCCGAGCGTCTTGTCGTTCTCGGCGCGAGCCCAAGCCAATGCGCGCGGCCCTTCGATCTCCTCGAGCCAAAGGAAAGGATCGTCCGCCTGCGTCGCAGCCGGCAGCTTCTGGGGCAGTGCTGCGGAGGTCAAACAGGTCATGGAGAGCGACGTGGCGAGGAGGAGCGACTTTTTCATGGGAGTTGTCCTGGACTGGGTCGGCGGGCCGGGCTCGCGCGTCTTGCGAGTTGGGCGGAAGCAGACTGAAGATGTGCATTCGGTCTCGAAGAGCGGACATGCGGGAAACCGTGCCCGCTGGTGCCCCGAACGAAGCAAGCAGCGTGCCGCTTGAAAATTGGAGGTTCTCCAGTCGCTTGCTACTTTGTGTCAGCGTTAACTTGTGGACGTTGGTCTCAAAGCTGACAATCGCGCCATTAGCAACGACGGTACGGTTGCGCAGCAGGAAGCCGCCTTTTGCGCTGGAGCATGAGAAGGCGACTCTTGTTGGTCTGGGCGGAATTTCGATATCACCTGTCGAGTCTCATGCGAGGCGTTGGAAGGCAATGGGCTTTGGCAAGGCGACATGGTACCAGGTTGCGCCGTCTTCATGAACTGCTGCCATGGAATTGGAGTGCCCATGTCCAGTCTGTCGCGCCGCCTCAAGCAGCTTGACGAGGAATTGCTCGCCCTCGGCGAGGAAACGATGCTGCTCGAAGAGCTTGATGGCTTCATCGCCGGTTTGCTGGCCTGCCCAAAGCTGATCACGGCCAGCGATTGGCTTCCAGTCGTGTGGCATGAGGACAGCACGGACCAGCAGCCGGTCTTCGAGAATCTCGACCATACCAACCGGGTTCTCGGTCTCGTCATGGAGCATTACAACAACGTCGCACGTACCCTTATGGAGCGCCCCGATCGGTACGGCCCATTGTTCTCTGTCGACTGCCGCAATGGCGACATCCTCTGGGAGCTCTGGATCGAGGGCTTCGAGAAGGCCGTCGCGTTACGCCCGGCAGCCTGGAAAACACTCCTCGACGCCGATGTCGACACGGCGGCGGCGATGAGCGGAATGCTGATGCTCGCTGACATGGCCCGAGGAGAAAAAGAGGTGAAGGACCGCGATGCGCTCCAAACGGCGGCACCCGACAAGATCGCCGATTGGGTCATCACACTCATTGAATGGCGACTTGCCAATCACCCGACAATGCAGGGCATCGATCCCAAGACCGCCGCATCCCCGAGGAAAAAGGTCGGCCGCAATGAGCCCTGTCCGTGCGGATCAGGAAAGAAATACAAGAAATGCTGCGGCCTCAATTAACCGCCGCTACCGCGGTCCCTTCCGGAGGGTTATGGTTCATTGGTAGACTCGACTGTCAGTTGTCCAATCTTGGCGTGCAGCTTCTCGATCTCGCGTTCGCGAGCGTCCTCGCTCTCCCGCCCGACACCCGCGTCAAAGGCCTGGGCCGCCTGTTCCAGCAGTTGCTTCTTCCAGGCATAGATCTGGTTCGGGTGAACCTCATAGCGCTGGGCCAGATCGTCCACCGTCGCCTGCTCCCGTACGGCTTCCAGTGCGATCTTTGCCTTCAGTGCCGCGTCGAGCTTGCGTCTCGTCTTCGTCGTCATCATGCGCTCCGTCTATCAAACGGAGCAGCCCCTTCCAACTAAGTACGTGGCCCCAAAATCGGGGTACATTACAGTCCAACTGATCTTGTCGGATATCATTCAGTGCCGATTGTCGGTTTTGAGACAGTTCGCGCAATGTGACGCGACGCACGATTCAAGGCTCTTGAAGATACTTGTATCGAGGGCTTGCAGAAGCGCCAGTTTCAGTTCGGCACGCTATTTGCGTCGTTGGAAGGACATCACTGAGCAATCGGTGATGTAGGGGCGGATCCAGCGCCTGACAATACCCTACGTTGGGCCACCCCGTTGTAATCGGAACGAGGTGGTATGCAACGGTACGTCTGGACGGTTGCGGCGCGGTCGCGTTCGCTCACGGCCTTCGGCGTGATGCCCTCGGGGTGTACGAACACGAAGCCCGTGCGTAACAGGACAGTGTACCTGTACGCAGAAACATAGTGAATAGATGGAGATCCTAATGCAGCCTATTGAACGGCCCGCGTTTGCATATCCGGACCACTGGCGCTCCATGTTCGAAGATTTGCCTTTGCTGATAGAGGGCGAATCGAAGGTGATCCGCGTTATCGATGATCAAAACGTCATCGTGCGTTTAAAGCCCACGTTGTTTTCGTACTCCGCAAATCGCGCTGCCACAGTTGAGGGCACCGACCGGTTACGTCTACGCATCAGCGAGCGGCTTTGGCGGATGCTAGAGACTGAGGGTGTGCCTTCCACGATCGTTCACGTTGGTGAAGACTATTACATCAGTCGGCGAGTTGCGGCTCCGCCTATCGAGGTCATCGTGAAGGCGGCCTATGTCGGGACACCAAAACATATATACCTGGGGTTGGAGACTTTCCCAACGCGTCGTGGCGGATATCTCCGACCCGATCAGCGACACGAACCCTATGTGCGCTTCGACTGGCGCAACCCACTACCACATCGGGACGAATGCATGCCGAATTGGCTCGCGGACCGCTTCATCGATACGGATGCTGCCAGGGATTTGGCTTTGCGAGCCTTCAAGGCGCTGGCGAGAGTCTTGGCATCGTGCGAAATTGAACTTCTCGATATTTGTTTTTTTATCACCGCCGAAGGCGATGCGATATTTGGCGAGGTTTCACCAGACTGCATGCGAGCCAAGCACATGTCAAATGATTTAGATAAGGACCTTTGGCGTAAGGGCAAAGATCCAGAGATTATTCTCCGCCAGTGGCGAGCGTTTCTAGATCGGCTGAAAGCGCTTCCATGAAGATGAGCAATCCTATCGCCATCATCTTTGACTGGGGTAACACCCTTTGCGACTATCCATTACGGACCGAGGCCGAACAGGTTGAGTTCTTGCATGATTTCCTCACCGATCCGGCCAGCTTTACAGATTTGGCCACTGTCACAGCGCCGAGATCCATCGCTAGCGCAACGTTGCAGGCGCTGAACAGCGAGCGCGAGGATTGTCGTGTGGTTTCTTTCGCCGACCGGTTTAGATGCGTACTGGCACCCGACATTGATGACGCGGATGCAACGCTACTCGAGCTGCGCCTCTGCAAAAGAATCTTTGCTAGTAGCCAGCTCATGCCAGAAGCGGAGAAAGTCATCACTACAGTTCGCCGAATGGGCTACCGGACGGCGATCTTGTCTAATACGCCTTGGGGAACGAGCCACAGGTTGTGGCGAGCCGAGGTAGCTCGGCACACAAATGTCAGCCGCAACTGCGATCTTGTCATGTTCTGCGGCGATTGCGGTTATCGCAAGCCCAGCCAAGCCGCTTTTGAAGCCTGTTTAAAACTTTTGCGTGAGGCGCCAGACAGGGTCATAATGGTAGGCGATAGCTTTCGCTCGGATGTTCTGGGCGCACGCAGCGCGGGATGCCGAGCAGTCTGGTTTTGCCGTGACGCCTCGCTGCCAAAAGAAGAATCGGTCGCTGTCATGACGACGCTCGACGACATCATTTCGCTCCTCGGCAAAGGCGCATAAGCAGTATCGGTAATTTCATTTCTGGAGGAAGCGTTGGTGACTCCGGATGCCTTTGCGCCACACTCAGATCTAGCACTACAGTTGGTGCGCCGGGAGACCGGCAAGGAGTAGGTGGTGGAAGTCCACTGCGATGAGGGAGTAGGTGCAGCGAGGCTAGCTGCCATTCTAGTACCCGGCTGAGTGATACGGCGGCCGTTGAATCGGCGTTGACGGACCTTTTTCTTGGTCCAGACGAAGGGCTCGGCTTTGTCGTTGTACGCGTTGACGTAGGCATCGATGTGGTCCTGAAGCTGCTTGAAGCTTGCGAAGGAGGTGCCGCTGAGCGACTGCCCCTGCAAGATCGAAAACCATACCTCGACCTGATTGAGCCAGGACGCATTTGTCGGCGTGAAATGGAATTACACGTTGGGGTGGGCCCTGAGCCAATCCTCATTCCTCTTGTGGGTGTTGAGATTGTCGAGGTCGACGTGAAGCTTCCGGCCCGGAAAGGCCGCGGTGACGCTGTTCATGAAGTCGAGAAACTCGACACGGCGACGGCGTTTTGAATGCGTGGCGATGATCTTTCCGGTGGCGACTTCGAGCGCCGCAAACAATGTTGTGGTGCCATGCCGCTTGTGATCGTGGCTCTGGCCGGTCAAGGCGCGGCCATTGGGCAACTTCAGATAGCCCTGCGCTCGCGCCAGAGCCTGGATCGAGGGCTTCTCATCCACGCATAGCACAATAGCCGTCGCCGGCGGGGCGACGTAAAGGCCAACGACATCGGCGGCTTTGGCCGTAAAGTTCGCGTCGTTGCTCTCGCACCAGGACTTGCGAGCCGCGAGGTCAATCTTGTGGCTGGGCAGGAACCGGCAGACATATTGGACGTCAACATCGCCTAGTGCCTCGGCCAGCAGAGGGCCGGTCCAGCGCGCAAACGCTTGCGGGGGCGGCCTATCCAGCAGTTTCAGAATCCGCTTGTCGGTCGTCTTCGTATAGATCGGCTGCCTGCCGAGCCGCGGCTAGCCTAGTGAGATCGTGGCGCGGCTCACTGAGCACCGGTCGGTGCGCGAGGCGGTGGTGGTGGCGCAAGCTGATAGTGCGGGCGAGAAGCGTCTTGTCGCCTATGTCGTTACGACTGCCGAGCACGCCGGCGAACCATCCGCGATGAGATGCCCCTGGCTATAAGCATAGGAGGACCCGTGGCCACCAGCTACACCGTCGGCAAGCACTACGAGAACTTGATCAAAGATCTCATCGATAGCGGCCAGTACGCCACCGCCAGCGAAGTCATGCGGGAAGGGCTGCGGCTTGTCGAGGAACGTGAGCAGCTTCGCGCGGCAAAACTCGAAGCGTTGCGGGGCGCCCGTTCAGGAAGGTCAAGACAGCGTCCTGCCGAGCCGTTTGAGGGCGGTGAACTGATCGAACGGGTCAAGGCCCGCGGACGCGAATGGCTGAAAGCCGGTAAGCATGGCGGGTAATCTCGCCAGACGTCCCCTGGTGGAAATCAACCTGGCGGATATCTGGTTATTCATCGCATCCGATAACGTCGCGGCGGCAAAGTCCGGTTAGCGCACCTTCAGGCCGACAACGTAGCCGTCCTCGCGTTTTGCTTTGATCGAAAGACTGAACGGCAACGTCGGGTCATCGAGGATTGATCCTGAGGAAAACGGCGCTTCGAACAATTCCCCGTAGTTGAAGCTCGTCGTCGTTTTGGCCGGCACGATTCTCACCGGGCTCTGGCCAGTCGGGACGACGGCATCAACGCTATAGACAAGAACACCGTCGCCGGTGGTTGTGCCATCGTGGCCTCGAATCGGCTGTGCAAGTTCGAGCGCGTACACTTTCGATGGATGCAACGCACCGTCGGCTGGTACCACAATCATCGAGGTTCCTGTGCTGCCTGGCAACGGTGTGAGGACAGTCTCACACTCACCGTGCGCCAGATAAGCCTTGCGCTCGTCTGCAAGCCAGTGAAGTTTGTGGCGATGCCAGCCGATCAGCGAAGTGCCCCGAAAGATATCGCCCATGATGTCCCAGGCGCCGGTCGTAAATCGCAATGGCTCGAAGTTATAGAGATCAGGTAACCCGAGGGTGTGACACACCTCATGACACAGGTTCATGTGGTTGTTGGTATAGCTGTCCTTGCCAAATGTCACGCCCCAACGAACCGGCCCCATTGGATTCATGGGCGCATTGGCCGGCGTGGCGATAAATGTTGGTGAAATAGCAATCGCGTCGGTCTTCGCGCCAACGACAAGCAACAGCGGGTGGGTGCGGACATCGAGTTCTGGGAAAAGTGCCGCGGCGTCTGACATATAGTCCTTCTGCTGCTGGAAGGTGAAACGTTTGTTGGCGCCGGTGTAGCTAGTGGAGGGCTTAGGCATGCGTCGCCAGCCAGAAATTCTGGCAATCTCGAAAGTGAGGCGCCCGTACGACTGGTCCCCAAACCATTTTTCGGCTTTGCCGTATCCGGTGAGATGATCGGCTATCCCTTCCGTGCCGCTGATATCGCCGGGTGCGTCAGCGAAGTCCACAAACACCATCATCGCTCTCAGCGATCCAATAGCTGGGAGGCTTCGAGGGTCCGTCTGACCTTCGCTCAAATAGATATTCCGCTTTTGGTCAAGAACCGGGACTCCGTCCGGCGCGGCGGCTCGCTCCGGGCGTCCGGTTATCACCGGAAGCCACGCCGAAACTCCGAGAGCCAAAGCATTACGACGCGTGATCTCTGACATGCTTGTCTCGAAGTCTCCTCGAGTACGGGCCTGACATCGCCCGGACTTTATTTTGAACTCGTCGAAGGGCAGAGCGTCATCTTGAGCGCGCTCTGGGCCGCGCTGTCGCGAGATTTGTCCGATATCTCGCGCTGAAGCCGCTGCCAGCTGAGCGGTTGTGCGAGAAAACGAATATAGAAGTGAACGCAAGCTCACGCTCCTCCCAATCATGATAGGGGAGCTGTGCTCCAGCTTGCGATATTCTTCACCATTCGACCCGATAAATCGCTCGTAACGGAAAGCGCCGGAGCGGGCGGGGAATGACGGGGGGTCGGTACATTCAAAAATGGTGAGAAGCTCTCAGAGCCATCGTGGGAATTCGTCCAGGCGAGCGGAAGCAAGATGAGAGGTTAAGGCCGGAGGGCGATCATGAATACATTATTGGCAGGTCACGTGCGCGAGGGGGCATATGATGTTTGAGCGGTCTGGATGTGAGCGAGATCAAGCGCTTCCAGGATGATTGCCGCCGAAGTCGAGCGCGCCGGCTCGATCGCCAAGCGGCTCTTCCTATTCAAGTCCGCCGGGTTCCTCGACATACGGATAGACCTGGGCGGAAGGCGAAGCCTAGTGAACAACTACTGCCGCGAGCCGAGTCCACCCCAACATCTCGCAAGCGTACTTCTGCGCACGCTTGTCGCTGCGGATTGGCCATCGCACCACGTCTTCGTCCCGCCTGAATTGTCCAGCATCAGCATCAACGAGCAGGTCTCATGATGGGAGAATGACTGGCTCATCGATCAAGAAATTTGGGTTAGGCAGACCGCAAAAGGTACTGTGAGATTCATATATCGGCCAACATCTGCAATAAGAGAGTACTGGTCGAGGCAAGAGCCTTGGGCTTGCGTGCAAATTGAAATATGGAGACGTCGGGTTGCGAACTGATTTTTCGCGTATCAATCGGGATAAAGCTGTCTTCGATGACATTTATGCTTTGGATGATCCAAGGGCGTATTTCTCCGTCCTGGGAGGCTTGGATTATATGATCCCGGACGTGGCTGAGCCGGTCGTGCGTCAGATTCTGGCAGCGAAAGCTTCGGCAACCAGCGTTAAGCCGATCGTGCTTGATGTCGGCTGTTCATACGGAATCAACGCAGCGGTGCATCGGTTTCCACTGACCTTCGGCGGCTTGCGTCACCGCTATGCCCGACGCGAGATGAGGGCGATCAGCTCCGAGACACTGGTGCGTCTCGATCGCAGCTTCTATTCGGCTTGGCCTGAGGTTGGCCTAGTATTACTGAGTCAGAAAGTCGCGGGCCTATTTGAAGGTGAATCAGCTACCCGGAGGGACTCAGGGAGGAATTTTAAATGGGTAGCCGAAGCAAGGATGGAAGTGAAGCGCGATTTGCGGCTTATGTCGACGGGTTGGTGAGCGTCATCGGGCATGCGGATCGGGCGAAGCCGCTACGCGATTACTGTGTTGGCCTGATGCTGCCTGGTGAGCGCAAGAGCGTAGAGCCGATGGCGGCGATCACGTCGCCGGAGCGCACAGCAGCCCAGCATCAATCGCTGCTTCATTTTGTGGGCAGGGGCGGATGGTCGGACGAGAAGGTCATGGCCAAGGTTCGGGAGATGGTGCAGCCGAAGATTGAGCGGCACGGCGCGATTGAAGCTTGGATCATCGATGACACTGGCTTTCCCAAAAAAGGCCGGCATTCGGTCGGCGTGGCGCGTCAATATTGCGGTCAACTTGGCAAGCAAGACAATTGCCAGGTGGCAGTTTCGCTGTCGATTG
>NZ_JAGKJI010000039.1 GCF_020329485.1 Bradyrhizobium cenepequi
CGATCGACTGGCGGGTCGACAGCGCCTGGCTGTTGGCCGCTTCCTCGTTGGTGTCGGCCAGCGTCAGGTTGGACGAGCCGGTCTGCAGCACGTTGATCAGGTTCTTGGAGAAGTCCTGACGGATCTGCACGATCGACAGGTTCGAACCGAAGGCCGAAGCCTGCGAGCGCAGCGTGCTCGACGCGTCGTTCAGCGCGGTGAGAACCTTCTGGGTGCTGTCGTTGTCGATGAAGTCGGTCCCGGCAGTCAATGACGCCAGACCCAGGCCAGCCGGATCGTCGGTCACGCCGTTGATCGTGAGCGTCGACTTGCCGGTCTCGTTGAACACCAGCTTGAGCTGATCGCCGTTCAGCAGGTTGATGCCGTTGAAGGAGGCATCCTGCGCTGTCGTCTTGATCTGGTCGATCACCGTGTTGTACTGGCGGACCAGATCCGCGCGGGTGTTCTGCGCATTGATATCCTTGACCGGAGTGGTCGTGGTGAGGGTTCCGAGCAGGCCGCTGGTACCCGTGGCGGTGCCGGTGATTTTCCCGGTCAGATCGACCGATGCATCGTCATTGGCGGTCGTGATGCTCAGCTTGCCGTCGCTGGAGAGCGAAGCCACCAGGTTGCTGTCGGCGAGCTTCTTGTTGAGATCGTCCAGGGTGTTCACCGCACCGGTACCGGTTCCGATGGTGATGGTCTGAGCCGCCTTGCTGCCGATCGCAGCGATGCTGAGGACCTGGTTATCCTTGGAATTGGTCGGCTTGGTCCCACCGGCCGTAAGGCCAAGGTTGGCGAGGGCGCCGCCGACGTCACCACCGAGGATGATGCTGTTGGTCGTGTCAGTGGTGGCGTTGCTGATGGTCAGGACGTTTCCGGCACTGATCGACGATGAGCCGCCGGTGATGCCATCGATCGCGTCAAGAACATCCTGTACGGTGGAATCGGTGGCGCCGGCAGTGTATGTGAGATTGATGGTGACGTTGCCCGCAGCGTCTGTGGTCGCGGCCGCGGTCTCAGTGGTGCCGGCGGTCGCGAACGTGATCGTCTTGCCATTGACCGTGAACGAGTCGCCGTCGGCAAATCCAGCCGCGGTGGTGGTGTCGGTGGCCGCAAGGCCCGCCGCAACCGCAGTGCCCGACACGGTCGCAGCCGTATCGGCATCGCCGATCAGGTTCGTGGCGGTCGCGCCCGTAATCGCCGCCGACGTGGCGGTGGACTTGGTGGAATAGCCCGAGGTCGCCTGCAGCGCCTGGTTGGCGATCGACTTCGCGCTGTCGACCAGCTTCTGCAGCGAGGTGATGCCGGTGTTGGCCGCCTGCAGCACCTGCACGCCATTGCCGATGCCATCGAGCAGGTTGTTGATGTCGCTGGCGCGGTTGTCGAGCGAAGCGGCGGTGAAATAGTTGGTGGGATTGTCGAGGGCCGACTTGACCTTCTTGCCGGTCGAAAGGTGGCTCTGCGTGGTGGCGAGCAGATCAGCGGTCGACTGCAGCGAGAGCAGGTTCTGGCGAACCGAAGCCGAAAGAATAATGCCGGACATTTTTCATACCTTTCTGGTGTGAAACTGGAACAAGTCGCTTCCAATCGTTTTTGATCGGACGAAGGCTCACCTTGGAACCAACCCTCTAAGAAAAAATGAATCTTCTCGGCGGCATTTCAGGCCCTGACAACAGCATGAAAGTGCTACGCAGCGATGGAGATGCTCCGGAATACTACTGAATTGGCTGCGCTTTCGGACAGAAGGGGCGAACCGAGCAGGAACGGCATTTACCAACCGTTAACCATGATCGGAAAGGATTGCAGCGCGATCGGCCGCCATCGGTCTTAACGGCGGGTGCGAGCCAGACATGATTCGATTTCGTCGCAACGACGCATCGCGCGGGAATGGCGGCAAAGGAGAACGGGAATGGCATTGAAGGTCGAGCTGAAGCCGAACGAGCGGATCATCATCGGCTCCTGTGTGGTCACCAACACCGATCAGCGCGCCCGCCTCCTGATCGACGGCGACAAGATTCCGATCCTTCGCGAGAAGGACATTCTGACGCCGGAGACGGCTGACACGCCGGCCAAGCTGGTCTATCTCGCGGTGCAGCTGATGTATCTCTCGCCCGATCCGATGGCGCACCATCCGACCTATTTCAGCCTGGTGCGCGACATCATCACGGCGATGCCCAGCGGCTGGCCCTTCATCGAGGGCATCAACAACCACATCCTCAACGGCGACCTCTATCACGCGCTGAAGGAATCGAAGAAGCTGATCGCCCACGAAGAGGCGCTGCTGCAAAGCGCAAGGAAGCTCGATGCCCCCACGCAGGACGACGAGCGCAAGTCAGCGTGAGGCGATCGCGCGATCAAGGAAAAAGGCCTCCGAACGGGAGGCCTGCTTTGTTCGTTCGATTTCGCACGATGACGAGAACCTAGGTAGCTGAAGCGGCTCCCGGGCGAAAGACCAGCGCAAGACCATCCATGCAGTAGCGCAGACCGGTCGGCTTCGGACCGTCGTCGAAGACGTGGCCGAGATGGCCGCCGCAGCGCCGACAATGGACCTCCGTGCGCGCCATGCCAAACGTGCGGTCCTCAGTGGTGCCGACGGCGTTTTCGAGCGGCTGATAGAAACTTGGCCAGCCGGTACCGCTTTCGAACTTGGTGTCGGAGGCGAACAGCGGCAGGTCGCAGCCGGCGCAGGCGAAGATGCCTTTGCGGTGCTCCTTCAACAACGGGCTGGACCAGGGCCGCTCCGTACCCTGCTTGCGCAGGATCTCATATTGCTGTGGCGTGAGCTGCGCGCGCCACTCGGCGTCGGTCTTCTCGATCTCGAATTTCTCGGCAGCCTTCGCCGGCGAGCCGCGCAGCCAGCGGAAGGCGGCGAAGCTGAACAGGCCGGCAGCGGAAGCGAGCAGGAAACGGCGGTCAATCATGATGGTCTCCGTGAACGCGGATGACGATTGTTCGCTGTCAGGTACGGCGCGCCTGGCTGTGAGGTTACACCGATCAGTCCCCGATCTGCTCACTTTTCTGCGAGCTTGAGCCATACGGTTCCTGCGGGGTGGGCGGTTGCGAGTGCGCAGCCCGCTGGCCGCCTGGCGCCGGTTGGCGGCGCGACGGCCGCGGCAGGGTGCCAGCCTGGCGATTGGCCTCAGTGAGGCGCGCGTCACGGATGCGCTGTTTGGCGCGCAGACGTTCCCGGTAGCGCGCCAATGCGTTGGCCGTGGCGGAGGCGCCCCGGCCCCAAAGGCTGATCAGATGCGCGGCGGCGCGGCCGGTCGGCCCACCCGCCCAGACCAGTTCGAATGGCGAGAACAGCCGCCAGCGTTCATCGCCCCGCAGGATGCTGCGCGCGATCAATACTCCCGCCATCGCAGACGTGTTCATGCCCTGCCGGCCAAAGCCGCTCGCGACCCAAAGGCCTTTGCGCAACTCACCGATCTGCGGCATGCCATGCACGGTCACACCAACGGCGCCGCCGAAGACGTCGTCGATCCCGACCTTGCCGAGTTGCGGAAAGATGGTCCTGATGCGGCGCTGGATGACGGGCGCAAAACGCTGCGGCTTCGCATTCCACGTCGTCTCATGACTTGCCCACATCAGCCGGTCGCCACCAATGACGCGGAAATGATCGATGCCGTCGCTGTCGGCAACCGAGCCGTGAAAGCCGAGCGCCTCCGCGAGCCGCTCGCCGAGCGGCTCGGTCACCGCCGCATAGCGCCAGACCGGCAGCAGCGTATCCGACAGCCGCTTGAGCGGAGCGCCGAGATGCACATTGCCGGCGAGCACGATATGCGACGCACGCAAGCGCGCTGACGGCGTGACGATGCGCTTGCGGATGCCGGAAAAGTCGATGCTGACCGCCGGCGTATCCTCGAAGATGCGCGCCCCTGCCCGCCGCGCCAGCGCCGCCAAGCCATGCACATATTTGCGGCCGTCGACCTGGAACGCCTCGCGATAGTAGATGCCATGGAAATAGCGATTGGTCCTGATGGTGCTGCGCACACGGTCGATCTGCCAGCCCTCGACCTCGGTTTCGAAATCCTCACCGAGCGTCTGCAACCGGCTGATCAGGGTCTCACCGACATCGACGGTGGAAACCTGCAGTGCGCCCTCGCTCAACGCGATGCCCGGGATCAACTCCTCGCTCGCGGTCGCGCGAACGTAATCGGCGCCTTCCTTCGATAACGCCCAGAGTTCACGAGCCTCTTGCAGCCCGACGCGTTCGATCAGGTCGGACACCGGAAGATTGAAGCCTGGCATCACCGTGCCGAGCTGGTTGCCGGAAGCGTTCCAGCCGACCTGGCGGCCCTCGAGCACTGCGACGCTGGCGCCAAGCCGCGCCGCTTCGCGCGCCACCGTCAGGCCGGCAAGCCCGGCCCCGATCACGCAGATATCGACGTCCAGATCGACCGAAAGGCGCGAGGGGAACGGCACTGCATCATCGGGATCGTCAGTCGCACTTGTCGAAGTCTCGCTCATGTCGTTTTCTTACGGACCGCAGCACGACTTGTCACCTTGTCGCGGGCATGAGCATGTAGATTATTGAAAGCACGTGGAATCGAGATTGCGCCATGCGCCGTTTGATGCTGTTGCGTCACGCCAAGACCGAAACCGAGTCGCCCTCGGGCCAGGACTATGACCGTCGGCTCGACGACCGCGGCCACCGCGATGCGGCCGAGATTGGCGGCTGGATCGGCCGGCATCCGCCGTTCCCCGACCGCGTGCTGGTCTCGCCTGCGGTCCGGGCGCATCAGACCTGGGAAATCGCGTGGGAAGCGATCAAGGGGCTCGTGCCGCCGCCGGAGGTGGAATTCCTGCCGGAACTTTACGGCGCCGATCCGACCGAGCTGTTGCACACGATCCGGATGGCTTCGGTCAGCGACCCCAAGCGGCTGATGCTGGTCGGCCACAATCCCGGCATGCACGAGCTTGCCCTCACCCTTATCGGCAGCGGTGATGCGGCTGCGAAGAAAGCGCTTGATCACAACCTGCCGACCTCGGGCCTTGCGATCTTCGACTTTCCGACCAACGATTGGACCGACGTGGCGTTCCGCCGCGGCAAGCTCGTACAGTTTGTCAGCCCGAAACTATTGAAGCAGACTTCGGACGACTAGAATCCCCGCATGATCTCAGCGCAAACGCTTGCGTTTGTCGCGGGAAAACCGGTTTTCACTTTTCCGGATCATGCTCTGAGGCAGCCGGCGCGGAAAATCGCCGCTTGCCGCGTCAATGTTGAGCGGACAGGAGGCAGGGATGTTCAAGTCCATTCTGGTGCCGATCGATTTGGCCGACACCGAGCTGGCGAAGCCTGCGATCGCGACAGCCGCGACGCTCGCGGAAAACTGGAAGGGTACGGTACGCCTGCTGAACGTGTTGCCGATGACACCGGTGATGCTGGCCGAATATGTGCCAGCCGATTTCGATACCCAACAGAGGCAGACTTCCGAGGAAGCGCTCGCGATCGTGGCACGCGAAAGCGGCATCGAGTCGTCGCGCATTTCCACCGTAGTGCGCCAGGGCGGCATCTATCACGAGATCCTCGAGGAAGCTGCGGCAGTGCACGCCGACCTGATCGTGATGACCTCGCACCGGCCGGCGATGCGCACCTATTTCCTCGGCTCCAATGCCGGCCATGTGGTGCGCTATGCCAAATGCTCGGTCCTGGTGGTGCGGCACTAACGCTCGACCTATCGGAGTTTTCCCATCGCGGGATTGAGCGCGCCGCCGACGGCGGCCTCGATCTGGCAGCGCGGTATGCCGATATCGCGCAATGCGCGATCATCCAGTGCACGAAGTGTTTTAATGGCGGCGCGGTGCTCCAGATAAGTGAGCAGCGCGTGCGCACCCGCTCCGATCCAGCAAACCAGTCCGCCCGATGAGCTCGGCTGCGCGGGCCGGCCTGCGGCTGGGGATAGCGTCGACATCGTCTTCCCTCCGGCTGTCTCCCACGCGGCAAAGCGATGCCGTCGGCGCAAATGCTGATCGCAGCGCCGTCATTGACCGCGGATTGCTCGTGTATCCTCGGTACAATCGCAGGGTTGATGCGCCCTAGATGATCCGGTATTTGTCTCGGTTCAAGCGAAACATTGCTCTCGGTGCAATTATGTCGAAGTTCGAATATTTGCGGCTTGCCGACACCATTGTCGCCGAGATCGCCAGCGGCGCGCTGAAGCCCGGCGACCGCCTGCCGCCGCAACGCGGCTTCGCCTATGAGCGCAAGATCGCCGTGTCGACCGCGAGCCGGGTCTATACCGAGCTCTTGCGGCGCGGCCTCGTCGTCGGCGAAGTCGGACGCGGCACCTTCATTTCCGGCGACGTACGACGCGGCATCACGCCGTCACCGGAGGCACATGGCGCGCGCATCGACATGGAATTCAACTATCCGCTGCTGCCGCAACAGGCGGCGATGATCGCGAAAAGCCTGGAAGGGCTGGACCGGGTAGATGCGCTCGAGGCCGCATTGCGGCCATCGACCAGCGCGGGCACGCAAGCCGTGCGACAGGTTTCGGCGACGTTCCTGGCCCGCAAGGACTGGTCTCCAAGCGCCGAACGGATCGTGTTCACCGCCAACGGCAGGCAATGCATCGCGGCGGCGCTCGCCGCGATGGTGCCGCCGGGCGGACGCTGCGGCGTCGAGGCGCTGACCTATCCCTTCATCAAGGGTATCGCGGCGCGTCTTGGCGTGACGCTGGTGCCGCTCGCGATGGACGAGCACGGCGTGCGGCCCGATGCAGTGCAGAAAGCGCACCGGGAAGCGCGTCTTTCGGCGCTGTATCTGCAGCCGACGATTCAAAATCCGTTGGGCATCACGATGCCGGCCGCCCGGCGCGCCGATCTGCTGCGCGTCGTCGAGAAGCTCGACCTCACCATCATCGAGGACGCAGTCTATGGTTTTCTCGACGATGAGGCACCGCTCGCTGCGCTCTCTCCCGACCGCTGCATCGTGCTCGACAGCCTCTCGAAGAAGGTCGCGCCCGGCCTTGCTCTCGGCTTCATCGTTCCTCCGCCACAGCTGCGCGAGATCATCATGGCCTCCGTCCGCTCCGGCGGATGGACGGCGTCAGGCTATGCTCTGGCAGCCGGACAGCGGCTGATGGGCGACGGCACCGTATCCGAGCTCACGCGGCTGAAGCGGATCGATGCAGCGCGCCGCCAGCAGATGGCTGCGAAGTTGCTCACCGGCTTCGAGATCCAGGCCAATGCCAAGGCCTATCACCTCTGGCTGACATTGCCGTCGCATTGGCGCTCGCAGACTTTCGTGGCGGCTGCCGCCCGCCGCGACATCGCGTTGACGCCGTCGACGACGTTTGCGGTCACCCCGGGACACGCACCCAACGCCGTCCGCCTGGCGCTGGGCGCGCCGACGCTGGAGCAGCTCGAAACCGGACTGCGAGCGCTGTCGGGCATCTTGATCGCGAAAGAAGAGGATTTTGATTCGACTGAGTGAACTTGGGGCCGCCACGCGGAGCTATGGCAGCAACTTATCCGGCAGGTGATCGAAACCGTAGCGGCGCGGCCGGTTACGGCCGACAAATCCGCCGATCTGCCAGGCGAACAGCACGGCGAAGCCGATCAGGAACAGCACGCCGACGAATTCGCCGGTGAACAACGCACGAAGCAATAGCCCGATCATCGCGACTGCCAGCACCACCAACAGCGCGAGCGCGGCCGCATAGGTCGCAGGCCCGAGCCCACCTGACAGCATCGCCCTGCTGCCGGCCGCCTTCATACGCTGGTGCAATTCCTCGATGAAGCCACGGTAGCCGTGATCCTGCGGCGCCATCAGGGTTGCGGTCTGCCAGGTGGTCGAGAGGATGGCGATCCGTCCGCCATTGGCATTGTCGATATCGGCACGAAAACGGCGCGACTGCATCGACACCGGACGATACGACAGGCGGACCGCCGAGATATCGCGATAAGGCCAGACGCCGGAGCGGCCGGCAATACGCCATGACAGTCCGGCATCGGTCAATTCGAACTGGTGCGCCGATCCGATCAATGATGCCTTGTAGGCATAGCGCGTCGATGCGCCCTCACCTCGCTCTACGCTATCGTTGGCAGATGACGTCGGCAAATCCACAACCCGGAGCAATCGGCTGACAGCGCCGCTTGCGCGGCGCGCCGGCTTCATCCTACAAGCAGACCATGGCCGAGACGACCTCTTTTCCGCGCCACCTGATCCTCGGCGCCGCAATGATTTCCGGCGTGCTGCTGGCGCTCGCCGTGCACATGCTGGGCGCGCGCTACGGCCTTGATCTTGGCGGGCTGTGGCGCTCCGACGCGCACGAATCCATGCCAGCGGGCGCAGCGATCGCCTGGTGGCTGATCGCGACGGTGGCGTTCTGCGGCGGCTATTTCACCGCGAACCTGATGCACAGCGCCGTCTCGGGCGAGATCCCGCCGCGGATGCGGCAATTCCTGATCGCTGTCGGGGTCCTGATCCTCGCCGGTGCGGGCCAGGTGGCTTCCGCACCGAGCTCGATCTCGACCATCTCGATCGTGGAGGCAGGCCTCGCCGCGCTCTGCCTCGGCGCGGCGATGGCGTTTTGCGGCGCGCATTTCGCGCTTCGGAACGATTGATGTTCCGAGTTACGCCGCGGCCCGGTCCGGCCGGAGGGCGCCAAGCATGATCGCGGCGGCCGCCACAAGCAGCAGGCCGGCCGAGATAAGCAGCGACGCGTGCAGACCGGCGATGAACGCTGTGGACCGGCCGACCAGTGAGCCGAACAGCGCGACGCCCAGCACGCTGCCAGTCTGACGGGTCGCATTGAGCACGCCGGCTGCAATCCCCGAGCGCGATTTCTCGACGCTGCCAAGCAGCGTCGACGTCAGCGGCGGGACCAAGAGGCCGAGCCCGCTGCTCATCGCGATCAGTTGCGCGCAGATTGCCCAATAGGCGGTGTCAGGCCTCAGGCCGAGCAATGCCAAACATCCCGCGGCCGACAGCAGAGCACCGCTGCCGATGGTCGCGGGCGCACCGATGCGCTCGCTGACGCGCGGCGCGATCAGATTGACCGGCAGCACCACGGCCATCATCGGCACGAAGGCCAGCCCGGTCTGAAATGCCGACAGGCCGTTGATCTCCTGGAAATACAGGCTCAGCACGAAGATCAGGCCGTAATAGGCGACGTTGACGAGGAGACCCACGAGCGAGGTCGCCGCGAACATCCGTTGCCTGAACAGCGACAGCGGCAGCATCGGTTGCGGCGCATAGGCTTCGCGCCAGACGAACAGTGCACTCAGCACCGCCGACACGGCAAAGCCCGAGAGCACAAACGGATCTTGCCAGCCGCGCGCGCCGCCCTCGATGAGGGCGCTGGCGAGCGTGCCCAGGGCCCCGATTGCCGCGACTTGACCAGGCAGGTCGATCTCGCGCGAAAGTGAGCGCGTTGTCTCGTCGGCGTAGCGGAAGGTGAGCCAGAGCCCGGCAAGGCCGATCGGCAGGTTGACCAGGAAGATCGCGCGCCAGCCGATGAGCGCAATCAGTGCGCCGCCGAGAAACGGTCCGGCCGTCAGCGCGACGCTGGCACCGGCCGCCCAGACTGCGACAGCACGGCCGCGCGCCCTCTCATCCGGATAGGCATGGCTGAGCAGCGCCAGCGAATTCGGCACCAGGATCGCGGCCGCCAGTCCCTGGATGCAGCGCGCCGCGATCAGGACCGGTGCGTTCGGCGCCAGCGCGCAGGCAAGCGACGCCGCGGTGAACAGCGCGAAGCCCGACATGAAGACCCGCTTGGCGCCGATGCGGTCGCCTAGCGCACCGGCGGTCAGAATGAAGGCGGCAAAGGCGATGGTGTAGGCGCTTACCACCCATTGCAGGTCGGACACGCCACCGCCAAGCGTGGCGCCGATCGCATGCAGCGCGGTATTGACGATGGTGACGTCAAGCTGCACCACGCCGTAGCCGAGGCTCATCGCGGCAAGCGTCAGCGAAGCGGCGAGCCTGGAGGGCACCGGTTTTTCGGCCGGACGAGACGAGACGTCCGCGTATTGTCGGGTCCTGAGCGGCAGGTCTTGCATGGATCACCTCGACGGAGAGCCAACACCAGACATAGCCTGTCGTTTCGCGAATAAATTTCGGTATCGATCGAATGATGATTGCGGATAGCAGCGACCGGTACAAAAAGCCGCACCGGATTATTCCGGCGCGGCTTTTTGTCTCAACATCCTGGGTGCCTGGAGCATGATCCATGCTTTCCCGAACCAGCTTCGCTGGACGAGCGAGGTGTCTTGTCCGGAGATCACGCTCCGATGAGCTGCAGCCCAGCTGACCTGGCCCGATCGTGATCTAACTCGCGGCCCTCAGATTGATCTTGCCTTCGGCGAGCGAGGTCAGCTTCTTGTCGGTGGTCTTTTCCTCGTCCAGCGTCTTCTGCAGGATCGAAGCGCAATCGTTGCGGCCGAGCTGCCGTGCCCAGGCAATCAGACTGCCATAGCGGACGATCTCATAATGCTCGGCGGCCTGCGCGGCGTTGATCAGCGCCGCGTCGAGCACGTCCTTGTCGGCCACCTCTCCGGCGACGTCGTCGGCTTCCTCGATGATGCCGTCGATCGCCGGACAATCGACCGCCTTCACCTTGGCGCCATGCATCTGGAATACCTGCTCCAGTCGCTGCACATGCGTCCTGGTTTCATCGAGGTGGGTCAGAAAGCCCTGTTTGAGCTGCGGATCGCTGGCCTTTCCGGCCATCTTTGACAACGCTTTCACAAGTTGTTGCTCGGCGTAATAGATGTCCTGCAGCTGGTGCACGAACAGATCGTTCATGCTTTTGATGTCTTTGCTGAAGAGTCCCATTGCGCGTATCCCTTTGTTCTGGGAACATGACGCGCGGCCATCTCGTCGCCCCCGCCCACAACGCCATGCTCTGTTTGCTGATATCTGCGCTAACCGGCTTGATGCACGGACGTTCCGGCGAAACCGCGAGAACCGGCGGCGGAACAGCGGGAACGCAGCGGCGGATTGAACCGACAAAGCCGCCGGCAGCGACTCACATTTCCCGATGCCCAGCCATATGTACAGCGTATGACAGAAATGACGAACGAAGGCGGAAGCGTGGCTTGTCAAGGGCTGCACAAACCTACCGTTTTGCCTTATGGGTGCTTGGGCACGGTGCGTTTGCCCGTCACCCGTTACCCCATGTGACAACGTAACGGGCCCTTCTACAAATGCCGCCCCGCCGGGAGGATGAATGCATCGGCTGCTGACCGCGCTTGGGCGTGGCTTCAAGGAAAAGATCGGCTGGAAACGGCTCGGGATCGCCGCGAGCGTCATTATCATCGTGTTGGCGGTGACCCATCTGATCCGGACCTTGAAGGGCGTCGATACCGCCCTCGTCCTGACGGCGTTGACCGACATCGCGCCGCATCGCATCACGCTCGCCGCGCTGTGCGTGGTCGGCGCCTTCTGCACGTTAACCTTTTACGACTTCTTTGCGCTTCGGACCATCGGCAAGAACCACATCCCTTACCGCATCGCGGCGCTGTCCAGCTTCACCAGCTACACCATCGGCCACAATATCGGCGCCACCGTCTTCACCGGCGGCGCGATCCGCTTTCGCATCTATTCGGACTACGGCCTGACCGCGATCGACGTCGCCAAGATCTGCTTCCTCTCCGGCCTGACGTTCTGGCTCGGCAATCTCTTCGTGCTCGGGATCGGCATGGTCTGGCACCCCGGGGCGGCGTCCTCGATGGACCTGTTGCCGGAGGCCATGAACCGCCTGATCGGACTGGGCTGCCTTGCCGGTATCGCCGCCTACCTGCTCTGGCTCGTGACCGGCACCGGCCGCCGCGAGCTCGGCCAGAACGGCTGGAAGGTGATATTGCCGTCCGCCAAGCTGACGCTCGTGCAAATCCTGATCGGCGTGGTCGATCTCGGCTTCTGCGCGCTCGCGATGTATCTGTTGATGCCGACCGAGCCTCATATCGATTTCGTCTCGCTGGCCGTGGTGTTCATCCTGGCCACCCTTCTCGGCTTCGCGAGCCACGCGCCGGGGTCGATCGGCGTGTTCGACGCCGCCATGCTGGTGGCGCTGCCGGAATTCTCGAAGGAGCAGTTGCTGGCGACACTGGTCGTGTTCCGCATCCTGTATTTCCTGATCCCCTTCGGCATCTCGATCTCGATCATGGGGATGCGCGAGCTCTGGCTCAACGTGGTGCAGCCGTGGCTCGGCCGGCGCAAGCTCAATGACCCCCCTTTCAGGGCGGAGACCGCGGAGGCCACCGTGCGGCAATCGCTCGAAAGCCGGCCACGGATCAAGCACCTGAAGCGGTAACAGCGACGTTATCCGGACGCGTTATTCTTTATTCTTTCTGGCTAATTCGGCGCGGCATTCTTATTTCTGCCCCACCGATGCCGTCAAACGCGCCATGGTCAAAATTCAGTTCCGTTCGATCGTTTCCGCCGCGCTGCTGGCGGTTGCGCTGCTGAGCCAATCGGCCGAAGCGCAGACCGCCGCCGAACAGCCTCTGCAGATTTCGTGGGAGGTCCGCAACCGTTTTCGCCTGTTCCGCGAGGAACGCGACTTCCTGTTGCAGACTGATGCCGGGCGCGGCCGCAGCGTCCTCGCTGCCGAGCAGGCGTTGGAATTGCAGAGCGATGGCCGCGGCTGGGCGCGCAATACCGTCAACCGTCTCTGCATCGACCTCGCTGGCCGCGTCAACGAGCCCTGCACCCGCGACAACGTCAAGGAAAGCTACCTGACGCCTACAGATCATCCGATCACGGTGCGCTTGGTCGGGCCGATTCCGGTCGGCGCCACCTGCGCCTGGTCGTTCGACGACGGCGACGGGCCGCAGACCTCCGCCTTCGACTGTGCCGAACCGGTGAACCTGCGCGTCCGCTACGGACGCACGACCGTCGCGACCGTCGACGTCTCCGCAGGCTCGGACCCGACCCAGCGTGTCTCCACCGAGATCGCCGTGCGCGACATCTTCATTGCAGGGCTTGGCGACAGCATCGCTTCCGGCGAGGGCAATCCGGACCGGCCGATTGGGCTGGCGGAAGAAGGCTTCTGCTTCCGCTCCTATCTCGGCACTGCTGGCGAGCAATATTACCGGCCGAGCCGCGCCGGCTATAAAGGCGGACGGGCCTGCGAAGCGCCAGACTTCCTCTCGGTATGGCAGAAGCACAGCGCGCTATGGTTCAACGCGGCTTGCCATCGCTCGCTCTACAGCTACCAGACGCGCACGGCGCTCGCGCTCGCCGTGCGCTACCCGCACATCGCGGTAACTTACCTGCCGCTCGCCTGCACGGGCGCAACCATCAATGACGGGCTGTTCGGCTCGCAGCAGGCCCGCGAGTGCCTGCCGAGCAAGTCAGGCAACACCTGCTCGGGCAGCGTCAATGGTCAGCTCGCAGAATTGCGCGATGCGCTTGCGGCGGTCAAGCGCCGCCAGCCGGATCGGCAGCTCGACCTGATCCTGCTCTCGATCGGCGCCAACGACATCTACTTCTCCGGCCTCGTCGCCGACGTGATCGTCGATACCGGGACAGAGCGCGCGCTGTTCCGGCGCGGTGGCGTCATGGCGTCCGTCGACGAGTCCCGCGACGCGCTGCGACGCACATTGCCGCAATCCTTTGCCAAACTGCGCGAGGCGCTGAAGCCGCTCGTCGGCGGCGACCTCTCGCGCGTGATCTATACGGCCTATGCCAATCCGGCGCTATCGGACGGCGGCGTCCCCTGCCCCGGCGGCCGCGCCGGTTTCGACATCCACCCCTCGTTCAACGCCGCGCCGCAGCGGCTTGGTCCGGTGGTCGGCTATGTACAGGACGAATTTCTTCCGGCGCTGAAAGCGCTGGCGCTCTGCCAGTCCGGCATTCTCTGTCGCAATCCGCGCGCCGACCGCATGACCTTCGTCGACGCTCATCAGGACGCGTTCGCAACGCACGGCTTCTGCGCGCGAGCCGCCACCGATCCGGAATTCGACCGGCAATGCTTTGCTGCCAATGGCGAGAGTTTCAATCCTGATATCGTCACCGCCGCCAGCCAGCCGATGCTGTGCGGCCGCAGCGCCTCGGAATATCGCGCCTACCTGCCGCGCGCGCGCTGGATCCGCGACGCCAATGACAGCTACTTCACCGCGATGACCTATCCGCAGGCGCTGCCATCCTCGATGCAACCCTCCGACATCCATGATGCGACCTGGGGGGTCCTGTCGGCCGTCTATGGCGGCGCAGTGCATCCGACCGCCGAAGGCCACGCCGCGATGGCGGACGCTGCGGTTCCCGCGGCGGCCGGGGTGCTGCGCCTTGATGTCGGCGTGCCGGAGGTGATCTCCGAACCGGTGCAGCCGATCAGCGGCCGCTAAAGCGCTTTCGGTAGAGCAGCTCTAGCGCGTAGGCGCAGTGGACGGCACGTTCTTCTTCGCGGCCGCGGGCGGCGGCTTCATTGCGGCGGCCTGTGCCGGGAAATATTTCGCGACGATCCCCGGATCGAGCTGCGCGATCGCCGTATCAGGCAGGCGGTACCAAGTTTCGTCCTTGCCGAACAGCGAGATGCCGATATAGCCGCGCATCGTCAATTCCTTGCCGTCGGGACTGACGCTCATCTTGGCCTTGTAGATACTGCCGTCGCGCGGATCGAGCACGTTGCCTTCCTCATACTTCAATCCGCTGCGTTTCATATTGCGGATGAAGGGAATGCCCAATAGCGGCGCGTTCTTGCGGTCGTCGGTGCATTTCGAACAGACTTGGGTGACGGGCTCGCCGGGCCTCGGGAACGTCTTTGCCATGATGCCTTCGAAGACACCGTTATGGTCGACGAACAGCACCCATATCACAGGCCTGCCGTCCTCGACCTTCTGCCACAGACCTGCCGCCGACGGCTCCTGAGCCTGCGCCGGCAGTGCTGCCGCCAGCAGGAGCGCCATGATGATCGGCACTATCAGCCGAAATCGAAATCGCCAATTCCGCATTGTCGTCACCCGACTAATCCAGCGAAGGAATGATCGAAGACTACGGCCATTTCGCGGAAGGTTCCAGTGGCAGCGCGGAACGATGCAAATCGCCGCAGCGGCCGCCCCGCGGCCTGATGACATTTTGACTGAAATCAACCAATCCTACGTTGATTGGAATCAATTGACCCCGAGTTTCTTCTGCAGGCTCGACGACGACGTCGTGTACTGGAACACAAGCCGCTTGTCCGGATAGACATAGCGGTGTGCCTTCTGCGCCATCAGCGCGCCCTCGTGGAAGCCGGACAGGATCAGCTTCAGCTTGCCGGGATAGGTGTTGATATCGCCGATCGCGAAAATGCCAGGCACGTTGGTCTCGAAGGCGGCGGTGTCGACCGGAACCAGATTGTTCTCCAGCGTCACGCCCCAGTTGGCGACCGGACCGAGCTTCATCGTGAGCCCGAAGAACGGCAGCAAGGTGTCGCATTCGACCCTTGTCATGGCGTTGTCGTTGCCCTTCACCGTCGCCGCCGCAAGCTTGCCGCCCTCACCTTCGAGACTGGTGACCTGGCCGAGCTTCAGATCCATCTTGCCGTCGGCGACCAGCGCGCGCATCCGTTCGACGCTGTGGGGCGCGGCACGAAACTCGTCACGTCGATGCAGCAGCGTGATGCGCTTCGCGATCGGGTACAGGTTGAGGGTCCAGTCGAGCGCAGAATCCCCGCCGCCGACGATCAAGATGTTCCGGTCGCGGAACTGCTCCATTTTCCGCACGGCGTAAAACACCGAACTGCCTTCATAAGCTTCGATGCCCGGCACCGGCGGCCGCTTCGGCTGGAACGATCCGCCGCCGGCAGCGATCACCACCACCTTGCATTCGAACACGTTACCCGCATCGGTCTTCACGCGGAACGCGGGTTCGCCGATCTTCTCGATCGTCTCCACCATCTCGTTCAGATGGAAGGTCGGGTGGAACGGCTTGATCTGCTGGAGCAATGACTCCGTTAGCCCCTGCCCGGTGACGAGCGGAATGCCGGGAACGTCGTAGATCGGCTTCTCCGGATAGAGCTCGGCGCACTGGCCGCCGATCTTGTCGAGAATGTCGACCACATGCGCCTTCATGTCGAGGAGGCCCAGTTCGAACACGGCAAACAGTCCGCAGGGACCCGCGCCGATAATCAACACATCGGTTTTGATCGCTTCGCTCATATCCGCTTCTTTGTCAGTTGAGTACGAAATGGGAAGGCTGCGCCGGCCGAGCCAGGACGGCCAGATCGGGAACGCCATAATAGGGGCGGCAAGCGCCGCGGCAACCCCTTGCCGCAACGCGACAACTGGGCTGTAACTGGCCGAACCACGTGGAGATTGTGCAAGTGAATGCCCCGATCCGCTCCGACACCACGCTGCGCCTGGAAGACTATCCCTATCGTCTGTCAGACAATGTGCGCTTTGCCGACCTCGATCCCAATGGGCACGTCAACAATGCGGTCTATGCCAGCTATTTCGAGACCGGCCGCGTCACGCTGATGAAGGATCCCAGCATGGGATTGGTGCCGGAGGGGCTCGCCTGGATCATGGTGCGTCTCGATATTCATTTCCGCGCCGAACTGCATTGGCCCGGCACCATCGAACTCGGACTCGGCGTCGTGAAGTTCGGGCGAACCTCGGTGACGTTCGATCAGGTCGTGTTTTCGCAAGGTCGATGCGTGGCCTCGGCGCAGGCGGTGACGGTGCTGATCGATGAAACCACGCGCAAGCCGATCCCGCTGACGGATCAAGTAAAAGCTAATCTGCAGCCGTGGATCCGCCGCGGCTTTGATTTAGATCAATTGGATTAAGCCTGACGTTCCGGCGTCGTCACCACCAGCCCGTCGAGCTCGTCGGTAACCTTGATCTGACAGGACAGGCGCGAATTCGGCCGCACGTCGAAACCGAAATCCAGCATGTCCTCTTCCATCGGCGTGGGTGCGCCGACCTTCTCGCGCCAGGCCTCGTCGATATAGACATGGCAGGTCGCACAGGCGCAGGCGCCACCGCATTCGGCCTCGATGCCCGGAATGCCGTTGCGGATCGCGCCTTCCATCACGGTCGCGCCGTTCTCCACGTCGATGGTGCGTCTTTCCCCGGAATGGTCGACATAAGTTATCTTGGCCATGATCGCTCGTGCTGCCGGAATACGGATCTGGATGAGGTTGAGGTCCCTGGCAGTCCCTATAACGGGTCGATCCCGGGAGCGCCAGCGGCCGGGCCCCTCACGCAAAACCTTTTGACGTCAATTTGCTGCCGGTCAAATCCGCTTTGAAGGCTTGCCGAGTATCGCCTCGATCGCGTTCCGTGCCCGCGCGACCGCTTCGCTGAGCGCCGCCAGCGGCTCCGCCGGTTCGGCGCCGCTCATCAGGACGTGTTCCAGTCGGGCGGCGGCATCCGCGACAGCGAAAGCGCCGATCGCATGTGCCGATCCCTTCAGCTTGTGCGCCAATTCGCGCCCATCCCGCGGGAGGGCGGACAAGGCCCCGATCAGCCTGTCCGATTGCGCCACGAACAACGAAAGCACCTCGCGCTCGAGAGCGGCATCGCCGAGCGACATGCGCGCAAGATGTGCAAGATCGATCGGACCGTCGCCGGGGGCGAGCGGCGGCGAAGCGATCCATTGGGTCCGTTCGAGGTGACGCGGCATGCCTGATCCAGGAACTGGCGGCCGCTCGTTTTCGGTGGGGCCGTTTGGGCGTCAACCAATCACGGAAGTAGTTAACGGATCGTTGGCCGAATTTGCCTCAAATTTGCCCTTTTTCAGACAAAGTACCACCTCAATGGCCGTCGGCACGCGAGAATTTCGTGTAAGCATAAGGCCTTATGGCATAAAGCTGTTAACGATGATTAAGAATGTCTTAATCGCGGCCATTTCATTCGCATCGCTCAACCAATAGGATGTTTCCGGATGTAGCGGACAAGCGGCCGACGGGCGTGCTTGCGTACCGCTCTACGGGGACGGGACGGCTTGAGCTTGCGGGGGACGATGTTCGCAAGATCGCCGACGCGTATTAGTTGAGAGGGCTCAGACTTAACATGGCGAACAATCCCAAGAAGGTGAAAGATCCGACCGAAGTCGCGCTGTCTGCCATTCAGGAGGCTCTGAACATCGGCGAGAACAGTGCCGAGCCCAACCGCGATGTGACCAGTACCAGTAGCGGCGAAGTCGCGGCGCCCGCGCTTCCTGCTGCGACGCCCTTCCCCGAAACTCCGTTCGAGACGCGTCCGAGCGGCGAGCGATCGGCGTTCGAGCCGATCGAGGAGCAGCGCGGCCCCCGGCGCGCCGCCAATGACGATCGCGAGGCAATCGGACAGCTCCTGCAGGCGCTGCAGAAGGGCAGCCCCGCCCGCAACGTCTACACCTTTGCATCGATCTTCACCGGCGTCTGGCTGGTCGGCTGCGGCCTGCTCACGGTGAGCTTCCTGTCCTCGCTGCAGGCCGCCATCGGCCAGAGCGGCGGCGTGCTGGTGCTCGCGGGCCTCGTCTGCCTGTTCCTGGCGCCGGTGCTGCTGTTCTACTTCCTCGCGAGCCTCGCCTGGCGCGGCCAGGAGATGCGGATGATCGCGCAATCGATGGCGCAGGTCGCGATCCGCTTCTCCGAGCCCGAGGGGGCGGCGAGCGATTCCATGGTCACGGTCGGACAGGCGATCCGTCGCGAGGTCGCGGCCATGGGTGACGGCATCGAGCGCGCGATCGCGCGCGCCGGCGAGCTCGAGACGCTGGTTGCCAACGAGGTGGCGGCGCTGGAGCGCGCCTATTCCGACAACGAGGTGCGCATCCGCGCGCTACTGCAGGACATCGCGCACCAGCGCGACAATCTGGTCGGACAGGCCGAGCAGGTGCGCAGCGCCATTTCCGGCGTGCAGATCGATCTGCGCCACGACATCGCACTGATCTCGGACGCGATCGCCTCGCGCGTCGACGAAGTCGCCAAGAGCATCACCGGCGCGCTGGAAGAGCGTGGCGCCCACATCACCCAGGCGCTCAGCCATGCCGGCGACAACATGATCCTCGCGCTCGGCGAGCGCGGCGGCGACCTGCTCGACCGGCTCGAGGAAGCCAGCTCCGAGACCACGCGCGCCGTGCTCGATGCCTCCGAGCGGCTGACGAGCAGCCTCAATTTCAAGACCGGCCACGTTCACGACGAATTCGTCGATCTCGCCGACCGCGTCCATGAGATGCTGAACGAGCGCATCGACCGCATCACCGGCGAATTCGAGCAGCGCGCCGTGAGCGTTGTCGAGGGCATCTCCGAGCGCACCGAACAGGCGCACGATTCGCTGAAGAATTCCTCCGACTCGCTCCTGCTCGAGCTCGAGCTGCGCAGCGGCGACCTTGTCGGCAAGATCGACGAGGCCGGCAATCGGCTAGCCAATCACATTCTCAGCTCCGGCGACAAGGCGGGCGAAGTGCTCGACGTCACCGTCAATTCCCTGGTCGCCAAGATGGTGAGCCAGGCCGAAACCGCGCACGACTCGCTTTCGCTGCAGATGAGCGCCTACGACGAGCTGGTGAAAAACCAGGGCGCGGAGCTGGCCGAGAAGTTCGCCCGCGACTCCGGCACGCTCGGCGCGCTGATCACCCGCCACATCGCGGAATTCGACCGCACCGTGAAAATGTTTGGCGGCGAGATCGTCGAGCGCATGGGCCAGCGCACCGAGGACATCGCGAGCACGCTGAAGAACTATGTCGACAATTTCGACGCCCGCCTCACCTCCAACAGCGGCGAGATCACGGTGACCCTCGACCGGCGCCTGCTGCAGTTCGAGACCACCCTTGGCGATCGCGTCACCAGCCTCGACTCGTCGCTGGACAGCAAGCTGACCACGTTCGACAGCTCGCTGGAGAACCGGCTCGGCACGCTCAACGCCTCGCTCGAGACCCACCTTGGCTTCCTCGACAACTCGCTTGATGGCCGCCTCAAGTGGCTCGACGAATCGATCGAAGGCCGCCTGAAGTCGCTCGAACAGACCTTCGACACCCAGGCCAGCTCGGTCACGCAGACGATCGATGGCCGGCTCGGCATGCTCACGACCTCGCTGACCGACGGCGCTGCACAGGCGATCCAGTCGATCGACTCTCGCCTCGGCCTGCTCACCTCCTCGCTCACCGACGGCACGGCGCAGGCGATCGAGGCGCTCGATCGCCGCATCGCCAGCGTCACCGAAACCGTGGACGGCCGCAGCGCGCATCTGACCGACACCATTTCGGCCCGGTTCCTGGAAATCCACCAGGGCATCGAGACCCGCGTTGGCGCCATCGCCGGCGACATCGACACCCGCGTGGCGCAGTTCGAGGACCTGCTCGGCTCGCGCGTCGAGGCGGTCGCGGGCCGCATCGAAAGCAGCGGACGCCAGGCCAGCGACGAGCTGATGGCGCGCGCTGAGCTGCTCTCCTCCGGCATCAAGTCGCATGTCGAGGACGCCGAGCGCTCGCTTACCAATCTCGTGGTCAACACCAGCGAGACTATCCAGACCGGCGCGCGCACCGCCCAGCAGGCGCTGCTCACCGTCTCCTCCGACGTCGGCGCACAGCTCAAGCTCACCGCCGGCGAGGTGGAGACCGCGCTGACCGCGGTCGGCGCCGGTGCCGCGGGTTCGATCCTGTCGAGCGCCCGCGACGCCCAGGCTTCGCTGATGGCGGCCACAGGCGAGGTCGCCTCGCAGGTCAAGGCGCTGTCGGCCGATGTCGAACGCACCCTGCAAGCGGCAGGCAGTGCGACGGCGGCCTCGATGCTGTCGGGCGCGCGCGAAGCCCAGACCGCCCTCGTCAGCGCCTCCACCGACGCAACGAGCCAGGTCAGGTCGCTTGTCACGGACGTCGAGCGTTCCCTGTCATTGGTGGGCAGCGCGACGGCGGAAGCCATCACGGCCGGTGCGCGGGAGGCACAGAACGCATTGGTCACCGTGTCGACCGACGTCACCGGTCAGGTCAGGGCTCTTGTCGGCGACCTCGAACATTCTCTCTCGATCACGGGCGCCGCGACCGCGGAAGCCATCACGGCCGGTGCGCGGGACGCCCAGAACGCATTGGTCACCGTGTCGACCGACGTCACCGGTCAGGTCAAGGCCCTTGTCGGCGACCTCGAACATTCTCTCTCGATCGCAGGCGCCACGACCGCGGAAGCCATTACCGCCGGAGCTCGCGAGGCGCAGAGCACCTTGATCACGGTCTCCACCGACGTCACCGGACAGGTGAAGGCGCTCGTGGTCGATGTGGAGCGCTCGTTGACGGCTGCAGGCACATCGACCGCCGAGTCCGTCGTTACCAGCGCCCGTGAGGCGCAGACCACCCTCGTGTCGGCCTCGACCGAGGCGGCAAACCTGGTGCGAACGCTCACCGCCGACGTGCAGGGCTCGCTGACGCTGGCCGGCACCAGCACGGCCGAGACCATCACTGCCGGCGCGCGCGAGGCCCAGAACACGCTGGTTGCCGCGTCCACTGAAGCTGCAAACAGCGTCACGACGCTGGCCGCCGACATGCAGCGCTCGCTCTCCATGGCGGGCGCGGCCACAGCGGAATCGATCACCTCAGGCGCCCGCGAGGTTCAGAGCACGCTGCTTACCGCCTCGTCGGAGGCAGCCAGCCACGTCAAGTCGCTGGCGATCGACATCGAGCGGACGCTGACCGCGGTTGGCGCGGACACCGCTGCAGCCATCCTGAGCAGCGCGCGCGAGGCGCAGACCTCGTTCGCGTCAACCTCCGCCGATGCGGCAAATCAGATCCAGGCCATCTCGTCCCAGATCGAGCGCTCGCTTGCGGCCGTCACGGCGAACACCACCGACACGATCCAGACCTCGGCGCAGAACGCGCAGAGCTCGCTGGTTGCCGCCGCCAACGAGGCCTCCTCGAAGGTCAAGACGACGTCCGCCGACATCGAGCGCTCGGTGCTCGCCGCCTCCAGCCAGTTCGGCTCGACCATGACCGGCAAGACCGACGAGATCGTCACCTATGTGCAGCAGCAGGCCGAGCGGCTGGCACAGATGGTTGACACAAGGCGCGGCACGCTGGTGGAAGCGCTCACCAACAAGAGCGCACAGCTCGCCACCGACATCGACCGCGCCACCGCGGACGCGCTGAAGTCGATCGAGATGCGCGGCCATACCTTCGCGCAAACGATGTCGACCCACGGCGCCGAAGTCGCGCGCAACATCACCTCTGCCGGCGATCTTGCGACCGGCGCGGTGGCGAAGTCGCTCAAGGATCTCGAGCACTCCTCGCGCGCGGCAATCGACCAGTCGCGCCAGGTCTCGATTGCCGCCGTCACCGAGATGCAGGAGACCAGCAAGATCCTGCGCACGGATACGGTCGCGCTGTTCGAGCGGCTGCGCGAGGGCAACATCCTGCTGCAGGAAGTTCTCACCGGCGCCCACGACAACCTCAACTCGCTCGAGCGCGCGCTGGTGACCCGCGTCGCCGACTTCGTGTCGGCGATGAACGACGTCACCTCGCGTAACGGCGTTGCGACCCAGACACTGGAAGACCAGCTCACCGTGTTCAACAGCAAGACCCAGAAGGCGCTGGAGGACCTCGGCGAGCTGTCGACCCAGTTTGACACCCACGGCCGCGCGCTGGTCGAAGCCGCCGCGCTGGTGGAGCAGAGCAACCACAACACGACAGCCTCGATCGCCGAACGCAAGGCGACGCTGGAATCGCTGGTCACCACCATCGACCTGCGCACCACGGATCTCGACCAGCGGCTGTCGCGCTTCACCAGCCTGCTCGATGAATCGCTCGCCGCGGCCGAGGAGCGCGCCCGCGACATCGCCCGCGTGGTGGCGGAGACGGCCGGCGCCGGCTCGGCGGCGATCAGCCGCCAGTTCGAGGCCGTACGCGCCGCCGCCGAGAACGAGCGGCAGCAGACGCTCGAGGCCATGAACGACCTGTACCAGCAGAGCAACCATGAAACGGATGCGATGTTCAAGGAATCGACGGAGAAATTCTCCGCAATGGTACAGGCCATGAAGCAGATGGCGGCCGAGATGCACAACGAGCTCGAGGCCACCCGCAACGAGCTGCGCCGCGGCGTGCTCGAGATGCCGCAGGAGGCCTCGGAGAACACCGCGCAGATGCGCAAGGTGATCGTCGACCAGATCGAGGCGCTGGCCGAGCTCAACCGCATCGTGGCGCAGCATGGCCGCGGGCTCGACGTCGCGACCAGCAACCGGGCCAGCGTGCAGCGCCAGGAGGAGACCGTAATGGTCGCTGCCGCCGGCGGTCGCGGAAACGATGTCCGCACGCGCGACTATGGCAGCGCATCGACCCTGCCGCCGCCGGACCTCGGCGTGCCGGCGTCGACCTCGCGCCGCGCCGAGGCGCCGCCGGTCAGCCCGGCGACCCCGGACAATGGCCGTGACGGATGGTTGTCAGACCTGCTCAACCGCAGCGAGAGCCCTGCCCCCGCGCCCCGCGAAGCGCCGCGGCCCCGTCCGCAGGCCGCCGCCGCCAATCCGCTGGAATCGCTGTCGCTCGACATCGGCCGGCTGATGGACCGCAATCTCGCAGCAGAGATGTGGGATCGCTACCAGCGCGGCGAGAACAAGGCGTTCAGCAAACGGCTCTACACGCCGGCCGGCCAAAAGGCCTTCGACGAGGTCGCCCGCAAGTACCGCTCCGACCGCGGCTTCAAGCAGACGGTCGACCGCTACATCGCGGAGTTCGAGCGGCTGCTCGACGAAGTCGCCCGCGACGACCGCGGCCCACAGACGCTGCGCAACCATCTGACCTCGGAGACGGGGCTGGTGTACACGCTGCTCGCGCATGCCGCGGGACGGCTGGGGTAAGACGCGAATAGCGAGTGGTGAATAGCGAATGGAGAAACGGAGGCCGAAAGCCTCCGTTTCTTTTTGGTACTGTTCGATTGGCTTCCAATCGAGCCCATGACGATACCTTGCAGTTGGAGAATATCTGGATATATATCCAGATATTCTCCAACCGGAGGAACACAAACATGGGAAACACCGCGCAAAAAAAAGCGCTGCGGAACTACCGGTCTCGCCTGGTCAAGCGCGGCATGGCGCGATTTGAGGTTCTTGGCCTCGGTGCCGATCGCGACCTGATCCGTTCTCTGGCAAGACGCCTTGCCACAGGCGATGCCGATTCCGCGCAAATCCGGGCCACGCTCAGCCAGGCGATTGCTGGTGAGCCGCGGAAGAAAGGCGGAATCCTCGCCGCTCTGCGGCGCTCGCCGCTGGTCGGTGTCGACCTTAATCTTGCCCGCTCGCGTGAAACAGGGCGCAAGGTCGACATGTGACGCGCTATCTCCTCGACACCAACATCATCAGCAACATCACGAAGCCCGCTCCATCGGCAGCCCTCATGGCATGGATGGCCGAACAAGCCGACGAGGACCTGTTCATTTCGGCGCTGACCGTTGGAGAAATCCGGCGCGGGCTGCTGGAGAAGCCGAAAGGAAAGAAGCGTGCGTTGCTGGAGACGTGGTTCAACAGCCCCGAGGGACCGCAAGCACTTTTCGCGGGCCGCGTGCTGTCCTTCGACGAAAGGGCAAGTCTTGTCTGGGCGCGTCTCATGGCGGATGGCACTGCCGCCGGTCGGCCAAAGAGCGCGCTCGACATGATCATCGCAGCGATCGCAGAGGCCAACGATTGCATCGTCGTCACCGACAACGAGAAAGATTTCGCCGGGCTGAAAATCTTCAATCCGCTTCGCGCTGCACGCGCCAGCTAGATCACTGCCGCCGCCGCTCCGGCCCCACCGCCCTTGGCGGAGCCGGCGGTTCGGATGCGTTGCTGTTGCTGCTGCTACCGGCGCCAAACAGGAGCCGGGTCGGGTTGCGGTCGAGGTTGTTCACGGCCCGGCTGATGTCGCCAAGCGTCCTGCGGCCGTCGGCCATCAGTGCGCCGGAGCGCTTGTCGAAATCTTCGGCGAGTTCGCGGATCGATTTCACCATGGCGGCCAGCTCGCCGCCGCGATCGCCGCCGGCGATGCTGTTGAGGCCGAGCATGAGGTTGTCGGCCTTGCCCATCACGCCGTCGACCCTCAGCATCACGTTGTCGATCTTCTCCGAATTGCGCGCGAGCGCCGCGGTGAAGGTTTCGAGATTGCGCAACGAGTTCTTCACCGACTCCTGATTGTCGGCGACAAGCCGGTTGACGTTCTGCAGCGTGGCGCGGATCGCCTCGGTGACGTCCTGCAGCGCGCGGGGATCGGCCGTCAGCACGGGGATGCCGTCCTCGTCGAGCGGCACCGGAGGTGCCGTCTCCTCGCCGCCCTTCAGCGAGATGGCGGCAACGCCGGTGAGCCCCTGGAATTCGAGGCCGACCAGGGTGTCTTTCCGGATCGGCGCATTGTTCTCGACCATCGCAAATGCGACCACGCGACGCGGATTGTCGAGCCTTACGGAGATGACCTCCCCTATCCTGATACCATTGAAATTGACGTTACCACCATTGCGCAAGCCGGAGGCCGGACCTTCGAAGATCACCCGCAAAGGGCTGCGCTGCTTGGTGGTATGCAGGCTCTGGAACCAGAGCACAAAGCCGAACGCAGCCGCGATCACCGCCAGCGTGAAGGCGCCGATCAGGACATAGTTCGCCCGGGTTTCCATCGATTGCTCCAGCTACTCGTCCAAGCTCAGGCTCCGCCGCAGCGATGCCGTCACTGATCCCTCTTCCTCGCGCATGATCTTGTCCGAAAACCGGTTTCCACCTGTCACGATCATGCGCTAGCCGATGACGGCGCGGGCGCGTTTGCCATGGAAATACTGCCGCAGCCAAGGGTGCTGCGAGGCCTGCATGTCGGCGATCGATCCTGTGGCAATGATCTTACCGTTCCCTAAAACGGCGATACGGTCGCACGCCGTATATAGGCTGTCGAGGTCGTGGGTTACCATGAAAACGGTCAACCCCAAAGTGCGCTGCAGGGTGCGCACCAGTTCGTCGAACTCGCCGGCGCCGATCGGGTCCAGCCCCGAGGTCGGCTCGTCCAGGAACACGAGTTCGGGATCGAGCGCGAGCGCGCGCGCCAGCGCCACGCGCTTGATCATGCCGCCGGAAAGTTCGGAAGGGTAGCGGTCGGCGACCTCGGGCTTCAGCCCGACCATCACGAGTTTCGCCACCATGATTTCGTCCAGCAGCCGCTGCGAGACACTCAGATATTCGCGCACCGGAAACTGGATGTTCTGCCGCACGGTGAGCGAGGAGAACAGCGCGCCCTGCTGGAACAGGACGCCCCAGCGCCGTTCGACCCGGCGCCGTTCGCTGGAGCTGGCGGCATCGAGATCGATGCCGAACACCTCGATACGTCCCGACACTTTCGGCACCAGCCCGATGATAGTGCGCGTCAGCACCGACTTGCCGGCGCCGGAGGGGCCGACGAAGCCCAGGATCTCGCCGCGCTTCACATCGAGGTCGAGGCGGTCGAGCACGCGGGTCTTGCCGAACTGCACCGTGATGTCGCGCACGCGGATGATGGCGTCGGAAACGGGCTGCACCACCATGATCACATCCCGATCGACGCGAAGAAGATCGCGAACACGCCGTCCATCACGATGACGAAGAAGATGCCCTTCACCACTGATGATGTCGTGTGCTGGCCGAGCGATTCCGCGCTGCCCTGCACTGCGAGCCCCTCGACGCAGGCGACGATGCCGATCACCGCCGCCATCACCGGCGCCTTGACCATTCCGACGATGAAATGATCGATCGAGATGGCATCGCGCAGCCGCAACAGGAATGCTTCCGGATCGACGCCGCCATAGAGCCAGGCGACGAGGCCGCCGCCATAGAGCGCGGCCATGGCGCCCAGAAAGGCAAGGATCGGCAGCGCCAGTACCAGCGCCAGCATGCGCGGCAACACCAGCACCTCGATCGGATCGAACCCCATGGTGCGCAGCGCGTCGATCTCCTCGCGCATCTTCATCGAACCGAGCTCGGCGGTGTAGGCGCTGCCCGAGCGGCCCGCCACCATGATGGCGACAAGCAGCACGCCGATCTCGCGCAGCACCAGCACGCCGAGCATGTCGACCACGAAGATGTCGGCGCCGAACCTGCGGAAGTGGAAAATGCCCTGCTGCGAGATGATACAACCGATCAGGAAGGTGATCAGCACCACGATCGGCACCGCGCGCCAGCACACCTGCTCCAGATGGTGGATGGTCGAGGTCAGGCGGAACGAGCGTGGGCGGACCAGGACATGCCCGCTCGCGGCAAGCACGGCGCCGAGCATGTCGACCAATCCGATGACCGTGCCGCCGATGCCGACCACGGTGCGGCCGATCTGGTCGAGCATCGCGGTGAGCGAGACCGGGCTGGCTTCGACCTCCGGCGTCTCCTTCACCTGCCGCACCTCGTCGACCAGGCTCGAATAGTTTTCCGAGAGGCCCGCGATGATCGCCTCGCCGCCACCATGGCTCAGGCTGCGCCTGAGACGCTCGATCAGCCAGGCGCCGAAGGTGTCGAGCTTGGAGACCTGGGAGACGTCGATGAAGATGTCGGGACGGGTGCCGCGGAGTTTTTCGGCATCGGCCACCATCCGCTCCAGCACCGGCGCAAAACGGGCCGTCCACGGCCCCACGGCGCACAAGGCAAGGCCGTTGCCTTGTGCTATCCGTTTTAGTGTCGGGTCGCCGTTCAAAATGCCCACCCCAGGCTGGTTGGCTCGTTCGAGTATTCGAACGCCGCATTGCCTTGTAGAATCTGGCGCTAACCAGCCATACTTGGTAGCGCCTCGCAAGCGCACGGTTCAGAAATTGCGAGATTTTGAAATGACTTCCAGCCGATCCGCGCCGCCTGTGCAACAGCTTGCCGCCTTTGTCGAGCGCTGGCCGATCGCGGGCGCCTTCACCATCAGCCGGGGCGCCAAGACCGAAGCCGTCACCGTCGTGGCCGAGGTCAGCCTGGATGGGCTGACCGGACGCGGCGAATGTGTGCCCTATCCGCGCTATGGCGAGACGCCGGAAGCCACACTTGCGGCGATCCAGGCGATGCAGGAGCCGCTTGCGGCCGGGATAGACCGGCGGCGGGCCCTGCAGGCGCAAATGCCGCCAGGCGCGGCCCGCAACGCGCTGGACTGCGCCCTGTGGGACCTCGAGGCCAAGCGCACCGGCAATCGGATCTGGAACCTGCTCGGACGGGGCGCACCAGCCCCCTGCACTACCGCCTATACGATCTCGCTGGGGACGCCGGAGGCGATGGCGGAAGCGACCGCCAAGGCCGCGCACCGGCCGCTGCTCAAGATCAAGCTCGGCGGCGACCGCGATGGCGAGCGCATCAAGGCGGTACGAAGGGCGGCGCCGAACACCGAACTGATCGTCGACGCCAATGAGGCCTGGACGGCGGGCAACCTCGCCGACAACCTCGCCGCCTGCGCGGACGCCGGCGTCACGCTGGTGGAGCAGCCCCTGCCGGCCGGCAAGGACGCGGCGCTGGCTGAGATCAAGCGGCCACTTGCCGTCTGCGCCGATGAAAGCGTGCATGCGCGCGCCTCGCTGGAGGGGCTCCGCGACCGCTACGACGCGGTCAACATCAAGCTCGACAAGACCGGCGGCCTGACCGAGGCGCTGGCGATGGCGGATGCGGCGCAGGCGCTTGGCTTCGGCATCATGGTCGGCTGCATGGTCGCGACCTCGCTCGCCATGGCGCCTGCGATGCTGCTCGCGCCGCAGGCCCGTTTCGTCGATCTCGACGGCCCCTTGTTGCTCGCGCGCGACCGCGACCACGGGCTGCGTTACGATGGCAGCATCGTCTATCCGCCGGAGGCGGCGCTCTGGGGATGATGGAGGTCACGCCGCCCCAGCCACATGATGAGCGCGCCTGACGCTGCCATCGCGGCCATCAGGTAATAGATGCCCTGGCCGTAGCGCGCATAGAGCAGACCGCAGAGGATCGAGGTACCGCTCGAGACGATGCCGGCGCAAGCGGCAAGATAGCCCTGCCCGCGTGCTATCATGTGTCCAGGCACCTGATGCACCAAAAGCCCCATGGTGCCGACCTGTGTCAGGCCGAAGGTCAGGCCGTGCGTGAGCTGCACGGCCGCGAGGATCGAAAGCGGTGGCTCCAGTGCGGTGATCACCCACCGCGCGACCCCGGCCAGCGCGCCGATCACGACCAGCATCGCCGAGGGCAACGTGAAGCGTGGCGACACCGCAAACAGCACGATCTCGGCGAACACGCCAAGCGACCACAGCGCCGCGATGGTGAGCCCGCCGAGGCCGGCCTGCTTCCAGACGATGGAGGCAAAGATGTAATAGGCGACATGGCTGCCCTGGATCAGGGCGGAGGCCGCGATGATGGCAAGGAAGCCGCGATCACGCAGCAGCGCGCCGCCACCGCGCTGACTGGTCTCGGCCCTCCTTGCGACCTCGAGCGGCCGCAGGCCCAGGCTAACGAGCGCGCTGACGCCCGCGACGGCAGTGATGATCCAGATCAGGTGCTCCGCCGCGACGGCATCGAGCAGCAACCCGCACAAGAGCGCGCCGACCACGAAGGCGGCCGAACCCCACAGCCGCAGCGGGCCATAGCTCAGTCCATAATGCGTCACGCCGCGGAGCGCATAGGCGTCGGTGAGCGGTGTCGTCGGCGTCCACAGGCAGCAGGTGACGACAAAGACCAGGAGCACCGGCAGCGCCTGGTGCTGGGTGCCGACCAGGGCAAATCCGAGCGCGGTCGCGGCTGCCGTGATCGTGATGGCGGCACGCACCGTCTGCCGCCGCTCGGCAAGGGACGTGATCAGCGGCAGCACGGTGAAGCGGGTCACCGCGGGCACCGCCGTGATGATGCCGATCCAGGACGCCTCGATCCCGACCGCCTTCAGCCAGACCGGGAAGAACGGCAGGTAGGTGCCGAGCATCCCGAACATGGTGCCGTAAAAGGCTCCGAGGCGAGCCGCGAATCGCTTAGCCTCCGCTTGCGCTAGGGCGGTTTGTGATTCGTAATTCATCAATCCAATTGCGATTCGCGTGATATCGTGGTGTTCGTTATCGCAGCGCGCCGCAATTTGCGCGACGAGATTTGCATGGCCAACGAAGCATTCGCCCTTTCGCCGATCACAGCCCGCCCGGTGCAGCCGGGCGAGGAGGATTACCACGCGATCAGCGAAGCCTTCATGGAGACGTCGCGCGGCCGCTGGTTCCTCGCCGAATTTGCCAAGCGCAACCGCAATGCCGACACCCGCCTGGTGCTGGATGCTGTGGCGAGGCTCGAGGAAAGCCTTGCCGCCCAGAAGCAGGCGGTCGAACCCGATCCGGGACCGGCGGTCGCTGAGGCCATCGCTGCGATTCGCGACGCGGTGGAGGCTGCGCAGGCGTCTGCGGCCGAAGCGCTCGACGGCCTGGCGCTGGAGCAGAAGCTCGCCCCGGTGCGCAAGGGCGCGCGGGTGATCCGCGAGATCGCGTGGCGGCTGCGCGAGATCGGCAATGACGGACGCATCTGCGACCTCATCGATTCCCAGGTCGCCGCGATCGAGAATGGCGCCGCTCAGATCTCACCCGAGGAGGCGAAGGCCGCGCTGGATGCCGCCTTCGCCCCGATCGTGCAACGCCTCGCCCAGTTCTCCGAATCCGGCGAGGCGCCCGCGCCGAGCGCCGAAGCACCGGTGCCCCCTTCGCCTGCACCGGAGAGCCCCGCGGACGAGCGCTCCCTTCACACGGTAGAGGTCGAAGCGCCACCGGAGGCGCCGACCACCATGGAGACAGTCGCCGCACCTCCCGAGCCCGAAGCCACGGAAGAGACCATCACCGTCGCGGACGCCGCGCTCGCCGTCGCCGAGGCGGCGCTGGCGGAGGCCGAAGCCATCGAGCTTGCTCGCGCCACCGAGGAAGCTGCCGCTGCTGCCGACGCCCATGACGAGGCCGTGCTCGATATAATCGCGATGGAGATGGGCGCGTCCGATCCGTTCGAGGTCGAGGTCGCCACGGCAACGATCGCCCAGGAGCCGCCGCCGATCAAACAGGAAGCACCGCCCGCGCCGGAAATCGTGCCACAGGCGCCTGGGCTTGCCGCCGCGCTGCCCGAACCGCAGGCCGAGGTTCCACCTGAGCCGAGTTTCGTCGCGCCGCCGGAACCGCCGGTCGAAATCTCGCTCGGCTCCACTATTATTGCGAGCGGCATCATCAAGAAGCCCACCGCCGCCGCCAATGATCCGCTCGCGCCGATCCGCCGCATGAGCCAGGCCGAGAAGATCGCGTTCTTCTCGTAAGCGCGAGTACCGCTGCGCGAGGAGACTCGCGCAGCGGCCGATGTCTCGTTACAAGACCTGTGGTAAAATAAGGCAGCACAGACGTTCGCGCCTGCTAGCGTTCATGCACGTTGGGCCACTGCTGCGAATGAAGCGGCGCTGTGCGAAGTCCATCCTGGCGACAGGTGCAAGCGGCGGACCCATGTCATGACGCGGTCGACATCGGCGGACGAACCGGAGAGCATTCAGCGCCGCCTGCTGCTTGATCCACGCCACGGCGACGTCGAAGACGATGCGGCCAGCCCCGGACAGCGTTCGCTGCTCGCGATCGCCGGCAGCCTGCTGGTCGAGATCAGCCTGCCGAAGCTCCTGTTCGCGTGGACGGCGTTGCTGCTGCTGCCGGCGGTGCTGCTCGGCCTCGCGCCGCTCGTGGCTTCAGCCTGGCTGTCGATCTTATCCGAACAGATCCTGATGCTGACGGAAATTGGCGCGGCATTGCTGCTGCTCGCAATCGTCGCGTTGGGATGGTTCGGCTGGCGGCCGCTGCTCCGGATCGTCGAGACCAGTTTCTGGTCGCTCAACGCGCTTGCGGTGCAGCCGAGCTATGCGTTCTGCCGCGAGGCACTGCGGCACGTGACGGAACGGATCTGGCGTAACGGCCTGACCCCCGCTTTGCGCATGCGGCTGCGGCGCGCGTGTTCGCTCGGCGCCGGCATCCTGCTCAGCGCAGGCGCGGGATTGACCGCCATCCTGGTTTGGCCGGCCTCACAATGGACTGCCGGCCTGATCGATCTGGCCCTGAGCCATCATCTCGTGATGACGACGCTGGCCAACGCCGTCGTGCTCGTGTGCTGCTATCTCGCGGCTGCATCGTTGGCCTGGGGTTTTGCGGATGCCAGCATGGATCAACCGGCCGATCTTGCCGCGTTCGATATTCCTCGATCGGATGCCCGCATCTGGCGCGTTGCACATCTGTCAGATCTCCATGTCGTCGGCGAGCGATACGGCTTCCGCATCGAATGCGGGCGCGCGGGCCCGCGCGGCAATGAGCGCCTCGCCTCCCTGCTCGCGCGTCTCGCCGCCATTCATGCAGCCGATCCGCTCGATCACGTGCTTGTCAGCGGCGATATGACGGACGCAGGGCGTGCAAGCGAGTGGGCCGAGTTCCTCGAGCAATTATCAAAGCACCCTGATCTTGCCGAGCGCATGATCATGCTGCCGGGCAATCATGACGTGAACATCGTCGATCGGGCCAACCCGGCCCGGCTCGACTTGCCGTTCAGCCCCGGCAAGCGGCTGAGGCAAATGCGGACCATGTCGGCGATATCGGCCATTCAGGGCGATCGGGTGCGCATCGTCGACCATTCTGGGAAACTCGCAGCCACGCTGGACGAGTACCTCACGCCGCATCGCCAGCGGATCGTTGCGTTCGCGGATGGCGGCGGCCTGCGTCGCGCCGCCAAGCTTCGCCGGCTGTATGAGGACCAGTTCCCGATCATCCTGCCTCCAGACCAGCAAGAAGGCCTCGGCATAGCCATCCTCGACTCCAATGCGGAAACCCACTTCTCCTTTACCAACGCGCTCGGGCTGGTCTCGATCGAGCAGGTGCGGCGGCTGGAGGCCGCCATGGGCTATTTTCCGAAGGCACGCTGGATCGTCGCGCTGCACCACCACCTCGCGGAATATCCCATCCCGACGACGAAGTTCTCTGAGCGCATTGGAACGGCATTGATCAATGGAAGCTGGTTTGTCCGCAGACTGCAAGCCTTTGCCGACCGCGTCGTGGTGATGCACGGTCACCGCCACCTCGATTGGATCGGTGCGTGCGGCGCATTAAAGATCATCTCCGCCCCATCGCCGGTGATGAACGCCGCCGATGATGCGCCAACCCATTTCTACATCCACAGGCTGGCCAGCGGCCCTGACGGGACGCTCTGCCTTGCCGAGCCCGAAAAGGTGGAGATTGCGGGCAATCAGAGCGCTTTCGAGCGAAGCGGACCGCGCTTCGAAGAAAATACGTCAAGAACAACAATCTAGCGCTTCGCGGGCTTGCTATCGGCAGGTCCCCCGAGCAGCTCGGCGAGCCAGCGCGTCGACGGGTGCTCGGCACAGAAGGTGAGAAGCGCCAGCGTGATCGGCACACCGATGAAGGTGCCGAACAGACCCCACAGGAAGGTCCAGAAGAAGATCGCGAACAGCACGATGAACGGCGATATCGATAGCGTGGTGCCGGCGACGCGCGGCTCGACATAGCTGCCGACCACGAACTGGATGATGTTGAGGCAGGCGAAGACACCGAATACCGCTGGCCAGCTCTCGAATGTAGTCATGGCAAGCAGCGTGGGAAACAGCGTGGCGATGAACGGACCGATGAAAGGGATGTAGTTGAGCACGAAGGCGATCACGCCCCACTCGAATGCGAATGGCAATCCGGTGACGCCGGCGAAAAGGCCGACCAGAAGGCCCGTGACGGCGCTCATCTGCGTGCGCACCAGCAGATATTTCCGGAATTTGGCCGCGGTCGCCGCACTGCCATTGAGCAACACGCGCGCCGCATTGACGCTCTCCAACCTGTCGATTCTTCGCCTGGCGTCCTCGACTTCGAGCAATCCCAGCACGACGTAGACGAGCGCGATCAGCCAAAAGCTCAGCGTGGTGTTGACGCGGCCGGTGACGTATTGCGTGGCGCGCAGCAGCCAGCCGACGTTGAAGTGCTCGGCCCAGAGGCTCGCGACCTCTATGCCATGGCCATCGAGCCACACCACGGCCCGTTCATAGAATGTCTGATAGCGCGCCGCATCGGCGACGAGGAAGTGGCCGACGCGGCCAAAGCCCCATGCCGCCAGCGACGCGAAGCCAAGGCAGACCGTCACTGTGACGAGCATGGTGATCGCGAGCGCCGCGAGTTTTGGCATCCACGACTGCAGCCATTTCTGCGCCGGCCAGACGATCGCGATAATGAAGAGCGCCACAGCCAGCGGCGCCAGCACGCTGCTCGCCTGGCTTGCTGCCGCGCAGACGAGCACCGCGGCGATGATGACGGTTGCAACCTTCTGCCCGGAGCCGTCCGCCATCCTGGAATCCTCCGACCTTGCACAATCAAAGATTGTCAGCTGCTTCAATCCGCCGCAAGGGCGGTCAGCCGATCGATGGGTCAGGGCCAGGGATTTCGACGCCGTTCATGCGCTGGTTGCGCAGACGCCAAAAGGTTTGAGGGCGGAGCATCGATGCTCCGCCATCAAATGGTTTCGAAGCTGTATTCAGGCCACCAGCTTGGCGAACAGGTCTGCGTCGACATTGCCCCCGGAGAGAACGATGACGACGTTCTTTCCCTTGGCGTCGATGCGGCCGGCGAGCAGGGCGGCAAGACCAACAGCGCCGCCGGGCTCGACCACCAGCTTCAACTCGCGATAGGCGAACGCGACAGCGGCGGCGACTTCCTCATCGGAGGCCGACACGCCGCGCGCGAGCAGCTTGCTGTTGATCGCGAAGGTCAACTCGCCCGGCATCGCGGCCATCAGCGCGTCGCAGATGGTGCGGGCGGCGGCAGAATGCGGCTCGCGATGTCCGACCTGCAGCGATAGCGCGTGGTCGTCATAGCCCTTCGGCTCGGCGACGATCACCTGGGCTTGCGGGAATTGGGATTTCACGGCGGTCGCGACGCCCGCGATCAGTCCGCCGCCGGAGGCCGGCGCCACCACGATGTCGGGCGTAAGCCCAAGCGCGGTCATGTCTTCGGCGATTTCGCGGCCCGCGGTGCCCTGCCCCGCGATCACGAAGGGATCGTCATAGGGACGCACCAGGGTCGCGCCACGCTTGCTTGCGATGCCATTGGCGATTGCCTCGCGATCCTCGCGGTCGCGGTCATAAAGCACGACTTCGGCGCCATAGGACTTGGTACGCTCGCGCTTGGTGGCCGGCGAATCCGCAGGCATCACGATGGTTGCCTGCATGTTGAGGATCTTCGCCGCCGCGGCCACGCCCTGGGCATGATTGCCGGAGGAGAATGCGACGACCCCGCCGCCGCGCTGTGCCTGCGGGATCGACGACAGCTTGTTGAAGGCGCCGCGGAACTTGAACGAGCCGGTCCGCTGCAGCATTTCCGGCTTCAGGAAAACCTTGGTCCCGGCGCGCTCGTTGAGGACGGGAAAGGACAGAAGCGGCGTGCGCACCGCAAACGGCGCGACCACCTTCGCGGCAGCTTCGATATCGGCCGCGGCGACGGGTGGATTTGCGATGATTTCGGTCATCCGCGATTTGTAACGCGGCCGCGGACAGGCCGGCAAGACGCTTCTATGTGATGGGATTTCCTTCACCTCCCCCGCTTGCGGGGGAGGTCGGCGCGAAGCGCCGGGTGGGGGGCTTTCTCCCCTCAATGGACAGCGTGACTCGCGGAGAGACCCCCACCCCCGCCCTCCCCCGCAAGCGGGAGAGGGAGCTCACGCCGCGAAATGCGGGTCCTCGGCCACGAATTCGGCCGCCTCGCTCTCTGGCGCCGATTCAGGCTCGACTGGCCGGAGATTGAGGGCGTGGTCGATAAAGACGCGCGCCGAGGCTTGCCAGGTGTGGCGCGCCGCGAAGTCGACGCAGGCCCGCGCCGGGATGCTGAGCGCCTCCAGGCAGGCCCCGCGGAGATCGTCCTTCAACACGCCCACCGGCGCGTTGCCGATCACGTCACGCGGACCGACCACCGGGAAAGCGGCGACTGGCAGGCCGCTGGCCAGCGCCTCCAGCAGCACCAGGCCGAAGGTGTCAGTCTTGCTCGGGAAGACGAACACGTCGGCGGCGGCATAAATGCGCGCCAGTTCCTCGCCGTGCCGCGCGCCCAGGAAAACGGCATCACGATATTTCCGCTCCAGTCCCGGCCGCGCCGGCCCGTCTCCGACAACGACCTTGGTGCCGGGCAGATCGAGGTCGAGGAAGGCTTCCAGATTCTTCTCGACTGCCACCCGTCCGACGCTCAGGAAAACCGGCGCCGGAAGACACAGGTCGGCATGGCGCGGATGGAACAGCGCAGTATCGACGCCGCGCGACCACAGCACCACGTTGCGAAAACCGCGCGAGCGCAGTTCCGCGGCGAGCGCCGGCGTCGCCGCCATCACTGCCTGGCTCGGCCGGTGGAACCAGCGCAACAGCCGCCAGATCCAGCTCTCCGGGATTGGCGAGCGTGCCGCGACGTAGTCGGGAAAACGGGTGTGAAAGCTCGTGGTGAACGGCAGGCCGCGCTTGCGGCAATAGCGGCGCACCAACAGCCCGATCGGCCCCTCGGTGGCGATGTGGATGCTGTCAGGCTTGTCCTGCTCGATCAGCGCTGCAATCGCGGCCGGATGCGGCAACGCCAGCCTGAGGTCGCGATAGCTCGGCATCGCGAAGGTGCGGAACGATTGCGGTGTGAGAAAAGCGATCTCAACGCCGAGGCCCTTTGCCGCCTCTGCCATCATGGTCAGCGTCCGAACGACCCCATTGACCTGGGGATGCCATGCATCGGTCGCGACCAGGATTCTTGTCATGCAGCGCGCGCCGTGACCCGTGGCACCGGTGCGATGCGCCGGGCCGGATCCGTCCACGTGATGATCTCGAAGCGGCCGTCCTCATGCTCGGCGAGCGCGGTGCAGCTCTCCACCCAGTCGCCGCAATTCATGTAGCGGATGCCGTGCTCGTCGCGGATGGTCGCATAGTGAATGTGGCCGCAGATCACGCCGTCGCAGCCATGGCGACGCGCTTCGCTCGCGAGCGTGGTTTCGAACGCGCCGATATAGTTGACCGCCTTCTTGACCTTCAGCTTCGCCCACTGCGACAGCGACCAATAGGGCACGCCGAACATGCGGCGGAAGAAGTTGACGAAGCGATTCATCTGGATCGCGAAGTCGTAGGCCTTGTCGCCGAGATGAGCGAGCCAGCGCGCATTCTGCACCACGAGATCGAAGATATCGCCGTGGATCACGAGATAGCGCTTGCCGTCGACGCCGGTGTGGATGGTGTTCTCCATTACGTCGATGCCGCCGAAATGCGTGCCGTAGTATTTGCGCAGGAACTCGTCGTGATTGCCGGGGATGTAGATGACCTTGGCACCCTTGCGTGCCTTGCGCAGCATCTTCTGCACGAAGTCGTTGTGGGTCTGGGGCCAGTACCAGCTCGACTTCAGTGCCCAACCGTCGACGATATCGCCAACCAGGTAGATCGTGTCGGCGTCGTGAGAGCGCAGGAAATCCAGCAATCGGTCGGCTTGCGACCCACGGGCTCCGAGATGGACATCGGAGATAAACAACGTGCGAAAGCGCCGCTCGGGGCTCTCTTCACTGAAAGAGTCGCTTCCCATACCTGTGCACCTAACAAATCCCTGTGACAGGGCGATGACGATTCGTCGCAGCCAACGGTCCCACCAGAATCAGCGATGCGCCCTTCTGAGATGCGGATAACAGCGCGATGCGACAATCAGGCGACACCAGGGACCGTGGATCTACGGAACGCATCTCAACGTCGTCTCGGGCTTGACCCGGGACCCCACAACCACAGGATGCGGTGGTGAGAGTCAGACGTCGGCTCAGCTTCACTTCAAATAACCGTTCGTGGTTATGGGGCGCGGCTCAAGGCCGGGACGACGTCGAAATCAATCTTGGGACGTCGTCTAATAAAACCTGTGAAAATGATGCACCGGCCCGTGACCATGGCCGACGGTGAAACGATCGGCGGCTTCGATCGCGGCGCTGATCCAGCGCTTCGCGTTGCGCACCGCTGACGCCATGTCCTCGCCCTTGGCAAGCTCGGCTGCGATCGCCGAGGACAATGAGCAGCCGGTGCCATGGGTGTTTGCGGTATTGATGCGCGGCGCTGAGAGCACGATCGTAGAATCGGCAGCGACGAGATAGTCGGTGCTCTCGCTGCCCTGCCCGTGCCCGCCCTTGATCAGCACCGCCTGACAGCCGAGCGCAAGCAGCCGCCTGCCCTGGCGCTCGATGGCGGCTTCATCTGAGGCCATCGATTCGTCGAGCAGTGCTGCGGCTTCCGGCAGGTTCGGGGTGATCAACGAGGCAAGCGGGATCAGTTTCGTGCGTAGCGCATCGACCGCTTCCGCGGCAAGCAGGCGATCGCCCGACGTTGCAACCATCACCGGGTCGAACACGACGTACTTCGGCGACCAGCGCTTGAGCCCGGTCGCGATCGCATCGATGATCGAGAGCTCCGCCACCATGCCGATCTTGACCGCGCCGACAGCGAGATCCGAGAACACCGCATCGATCTGCGCGGTGACGAACTCGGCCGGCACCTGATGGATGCCACGCACACCCATCGTGTTCTGGGCGGTCAGCGCCGTGATGACGGACGCGCCGTAGACGCCGAGCGCGGCAAAGGTCTTCAAATCCGCCTGGATGCCAGCGCCACCAGAGGAATCCGAACCGGCAATGGTAAGCGCGATCGGCGTCGTCATCGAGGAGCTACCGCGCAGTAGACGATCATGGGTTGTCCTGAAGTTTGATGATCTCTTCTCGAATCGAGCGGCGACCTCGACTTCACCTCGCTCCGCTTGCGGGGAGAGGTCGAAATTCAAGCGGAGCTTGAATTTCGGGTGAGGGGGAGCCTCCGCGAGTCCGTCTGTCACCGCGTCCGCGGAGAGAGCCCCTCACCCCAACCCTCTCCCCGTAAGAACGGCGAGAGGGAGAAATCTTGCTTTAGCGCCGCCGGCCAAAGTCGGCAAGCTGGCTTGCCATCGCACCCCGAATTTGGCTCTATGGGCTGGCTACCCTGCCCCGGAGACAATAGCGATGGTTCCCTTCTTCATCCAGATCAAGTGCAAGCTCGGCCAGTCCTACGCCGTCGCCAATGCGCTGGCGGAAGCCGAGATCGCTTCCGAGATCTACTCCACCGCGGGCGATTACGATCTCCTGGTGAAGTTCTACGTCGACAAGGACACCGACATCGGCCATTTCGTCAACGAGAAGGTGCAGGTCATCCCGGGCATCCAGGACACCCATACCATCATCACCTTCAAGGCGTTCGGGGCCACCTAGTTCGGTCTTGAAAAATGAATTCGGTTACCGATCGATTGCGGGCCATGCGAGAGCCGGAAGGACCCGTCAATGAAGGGCCCGCCGAACGAACGGAATCCGCGCGGTGGCTCGGCTTTTCGAGCCATTCAAGCGATTGACTATACGGTCATTTTTGCCCGTGACATGGTAGCGATGCGTGACTTCTACGAACGCGTCCTTGGCTTTCCGCTGCTACGAGAGCTTTCTCCACGTTGGATCGAATATCGGATAGGCAACAATACCCTGGCCTTGGCTAAGCCGAGCCGAACCGCGGCAGATGCCCCCACGCCGAATGGCAGCGCCTCGCTTCAACTGGCCTTCAAGGTCTCCGCTGCCGAGGTTGATCAGTGCGCCGACGAACTCGTGCGGCAGGGCGTCACGCTGCTCTCCCCGCCTACTGACCAGGTCTTTGGACATCGCACACTGTTCTTCCGTGATCCAGATGGAAATCTGCTCGAAGTGTTTGCGGACGTCTAGTTGTTGTTGGGCCGACCGGATACTAAGAGTTTTGACGCTAACCTGATCCGGCGGCTTTCCGCTTTGGCCGCGTGGGACCCTCGACCGGCGCCAGCGATTTGAGATAATCCGCCATCGCGGCGCGGTCGTCATCCGACAATTGCGACGTGTTCTTGATCACGCGCGCCATCAACCCGCTGGCGCTGTCGCCCTCCGGCAGTTCGCCGGTCTTCAGGAAATAAGCAAAATCCTTCACGCTCCAGTCTCCGAGATTCTTTTGCGTGATGTTGGGCACCCAACCCTTGCCTTCCGGGTTCGGTCCGCCGGCAAAGCGCTGCGCGCTTATGATGCCGCCCAGGAAATTGCGCGGACTGTGGCATTCCGCGCAATGGCCGAAACTGTTCACGAGATAGGCTCCGCGATTCCATTGCGCGGAGCGCGTCGGATCGGGCGTGAACGGCTTGCCGTCCATGAACAGGAATTTCCAAACGCCGATATTGCGGCGGATGTTGAAGGGAAACGGCACGTCGTGATCGCGCACCTTGCCGGCGACCGGCGGCAGTGTCTTGATGAAGGCGAAGAGATCGCGGACATCCTCGATCTTCCCATGCCGGTAGGACGTGTAGGGAAACGCCGGGAAGAAGTGAGTGTCGTCCGGCGAAGTCCCTTTCATGACCGCAGTGACGAAATCGGCCTCGCTCCATCGGCCGATGCCGTCATTGGGATCGGGCGAGATGTTCGGCACATAGAACGTGCCGAACGGTGACGGGATCGCGAGCCCGCCGCCGAGCCGGGTGCGATCGGGCTGGTCGGGCACGGCATGGCAGGACGAGCATCCGCCCGCGTTGAAGACTCTTGCGCCGTTGCCGATGTCAGGCTGATAGGCGGGCAGCAAACTGGCGGCGATGGTCTCAGGTGTGGTCAACCGCCAATAGACGCCGCCGGCGACAATGCCGGCGAGGATGACTGCAGGGACTATTCGTCGCAACATGGTCCGACCCGTGATTGACTGCGGCCAATATGGTGAGAATTTTGCTCATGCGCTTGCTCGAAATTTTTCGTGCTCGCAGCGATCTTGGGAATAAAACGAACAGGCCGTTGTTTTGAGGTCGACACTCAGCCGACGCCAACAGGGAGAAACACCATGCCGAACAAGACCATGCTTGCCACGCTCGCGCTCGGAGCCGCCGTCGTGTTTGCGGGTCCTGCTTTCGCAGATAAGTACAAGGCGACGTTGGACGGCAAATCGGAAGTGCCGTCGAACAACAGCAGCGGAACCGGCACCGCCGACATCGATTATGATCCCGCGACCAAGAAGCTGAGCTGGAAGGTGACCTATTCCGGGCTTTCCGGTCCCGCCACTGCGGCACATTTCCACGGTCCCGCCGAAGCGGGCAAGAATGCCGGCGTCGCGGTGCCGATCCCGAATATCGCCACGAGCCCCGCCGAAGGCAGCGCCACGCTGACCGATGCGCAGGCCGCCGATCTCCTCGCTGGCAAATACTACGTGAACGTCCACACCGCGGCCAATCCAGGCGGCGAAATCCGCGGGCAGGTTGTGAAGTAAGCCGGCCACAGACCACGCACTGGTGGAGGCGGATGCGACGGCGTCCGCCTTTCTTGCTTCGCGATCACGTGGCGATTTCGACAAAGCTGAACTCCCTCTCTCGCTTGCGGGAGAGGGTCGGGGTGAGGGTGCCTCCGCGATGGCACTTTCCGCGGGGAGAGAGCCCTCACCCGCTGCGCTTCGCGCCGCGACCTCTCCCGCAAGCGGGAGAGGTGAAGTGAACGCGCGCGCCGCATCACTTCAATTTGACACGATAGGTGTCATGGCACGCGCCGCAGCGATCGTTGATCGTGGTGTAGGCCACCTTCAACTGATCGAGATTCTTGACCTTGCCCTTGAAGTCGCCGATCGCCTTGGCGACCGGCGGGATCTTGGAATCGAAATCGGCCTTGTTCTGCCAGATCTTCGGCGACGCGGCGTAGGTCGCGTCCTTCACGTGTTCCTTGGGGTCGGTGGTAAAGACGTTCGCGATCTTTGAGACATCTGTTTCGAGATCGGCGAGCGCTGTATCGACCGCCTTCTGGTCGTAAGGGATATCGCCCTTCACCATTTTCCCGATCACGTTGTACATGCTCTTCGCCTGCGCCCGCATCAGTTTTTGCTGTTGAACAGCAACCTCCTGCTGCGCCATGACGGCGCTCGCACCGAGCAGCACGCCGCACGCCACCATAATCATCCGCTTCATCGGCGAATTCTCCTTTTCGTGAAGTCTTGCCGGACGCCGCCGCGCGCGCTTTGCGCCCGCAACCTCTCCAGTAGAACCCGTGCGCGGGGATTTATTCCCGCGCTACGAGATCGTCATCAGAGATTATGGCGGCGCTGCGCCTCGCGGATCGCGATCCAGACCCGCTCGGGGGTAGCGGGCATGTCGATGTGGTCGATCTTGTATTCGCGCCACAGGCCTTCGACAATCGCATTGACGACCGCCGGGCACGAGCCGATTGCACCTGCCTCGCCCGCGCCCTTGACGCCGAGCGGATTGGTCGCGCAAGGCACGTTGTGGGTCTCGAACACGAAGGACGGGCCGTCGGAGGCGCGTGGCACCGCGTAGTCCATGAAGGTGCCGGTGACGAGCTGGCCGTCGGTTGCGCTATAGACCGCCTGCTCCATCAGCGCCTGCCCGATGCCCTGCATCGCGCCGCCGTGAACCTGGCCCGCCAACAGCAGCGGATTCAGTGTCACGCCGAAGTCGTCGACGATGATGTAGTTCACGATCTTGACGATGCCGGTCGCCGGATCGATCTCGACTTCAGCGAGATGTGTGCCGTTCGGATAGGTGCCGTCGGCGCTGGCGAAGGCCGCGCTGGCGTTCAGCTTCGACGGATCGACGCCGGGACGCTTCACAAGGTCGGCAAAGCTGATCGAGCGGTCGGTGCCGGCGATGCGGATCACGCCGTCTGATATCTCGAGGTCGCCGGCGCTTGCTTCCAGCGCCTGCGCCGCGATCTCCTTCAGCCTGTCGCCAAGCGCGACGGTGGCGCGCTGCACGCTGACGCCGCCCGAGGGGATCGACGACGAGCCGCCGGTGCCAAGACCGGTTGGGATCTTGTCGGTGTCGCCCTGCAGGATGTGGACGCGCTCCGGCGGCACGCCGAACTGTTCGGCAACGATCTGCGCATAGGCAGTCTGGTGGCCTTGCCCGCTCGACTGCGTCCCGATCAGAATCGAGACGTCGCCATTGGGGTCGAGCGCGACGTTCGCGGTCTCCTCGCCCATGGTGCCGCAGATCTCGACATAGGTTGAGAGCCCGATGCCGCGCACCAGGCCGAGCTTCTTCGCCGCCCTGGCGCGCTTGGGAAAATCCTTCCACTCGGCGATCTCCATCGCGCGCTTCATGTGCGCGGCGAAATCGCCGGAATCGTAGACCTTCCCGGTCGCGGTCTTGTAGGGCAGCGACTTCGGCGGGATGAAGTTCTTGCGGCGGATGGCATCCGGCGTCATCCCGAGTTTGCGTGCGGCGGCATCGACAAGACGCTCGACGACGTAAGCCGCCTCCGGCCGCCCGGCGCCGCGATAGGCGTCGACCGGCACGGTGTTGGTGAACACAGTGCGGACGCGGCAATGGAAGGCCTGGATGTCGTAGAGGCCCGGCAGCATGCCGGCGCCGCCATGCGGAATATACGGGCCGAAGGTCGAGAGATAGGCGCCCATGTCACCCATCAGGTCGACGTCCATCCCTAGGAACTTGCCGTCCTCGGCGAGCGCCATCCGCGCGGTCGTGACGTTGTCGCGCCCCTGCGCGTCGCCCATAAAGTGGTCGGCGCGATCCGCGGTCCACTTGACCGTCTTCTTCAACTGGCGCGCCGCGACCGCGATCAGCGCATATTCGCGGTACGGAAACAGTTTTGTGCCGAAGCCGCCGCCGACATCGGGGCAGATCACCCGCATGTTCTCGACCGGGATCTTCAGGACGTTCTGGCAGAGGATGTCGCGCAGGCGGTGGCTGCCCTGGCTGCCGATCGTCAGCGTCAAATGGTCCTTCTTGGTGTCATATTCGGCGACCGCCGCGCGCGTCTCCATGAAGTTGGTGATGACGCGCGGATTGACGATCGAGATTTCCGCGACCGCATGCGCCTTGGCGAAGGCTTCTTCGGTTGCCTTCTTGTCGCCGATCGAGACGTCGAACAACACGTTGCCCGGCTTGTCGGGCCACACCTGCGGCGCGCCCGGCTTCACGGCATTGGCGACGCCGATCACGGCCGGTAGCGGCGTCCACTGCACGTCGATCGCCTCGATCGCGTCGCGTGCCTGGTCGATCGTCTCGGCGACGACGAAGGCGACGGCGTCGCCGACATGGCGCACCTCATCCTTGGCCAGGATCGGATAGGGCGGACCGGTGAACGGGTCGGTCTCCAGGTTGAACAGGCACGGCAGGTCGCCGAGCTCGGCGACCTCGGCCGCCGTCAGGATCAGGCTGACGCCCGGCAGGCCGCGCGCCTTGGTGACGTCGATGGTGAACTTCGAATGCGCATGCGGCGAGCGCAGCACCAGCGAATGCAACGCGGGCTGCGGCGCGACGTCATCGGTGTAGCGGCCCTTGCCGCGAATGAGCGCGTCGTCTTCCTTGCGGCGTACGCTCTGGCCTACGCCGAATTTGATGGGGGCTGCCATCGTCACTCCACTTGTCGTTGTTGTCCACGCCATGCTGGCGTGCTTCCCGCCATATTGGCGCGGTTGGGAAAGAAGCGCAAACCGCGAATTGCGGAGCTTGGACGCACCGCAACAAAAAGCTGATTTGACTCGCAAACTATCCGCGCCGCAGGGCGAACAGCCATCCGCGCCCGAACAGCACCAGGATGGAGAACCCATAGACGAAGGCGCCGACCGCAATCAGCAGCAGCAGGATGGTTTCGTCGCGCAGCACATGCATCTGCGCGAAGTAGACGGCCGCGAACCGCTCGGTCAGCCAAAGCGCGGCGGCGACCACGAGGCCGGAGACGGCGAATTTCGCAAAGGTCAGCACCAGGCGGCGATCGAGTTCGAGATAGCCGGCGCGCACCGCAAAGCCGAGCACCAAGAGCAGGTTGATCCAGGCGCCGACCGCAGTGGCGAGCGCAAGCCCGATCTGGGCGAGCGGGGCCATTAGGCCGATCTTCAAGAGTAGATTGGCCCCTAGCCCGGTCAGCGACGCCTTCACCGGCGTTGCCGTATCCTTGCGCGCATAGAATGTCGCGACCGCGCTGCGGATCATCACGAACGGGATCAGGCCGATCGAATAGGCCGCCAGCGTCGCGGCGGCCGCCGCCGCGTCGGCCTTGGTGAAGGCGCCGCGCGCAAATGCCGCGCGCACGATGATGTCGGGCACGGTCAGGAAAGCCGCGACAAAGGGCACGGTCGCAAGCAGAGTGAAATCAAACGCGCGCCGCTGCGCAGCCGCGGCTCCCGCAACATCCTGCGCGGTGATCCGCCGCGACATTTCCGGCAGCAGCACGGTGCCGACGGCGATGCCGATCACGCCGATCGGCAGTTGATAGAGCCGCTCGGCGTAGTAGAGCGCCGACAGCGCACCAGCCGCCAGGAAGGTCGCGATGATGGTGTCGGCGAACACCGCGACCTGCGTGCCCATCGAGCCCAGCGTCGCCGGCCCGATCGCGCGGAAAAAGGCGCGAACGTCCTCATCCAGCCGCGGCATGGCAAAGCGCGGCAGCGTGCCGTGGCGCGACAAATCGCCCGCGAGCAGGAAATACTGCAGGAAGCCGGAGATCAGAACGCCCCAGGCCGCGGCATGCCCCACGGTCGGGAAGACGGCCGCCAGCGCGAGCGTCGCCATCATCGACAGATTGAGCAGGATCGACGCCCCCGCGGCGCTGGCAAAGCGCTGCATCACGTTGAGCATACCGCCATAGAGCGTCACCATCGTGATCAACAGCAGATACGGAAAGGTGATCCGGGTGAGCTCGATCGCAAGCTGGCGCTGCTCGGCCTCATCGGTGAAGCCAGGCGCAAGCACACGCAGCGCCTGCGGCATGAAGGCCCAGGCCAAAGCCAGCAGGATCAATTGTGACAGGAACAGCAGCGTAAAAATCCGGTCGGCGAACAGACGCGCTGACGTATCGCCGCCCTTGCCGTGGACATGGGCGTAAGCCGGGACGAACGCGGTGTTGAACGCGCCCTCGGCAAAGATCGCACGAAAATTGTTGGGCAGGCGCCAGGCCACCAGGAAGGCGTCCGCAATCGGCCCCGCGCCGAGGATCGCGGCGAGCATGATGTCGCGCGCGAGCCCCGTCAGCCGCGAAAGCAGGGTGTAGCCGCCGACCGTGAAGATGCGCCCGAGCATGCGTCGGTTCTAGCCCAAGGACCGGCGCCGCAAAACGGCGAAATCAGGACGAAAGCGCGCCGCGCACAGCCTCAATGATCCGCCCCTGCGTCGCCGCGTCGAGATAGGCATGAATCGGCAGGCTGATGACGTCGTTCGAAAGTCGTTCGCTGACCGGCAGACCGCCGTCGGCCACCGGGAAGTCGCGGTAGGCGGTCTGCTGATGCATCGACTTGGTATAATAGATCGCGGTCGGAACGCCCTGCGCCTTCAGCGCCGCGGCAAAGCCGTCGCGGTCGGTGCCCTCGGGCAGGCGGATGGTGTAGCACGCCCAGATCGAGCCGCAGCCGGCGGCGAGGCGCGGCACGGTCACGATATTGCCGAGCCCGCGCGCATAGCGCTCCGCGATGACGTTGCGCGCGGCGATCTCGTCCTCGAATATCCTGAGCTTCTCGAGCAGCACCGCCGCCTGCATCGTGTCGAGCCGCCCGGTCAGACCGAGGCGCACATTGTCGTATTTGTCGGAGCCCTGGCCGTGCACGCGGATGCTGCGCAGCGTCTGCGCAAGCTCGTCGTCGTCCGTGAAAATCGCGCCGCCGTCGCCGAAGCAGCCGAGCGGCTTTGCCGGGAAGAAGCTCGTCGCCGTCGCGAGGCCAAAGGTGCCGATCCGCCGCCCCTTGTAGCTGGCGCCAAAGCCCTGAGCCGCATCGTCGAGCACGAACAGGCCCTCGGCCTGGGCGACCGCGGCGATCGCGTCATGATCGGCGCTCTGCCCGAACAGGTCGACCGGAATGACGCCGACGGGCCTCAGGCCGCGCGCCTTCGCCGTCGCGATGCCGCGTTTCAGCGAGGCGGCATCCATGTTGAACGTCGCCTCGTTGACGTCGACGAACACCGGCGTCGCGCCGGTCAGCGCCACCGATTCGCCGGTCGCGCAGAACGTGAAGGACGGGCACAGCACCGCATCGCCCGGGCCGACCTTCTTCGCCATCAGCACCATCAAGAGTGCGTCGGTGCCGCTGGCGCAGGTCACCACATGCTTTGCACCCGAGAACTTGGCAAGCTCAGCCTCCAGCGCCGACACTTCCGGCCCATTGATGAACTGGCAATGCGACAGCACACGGGAAACCGCCTCATCGACGGATTTGCCAAGCCGGCGGCGCTGCGCGGCAAGGTCGATGAAGGGAATGGGTTCTGGACGCATATGCTGGTTCATGGGACTTTGCGGGACGCGTGAGTTAGATGAAGCGGTCAGCCGGCGACGCGGCGCGGGGCCTTGCGAGCGACGGTCGCGGCGGGCGTGGCCGGCGCTTCCAAACATTTGATCGCGATCTCGAGGCTCGCGACGCCCTCGTTGCCTGATACCGCCGGCTCCTTGCCGCTCCTCACCGCATCGAGGAACGCAATCAATTCGGCGCGCAGCGGTTCGTCGTGGCCAACGGGCAAATGGCGCATCGAATAGCTGCCGTCGGGCTTGAAGCCGAAGCACTCGGTGACCTGCCGGGTCAAGAGATCGCCCATCACATATTTGCCGCGCGTGGCGACCGTGACGCTGCGCGCCTTGAACGGCGTCAGCCAGTTGGTGTTGATATGCGCGAGCACGCCGGAGGCAGTACGGAATTGCAGCAGCGCGATGTCCTCGCGCTCGGCCACCGCGCTCGAAAGCTGCGGCTGCACGTCGACGATTTCAGACTCGGTGAACCAGCGGATCAGGTCGATGTCGTGCACGGCGAGATCGATGACGACGCCGACATTGGACATACGCGGCGGAAACGGACCGACGCGGGTGATGCCGATCGAGAGAATGTCTTCGCCCGAAATCGCCTGCTTGATCGCGGCAACCGCAGGGTTGAAGCGTTCGACATGGCCGACCATCAGCGTGATACCGGCCTGGCGCGCGGCGGCGACGATGTCGTTGCCCTCCTCGACCGTGGAGGCGACGGGCTTCTCGACCAGGATATGGATGTTGCGCGCGATGCAGGCGAGCGCGATCTCGTGATGCAGATGGGTCGGCGCCGCGATCGTCACGGCATCGACGCCCTCGTTGAGCAGTTCATCGAGCGTCGCGAAGGCGCGGCAGCCGACAAGCGCAATGGCGCGCGCGCGGTGTTCGGCCAGCGGATCGACGATCCCGACCAGCGTGACCTCGGGCAATCCCGCCAGCACGCGGGCATGGTTGCTGCCCATCACCCCCGCGCCGATCACCCCGACGCGCAAGGCACGCCTGATCCCGGCTTTTGCGGACAACCCCGACCCTTTGGAACTCATGTGGTTACCCCAACAGACTTTTGGTAGCGCCCATCGGTTGCGCGTTCTTTTCCGGACCAACCCGATTCCATCGAATCAGGCGCAGCCCTATCCCCTTGTACCGACGCGCTTTCTTTCCCCGAAGCATCGTCACGCAAACGCTATAGCATGCCGTCACAAATGTGGCGAATGACAACAAGCAAATCCGGACACGTTTTGATTCAAAAGATTACACAGTCCTGGCGGGACAACTGCGACGAAACCGATGCGCGGCGCAAGGTCAGGTGCGCTGATAATCGTCCTCGATGCGGATGATATCGTCCTCGCCGAGATAGCTGCCGGTCTGCACCTCGATCAGTTCCAACAGGATCTTGCCGGGATTCTCCAGCCGGTGCACGGCGCCGATCGGGATGTAGATCGACTCGTTCTCGTGCACGGTCGTCACCGTTTCGTTGACGGTGACGCGTGCGGCGCCACGCACCACGATCCAGTGTTCGGAACGATGGTGATGCTTTTGCAGCGACAGCCGCTCGCCCGGCTTGACGATGATGCGCTTGACCTGATGGCGTTCGCCATTGTCGACCGACTGGTACGAGCCCCAGGGCCGATGCACCTTGATGTGATTCTCGGTGACCTCAGGCGCCACCGTCTTCAGTTTCGCCACCAGCCGCTTCAGGCCGTTGGCGTCCTTCTGCCGCGACACCAGGATGGCATCCTGCGTCGCCACCACCACGAGATCGTCGACGCCTTCGAGCGCAACCAGCGCGCGGTCGGTCGAGACATTGCAGTTGCGGGAATCCTCGAACACCGCAGCGCCTCGTGCGGCATTGCCCTGCCCGTCCTTCTCGGACAATTCCCACACCGCATGCCAGGAGCCGACATCCGACCAGCCGCACGACACCGGCACCACGGCCGCGCGCGCGGTCTTTTCCATCACCGCATAATCGATCGAGATCGCTTTCGCCGATCGGAACGCATCTGCATCGAGCTTGACGAAGCCGAGATCGCGCTGAGCATTCGTCACCGCCTCGGTCACCGCCTGCACGCTGGCGGTATCGAAGTTGCGGTATTCGTCAAGCAGCACGGCAGCGCGGAACATGAAGTTGCCGCTGTTCCAGAGATAGCCCGACTTGATGTAATCGGCCGCGGTAGCGGCATCCGGCTTCTCAACGAACTTTGCGACCGCGCGCACCAGCCCCGAAATGCTATCGCCCGGGCTGATATAGCCGTATTCGGTAGCCGGGCGTTCGGGATTGATGCCAAAGGTGACGATGCGGCCTGCTTTGGCGGCAGCCAGCCCCTCGCGACACGCACCGACGAAGGCTTCGGTGTCGCCCACCACGTGATCGGCGGCGAGCGCCAGCACGATCGCTTCCCTGTCGCGCGATTGCGCAAAGGCGGCGCCGGCTGCGATCGCCGGCCCGGAGTCGCGCCGCGCCGGCTCGAGCAACACGTCCGCCTCGCGCCCGATGCCGGCAAGTTGTTCCAGCACCATGAAGCGATAGGCGTTGTTGGTGATGACGATCGGCCGCTCGAACAGCGCCGGATCCGACACCCTGAGCAGCGTCTCCTGGAAGGTCGAGCGCGTCCCGAACAACGGCAGGAACTGCTTCGGATGGACTTCGCGCGACGCCGGCCACAGCCTGGTGCCCGCTCCGCCGCACATGATCAGTGGAATAATTCGGTCCATCCTAACCTCGAATTCTGTAATGATCGCGCCGCCCGACGATGCGTCCTGATCGTCCCCGGTCGAAGCCCGGAACCGATGTCCCTATCGCCTTCACATTATCGACATCGACGAAATGTCTGGGATCACGGACGTGACCCGCAGCACATGACAGCCCTTGCCGGGCGGATTTTCCGCCCCCAAGCGCCTACCACACCGGTTAGCCTCTTCAGATGAATTTTTGTGGGCAGCGTAAACCTTTATGAGCATGCAAGCCAAACGCCTGGGCACCCGGCAGTCCCCGTGCAGGCCCTCTTTAGCCGCCGGTTCGTGGATGCCGCAAGAGCGATCGAACGGCTATTGCAAGATCGGTCCTAAACCCATACCAAGGCGACGAAATTCGGCGCGCGGCGCCGATTTGCGCCGTTTTTGATGTCTTTCTCGAACCTGGCAAGCGCGGACGAGATGCGCCGGATACTGCTTTCGACCATCAAGATACTGATCTCGGCTGCGCTGCTTTACCTCTCGCTCCGCAAGGTCAACCTGTATGACCTCGCCGCGCGCATCCGCGTCGAAAGCCTGGGCTGGATCGGTCTCGCGATCGCGGTCACCTTCCTGCAGATCTTCCTCGGCGTATTGCGATGGCGCGAGATCAGCGCCGAATGCGGCGCGCCGCTCGAGACCCGGCAGGCGATGCGCTTCAACGTCATCGGAACCTTTTTCAATCAGACGCTGCCTTCATCGATCGGCGGCGATGCCGTGCGGCTGTGGCTGGTCGCGCGGGCCGGCGCGGGCTGGCGCGCGGCGACCTATTCGATCTTCGTCGACAGGGCCGTCGGCCTGATCGCGCTCGCCGTGCTCATCGTTGCGAGCCTGCCGTGGAGCTATCGATTGATCAGCGATCCAAACGGACGATCGGCGCTGCTCCTGGTCGACTTCGCCGCGCTCGCGGCCGGCGGCGGTTTTCTCCTGCTCGGCGCATTGAGGTGGGCATGGCTGAAGCGCTGGTGGGCGACGCACCACATCCACGCCTGCGCCGTCATCGCAAACAAGGTGCTGTTCAGCCGGGATCGCGGGCCGAAGATCGCGGTGCTCTCACTGCTCGTTCACGTCCTGACCGTCGTCATCGCCTGGTGCGTGGTGCAGTCCATTTCCGCGCCGCTCTTGTTCAGCCAGATCTTTCAACTGGTGCCGCCGGTGATGTTGATCACCATGCTGCCCATTTCGATTGCCGGCTGGGGCGTGCGCGAGGCGAGCATGGGTCTCGCCTTCGGCTACGCCGGACTGGCGGCCAACGAAGGCGTCAACGTTTCGCTGCTGTTCGGCGCCGTGTCGTTCATCGTCGGCGCGTTCGGCGGCTTGGTGTGGATTCTCAGCGCTGAAAAGAAAGCGCAAGGGGACAAGCCGATCGAGGTCCCCGAACAATCGCTGTCGCCAATCGAATGACCAGCACTGATATTGCGCTTTCGCTCGTCGCCGCAGCGCTTGCCGCGTTATTGTCGGCATTCCTCACTTGGCTGCTGCGGCCGATGCTGTTGCGCGTGGCGCTCGCCAAGCCGAATGCGCGCTCATCGCATCGGATCCCGACGCCGCAGGGCGCGGGGATCGCCGTGATCGTGGCAGCGCTGGTCGCGGCGGGTACGCTCGTTGGGTTGAGCGGCGGCGGCACCCTGCAAATCCCCCTTGCGGCCTTCGGTGCGACCCTGTTCATCGCCGCCGTCGGCTTTGCCGATGACGTCAAGCCCGTGCCGGTGCTGCCGCGCCTGTTGCTGCAGGGATTGGCGGTGGCCGTGGTCGTGTTTGCCGTGCCCGGCGATCTCAGGATCGTGTCGGGGGTCCCTTTCTGGATCGAGCGCAGCTTGCTGCTGATTGCAGGCCTCTGGTTCGTGAACCTCGTCAACTTCATGGACGGGCTCGATCTGATGACGGCGGCCGAAGCCGTGCCGATCACGGCTGCAGTCGCACTGCTCGGCTTCTGGGCGCAGGTCCCGCCCTCAGCCGCACTGGTGGCGGCGGCGCTGTGCGGCGCGCTGCTCGGCTTCTCTCCCTTCAATCGTCCCGTGGCAAAGATCTTCCTCGGTGACGTCGGCAGCCTGCCGATCGGGCTCCTGCTCGGCTGGTGCCTGCTGCAGCTTGCCTATCACCAGCATGTCGCCGCGGCGTTGCTGCTGCCGCTCTATTACCTCGCTGACGCCACGATCACGCTGCTGCGCCGGCTGATTAAACGCGAGGCATTCTGGGCGGCGCACCGCTCGCACTTTTACCAGCGGGCCACCGACAACGGATTTGCGGTGTCGCGCATCGTCAGCGAAATCTTTGCGCTCAATGTCCTGCTTGCGCTGCTCGCGATATTGTCGATCCGCTTGGATTCGACGGCGGCGAGCTTCGTTTTGCTGCTCGTGGGCGCAAGCGCGGTCGCGTGGCTGCTCTACAGGTTCTCGCGCCCGCGGAAATGACAGCGTGAGGCTAATCGATCAGCGATCGAAGCCGTGCACGGCCCGCCTCAGGCCCTCGTTGAGGCCAATCAGCGGCCGCCACCCGGTGGATGCGACCTTGGAGAGGTCGAGTTCGAGGGAGCCGAACAGGCTCTCATTGGCCTCGTTGCGGCCGGTAATGCTGAACAACGACGACAACACCAGCCGCGGCATGGAAAAGAGACATACCGGCTTGCCTGCTGCGGCGGCGAGGCGCTCGATGAATTCGGGCGTCGATACCTGCTCGTCATCCGCAACAAGGAAAATGTTGAACTGACCATCCGGATGCGAAAGTCGATGCAGCACGAATGATGTCAGATTCTCTACCGAGACGAACGCACGACGATTGCGCACGTTCGCAAACGGCAGCGGAATGCCCAGACCGATCGCCTTTTCGAGCAATGCCATATTGCCCTTGGCGCCGGAGCCGTAAATCAATGGCGGCCGGATGACCGTGACCTTCATCTCGCGGTCTTGCGCCAACTGCCTCAATCCTGCTTCCGCCGCCGCTTTCGACATTCCGTAGAGGCCGCGCGGGGTCAGGACATCGTTCTCGTTGAACGGCTTGCGGCCGTCGGTGCTTCGGCCGTGCACCAGCACGGTGCTGACGAAGATGAAGTGGCGAACGCCGGCATCGGCCGCGCAGCGGGCCAGATGCAACGTGCCTTCATGATTGACCTTGCGATAGAGCTCGATGGCGTGTTCCTCGTGCCTGTGATGCACGCGTGCCGCCAGATGCACCACCGCGTCCACGCCTGCGAGCGCGGCCCGCCAGTCGGTGACGGGACCGATCGAATCGATTGTCACCTCGTCGGCGCTGCCTGTCGGCTTGCGGACGGCGTGCCGCACGGTCCAACCGTTGCGCGCCAGCACCGGCGACATATGTCGGCCGACGAATCCGCTTGCCCCCGTCACCAGCACCACGAGCTGGTCATTCCTCACGACCGCGACTCCGACACCGCTCTTCCGATCCGATCAATCTCTGAATGAGGGCCGCATATCCTGTCAAGGCACGCTCGGGACTATAGCTCCTCGCCACCGCAACGGCGCGCTCGGAGAGCGTCGGATCGGGAGCACGCGACACCGCGCGGATCGCCTCGGCCAGTTGCTCCGGCATGCCCGGCGTCACAACCCGCCCGAGATCGTGCTCCGCTACCGTCAGCGCGGCTTCGGCATCAGGCTCGGATACGAGGATCACCGGCCGGCCCACCGCAAGCAGATTGTAGAACCGGCTCGGCACCGAGACGCCGGCGACGTCCTTGCGATAAGGAATGAGCCAGATGTCCGCCGCCGACAGGAAGTCCTGCAGTTCTCCGTCCGAAACGCGGTCCACCAGCGTGATGTTGGCGAGCTTGGCTTCGGACTGCATCGCTCTCAGTTCGTCGAAGCCTATCCCCCAGCCCGAGAGCAGGAAATGGATGCTGGGATCATCCTTCAGCCGGCGGGCAGCTTCGAATACGATCACGGGATCGTGGGTGAAGCCGAGATTGCCGGAAAGGCCGACGATGAAACGGCCGTCAAGCTCGCGGCGGAAGGGATTGTCGGCCGCAACCGGGCGAGCCGCGGGGTTGACGGTAGTCCAATTCGGAATGAATTCGATCTTGTCCCGCGTCATGCCACGATAGTTCAGCAGCAATTTCTCGCTGTCGCGGCCGATGATGACGACGGTGGTCAACGCGCGGAACATCAGCCCGTTCATAGCGCGCATCGCTCTGGTGACGATCGAGCCCGGCCTCAACAGGCCACTCAGGACGAGCACCTCCGGAAACAGGTCGTGCATGATCAGGACCGACCGGGCGCGTTTCAACCTGGCCGCGATGGCGACGCCGTACGGCAGCACGAAGGGGGCCGTCACGGTGAGGGCGACGTCGCCAGGCTCAAGCCGCCGGAGAAGGGCGAAGAAGGTGCGCACGGTGAACAGCAGTTCGGCGGTGGCGCGCTTGAGCAGCGCGGCCTTGCCCGGCATCCAGTTCTTGATCTCCTCGACCGCCGGCCGGGCGGCTGCAGATTTCGATGCGGAGCCCGGCCATCCCGACAATACCAGCACGTCCGCCTCCTTCGCGAGGCGGTTCGCTATCGCAGCCATGATCGCAGCGGTCGTGCTCTGGTCCGGCGGATAGTGCTGACTGACGACGACGACTTTTCCGGGCTTGGGCATCGATGGTTCTGACAAATGGCCTCGCGGATCAGGACCGGATCACGCGGCGTTCGATCCGAATTCAGGTACGGCGTCCTTCAGCACGGCGCGGATAGTGGTGCGATCATCTTTGGCGATCGCCTCTTCCAGCGCTGCCAGCCATTTGCGCAAGGTCGCCATTGGCGGTTCATTCGGCTTGGCTGCCATGATGCCGGCAATTCCGATCTCGACCGTCGGCTCCTCACTCGCGAACAGGATCTCGTTCAGTCGCTCGCCTGGCCGTATCCCACTGAAGACAATATCGACGTCGATACCAGGCTGCAGGCCGGACAGGCGGATCATCCGCTCGGCAAGCTCGACGATCTTGACCGGCTGGCCCATCTCGAGAACGTAGACCGAGACGTCGGGTCGCGCCGGCGTCAGCGCATGGGTGGCCGCGGTCAGTACGAGATCGCAGGCTTCGCGGATGGTCATAAAATAACGCACCATGTCGGGGTGGGTGACCGTGACCGGACCGCCCGCCTCGATCTGCGCCTTGAATTTCGGCACCACCGACCCGTTCGACGCCAGCACATTGCCGAACCGGACCGAAATCAGGCGCATATGCGGCTTGTCGCCGAACTGCACGGCGAGATCGTGATCGAGCGCCTGACAATACATCTCTGCAAAGCGCTTGGTCAGCCCCAGCATCGAGACCGGCTCGATTGCCTTGTCGGTGGAGATCATCACCATCGCCTTGGCGCCGGCTTCGCGCGCGGCGTCGGCGACGTTCACTGATCCGAAGATGTTGGTCTTGACGCCCTCGCTCCAGTCGCGCTCGAGGATCGGCACGTGCTTCAGCGCCGCGGCATGGAACACGATGTCGGGCTTGAACTCGCGCATTAACTGTATGATGCGCTCGCGATCGCGGATGTCGGCGATGCGGCCCTCCACTGCGGCCTGGACGCCGCGCGCGGCAAGCGCCTCGGTGACCGCATAGAGCGCCGGCTCCGAATGCTCGATCACCAGCAGGCGGGCGGCGCCGAACGTCACGACGCGATCGCAGATTTCGGCGCCGATCGAGCCGCCACCGCCGGTGACGATAACGCTCCTGCCCTTCACCAGCCCTTCCAGCCGTGCATAGTCGATCGTCGCGGTCGGGCGCAGCAGGAGGTCTTCGACCGCGACATTGGTCAGCCGCGGCGTGTCGCCGCCCTCGAGCGACGGCAGGCGGCTGACCATCAGGCCCAGCCGCTTTGCCCGCATCAGCACCGATTCCGGATGCGCGTCGGGCTCGAACGCCGACGGCATCATTACCACGCGCTTGATCGGCTTCTCGCGGCTCTCGAACTCGCGGATCACGGTTTCGACATCGTCGACGCCGCCGAGCACCGGGATGTTGCGGATGTGCTGGCCAAGATCGGAATTCGACGGCGACAGCACGCCGATCGGCCAGATCCGCTTGATCGCGCCGTTTTCGATCCCACGCAGCACGACCTCGGCATCTGCCGCACGCCCGACCAGGAGGGTTGGCGCGGCGTCCTCGATGCGGGCATGGTGGCGCGTGCGTGAGTAGCGGAAATAGCGGTAGCCGAAGCGGAGCGCGCCCAGCGCGAACACCTGCAGGAAGAAGTAGAGGATGATGGTGATGCGGCCGAAAAATACGGTTCCGTGGAAGTTCGGCGCGATGAAGATGAAGACGTAGTCAAGAACGACCAGCGCCAGCGTCAGGACCGCCGAGGCGCGCAGGATATTGAGGGCGTCCGGCAGCGAGATGAAACGCCATTTCGAGGTGGTGAGATTGGAGGCGTAACAGACGATGACGCTGAAGACGACGAACCAGGGCAGGATGCGCAAGAGCAGCGGCAGGCGATCGGTGAGCAGATCGCCCTCGAAGCGCAGATAGAATGCCGCCAGCAGCGCGAACGCGGTCGCGAGCGCGTCATGCATCACAATCAGAAAGTTGCGTGCCGTGAATTGGGAGAAGCGCGTCATGTGACGGATGGGCCAGGGACCAACAAGTTTGCAACAGCGTTCGGGGCTGCTGATAGCCCATATGCAGCGCGTATGCCAGAGATCATGGCGTGACCGAGCTCGCCGGTTTTGCGGCGATGTCGCCCGATTTCGCCTTCAGCACCATGCCGCCGGCGACGCCGACGCCGAGCACGTACATCCATCCCTCGTGGAAATCGAAGATGTGCGAGTTGAACAACGACGTAAAGATATTCTGCACGACCACCAGGAGCCCGATCCAGTTGACCAGCCCCTCCCCCCGAAACAGTCTTAAGTGCCAGAACCAGATGGCATAGAGGACAACGACGCCGACAGTGCCCCACTGCACGGCGACATTCAATGTCTGGTTGTGCGGATTACCGATCACGTCGCTGGTCGCCTTTTCGACCTCCTTGGTCGCGACCTGCGCGAACAGCCCGCGGGTGGAGCCGGTGCCATGGCCGATCAAAGGCGCATCGGCGAAGAAGCCGAGCGATTTGCGCCAGTATTCGAGCCGGAGCCCGATCGAGGTGGCCTTGTTCTCCTCCTTGTAGAGCCGGTAGTCCCTGCTGAAGGTCTCCGCAGTCCGGCGCAGTTGCGGCGAGGCCTGCCAGGCGACCGCCGCCATGACTGCCGCCGCTCCGACGATGATCAGGATGCTGCGCCATCTCAGATGCAGGAACGCGAACACTGCAAACATCACGGGCACGGTGACCAGCGCCGTCCGCGAGACGATCACGAAGGCCATGTTGACGAAAAAGCTCAAGGCGATCACGGCTAGCAGGCCGGCCAGCGCGAATTTTTTGGCCCGCAACAGGGTGACGATGGGATAGGCCAGTGCCACCGCGCAGAGCGTGAACTCCTGGCTCTGATCGATATAGTTCTTCACGAAGATGCCGCGCTCGGCGTCGATGGGTGGTTTCAGCGACAGGCTGGGCTGCAGAAGCACCAGCCAGGACATCACCATCAGAAGCGTGCAAGAGATCAGGAAGGCGTTGAACACCCACATGCCGCGCGTCGAACGCTCGAAATGATAGAGCAGGAACGGCAGCACCAGCAGCTTGGCCGTCGGGCTCACGGCATAAGTGCGCGCGCCCCAGGCTGCGTCCGACCACAGCATGCCGACGACTGCGAGCAGGAACAGCGCGATCGGCAGCGCCGCGATCGGCCGCTGCAGCGATTGCAGGAAAGACTTCAGATCGAGCGTCGGCAGGACCACGATCACAAACACCGCGCCAAAAATGCCGACCAGCGAGGTCGACCATGGCAGCGACAACGCGATCAGCACCGCCACGATGTCGGCCGCTTTGGCCCAGGCCGCCGGATTGCGCCAGGCCGCCAGCGCCGCGCTTGCGGGAGAAAAGCCCGCCGCCGTGCTCACGCCTTGCCTCCACGGGCGCGGGCGACCAGCGAGGTCGTGCTGAAGCCGGGCAGGATATCGACCAGCATCACCTCGCCGCCATGGGCTTCGACGATCTCATGGCCGATCACCTGCTCGCGGGTATAGTCGCCGCCCTTGACCAGCACGCTCGGCCTGATCGCCGTGATCAGGTTGATCGGCGTATCCTCCTCGAAAATGGCGACGAGATCGACCGCCTCCAGCGCCGCCAGCACTTCGGCGCGCGCGCGCTCGTCCTGCACCGGGCGCCCCTCCCCTTTCAGCCGCCTGACCGAAGCATCGCTGTTGAGGCCGACGATCAGCCGGTCGCAGGCGCCGCGCGCCGCCGTCAACACCTTGACGTGGCCGGGATGCAGGATGTCGAAACAGCCATTGGTGAAGCCGACTCGCAGGCCCTGCCGGCGCCACTCGGCAAGCTGCGCGCCGAGATCGCCGCCAGCCGCGATAATCTTCTCTTCCGCCGCGAGCGAGGCGTGCGGCAGGATCTTGCGCCTGAGCTCGGCCGGGCTCACAGTCGCGGTGCCGGTCTTGCCGACGGCGACTGCGGCCGCCGCGCTCGCTACCCGCAGCGCCGTCTCCCAATCGGCCCTGGCGGCGAGCGACAGCGCGAGCGCAGCCGCGACCGTGTCGCCGGCGCCGGAGACATCGCGGACTTTCACCGGCAAGGCCGGCACATGGACGGTTTCGCCGTCGCGCACCACCAGCGTCATGCCATGCTCGCCCTGCGTCACCAGCATTGCCTCGCAATCGGCAAGCCGCATCGCATGCTCCGCAGCTTCAGCGATCGCACGCGGCGAATCGGGGCGGCTCCGCGTCGCCTCGGCGAATTCCTTGCGGTTGGGGGTCAGCAGCGTCGCGCCGCGATAGATCGCGAAATTGAGGCTCTTGGGATCGACGATCACGCGCTTGCCGAGTTTTCGCGCGGCATCGATCGTATTGCGGATCACGCGCGCGGTCAGCACGCCCTTGGCATAATCGGACAGCAGCACGATATCGGCACGAGCGAGCTCGGGGAGGATCGTGTCGATCAGCTGCTGCTCGATCTCGCCTGCCGCCGGTTGCGCCTGTTCCCAGTCCGCGCGCAGCATGTGGGTGGAAAAATGCTCGGAGACGAAGCGCACCTTCCGCGTCGTCGGGCGCGCGCTGTCGCACACCAGGCGGCTTTCGATCCCGCTCTCCGCCGCCAGCGCCGCCTTCAGCTTCGTGCCCGCCTCGTCCTCGCCGATCAGTCCGACGAAAACGCAGCGGCCGCCGAGCGAAGCGATGTTGCGCGCGACATTGCCGGCGCCGCCGACATTGGTCTCGCTGCGCTGGACCGCGATGACAGGCGCCGGCGCCTCCGGCGAAATCCGCGACACCTCGCCATAGACGAACTCGTCCAGCATCAGGTCGCCAATGCACAGCACGGTCTGCCGGGAAAGCGCCTGCGACAGGGTTTCGAAATCGAACATCTGTTTCCTTGGCCCGTCAGCGATAGCGGTCGGGACGATCGAGGAAGCCGTTCACGTAGGTCTCGACGGCGTCCTCGAGCGGCGTGAAACCGCCGTTATAGCCCGCGCGCTGCAAGCGATCGACATCGGCTTCCGTGAAATATTGATAGCTGCCCCGGATCGCCTGGGGCATATCGACATACTCGATGTTCGGCTTCAGCCTGAGCGCGGCATAGGCCGACAGCATCAGGTCCTTGAAACTGCGCGCGGTGCCGGTTCCAACATTGAACAGCCCGCTCACCGAGGGCGTGGCGAGCAGCCACATCATCACCCGCACGGTATCGTCGACATAAATAAAGTCGCGCCGCTGGTCGCCGTCGGCGATGCCATCGCGATGCGACTTGAACAATTGCACCGGGCGGCCCGCCTTGATGTCGTCGAAGCGCCGCGCCAGCACGCTCATCATCGTGCCCTTGTGATATTCGTTGGGGCCGAACACGTTGAAGAATTTCAGGCCGGCCCATTGTGGCGGCAGTTTCTCGCCGCGCGCAGCGCGTTCGGCGACGGCGAGATCGAACAGATGCTTGCTCCAGCCGTAAAGATTCATCGGCCGCAGCTTCTTCAGCGCATCGACCGTCTGCCCGTCGCGAAAGCCCGCCTCGCCGTCGCCATAGGTCGCGGCCGAGGACGCATAGATCAGCGGCGTCGCATTCGCGGTGCACCAGTCGAGCAGCCGGAGCGAGAGGCGGAAATTGGTCTCGATCACGAGATCGCCCTCGGTCGCCGTGGTCTCGGAGATCGCGCCGAGGTGGATCACCGCGTCGAGCCGCCGGCCCGACAGCCAGGCCGAAAGCTCCGCGGGCGGCACGAAATCGGCAAGCTGCCGCTTGGCGAGGTTGCGCCATTTGCCGTCATGGCCGAGCACGTCGCACACGACCACGTCTGTGCGGCCGGCGTCATTCAACGCGGCCACGACATTCGACCCGATAAAACCGGCTCCGCCGGTCACCAGCAACATGCCGATCCCTGCCCTGATTTGTGTGGCGCAGCTTTTGCCCCAGTCCGGCGATGCAGGCAACGTGCACGGTGGATGAATTCCATCTCACTTTACCTCCGGCGGGAGAGCGGCTACCGACGGGGTCGCGAAGGGCGCCTGGTTCCCGCACAGAAGATATGAATATCGATTCAATAGAAGGCATCGGCATCGAGGACGCCGGCGATACCCGCCCGATCCTGATCGTCCCCTATATGTGGATCGGCGATTTCGTGCGCGGCCATACCGTCGTGCGGGTTCTGAAACAGCGCTGGCCGAATCGCCCCGTCGACATGCTGACGACCTCGCTCTGCGCGCCGCTGGTCGACTACATGCCGGGCGTCCGCGGCAGGATCGTCTGGGATTTGCCGCGCGGCCGGCTGGCGGTGGCAAAACAGTTCGGCCTGGCAAGGGAACTTCGCGCCCGCGGCTATCAAACCGCCCTCATCATGCTCCGCACCTGGAAATCGGCGATCGCGCCGACGCTGGCCGGCATCCCGGAGCGGGTCGGCTTTTTCGGCGAGGCGAGGTCCGGCCTCATCAACCAGATGCGCTGGGGAGAGAAGAAGCTGGCGCGCATGGTCGATCAGATGTCGGCGCTCGCTCTGCCCGTGGGCGCGCAATTCCCGCCGGAATGGCCGGTGCCGCAGCTCCGGGTTCCCGTCGAGGAAACCGAACGCTGGCGGCAAGCCAATGGTTTGGGCAATGGCCCCGCAATCGCGCTGGCGCCGGGTTCGGTCGGCTCGGGCAAACGCTGGACCTATTACGGCGAGGCCGCCCGGCTGCTCGCCGCCCGCGGCTTGGACGTCTGGGTGGTTGGCGGCCCCGGCGAGAAGACGCTGGCCACGGAGATCGTCGCCGCCGGCGGCGCAGGTGTCCGCGACCTGACCGGCACGGATTTGCGCAACGGCATCCTGGCGATGGCCGCAGCGAGCGTCGCGATCTCGAACGATTCCGGCCTGATGCATGTCGCAGCCGCGCTCGGCACCCCGACCATGGGCATTTTCGGCCCTACCAGCCCCTACCACTGGGCGCCACTCAACGGCCTCGCCGCCACCGTCGTAACCAAGACGCAGGTGCCGTGCCAGCCCTGCCATCGCCCGGTCTGCACCATGAACGACCATCGCTGCATGCGCGATATCCCGGCGTCCGACGTCGCCGATATCGCCGAGCGCGTGCTGGCTCAGGCGAGCGCGCGATAGACCGCAGCGATCCCGTTCGCCTCCGCGTCGAGACTGAATTTCTCCACCACGCGCGCCCGCGCCCGTTTCCCCATCGCAGCCGCAGCCGCAGGATTGCGCATCAACGGCTCGAGCGCCGCACAGAGCGCGTCGACGTCCCCCGGCGGCACCAGCACGCCGGTGACGCCATCCTCGACCACGAATTCGGCCGCGCCCGCGCGCGCCGCCACCAGCGCCGCACCCGCCGACATCGCCTCGATCAGCGTCAATCCAAAGCCCTCGTTGCGCGAGGTGAAGGCGTAGACGGTCAGCCGCTGGTACCAGCGTTCGACCTCCGCGATCGGCACTTCCCCGGTGATCCTGATCCGCGACGTCAGCCCAGCAGCCTCTATCTTCTGCTTCAACCCGTTCGCAAACCCCTGCTGCTCCGGCACGACGGCGCCGACAAGCACGGCGGAAAAATCCGGATAGCGCGGCAACAGGCGGCACATCGCCTCGACAAAGACGTCGCTGCCCTTCTGCGCGCGCACACGGCCGAAACAGCCGATCGCGTAAGCCCCGGGGAGCCCGCTCTCGGCGAACGCCGCCGCGCGATCACCCGGCGGCGCGTAGCGCTCGGTGTCGACGCCATGCATCACGACTGTGGCCTCGCGCTTGAGGAAGGACGCAGACAATGCGCTGGTCGCAATCACCGCATCCATCTGCCGGATCAGCCAGCGCGTCAGCCAGGTGTGATGTCGTTGCGCGGCCGACGTGAACACAAGCTTCAACGGCCAGCCGAGCGCGCGCAGCACGACGCCCGCGATCATCTCGTCGTTGCGCCGCGCGTGCCAGATCAGCGGTGTCGGGCGGCGCCATAGTTTCAAGAGATCGACGAAGCTCATGCGCGCAAGGCCGTCGGGCGCATGCGAGCCGAGCCAGGCGGCCCGGAACATCTTCGCGAGCCGCGGCGCGACCATGCGGTTGGTCGCGGTCACGCCCGAATAGCGCCTGTGCAGATTCGGCACGATGAGCTTGAGATCAGCGGCCAGGTTGTTCTCGATCGGCACATTGGCTCCGTTTGGGCTCCCTTTGCGGAAGTTCCTATACGCAACATTAAGCATAGGGGCCAGTTCTGAGGCCGCGAAACCCCGTCTTCATCGAAACCCCGCTAACATCCCGCGAAAATAACCGGGGAGAGGTGAAGTCATGACCGTGCTCGTCACCGGCGGCGCCGGCTATATCGGAAGTCACATGGTGCGTGCGCTGGTCGATGCCGGCGAAAACGTCGTCGTGGTCGACAACCTCTCCACCGGCTTCTCCGCCCTGTTGCCCGAAGGCGTGCCGCTGTTCATCGGCGATGCCGGCGACGAAAATCTCGTCGAAGGCGTGATCGCCCAGCATGGCGTCGAGAGCATCATCCATTTCGCCGGCTCGGTGGTAGTTCCGGAATCGATGCGTGATCCGCTCGGCTACTACCGCAACAACACGATGACCACGCAGAGCCTGTTGAATGCAGCGGTCAAGTCCGGCGTCAGCCGCTTCATCTTCTCGTCCACCGCCGCAGTCTACGGCAATCCCGACGAAGTGCCCGTGCCCGAAACCGCGCCGACGCGGCCGCTGTCGCCCTACGGCATGTCGAAGCTGATGACGGAGATCATGCTGCACGATGTGGCCACCGCCCACGGCATGAGCTATGTCGTGCTGCGCTATTTCAACGTCGCCGGCGCCGACCCGCTGGGCCGCATCGGGCTTTCCACCATCGGCGCGACGCACCTGCTCAAGGTTGCGGTCGAGGCCGCCACCGGCCAGCGTGCCAAGGTCGACGTATTTGGCAGCGACTATCCGACACCGGACGGCAGTTGCATCCGCGATTTCATCCATGTCACCGATCTCGCCGAGGCGCACCGCGCCGCGCTGTCTTATCTGCGCGCCGGCGGGAGCTCGGTCACGCTGAATTGCGGCTATGGCCGCGGCTATTCGGTGCTGGAGACGATCGAGGCGGTGCGCCGCGTCTCCATGCGCAATTTCGCCGTTTCCTACGCGCCCCGGCGCCCCGGCGACATCATGACCATGGTCGCTGACGCCAGGCGCATCCGCGCGCTTCTGGACTGGACGCCGAAATACGACGATCTCGAAACCATCGCGGCGCATGCGCTGGCCTGGGAGCAAAAGCTGTTCCTGGAGCGCGGCGGCCCGCTTCAGCAGGCGGAATCGGCCTGAAAATCAAGCCGTTATTTGACTTGAAATTGGCTTGAAAAAACACGCTTTCACAGGCAAGGAGTCATTCGCTGACGTTGGCGCGCGCCCGCTTCCGGGAACGCGGCGTCAAGGGAACGCGGATGACCGAGCCTCCAAGAAAGATAACTGACGACCCCTATGGGGCGGCGATCCTGATTCGCCGCCTGATCGCCGAGCAGGGGCTCACCTATTGGCGGCGCTATCTGCAAGCGTTCGTCCTGATGGCGATATCGGCCGGCGCCACCGCCGGCGCCGCCTATATCCTGGGTCAGGTGATCAATCAGGCCTATATCGACAAGAACATTCCCGGCATCGCTCTTCTCTCCGGCGTCACGGTCCTTATGCTGTTCATCAAGGGCGTGGCGACCTACGGCCACACCGTGATCCTATCGAAGATCAGCAACGCCATTCTCGCCAACAACCAGCGGCAGCTGTTCGCCAAGCTGATGAGCGAAAGCATCGGCTTCTTCTCCGAACGGCATTCGTCGGAATTCCTGGCACGCCTGACCGCTGGCGCCAAATCCATCACCGATGTCCTCAACATGCTGATCAACGCCATCGGGCGCGATCTCATGATGTTGCTCGCCATGGTCTGCGTGATGGTGTTTCAGGATCCGGTGTTGTCGTTCATTGGGCTTGTGGTGGTGCCGCCGGCGATGCTGATCCTGCGCAGGCTGGTGAAACGCATCAAGGGCCTCGCCTACAACCAGTTCACCGGCACCGCCGACATCCTGGAGACCATGCAGGAATCGCTGCAGGGCATCCGCACCGTGAAGGCGTTCACGCTGGAAGATACGATGAAGCGGCGCATCGATGAGAACATCACGGCCGTCGAGCAGAACGCCAACAAGATGGCGCGGGTCGCCAACCGCTCGAATCCGCTGATGGAGATGCTCGGCGGCTTCGCAGTGGCCGGCTGCCTGCTCTATGGCGGCTACAGCGTCGTCGCGCTCGGCGCCACTCCCGGCGCGTTCTTCTCCTTCATGACGGCCTTCCTGATGGCGACCGAGCCCGCAAAACGCCTGTCGCGACTCAACATCGACCTCAACAGCCAGTTGGTCGGCGCGCGGATGCTGCTCGAAGTCGTCGACAGCCCCGCGAGCGAACGCTCCGACGACGACAAGCCGGCGCTGAAATTGACGGACGCGCGGATCGAATTGCGCGATGTCGGCTTTGCCTACCGCGCCGGCGAGCCCGTGCTCAATCACATGAGCTTCGTCGCCGAGCCCGGCAAGGTCACCGCGCTGGTCGGCCCCTCCGGCGGCGGCAAGTCGACGGTGCTGGCGCTGCTGCTTCGCTTCTATGAGGCGAGCGAGGGCGACATCCTGATCGATGGCCAATCGATCGCCTCGGTGTCGCGGCGTTCACTGCGCCAGCAGACGGCCTATGTCGGCCAGGACGTCTATCTGTTCCGCGACACCATCCGCAACAACATCGCCTTCGGCAAGCCCGGTGCAACCGAAGAGGAAATCGTGGAGGCGGCCAAAGCGGCCTGTGCGCATGACTTCATCATGAGCTTCCCGCTCGGCTACGACACGCCGGCCGGCGAACACGGCACGCAGCTTTCCGGCGGGCAGCGGCAGCGCATTGCGGTGGCGCGGGCGCTGCTCAAAAACGCGCCGATCATCCTGCTCGACGAGGCGACCGCGGCGCTCGATTCCGAATCCGAAAAGCAGGTGCAGGAAGCGATCGAGCATCTCTGCCGGAACCGCACCACGATCGTGATCGCGCATCGGCTGCACACGATCATGCATGCGGATGCGATCCTGGTGGTCGAGGGCGGCACGATCGTCGAGCGCGGACGCCACGACGACCTGCTCCGCCGCGGCGGCCGCTACGCCTCCTTCTTCCGCCTCCAGCACCACGACACCCGCCCGCTCACGCGGGCACCGATCAGTGCCACCGGCTAGAGCATGAGATTGAATCGCATAGCAAGCAAAGACGGAGCTGCGCCCCCTCTCCCGCTTGCGGGAGAGGGCTGGGGTGAGGGTGTCTCCACGATGGGACTTTCCGTGGGGAGAGAGCCCTCACCCGGCGCGGAGCCTGTACTCGGACGGCGCGAAGCGCCGATCCGGGTGCACCGACCTCTCCCGCAAGCGAGAGCTTTGCTTAATTGGCTGAGCGGGAGTGGCAGCCGATGTCAGGCATTTTTTTGCGCTGCCTCAGGCGGTACGCGAGGGTTGACGGCCGCGTTTTCAGGGCCGTCCGATGGCAGCGGGCGGTGGCGGTCACGCCGCAGCTCCCACGGGCTGCAGCACCGCCCATCGTTTGAGGTTCATGGCGAGGCAGATAAGACGCAGATGCGTCTGGTTGCGTCTCAGGCCCAGATAGCGGGCGCGCGCCCAGCGGTAGACGCCCTTGAGACGTGCGAAGACCTG
>NZ_JAGKJI010000040.1 GCF_020329485.1 Bradyrhizobium cenepequi
GCACCCGTGGGCCCCGTGCAACAAAAAGCTCGGGGGTAGGACCACAGGTCAACCGAAGCAACTCCGGCTTTCCCTGCGCAGTGGTTTACGGCTTACTTCGTGCTCTTCCCGGTGACCGGGCTTTCTTGCCACCGTCGCCTCTCGCGCAAACTTGCTTCGCGCAAAAAACTTAGCGCCAGCGTCGGGGCGCCAGAACCACACGACTTCGCCGTCCACGGATAGTCACGCTCGTCAGTCGCAACACCCGCGTCCACCGCATCTCACCGCACGTTCGTGACGATCGCGAGCCGCCCCTCATCCGCCGTGAGACGCGCGGAGTTAAATCACTGATTTGCCCGACGACGGAAGCGGAATGTTTTTCGCGCGAGGGGTGGACGGGGCAAATCATCTTGGAATCACTGGCGAATTCTTCTCCGCCGTCATTCCGGGGCGCGCCTCTTGGCGCGAGCCCGGAATCCATTGAGCCACGGGCGCTGCGGAGAAATGGATTCCGGGCTCGATGCTTCGCATCGCCCCGGAATGACGGAAAAAATGGACCTTGTCCTCCTGAAATCACGAAACGAGATCAGCTCGCCATCGCCATTTCTGCCGCGCCCTTCGAGCCTTGCACAAGGCCGTGCTCGACGACGGTGTTGCGGCCCAGGTGTTTGGCGGCGTAGAGGGCGGCGTCGGCGGCTTCGATCAGATCGCCGGGGTTGAGCGACGGGCTCGGCTTGGTGCAGGCCACGCCGATGCTGGCGGTGACGATCTGGTGGCTGGAGGTCGCGTGCGGCAGGCGGAGATCCTGCACCGCGGCGCGCACGATCTCGCCGACCTCTTTCGCGCGCCCGGCACTGGTATTCGGCAACAACAGGCAGAATTCCTCGCCGCCATAGCGGCAGGCGAAGCCCAGCGTGTCGGCGGCGATGCCGGAGAGCGTCTCGCCGAGCCTCGTCAGGCAGGCGTCGCCTTCGGGATGGCCGTAGGTGTCGTTGTAGAGCTTGAAGTGATCGACATCGATCATCAGGAGCGACAGCTCGCAATCATATTGCTGCCCCTTCATCCACTCGAAATCGAGCCGGCTCTGGAAGCCGCGGCGATTGGCAAGCCCCGAGAGCACGTCGATTGAAGCCATCACCGTCAGGCGGTCGTTGGTCGCGACGAGATCGCGTTCGCGCTGGCTGAGCTGCGCGGCCATCGCATTGAAGGCGCGGGCGAGAGGAACGAACTCCGCCGGCAGCTTGTTCTTCGCGACGCGCACCGACCAATCGCCCTCGCCGAAGCGCTTGGCCATGTGGGTCATCACGTCGATCGGATGGATGATCAGTTTCTCCGCGCCGACGAGCGCGCCGAACAGCACCAGCAGGCAGACGAAGCCGAGCTGCCAGTAGGCGGTGCGGATATCGCCATCGATCGCTGCCGTCACCTTGGCCTCATCGATGCTGACGATCAGCCGCGAGCGCGTGCCGGGAATACGCGCAAAGCTGATCGTGCGGTTCGTGCCATCCGCCGCGGTGAAGGAAATCGAGCCGGAGGACTCACCGTAACTAAGCGCTTTATCCGCGATTGCGGACAGCAGCGGCACGGTGTCCAATGAGCGGCCGATCATGCCCGCCTGATCCAGAGGTGCCGCGAGAACCGTACCGGCACTGTCGACCAAAACAGAGGAAACGCCGGCTCGTCCACCGTAATTGGTCATGATCTTGGACATCCAGTCCAGATTGATCGCGGCGAGAACCACGGAGTCGGTTTCATTGTTGATGGCGGCCACCGGGTAAGCGGCCATCACGACTGGCGTGTTGGTGGGACGGGCCACGATGAAATCGCTCAGGACGAATTCCCGGTGCGCCCGGGCTTCCGTTACATAGGGCCGGTCACTGAGATCGAGGCCGACATAGGTGTTGTTGGTGGCGCACTGGACACGGTCGTCGCTGCCGAGAAACATCAGGCTGCGGATCCAGGGCATGTTGGCGGGCACGCTGGCGCGCAGGATCTCGCAGCTCTTGCCGATGCCGCCGGCGGATGCGCGGATATAGGCGGTGGATTTCAGCACCGTCTCGACCGAGGAGATGACCTCGCGCTGGGCGTCGGCGCTATGTGCCGCTAGCGCAGCGAATTCTTCGGCGGCGTGCGCGAGCTGCTTGGCCCGCGAATCTTCCAGGGTGCGGACGCGGTCCAGCATCAACGGGGCCACCAGCAACAGCGCGAGCAGGGCCAGCCGCGCGCGAATACCCAGAAGATTCTTGAGTTTGGCGCGTTGGCGGTTGAAATTAATTTTAGACATCAATGTCCCCTGCCCCACTGGTGAAAGTAGAACAAAGGGTTCAAGAAGCTTTTCCCGGATTTGGTAAAATTCGAGGAAACCCCCGGAAGAGTACGCGTTGGTAGATGACATGACACCGGAAAACACAGCGCCGCTAACCGCGCATTCACCAAACGGTCTCGCAGAGGTCGAGGCGGAAATCGCACGCGCCTGCAAGGATGCGCGTCGGGATCGTAGCTCGGTGACGTTGATCGCCGTGTCGAAAACCTTCGGCGCAGATGCAATTTCGCCCGTAGTCGCGGCCGGCCAGCGGGTTTTCGGGGAGAATCGCGTGCAGGAGGCCAAGGCGAAGTGGCCTTCCTTGATGCAGGCGCATCCCGGCATCGTGCTGCACTTGATCGGGCCGCTGCAATCCAACAAAGCCAAGGAGGCGGTGGCGTTGTTCGATGCCATCCATTCGGTGGACCGCCCCAGCATTTGCGAAGCATTAGCCAAAGAAATCAAAAACCAGAACCGGCAGCCGCAATTGTTCGTCCAGATCAATACCGGCGAGGAATCGCAAAAAGCGGGCGTCGCTCCCTCTGATGCGGATGCCTTTATCGCACGCTGCCGAGAGCATTACGGGCTCCCGATTTCCGGCCTGATGTGCATCCCGCCGGTCAACGAGCCCCCTGCTCCGCATTTTGCGCTGACGGCCAAGATCGCCGCGCGCAATGGTCTGACAAATCTCTCGATGGGCATGAGCGCCGATTTCGCCACCGCGATCCGGATGGGTGCGACCCATGTGCGCGTGGGATCTGCGATTTTCGGGGCGCGGTGAGCGCGTAGAGAAACACCCGCAAGGGCTAGTCTGTCCCCTCACCCTGAGGCCGCGCAGCGGCCGTCTCCAAGGGCGAGGCCACCAGCGGGGGCCTCGTGGTTCGAGACGCGCTGCGCGCTCCTCACCATGAGGGTTGAGAGTTTTCTATCCGATCACGATTCTCGTCTGCGGGTTCATCCGCCGCAGCAGCCGCAGCATCGAGGACTTCGTCATCGAAACGCAACCGGCGGTCGGCGCGAAATTTGGACGGGCGAGATGCAGGAACACCGCGCTGCCGCGGCCGGCGATGCGCGGGGCGGTGTTGTGGTCGATCTCGATGATAAAGTCATAGAGATGATCCTCGCGCGTCAGCCGGTCACCGTTCTGCGCGCGGGTCAGCTGCACGGGCTGGTTGTAGTGGCGATCGCGCGGATCCTCGCACCAGGCATCCTCACGCCGGATCGGGCGGGTCGGCAGGAAACTGCGCGGTCGTGGGGAGCGGTCCGCGCGCCACCACAATTGCCGTGGGTGGAAAACCCCCCGGGGTGTGCCGCCATCGCCCTCGCGCTTGTTGGCGAGGATGCCGCCCCAGCCGAGCGCCACCGGCACCGACCAGCCATCGGCGGTCAGCCACCCCCGGCACGGATTACCGGCGGCGGCGTGAACGCGAATCAGGGACAGCGGTCGATCACGCCCGGTTGTCTGATAAGTGATTGAAACGTTGGAGCTTCCCATGCAAATGCGGCGGGTTCCACCCTTGCCTCCCCGGCCTCGATTGTTCTATCTCGCCCTATTGCAGCACATTCGTCCAACCGGCCGCTGATTTGGGATAGACTGTGTTCGGCTTGTGAATCGGCAACGATCGACTACCTAAATATGAGTCTCGCTATCAAGTCCCGGCCAAAGCGCTTTCCGCTTGTCCGCTGCCCGCCTCCAAGAGGATCGTACCTATGGCCAACGCCCGCAAGATTTTGATCGTGGATGATGACACCGATTTGCGTGACACGCTCGTCGAGCAGCTTTCGTTGCATGAGGAATTCGAGGCCTCCGCGGTTGATACCGGCGCCAAGGGTGCCAGCGCCGCCAAAACCAACTCTCCCGATCTGGTCCTGATGGATGTAGGCCTTCCCGATACCGATGGCCGCGAGGTGGTACGGTCCTTGCGCAAGGGTGGCTTCAAGGCACCGATCATCATGCTGACGGGGCATGACACCGATTCGGACACCATCCTGGGCCTGGAATCCGGCGCCAACGACTATGTGGCAAAGCCCTTCCGCTTCGCGGTGTTGCTGGCCCGGATCCGGGCCCAGCTCCGGCAGCACGAGGCGAGCGAAGACGCGGTATTCTCCGTCGGTCCCTACAGCTTCCGCCCCGGCTCGAAAATGCTGACCGCCGCCAATGCGCGGAAGGTGCGGCTGACCGAGAAGGAAACCGCGATCCTGCGGTTCCTCTACCGTGCGGGTCAGATGCCGGTGTCGCGAGAGACGCTATTGCAGGAGGTCTGGGGCTACAATTCCGGCGTCACCACCCACACGCTGGAGACGCATATCTACCGGCTCCGGCAGAAGATCGAGAAGGACGCCGCCAATCCCGAGATCCTGGTGACGGAAGCCGGTGGCTACAAGCTGGTGCCGTGATACGATTCGGTCACGAATCGTACCCCCGGTCACCGGCCTGAATGTCGATCGAAGATGACGTAGCGCTGCTTGAACGCGTCTCCACCTTGCGCCTGCTGGGGGATACTGCGTTGCGCATGCTCGCGATCGGCTCCGAACAGCGCAATTTCGAACGTGGCGATGTTCTGTTCCATGCTGGCGACCAGGCGGACGCGGGCTATGTCGTCCAGTATGGCGCCTTCCGTGTCGAGGACGGCGGCGCCGAGATCATCGCCGGCCCCGGCGCGCTGATCGGCGAGCTCGCGCTCATCGTGCCGATGAAACGGCCGTCGACTGCGACCGCGCTGGAGCGTTCCACCTGCATTCGAATCGCGCGCAGCCTGTTTCAGCGCGTGCTCGAGAGTGATCCTGCCGCGGCGCGGAAACTGCGCGACGAATTCGCCAAGCGCACCAGCCAAATCGCCAGCGATATCGTGGTGGCGGGCAGGAAGATGGGTAAGTCGTAGTTCTCCGTCGTCCCGGCGACGAGAATACAGGCGTTTCAGTTCTGCGACGCCCGTGCGGCAAACTCCCGCCTCTCCCCTTGTGGGAGAGGCCGGATTTCGCGCGTAAGCGGGAAATCCGGGTGAGGGGTATGTCTCCGCGAGCTCAAGTCCCTCGATGGACCGGGACCCCTCACCCGGATTGCATTCCGCTGCGCTGCATGCAATCCGGCCTCTCCCACAAGGGGAGAGGCGGCCCTGAGCAAGCGGAAGCTGCGCAGCGCTACACCTCCAGCGTGACCGTCACCGGCACGTGATCCGATGGGCGCTCCCAGCCGCGGGCGTCGCGGGCGATCTTGAAATCGGTGACGCTGTCCTTCAGCGCGCGCGAGACCCAGATATGGTCGAGCCGGCGGCCGCGGTCGCCGACGGTCCAGTCGGCGGCGCGGTAGCTCCACCAGGTGTAGACTTTTTCGGAGAGCGGAATTCGCTCGCGCGCGACGTCGAACCATTCGCCGTGCACCTGGGCTGCGAGCAGTTTCTCGCATTCGATCGGCGTATGCGAGACGACCTTCAAAAGCTGCTTGTGCGACCACACGTCGTTCTCATGGGGCGCCACGTTGAGATCGCCGACCAGGATGTGGCGATCGCCGCCGCGCGGATGCAAGGGCTCGCAGGATTTCATCTCGTCGAGGAATTGCAGCTTGTGCTCGAATTTCGGATTGAGTGCGGGATCGGGGATGTCGCCGCCGGCCGGCACATAGAAGTTATGTAGCACCAGCGGCTGTGAAAGCTGCGCCTTGCCGCCGAACTCGACCGAGATGTGGCGGGAATCGATCTTGTCGCAGAAGGTGCGGATGTCAGTCTTCTCGAACGGCACTTTCGAGATGATGGCGACGCCGTGATAGCCCTTCTGTCCGTTCAGTGCGACGTGCTCATAGCCGAGCCGCTTGAAGCGCTTCAGCGGAAAGGCGTCGTCGATGCATTTGGTTTCCTGAAGACAGAGCACGTCCGGCCGCGCCTGCTTGATGAATTTGGCGACGAGGTCGATGCGCAGGCGCACCGAGTTGATGTTCCAGGTTGTCAGGGAAAGACGCATGGGAAATGCGTCTTAGCATGAATTGCGGCGGCGGACAGGATTGTCCACAGGGAGCGCGGGGACGTAGGATGGGTAGAGCGCAGCGAAACCCATCAATTGCTGCCGCGGTGAAGATGATGGGTTTCGCTGCGCTCTACCCATCCTACATGAGCGCAACTAACCCGGCGGGGTCTGGTAGTTCGTGAAATCGATCTTGAACAGGCCGGGATCGACCTTCTTCGTGGTATCGAGATTGTAGACGGCAACGGTGGTGTCGTAGCCTTGCGGATCGGTGACGGTCCACTGCTTGAGCTGGCCGTCCTTGGCGCCGACCATCAGCATCAAGCGGCTGGTGCCGATCAGCGCTTGCTTCTCCTCGATGGTGATCGAGATGAAGACGTCGTCGGCGGTGACGCTGACGACGTTGGTGTCCTTCATCAGGTCGATGCGGTCGGACAGGAGATAGCGCAGCGGCGTTTGCGACAGCGGATAGATATCCTGCGTGGCGAGCTTGCGGTCGCGCACCGCGACCGATGAGCCGTCGGCGACGATGTCGATCGGGCTCGGCGGCTCATATTCGAAGCGCACCTTGCCGGGCTTCTGGATGTAGAAATCGCCCTTGGTCTTGGAGCCGTCCGGGCCGACCTGCACGAAGCTGCCGGACAGCGTCTGCAGCGATGAGAGATAGTTGCTGACTTTTGCGGCTTGCGCCTTCTGGTTGGAATCGAAGGTTGCGAAGATGTTGGCGGGGACGTTGCGGCGCGGATCGGGGATGACGGGGGTCGGCGGCGTCTGCTGGGTCGAGCCTGTCGTGGCCGGGCTCTTCTGCTCCTGCGCGCTCATCTGCGTGCCGTCGCGGCCCTTCGGCGCGGGCTTCGGCACCGGCACGTTCTGCGCGGACGAAGGCGCGGCGCCGGCGATCGACGTGGCGATCAGGATCGCCAATCCGGAATGGATGGCGCGATAGGCGTGGTATTTGGCCATTCGGTATTTCGGATTCTGATGCAACGCGTGTTCCGATGACTAGTTTATCGTGCGTAGTGCCGCGGGGATATTGGCTTTTCCGTGAAATTCTCGGGCAGAATCACATACTGCCTTCTTCCTCGATCAGGATCTCGCGTTTGCCGGCATGATTGGCCTGGCCGACGATGCCTTCGAGTTCCATCCGCTCCATCAATGAGGCCGCACGGTTGTAGCCGATCTGCAGGCGCCGTTGAATATAAGAAGTTGACGCCTTGCGGTCGCGTTTGACGATCGCGACCGCCTGCGTATAGAGGTCGCCGCCGCCATCCCCGCCCATGCCGGTGGAATCGAATACCGCGCCATCCTCGTCCGTCGGCTCTTCCGCGGTCACGGCTTCCAGATATTCCGGCTGCCCCTGTGTCTTGAGATGGCGCACCACCTTCTCGACTTCCTCGTCGGAGGCAAACGGGCCGTGCACGCGGCTGATGCGGCCGCCGCCGGCCATGTAGAGCATGTCGCCCTGGCCGAGCAGTTGCTCGGCGCCCATTTCGCCCAGGATGGTGCGGCTGTCGATCTTCGAGGTGACCTGGAAGGCGATGCGGGTCGGGAAGTTGGCCTTGATGGTGCCCGTGATGACGTCGACCGACGGACGTTGGGTCGCGAGGATCACGTGGAGACCCGCGGCGCGCGCCATCTGTGCAAGACGCTGCACCGCGCCTTCGATATCCTTGCCAGCGACCATCATCAGGTCGGCCATCTCGTCAACGATGATGACGATGTAGGGCAACGGATCGAGGTCGAGCTTCTCCTCCTCGTAGATCGCCTTGCCGGTCTCCTTGTCGAAGCCGGTGTGCACGGTGCGCGTGAGGTCTTCGCCTTTGCCCTTTGCCTCGACCAGGCGCGCGTTGTAGCCGTCGATGTTGCGCACCCCTAGCTTGGCCATCTTCTTGTAGCGCTCTTCCATCTCGCGCACGGCCCATTTCAGCGCGACCACCGCTTTCTTGGGATCGGTGACGACGGGTGTCAGAAGATGCGGGATGCCGTCATAGACGGAGAGCTCGAGCATCTTGGGATCGACCATGATCAGGCGGCACTGGTCGGGGCGCAGCCGATAGAGCAGGCTCAGGATCATGGTGTTGATCGCGACCGATTTGCCGGAGCCGGTGGTGCCGGCGATCAGCATATGCGGCGTGCGCGCGAGGTCGATGATGACGGGTTCGCCGCCGATGCTCTTACCGAGACAGAGCGGCAGCTTTGCCACCGACTCCATCGCTTCCTTCGCGGTCAGGAGTTCGCGCAGGTAGACCTTTTCGCGATGCCCGTTCGGCAGTTCGATGCCGATGGCGTTGCGGCCGGCGACGACGGCGACGCGGGCCGACAGCGCACTCATCGAGCGCGCGATGTCGTCGGCGAGACCAATCACGCGCGACGACTTGATGCCGGGGGCGGGCTCGAGCTCGTACAGAGTCACCACCGGACCCGGATTGGCTTTGACGATCTCGCCGCGGACGCCGAAATCCTGCAGCACGCCTTCGAGCGCGCGGGAATTGGCTTCCAGCTCGGCTTTGCTGAGCGGCTGGCGGTCGGCGGCCTTCGGCGCCGACAGCACGGAGACCGACGGCAATTCGAACTTGTCGGAGGATTTTTTCTTGGCGCGCGGCTCGGCCTTCTTGCGCGGGGCGCGGGCGACGGGGGCTTCCTCTTCTGCCTCCTCCTCTTCTTCCTCTTCGATCTCGTCGTCGAATTCCTCGCTGGCCTCCGGGACCACGGAGGGCGCGGCGCGGCCGCCGAGACTCGGCTCCTGCCGTTCGAACGCGCCCGTGCCGCGCTGTGGCGCACTCGAGACCAGCGAGCGATAGGCGGTGGCGAGCAGCCAGCTGAGCCGCGCCTTTGCGCTCATCAGCGCATGGAACAGCCAGCCGAGCGAGACCGAGCTGCGGTCCTCATCGTCCTCTTCGACGAACGGCTCGTCATGATCCTCGATCGCCGTCGGCTCTTCTTCGCTTTCCTTCGCGCCCCAGCCGCAGGCGAACAGGAAGCTCGCGGTCGCCGCGACGAACAGGATGGCGCCGAGCACCAGGCGATAGATCAGTCCGGCCGGACCGAACACCACTGCGGGCGCGCGCACCAGCGCATCGCCGACCACGCCGCCGAGCCCGGTCGGCAATGGCCAGGCGCCATTATGCGGAAAGCAGCTCGCAAAACCGGCGGCGATCACGGTGGCAAGGATCCAGCACGCCAGCCGCAGCGCTTCGCGGTCGAACGGGCGATGCGTCAGCATGCGCCAGCCCCACACTGCGATGGGCAGGATCAGCATGATGGCGCCAAGGCCCAGGATCTGCATCAAGAGGTCGGCGCCGATCGCGCCGGGATAGCCGAGGATGTTGCGGATCGAGCGCGAGGTGGCGTGGCTCAGACTCGGGTCCTGCACCGACCACGTCATCAGTGCCGCGGCGGCAAATCCTGCAAGCGTGATCAGGCACAGCCCGCCGAATTCTCGCACCCGCCGCTCCAGGGCTTCGCGGATCGGGACCGGCAGATGGCCGACCAGGGGAATGACACGTTCGATCGCTGGCATGCGCTTGTGGCCTTGCGATTAGCTCAGGGTTTCGACCAGGCGGTGCAGCGCCTCGGCCGTTGATTCACTGTCGGAGACCAGCGCGAGGCGGATATAGCCCGCGCTTGGATTGGAGCCGTCGGCTTGCGGCCGCGCCAGATAGCTGCCCGGGATCACGCGCACGCCGGCATCGCGATAAAGTTTCACCGTCGCCGCCTCGTCGCCGCCGCGCTCGGAGACGTTGAGCCAGACGCAGAAGCCGCCGGCCGGACGCCGATAGCCGTAGCGGCTGCCGAGGATCTGGTCGGCGAGGTCGAACTTGATCCGGTACAGCCGGCGGTTCTCCTCGACATGCGCCTCGTCGCTATAGGCGGCGACCGCGACATGCTGCAGCGGCACCGGCACTTGCGGTGCGGCGACGTTGCGCAGTTCGTGGAAGGCGGCGAGGAATTTCGCATCGCCGGCGGCGAAGCCGACGCGCATGCCCGGCAGGTTCGAGCGCTTCGAGAGCGACTGAAACACGACCACATTGGTGAAGTCGGAGCCGGCATGTTCCAGCGCGCTGCCGGGCGCTTCCTTGGTGTAGATCTCCGAATAGCATTCGTCGCTCAGGATGATGAATCCGAAGCGGTCGGCGAGTACTTTCAGCCGCGCGAAATAATCGCGCGAGGCCACCGCGCCTTGCGGATTTGCGGGCGAAGCGATGTAGAACGCCACCGTGCGCGCCAGCAGCGCGTCATCAAGCGCGTCGAGATCGGGCAGGAATCCGTTGGCCGGCGTGGTCGGCAGATAGACCTGCTCGCAGCCGGCGGCGCGGGCGCCGGCGCCATAGGCCGGATAGAACGGGTTCGGCATCAGGATCGCCGGCCCGCCCTGGCGTGGGCCGACATAGCGGGCGGCGGTGATGGCGGCGAAGAACAGGCCCTCGCGGCTGCCGTTCAGCACCAGCACTTCGCTCTCGGGATCGACCGGCCGCGGCAGGCGGAACCGGTTCGAGAGCCAGCCTGCTGCCGCGCGGCGGAACGGCTCGATGCCCCTGGCGAGCGGATAGCGGCCGAACTCGGCGGTGTGCTTTGCGAGCACCGGTCCAACAAAGGCCGGAACCGGGTGCTGCGGCTCGCCCAAGGACAGCGTAATCAATGGCTTGCCGGGCTGGTACGGCGCCAGCAGTTCGGCCGTGCGCGCAAACGGGGAACGCTCGGCCTGACCGGCCGGCATTACGCTGCCAGCGTCTTGCGCCACGCCAGAGGGAGCGGTCATTGCCATGTTCTTAAACGCCAGCACTTTCAACGCAGTCGAGGGGAATCCGGCTCGACCGTAAACCGATCAAGTCACCATAGATACGGCGAGGTTAAGACGCGATTAACCATCGGCGCCGCTGGACAATTTGCGTGGTATTACTATCTATTTCGCAAGTATTACCGACGAGCTGGAGCCCAACGATGACGACAACTGTCACTCGCAAAGGCCAAGTGACGATTCCAAAGCCGCTTCGCGATTACCTGGGTATCGGCCCTGGCAGCCAGGTCAATATTCGCCGTACCAACGATGGCAGCGTGCTGATCGAGAAAGCTGATGGACCGCGGCCGCCCAGCCGATTCGCCAAGGCGCGCGGCTCCGCGGGCCCGGGCATGACGACTGACGAACTGATGGCTCTTCTGCGTGATGAGCCGGAATGACCCTCGTCGATTCGAACGTCCTTCTTGATCTTGCGACCGACGACGAGAAATGGGCCGACTGGTCCCAGGCGCAGCTTGAGCAGACGGCTTCGGCTGGACCATTGCTCATCAACAACGTCATTTATGCAGAAGTCTCGATACGCTACGGCACAGTCGAAGCCGTCGACGGCACGCTCCGCGACCTGAGAATCGAGGTTGTAGAGATTCCGCGCGCTGCGCTCTTCCTTGCAGGCAAGGCGTATCTCCAATACCGCGCCGCCGGTGGCATCCGCACTGGGGTGTTGTCCGATTTCTTCATCGGTGCCCATGCTGCGGTCGAGCAACTGCCACTTCTGACGCGGGACGTGCGGCGCTATCGCACCTATTTTCCGACAGTCACGCTGATCGCGCCGGAAGGCGAACGGTAGCTTGGCAATTCTTTGTCTTTGGCAGCAGCCAAAAAAGAAAGGGGCTCCAACTTGCGCTGGAGCCCCTCAACGGTCGGGGCATTGCCGGGTATGTGCCCAAACCGTAGTTCTGGGTGCGACCCCCGGGAGAGGTCACACCCCCGGGAGAACTCACATGTTGTAAGCGCGCTCCGTGTGCTCGGTGATGTCGAGGCCCTCACGCTCGGTTTCGACGTTGGCGCGCAGGCCGACGATCACGTCGACGACCTTGTAGAGGATCGCCGACCCAATGCCCGACCACACCAGCGTGGTGCAGACGCCCCAGAACTGCGAGGTCATCTGGGCGACGAAGTCGTAGTCGGCGATCTTGCCGGCGACATAGTCCATCACGCCGGTGCCGCCGAGCGCCGGGTTCACCAGGATGCCGGTGCCGATCGCGCCGACGATGCCGCCGACGCAGTGGACGCCGAACACATCCAGCGAGTCGTCGTAGCCCAGTGCATTCTTCACCACGGTGCAGAAGAACAGGCAGACCACGCCGACCACGAGGCCGAGCACGATCGCGCCCATCGGGCCGGAGAAGCCGGCCGCTGGCGTCACCGCCACGAGGCCCGCGACCGCGCCGGAGATGGCGCCGAGCACGGAGGGATGACCCTTGATGATCCATTCCGCGAACATCCAGGACAACGCCGCCGCCGCGGTCGCGACGAAGGAGTTGGTCATGGCGAGCGCGGCGCCCCCGGAAGCCTCGAGGTTCGAACCGGCGTTGAAACCGAACCAGCCGACCCAGAGCAGCGAGGCGCCGATCATCGACATCGTGAGCGAGTGCGGAGCCATCAGCTCCTTGCCGTAGCCGGTGCGCTTGCCGAGCAGGAGCGCGCCGACCAGGCCGGCGATGCCGGCATTGATATGCACGACGGTGCCGCCCGCGAAGTCGATCGCACCCTTCTTGAAGATCCAGCCGGCGTCGGCGTTGATCTCGTCGAGCTTGGCCTGCGCTGCGGTCTTCGCCGCGCCGTCAGCCGCGGCCGCGAGCGCCTTCGCGGCATCCGTGATCGCATCCGGACCGGCCCAGTACCAGACCATGTGGGCGATCGGGAAGTAGATCAGCGTCACCCAGAGCGGAATGAACAGCGCCACCGCAGAGAACTTCATGCGCTCGGCGAAAGCGCCGACGATCAGCGCGGGCGTGATCGCCGCGAACGTCATCTGGAAGCAGATATAGACGAGTTCGGAGATGTTGGCGTCGACGCTGAAGGTGGCAGCCTTCGAATCCGGCGTCACGCCTGCGAGGAACGCCTTTGAAAAGCCGCCGATGAAGTCCGAGCCGCCGGTGAAAGCAAGGCTGTAGCCGTAGAGCGCCCAGAGCACGGTGACGATGCACACCGTGTAGAACACCTGCATCAGCACCGACAGCATGTTCTTGGAGCGGACCAGGCCGCCATAGAACAGCGCGAGGCCCGGGATCGTCATCAACAGCACGAGCACCGTCGACGTCATCATCCAGGCGTTGTCGCCCTTGTTGACGGTCGGTTCGGCATAGGCAGCGGTCGCAGCGAGCAGGCCGACCGCGAATGCCGCCAATCCCGCGCCGTGGGGACGTTTGAACGTCATGTTATTCTACTCCTGAATTGTAAGGTTTGAGCGCGAAATCAGAGGGCCGCGGCGTCGGCCTCGCCGGTGCGGATGCGCACCGCGTGGTCGAGGTTGATGACGAAGATCTTGCCGTCGCCGATCTGCCCGGTCTTTGCCGCCGATGTGATGGCGTCGATGGTCTTGTCCACTTGGCCGGCCGCAACCGCGACCTCGATCTTGATCTTGGGCAGGAAGCTCACGGCATATTCGGCGCCGCGATAGATCTCAGTGTGGCCCTTCTGACGCCCGTACCCCTTGACTTCCGTCACCGTGAGACCGTGAACGCCAATGGCGGTCAGGGCGTCGCGGACTTCTTCCAGCTTGAATGGCTTAATGATCGCCATAACAATTTTCATGTGTCCTATCCCGCTTGGGCCCGGCGCAGACGAACCGGGTGTTTTCGACTGAGATCCACCACGCGGAGAAAATTCACGACGCGGTCACAGTCGCTGGCGTTAGAATCAAATGCCGTGCCAGATCGACGGCGCTGCCTAACGGATTATGAATCCGCCGGTTTTCGCGCTTAACGGGAATTGGCCAGACCTGCGCTATTCCGCCGCGCTCAAAACGTAATCAGTGTAGCCCAATCCGTAGGCATGACAGAGTCTGGACATAATCCTGCCCAGCGGGGTGGCAGAGTGGCGGTAACTAAGTAGCGAAGCTACTGCAGCGCCTCGCCGTGCTGCGAAATATCCAGGCCCTCCAGCTCCTGCTGCAGCGATACCCGGAGCGGGACAAACACGCTGACCAGCTTTAGGAGCACGAAGGTCACCCCGCCGCACCACACCAAGGTGACGACGACGCCGAAGAGCTGGATCAGGAGCTGCTGCGGATGGCCCTCGAACAGGCCGGCGGTGCCGCCGATGGCGCTGGCGGCGAACACGCCCGCCAGCAGCGTGCCGGTCAACCCGCCGATGCCATGGACGCCAAACACGTCGAGCGAATCGTCATATTTGAAGCGGAGCTTCAGCCAGGTGCAGGCCCAGAAGCAGACGAGGCCCGCGATGACGCCGATGATGACCGCGTGCCAGGGTTCGACGAAGCCCGAGGCCGGCGTGATCGTGCCGAGCCCTGCGACCGCGCCCGAGATCATGCCGAGCACTGACGGCTTGCGCCGTGTCGCCCATTCGATCGCGCCCCAGGTCAGCGCGCCCGCGCATGCGGAAAGATGCGTGGCGATGATCGCCATCACCGCGCGCGAACTCACCGTCAAAGCCGATCCGCCATTGAAGCCGAACCAGCCGACCCAGAGCAGCCCGGTGCCGATCACCGCGAGCGACGGGTCGAACGGCGACAGGTTCTCGCTGCCATAGCCGTGGCGCCGTCCCAATACTTGTGCAGCGACCAATCCGCTGACGCCGGCCGAAAGATGCACCACGAGCCCACCGGCGAAATCCAGCACGCCGGCACTGGCGAGAAAGCCGCCGCCCCAGACCCAATGCGCCAGCGGCACATAAGCGAAGATGAACCAGCCGACCGAGAACCAGAGATAGGCGGAGAAGCGCATGCGGTCGGCCACCGAGCCTGCCACCAGCGCCACGGTGATGATCGCAAACGTCATCTGGAACAGCATGAACAGCGCTTCCGGGATCGTCTTCGCCGCCGGATTGACGCTGTCCATGGTCATGCCGGCAAGGAACCAGCGATCGAGCGTGCCGATCCATGTTCCATCGCCGACGAAGGCGAGCGAGTAGCCGAAAGTGACCCAGAGGATAGAGACGATCGCGACGGCCGCGAGACTCTGCCATCGTCGCCAGTACGTTCTTCTTGCGCACCATGCCGGAATAGAACAGCGCAAGCCCGGGGATCGTCATCATCAGCACCAGCGCAGTGGCGACGATGATCCAGGCGGTATCGACGGCGTTGATCGCCGACGTCTCGGCACGCGCCGGCGTTGCCAACAACAGCGCCGCAAGACCAAGCAGCCCGATCAGCCGCACGGCACGAAATGGTGCCCCCATGGTGTTTCCCAGCAGAAATGAAATGATGCCTGTTGATGTGACCGTCGGCGCTGTTGGCCCGCGTGAGAATTCTCAGAGCGCGTCGCTGTCGGTCTCGCCGGTGCGGATCCGCAGCGCGTGATCGATCGGCGTGACAAAGATCTTGCCATCGCCGATCTGGCCGGTGCGCGCCTTTGCGGTGATGACTTCGACCGCCTTGTCGGCGATGTCGGATGCGACCGCGATCTCGATGCGCAATTTGGGCAGGAAGTTCACGACATATTCTGCGCCGCGGTAGATCTCGGTGTGTCCCTTCTGACGCCCGTAGCCCTTCACCTCAGTCACGGTCATGCCGTGGACACCGATCTCGGTCAGCGCCTGGCGAACCTCGTCCAGCTTGAAGGGTTTGATGATGGCGACGACAAGTTTCATGGCTAGCGGCCCGCATTTTCCTTGAGCGCGGCCACCCCTGCTCTCCGGGTGGCCTCCGATGCCGGGCAATCTGGCATCTTTCTGGGCAAATGGCACAAAAAAGTTGCAGGTTTAGGGGGAAAACATTGGCAGGGGCGGGCCTCGCTCCCTGTACAGGGGACATGATCGTCCCTCACAATGCGGCTTTCCTGCTTCGCCAGTCGCTGTATTGGCGCGCGTTTGCACCAATCGCGTTCTCCTAAGGAAATGCCATGGCCGATCGATCCTGGTTTTATGCATCCGAGGGCCAGCAAAAGGGTCCATTTCCAGAATCCCAGCTTCACGATTTCATCGCCCGAGGCACCGTCGGGCCGGATACGCTGGTCTGGACCGAGGGGATGTCGGGCTGGCAGAAGGCGGGCGAAGTTCCTGGGCTGATCCCGGATAGCTCCGACCCACTGGCAACTGGACCTGGGAGCACTCCGACCGTCGGCGCCGCCAGCTATACCGGTGGCGCGTTGTCGATCGATTTCGAGGTCTGGGAGATCACCTGGCGAACCATCGTGCTCTGGTTGGGCCTGATCTTCATCATTCCGACGCCATGGGTCATCGTGATGTACTGCCGGTGGATCGTGTCCTCCGTGCACGTTCCAGGGCGACCCAATCTCTCGTTTACCGGTCAACCGCTGACGCTGTTCTGGTATTTCGCGGCGGTAGCGCTCTTTATTGCCGTCGCCATGATCGGCTCGGAGGTGCTGAACAACTTGATGTTGCTCGTCCAGATCGCGCTATACTGGCTGTTGATTAAATGGTTCGTAGCCAACATCGCCGCAAATGGCCAGCCGCTCGGCCTGAGTTTCAGCGGCTCGATCTGGGCCTATCTCGGCTGGAATATCTTTGTCGTACTTTCAGTGATTACCATCATCGGTTGGGCGTGGGTCTACACGGCGCAGGTGCGGTGGATCTGCCGCAATATCGACGGCACACGTCGCGAGGTGATCTTCAAGGCGTCGGGGCTGGACATGCTGTGGCGAACCATCGTGTTCGCGATCGGCTGCGCCTTCCTGATTCCGATTCCCTGGGCGTTGCGCTGGTACACGAAATGGTACGTGTCGCAATTCGCGCTGATCGAGCGCAGCACGCTCGCCAACGCGTAGCGTGATCGGATGAGATGCCGATTGGCTTCACCTCTCCCGCTTGCGGGTAGGGCTATCGCATATGGGCAAGTGCGGAGAGAAGGAAGTCATTGTTCCATCTGGCCTGGAGCATTTTGTGGCTGATGCGAGCAGGTCCTGGCGTTGCCTGCAGGATATTGATGGCGAGCTTGCGGATGACGGCGAGGTTTTCCGGCCCGTGATCCTTGCGGCTGCGGCAGGCATCTTCGTCGAACACCGTATCGAGAACCCAGTGCAGGTTGTTCTCGATGCCCCAATGGGCACGCACGACGTCGAGCAACTTCTTGGCCGACAGCAGGCGCGAGGCCAGGAAGTATCGGAGCTTGTGCTTGGCGGGCTTGCCGGCGCTGGCGCGCCAACTGTCGATGCGGCCGACGGCAGCGATAGCGGGGAAGCCGTATTGCTTCGCCAACTGTGGTGCCGGCACGACGATGGCCTGCCGGCGCTCGACGCGGTCATGAGCGGAGGTCTTTCGCTGGCTCGCCCGCGCTGGCTTTCGGGCGGCATCGAGCAGCGCTTTGACGGCTTTGAAGAGCCGGCCTCGATTGCTCTTGATGGCCAACACGTAGTGGCCCTTCCGGTCGCGGATGGCCTGTGCCGTGTCGGGCCGGCAATGCAAGGCGTCGGCGGTGACAAGCGCACCGTCCAGATCGAGCAGGGCGAGGACTTCGAGAGCGCCGGCAACCTCGTTGCGATTGGGGGCCTTCCTCTGAGCCAACGCCATGCGTGTGCCTGCCGCCCAGACATTGACCATGTGCAGCGGCATGGACTGCCGGCCCCGCGGGAAGGCTCCGCGCAGGGCCTTGCCGTCGATACTGACCATCCCCCTGACGCCGAAACTCTTGCCGAGCTTGCGCAGGACCGCTTCCAGACCCTTCGGGTCCAGTGCCCGGAAGACGTTGTTGAACGTATCGTGGCTGGGAATGCCGTGTCTGAGTTCCAGGAGCCGCCGCAACAGCTCCTCTCGGCCTTTGCCGAAGAACTCGAACTCGGTGCAGGTCTTGGCGCCGGCCAGCGTCGCCGCCAAGGCGATGACGAGGATATCCACCAGACTGTGTTTGGCGTTGCTGGCACGCGGATCCTTGAGCGGGCGAAACATGCGCCTGACATTGCGCATTTGGGTCTCCTTCCGAAAGCGGGAGACACTCCAAGAATCCAATTCGCGCCGCTATGCAATACTTCTCCATGGCCATATGCGATTCCCCTACGCTTGCGGGGGAGGTCGGCGCGTAAGCGCCGGGTGGGGGCTTTCTCCACTCAAAGAGTGTCGATCGCGGAGACACCCCCACCCCAGCCCTCCCCCGCAAGCGGCGCAAGCGGGAGACGGAGCGCAGTTTCATCGCGGCTGCAATTCTACCGCGCGCTACTTCCGCTCGCGCACCGAACCTTCCTGTGCCACTGACGCCACCAGCGTGCCGTCGGGCTTGAAGATCAGGCCGCGCGTCAGGCCGCGACCTGATTGCGCGCTCGGCGAATCCTGCGCGTAGAGCAGCCATTCGTCGGCGCGGAACGGTCGGTGAAACCACATCGCGTGATCGAGGCTTGCCGGCATCATGCGCTTGTCGAACAGCGTGCGGCCATAGCGCGCCATCACCGCATCGAGCAATGAGAAGTCGGAGGCGTAAGCGAGCGCGCACAGATGCAGGGCGGGGTCGTCGGGCAGTTTGGCCGCGGTGCGGATCCAGACATGGATGCGGCCGCCCTCGATCTTCTGGCCGAAATAGCGGCCGAGCTCGACCGGGCGCAGCTCGATCGGCCGATCGGATTCGTAGTAGCGGCGGATGAAGTCCGGCATTTCACGGAACATCGGCTGCTTCGACACCTCCTCCGCGGTGAGCTTTTCCGGCGGCGCCACGTCCGGCATCTTCTCCTGGTGATCGAACGCGCCCTGCTCCTCGGCGTGGAATGACACCATGATCGAGAAGATGGCATTGCCATGCTGGATCGCGGTGACGCGGCGGGTCGAATAGCTCTTGCCGTCGCGCAGCCGCTCGACCTGATAGATGATCGGGACCTGCGGGTCGCCCGGCAGGATGAAATAGCAATGGATCGAATGCGGCAGGCGGCCCTCGACGGTGCGGCAGGCCGCGACCATAGCCTGGCCGATCACCTGGCCCCCGAACACCCGCTGCCAGCTTGTCTTCGGGCTGTTGCCGCGGAACAGGTTCACCTCGAGCGGCTCGAGATCCAGGATGGACAGCAGGTCAATCAGGCTTTTTGACATGAAAGCTTCCTCTTCCGCCGTCATTCCGGGGCGCGTCGTAGGTAGGCGCGAACCCGGAATCTCGCGCCGAAAACCTCTGGATTCCGGGTTCGCGCTGGCGCGCGCCCCGGAATGACGGTGCGTGGGATGAGATCATGATCTCATCCCTTTACTATTTGAGCATGATCCTTCGGAAAACCTGTTTCCACTTTTCCGGATCATGCTCTAAGCACCTTGTTTGGTGCCACTGTTTCGCCCAGCTGTTATCAGGTAGCAAGCACAGTCTGAGGGCATGAGCACGTAAGGGACTTGCATGTCGGCACAGCGAGGCATTGTCATTTGCGGGGGCGCCTTTGCGGGTTTGGCGCTGGCCCTGGCGGTGCGCCAGGGGCTGGGCACCGAAATCCCCGTCATCGTGACCGATCCGGCGCTCGGGCAGCGCCCGAGCCGCGATCCGCGGGCGACCGCGATCGTCGCCGCCTGCCGCCGGTTGTTCGAGGCGATCGGCATCTGGGGCGAGATCGCGGAAACCACGCAGCCGATCCTCGATATGGTCGTCACCGATTCCCGGCTCGACGATGCCACGCGCCCGGCTTTCCTGACCTTTGCCGGCGATGTCGAACCCGGCGAGCCCTTTGCGCATATGGTCGAGAACAGGCTTCTGATCGACGCGCTGGTGGCGCGCACCGAGGCCGCCGGCATCGATCTGCGCGCGACCGCGGTCTCAAACTTCGAAGCCAATGCCGATCTCGTCAGCGTGACGCTCGCAGATGGCAGTGTGATCGAAGCGAGCCTGCTGGTGGCTGCGGATGGCGCGCGCTCGAAGCTGCGCGAGCGCGCCGGCATCGTCACCCATGGCTGGGACTACGATCAGTCCGGCATCGTCGTCACGGTCGGTCATGAGCGCGACCACCAAGGCCGCGCCGAAGAGCACTTCCTGCCCGCCGGTCCGTTTGCGATCCTGCCGCTGAAGGGAAAACGCTCGTCGCTGGTGTGGACCGAGAACCGCGAGGAAGCTTCCCGCATCGTCGGCTTGAGCGAAGCGGAATTCCACGACGAACTGGAACGGCGCTTCGGCCTGCATCTCGGCGAGGTCAAGGCGCTCGATAAGCCCCGCGCGTTTCCGCTCGGCTATTTCGTCGCGCGCTCCTTCATCGGCGAACGGCTGGCGCTGGTCGGCGACGCCGCGCATCTAATCCACCCCATTGCAGGACAGGGGCTCAACATGGGCCTCAAGGACGTCGCGGCATTGGCGGAAGTCGTGGTCGATGCGGCACGGCTCGGCATCGATCTTGGCCAGGCCGATGTGCTCGAGCGCTACCAGCGCTGGCGCCGCTTCGACACCATGGCGATGGGGGTCGCGACCAATTCGCTGAACTTCCTGTTCTCCAACGAGTCGACGTTGTTGCGAACCGTGCGCGACGTCGGGCTCGGCGTCGTCGACCGCCTGCCGCCGCTGAAAAGCTTGTTCATCCGCCAGGCGGCCGGCCTGTCGGGAGAAGTACCGCGGCTGTTGAAGGGTGAAGCGCTGTAAGCCGCGAATGGCGAATCGCGAGTGGCGAATGGAAGGGTTCTCCATTCGCCACTCCCTATTCGCTATTCGCCTCTTCCATCACTCGATCTTGCGCGCTTCTTCCGGCAGCATGATGGGGATGCCGTCGCGGATCGGATAAGCGAGCTTTGCCGAGCGCGAGATCAGTTCCTGCCGTGCGGCGTCGAACTCCAGCGGGCCCTTGGTGATCGGACAGACCAGGATTTCGAGGAGCTTCGGATCGGCGGTGCTTTCGGGATGATCGGTCGGGGCGCTCATGACAGTCTTCCAGCTTGAGGACTGTTCTCTATCACATCCGATCAGCGCGCCGCCATCCGCAACAGTTCGTCGATGATCGCCTGCTGCTTGGCTTTTGGAAGCGGCTGCTCCGTCAGCGCTTGGCCGAGAAATGCCCAATAGAAGATCTGGGCGCGGATGCGGGCCACGTCGTCGGTGAGACCCGCCCGCTTCAGGAGGTCCTCGACATAGCCGAGCCGCCGCTGGTCGATCGCCTGCACGGCGGCCCGTGCGCCGGCGTCGACGTTCGCCCAGCTTCGGACGGCGTTTTCCAGTGCCAGCCTTTCGGAAAACACCCGGCGCAGCAGCACCGCCAGGGCGTCGGAACCCGCCGCTGCCGCCTCGACATCGACGATGATCCGCTCGGCGGCGATCTCGCGCCAATGTTTCAGGACGGCGGCGTGATAGGCGGCGATATCGGCGAAGTGCCAGTAAAAGCTGCCACGGGAGACGCCCATCTCTTTTGCCAAGGGTTCGGCCTTCAGCGCGGTGAAGCCGCGTTTTGCCAGTGCTTTCAGGCCCTGGTCGAGCCAGTCCTTTGCGGAAAGCTGATCGGTCATGCGGAGCACCATCGTTGGTCCGACCATACATCAGTGTATTGACAGGCGCCAAGGCGCGGCCGATAACCATACACTACTGTATGGAGGCGAACGATGCGCGATATCCTGCTGCAATGTTCCGGCCTCGCTGCGATCGCGGCGGCGCTGATCCACGGTTACCTCGGCGAGTTCAAGGTGTTTCCGAAAATGACGATCGAGCCGGCGCGGCTTCGCACGCTGATCCGGCTGGTCTGGCAGGCCGGCACGGTGGCGTGGATCGGCGGCGGCGTGCTGCTGCTCGCCGCGCCCTGGATGGCCTCGGACGTGGCGCGGCACTGGATCGTCGTCACGCTCGCCTGCGTATTTGCTTTTGCGGCCTTCGCCAACGCGGTTGCGACACGCGGTCGCCATTTCGGTTGGATGGCGCTCGGCGCCGTGGTGGCAATGGCGGTTGCGGGGTATTAGCCGGCCACGCCCAACACTGTCATTCCGGGGCACGCGCAGCGTGAACCCGGAATCCATCGCGCCGCAGCGCCGCTGGAGAAATGGATTCCGGGCTAGCCTAGTCCTTCGGACGCCCCGGAATGACGGCAGAGGAGAATGACGGACGGGGCGCGAATCACTGCAGCGGCGGGTCGCCGCTGGTGCGCTTCTTGGCGAGATCCATCTCGGTTACCGCGATCAGGATTTCGGCGCGGGTCTTGAGGTCGGGTGCCTCCAGCATCGCCTGCTTTTCCGCCGGTCCATAGGGCGACATCATCGCCAGCGCGTTGACGAGCGCCTCATTGGGCGCGGCTTCGATGCCGGCCCAGTCGACCTTCAGATTGTTGGCCTTGAGGAAGTCCGTCAGCACTGAGAGCAGCGCTTCCCGGTCGACATCCTCCTCGCCCTTGCGCGCGACGAAATCATCCTTGAAGGAGAAGAAATCGACCTTGCACTGGCGATAGGGGGTCAGCACGTTGAGCTCCTCGACCACCTTGAAGCGCGCCACGCCGGTGAGCTCAAGGATGTAGCGGCCGTCGCCGGATTCGGCGAGCTGGGTGATGCGTCCGGCGCAGCCGATGCGGAACAGCACCGGCGTCGCTTCATTGTGCGAATGAGTCACGTCGGGCTGGATCATGCCGATCAGCCGATGGCCGTCGCGGAAGGCATCGTCGACCATCGCGAGATAGCGCGGCTCGAAGATGTTGAGCGGCATCTGGCCGCGTGGCAACAGCAGCGCGCCGGCAAGCGGGAACACCGGGATGACCTCGGGGAGTTCGGCCGGGCCCCGATATTCGGCATTGATCGGCATCTGCGGCCCCGGTGTTATGCGCGCGCGTTACTCTAGATTATGATCCGATTATCCAAATCGGACTATAATCTCATCTCTTTTGTTTGAGCATGACCATTTCGGAAAGCCGGTCTCCACTTTGCGCTACGCGGCTCTCCGGATCCGGATCATGCTCTAAGAGAACAGGATCGTCGAAAGCCGCTTCCGTCCCTCAACGGTTGCTTCATCCGCCCCGCCCCACGCCTCGAAAAACTGGATCAGCTGCTTGCGCGCGCCGTCGTCGTTCCAGTTGCGGTCGCGCTTGACGATCTCCAGGAGCTGGCCCGTCGCCTCGCTGCGCTTGCCCATCGCGTTCAGTGCGGTCGCAAGATCGAACCGCGCCTGATGATCGAGCGGATTTGCGGCGACTTTCTGTTCCAATTCGCCGACCGGACCGACCGATTGCGCCTGCTCGGCGAGGTCGATCGCGGCCTGCACCGCCGTCACAGCCGGATCGTTGCGCTTGGACTCCGGCACCATGCCGAGCGTCTGCTTGGCCTGGTCGACTGCACCGGTCGTGACGTAGCATTTGGCGAGACCGGCGAGCGCGGCAATATTGGTGGCATCGATCCCGAGCACCTCGGCATAGATCTGCGCCGCGGCCGCAGCGTCGCCTTCGGCGAGCACGGCCTCGGCCTCCTTTAGGATTTCCGCAATATTTGGCTCGCCCGCGGCCGGGACGCCCTTGGTCAGCCGCTCGATGAAGGCGTTGACCTGGCTCTCCGGGATCGCGCCCATGAAACCGTCAGCCGGTTGGCCGCCCACGAAGGCGATCACGGCCGGGATCGACTGGATGCCCATCTGGCCGGGGATCGACGGATGCTCGTCGATGTTCATCTTGACGAGCTTGACCCGGCCCCTGGCGTTGGTCACCGCCTTTTCCAGGATGGGGGTGAGCTGGCGACAGGGTCCGCACCAAGGCGCCCAGAAATCGATCAGCACCGGCTGGCGCTTCGACTCCTCGATGACGTCCTTGACGAACGTCTGGGTGGTCGTTTCCTTGATCAGATCGCCTGCCTGCGGCGCCGGACCGCCGCCCTGCTCAACTATCGTCACGATATCCTCGCCTGATGTCTTAAAGATTGGCGCCTGTTCTAGCACGGCCGGAACTGAACACCCGTCAGCTAAATGGCGGCTTGGCGCCAAATTTCAATCGGCGAGCGCCGAATCGGCCCTCCATGGCGGGAGATCGAAAAGCGGGTTCCCCAATCAAAAACGCGCTGAGCCGCCAACGAATCGCCCCGGCTGCGTTGCTTTCGGCCGTTTCCTCATCATTTCTGATCAAATCAGGTGATTTCGCCACCTTCGGACCTGTTGCATTCGCGGTCCGCTTTTGGCATAGCTCTGGCGTTGCCGGCGAGTGATTGCCGCCATCAGGATGCGGGTGTAGCTCAGTGGTAGAGCACGACCTTGCCAAGGTCGGGGTCGAGGGTTCGAGCCCCTTCGCCCGCTCCAAATTTTCCCGTCCGCCGAACTGACATTTTCCCGCGGCCGCGCGCAGGCGCCTTCCTCCGCTTGACCGCAGCAAGCCCTCACCAAGAGGTATCGTCGGCGAGATGCAAGACGTCGCTCGGCCACGGCGCAGCCGATCATTCATCCGGACAATCGCATCGTCGGCCGTGACGCTGCCAGGAGGCGTTAGCTTCGAACGAATATTGCGGCGCAATGACATCGCTGGCCGCTTTCGCAAGAAAAACAGCGCAAGCGAATCCCCTCAACTTGTCTTGACCTCGCTCGAATGCGGAGTTGTTCGCCTGCGCTTCTCACGCGCGGGGGATGTGCTAACATTTTTCGCGTCTAGCCTATCTCTCGCAGACCACTGCAATCGTCTCGTTAGAATCAATAAAGAGCCAGCCGCCTGGCTGGATAGGGGAGTGACGCGATGCAATCGGTTTTCAATCGTTCCATTCTTGCGCTTGCTACCATCGCCCTTGTGGCGGGGACTGGCTTTGCGGATGCGCAACAGCAGCAGGACAAGGGTAGGGCGCTGAAGAAATACGAATCCGGCACCAAGGAATTCTGGACCCATCCGCCGGATGACTGGTTCCTGGGCGACGAGACCGAGGCGCAAAAGGGACTTGCACCGCCATCGGGACCGCCGACCGGCGCCTCCGATTCCGAACTGGCAGCGCTGATCAAGAAGATCAAGCTGCCCCAGGGCTTCAAGATTGAGGTCTATGCGTCGAACGTGCTTGCCGCGCGGCAGATGGCCTGGGGCGACAAGGGCACGCTGTTCGTCGGCTCGTTCGAGCTTGGCAATGTCTATGCGATCAAGGACAACAACGGCAAGAAAGAGGTGAAGACCGTCCTCAAGGGGCTGAACATGCCCACCGGCCTCGCCTTCCGCGACGGCGCGCTGTACGTGATCGCGGTCGACAAGCTGGTCCGCTACGACAATGCGGAAGCCAATCTAGATAATCTCGGCCAGGGCAAGGTGGTCTATGACGACATGCCCTCCTATGCCGCGCATGGCTGGAAATATATCGCTGTTGACAAGGACGGCTGGTTCTACATTCCGTTCGGACCGCCCTTCAACATCGGTATTCCCCCGACCAGCCTCTCGCAGATCCGCCGCGTCGATCCCAAGACCGGCAATGCGGAAATCTGGGCGCTCGGTGTCCGCAACAGCGTCGGCGGCGATGTCGATCCGCGCACCGGCCGCTACTGGTTCACCGAGAACGCGCGCGACTGGGTCAGCGACGACCTGCCGAGCGACAAGCTCAACATGATCTCGAAGATCGGCGAGCATTTCGGCTATCCCTATTGCCACCAGGGCGACATGCCCGATCCGAAATTCGCGATGGGGCACAAATGCTCGGAGTTCACGCCGCCCGTGCTCAATCTCGGCGCCCATGTCGCCCCGCTCGGCATGAAGTTCTACACCGGCAATCAATTTCCGGCGGAGTACAAGAACAACATCCTGATCGCCGAGCACGGTTCGTGGAACAGGCATAAGTACCAAGGCGGGCGGATCGTGCGCGTGATCGTCGGTCCCGACGGCAAGAACGCCAAGCAGGAAGTGTTGGCATCCGGCTGGATCGAAGGCGACCAGGGCTATCTCGGCCGCCCCGCCGACATCATCCTCGACAAGGACGGCTCGATCCTCGTTGCCGACGACTGGGCCGGCGCGATCTATCGCATCAGCTACAGCAAGAAGTGAGACTGTGACGATTGGGAGGCTGCGGTGGCCCGACGGTGGCCGCAGTCTCTTGTTTTGGACTCTGTCATTCCGGAGCGCGAAGCGCCTGTCCGGAACCCATAAGCATGAGTTGGGATTATGGATTTCGGGCCTGCGCTTCGCGCATCCCGGAATGACAAAACCCAGTGGGTGTGGAGCTTCATGCGCAAGCAGTTGATTTGGTCCGCCGTAAGCAGCCTTGCGCTGGCTTCAATTCTCCTCGCAACGCCCCTCGCCCGCGCCGCCGATGCCGCGGCCGGCAAGGAGAAGGCCGCGATGTGCGTCGCCTGCCACGGCGAAAACGGCATTTCGCAGATCGAGAACATCCCCTCGCTCGCCGGCCAGCCCGATCAGTTCATCCAGTGGCAGCTGGTGTTCTTCCGCGCCGGCACCCGCAAGAACGAGCAGATGCAGCCGATCGTCGAGCAGCTCAACAATGAGGACATCCGCAATCTCGGCGCCTATTTCTCCTCGCTGACGCCGCCGAAGGGTCAGAAGGACGACGATCCTGATCTGTCGGAGAAGGGCAAGCAGGCTGCCGCCGGCCGCCGCTGTGCGTCATGCCATACCGATACTTACGCCGGCACCAAGGCGGTGGCGCGCATCGCCGGCCAGCGCGAGGAATATCTCGTCAAGGCGCTGCACGATTACAAGTCCAGCACGCGCTCCGGCGGCGCCATGGCCGCAATGGCCGATGTCGCCTATCCCCTCAGCGAAGAAGAGATCGCCGCACTCGCGCATTATCTTGCGCATCTCTGATCTTACCCTCCCCTGAAAGGGGAGGATCGGAGTTACCCCCGCTGCAGTTCGTACGCCTTGAGATGCGTATACACGGTGCGCAGCTTCGGCACCGGAATCTTGGCGGCATCGGCGCGGGCGACGAGATCGCCGATCACGTGGTCGGCTTCGACTGGCAGGCCGGCCTTGATATCGCGGAACATCGAGGCGGTCATCGGCGAGCCAGCGGCAGTCAGCATGCCCTTGACGCGCTCGAAGAACGGACCGCCCAGCGCATAGCCTTCGGCGGTCGCGACCTCGCTGCATTCGTCCAGGATGCCGAGCAGGAAGTCCTTGCCGCCGGGCGCGGCCAGGATGTTGCCGACCGAGGTGCGCATCAGGCTGGTGGAGGCGGCGAGCGAAGCCAGAAACACCCATTTCTCCCACATGTCCTGCATCACGTGGTCGCTCGCGGTCGCGCCATTGACGACCGAAAACACCTCCGCGATCGCGCGCACGCGGTCCGACATCTTGCCGTCGCGCTCGCCGAAGGTCAGTGACTGCATCGGCTGCAGCTGCACCACTTCGCGCGCTTCGTTCAGCGTCGCCGCAATGGCGCAGAGTCCGCCGAGCACATGACCGGCGCCGAATTTCTGGTCGAGCACATCGAGATGCAGCATGCCATTGAGCAGCGGGATGATCGCGGTGGCCGGACCGACAGCCGGTGCAAACGACTTGATGGCGTCCTCCAGGTCGAAAGCCTTGCAGCTCAACAGCACGACGTCGAATTTTTCGTTCAGCCTGTCCGCCTGCACGCTCGGCGGATTCTTCAGCGTCACGTCGCCATTCGGGCTCTTGATCACGAGGCCTGCGGTCGCGAGTTCGGATGCGCGCCTGGGGCGGACCAGGAATGTAATGTCACGGCCCGCCTGCAGCAGCCGCCCACCGAAATATCCGCCGATCGCACCGGCGCCGACGACGAGAACGCGCATGGGATGATTCCTTGTTTGTTGTTGCTTGAGAGTGGACGGGCGAATGGACTGGCAAACCGGTGGGCGACCTTCCCTGCCATTTGCTCGGCCCTTCGGGTTTCTCCTTGGCCTCTATTGTGGCGCGATCCGCGCGGCTCGTCTACAATATGATGATTGTCATCCTATTGTGATGACCCCGTTCCGGTCAAATCAAACGCCGGATGGTCTGCTTCCGCCAGACCAGCATGTAATAGGCCATCTGCAGCAGGAACATGGTGCAGAAGGTGATCGGATAGGCGGCCCATACCCCTCGATGCCCCGATCATCTGTCCCAGATAGATGTTGTTGATGGTGCCGAACAGCGCCTGCAGGATGTTGCTGAGCATCATCGGCAGCAGGAAGGCGAGAAACGTCCTCCAGAGCGGCGGCGGCTTGGACATAAGGTATTCCTGTTGAAACGGGATAGGCAGTTGATTGAATCGGTCGGCGCCGCAGATTCACCTCTCCCGCTTGCGGGGGAGGTCGGCGCGTAAGCGCCGGGGCTCTCTCCACACAAAAGAACGGTCCGACTCGTGGAGAAACCCCCACCCCGCCCTCCCCGCAAGCGACCCGCAAGCAAGCGGGAGAGGGAGAGCACCTCCATCGTGGCTTAACTTCACCACGCGCTAATCGGCCCGGTCGCTGTAGGCGAGCTTGACGACGTGGTCGCGAATGTCGGGCGGCCAGTCGGCGATCTCGCTGACAAAGCGGCGGCGGTCGTCGGCGAACAGTGCGCGCGAGGCCTCGTCGAATTTCGGCAAGTTACCCGCCATCGCCGACATGAAATGATAGGCGGCATCGCGCGCGGCGCGCTGGCGATCGCGGTCGCCGCTCAAGCGGCGGGCCTCGTCCACCAGCTTGCGCAGCGCGACCGAAGCGCCGCCGGGCTGCGCGTTGAGCCATTCCCAATGGCGCGGCAGCAGCGTCACCTCGCGCGCGACCACGCCGAGCTTCGGCCGGCCACGGCCACGCGGCTCGCTCGGCGGCGGTTCGGGCGCCTCGCTTGATGGAGCTGATGTCGGCAGCCTCGCCAGGATCTCATCATCGCTGCCGCGAAGGTCGAGATCGATGGCACGACCGGTCCGGTCGCAGAAGATCGCGATCGGCTCGGCGGTTTGGCCGATCTGTTTGACCGCCAGCGCGACCTCGGCCAGCGGCCCGGCGGCGAGCCGACGTTGGCCCTCGAAGGCTGTAAATGTCTGGTTCATTTGGGCTATCTGCTTGATTCACGGTTCATTGATTTGTACCCGGATATAATATGAGTGTCAATATCATCCGGGTAAATAATTCGCAGCGTTTGGCCTGATCGCGAATCTCCCGATTGGCTGATAGGGAACTCCCGGCTTTGCATTTTTAGGGGACGCCGTGCTGACTGTTCATCACCTCAACAATTCGCGCTCGCAACGGGTGCTGTGGCTCCTGGAGGAGCTTGGCGTGCCCTATGAGATCGTGCGCTATCAGCGCGGGCCGGACATGCGCGCGCCGAAAGAGTTGCTGGCGGTGCATCCGCTCGGCAAGTCGCCCGTCATCACCGACAACGGCAACACCATCGCGGAATCCGGCGCGATCGCCGAATACATCCTCACCACCTATGGCAAGGGGCGCCTGGTCCCGCCGCCCGCCACGCCGGAGCGGCTGCGGTACACCTATTGGCTGCACTATGCCGAGGGATCGGCGATGCCGCCGCTGCTGCTGAAGCTGCTGTTCACGATGATGCCGAAGCGCGCGCCCGCGCTATTGCGGCCGCTGGTGCGCAAGGTGACCAATCAGGCGCTGACCATGCTGGTCAATCCGCAGCTCAAGCAGCACATGGCGTTTTGGGAGGCGGAGCTCGGCAAAAGCCAGTGGTTCGCGGGCAACGAATTCAGCGCGGCCGACATCCAGATGAGCTTTCCGCTGGAAGCCGCCGCCGCACGCGCCGGGCTGGATGAGGGCCATCCGAAGTGCATGGCGTTCCTCGAAAGGATTCACGCGCGCCCGGCCTATGCCCGCGCGCTGGAGAAGGGCGGCCCGTATCAGGTGGGGCGGTAGGCGTGCCTCACCTCGCTCCGCTCGTGCGGGGAGAGGTCGGCGCGTAGCGCCGGGTGAGGGGTGTTGCCGCGCATTCGGTGTTCGTGGAAGCAGCCCCTCAGCTCTCCCTCTCCCCGTAAGAACGGGGAGAGGGAGAGCTCGGCGCTCGCTTCGATCGGGTTCTACCGTGACTTCTGGGCTTCGCCGACGGAGGGCAGCGCCTGCACGGTGACGCCGGGCGGCGGCACCTCGTCATCGGGTACGAAGAAATCCGACATCAACGCGACCTTCGGGTCGACGCGATAGCGTTCGAAATCGCGCACGCCGGCGTCATACAGCACCTTGTCATCGATGCAGAACTGCCCGGTGAATTCTCGCGCAGGTCTGGTCAGGATGACGTGGGCGGCATCGCCCATGATCTCGGGGGTGCGGCTGGCGCGCATCATCGCGTCGCCGCCGAGGAGATTGCCGACCGCGGCGGTGGCGATCGTCGTGCGCGGCCACAGCGCGTTGACGCCGACACCGGCCGATCGCAATTCGCCTGACAGCCCGAGCACACACATGCTCATGCCGAATTTCGCCATGGTGTAGGCGGTGGAGTGCTCGAACCACTTGGTTTTCATGTCTGGTGGCGGCGACAGCATCAGGATGTGCGGGTTTGCCGCCTTCTTCAGATGCGGGATGCAGTATTTCGACACCATGAAGGTGCCCCGCGTGTTGATACCCATCATCAGGTCGAACCGCTTCATGTCGGTGGCCTGCGAGTTGGTCAGGCTGATCGCGCTGGCATTGTTGACGCAGATGTCGATGCCGCCAAATTCCGCGACCGTTTTCTCGATTGCGGCGATCACTTGCGTCTCGTCCCTGATGTCGCAAACGACCGGCAGCGCGTTGCCGCCGGCGGCGCGGATCTCGTCGGCGGCGGTATAGATCGTGCCCTTCAGCTTCGGATGCGGCTCGGTGGTCTTGGCGGCGATCGCGATGTTGGCGCCATCGCGCGCGGCCCGCAATGCGATCGCGAGCCCGATGCCGCGGCTCGCACCGGTGATGAACAGCGTCTTGCCGTTGAGCGACGTCATGGCAAACCTCCGATTCTAGTGTGAGATACCATTTGGTTGGTTCGCTCCCGCCGCACACTCAGTGCACCTCTCCCGCTTGCGGGGGAGGTCGGCGCGTAGCGCCGGGTGGGGGCTTTCTCCACTCAAAGAGTGTCGATCGTGGAGACACCCCCACCCGAGCCCTCCCCCCCGCAAGCGGGAGAGGGAGTGCAGCTCCATCCCGGCGCAGCTTGATCTCATCATGCTTCAGCCATCTGCATGTAGCACCCGGCCGCGGGTCTCCGGCAGCGCGTAGGCGGCCAGGAAGAATACCGCGTAAGCGGCGACCGCGAAAATCGCGATCGCGTTGGCGAGCGAGGTCGTGGTCGAGAGCGCGCCGACGAGGTACGGGAACAGCGCGCCGATGCCGCGGCCGAAATTATAACAGAAGCCCTGGCCGGAGCCGCGCAGCCGCGTCGGATACAGCTCAGTCAGGAACGCGCCCATGCCGGAGAAATAGCCGGAGGCAAAGAAGCCGAGCGGAAATCCCAATACCCACAATAATTCGTTGCTGATCTCCACTTGCGTATAGATCAGCACGACGGCGATAGCGCCCAGCGAGAAGGTCAGGAACAGGTTCCGACGGCCGATGCGGTCGGCGAGCCAGGCGCCGACGAGATAGCCGATGAACGAGCCGATGATGAGCGCAGCGAGATAGCCGGTCGAGGTGACGATCGAAAGATGCCGCTCGGTGGTGAGAAAGCGCGGCACCCAGAAGGTGATGGCGTAATAGCCGCCCTGGCAACCTGTCGCCGCCAGCGCCGCCAGGATCGTGGTCTTCAGGATCGGCCCGTGGAAGATCTCCCACAACGATGGCCGGTCGCCTTCGGTCTGCTGCTTCACGCGCGTCGCGGCTGCGATCTCGGGCTCGGTAACATAGCGGCGCAGATAGAACACCAGGAGCGCCGGCAGCGCTCCGATCACGAACATCCAGCGCCAGGCGGTTTCCGCTGGAAGAACCGAGAACAGGATCGCCTGTGAGAGCACCGCAAGACCCCAGCCGATGGCCCAGCCCGATTGCACTGAGCCGACCGCACGTCCGCGATATTGCGGCCGGATCGCTTCGCCCATCAGCACCGCGCCTGCCGCCCATTCGCCGCCGAAGCCCAGACCCAGGATGGCCCGCGCGATCAGGAGCTGATCGAAATTCTGCGCAATCGCGCAGATCAGCGAGAAGAACGAGAACCACAGAATGGTGATCTGCAGCGTCCTGACGCGACCAATGCGGTCGGCGAGATAGCCGCCGAGCCAGCCGCCGACGGCGGAAGAGAGCAGCGTCACCGTGCCCGCAAGACCCGCGGTGCCGGCATCGACCTTCCACAGCGTGATGATGGTGCCGATCACGAGCGGATAGATCATGAAATCCATGCCGTCGAGCGCCCAGCCCGAGAAGCAGGCCCAGAAGGTGCGCCGCTCCTGCAGGTTCATGTCACGGTAGAACGCGAGCAGGCTGCTGTCGTGGATTTCGGCGACTTCCATCGCCTTCGATGGATCCGATGTTGTCATGTCTGGGTCTCCGCGAGTTTCTTATTGGCCGGGCCTATCGCACGCAGCGGGGTCGCGGGAAAGGTAAATTTATCGCGATGATGTCGGGTGGGCAAAGCGCAGCGTGCCCACCAGTACGGGCAGAGTGTTGATGGTGGGCACGCTACGCTTTGCCCACCCTGCAAAATTGCACCCTGCGTTTCGGCGTCAATACCCCGCCGCCTCAGCGCCGCGGGTGCGGGGGTCGGGGGCGCCGAGCAGGCCCTTCGATGTGACCAGGATCGAATTCGCGGAGGAATAGCCGAGCGGCTCGACGAGCTTGTGGCCCTTGGCCCTGAGCTCGGCCAGCACGTCATCGGGAAATCCCTTCTCGATCCGCACTTCGTCCGGCAGCCATTGATGATGCACGCGCGGGGCTGCGACGGCGGCGGCGATGTTCATTTTGTAATCGATGACATCGACGATCACCTGCGTGACCGCGGAGATGATGCGGCTGCCACCGGGCGAGCCTGTCACCAGCACCGGCTTGCCGTCCTTCAGCACGATGGTTGGCGACATCGACGATAGCGGCCGTTTTCCGGGGCCGGGCAGGTTGGCCTCGAAGCCGACCAGGCCGAATGCGTTTGAGGCGCCGGGCGCGGCGGTGAAATCGTCCAGCTCGTTGTTGAGCAGCACGCCGGTGCCCTCGGCGACGAGGCCGACGCCATAGGGGAAGTTCAGCGTATAGGTGTTGCTGACCGCATTTCCGTGCTCGTCGACCACGGAGTAATGCGTGGTGTTGGAGCCTTCGCGCTGCGGCGGCTTTGCTGCCGCCTCGGCCCAGGGCGTGGCGCGCGCAAAGTCGATGGTGGCGCGCTGCCTGGCCGCATAATCCTTGTCGAGGAGGGCGACCGTCGGCGCATTGATGAAGGCGGGATCGCCGAGATAACGCGCGCGATCGGCATAGGCGCGCTTCATCGCCTCGATCATGACATGGAGCGAAGCGGCAGAGCCTTGCTTCATGTCGGACATCTGGAAACCCTCGAGGATATTCAGGATCTCCAGCAGCACGATGCCACCCGAGGACGGCAGCGGCATCGAGATGATGTCATAGCCGCGATAGGTGCCGCGCGCGGGTGTGCGGATCACAGGCTGATAGGATTTCAGATCATTCAGCGCCATCATGCCGCCGGCGTCGCTGACAGCCTTGACGAGTTTTTCGGCGACCGGCCCTTCGTAGAAGCCGCGCGGCCCCTGCTCGGCGATCGCAGTGAGCGTGGTCGCGAGATCGCTTTGGATCAGCGTGTCGCCCTCATGCAGCGGCGAGCCATCGGTGCGGGAGAATGTCCTGACCGAGTTCGGCCAGCGCGACAAGCGGCGATACATGTCGGGCAGCGTGTCCGCAGTGTCGTCTGTGACAGCAAGACCCTCGCGCGCGAGATCGATCGCGGGTTTGATAATCTGCGCCAGCGTGAATTTCCCGGAACCATATTTCTCCAGCGCCAATGCGAGGCCGGCGACGGTGCCGGGCACGCCGATGCCGAGCGCGGAATTGCGCGACTTATCGGGATCGGGCTTGCCCTCGGCATTCAGAAAGATGTCGCGGCTGATGGCGCCAGGGGCGGTCTCGCGATAGTCGATCGCGATATCCTCGTTGCGACCAGTGAGGTGGATCACCATGAAACCGCCGCCGCCGATATTACCGGCGCGAGGATAGGTCACCGCCATGGCAAAGCCGGTCGCGACTGCCGCATCGACCGCATTTCCGCCCCGGCGCAGGATCTCGGCGCCGACCCGGGCTGCGAGCTTCTCCTGCGCCGCCACCATGCCATGCTCGGCTGCGATGCCCTGCATGGCGTCGGCGGCCAGCGGCATATAGAAGCGGCGCTGCTTCTGCGCAGTCGCCGGCACGATCGCAAAGACCACGAGCACGATGGCCGCGACAATCCTGCGCCAATTGTTTGAGGAAGCTGCCATCAATATTTCGCCGCTGTTGGAGCCCAAGCAGGAACGCTCGCGCAAGCACTGCATGCTATATGGATTTGAGGCCGGCAGGCAAAGCGCCTGTTCGCGATCGGGGCAGGACGATTTTCGCATGGACATGGCGATCAGCGAGACGGGCGGCGCAGAGCGGCCGAAGGAATATCCGAGCCGTGGCGCCGTTATCAGCTGGATTTTTTTCGATTGGGCCGCGCAGCCCTATTTCACGCTGATCACGACCTTCGTCTTCGCGCCCTATTTTGCCGGCTTCATTGCGCCCGATCCGGCGAGCGGTCAGGCGATGTGGGGCTTTGCCACCGCTGCCGCGGGGCTTGCGATCGCGCTGCTGTCGCCGGTGCTCGGCGCCATCGCTGATGCCAGCGGCCGGCGCAAGCCGTGGATCGCGTGCTTCGGCGCGCTGCTCGTGCTCGGTTCCTCGCTGATGTGGCTCGGCCGGCCCGGCGATGCCAGCATCATTCCGCCGCTGTTGTTCGCCTATGCGCTCGCCTCTGTCGGCGCGGAGTTCGCCACCGTCTTCAACAATGCGATGATGCCGACATTGGTGCCGGCGAACAGGATCGGGCGGCTCTCGGGAACGGGCTGGGCCACCGGCTATGTCGGCGGCGTGCTCAGCCTATTCCTGGTGCTCGGCTTCCTCGCGGCGAGCCCGGAGACCGGCCGCACGCTGTTCGGCTTCAAGCCGCTGTTCGGGCTTGATCCCGCCGCGCACGCTGGCGACCGCATCACCGGGCCGTTGACCGGCCTCTGGTTCATGCTGTTTGTGACGCCGCTGTTCCTGTTCACGCCGGACTATCCGGCGAAGCGGCCGGTGCGGCAGGCGCTGCGCGAGGGTTTGCGCGAATTGAAGCAAACGATCGGCGAACTGCCGCAGCGGAAATCGGTCGCGACGTTCCTGCTCGCCAACATGATCTATGCTGACGGGCTGGTGTCGCTGTTCGCATTCGGCGGCATCTATGCCGCCGGCACGTTCGGCTGGCGCACGATCCAGATCGGCACGTTCGGCATCATCCTCGCGATTGCCGGCGTGTTTGGCGCCTGGCTAGGCGGCAAGCTCGATGATCTCTTTGGACCGAAGCGCGTGATCGCAGGCAGCTTGATCATCCTCTTGTTCTCGATCGCCGCGATTCTGCTGGTCGACAAGGATTCGATCCTGTTCGTGCAGGTCGCGCCGCCGGAGCCGGGCGGTCCGCTGTTCGCCGGTGCGGCCGAGCGCGCCTATCTCGTGCTCGGCTGCCTGATCGGCGCCGCCGGCGGGCCGCTGCAGGCGGCCTCGCGCACGCTTTTGATCCACCTCGCGCCGAAGGACCGCATCGCGCAGTATTTCGGACTGTTCGCGCTGACCGGCAAAGTGACGTCCTTCATCGGCCCGCTCCTGATCGGCGTGATCACCGCGACGACTGCGAGCCAGAAGGCCGGCATGGCGGTGCTGGTCCTGTTCTTCCTCGCCGGGCTCGCGCTGTTGATGCGGGTGCGGGATTAAATCTCGGCGTCAATGCCGGAAATGCCGCACGCCCGTGAACACCATGGCGATGCCGTGCTCGTCGGCGGCCTTGATCACTTCGTCGTCGCGCACGGAGCCGCCGGGCTGGATCACCGCGGTGGCACCAGCCTCGATGCAGGCGAGCATGCCGTCGGCGAACGGAAAGAACGCGTCCGAGGCGACGACCGAGCCCTTGGTCAGCGGCTCCGCGAGCTTCAATTCGGCGGCAGCGTCCTGCGCCTTGCGCGCGGCGATGCCGGCGGAATCGACCCGGCTCATCTGGCCCGCACCGATGCCGACGGTCGCGAGGTCCTTGGCGTAGATGATGGTGTTCGACTTCACGTGCTTTGCCACCCGGAAAGCGAACTTGAGATCGCGCAGTTCGGCGTCCGACGGCGCGCGCTGGGTCACGACCTTCAGCGCCATGTCGTCGACCACGGCATTGTCGCGGCTCTGCACGAGCAGCCCGCCGGCGACGGTCTTGGCGGTGAGGCCGACCGCGCGCGGATCGGGCAGGCCGGCGGCGAGCAGGAGGCGGAGATTCTTCTTCGCCGCCACGATCTTGATCGCTTCATCGGTCGCGTCGGGCGCGATGATGACTTCGGTGAAGATCTCGGTGATCGCGCGCGCCGCATCCGCATCGAGCGTGCGGTTGACCGCGACGATGCCGCCAAAGGCGGATGTCGAATCGCAGGCCAGCGCCTTGCGATAGGCGCTGATGAGATCGGCGCCCTCGGCGACACCGCAGGGATTGGCGTGCTTGACGATCACGCAGGCGGCGGTGCGACCCGCATCGAACTCGCCGATGCATTCATAGGCCGCGTCGGTGTCGTTGATGTTGTTGTAGGACAATTCCTTGCCCTGCACCTGCCGCGCGGTGGCGACGCCAGGACGCTTCTCCGGCGTCGCGTAGAACGCCGCGCTCTGGTGCGGGTTCTCGCCGTAGCGCAGCTTCTGGATCAGCTTGCCGCCGAAGGCGCGAAAATCCGGCGCGTCGGTCTTGAGCTCCTTCGCGAACCAGTTCGAGATCGCCGCGTCATAGGCCGCGGTGCGCGCATAGGCCTTCGCGGCGAGGCGGCGGCGAAGTGTGAGCGTGGTCGCGCCCTTGTTGGCCGCAAGCTCGTCGAGCACCGCCTGATAATCCTGCGCTTCGACGACAACGGCGACGTCGTCGTGATTCTTCGCGGCAGCGCGGATCATCGCGGGGCCGCCGATGTCGATGTTCTCGATGCACTCCTCGAAGCCTGCGTCCTTCTCGACGGTGGCCTCGAACGGATAGAGATTGACAACGAGCAGATCGATCGGCGCGATGCCGTGGGCCTGCATCGCCGCCGCATGCTCCTTGTTGTCGCGGATCGCGAGCAGGCCGCCATGCACCTTGGGGTGCAAGGTCTTGACCCGTCCGTCCATCATTTCAGGGAAGCCGGTGAGGTCGGAAACGTCCTTCACCTTGAGGCCGGCGCCGGCAATCGCTTTCGCGGTGCCGCCGGTGGAGACGAGCTCGACGCCGTGGACAGCGAGCGCGCGGGCGAACTCGATCAGGCCGGTCTTGTCGGAAACGGAAAGGAGGGCGCGGGTGATGCGGCGGGTCGTGTCAGTCATGGGCAAGATCCTCTGTTAGGGAGTACCTATGCCCAGGCGCGCGGCAGATATATCCCGCGCTTCCCGATGGTGCTCCATCCAAGGTCGCCAGTCGCGCGAGCGAGTGCTCGTTAGCAGCTTTCGACGATCTTCACAACGGCCCCATAGGCCTGGACGGTGCGCGTCTACAACGGCAGTTCCGGCTCGCGACGGGCGTTGCGGCGGGCATTGGTCTGGGCTGCCGAGGTGCTCGAGCGGACGAAGCTCCAGCGGATGGTAGAGACCTGCTTTGCATCCTGCCGGACCACGATCTGGGAGGTGCGGCGCGGGCCGTCATTGCCGGCGAGGAACACGCTGTCCTCGAGATCGACCTTGTCGTCGAGCGCCTCGAAGGTCCAGACATCGCGGTTCGGCAACACCAGCATCACGCCGCGGGCATCGGAAAGCCGGCTCGCCTTCACCGACGGGTGCAGGTGAAACCGCAAGGCGTATTCGGTGTCATGGCCTCTGATGCGGCCGTCTGATGGCGGCGACAGTGTGTCCTCGCCGTCGAGTCTGGAGCCGTCATGGGCCGCCATCAGCACACGCTGGTGGATGACGCCAAAGCGCGAGAGATAGCCGTCATGCGAGGTGGTCAGGACATCGCCATCGCTGGCCGCCTCGCGATAGCTCTCGACATTGTTGGGACCGCTAGTGATCGGCGCGCCCTTGAGCAGGCGCTTCATCGCCGACATCTCGATGAACTGGCACGATGAGGTGTCGTGATAGGTCAGTGTCGAATGCGCCGCGGTCGAGCGCGCGAACGGCCGCCAATTGTCGCGCCCGGTGGCCGGCATGCCGCAATTGACGACGATCCGGTGCGGTCCGGACGACAGCTCGAACGAGAGACATCCGGCATGGGCATCCTGGCTGACGCTCGGCGGCGGCGGCTGGCCGGTGTCGATGATGACGGTCATGTTGCCGGCATCGAGCCGCTGATAGCCGGTGTGCGGCATGCTCGCCATCGGCGCGCCATGGGCGTCGTCATAGGCCAAGAGCGTCGCGACGAGGTCGGATGGCGCGGAGCTCATGCCGTTGAACAGCGCGAAGCTGCCGTCGCCATGGCGGAAGAAGCGCAGCATCGGCATCATGCGGTCGATGGCGTTGAGCAGTGCCGGCGGCGGGGCGATGTTTCGGGCGGCAAAGGTCTGGCGCAGCGGCAGCATATCGCTGAGCAGTTCCACCAGCGCGCCGGGATTGCGCGAGATATGCCCGCCATCGGGCAGGATCTGCCGCTGCAATTCGTCCGACAGCCGCCGCGTCGCCGAACGGATGTAGCCGGCCTGGTTGGCAAGGCAGAGCGAGGCGTAGCACAGCGCGATCAGCACCTGCAGCCGCGGCACGCCGTCGGCGACATCGAACATGCCATAACGTAAATAGCGGATCTCGCGCCCCAGCCCGCGCAGATATTTCCGGTAGAATTTCCCGTCGGTATCGCTGAGCACCAGAGGCGCCTGCGACAACAGCGAGATGACGCGGCGCGCCCGCACGTCGGCGCGGCGCTCCAGCGGTCGCCTCCGGGACGCGTTCGACATCCAGTCGTCGATCAGGGACCGCGCGTTGGCCCGGGTCAGCGCGGTATCGGCGACGCGCAGATGGCGCAGCCAGCCGAAGCCGAGCAGGGCCGCCTCCCAATCCTCGGACGGCGGTTCGAGATCGAAGATCGAACGGCCGTGGCAGGTCACGATCTTGCCCGCGAACACGAAGCGGCCGGCATAGATTTCCGCGGCGCGGGTGGCGTCCGCCGTGCGCAGGTCATGCGGGGCGATGATCAGGCGGTCGGTGCGGCCGGGCCACAATCGCGACAGCGCGACGGTTCCCCCGCTGGCGCGCGCCACCACGCTGCGCGCGAAGCGGCCGGCAATCAGTGTCGAGATACGTCTGCGTTGAGCGACGGACACACCTAACCTATGAGGGGAAGAGGGAGTCTGGCGAATCCTTTTAATCCGGAAACGCCGCCAAGACACCATCTTGAAACGGCGCGAATCAGGAATGGGAATGAAAATCCAATGAAATCAGGATTTAACCAGCCGCGCGGCGTAAAATCCGTCCAGTCCGCCAAGCCTGGCATCGGTATGGGGCAGATGGCAGGGCAGCGTGCGCAAGTCGCCCTCGGCGGTCAGGAGCTCGGAGAGGCCCGTGACCTCGCTTGGGGCGATCGGCTCGCGGCGCAGGCCTGATTCGCTGCCGAGGAGTGCCGCGACGGGTTGTTCGCCCTCCTCCGGTTCCAGCGAACAGGTGCAGTAGACCAGCGTTCCGCCTGACTTGAGCAGCGTGACCGCCTTTTGCAGCAGCCGCTTCTGCAGGGCGGCCAGCGTTGCGATCTCGGCCTCCTGCCGCAGCCAGGCCACATCCGGATGGCGGCGGATGGTGCCGGTCGAGGTGCAGGGAGCGTCGAGCAGGACACAGTCGAAACCGCCGCCGTCGCCCGGCCACTCGACGGCATCGGCAACAATGCACTCGGCTTCGAGCCCGAGCCGCGCAAGGTTGTCGCGCAGCCGTGCCATGCGCGCCGGTGAGCGATCGATGGCGGTCACCTGCGCGCCGGCATAGGCGAGTTGTGCCGTCTTTCCGCCGGGCGCGGCGCAGAGATCGGCGATGCGCTTGCCTTTGATGTCGCCAAACAGCCGCGCCGGTAAGGCCGCGGCGGCGTCCTGCACCCACCATTGCCCTTCGGGAAAGCCGGGCAGCATCGTCACCGAGCCATGCAACAATGTGCGCACGGTTCCCGTCGGCAGCATCTCGCCGTGCAGCCGGCTCGCCCATTGCGCGGGATCGGATTTCACGGTGAGGTCGAGCGAGGGCTCGTTAGCGATGGCAAGCGCCATTTCGCGCGCGGTGGCTTCGCCGTAATAAGCGGTCCAGCGTGCAAGCAGCCAATGCGGAATATCCAGCGTCTGTGTCTTGACCTCTTCGACCAGCGCATGGCCCTCGCGCGCGCAACGGCGCAGCACGGCATTGACGAGTCCCGCATATTTGGCGGCGCGCCGGTCCGACTGCACGAGCCGTACCGACAGATCGACCGCGGCATGATCAGGCACGTCCATCCAGAGGATCTGCGCGGCGCCGATCAGCAGTGCGCTCTGCGCGCGCGGCGCGTCGGTCGGGATGCCGCGGTCGAGCAGGCGCGACAACAGATGGCCGAGGGTTCCGAGCCGCCGCAGGATCGTCGACACCAATCGACGCATCAGTGCCCGATCGCGATCGGCAAGCGTCTTCAGGCCGGGATGAGCACCGGTGCCATCGAGCTGGTCATCGAGCGTGCGATGCTTGTGCAGGACACCGTCCAGAATGTCGGCTGCGATGCGTCGCGCCGCGAGGCCGGGCACTTCGATCGACGCTGCAAATCTTGAAGGGGGCATGGAGCGGGAATATCTCAGTCGTGGAAAGCGGATAAGCGCCTCGGCTCATGCCATCGTGCGGGAGATAAAACAGCTGTGGCATGCGAATATGCCAAATGTAAGAATCGGTCTTCCAATTTCATGATCGTGATGCCAAAGGTTTTTCGGATATCCGCGATATAAAATTTGTTGCAGGAAAATCGTATCATGACCGACCATGCGCCACCGCCGGAGCGCAAGCCGCTGACGCCAGCCGCGCAGCGCGCGCTTACTGAGGCCGAAGCGCGACGGAAGGCCGCGGCGGCAAGCGCCCAGCCCATGCAGAAGGAGGTTCAGGGACCGAAGGGACCGGAACCGACGCGCTATGGCGACTGGGAGAGCAAAGGCATCGCGTCGGACTTTTGACGCGCCAGGTATTCTTTTGTCGCGTCACTCGACGCGACTTCGTTCGGGCATGATCTCCGCGCAAACGCTTTGCGTTTGTCGCGAGGGAAAACCGGATTCCACTTTTCCGGATCATGCTCTAGCGTGGGACAATGCCTCCCCGCGAGCGAATCAATCCATATAGGCAATCGTTTCGTCGCACTCCATTTGGTCGCCGGTTTTCGGCTGCCTTGCCATGGGTGTTCGTGATCGGCATTGCGTTCGGCACGATGCTGCCGATCCGGCAATGGGTGCCTTGGCAGCTCCCGCATTGGGGAAGTAGCCGCGTGCAGGATGCCGACGTGATCTGGCAGCGCGCCGGCACTTCCGACATCCGCCGCACCGTCGACGTCATCAGGACGATCGATGGCGACACATTCGAGGCCCGCGTGCATCTGGAGCAGGGACGCGATCTCATGACCCACGTCCGCTTGCGTGGCATCGATGCGCCGGAGTTGAAGGCGTCATGCCGGGAAGAGTTCGAAAGGGCCGAGGCCGCGACCGACGCCTTGCGCAGCCTGCTTAGCCAGGGCGGTGTTGTGATCTACAATGTCGGTCCCGACAAATATCAGGGTCGCGTCGTCGCAGACGTCGCGACCAGGCGCACCGAAAATGTGTCGGCGGCGCTGCTCGCGGCAGGTCATGTGCGCAGCTACAATGGCGGCCACCGCTTCGGCTGGTGCGCAAGGAATCGCCGCTTCTGGGAATGAAGGCAGCCGCGCGCAACGGCGCGACTTTTGTTGATCCGCCTGCTTCGATCAGCTCAGTGCGTGACGACCACGGTGGCGCCGACGGGGACTCGGGAATAGAGGTCGGTGATGTCGTCGTTCAGCATGCGGATGCAGCCGTAAGAGACGAAGCCTCCGACCGAGCCCGGCACGTTGGTGCCGTGGATCGCATATTCGCCGCCGGAGAGCGTCAGCGCCGCGACGCCCATCGGATTCCTGGGCGAGCCGCCAGGAATCACGTCGGGCATGGAGGGCTTGTCGCGCTTGACTGCAGCGGGCGGCGACCAGGCGGGGTAGCGGTATTTGCCGTCGATCTGGGTGGTGCCGGCCCACTGCTTGCCGGCCCTCCCGACGCCGACAGGATAACGCATGGCGTGGCCCGACTCGAGGATGAGGTAGAGGCGCCGTTCGCTGGTCCTCACAACGATCGTGCCCGGAGAATAATAGTCGCCGTGCATGTCCACGATCTCTGGTCGCGCCTCGGCGGCCGTCGGCATTATTGCGCCCAACCCAAGGGTGGCAGCCACGGCCACCGCGATCCTCATCGACATCAAGCTCTCCACTTCCAGCCGCCCTTTGGTCAGTGCCCGGAGATGCCAGGGCCTGAGATCTCGCAACGGCCGGCGAAGCTAACGGCCTGCCGTTCGCGCAAGGCATTTTTGACCGCGTTTGTTAACCAGATGCTTTTTGCGTTGGGCGCAGGACGGCTCGCGATTGGGGCGACAAAAGAAAAGTTGGAAATAAAGTAAATGATCCGGAAACAGCACCGGCGGCAAACGCGCTGCTGCCGCCCCAAAGCGCCTGACAATCGCGTGAGAAGATGTTGTTTGCGGTCGCGCGGCTACTTGCTCGACTTTTTCTTCTTGGTTGCGGGCGGCTTCTCCGACTTCGGTTCGGCGGCACCCGGCGCCTTCTTGCAAGGGCCGGCATAATCGACCGCGACCTTGACGTGCCGCGCCTCGCACTCGTTCGGATAGGTCTTGCCGTTGCAACCGCAAACCGGCCGGTGAATCCGGATGCAAAAGGCCGGGGCCTTCTCGCAGGTGCCCTTGGCATCCTCGACGGCGCATTGTCCGGCCTCCTTGTGGCAGAACAGCGCCGAGTTGCACGTGATCTTTTCCGGCCCGCCACAGGCTTCGTCGAGGTTCGCCGCTCGCAAGCTCGGCACGCCCAGCATGAGGCCAGCCGCGGCGATCAGCGCCGCGGCTGCGAGACGACCAAAAGACACCCGCATGAACGCCCCCCTTGCCGTGGTCTTAAACCGCGGCACCCTTCTTGTTCTGCCGGTTCTTGACGAGATCATCGACCACCGCGGGATCGGCCAGCGTCGAGGTATCGCCGAGGCTTGATGGCTCATCCTCGGCGATCTTGCGCAGGATGCGGCGCATGATCTTGCCGGAGCGGGTCTTGGGCAGGCCGGGCGCGAACTGGATCACGTCAGGGGAGGCGATCGGACCGATGTCCTTGCGCACCCAGGCGACCAGTTCCTTGCGCAACTCCTCGCTTGGCTCCAGGCCTGCCATCAGCGTGACGTAGGCGTAGATGCCCTGACCCTTGATGTCATGAGGATAGCCGACCACGGCGGCTTCCGACACCGCCGCATGTGCCACCAGCGAGCTCTCGACCTCGGCGGTGCCCATGCGGTGGCCGGAGACATTGATGACGTCGTCGACACGGCCGGTGATCCAGTAGTAGCCGTCGGCATCGCGCCGGCAGCCGTCGCCGGTGAAATACTTGCCCTTGTAGGCGGAGAAATAGGTCTGCTCGAAACGGGCGTGGTCGCCATAGACGGTGCGCATCTGGCCGGGCCAGGAGCGGATCAGGCAGAGATTGCCGGTGGCCTCGCCCTCCAGCACCTTGCCGTCGGCATCGACGATCTCCGGCACCACGCCGAAGAACGGCCGCGTCGCAGAACCCGGCTTGAGCTTGGTCGCGCCGGGCAGTGGGGTGATGAGAATGCCGCCGGTCTCGGTCTGCCACCAGGTGTCGACGATCGGGCAGCGGCTGTCGCCCACCACGCGGTGGTACCATTCCCAGGCTTCCGGATTGATGGGCTCGCCGACCGAGCCGAGCAACCTCAGGCTCTTGCGCGACGTTTTCTTGACCGGCTCGTCGCCACCTTGCATCAGCGCGCGGATCGCGGTCGGCGCTGTGTAGAAGATGTTGACCTTGTGCTTGTCGACGACGTTCCAGAAGCGGGAATTGTCAGGATAGTTCGGCACGCCCTCGAACATCAGCGTGGTCGCGCCGTTGGCGAGCGGACCATAGAGGATGTAGGTGTGACCGGTGACCCAGCCGACATCGGCGGTGCACCAGTAGACGTCGCCGTCGTGATAGTCGAACACGTATTGATGCGTCATCGCCGCAAACACGAGATAGCCGCCGGACGTGTGCAGCACGCCCTTGGGCTGTCCGGTCGAGCCTGACGTGTAGAGGATGAACAGCGGATCTTCCGCATGCATCGGCTCGCACGGACAGTCCGTCGTCACCATCTCGGCCGCCGCGTGGTACCAGAAATCGCGGGTCGGATTCATGTCGACGGCAGCACCGGTGTGCTTGACCACGACGACCCAGTCGACGCCCTCGGTCTTCGAAAGCGCTGCATCGACATTGGCCTTCAGCGGCACCTTCCGGCCCCCACGCAATCCTTCGTCGGCGGTGATGACTACCTTGGATTTGCAGTCGTTGATGCGCTGGGCGAGGCTGTCGGGCGAGAAGCCCGCGAACACCACCGAATGAATCGCGCCGATTCGCGCGCAGGCCAGCATCGCGTAGGCGGCCTCGGGGATCATCGGCAGGTAGATGGTGACGCGGTCGCCCTTCCCGACATTGCGATTGCGCAGGATGTTGGCCATCCGGCAGACTTCGTCGTGCAGCTCGCGATAGGTGATGTGCCTGGACTTCGAGGGATCGTCGCCCTCCCAGATGATCGCGGTCTGGTCGCCGCGCTTCTCGAGATGGCGATCGATGCAGTTCCAGGCGACATTGAGCATGCCGTCCTCGAACCATTTGATCGAGATGTTGCCCGGCGCGAAGGAGACGTTCTCGACCTTGGTGTACGGCTTGATCCAGTCGATGCGCTTGCCGTGCTCGGCCCAGAAGCCGTTGGGGTCGGAAACCGAACGTGCATACATCTCCCGGTACTTGGCGTCGTCGATATAGGCGCGTTTGGCCCAATCGGCTGAGACGTCATAGATCTTCTCGGACATGATCCCCTCCACTCGACATCCGGCCCGCGTGATCCCGGGTGTTGCGGGCCATCTTCATCGTTACGGCGATTATGCGTCGCCGGACAAGACCCGGACAAGCGCCGGCGTCTTGGACCTTGGTCGGCTGCCTGGCTCCACTTGACCGGAACGATCAAAATCACGTTTTGAGCAAGGTCAAAATCAACGTTATCGCGCGAATGGCACCTATGAGAGGTATTTAGAAACCGTCAATGGCTGATTCGCGACTCGCAAAAAGAAGAAGAACCCCCTAAATGGCCCTCCCGGGGGCCGAGGCCCCGCCGGAACCAAGCCATAACAATCGGCATTGCCGGCTAGCAGTGGAGTCAAGGCGTCAGCGGTCATGATGGATCAGCAGAATTTTGTGGCTACTCGGCCCGTTTCCGCCGATCCGACCCTGCCACTCGCGAGAGCACTGGGCCAGTGGCCGCCCAAGCTGCCGACCCCCAAGCAGAAGATCACCGTAAGGACTTCGGTGAAGGAGCTGGCCGAGGAACTGGGCCTAAAGCTCGGCGACCAGGCGCTGCTCACCATCCGCCGTGTCAAGCGCGGCAAGAGCTATTCCTTCGTTCGCGCCAACGGCTCGCACATCCGCGACGCCCGGACGATCCGCCGCCTGCACGCGATGGCGGTGCCGCCGGCTTATCGCGAGGTGCGCTACTCCCACGATCCGAGTTCGCATTTGCAGGCGATCGGCCGCGATGCCGCCGGACGACTGCAATACCGTTATCACGCCGACTGGGAAAAGATCCGCGAGCACCGCAAGGCGCATCGGCTGGCAAAGCTGGTTGCGGCGCTGCCGAAGATCCGGCGCAACGTCTCGAAATACCTGTCGGGCGATGAGCCGACGCGCGAATTCGCGCTATCGGCGGTGATCGAATTGATTGCGCGCACGGCGATCCGTCCTGGCAATGAATCCTATGCGCGGCTCAACGGGACCCGCGGCGCCACCACGCTCTTGAAATCCAACGTCACGCTCGAGGATGACTGCGTGGTGCTGACCTTCAAGGCCAAGGGCGGCAAGGCCGTGCGCAAGGAATGCGACGCTGCCAAGCTGGTGCGCGCGATCGGCATCCTGCGTACCGTGCCGGGCAAGCGCATGTTCCAGTATCGCGACAAGTCCGGCACCGTACGTGCGGCGTCGACCACGGCGGTGAATGCGTTCCTGCGCGAGATCGCCGGCATCAAGATTTCGCTGAAAGATTTTCGCACGCTGATGGCCTCGGCCGTCGTGCTCGAATCGCTGTCGCGGATCACGCCGGCGTCCAGCGCCCGTGGTCGCAAGAAGCAGGTGCTGGAAGCGGTGCGCGCCGCGGCCGATGAACTGTCCAATACGCCCGCGATCTGCCGCAAGAGCTATGTCCACGACACCATCGTCACCGCCTTCGAGGATGGCATCCTGGAGCGCTTTGCCGCGACCATGAAAGGCTATCGCACGCAAGCCAAGCGCGAGCAGTTGTTGGCGCAGGTCGTGACCGCGGCGGCGGTTTGATCTCTTCCCTTCTCCCCTTGTGGGAGAAGGTGGCGCGGACGAAGTCCGCGACGGATGAGGGGTTGCCTCCACAGGCACAGGTGTTCGCGGAGAGAACCCCTCACCCGCGCTCGCTTTCGCGACCGCACCCTCTCCCACAAGGGGCCCACAAGGGGAGAGGGTTTTAAAGCCCGCCCATCTTGCAGACGATCTTCCACTCATCCGCCGTCACCGGCTGCACCGACAGGCGCGAATACTTCACCAGCGCCATGTCTGCGAGCTTCGGTTCGGCCTTGATCGCTGCGATCGTCACCGGCGTCTTCAAAGGCTTGTCGGCTTTGATGTCGACGCAGACGAATTTGCCGGTCTTATCGGTCGGGTCGGGATAGGCCTCCTTGATTACTTCCGCGATGCCGACGATCTCCTTGCCCTCGTTGGAGTGATAGAAGAAGGTCTTGTCGCCCTTCTTCATGTTCACGAGGTTCTGGCGCGCGGTGAAATTGCGCACGCCCGTCCAGGCCTCGCCCTTGGCGCCCTTTGCCACCTGCTGGTCCCAGGACCAACTCGACGGTTCGGATTTCACCAGCCAATACGCCATCATCATCCCTCCGCCTTGAACGGCCGCGTCAAGAGGCCCTCGATCGCAGCATCGATCGTCAATTGCTTGCTAAGGATTGCTGCGACCGCATTTGATACCGGCATCTCGATATTCTGCGAAGCCGCAAGCTCGATCAGCACCGGCGCTGTGAATTCCCCTTCCGCGAGCTTGCCGGTCGCCGGCCGCTCGCCGCGGCCGAGCGCAATACCGAGCGCGAAATTGCGCGACTGCAGGCTGGAGCAGGTCAGGATCAGGTCGCCGAGGCCAGACAGTCCCGCCAAGGTTTCGGCACGGGCGCCGCAGGCGCGGCCGAGCCGCGCCAATTCGCTGAAGCCGCGCGTGGTCAGTGCCGCAAGCGCCGATGCTCCGAGCTCGCGGCCAGCCACGATGCCGGCCGCGATCGCCAGCACGTTCTTGGCGGCGCCGCCGATCTCGACGCCGCTGACATCGGTCGTATGGTAAGGCCGGAAGGTCGGCGATCCCAGCGCCTGCACCAGCACGCGCGCGAGGGTTTCATCTTTCGTTGCCAGCGTCACCGCTGTTGGAAGCCCGCGTGCGACATCGTCGGCGAAGCTTGGTCCCGACAGGATCGCCGGCGTGGCGGCGGGTGCGGCTTCCGCAATCACCTCGGTCATGAACTTGTGGGTGCCGCGCTCAATGCCCTTGGCGCAGGCGATCACGGGCGTGGCCTTCGCAAGTTGCGGTGCCAGGTGCATCACGGCTGCGCGCAGATGCTGCGCGGGTGTTGCGACCAGGATGAGGTCGGCGCGCGCCGCCGCGGCGATGTCGGCGGTCACCTTGACGCTGGCATCGAGAAGCACGCCGGGAAGCCTTGGATTGGCGCGGGTCGCCTCAATCTGCGCCGCATGCGCCGCGTCGCGCGCATAGAGCGTGACATCGCGGCCTGCCCGCGCCGCGACAGCCGCGAGCGCCGTTCCCCATGCGCCCGCGCCGATCACGCCAACGGATTGATGGGCCGGCATCAGGCAAACTCATCTGAACTCCCTCTCCCCGCTCTTGCGGGGAGAGGGTTGGGGTGAGGGGCTGCTTTCCGCGAACGCGCATAATGAGGTGTGTGCGGAGGCTCCCCCTCACCCGGATTTGCGCGGCGCGCAAATCCGACCTCTCCCCGCAAGCGGGGCGAGGTGATACTGCGTCCGTGGCGCGATCCCTCTTGCATCTCAAAATCCCGCACGGCTGTTGGCAAAGCCCGCAGGCGCCTTGGCGTTGGCGTCGAGCAGCCAGCGGGCGCGTGGCGGCGCGTCCATGGTGTCGGTGAGGCCGAGTGCCATCCGCTCGGCGCCGGCCCAGGCGATCATCGCGCCATTGTCGGTGCAGAGTGCCGGCGGCGGAATGATCAGCGTCGTCTGCGCACTGGCGGCGACGTCCTGCAGCGCACCGCGGATCGCGTGATTGGCGGCAACGCCGCCGGCCGCGACCAGCGCGCGCGGCGGGCCGAATTGCTCCTGGAATAATTTCAGGCCGACGCTCAGCCGGTCCACCGTCGATTCCAGCACCGCTGCCTGGAAGCCGGCGCAGAGATCGCTGACATCCTGCGGCTCCAGCGGTGCCAATCGGCTCGCTTCATTGCGCACGGCGGTCTTCAGGCCCGACAGCGAGAAATTGGCGTCGGGGCGTCCGAGCATCGGCCGCGGAAACGCAAAGCGCGTGGCGTCGCCGCCCTCGGCCGCGCGCTCCACCTCCGGCCCGCCCGGATAGGGCAGCGACAGCATCTTCGCCACCTTGTCGAAGGCCTCGCCCATGGCGTCATCGACGGTGGTGCCAAGCCGCACATATTCGCCGACGCCGACCACGGCAACGATCTGGGTATGGCCGCCGGACGCCAGGAACAGGCAATAGGGGAACGCCAATGCACAAGTGAGCCGCGGCGTCAGCGCATGCGCTTCCAGATGGTTCACCGCGATCAGCGGCGTGTTGTGCACCATCGCGATCGCCTTTGCCGTGGTGAGCCCGACGATGACGCCGCCGATCAGGCCGGGGCCTGCGGCCGCGGCGACGGCGGACAATTGCGCATAACCGACGTCAGCCTCCTTCATGGCGCGATCGATGATGCCGTCGAGCAGATCGACATGGGCGCGCGCGGCGATCTCCGGCACCACGCCGCCGAAGCGCGCGTGCTCGGCAGTCTGCGAGCGCACGATGTTGGACAAGACTCGTCCGCGGCCGTCGCTCTGGCGCTCGACCACAGCGGCTGCGGTTTCGTCGCAGGTGGTCTCTATACCCAACACCAGCATCGGCGTGTCGTTACCCAATATCGGTCCCTGTGCTATCGGTGCTATCGCTTGCTATCTTCCGTCCGTCACTCGGTAGCATTGTGAGGTCACAGCGTGCAATCGTCGGTTCAGCCCCAAATGTCGCTCCTGAAAGCCTGAACATGGCCGTCCTTGTCACGCGCCCGCAAGGAGATGGCGAGGCCACTGCCGACAGCCTGCGCAGCCGGGGTTTTGAGGTCCTGCTCGCGCCGATGCTGCGGTTCGAGGCACTGCCGTTCCAGGACGAAGATGCCGCGTCCTATGACGCTGTCATCGTCACCAGCGCCAATGCGCTGCGCGCCGTTGCGCCCCAGCTCGCCGGCCACGCGCTGCTTCGGCTGCCGCTGCTTGCGGTCAGCGAGCATACCGCTGCCGCGGCGCGCGAGGCCGGATTTGGCGAGGTGGCCAGCGCCGACGGGGATGCCACCTCGCTGTGCGATCTCGTGCGGGCGCACAGGAAGGCCAAGAAGCTGAAAAAGTCGGCAACTTTGCTTTATCTGGCGGGCGCCGATCTTTCGCGCGATCTCGCCGGCGAGCTCGGCGAAACGGGCTTTACGGTCATCACCCGCACGACTTACCGCATGAACCCGGTGGCGGGCCTGCCGCGTCCGGTGTGCGAGGCTTTCATGGCGGGGCATATCGAGGCGGTGCTGCATTATTCCCGTCGTAGCGCGCGGGCGTTTCTCGATGCGGCGCGGACCGAAGGCCTCGAAATATCGGCCCTGGCGCTGCCGCATTGCTGCATTTCGGCTGCTGTTGCCGCCGTCCTGCGCGAGGCCGGAGCCACCCAGGTCATCGTCGCCGCCGCGCCAGATGAAAATGCCTTGTTCGAGGCCCTGGCGCGTGCTTTGCGGCCCTGATTGGCTTAAGAGAACAGTCCGATTCTGGTAAGTCTCGTCTGGTAAGCCCTGGGCTTTCCCGGTTTCGGCGTATCAACAGTCAAGGGAACCGCTGCATGGTCGATGAGAGGCCCGAAGACACCGGATCGGCGGCAGATTCCTCCGCCCGGCCACGGCGCGCGCCGCCGACCATTGATCTCAAGGCGACCGAGGTGTCGAGCGAACCGCTCAAAACGGAGTCCGCCAAGACGGATGGCGCGGAGGCGGCCAGCGAGAATGCAAGCGGCGAAACGGCGGCCGCCGAGGCGGCATCGCAGCCTGAGCCTGCGGCGGAAACCACCACAGCCGCACCGGATCCGGAACCTGCGTTCTCCGAAGCCCCGCCTCGCCCGATCTCACCCTGGGTGATCGCGCCTGTGTCGGGCGCTGTCGCAGCCGCGCTGGTGATCGGCGTCGGTTGGCTGCTCGGCTGGCCCGCTGTACAGGTGCCTGCGCCACAGCTCAGCGGAGGCGCCATCGACCAGCTCACCGGGCGCGTCGCAGGTCTGGAATCGAAGATTAGCAATCCCGTGACCACGCGGATCGATGGGCTGGAGAAATCCGTGAGCGCGCTCCGCACCGAACTCGCGGCGTCGCGCGCGCAATCGGACAAGCTCGCCGCCGCGATCGATGAAGTGAAAGCGATGCCACGAAATGGGTCCGCGTCCGCGCCGGATCTTTCTGCCGTCAACGATCGCGTCGCAAGGATCGAGAACGCCCTGCGGACGCAAACGGCTGAGCTCGCCCAGCAAGACAAGAAGATCGCGGAAGCGGGCGCAGCCGACGCAAAGCTGGCGGACGATACGCCGCTGCGCCGCGTGGTTGCCGCATCGCTGCTCGATGTCGCGGTCCGCCATGGCGATGCCTATGCGGCGCCGCTCGAGGCCGCCAAGCAGTTTGCGGAGAATCCCGACGCGCTCAAGCCGCTCGATGCGTTCGCGGCCTCCGGTGTGCCGAGCGTCGGCGCGCTCTGCCGCGAGCTGCTCGAGATCGTGCCGAAGCTTGCGCCGCCTCCGCCTTCGGCTGCTGCTACCACCGGCACCGGCATCGTCGATCGCCTGCAGGCGGGCGCGGCAAAGCTCGTGCGTATCGAGCGCACGGATGCGTCCGGCACCGACCGTGGCAGCGTGGTTGCGCGCATCACCCAGGCTGCGCTTCGCAACGATCTTGGCGAAGCGAAGCGCGAATTGATGACACTAGCGCCCGCCGATCGCGCGGCGGCCCAAGCGTGGCTCGAGAAAGTGGAAGCGCGCGCCGCGGCGCTGGCGGCCTCGCGAACATTCGCAGACAACGCCATGGCTGGGCTCGCGAAGGCCGGACAGTAGGTTTTCGATGATCCGGATCATTCTGTTCCTTGTGTTGATCGCGCTCGCCGCGGCGGGCGTGGCCTGGGTTGCCGACCAGACCGGCGACGTCGTGCTGTCCACGGGCGGCTGGCGCATCGTAACCACGCTGCCGGTGCTCGCGCTGGCGATCGGCATTGCGATGGTCGCAGCCGTCATCCTGTGGTCCATCCTGCACGGGCTCTGGCGAATGCCGGCGCGCATCCGGCGCGGCCGGCGCGAGCGCCGTCACGCGCGTGGCCGTCATGCGATCACCCAAGGGCTGCTCGCGATCGGCCATGGCGATTCCTCCGCGGCGCGGGCGCATGCGGAAACGGCGCGGCGCCACGCGGGCAGCGATCCGCTGACGCTTCTTCTCAATGCGCAATCGGCGCAGCTCGACGGCGATCGCGCCGGCGCGCAAGCCGCGTTCCGTGCCATGGCCGAGCGCGAGGATACGCGGCTGCTCGGCCTGCGCGGCCTGTTCATCGAGGCGCGGCGGTCGGACGATGCGGTCGCCGCTGTCATGATCGCGGAAGAGGCCTTGAGGGTTTCGCCGTCATCGTCATGGGCCTCGCAGGCGGTGCTCGGCTTCCGTTGCGCCAAGAGCGACTGGACCGGCGCGCTTTCGATCCTCGACAACAACCAGACCTCCGGCCTGATCGACAAGGCGACCTATCGGCGGCAGCGCGGCGTGCTGCTCACGGCACGCGCGCTCGAGCTCGAGACCGTCGACCGCGACCTGTCGCGCGAGAGCGTGATGGAGGCGATCAAGCTCGCGCCGACGCTGATCCCGGCCGCGGTGCTCGTCGCCAAATACGAGAGCGAGGCGCATCAGGTGCGGCGCGCGATGAAGATCGTCGAGACCGCGTGGCTGTCGCAGCCGCATCCCGATCTCGCCGACGCCTATGCGCATGTGAAGCTGGGCGATTCCGCGCGGCAGCGGCTGGTGCGGGTCGAGACGCTGGCGGCGAAGACGCCTGGCCATATCGAAGGCGCGCTCGCGCTCGCGCGCGCGGCGATCGACGCCGCCGAATTCGCCAAGGCGCGCGAGGCTCTCACCCCGTTCATCGCCGCGCCGACGCAGCGCGTGGCGCTGTTGATGGCCGAGATCGAGCGTACCGAGCATGGCGACAGCGGCCGTGCCCGCGCCTGGACCTTGCGCGCGGTGCGCGCCCTGCACGATCCGGCCTGGACCGCGGATGGCTATGTCAGCGATCGCTGGCGGCCGGTCTCGCCGGTCACCGGCCGGCTCGACGCCTTCCAGTGGCAGACGCCGGTCGCCGCACTGCCGTCGGACAAGGGCCTGGCGATCGAATCTTCGCCGTTCGAGGAAGCGATGCTCGCCTCAAAGCGGATCGAGCTGCCGAAGGAGGCGCCGCCGGCACCGCCGGCGAAACCGGTCGAGCTGGCGGCCGAGAAGCCGGCCCTGGTCGCGCCCGCGAAACCAGTCGAAGCTGCGCCGCCCGCCGCGCAGGACAATACGCCGACGTCGGCTGCAGACTCGGTGGAACTGGCGCCCGCCGCGCTGCCGTCTTCTGCTTCCGCCCCGCCTGCGCCACAGCCGGCTCCAGCCGAATCATCGCCTACCGTGGTCGCGCCGCTGTTCCGCGCCCGCCAGGACATCCCCAAGACGCCGCCGGCGCCGATTCCGGCCGTGATTCCCATCGTCCGCGCCCCCGACGACCCCGGGATCGAGGAGGACGGCGCCCGTGACGAATTTTCCGAGCAAATCGGCCCGCCAAAGGCCCAGGCCGGCGGCTGGCGCGGTTTTCTGTCCCGCTGGGGCGGCTGAGACGCGGTCAAGTGACTGCGTCAACCTTGCCAATCGGGGCCACGCCCGATATCAGTGCGCACGCGATTGGAGCATGGTCCGGACCCGGAGGGCCGCGTAGCGCAAAGTGGAAACCGGTTTTCCGAAAAGATCACGCTCTAATATCAAGGACCAGTCGCCGAACGGTTCGCCGCAATAGCTCAGCTGGTAGAGCACGTCATTCGTAATGACGGGGTCGGGGGTTCGAATCCCTCTTGCGGCACCACCGCTAATAGCTTTCCTCAATGAGCTCAGCGCGAAGCGACCAGTCTGGTGCTGATCTCTGTAACCGCTCACCGTCCTCAAAACGTAGATGGCCGGGACAAGCCCGGCCATGACGACGATAGGTGCGTAGGGAGCGCGTCGTTCGATCGGTTACTGCTGCGAAACCGTCCGCACCACGCTTGAGAGCGGGCGCGCGCTGACCGTCGGGACCTTCATGTCCTTGACCAGGAGGGCGTCGTATTCAGGCAGGGTTTCCAGCGGCTCCTTTGCCTTCATCTGAACCACCTTGTAGCCGCCGGACTTGAGGCGGCGCAGCAGCGTCGGCAGGGCTTGCGCGGTGTGCTTCTGCAGGTCGTGCATCAGGATGATGCCCTTGCCCTGCTTTTCCAGCTTCGTCATGACGGTCTGGATCACCTGGTCGGGCGAGCTGGACTTGAAGTCGAGGGAATCGACGTCGACGGAGAACATCGCGATGTTCCGGCTGGCCAGATGCGCGAGGGTCGCTTGCGTGTGGGCGAGTGCCGGGAAGCGGAAGAACGGCGAGGGCGCGGTGCCGAGCGCCATCTTCACGGCGCTGAAGCCCTTCTCGATCTCGTCCTTGGCTTGCTGTTCGGTCAGTTTCTTGCTGTCGAGATGCGCATGCGACCAGGTGTGCGAGCCGATGGTGTGGCCGGCGGCGGCGACCTGCTTCAGGATTTCCGGATGATAGGTGGTGTGCAGGCCGATCGGGAAGAACAGTCCCTTGGTGCATTCGTCGGCAAGCGCCTTCAGCACCGCCGGTGTGGTCGGCCACGGGCCGTCGTCGAAGGTCAGCACGACCTCCTTGTCCGCCAGGAAGTCGAACTGCTTGTACTGCAAGAAGCCGAAGCCCGGTCCGGCCGTGGTGTCGATGACGACGGTGCGGCTGACGCCAAGCGCGTCGGGATTGGCGCAGGTCGATTTTGCCCGCATCGGCGCGGCTGCTGGTGCGGGAGCGGATGCAGGTGCCGGGGCGGCAGCTGCCTGTTGCGACACCGCGGCGGTGGTCTCGACATCGTCCTTGGCGGCCGATTTGGCGGCGGCTGGCGGCAGCGGATCCGCCGGCCGGGCGGCGACGGTTTGCGGGGCCGCATCGGTCCGCGGCGAAGCACTCCAGAACCACACTCCGGCGATCACGACCGCCGCAACAACAACGGCCAGCAACAGGCCTATCGGATTACGCATCGCTACTCTCTTGAGGAAACTCGGGTCACACGCTCGTAACGAGCCATTAGTGCCAACGAGGTCTTAACGCGATCCCAACGCACTTGCCTTTGGCGAAGAAAATTGGGTCGTTATTCTGCGTGAGGGTCATCACAGTCGGCGCGAGCCTGCCTGGCAGCAATTCGCACGACACGGGCCTTCGAATGCTTGCGGCCATGCAGCGCAGCATTCCGCCGGCTGTGATGGCTGGTCGGAACTGACTGCTGGCGCCGTCGTTTGGACCTTCTTCGGTGTGCGCAAACAATATAGAATGCCGGTGTCCCGCCTGTTGGTCATGCAAAGGCTCGAGAGATGACCAGATTGCTGTTCGTCATTCCGCTGATTTTGGCGGCATCCGCATCCTCGGCGCAGCAGCAGGGGCGGGAGGCCTGCACCCGCGACGCGTCGCGGTTCTGCCGCAAATATCTCGATCAGGGCGATCAGGCCGTGCTGGCGTGCCTGAAGGAGCATCGCGGCCGGCTCACCAGGACGTGCCAGCAGACGCTGGTCTCCCACGGGCAGTGAGGGCGCCGAGATTACGTGCTGCTCCCGGCCGCCGTCGCGACGACGGGCAAGACTTCGGTGGTTCCGGGGTCGGGCGTCTCGTCCTTCCAGCGCACCGAGCCGAAGGGACGTTCCAGCATGCGGCGCACCCGTATCGGTTCGGGACCGAGGTGGAAGGCTATCGCCTTGAGATGCAATTCGCGCTCGGATTGGGTGGCGCGGTTGCGCTGGCGCAAGTAATCGAGCCAGGTCGGGCAGTGATAGCGCTCGGTCCACAATTCGGGATCGGCGATATCGCGCGCGATCGACCAGCCATAGGCGCCGTTGCGCTGCCGGCTGAGCTGCACCTCCAGCATCACATTATGGAAGGCGCGGGCGTTGTCCTGCGCGACGCGGTACTCGATCTCGACCACCAGCGGTCCGCTGCGCGGTGTGAGCGACAGGCGGACCTCGGGATCCGCGAGCATTTCGGTGGCGTCCTCGTTGCGCGCGCCGACAGGCGGCATTCTGAGCCATAATCCCAGCAACGGCGACAGCAGCATCAGCCCGGCGGAGACCAGCAGCGCGACCTCAACGCCGGCGCTATCGGTGAGGCGGCCCCAGCCCCAGCTTCCGATCGCGATCCCGCCCGCGATCGCGGCCTGGAACGCCGCCAGCGAGCGGCCGGCGACCCAGCGCGGCGCCGAGAGCTGCACGCCGATATTGAACAGCGCGATCGCCATCATCCAGACCGCGCCGGCCAGCACCAGCGCCGCCGCCGTCACCACCGGCTGCTTGCTGATCGCGACCACGGCGATTGCGCCTGCCATCGAGATCGCGCAGACGCGTATGGCGGCCTCGCCGCTCATCCGCTTGCGCATTTCGCCGATATTGAGGGCGCCGAGCACCGCGCCCATGCCGAACGCCCCGAGCATGATGCCGTAGGTCTGGGGCCCGCCATGCAAGAGGTCGCGCGCCACCAGCGGCATCAGCGCGGAGACCGAGCCGCCGATGATGCCGGTGACCAGCGTGCGCGTCAGCACGATCTTGATCGACGGCGAATGGTTGATGTAGCGCACGCCCGAGACCATGGCGCGGTTGAGCCGCTCGCGCGGCAGCCGCGACGGCTCGCTGACGCGGTCCCAGAGGAACAGCACGACCAGCAGCGGCAGATAGAACAGCGCATTGAGTGCAAAGGCGGCCACCGCGCCCGCGGTCGCGACCACGATGCCGCCGATCGCCGGCCCGAAGCTGCGGGCGATGTTGTAGCTGATGCCGTTCAGCGCCACCGCCGCAGGGAGCGTATCGGGTGGCACCTGCTCGCTGACCGAGGATTGCCAGGCCGGCCCGAACAGCGCCATGCCGCTGCCGACGATGAAGCAGAACGCGAGCAGGATATTCGGCGTCACCAGATCGAGCCACGCCAGCGCCGTCAGAACGGTGGCGCCGACCAGCGCAATCAGAAGCGACACCATCGCCACCACCCGGCGGTCATGCATGTCGGCAATGGCGCCGGCCGGCATCGAGATCAGCATGATGGGCAGCATGAGCGCGGTCTGCACCAGCGCCACCTTGTCGGCCGAGGACGTCATCTGCGTCATCGCCCAGGCGGCGCCGACGCCCTGGATCAGGATCCCGAGGTTGGAGAGCAGGCTCGCTAGCCAGATGCGCCGGAACACCGAATGCGCAAGCGGCGCCAGGATGCCGTCGGCGGCCAGGCTCGTGCGTCGCGGCGATGCTGTCATGGTGGTTCCGTGGTTCTCTGTTGGCTGCTTGATTCCGACCTCGGAGTGATGCCCGTCAAACGCCTGCATTGTCCAGTCGTCATGCTGTCATTTCGCTCCCGCAAAGACGCGGGGTTGGGGGAGGGCCGTGAGGTAACAAATGAGCGTGTTCGGGCGAACTCTTCCAAAGAGCGCCGTTTTACGTCTTCATCATCCCCGGAAGGAAAGCGTAGACTGGTTGGATCGAGACTGGAGCAAGCCCCATGAGCATAGCCGAAGTCTACGACCTGCCGATTGCGCGGAAGCGGCTGGTGCCGCCGTGTCCGCCGCGCGCGCCCGACGACATCTCGGCCTTCAGGCGCATGACGCTGATCAGCCGCAGCCCGATCGCGAGCTGGAGCCAGCGCGCCTATGAGGAGGAGATCGTCCGTGGCCGCTTCTTCGGCCGCAGCAGCTTCATCCTCAATGCGCCTGAGGCGATCAGGCACGTGCTGGTCGACAATTACGAGAATTATACGCGCACGCCGGCCGCCTTCCGAGTGCTGCGCCCGATGCTCGGCGAAGGTCTTCTGATCGCCGAAGGCCGCGCCTGGAAACACCAGCGCCGCACGCTCGCACCGGCCTTCACGCCGCGCGCGATCATGACGCTGGTGCCGCACATGGTCGCGGTGACCGACGAGACCATCGGAAAGCTCAAGGCCGCGAGCGACCGTCCAGTGGATCTTCGCGAGACCATGCAGCGGATGACGCTCGAGATCGCCGGCCGCACCATGTTCTCGTTCGGCATGGATCGCCACGGCGGCACCTTGCGCGATTTCGTCATGGAATATGGCGAGCGGCTGGCGCGGCCCCGTTTCCTCGACATGCTGCTGCCGTTGAGCTGGCCCAGTCCGCAGGATTTCGCGCGTGCCCGCTTCCGCAAGCGCTGGACGGCGTTCGTCGTCATGTTGATGGCGGAGCGCCGTGCCGCCGGCAAGACAAGCGATGCACCGCCGCGCGATCTGTTCGACCTCATGGTTGCGGCGCGCGACCCCGAGACCGGGGAGGCCTTCACCGATGCGCAGCTCGGCGACGAGATCGCGACCATGATCCTCGCCGGCCACGAGACGACAGCGACCGCCTTGCTCTGGGCGCTCTATCTGCTTTCGCTCGATCCGGCGACGCAGGATGATCTCGCCGCCGAGGTGAGCGGGGTTGCTGCGGGTGGCGCATTGGAGATCGAGCGGCTGAAACTCACCCGCGCGGTCATCGAGGAGACCATGCGCCTCTATCCGCCGGCCTTCCTGATCGCGCGCGCCGCGGCCGGCCCGGACATGATCGCCGGCATGCCGGTGAAGAAGAACGACGTGGTGATGATCGCGCCCTGGCTGCTGCACCGGCATGAGAAGCTCTGGCACGATCCCGCGGCATTCGCGCCGTCGCGTTTCATGACCGGCACGCCCCCCGATCGCTTTGCCTATCTGCCGTTCGGCGTCGGCGCCCGTGTCTGCATCGGTGCGCATTTTGCAATGGTCGAAGCAACGCTGGCGCTGGCGAAACTGATCGGCGCCTTCCGCGTCGCGCTGGTCGACAAGCAGCCGGTGATGCCGGTCGGGGTGGTGACGACCCAGCCCGACCACTCGCCGATGTTTACGATCACGCCGCGGTAACTGATCTTGCGTTTCGGCGCGGGTCATCTCATCTAAGGTTGCGACATGAGCGATACCCAGGCCCAGTTCGCAGTGTTGAAACAGACGGCCGATCCGGCTGTCGTTGGCGAAATCGCGCGGCTGATTGCCGATGGCCATGATCGCGAGCTCAACCGCATCAACCTGCTGGACTTCGCCGGGCGCACCGGACTCGACGAGGAAAAGGTCATTTCCGGTTTCCTGCATGCGTCACGGCTCGGCTTGTTCGACATGAGCTGGAACGTGCTGTGTCCCGGCTGTGGCGGGGTGCTCGATGCGCATTCGACGCTGAAATCGCTGCGTCACGACGATTACAATTGCGCGCTCTGCGCCGCCGGCTACGAGGCTTCCGTCGACGAAATGGTCGAGGTCGCCTTCACCGTCAGCCCGCGGGTCCGCCGCATCGGCGCGCATGATCCCAGCACGCTGCCGATCTGGGACTATGTGCGGCAGATGTTCTGGAGTTCGGGCGTCGACATCAACGAAGAATCGTTTTCACGCCTGATCAACGAAGCCACGCTCGAAGCGCTCGAAATGCCGACCGGCGAGAAGGCAATCCTGTCGCTGAATTTGCCGAACCAGTTCGTCATCGTGTTCGAGCCGGTGACGCATTCGGCCCACTTCCTCGACATTCAAGGTGAGCTGACCACCGATCGCCAGCAGCTTTCAATCGTCTACAACAAGCTGCAGGCGCCGACCGGGACCACGGTGCTGCGGCCAGGGCCATTGCGGCTCTCGCTCGAAAATCAGGCCGGCGTCCGCGTCCTGCCATCGGTCTGGGTTGCGGGCGACGCCATGCACCAGATGCTGGGCAGGCGCAAGCCGATTCTCACGGCGAAGCGGATGTTGAGCAATCAGACCTTCCGTGACGTCTTCAAGGCTGACAATCTCAACGTCGACCAGCGATTGAAGATCACATCGCTGACTTTCCTGTTCACGGATCTCAAAGGTTCGACCGCACTTTATGAGCGGGTCGGCGATCTTGCCGCCTTTGATCTGGTGCGCGCGCATTTTCATGCGCTGCTCGAGATCATCGCTTCTGAGCACGGCGCCGTGGTGAAGACCATCGGCGATGCGGTCATGGCGACTTTCATCAAGCCTGAACATGCGCTCGCCGCGGGCCTGCGCATGCGCGCTGCGATGAAGAAGCTCAACGATGAGCGCGGCAAGGAGGACCTGATCGTCAAGATCGGGATTCACGAAGGCCCTTGCCTCGCGGTGATGCTGAACGAGCGGCAAGATTATTTCGGTCAGACCGTCAATATCGCCGCACGCGTGCAGAGCCTGTCGACCCAGCAGGAAATCCACATCACCGCGCCGGTGATCGATTCGCCGGAAGTGGTCTCCATTCTGAAGAAAGCGGAGATCCGGCCGATCCAGAAGGAAGCGGCGCTGCGCGGCATCGCCGACAAGATGGTGGTGTACGAGATACCTTGAGCGGCCTGTCGTCCCGGCCTTGAGCCGGGACCCATACCGCGGAATCTATCCGTAGAGTGATCTGCTCGACGCCTTCGCCAAGCAACCACTTTCTGTGGTTATGGTTCTCCGCGTTCGCGCTAGGGCATCTACACATCTTTGGGACGCGACAGATTGACTCGGGCCGGCATGATGTGCCGTCGCCGCAGCGTTTGTATGATTCTCTCTCTGGCGCTTTGATTCGAAGGAGCGCCAGAGATGCAGCAGGAACCGGATTTGTCCCTCGGTAAGTTTGGAGACGTTCGCCTCGATAAAAGGGGGCGGCGCTTCTCCGGGCTATGCTTTGCACGCGCAGCGTCTGTTTGCGCCAGATGGCGCAGGGCGACTGGGCTGCGAACATGGCGTTCTGGCGGTTTGTGAACAATCCACAGGTC
>NZ_JAGKJI010000005.1 GCF_020329485.1 Bradyrhizobium cenepequi
CCGTCGAATATTTGATCTCGGCGTCATCGAGCGCGATCAACTCGACTACGGCGGCGTGCAACTGATTCTCGTCGCGCTGCGGCGCGGTGCAGCCTTCGAGGTAGCTGACGTAAGAGCCCTTGTCGGCGATGATCAGCGTGCGCTCGAACTGGCCAGTGTTGCGCTCGTTGATGCGGAAATAGGTCGACAATTCCATCGGGCAGCGCACGCCCGGCGGCACGTAGACGAACGAGCCGTCGGAGAACACCGCCGAGTTCAATGTGGCGAAGAAGTTGTCGGACGTCGGCACAACGGTGCCGAGATATTTCCGCACCAGTTCAGGATGCTCGCGGATCGCTTCCGAGATCGGCATGAAGATCACGCCGGCCTTCTTCAGTTCCTTCTGGAAGGTGGTCGCCACCGACACCGAATCGAAGACGGCATCGACCGCGATCTTGCGCTGCTCCGATGGCTCCCCGCCCGGAGGCGGCTCGACGCCCTCAAGGATCGCGACTTCCCTTAAGGGAATGCCGAGCTTCTCGTAGGTCTTGAGGATCTCCGGATCGATTTCGTCGATCGACGACAGCGTCTTCTTCGGCTTCGGCGCCGCGTAATAATAGAGATCCTGGTAGTCGATCTTGGGATAGTTGACGCGCGCCCAGGTCGGCTCGGTCATGGTCAGCCAGCGGCGATACGCGTCCAGGCGCCATTCCAGCATCCAGGCCGGTTCGTTCTTTTTCTCTGAGATGAAGCGGACGATATCTTCCGAGAGCCCCTTGGGGGCCTTTTCGGATTCGATAAGCGTCTCGAACCCATATCGATATTGATCGACGTCGATCCGTCGGACACGGTCGACCGTCTCCTGTACAGCAGGCATTCAATCCTCCGCTCGCGGTTTCAAGGACCGCGGTGGATCAGTTCTAAGGAGTCGTACGGTTGCTTAGTGGACGAAAAACTCGCTTAGAACCGTTCAAGCTGTGTTTCGTCCCCCTCTAAGTAAGGTATTGGCGAGCTTTCGCCAAGCCTTTACGGCCAAATCTATGTCTGTTGCGGATGTAGACCAGCCAAGACTAAGCCGCACTGCTCCCTGGGCGAGGTCCGGACGGAATCCCATGGCGGCCAGCACGTGCGACGGCTGGACCTTTCCCGAGGAACAGGCGGAACCGGACGATACCGCGATACCGGCGAGGTCGAAGCCGATCACGGCTGTCTCGGCCTTCAGGCCTGGGGAGGTGAACAGCGTGGTGTTGGGCAGCCGCGGCACACCGTTTGAGAATACTATAATACCATCAACTCCGCTCAGGCCGGCCTCAAGGCGGTCCCTTAGAGCGCGCACGCGGGCCATATCGTTTGAGAGACCCGCTATTGCGGCCTTGGTAGCCGCGCCAAAGGCCGAGATGCCGGCGACATTCTCGGTACCGGCACGGCGCCCGAGCTCCTGGCCGCCGCCGCGCAGCAGCGGCTCGAGCCTCTCCACGCCTTCCACCAGAATCAACGCCCCGACGCCCTTGGGGCCGCCGATCTTGTGCGCGGACAGCGTCACCAGATCCGCCCCCAATGACCGGAGGTCGAAAGGAATCTTCCCGAAGGCCTGAATTGCGTCGACGTGAAGCAGTCCACCAGTGGCATGAATGGTCTCGGCAGCCTCCCTGACCGGCTGCAGCGCGCCGGTCTCGTTGTTGGCCAGCATCACCGACACCAGGGCCGGCGAACCGTCGGCGAGCTTACTGTGGAGGTCATCAAGGTCGAGCACGCCTGATGGCGTCACCGCGACCGTTTCGATCGCCTCAGCCGCAAAGCGCCCGCCTGATAGCACCGAAACATGCTCGATCGCTGACACCAGCAGCCGTTGGACAGGTTTGCCTCCGCCGCGTCGTAGCCCCGGCGTCAACGCCAGCGCGTTCGCTTCCGTACCGCCTGAGGCAAACACGACATCCTGCGCCCTGCCGCCGATCGCCGCAGCAATCGCGCTCCTGGCGTCCTCGACCAGTCGTCGCGCCTGCCGCCCCTCGGCATGCACCGAGGACGGATTGCCGCAAAGCTCCCATGCCGCCGCCATTGCTGCCTTTGCCTCAGCGCGAAGCGGCGTGGTCGCATTCCAGTCGAGATAGACGCGGTCCGTCATGGAGTAATATAATACCTTCAACCTGATTCCGGGTTATCGCCTGCAATCTTGGCTCGAGTCCTGCCGGCGTTATGCCAGTTGGTGATTGCGGCGCGGCCCGCAATCACCCGCTAACGCATTGAACACGCTTGGCGATGTTCAAGATGCTTGCTTTTTGCCCCTCGCCTCATGCTAGAACGCGGGCCTCAAAAACCAACCGAGGCGTCGTTCGTTCGCGGGAAGCCGCCTGACGACGCCGATCGCGGTAGTCCAGCCACTTTGTCTGCCGGGGGCCGATGAAGTCAGCACAACTCGGTTGATTGCCCAGCGCCAATCAATGGTCAAGCGTAGGATCACTCAAGGGATCACGGATGCCTGAAGTTATTTTCAACGGCCCGGCGGGCCGTCTCGAAGGCCGCTACCACCCGGCCAAACAGAAGAACGCGCCAATCGCCATGATCCTGCATCCGCACCCGCAGTTTCACGGCACGATGAATCACCAGATCGTGTACCAGTGCTACTACGCCTTCGCGCATCGCGGCTTCTCGGTGCTGCGCTTCAACTTCCGCGGAGTCGGCCGCAGCCAGGGCTCGTTCGACCACGGCGCCGGTGAATTGTCGGATGCGGCTTCCGCGCTCGACTGGGCGCAAAGCATCAATCCCGAGGCGCGCGCCTGCTGGGTCGCGGGCTTTTCGTTCGGCGCCTGGATCGGCATGCAGCTTCTGATGCGCCGGCCCGAGGTCGAAGGATTCATCTCGATCGCGCCGCCGGCCAACCTCTACGACTTCTCGTTCCTGGCACCCTGCCCGTCCTCCGGGCTGATCGTGCATGGCGACAAGGACGCGGTGGTGCCAGCCAAGGACGTCAACACGCTGGTCGAGAAATTGAAGACGCAGAAGGGCATCGTGATCGATCAGCAGGTCATCCCCGGCGCCAACCATTTCTTCGACGGCAAGCTCGAGCCGCTCATGGAAACAGTCACCGGCTATCTCGACATGCGTCTCGCCAACGTGCGCTGACGTCGCCGTCCTTGTGGCGACTCGTAGGATGGGTAGAGCGGAAGCGAAACCCATCATTCGGGCCGCGTGTCGCCAAGCCGACGGGTTTCGCTTCGCTCTACCCATCCTACGCTGTGGCGTTACGCCGCAAGCTTCAACAAATGCGCGTCATGCTGCTTGAGGAAGGCGCGCAGCAATTGCGGATAGTCGGCGCCGACCGCGGCCTTCACGCTCGGACGCTTCGCCAGCTCCGCGCGCCACCTTTGCACCTTCGGCATGCCCTTGAACACCGCAAGTTCGGTGAACTCATCGAACACGTCGAAATAGCGGAAGATCGGTGCGAACACTGCATCCACCAGACTGTACCTTTCGCCCGCAAAGAATGGGCCCGAGCCAAGCGCCGCCTCGACGCGCGTGAATTTGGCGGCGACCGCCTGGCGCTTGGCCTCCAAGGTCGCGGCGTCCGTGGCGATCTCGAGGCCCCAGAGATCGCTCAAGATCGCGGAGCCGAATTCCATCCAGGCGCGATGTTCGGCACGCGAAAGCGGATCCTGCGGATGCAGCTTGGCACCGGCTTGCGTCTCCTCGATATATTCGCAGATCACGTTGCTCTCGAACAGCGCCACCTCCCCCTTGTCGGTCGCAACGGTCAGCACCGGCACCTTGCCGAGCGGCGATAGCTTCAGGAACCAGTCCGGCTTGTTGGCGAGATCAATATCGATCCGTTCGAAGGCGACGCCCTTCTCCGTGAGCGCGATCACCGCGCGCTGCACATAGGGACAGAGCTTGTGGCTGATCAGTTTCAACGCGGCGGCCATGGCGCACTCCTTGCTAGTTTCATGCACGCACGCTCATTTAAATGCATTTGCATGAAACCGTCAAGATGGATGCAATTGCATCTAACGGCTAAGGTCGCGCGATGACGCCCCCGGTCATCGGGATCGGTACCCCGGTCGTGGCGGGATAACTGAGCGGCAAGCCCTTCATTCCGCGCACAGCGAGGAAGCCAAAGGCCTGCGCCTCGATCGCATCCGCCGACCAGCCGAGCGCATCAGCCGCTTCGACGGTCGCAGGCGCAACCCGTTCGCGCAGCATCCGCAGCATGGTCAGGTTGCGCGCGCCGCCCCCGGCGACGATCCAGCTCCTCGGCACCTTCGGCAGCAGCGGCACCACGCGGGCGATCGCAGCCGCAGTGAAGGCGGTCAGCGTCGCCGCGCCATCCGCGGGCGCGACGTCCCCGAGCTTCAACGCGGCGAAATCATTACGATCCAGCGATTTCGGCGGCGGCAGCGCGAAAAACGGCAATTCCAGCGCGCCCGCAATCCAGGCCTCATTGGCCTTGCCCTGGGCGGCGAACCGGCCGTCACAATCGAACGGCTGGCTCATCACGCGGAACATGTAATCGTCGAGCAGCGCGTTGCCGGGACCGGTGTCGCAGGCGATCAGCGTGTCACTGCCGTCGATATAGGTGATGTTGGAGACGCCGCCGACATTGACCACCACGGTCGGCCCCTCGCGCGGCAGGGATTGGACAAGCGCCCGGTGATAGACGGGCACGAGCGGCGCGCCCTGCCCGCCGGCCTCGACATCGGCCGCGCGGAAATCATGCATCACGGGAATGTGGATCGCCTTCGCCAGCGCCGGGGCGTCGCCGATCTGCACCGTCAACCTTCGCTCCGGCCGGTGCAGCACCGTCTGGCCGTGGAAGCCGACGATGTCGATCTCTTCGGGCGTGATGCGATTTTGCGCGGTGAAGGCGGCGACCGCCTCGGCATGCGCCAGTGTCACGGCACGTTCGGCCTCGGCCAAGATCCCGGGCCGGGCGTCGCGGTACGATAGATGGACGGCCTCGGTCAGCGCCTGGCGCAGCAGGCTGCGCTCGGCGTTAGTGTAGGGCCGGTAGCCGGACGGCCCGAACGACTTGACCTGCTTTCCGTCGGTTTCGATCAGTGCAACGTCGACCCCATCGAGCGAGGTCCCGCTCATCAGACCGAGTGCGGTCAACATCATCCGTGTGCCTTCGACGCCCCTTTGCCCTGCCCTGACGCCCGACTTGTATCAAACAAGCACATCTTATAATGCCACAGCGCGCCTTGCGGCGGCAGCCTGTTTGGTCAGGGTTCCCCAACTGGCTGCAATTACCGTAAAATAAGAATGATTGGGCCTGCCGACAGATGACTGCATTTAAATCAGGTTTTATGAATGAGCTCCAGTGGCGCGGCTTCATTCATCAGGTGTCGGACGCCGCGGGCATCGACGCACTCGCGGCCAAGGGAGATATCGTGGCCTATGTCGGCTACGACTGCACGGCCCCGTCCCTGCATATCGGCCATTTGCTGTCGGCCATGATGCTGCACTGGCTGCAGGAAACCGCAGGCGGCAAACCGATCACGTTGATGGGCGGCGGCACCACGCGCGTCGGCGACCCCTCGGGCAAGGACGAAACCCGTCAGATCCTCTCCATCGAACAAATCGACGCGAACAAGGAATCCATCAAGCACGTCTTCAAACGCTTCCTGACGTTCGGGGACGGCAAGACCGACGCCGTGATGGCAGACAATGCGGAGTGGCTGACCAAGCTCAATTACATCGAGATGTTGCGGGACATCGGGCGGCACTTCTCTGTGAACCGCATGCTTTCTATGGATTCGGTCAAGCTCCGCCTCGATCGCGACCAGGAGATGAGCTTCATCGAATTCAACTACATGATCCTGCAGTCCTACGACTTTGTCGAACTGGCACGTCGCTACGGCTGCAATCTGCAGATGGGCGGCTCCGATCAGTGGGGAAACATCGTGACCGGCGTGGACCTCGGCCGCCGCATGGGCACCCATCAGCTCTACGCGCTGACGACGCCGCTGTTGACCACCGCTTCCGGCGCCAAGATGGGCAAGACCGCAGCCGGTGCAGTCTGGCTGAACGCCGACCAGTTCAGCCCCTACGATTACTGGCAATACTGGCGCAACACGGAAGATGCCGACGTCGGACGATTCCTGAAGCTGTTCACGACGCTGTCGATGAGCGAGATCGGCAAGCTGGAGGCACTGCAGGGCTCCGAGATCAACGAGGCCAAGAAGGTGCTGGCGACGGAAGCGACCGCTCTGCTCCACGGCCGCGATGCCGCCGTTGAGGCCGCCGAGACCGCGCGACGCACCTTCGAGGAAGGCGCGCTGGCGGAGACGCTGCCCACGGTCGAAATTCCGCGCGGCGAACTGGATGCCGGAATCGGCGTGCTGGCGGCCTATGTGAAGGCCGGCCTCGTCGCCTCCAATGGCGAGGCGCGACGCCAGATCAAAGGCGGCGGATTGCGCGTCAACGACGTTGCCGTCACCGACGAGAAGATGGTGCTGACGCCGTCCGACCTCACCGCTGAGGGCGTGATCAAGCTGTCGCTGGGCAAGAAGCGGCATGTCCTGTTGAAGGCTGCATAGGCGCATTCGCTTTTTGCGTCTTGCGAGGAGGCGCGGAAACGCGCTCCCTCTTCTCATGAACAAGAACACGCCTGGGGAGCAAACCGCAGCGAAGCCGCCGGCGCGCGGCGCGCTCACCGTGCTCGCGCTGTGCTTTGCGCTCGCACTGATCGGCCGCGGCCTCGGCGAGAGTTTCACCGTCTTTCTAAAGCCGATCTCCGAAAGCTTCGGCTGGGATCGCGCTCAGATCGTCTCGGTCTATTCGCTGACCTGGCTTGCGGGCGGACTAACAGCGCCGCTGATCGGCCGCCTGTTCGACCATTCGGGACCGCGAGCCGTCTATTCTCTGGGACTGCTCCTGCTCGGCGGTTCGTTCCTGGTCGCCGCGCATGCGCAATATCTCTGGCAACTGCAGTTCACCATCGGCCTCTGCGTTGGTATCGGGATTGCCTTCATCGGCAATGTGCCGAACTCGATCCTGCTCGGCCGCTGGTTCGGCCCTCGCCTGCCGACCGCGATGGCAGTCGTTTATTCCGCGACCGGGGCTGGCGTACTCGTGCTGTTGCCGGCCTCGCAGCTCCTGATCGATCGCGTCGGCTGGCGCGGTGCCTACCAGATCTTTGGCATCACCGTGCTATGCCTGCTGGTGCCGCTATTGCTGTTGCCATGGCGTCGGTTCTCGCGCGGCTCGCCGCATGTGGTGAAGAAGACCGACCTCGACATCATCGACGAAGGCTGGACGCTACTCGGCGCGATGCGGCACCACGCCTTCTGGGCGCTGTTTGCGACCTTCTTCTTCACCGCGATCGGCATGTATGCGATCTCGGCACAGATCGTGGCCTATCTGATCGACGCCGGCTTTCCGCCGCTGCAGGCCGCGACCGCGTGGGGCTTCAGCGGCGTGGTGCTGTTGTTCGGCATGCTTGGCGTGTCCGAACTCGATGGCATCATCGGCCGGCGGCCGTCCGTCCTGTTCAGCTACGCGGTTTCGATCCTCGGCATCATCCTGCTCTGGCTGTTGCAGTGGTATCCGAACTTCTGGCTCTTGACCGGCTTCGTCGTCTCCTTCGGCAGCATGATCGGCTCGCGCGGGCCGCTGCTCACGGCCACCGCGATGAAGATCTTCCGCGGCAAGCGGGTCGGCACGATCTATGGCACGATCTCGATCGGCAGCGGGCTTGGCTCCGCGTTTGGCTCCTGGGCTGGCGGCCTCATCCACGACTTCACCCACAGCTACAATCCGGTGATCGCGTTCGCGCTGGTCAGCGTGATCGTGGGAATGATTCCGTTCCTGGTGGTGCCAGCGTTGCGCCGCTGATCACGGCGTCTCAAAGGTATCCTTTGATGGCATACCGTATTCACGATTGGTAAGACAGTTTCTGTTACGCCTCAGGGGAAAATGATTCCTGCAGAGGCCGCAATGAACCTTCTCAGCCGACTGACGATCCGCACCAAACTCGCCAGCATGGTGGCTCTCGCGGCACTGACTGTTTTCGCGATCGTTGCGGGAGCGGCCTGGATCAACCGAAACCGCATGCTGGACGATCGCGTCGCACAGATGCGGACGGCGGTCGACCTGCTCCACGGCGTGGCGCAGTCGCTGCAGGAGGACGTTGCCGCCGGAAAGATGACTGTCGCGGAGGCGAAGGAGCAGTTTCGCCAGCGCGGCCGGAAGATGACGTTCAACAACGGCCAGGGATATCCGAACGCCTACAACGTTGCCGATACGTCGCTGCTGTTGAATGCGGCCAATCCCAAGCTCGAAGGCAAGATCAACGGCACCAAGGATGCCAATGGCGTCCTGATCGCCGACGCCCAGATCGCTGCTGCCCGGCAGGGCCCGGAAGGCGGCACCACATCCTACCTTTATCCCCGCCCCGGGCAGACCGTGCCGGCGCGAAAGATGACCTATGTTCGCGCGTTCGAGCCGTGGAACATCGTCATGAGCTACGGGCTCTATGTCGATGACATCGACGCCGACATGAATGCAATGCTGCTGCAGCTCGGCGCAATCGGCGGCGGTCTCATGCTGTTGATGGGGCTGTTGTCGTGGCTGATCGCCCGCGACGTCGTGGGTGCATTGGAGCGTCAGAAGAACCGGATGCAGCGCATCGCTGAAGGCTCGCTCGACGAAGCGGTTGAGGAGACCGGCCGCCGTGACGAGATCGGCCGCATGGCGGAAACGCTGGAGGTGCTGCGGCAAACCGCAATCACCGCACGGGCGCTGGAAGCCGAACAGGTTGCGACCAAGCAGCAGAGCGAGAAGGAAAAGCGCGACGCCCTGATCGCCCTCGCCGATCACTTTGACGCGTCGGTCGGCCAGCTTGTCGGACTGATGGCTTCGGGATCCAGCGAACTGGAAACCACCGCAAAATCGATGTCCTCAACCGCCGAGGGCACCAATCATCGCGCTTCGGTGGTCGGCTCGGCGGCAACGGAGGCAAGCTCCCGCGTTCAGACCGTGGCCTCGGCTGCGGAGGAATTGTCCTCCTCGATCTCCGAGATCAGCCGTCAGGTCACTCAGTCGGCCAATATCACCGGCCGCGCCGTCGAAAGCGCACGCCGCACAGATACCATCGTGCGCGCGCTTGCCGATGGCGCCCAGCAGATCGAGCACGTCGCCGAATTGATCTCCAGCATTGCGGAGCAGACCAACCTGTTGGCGCTCAACGCTACCATCGAAGCTGCGCGTGCCGGTGAAGCCGGCCGTGGCTTCGCCGTGGTCGCAGCCGAGGTCAAGAGCCTGGCGAGCCAGACCGCGGAGGCCACCAAGGAGATCGGCACGCGCATCGCGCAGATCCAGGGCGCGACCAAGGAGGCGGTCGAGGCGATCGACGGGATCACCGCCACGATCGAGGAAGTCAGTACGATCGCGACGTCGATCGGCTCCGCGATCGAGCAACAGGGCGCGGCCACGGCCGAAATCGCGCGCAGCGTGTCGCAGACGGCGGAAGCGACCAAGGAGGTTACGACCAATATCGGCGGCGTCAGCGCAGCGGCCAACGAGACTGGCAACGCCGCGGGCCTCGTTCTCGCCGCAGCCAGCAACCTGTCCAAGCAGGCCGAACAGCTCTCCGGCGAGGTCTCGACCTTCCTTGCCGGTGTACGCGCCGCGTGAGCCCGCGTCCCACGGTCTATTGCTGCGTGAAATGGTGACGTTTGCGCCGACAAATTGTCTGACGCGCAATCGTCCGCGACTGTTCAAAACAGAAGAAAGGTCCCGATCAGGAGGCCCGCAGCAAAGGACCAAAGCCCCAAGGTGCAGGCTGAAACGACGCGGACGAGGTTGCGAAGCCGCTCCTCGTACTCCTCTTCTGTCGTCTTATGGAACTGAGCTGTCATTGGCGCTGCCCTGCCCATGCTTCGCTCGGTGTTCCCAGGATTTACGCCCCCAAATCGTGGTGAAGACGGGGCATTAGCCCCCCGCAGCGATGCCAATGCCGTGATCGGACTTGCGCCCGAGACTGAAAGATTCGAGGGCGAGAGCCCCAGTTTGATCTGGCTCATCCAAGCAGATGATCTCTCCGGGTAGATTGATGTTGCTCTTCCTTTTCGATAGCAATGCGATATGTTATCGAATTGTCACCCAACCGTCACAATCTCACATGTCAAAAGCCGACACGCAGACCCCTGCCCGGGAAAGTGCACGCGCGATGCACGGGCTCGATAGCGCCCCGGCCATGCAGCACAATAAAAGACCGGAAGGCCCTGTTGCCTCCGGGCAACATGACGCTGCGGAGCCCCACTCGCAGGAATCGCCGAAGGCCCCCCTTCAGGAAGCGCAGCTCCGGGAGGAGCAGCGTCAGCGTGATGATGTAGCGTCAGAAATCCCTGTGCGGAAGGCTGCCGCGTCTCCCGGCGATGAGATCGAACTCAAGCTTGTTGTTGACGCCAATCGCATGGCGGGTTTCAACGCCGCTCCGATTATCGCGACGAATGCACGCAACAAGGGCACGCGAAAGCACCTCAAGTCCGCCTACTACGATACGCCCGAGCGGACGCTGAGACGAAACGGACTAAGCCTGCGGGTTCGCCAGAGCGGCGCGAGATTCGTGCAAACCGTGAAAGCCGAATGCGCAGACGATCCGCTCCGGCGCGGCGAGTGGGAAGCGAACGTTCCATCGATTGCTCCCGATGTCGAACTGGCGATGCCGTTCATCCCGCCCAAACTTCGCGCGGATCTGAGACGTCATCAGCTTGAGGCCGTCTTCACTGCGGATATCCACCGGCACGCGCGGATTGTCGAGCTGCCATCCGGAACGATCGAGGTCGCTTTCGATCAGGGATTGCTGAAATCAGGCGATCGATCGATGCCCGTGGGCGAGATTGAGTTGGAGCTCAAGGGTGGAAGCGCCAGCGCAATCTACGACCTCGCGCTTCGTCTGGCGGACTATGGTCCGGTGCGACCGTCAATCCGCAGCAAGTCGGCGCGCGGCTTTGACCTTGCGGCTGAGGCGCCTCCAGAGGTGCGGAAACCGCGAAAGCTTCGTCTCGATCCGTCAATTTCCCTCGATGAGGCCTTCGCAAAGATCGTGCGCTCCTGCTTTCACCATCTTCTTGGGTCTCTGTCGGCCGCCGAGGACGGTCGTGATCCCGAGGGGGTCCATCAGCTTCGCGTGTCGCTGCGCCGCCTTCGCGCGGCGCTGGATCTGATGCGGTCCGTTGGGCCGTTGAACAATCTCGACTCGCTCCGGTCGGAAGCAAGATGGCTGGCGCGAAATCTTTCCGCGGCGCGTGACTGGGATATGTTTCAACGGGGAACCCTGCCAACCATCGCGCAGGCCTGTCCTTCGGTAGCGGGCTTTGATGTCCTGGAACAGGTTGTAGAGAAACGCCGGTTGTCCGCCTATCAGAATGTACGTCTCGCGCTGGCTGACCGCCGATGCTCGCGTTTCCTGATCAGCCTCGGCGGCTGGATTGAGGCCAGGGGTTGGCGAAGCGGCGTCGCTCCCGAAGATCTCGGCCGACTGGCCGATCCCGCCATCAACTTCGCCGGACGCATCCTGTCAGATCAATATGCGAGAGTGCTCAAGCGCGGCCGTCGCTTCAAGTCACTTCCGGCGGAAAAACTGCACCGATTGAGACTCGCGGCGAAGAGATTGCGCTACGTCGCCGACTTCCTGTTACCGCTGTATGGAGACCGAAAGTCGGTCAGGCGGTTCTCTCGCGGATTGGCCGACCTACAGGAGGAACTTGGTTCCTATAACGACATGGCGATCACAGACGGCCTTTTCGCTGAGCTCGGTGGCGAGCTCTCACAGACCGGCACAGCCACAGCCGCGATCGCCGGCTGGCAGGCGCATGCATCGATCGGCGTTGCGGCCCGCCTGCGAGACACGTGGCGGGATTTCAGGAAAACGAAAGCACCCTGGTTGAGGGGTGCAGAGGCGTGATCGGCCGCCCGCTCAGTTGTTCGGCGGGAAATCTATCGAGTTGTTCTGCTTGCCGGTGTTGAATTCCATGATCTTCCGCGTCACGCCGGGAAAGATCGCCGAGATCGGATTGACGCGCAGCACTGGCTGCGCCGGCGTTCCCACGACCTCGTAAGTCACGCCGATCAGGCCCTCATTGCTACCGCCGCCGAGTACCAGGCCGATCACCGGCAGCTGGCCGAACATGTTGTTCAGCCCGTACATCGGCACGAAGGTGCCGCTCATGCGCACCTGATTGGCGATGTTGTCGATGCTGCCTTCGATGGTCGCGCCGATCGACGGCCCCTTCACGACGCCGTCGCGGATCGTGAGCACTCCACTCTGCCGCGTGAACTCGGCGCGCAAAGCGCTGAAGGCGACGCCGCCGGTCGAACCGGGTGGTCCGCCCGCAGCCACGCGTTCGAGCTCGGGCTGGCCTTTGACGGAGAAGTCGCGGATGTTGATCAGCCCTTCCTTGGGGCTCGGCTCCGCCGCGGGCGGCTCCAGCGCGAGCGTGAGCTGACCGCCTACGATCTTGGAATAGAAATCGGTGAAGCGGAAGAACGCGCCGGCGTCGTTGGTTTGCAGGTAAACCACCTCGCGGCCCTGCTGGCGGCCGCGCAGATCGGCGGTGACGGGTGTGTCGCGCCCGATCTTGCCCGCTAGCGCAAAACTCTTGATGGCGCCGTTGCGCTTGGAAACCTTCGCATCGACGCTGCGCAACGCTTCGCCATTGAAGCCGGCAACCGCGCCGAGCTTGAGGTCGATGTCGTAGTCGATGTTCCTGGTCTTGTTCTTGTGATCGTCGCGGCCGGAAATCGCCGAGCGGAGGAAGCCGCGGCTGTCGAACACGTCGCCGCGCATCGAGACTTTCAAGACGCCGTCGGGCCCGCGATCGGCGCGCAGCGTGGTCTTGTCGCCTTCCGAGGGCGAATAGGTCGGGAAGTTGGCGTTCATGAGATCGCCGTTCTGGTCGACCTCGACCGATCCCTTGATCGAGGCGCCGGCGCCTTCAACGACAATGTCCTCAAAGCGCGTCGATTGCGGCTTCTGCACCACATTGAAGGTGACCTTGCCCGACTTGCCTGATGACTTGACCCAGCCTGGCAGGACGTTGTCGACCCTGAGCTGGGTGAGATCGGCCTCGACGCCGAGCTTGCTGTCGTGATCGCTGCTGCTCGCGATCTTGCCCACGACCTTGACCGGGATCCCGCCGCTCACTGCGGACCCGAGATCGAGGCCGAGCCGTGCGCGGCCTGCATCGTCGAGCGTCGACTGCAGGCGGATGTCAGCGTCGCCTTCGCTCGGCTTGCGGTAATCCAGCGAAGCCGGCTGCCCGCCGATCTTGACGTCGCCCTTGACCTGATAGCCCGCATTGTTGGCGACGACCTTCAGCGCGTTGGCTTCGAGCTTCTGGTTCATCACCACCTTGTCGATCGCGACGCCGCCGAGATCGGCGGTGACGGCATAGGTCGTGTCCTCCTTGGTCAGCACGCCCTTGACCGGCAGGCCGAGATTGATCGTGGCCGACACCGTTCCCTTGCTCGCATTGGGATCGACAAACGTCGTCCCCGACACATCGCTGAGTCGATCGGAGGCGAGGATTTCCGCGCAGGCCGGGACCGAGCAGTCGACACGGAACCTGATCTTCGCCGGCGGGGGTTTCGGCACCATGTCGGGGACCTCGAAGGTGAAGTCCGACAGCGTGATCTTGCGCCCGCCCGGCGTGTCGGCGATGCCTTGGGTGATGTTGACGGTAGCGGTGCGGCCGGTCACCCGTGCCCGCAAGTCCGCGTCGTGAACCACGGGCATCTCGTCCACCGGACGTACCGCCACGCCGCTCGCGATGATGTTGACCGCAAGCCCTTCATCCGGGATCGGAGGCCCCTTGCGCGACAGGTTGCGCACCGGCGAATTGACGCCGACCTCGATGCGCTGGAGCGTGCCGCGCTCGATCCGGTCGATCACCCATTCGCGCAACTCCGGCACGATCAGGATCGGCCAGATCCGCTTCAGCGCCGAGGCCGACATCGGCGTGCCGGCAAAACCGAGCTGCAGCCGCGGTTCGCCCGAATAGTCGATGCTGCCCGTGCCGGCGATACCGATCTCGCCATTACTGATATCGGCTTGCGTCAGCAGCACGCGCTTCTTGTCGGTGTCAAAACGGAAACCAACCGCGATGCGGTTGAAGATCAGCGGCGGCTCATTGTCGATGCCGCCGAGCAGGATCGTGCCGCCGCTCAGGCCGAGCTGCCAGTCGTTGACCTCGTCATTGGGCGGCTCGAGATGGGCAAGCAGCGTGACCCGGTTGTCGCCCGAGATGATCTTGAACGGCGCCAGCAGCACGCGGCGTCCGGCGTCCCATTCGAGATTCGCTTCCGCCGAGTCGATCGGCATCGGATAGTCGGGCGTGTCGGTGTCGATCAGCTTGCCGGCGCCGGCGGTGATCTTGCCGCGGAGATAGGTCGGCAGGCCATCGCGACCGAGTTCACCCTTCAGTTCGCCGGATAGCGGCAGCTCGGCGTTGTAGGTGAGATCCTTGACCCTGAGCGCGAGCAGGATATTGGCGGCCTGCAGTTTGTCGGCCCGCAGGTAGACCGCGCGCACGCCATCCTTGAGTGGCCCGACCGCGACACGCAGCGACCACGGCTGGGCGCCCTCTTCGCCGACGCTCAGCGCCACGCCGCCGCCGCTCGGCCGCCGCAGGCTCAGGCTGATGTTCTCGAAGGTCCATTTGCTGCCGCGCTGCTGGTCGTCGACGATCAAGTTGCCGTTCTTGAGGCCGATCTCGTTGAGGTTCTGGCCGTCGAGGCCGGTCATGCTGAGGCTGTCGAGCCAATCGAGGCCGGCGAGCAATCCGCTCTGCGCGCTCTCCGCTGGCGCCGGGACGCTGATGGACCGCGAGGAAGGCGGCGACAGCGGCGGTGGTGGCGTCTCCCGCGCGAAAGTCGGCGGCAGGCCCGCCTCGTGCTTGGAAGCGACACCGGTTGCGAGCGGCTTGGCCGTATCGCCGGCAGAAACGCTCACGTAGCCGTCCGGCGTGATCCGGATCGCGAGCTCGGCATCAACAAGGTTGAGGCTTTCGGCGCGGAGCTGGCCCATCAGCAGCGCGGTGCCGGACAGCTTGACTTCGGCTTTGGGAGCGCTCGCGACGATCGCATGGTCGCGGTCGCGCACGATGATGTCGCGGATGCGCACGGCAATCCGGACGTGGCCGGCGCGCTCGATCTGGGTGCCGCCGACCTCGACCGTGTTGCCGTGGCCGATATTGTCCTCGATCGCCGCCGCGAGCCACGGGGTCGCCATGTCGAGATTGATCGGCCCCGCTCCCAGCCGCCACCACAGCGCGCCAAAGCACCCGATGAAGATCGCCGCCACCACGCCGAGCACCAGGGCGATGCGCTTGACCCAGCGCGCGCCGTGAACCCGGCGCGACGTGGCGCCGAACAAATCGCCGATCCGATGCAGGCTGGAATCCGAGCGCGACAACAGCCGCCGCGCGCGATGGCCGGCCGCCTCGTCATGCTCATCCCAGCCGGTTTCGTCGTCCCAGCCGCAGTAAGGCGCGTCGGTACGCGGATTCGGGCTGTGGCCTTGGAGCGATCCTTGAGACGACGAATTCCTTGCCATTGCCTCTCGGTGCAGGCGTTGAGGTTGATCGCCGCCCAAGGCGCGCCCGTCGATCCATATCGAGCGCTCCTGTGCCGGCATCGCTGCCAATCCTCGATTAATACTGTTACTCGCCGTCAGCCCCAAGTGAACATTTGAGCGAACTTTCGAAGGCTGGCTCGGCGAGCGGACGGATGACGCGTCGAAATCCTTGTGACCATACTCCGGCGCCATCAAACTTGCCCAGCAGCCGGCGCAAATCCGATCGCTGGGGACAAGACCCGCACTGATTCAATGGTTGAGCCGCGGAAAGCGACGAAAGGAAGGCGTATGTCCAAGAAAACGCGCAAGAAATCCTCCAAGACCACAGCCAAATCGTCTCCGGCCAAAGCGTCTCCGGGCAAGGCATCCCGCAGCAAAGCCGTCGCATCGGTCAGGCCGCCCGCGGCAAAGGCGCACAAGGCGGTCGCAAAGAAATCCAGCAAGGCGGCGAAGGCCGCTCCTGTTAAAGCGTCCCACAAGGACGCATCGAAATCGTTAAACTCCGCTGCATCGGCTGCAACCAAATCGATCGCCCTGGTCGAGGGCGCCAAGGCGCCTGATTTCCGTCTGACCCGCGACGGCGGCGGTGAGGTTTCACTCACCGATTTCGCCGGCAAGAAACTGGTGCTGTTCTTCTACCCGCGGGCTGACACACCCGGCTGCACCAAGGAGGCGATTGATTTCACCCGCCTGAAGGATGCCTTTGCCGAGAGCGGCACCGAGATCCTCGGCGTCTCCGCCGATACGGTGAAGGCGCAAGAATCGTTCAGGAACAAGCATCAGCTTGCCATTCCCTTGGGTTCGGATCAGCAGCATGAGATGCTGGAGGCCTATGGAGCCTGGGGCGAAAAATCGATGTATGGCAGGACTTTCCTTGGGATTCTTCGCACCACGGTTCTGGTCGATGCCAACGGCCGGATCGCCAGGATCTGGCGCAACGTGCGCGTCGACGGCCATGCCGACGAGGTCCTTGCCGCGGCCCGATCGCTCTAACTCACCGGGTTCCGTTTTCGGAAAATTAACCATGACCGGCTCAAATCGCTCCCGAACTGAGGCCGTACGGAACTTGATCCGACCGGCGCGGGAGTGCCGATGTCGTCCTATCGTTCTAGTCACCATGTCGACCATCACCATCATCCACGAGAACATGGGCGGGCGTCCCCTCGCCGCCCGGCGACCCATGCAGCGCCCGTCGCGACCGCGCGGCCGGCGAACGACTACACCCTCGCACATGCCGGCAAGCAGGTCCGCATTGGCCCAGTCCTGTTCTGGGCGGCGGTCGGCTCGGTGGTCCTGCTCGGCATATGGTCGGCGGCGACCGCGACCTATTTTGCGTTCCGCGACGATGTCCTGACCCGGCTGCTCGCCCGCCAGGCCGAAATGCAATTCGCCTATGAAGACCGGATCGCGGAACTGCGCGCCAAGATCGATCGCACCACCAGCCGGCAGCTCCTGGACCAGGAGCAATTCGACCAGAGGCTCGAGCAGATCATGCGCCGGCAGACCGCGCTCGAAGCCCGCGCCACCGCGCTGGGCTCGATGCCGGATGTCGCGACGACCGGCTCGATTCGTCCGCCCGCGCGCAACGCCGCGCCGGAGCAGGCGGCAACGCCGAAACCGTCGCCGATCAGCGACACCGTCATCTTCGTGGCGCCGCCGGATCGCGAGGCGCGACTGGAATCCCGCGCCCCGATCAAGACCGCACCGCCGGTGAACCAGTTCGCCAAGCTCCAGGGCGTCGACAATGTCCTGGTCCGCCTGCAGACCTCGCTCGACCAGGTGGAGCGCCGCCAGATGGCGGCGCTGGGCTCAGCCGAGGAAACCATGGAATCGCGCGTGCGACGGATGCGCGGCGTGATCACCGATCTCGGCCTCAGCATGTCGCAGCTTGAAGCCGCGACCCCGCGCTCGGCCATCGGCGGTCCCTTCGTGCCCGTCAAGCTGCCCGCCGACGCCGGCCCGTTCGAGCGGCAACTCAACCGGATCAATATCACCCGTGCGCAGATGCAGCGCTTGAATGCGACGCTGGCACTGGTGCCTTACCGCAAGCCCGTGATCGGCGAAGTCGAATTCACCTCAGGCTTCGGCGTCCGCACCGATCCTTTCCTCGGCCGCCCTGCGATGCATACTGGCCTCGATTTTCGCGCCGCGATGGGTGATCCCGTCCGCGCCACCGCCAACGGCAAGGTGGTGTCGTCGGGCTGGGCCGGCGGCTACGGCCGCATGGTCGAGATCGATCACGGCAATGGCCTCTCGACCCGCTACGGCCATCTCTCGGAGATCAACGTCAAGGTCGGCGAAACCGTCAAGATCGGCCAGGTGATCGGCGCCGTCGGCTCGACCGGCCGTTCGACCGGACCGCATCTCCACTACGAAACGCGGATCGACGGCGACGCGGTCGATCCGCAAAAATTCCTCCGTGCCGGCGTGCGCCTGAGCGCGGGCTGACGTGCCGCGGACATTCAGCGCGAAGCCTCGTGGCCGACCTCGCCGGTGATGACGTCGCCGAACAGTTCCCAGGCCTCGCCGTTGAATCGCATCAGTTGCATCTGCTCGATGGGGAAATAGTCGTCCGGATCGGTGTTGACCATGATACCCGGCAGCATCAAGTCCGAGCGGAAATTCTTCAGGTTGGCAGCCTGCTTCATGACGTTCTCGCGCGTGAGATTATCGCCGCATTGCCTTAGCACCTGAACCATCGCCTGCGCCTGGACATAACCATAGACATTGTTCGCATTGGCCTTGTCTCCATCGGGATAATACTTGTCCATGAATGCGCGCCAGGCTTGCACGCCAGGATCGTCCTTCCAGGTGGGATCGGTTGGATCCTTCAGGTAGGCTGTGGAAATGATGCCTTTCGCGTATTGCAGGCCGGCCGGCTTCAGGACCGACGCAACCGAGGTTGCGGTGTTGGCAAGAAAGAATTTCGGCTTCCAACCGAGCTCTCCGACCTTGCGGATCGCCTGCGCCGAGCCTTTTGGTGCGGCCCAGGAGAAAAAGATGTCGGCACCTGAATCGTGCAGCGCGACGATCTGGGAATCGACGCTGGGATCGCTCACCTCATAGGATTTGTCGGCGACAATCATGCTGGCCTTATCGCCAAGCCCATCCTTCAGGCCCTTGAATTGATCCTTGCCGGCGTCGTCGTTCTGCCAGAACACGGCGATCTTGCTGTTTGGAAAATGCGTGAGGATGTATTTGGCGTAGATCCTTCCCTCGCTTTGGTAGTTGGGTTGAAAGCCCATCGTCCACGGCAAATTCTTGGGGTCGCTGAATTTGGTGCCGCCGGAGGCGACGAAGAGCTGCGGCACCTTCTTGGCATTCATGTATTTCATGGTCGCCGAATTCGAAGGCGTGCCGAGCGGCTGGAAGATCAGGAGCACTTCGTCGCTCTCGACCAGCTTGCGCGCCTGCTCGATCGCTTTCGGCGGGCTATAGGCGTCGTCGTAGGAAATGAAATTGATCTTGCGTCCGTTGATGCCGCCATCGGCATTGACCATGTTGAAATATGCGGCTTCGGTCTTTCCGATCACGCCGTAGGATGAGGCAGGCCCGCTATAGGGCATGATGTTTCCGACCTTGATCTCTGTGTCGCTGGCACCGGAGTCGTATTTCTTCTGGGCGTTGGCCACGGTCACGAGGACCATTGCGACGGTAAACACCGTCGGCACCACGAGCGTCTGCATCCGCGGCAGCATTGTTTTCTCCCTTGTTCTTTCGACTTTGTTATTGCCGGAGTGTCGCAAGGCCTCCACGACCCTGCAAGCGCGCACTTATTCCGCGCGACGAAACAGCATTGTTGTGCAACGCCAATTGTGATTGATGCTGGCGATCACCCAATAGCAGGGGCGCTCGACTTGGAACTGAATATGCGAATTGGTCCGCGACATCGCAGGCTCGCCGCCGCAGGCTTTCGTGCGGCGCGATGGCTGGCCGCGAAGACGATGGGAGCGGCAGGCTTCCATCAGCTCGGCTCCGAGTTCGCCAATGCGCGGATTGCCGCCGTGCGCGACAAGCTCGCGCGCGGCGAGACTGTTTATCTCGCGGGCCTCGGCCCTCCCGGCACGCACAATTCCGGCATCGCACTGGTCGAGGTGACACAACGCGACGGCCCGCGCCTGATCGTCAACAACGAGGAAGAACGCTTTTCCGGCAACAAGCACACCACGGAATATCCGAAAAAATCGATCGACGCGGCTGTCGCGACGCTGCGAGGCATGGGACGCGATGTCGGTGCGATCGACGCCTGGCTGACAAGCTGGGACTATCCGACGCTCGCCGGCACGCTGGCGCGTTCGGTGCTGGAAGAATTGCCGCAAAGCCTGAAATTATTGCGCACCACGGAGGCCGCCGGCTTCGACAGCCGCCGCCTCGAACAGATGACGCGGACGCCAAAGATCCTCGCCCGCCAGCTCAAGCTTGCCGAGCGCGTGCCGCTGATCTGCCTGCCCCACCACGACAACCATGCCTGGTTCTCGTTTGCGGCTTCTCCGTTCAAGGATGACGGCAAGCCGGTCGCCATCGCCGTGCTCGACGGCACCGGCGATCTCGGCTCGATCTCGCTCTATGTCGTCGAGAACGGCGCGATGCGCCGGCTCTACTGCAACGAGAGCATGTTCGATTCACTCGGCGCGTTCTACAGCGTGATCGCTTCGACCCAGGGCGGCTGGACCTGGCTGTCCTGCGAAGGTCGCTACATGGGTGCGGCCGCCTGGGGCGATATGAGCCGCTCGAGCAATCCCTATTATCGGCGGCTGCGCAAGGTGCTGCATCTCGGCGCCGACGGCGAAGTCTGGCTCAATCGCGCGATGGCGAACTGGTACTCCGACCCGTTCGATCATCCCTACAAGGCCGCTTTGACCGAAATCCTCGGCGAACCGCTGAGGCCGGATCAACTCTGGAATCCCGACGCGGTGTTGCGCGTCGAAGACATCAAACATCGCCCCGACACCCAGGATCGCCTCGACAAGGCCGCCGCGACGCAGCTCGTGTTCGAGGACGCGATGATCCACGTCGTCGATCATCTGTTGCGCTTGACCGGCGCTCGTCGGCTGGTGCTGACCGGCGGCGTCGCACTCAACGCCGTCGGCAACATGCGGCTGATCGAGCATTTCGACGAGACGTGGTTTGCGAATGCGCAGGGCCGGCGCGCGCAATTGCATCTGTGGGTGCCGCCGGTGCCCGGCGACCCCGGCGTCACCATCGGCGCCGGCTGGCTGTTCGCGCATCTCGCCGGCGCTCCGCGCGGCCTGCCGATGACGCATGCGTTCTACTGCGGCACGCCGCCGACCTCCGACGACATCGCGGCCGCGCTGAAGGTGGACGACATCGCCTCGCAGCGGATCGGCGACATCTCGACGCCTGAGGGACGCGACGCCATCGCCGACTTGATGGCGTTCACGGTGGCGCAGAACGGCGTCATCGCGATCTATCAGGGCGCAGCCGAAACCGGGCCGCGCGCGCTCGGCCATCGCTCGATCCTCGCCAACCCCTGCGATCCCGGCACGCGCGAGCGCCTGAACGAGCGGGTAAAATATCGCGAGGCGATCCGACCTCTGGCCCCGATGGCGACGCTGGAGGCGGCGCAGCACTATTTCGAGCTGCTGCCCAGCGCCTCCGACGACGACTACAACGCCTATAGCTACATGGTGCTGACCGCGCGATCGAAGCCGCACGCGCGCGACAAGATCCCGGCCGTTATCCACGCCGACGGCACCGGCCGCATCCAGATCGTGCGTGAGAGCGACGATCCCCTCACCCATGCCTATCTCAAGGCGCTCGGCCGCCGCATCGGTGTCGAGGTGTCGGTCAACACCTCGTTCAACGTCGCAGGTCCGATCGCGCAGACGCCAAGCCAAGCCATCGAGACGCTGCGCCGCTCCAAGGGGCTGGACGCCGTGATCATGGTCGCAAGCAATGGGACCGTGTACGCCGCTTGGCATGGCGGCGAGCGCAACAGCGGCCGGTTCACAGGATGGTTGTCGGAATGGAAGAGCGCGCAACCAGTTGCATGAGTGAGCCGAAACGGCGCGCTCCTTTAATCGACGTCCTCGATCACGCCCGACGTCGTGCCGAAAGCTTTTTGCGCCAGCGTGGCCGCCATGAACTCGTCGAGGTCGCCGTCGAGCACTCCCTCAGTGTCGGAAGTCTGCACGCCCGTGCGCAGGTCCTTCACCATTTGGTAGGGCTGCAGCACGTAGGAGCGGATCTGGTGACCCCAGCCGATATCGGTCTTAGCGGCCTGATCGGCGGCGGCCTGCTCCTCGCGCTTCTTCAATTCGATCTCGTAGAGCCGGGCGCGCAGCATGTCCCACGCTTGCGCGCGGTTCTTGTGCTGGGAGCGGCCGGCCTGGCAGACCACGGCAACGCCGGTCGGGATGTGCGTCAGGCGCACCGCGGATTCGGTCTTGTTGACGTGCTGGCCGCCCGCACCACCCGAACGCATGGTGTCGGTGCGCACATCGGATTCCTTGATGTCGATCTTGATGCTGTCGTCAACGACTGGAAAGATCGCAACCGACGAGAACGAGGTGTGCCGACGCGCATTCGAATCGAATGGCGATATCCGCACCAGGCGGTGCACGCCGGCTTCCGTCTTCAGCCAGCCATAGGCATTGTGACCGCTGATCTGGATGGTCGCGGACTTGATGCCGGCCTCTTCGCCCTGGGTTTCTTCCAGAAACTCGACCTTGAAGCCATGCTTCTCCGCCCAGCGCGTGTACATGCGGAGTAGCATCTCGGCCCAGTCCTGGCTCTCGGTGCCGCCGGCGCCGGCGTGGACTTCAAGATAGGAGTCGAACTTGTCGGCTTCGCCTGACAGCAGCGCCTCCAGCTCGCGCCGGGCGACTTCCTTCTTGAGGTCCTTGAGCGCCTTCTCGGCTTCCGCGACAACGCCCTCATCGTTCTCGGCCTCGCCGAGCTCGATCATGCCGACATTGTCCTCGAGCTCGCGCTCGACCTTGCTGATGCCTGACAGCGCATCCTCCAGCGAGGTGCGCTCCTGCATGAGCTTCTGGGCTTTCTGGGGATCGTTCCAGAGATCGGGATCTTCGGCGAGCTTGTTCAGCTCGGCCAGCCGTGCCGTCGATTTCTCGACGTCAAAGATGCCTCCTCAGCAGCCCGACCGACTGCTTGATCTCTTCAACAAGGCGTTCGACTTCCGCGCGCATGGTCTTTCTGGTCTGAATTATGAATGTCTTGTGAGGGATGTAGCGGCCGAAGCGCAGAAGCGCAATCCGCCGCGACTTCTTTACCCGTTGATGATCCGGAACTTCAGCCCGCTACCATAGCCCGCCGGGACGCATGATGGTACCGGGATCGGGCGCGGCGGCAGGCGCCATCCGTCCTTCAGCGTCAGCAACGCCGATGGCGGAGTAATTATCCGGCGGCGCCGTGCCCGGCTTGAACGCTTCCAGGATGGTGCGTCCACCGTCGCCTGGACCGGCGCGCATGCCGCTCTTGGAATCGACGCGGACGAGCTTGATGCCGGCCGGGATCTTGAACGGCGTCGCCGGCTTCTCCGCCAGCGCAAGCTTCAGGAAATCGCGCGCGACCGGCGCGGCCAACGCGCCACCGGTGGCTTTGCGACCGAGATTACGCGGCTTGTCGTAGCCCAGATAGACGCCGACCACGAGATCCGGCGAGAAGCCGATGAACCAGACGTCCTTCTCGTCGTTGGTCGTGCCGGTCTTGCCGGCAATCGGCTTGCCCACGTCCTTCACCGCCGTGGCGGTTCCGTATTGGACCACGCCTTCCATCATCGAGGTGATCTGGTAGGCCGTCATTGGATCGAGCACCTGCTCGCGGCGATCAACGAGCTGCGGCTCGGGCTGGTTCTTCCAGCCTCCGGGCGCGTCACAGCCGCGGCATTCGCGCTGGTCATGCCTGTAGATGGTGTGACCGTAACGGTCCTGGATGCGGTCGATCAGCGTCGGCTTCACGCGGCGGCCGCCATTAGCGAACATCGAATAGGCCGTGACCATCCGCATCACCGTGGTCTCGCCGGCGCCGAGCGCGTAGGAGAGATAGTTCGGCAGCTCGTCATAGACCCCGAAGCGCTTGGCGTATTCGCCGATCAGGGGCATGCCGATGTCCTGCGCCAGCCGCACCGTGACGGTGTTCAGCGAGCGCGCCAGCGCGTTGCGCAGCGTGGTCGGACCATAATACTTGCCGGTCGAATAGTTCTCCGGACGCCAGACGCCCGCCCCCTGCCCCTGATCGATTTCGATGGGCGCGTCGACCACCACTGTGGACGGCGTGTAGCCATTATCCAGCGCCGTCGAATAGACGAGCGGCTTGAACGACGATCCCGGCTGCCGATAGGCTTGGGTGGCGCGGTTGAACTGGCTCTGGTCGAACGAGAAGCCGCCGACCATGGCCAGCACACGGCCGGTCCACGGATCCATCGCGACCATGGCGCCGGAGATCTCCGGCAACTGCCGCAGCCGGTACTGGCCCTCCACCGCCGTGCCGTCCTTGGTCACAAGGGGATCAGCATAGATGACGTCGCCGGGCGAGAGCACGTGCGAAACCGCCGTCGGCGTCCGGCCGCGCGCCGACCCGGAAGCCGCCTTGGCCCAGCGCACGCCGTCGAGGGCAATGATGCCGGTCTCCCGTTGCTTGCTGACGCCGCCGCCGAGTTCGCGGCCAGGCTGGAATCCTATTCGCGCCGACTGCTCGCTCGTCTCAAGCACCACTGCCATCCGCCATGGCGAGATGTCGGAGAGCGATTTGACGTCGGCGAGCTTGACGCCCCAATCGCCGGACACATCGAGCTTGGTGATCGGGCCGCGCCAGCCCTGAGCTTCATCGTAGTGGACGAGGCCGGCAGCCATGGTCTTGCGCGCCATCACCTGGATCTTCGGATCGAGCGTGGTGCGCACCGACAAGCCGCCCTCGTAAAGCTTCTTCTCGCCATAGCGTTCGAAGATGTCGCGGCGGACTTCCTCCGCAAAATACTCGCCGGCAAAGGTGTGCGCGCCGTTGCTGCGGTTGGTGACGATCAGCGGCTCCTTACGCGCCTTGTCGGCGTCGGCTTGCTTGATCCAGCCATTTTCGAGCAGGCGGTCGATCACATAGTTGCGGCGGTCGATCGCGCGGTCGCGGTTGCGGACCGGGTGCAGCGCCGCCGGCGCCTTCGGCAGCGCGGCGAGATAGGCGGCTTCGGCGACGGTCAGTTCATTCACCGACTTGTCGAAATAGACCAGCGAGGCGGCGGCGACGCCATAGGCGCCAAGGCCGAGATAGATCTCGTTCAAATAGAGTTCGAGGATACGGTCCTTGGAATAGGCGCGCTCGATGCGCATCGCGAGCAGCGCTTCCTTGATCTTGCGCGAGAACGAGACCTCGTTGGTGAGCAGGAAGTTCTTGGCGACCTGCTGGGTGATCGTCGAGGCACCCTGCGGCCGGCGACCCGAGCCATAGTTCTGCGCGTAGAGCATCGCAGCGCGCGCCATGCCCTGGAAGTCGATGCCGCCGTGCTCGTAGAAATTCTTGTCTTCGGCCGCGAGGAACGCATTGATGACGAGCTTGGGCACTGCCTGGATCGGCAGATAGAGCCGTCGCTCCTTTGAATATTCGCCGAGCAGCGAGCCGTCGGACGCATGTACGCGCGTCATCACCGGCGGCTCATAGTCCTGGAGCTGCGAATAGTCGGGCAGATCCTTGGAGAAATGCCAGATCGCGCCCGCGACGCCGGCTACGCCAACCAGGAACACGACGGTCCCGGCGGCGAACAAAAAACCCATGAACCGCACCAGCAAGCGCATTATCGAAGTTCCGTTCCAACCCTATTGCGCCGAACCGGTCGGCGGCAGTTCCTCGTTGCGAATGCGCCCGGCCCTAACAGCCTGCCGGTGCTTGAGGCGAACAATACGGCGCGTCGCGGACGAAATCGGCTGATTCCGCGAGGCCCTCAGCCGATTTCCTATACCGTTGCCGCTGTGGCCAAACTAGGGCCTCCCGGTTCCGAGCAGTGCCTTTTCTCGGCACCGTTACTTGTCTGGTACGGCGGTTGCGAGTCGCTTGGCAAAAAAGGCGTCAATAGCCTGCAGCATCGATCCGACGGCCTTGTTGCGCCAGTCCTCCGATACCAGGTGTTCCAGGTCGCCCTTGTTGGAGACATAGCCGAGTTCGATCAGGACCGAGGGCACGTCGGGTGCCTTCAAGACCCGAAAGCCAGCCGATTTCAGCGGGTGCTTGTGCATCCGCGCCGTCGTCTTCATCTCGGACACCAGCAGCCGCGCAAAACGGTTGGAAAATGTCTTGGTCTCGCGGCGGGCGAGGTCGATCAGGATATCGGCGACCTCGGTCGGCTCATCGGACAGGTCCACCCCGGCGATGGCGTCCGCCTTGTTCTCGGCTTCCGCCAGCCGCTCCGCTTCAGCGTCGGAGGCCTTGTCCGACAGCGTGTAGATGGTCGCGCCCCGGGCGTCGCCTTCCCGGCGTGGCAGCGCATCGGCGTGGATCGAGACGAACAGCGCCGCCGACTGGCTGCGGGCGATTTTGACCCGTTCATTCAGGGGAATGAAGGTGTCGTCGGTGCGGGTCATGACAACCTGGTATTTGCCCGACTTCTCGATCCGGTCGCGCAACGCGAGCCCGAATCCGAGCACGAGGTTCTTTTCCAGCTCGCCGTTCGACTGAGTGCCGTTGTCAATGCCGCCATGGCCGGGATCGATCACGATCACGGGCCGCGAATCCGGCGGCTCGCCCGGTTTTTCAGCCGGCGTCGCCGCCTTGGCGTCCGCAATGGTCGGCTTGAGCTCCGGCCGGTCTTCCGCCGCGAGCTGCTGAGTGAACGCGCTGCGGTCGACCTGCTCCAGTTCCAGGACCAGGCGCGGCGGCTGCCCGTTGGCTGCGTCGAGCACGTAGGAATTGGTGATCTTAGCGGGCCCTGTCAGGTCGAAGACGATTCGCGAACCGCCCGGCATTACCAGTCCGTAGCGGAATGCCTTCACCAGCCCACGCCCGGTATTGCCGGTTCCGCCGGGAAGCTGAAACGTCACCTGAGGAATATCCACCACCACCCGGTAGGGATCGGCGAGTGTAAAGGCACGGAACTCGATCTTCTTGTCGAGGTCGACGATGAATCGAGCCTGCTTGGCGTCCCCAGCCAGGCGAGCGTCGGAGACAATAGGAAAATCGGTGCTTGCAGAATGGGTTGGAGACGTTTCTTCAGCCGTGCTAGGAACAACCACCCAGCCGCACACCAACGCTGCGGCGCAGACCAGCCCGCACCCCAGCAAAACCCATCGATTTGCGCGGTCCGCCACGATTCGGCACCCTCCGAGCCGTCGTCATACCGCATTAGAGCCACAGGGTTAACGAGACCCTAATACCGCCCTGGCGAAATGGTTCGAGTGTTGCCGCGCCGTGACGCTCCCTTGCGTGAGACGACCAATCCACGTATGTACGGGGTGCTGACGGCTAATACTCCCGGTTGTGTCGCGTTCAGCCTCCCGGCAGCGCCGGAACCTTCGAGCTCGAAGGAGCCAGCGTGTTTTCCCGGTCCCTCCCCAGCCAGCGCCGCGCGCGGCTGACATGGAGTGGCGGTGCGAGCCCGAGCGGCGTCCGGTCCCAGGCACACTCTGTGTGGCAAGGGGCGGTTTGAGACACGGCAAAGCCGATTATATTCGGCCCCAGAGCATGATCCGGAAACGGGATACCGGTTTCTGAAAAGATCATGGTCAAATAAGGGGTCCGATATGCAATTGGCCGGCGAGCGCGTTCGCGCCGCGCCGGGCCTTCAGCGAAGGATGCGGCGGTATTCTTTGCCGCCCAAATATGTTCAGACGGGCCAACCGCTTGATGCGCCAGACTGTGTTGCCGACCAACACCCCCCAGACAATCGCGACCACGCGAGGCGAAAGCTCCGCACGCCGCGTTGTTCCGGCGGGAACGGGCTTCCCACGGCGCCCCGATTTGCGTTTTGGCCTTCCCCTCACCCCCGAATCAGGTGGACCGTCGCGTCATCGGGCCGCGCAATTTGCGCGCGCCATGCTACGCGCCCGCCGCCCTCAAGAGCTCCAAAATGCCCAACAAGATGTTGATCGATGCCACCCACCCGGAAGAGACCCGGGTCGTCGTGGTCCGCGGCCATCGCGTCGAAGAATTTGATTTCGAGACTGCCCAACGCAAGCAACTGCGCGGCAATATCTACCTCGCCAAGGTGACGCGCGTAGAGCCGTCGCTGCAGGCGGCCTTCATCGAATATGGCGGCAACCGCCATGGCTTCCTTGCCTTCAGCGAAATCCATCCAGACTATTACCAGATCCCGGTCGCTGACCGTCAGGCGCTGATCGAGGCCGAAGAGCGCGCCCATCGCGAGGCCGAGGAGGAGAGTGAAAGCCGGCCTCACCGCCGCCGCTCCCGCCACCGCAATGCCCGCCGTCGCGGCCATGGCGAGCGCGTGCAGAGCGAGGTTGTGGAGGGTGCCGAGCCGCTCGATGCACAAGCCGATGAGGGTCGTGCGCTTCACGCAGAGGCCGAGCAGCACGACCTCGAAGCCAATGCGCATGAGCATCATGAGCACGAAGCCTGCGAGCATGCTGACGATCACGAGCATGCCGACGAGCACGATCATGATGGGCACGAGCCCGGCAGGCACGAACATGCTCATAACGACAATGATCATACCCCTGTGCTGAGCGAAACCGCGGCAACGGAAGCGCAGCCCGATCCGGTTGTCGCCGCTGTCGAGGCATCGGTCGCCGTCGACGCTCCCGATGTCGCGGCCGACATCGAGGTTAACCAGGAGCCCGAGCGCGCCCGAGAGGAGCAGGTCGAGGAAAACGCCGCCCACGCCGATGATGCGCAACACGCCGCGGAACCTGGCGAGGAGCATCCGGCATCCGACGAGCATGCCCCCGCGGAACTTGTAGCGGAGGCTGCGCCGCACGACGAGCATGGCGCCGAGCCGTTCGGCGACGAAGCGCATGACGATGAGGACGACGAGGAAGGCGAGGACGGCGAAGAAGAGGAAGTCGTCGAATCCGTCGGCGGCGACGACGTGCTCGAGGAGGTGCCCGAGCGCCCCTTCCGTCCGCGCCGCCAGTACAAGATCCAGGAAGTCATCAAGCGCCGGCAGGTAATGCTGGTGCAGGTCGTCAAGGAAGAGCGCGGCAACAAGGGTGCGGCGCTGACGACGTATCTCTCGCTCGCCGGCCGCTATGCGGTGCTGATGCCGAACACCGCGCGCGGCGGCGGCATCAGCCGCAAGATCACCTCGGCCCAGGACCGCTCGCGTCTCAAGGAAGTGGTGCAGGACCTCGATGTGCCCGAGGGCATGGGCATCATCCTGCGTACCGCCGGCGCCTCGCGGTCGAAGCAGGAGATCAAGCGCGACTTCGAATATCTGATCCGCATGTGGGAAACCGTGCGTGACCTGACCCTGAAGTCGCAGGCCCCTACCCTCGTCTACGAGGAAGGCTCGCTGATCAAGCGCTCGCTGCGCGACCTCTACAACAAGGAGATCGACGAGATCATGGTTGCCGGTGAGCCCGGCTACCGCGAAGCGCGCGACTTCATGAAGATGCTGATGCCGGAAAACGTGCGCGCGGTGAAGCAGTACCGCGACGGCCAGCCTTTGTTCTCGCGCATGGGCGTCGAGAGCCAGCTCGATGCGATGTTCTCCCCGACCGTGCAGTTGCGCTCCGGCGGCTACATCGTCATCAACCAGACCGAGGCGCTGGTCTCGATCGACGTCAACTCCGGCCGCGCCACGCGCGAGCATCACATCGAGGACACTGCGCTCAAGACCAATCTCGAGGCGGCGGAGGAAGTCGCGCGGCAGCTGCGCCTGCGCGACCTCGCAGGCCTGATCGTCATCGACTTCATCGACATGGACGAGAAGCGCAACAACCGCGCGGTCGAGCGCAAGCTCTCCGACTGTTTGCGGCAGGATCGCGCGCGCATCCAGGTCGGGCGCATCTCCCATTTCGGCCTGCTCGAGATGTCGCGCCAGCGCATCCGCGCCAGCGTGCTCGAGAGCTCGACCGAGCCCTGCCCGCATTGCGGCGGCTCTGGTCATGTCCGCTCGGTCTCGTCGGTGGCGCTGCAGCTCCTGCGCGGCATCGAGGAAATCCTGATGAAGGGCGCAACCCACAATCTCGTGGTGCGCACCCGCACCGACGTCGCGCTCTATGTCCTCAACCACAAGCGCGGCCATCTGCGCGATCTCGAAATCGCCTTCAAGGTCCAGATCTCGGTGGCGGCAGATGCGACCGTGAGCGGTCAGCAGTCCTACATCATCGACCGCGGTGAGCAGGTGCACACGCTGGAAGCCGCCAAGGCGCTGCTCGCGGCGCAGGCCGCGTCCGCGCCGCCTCAGATCGAAGAGTCATATGACGACCAGGAGCCGTTCGACATCGAGGCGGAGATCGAGACCGAAGAGACGGAAGGCCTGAGCGACGAAACGGGGACGGGCGAAGAGGCCGGCACCGACGCCGACGGTCCGCGCCGCCGGCGGCGTCGGCGACGTCGCGGCCGCGCTGGTGGCGGCGAAGCCCACGAGGGTGGTATGCCGCGCGAGGATGGCGAGGCTCTGCCGCTTGCGCCCGAGACCGCCGACGGCATCGCCGAGGAAGTCGAGACCGACGAGGACGAGAGCGAAGAGCAGTCGGCTTTCGCACATGGCGAAGGCCAGAGCGGCGAACGCCGTCCGCGTCGGCGTGGACGTCGCGGCGGACGCCGGCGCCGTAGCAGCGGTCACGGTGCAGATGAGGGTCTTGCCGCCTCGATTGCCGATGAGCTCGGCCCGCGCCCGGAGCCGGAAGCAACGGAGGCCGTCGCTGATTTCGACGGTGGCTCGCCCGAGCAGGCCCCGACCCTGCTTCAGCCCGAGCCGGAGGCAGAGCAGGCGGAGTTGCAGCCAGTCGAAAGCCCGCAGCCGCAGGAGCCTTCGCAGCCGGAGCCCGTGACCGTCGCCGCGCCCGAGGAGGCCGCGCCGGAGAACGATCGCGCCGCACGTCGCCGCTCGACGGTACGCGAGAAGGTGAGCTTTGCGTCCCACCAACCGGCCGAGCCGCCTCTAGTGCTGCAGAGCGCGCCGGAGCCTACTCCGTCGGCAGAACCCGCTCCCACGCCGCTCGCCGAACCTGCGCCTGCGGCCATCGCGGAACCTGCGCCTGCAGCAGCGACCGAGGCCCCGGCGCCCCGCAAGGCCGGCTGGTGGTCGCGCCGCTTTGGTGGCGGCGGCTAGAGCATGATCCGGAAAAGTGGAAACCGGTTTTCCCTCGCGACAAACGCGAAGCGTTTGCGCGGAGATCATACACAAGCAAAGAGATGAGATCATGATCCGATTCCAATCGGATCATGATCTAGATATGGCGATTCGTTCAACTGCAACTCCGCCTCGGCATTTTTCTCCGATCATGCGGAAAATTGCGATGCCGGCTCAGCGAACGCCAGCAACGATCAAGCGCGCTCCCGCATCGGCGAGACGCTTGCACTGCTCCTCAGATGCGCCGGCATCAGTCACCAGAGTCCAGCGCGGCGGCAGCGGCGCCCAGGCCATCTGTTCGGCGCGGCCGAGCTTGCTGGCGTCGGCGAGAACGATGACTTCTTTCGACTGCTGCATCATCAGCGACTTCAGTGCGACCTGCTCGAGATCCGCTTCGCACAGGCCCCGGTCATTCACCACGCCGTCGGCGCTCATGACGGCACGGTCCGCGGTCATGCGGCGCAGCGCCTCATTGGCGAGCGGCCCCATGGTGCTCATGCTGGTGGTGCGCAGCGCGCCGCCCAGCACCACAAGCTCGATGGTCGGAGCCTTGGCGAGGAACGGCAGCAGCGCGAGATTGTTGGTGATGATGCGCAGCCGCCGCTGCTGCAGCAGTCGGCCAAAGGCTGCGACCGTCGAGCCGGCATCGAGAATCAGCGTATCGCCGTCCTCGATCAGATCGATCGCCGCGCGCGCGATCGCCTGCTTCTGTTCGCCCCGGACCGCAAGGCGCTGCTCGAGCGTCGTCTCGTTCGCGTGGGCGCTGAGAATGGCGCCGCCATAGGTGCGGCGCACGGCATTGTTCTTGGAGAGATGCTGCAAGTCGCGCCGCACGGTGGAGGCGGAAACGTCGAAGCGCCGCGCGAGATCGTCGACATCGATCTCTCCCGCGTTCAGTGCTTCCAAAAGACGAGCCTGACGCTCCTTGCTGCGCATCGACATCGAACCTCAGCCCCCGGATTCATTGCCTTCAGCCGAGCTCGACCGTGTCGGCTTCGCGGCACGGTCGATGGATACCACGATGCATCGGCCGCGCAATATCAGCGCTCGACCCGCATCTAGCTCTTCATCCGGTGGAGCCCGCGTAGCGGGCGTCTCAAGCCGCCTTCTTCGGCGCGAGATCGACCGCCTGCCGCAGCGCCTCGATCAGGCTGCGCTCGTCGGCGATGCCCTTGCCCGCGATGTCGAAGGCGGTCCCGTGATCGACCGAGGTGCGGATCACCGGCAGGCCGACAGTGATGTTCACACCGGCTTCCAGCCCCAGCACCTTGATGGGTCCATGGCCCTGATCGTGATACATCGCGACCACCATGTCGTAGTCGCCGCGGCCGGCCAGGAAGAACAGCGTGTCGGCGGGCAGAGGGCCGCGCACGTGCCAGCCCTTGTGCTGACAGGCTTCCACGGCCGGCGTGATCTTCGCGGCTTCCTCGCCGCGACCGAACAACCCGTTCTCGCCGGCATGCGGATTGATGGCGCAGACGCCGATCTTCGGATTGGCGATGCCGGCGCGCACCAGCACGTCATGTCCGCGTGCGATGACACGTTCGACGAGGCCGGGCTCGATTTTCTCGATCGCATCGAGCAGGCCGATATGCGTGGTCACGTGAATGACGCGGAGTTTCGGCGACACCAGCATCATCGACACTTCCTGCGTGCCGGTCAGATGCGCCAACAGCTCGGTATGGCCGGGATATTTGTGGCCGGCCGCATGCAGCGCTTCCTTGGAGAGCGGCGCGGTGCAGATGCCCTGAGCGAGCCCTGCCTGCACCACCTGCACGGCTTTCTCGATATAGCGATAGGCCGCCTCACCTGCCGTCGCCGAAACCTTGCCGAACGGCAGATCGTCCGGCACCAGCTTCAGGTCAACGCACTGCACGGTCTTCGACGCAAAATTCGCCTCCTTCGCGTCGCTCAACGCATCGACCTTAAGCGACACGCCGACGATTTGACCGGCCTTGCGCAGACGGTTGGCGTCGCCGATAACCAGCGCATTGCAGATCGCCTGCACCTCCGGTTGCGCCAGCGCCTTCATGATCACCTCGGGCCCGATACCGGCCGGATCTCCCATAGTGATCGCAATGGTCGGACGAGTCATATGAAACTTCCTCTGGTTCGGACGGCGCGGAGGCGCTCGCTGATGCGGATGAGGCTGTGCTCGTCACCGAACGCGCCCGCTTTGGTGGCGATCGGAACGGACAATCGGCCAAGGGTGAGGCCGAGCGATACGCCCGGCTCGATTTCGTCGGCAAGACGGATGCCGTTGACGCCGAAGCGCGACAGCATCGCCGCCGCGGTTTCGCCGCCGGTCGCAGCAAAGGCGCCGATCGCGGGTGCGACGGCCTCCAGAGCGTCGGCGAGTCCCTTGGCGAGCCGCGGGCCGAGCGACATGTCGGGGTAATCATCCATCATGATCTCAACCAGCGCATCGCGGCCATCGGCAAGTCGTTTCATCACGTCCACGGCGAGCGTCGCCCGGCCGGCGCCATCGTTGAGCAGCGTCTCCGGCGCGATCGGGAAATGCGCCACGGTACCGGTCGCCTCCAGCTTGCGCGCAGCGGCGCGAGACGCGCCCGCAAGCGAGCCCACCACGATCAGGGTGCCGGATGCGCTCGTCGGAATGCGTAGCGGCTCGACGGCATGGCTGACTTCGAGGCCGGCCAGCGCGTGCGCGAGGCCGGCGCTGCCGATGAAGAAGGTTGCGGGCGATGCATGCAGGCTCGCCTCCGCGATCAAATGCAGATCGTGTTCGGTCGCGGCGTCGCAGGCCGCGACCACATCGCCCTCCCCGGCGAGCCTCGCGAACGTGGCTTTGAGATCGCCACCGCGCACGGCAGCGAGCTTGACCTTCTCACCGCGAATGCCCGCGGTCGCGAGAACGTCGATAAGATCGGCATTCGGATAGGTGTGGTCGCGCCGCCAGACCTCGGCCTCCTCGAGGGGACGGCCTTTGACCAGGATGCGCCCGTCGATGGTGGTGCGGCCGGTGGCCGGAAAGGCCGGCGCGAACACGCCGAAGGCCGGACCCGATCGTGACTTGAGATGCGCAAGCGCGGCGGCAGTCTCCGCTGCAGGTTGGCCCCGCAGCGTCGAGTCAATTTTCTTGAAAAGAATACGTCCGGGTTCGCACAGGCGCCCCAGCACATCGGCATGGCGGGCTGCAGCGGCTCCGGCCGAAAGGCCTCGACTCGCTGCATCGTAGGCCAGGACGGGTAGCTGGTAACCTGACGCGTCGGTCACCTCACCCCACGTCACCGCGGCCGCACGCCCCCTTCTGCCGAAGGCGATCGCACAGTCCGCGGCACCAGTGAGATCGTCAGCGACGATCAGCCAGCTTTGGCTTGACGCGTTTTCTTGACGCGAACCGGTATCCACTTCGCTAGAAAACGCTTTAGGGGCCATCTTCAGTGACCTGCCTCAGTGACAACCGAGCGCGCCGTGGGGGTCATCTTGCCGGCAGAAGCCACGTTCTCTTCTGCACGCTCCTCGACGTCGCGACCAACAACGCGGGCCGTCCAGGCGGTGAAGATCGGCACGAGGATTGCGGTGACCACAACGCACGCCGCGACGAGGATGGTCGCAGGTCGCGCCGCGTCCGCATAGGCCGGATTGGCCGCGGCGACAATCGCCGGGACGGCCGCCGCATTACCAGCCGTCGAGGCTGCCGCAATACCCGCGACACCATTCCCGCCAGTGATGCGATCGGCGAGGAACAGCGGGATGCCGGTCACAACCACCACGCCCACTCCCATGCCGAGGCCGAGCAGACCAGCGTGCCAGACCTTCGACAGATCGAGGCCGGCGCCGAGCGCGAAGGCGAAGAACGGGATCATCACAGGCACCGCGCGGCCCAGGAAGTCGCGCATCTCGCGATCGAGGTTGCCGATGATCATGCCCACCACCAGAGGTAAGATAGCGCCCACGAGGGTCTGCCATGGAAATGCCGAGAGGCCGGCGACGCCCAAGGTGATCATGGTGAGGAACGGACCGCTCTCCAGCGACATGACGGTATAGGCGCCGACGTCACGCGGACGTCCATATTGGCCCATCAACGCCATATAGAGACCGCCATTGGTGTCGTTCATGGCGGCAACGATCGCGAGAGTCGAGACACCCGCGAACATGCCAGCTCCGACCGGCGCTTCTCCCAAAATGCGGCCGAAGATCAGGCCGAGGACGACGGCAACGCTAACCTTCACGATCAGCAGCGTGCCGCCCTTTTTCACAATGTAAGGGGTCGCGCGGAAGTCGATGCTCGCGCCCATGCAAACGTAAAACACGGCGAGAATCGTCAATGCGCCAGAGAACAGTGCGCCGGTAAACGAGCCAAAGAACTTCGGAGTATCGGGAAAGAAGGTCGCAATAAGCGCCCCAACCAACAGCGGGACCACCATCATCCCGCCAGGCACCTTCTCGATCGTCCGCTTAATTGGAACCTGCATTTCTGATTTCCTCCCGCGCATGGCGCCCATCCGATCATTTTGCGCGTTTCTGCCAAAGAAACGAACAAACTTCCCGCGATATATGCTCGCATCACGCAATATTCAAGATTCTTTGCGCATTACGCGCAGGCGAAAGCAACGGTTGAGGGCTCGTACAAGTTCGGCCCGGCCCACCCCGGAAATCCGAAATCACGCCGCCGGTTGTGATCCTGGACGGAGTGTCCGGCGGGCCTGACCTTCGGGCGGCCGTCTACCGCCAGTCCTAGCCAGCTTCCTTCAGAACGATTTGCTCCATGCGGAACGGGCCCACCACGAAAATGGTGCGCCCCGTTATCGTTTCGTTTGCCGCGGCGAAAAGCTCGCTGGCAGGTCAGCCCGTGGTGATCGCCGTCTCGACGTCGGAGGGATCTATCTCCTTGTTCAGGTTGGCGTGCAGCTTCTCGTAGTCGAGTTCGCCCTCCCACCATGAGACGAACACCGCGGCCATGCCGTTGCCGGTGATGTTGGTCAGCGCACGCACCTCGCTCATGAACTTGTCGATCGAGAATACGATGGCCATGCCCGGCACCAGCGCCGGATTGACCACAGTCAGCGTCGCCGCGAGCGTGATGAAGCCCGCCCCAGTGACACCGCTCGCCCCTTTCGAGGTCAGCATCGCCACGACCAGAATGGTCAGTTGCTGGCCGAAGGTGAGATCGACGCCAAGCGCCTGCGCGATGAACAGCGTCGCCAGAGTCATGTAGATGTTGGTGCCGTCGAGGTTGAAGGAGTAGCCGGTCGGCACCACCAGTCCGACCACGGGCTTGGAGCAGCCGAGCCGCTCCAGCTTCTCCATCAATTGCGGCAGCGCGCTCTCGGACGAACTGGTGCCAAGCACGATCAACAGCTCATCCTTGATATAGGCGATGAACTTGAAGATGCTGAAGCCCATTGCCCGCGCGATCAGGCCGAGCACGAGGACCACGAACAGCGCGGCGGTGCCGTAGAACAGCCCGATCAGGCCGATCAGGTTGCCGAGCGCTGCGGGACCGAACTTGCCGATGGTGAAGGCCATTGCGCCGAATGCACCGACGGGCGCCGCTTTCATCACGATGCTGATCACGCCGAATACCGCATGTGCGGAATCGTCGATAACATCGCGCAAGCGAGCGCCGCGCTCGCCCATCGCCATCAGCGCGAAGCCAAAGAGGATCGCGAACAGCAGCACCTGCAGGATGTCGCCGCGGGCGAACGCGCCGAACACACTGTCGGGGATGACGTTGAGGACGAAATCGACGCTCTTCTGCGTTTGCGCCTGCTTGACGTAGTTCGCGACCGCCGCCGCGTCCGGCTTGGCGGCGAGCCCATGACCGATCTGGAACAGATTGCCCACGATCAGGCCGAGGATCAGCGCGAAGGTGGAGACGATCTCGAAATAGACCAGCGCCTTGACGCCGACCCGGCCGACCTTGCTGGCGTCCTGGATATGCGAGATGCCCGAGACCACCGTGCAGAAGATGATCGGAGCGATCACCATCTTGATCAGCTTGATGAAGCCGTCGCCGAGCGCCTTGATCCAGTCGTTGGTCGCAAGGCTCGGCCACAGCCAACCGACCACGGCGCCGAGCACGATCGCGATCAGCACCTGGACATAGAGGATGCGGTACCAGGGTTTTGACGTGCTGACCTCGGCCGGCCCGCTCATCGCAATCGTTGCCATGACTCTCACTCCTACTCGAAGATGCGCAAGGCCGGTCCGCCGGGCTGTCCGGGGATGACCATCTCGAAAAATCAGATTGGCCGGTGATGGGCCTCGCCCAGAGGCTCTCTCAGGTGCGGCGATCGGCGAGCCGCCGCGCAGCCGGCAGCAGCGCGGCCCCGAGCGCGGTCTTGACGAGCGTGCCCGCGATGAACGGCAAGATGCCGAACAGCCACGCCTTCTCGGCGCCCAGGCCGACGCCGAAGGCCAGCCAGCTAAAACCGGCCGCGAGGATGATGATGTGACCGAGCGCCATGGCTGCAAACAGCCGGACGACGCTGCGGTCCCAGCCGCGCTCGGCGAGCCAGCCGGTGACGAACGCCGCCGCCACGAACCCAAACAGATAGCCGGCGGTCGGGCCGATCAGCGGTGCGAGACCGCCGACAGGTCCGGCAAACACCGGAAAGCCGATCGCGCCTTCCGCCAGGTAGGTGATCATGGTCGCAGCTCCGAGCCATGAGCCGTAGGCGGCGCCGATCATCAGCACCACCAGCGTCTGCAGCGTCATCGGCACATAGGGCAGCGGCAGATTGACCTTGGCCGACAGCGCCAGCAGCGCTGTGCCCAGGAACACCAGGATGGTCCCGCGCCATAGCGCGGAGAATTCACCCGATCGGGTCGGCCACAGCACCGAAGCAAGAGGAAAATGCCTGGCGGCGGCGGACTCCGATACCGATCTGACTGACAAGGCCTACTCCGGGAAGCTGCGACAAACTGGCGCGCTATTTAAGCCAACCAGCGATCCGCGCAACCGCTTCCTGCATCTCCTCTGGGGACCGTGCATAGGAAAAACGGATGAAGGCGCGACCGTGAATCGGATCGAAATCGACGCCCGGCGTCGCCGCGACATGGGCCTTTTCCAGCATCTGACGCGCAAATTCGAAACTGTCGGCCGTAAAATCCGATACGTCGGCATAGAGGTAAAATGCGCCATCGGCGGGCAGGAACTTGGTCAGCCCCGCGCTGGGCAGCCCCTCTATCAGGATGCGCCGATTCTCTTGATAACCGCGCTTGATCGCTTCCATCTCCTCGCGGCCATCGAAGGCGGCTTCGGCTGCGATCTGCGACAGCGTCGGCACCGAGATCGAGAGGTTCTGCTGCAGGCGCTCGATCGGGCGCACCAGCGGCTCGGGCACGACCATCCAGCCGACCCGCCAACCGGTCATGCAGAAATACTTTGAGAACGAATTGATCACGAGCGCGCGCGGGGACAATTCGGCTGCCGTCACCGCCAGAAACGCGTAGTCGAGCCCGTGATAGATCTCATCCGAGATGAAGCGAATGCCGGCGCTTTCGGCCGCCCTCATCAGGCTTGCGAGAGCATCGCGCGACATCATCGTGCCCGTGGGATTGGCAGGACTCCCCACCAGGACGCCCTTGAGCGGCGCCTTGCGATGCGCGTCGAGCAACGCCGCGCCGGTCAGCGCGTGCCGCGTTTCGTTCGTCGTCTCGATCAGCACCGGCTCGCAGCCGAGCGCGGTGAGGATATGGCGGTAAGGCGGATAGCCGGGCACTGTGACCGCTACCCGATCGCCGGGCTCGAACATTGCGAGAAACGCCAGGATGAAACCGCCCGAGGAGCCCGTCGTGACCACGATGCGCTCGGCATCGACATCGCATCCATACGTCTCGCGATAATGCCGCGCGACGCGCGCGCGCAGCGAGGGAATGCCGAGCGCGGAGGTATAGTCGATGCGTCCATCATCGAGCGCTGCATGGGCGGCTGCGATCGCTGCGTTCGGCGCCGGCGCCGCCGGCTGTCCGACCTCCATGTGGATCACATGCCCGCCAGCCGCTTCGATTCGCGCGGCTGCTGCCATCACGTCCATCACCATGAAGGGCGGAACTTCGCTCCGTCCCGAGGCGGTCAAAAGATGATTCACGTGATCTCCAAATGTCGCTTCGCGCATGGATATCTGCTATTTGGGCCGGCGTCGCCGGTTTCGAGTTCCGAAATGGCCGGTTGCGCCCCAGACTGGCCGCATTCGGCGGTTTGTTAGGGCATATATTGTCCGTGGCCCGCCGCCAATCGCCAAGACCGCTCCATGCTGCTCCGTCTCGCGCTGCGCAAGAAGACCCTGAAATTGACCGCGCTCGCCACCGCAATTGCCCTCGCGGTCGCGCCGACGATGGCGCTCGCGCAGCAGAACAAGGGTCCGCCGATCCTGCGCGACACCGAGGCCGAGCAATTGCTGCGCGACTATACGAGACCGATCCTGCGCGCCGCGGGACTAGAGAAGCAGAACATCCAGATGGTCATCATCAACGACAGCAGCTTCAACGCTTTCGTTGCCGACGGCCGCCGCATCTTCGTCAATTACGGCGCGATCCTGCAGTCGGAAACGCCGAACCAGATCATCGGCGTGCTCGCGCACGAAACGGGGCATCTTGCCGGCGGCCATCTCGCAAAGCTCCGCGAGCAACTGGCGCACGCGCAGACCCAGATGATCATCGCCATGCTGCTCGGCGCCGGCGCGATGGTCGCGGGCGTGCGCGGCGGCAGCAATAACGGTCTTGCGAATGCAGGCGCTGCAGCGGTATCCGCCCCGCAGGAGGTGATCCGCCGAACGCTGCTGTCCTATCAGCGCCAGCAGGAAGAAAACGCCGACCGCGCCGGCGTGAAATTCCTGAGCGCGACCGGCCAGTCCGCCAAGGGCATGTACGACACCTTCAAGCGCTTCACCGACGAGAGCCTGTTCGCGGCACGCGGCGCCGATCCCTACCTGATGTCGCACCCGATGCCAGCCGATCGTGTCGCAGCATTGGCGGAGATCGCGCGCTCCAGCTCCTATTGGGACAAGAAGGACGATCCGGCGCTGCAATTGCGCCACGACATGGTGCGCGCCAAGATCTCCGCCTTCATGGAGCGGCCGGAGACCGTCTATCGCCGCTATCCTGCCTCCAACAGCAGTCTGCCCGCCCGCTATGCGCGCGCGATCTCGACTTATCTGCACGGCGATCTCCGCAGCGCACTGGCGCAGATCGACGGCCTGATCCAGGCGCAGCCCAACAATGCCTATTTCTACGAATTGCGCGGCCAGGCGCTGCTCGAAGGTGGCAGGCCGGCGGAGGCGATCGCGCCGTTGCGCCGGGCAGTGCAGCTTTCGGGCAACGCGCCCTTGATCGAGATGCTGCTCGGCCAGGCGCTGGTTGCGACCAACAACAACGCCTACACCGATGAAGCCATCAGCATCCTGCGCGCAGCGGTGGCGCGCGAAGGCGAGGCGCCGATCGGCTACACCCAACTCGCCATGGCCTATGGCCGCAGGGGCGACTACGCGCAGGCGGACCTCGCTTCCGCCCAGGCCGCCTACCTGCGCGGCGACAGCAAGACCGCGCGCGAACTGGCCTCGCGTGCCAAGACGCGCTTTCCGATCGGAACCCCCGGTTGGGTCAAGGCTGACGATATTGTGAGCGCCCGGCCGCTGCCGGGTCAGAAAAACAACTAGCCATCAACGTAAATCGTCTACAACGATTGCCAAACCGGCCCCGAACCGAAAAAGCCGCACAAGGATTTGCTCATGCGCCCGCTCCGCTTTCTCGCTCCTGCCCTACTCGCCGCGGCGCTCGCAGGCATCTCGCCGCCCGCATCCGCCCAAGGCTTCTCCGATACGCAACGCAGCGACATCGAAAGCATCGTGCGCAATTACCTGGTCACGCATCCCGAGGTGCTCGAGGAGGCGATGACCGAGCTCGCCAAGCGCCAGGCCGTGGCCGAAGCCGAGAAGCACCAGGCCGGCATCGAGAAGAATGCTGACGTGATCTTCAACTCGCCGCGCGGCGTGACGCTCGGCAACAAGGACGGCGACGTCACCTTCGTGGAATTCTTCGACTACAATTGCGGCTACTGCAAACGCGCGATGGCCGACATGCTCGACCTCATGAAGACCGATCCCAAGCTGAAGGTGGTGCTGAAGGAATTTCCGGTGCTGAGCCAGGGCTCGGTGGAAGCCGCGCAAGTCGCCGTCGCCGTGCGCATGCAGGATCCGACGGGAAAGAAATATCTCGACTTCCACCAGAAGCTGCTTGGCGGCCGCGGCGCCGCCGACAAGGCGCGTGCGATGGCGGTCGCCAAGGAAGTCGGCCTCGACATGGCGAGGCTCGAGAAGGACATGGCGAGCCCCGAGGCGAAGGCGACCATCGAGGAGAACTTCAAGCTCGCCGAAGCGATGGGCATGAACGGCACGCCGAGCTACGTGATCGGCAAGCAGGTCGTGATCGGCGCGGTCGGGCTGGACAATCTGAAGGAGAAGATCGGCATCGCCCGCTGCGGCAAGGCGACGTGCTGACATAACCGCGAGACAATATCGGATGCGCAAAGGCCGGCTCCGTAGCCGGCCTTTTTCGTTTCAGCGATACTCCACGTTGTTTGAACGATACTCCACGCTTGCATTCATCGCGCATTCACAAAACAAACCGCGTGGAACCCGCTTTTGGCGCGGAACGTCGCTCTCCTCCTTTCGTTGTCGGCGCGGGCAATGCAGGACTTGTGAGGAGGAATCTCAAATGACTAATCGCTTGTTGATTTCGGTCGCAACAGCGGCCCTGATCGCGGGAACCGGCTTTGCTAACGCGCAAGGCACGGGCATGGGCCGTGAATCGCCGTCATCCGGCGGTGGCGCCACAACGCAGCACAGCGCGCCATCCGGTGGCGGCGCGTCCTCGGGCACGATGAACCGCGATCGCGGCGGCACCACGGGGATGGGTGGCTCCGAACAGTCCGGCAAGGGCTCAGGGTCTTCCGGCATGAAGTCGGAGTCCGACAAGGGTGGTGCGGCCGACAGGAACGCACAGGACACCGCGCCCGGTCAGAAGTCGAAGAGCATGAGCTCGGAGAGCGAGAGGACCAAGGGCGACAAGGGCATGAAGGCTGAAGGTCGCGACAGCCGTGACCGCGGCAACATGAAGGCTGAGGGCCGTGAAGGTCGTGATCGTGACCGCATGAATGCCGAGACTCGCGACAAGAGCGGCGGCACCGCTGCGGAAGGCCGCGACAAGAGCGGCACGGAGACTCAGAAGGGCGCGACCGATACGAGCCGCTCGCAAACCACGACCGGCGCCGCCGCAACCTCGGCGACCGCGGCTCCGCCGGCCGAGAAGCGGACCCAGATCGTCTCCGCGATCAGGTCGGAGCGCGTCGAGGAAGTGAAGAACGTGAACTTCAACGTCTCGGTCGGCGCCACTGTGCCCACGACCGTACGCTTCCACCCGCTTCCTTCCCGGATCGTCGAAATCTATCCGGAGTGGCGCGGCTATCAGTTCATCCTGGTCAGTGGCCGTTACGTGATCGTGCGTCCCGAGACGCATGAGATCATCTATATCCTCGAGGGCTGATGGCAGCTCCAACGCGAGGGCGGGCCCCAACCCGCCCTCGCTCTATTCCTGTCTGCCAGGCGCGAGGTCGCAGCCCGCGGCGTGTCGATCGAGCTTTTCCACAGAAGTTGGTTAATTAGCAATTTCCATGAGCTAGCCGGGCAATCGGACAACCTGAATGAGCCGTTTGAACCGGTTTCCAACAAACCTAAAGCTTTCCCTCTGGGCCGTTGTTACCTATAAACCCGCGACTTGGAGCAGGAATCCGGAACCTCGGTTTCCGAAAGGGTCCTGCTCAAAACGCTTTAGCGCCGCTTGTTGGAATTCCGGATGGCCCAGGCTCCTGCCGCGACGATCTATGTGCTCAACGGCCCGAACCTCAATCTGCTCGGGACGCGTGAGCCCGAGACCTATGGCCATGCCACCCTGGCCGACGTCGAGAAGCTCTGCAGGGATACCGCGGCCCAGTTCGGCCTCGCCGCGGACTGCCGGCAATCCAACCGCGAGGGCGAACTGATCGACTTCATCCATGAGGCGCACGCGAAAAAAGCGGTCGGGATCATCATCAATGCCGGGGCCTATTCCCACACCTCGATCGCGCTACATGACGCGCTGGTCGGGGTGAAAATTCCGACCGTCGAAGTGCATATCAGCAACATTTATGCCCGCGAGAGCTTCCGGCATCATTCCTTCACTGCTAAAGCCGCCTTCGCGTCGCTTTGCGGCTTCGGCATCGATGGCTATCGCCTCGCGATATCGGGCCTCGCCGCCAAGATTGGCGCCAAGGCGATAGCCTGACACATTCCCCGTCATCAGACAGAGAGTTTCGGACCAAGATCATGGCGCGCCAGCCTGACGACAAATCCGCCGCAAAGCCCGGCAAAGACAACGACAAGGATGACGCCGCGCTCATCCGCGAACTCGCGCTCCTGCTCGACGAGACCAACCTGACCGAGATCGAAATCGAGCGCGCGGGCGTCCGGTTGCGGGTCGCGCGCAACGTCAGCATTGCCGCCCACGTGCCGGGGGCCGTCGCACCGCCCGTGCCGGTAGCTGCACCTGTGGCCGCCGCCCCCGCAGCCACGGCCGATCTCGCCAAACATCCGGGCGTCGTGCCCTCGCCCATGGTCGGCACCGCCTATTGGGCGCCGGAGCCGGGCGCAAAGCCCTTTATCGAGGTCGGCAGCAAGGTGACCGCCGGACAGACACTGCTGATCATCGAGGCGATGAAGACGATGAACCAGATTCCCTCGCCGCGCGCGGGCACTGTGACGCAGATCCTCGTCGAGGACGGCCAGCCGGTAGAGTTCGGCGAGCCGCTGGTAATTATCGAATAGCGAATGGTGAGTGGCGAATAGCGAGTGGTGAAGAATTCCCATTCGCTATTCGCCACTCACCACTCGCCCCCTGAGGCGCCATGTTCGACAAGATCCTCATAGCCAACCGCGGTGAAATCGCGCTTCGCGTGCTGCGCGCCTGCAAGGAGCTCGGCATTTCGACGGTGGCCGTGCATTCGACTGCGGACGCGGACGCCATGCATGTGCGGCTTGCGGACGAGAGCGTCTGCATCGGACCGCCGCCGTCGAAGGATTCCTATCTCAACATTCCCGCCCTGCTTGCCGCCTGCGAGATCACGGGCGCCGAGGCGGTGCATCCCGGCTACGGCTTCCTCTCCGAAAATGCCCGCTTCGCCGATATCCTGGCCGAGCACAATCTGCATTTCATCGGGCCAAAAGCCGAGCACATCCGCCTGATGGGCGACAAGATCGAGGCCAAGAAGACCGCCAAGCGGCTCGGCATTCCCGTCGTTCCCGGTTCCGATGGCGCCGTGAGCTCCGATGACGATTCAATGGCGATCGCCAGGTCGATCGGCTTCCCGGTGCTGGTGAAGGCCGCCGCCGGCGGCGGCGGGCGCGGCATGAAGGTCGCCCACAGCGAAGCCGATCTGGCGCTGGCGCTCTCCACGGCGGCGACCGAAGCGAAATCCGCGTTCGGCGACGCGTCGGTCTATCTCGAGAAATACCTGCAGAAGCCGCGCCACATCGAGATCCAGGTGCTCGGCGACGGCCGCGGCGGCGCCATCCATCTTGGCGAGCGTGACTGTTCGCTGCAGCGGCGTCACCAGAAGGTCTGGGAAGAAGGCCCCTCGCCGGTCCTCTCGGCCGCCGCGCGCGCAAGGATCGGCGAGACCTGCGCGAAGGCGATGCGGGAGCTGAAATATCTCGGCGCCGGCACGGTCGAATTTCTCTACGAGGACGGCGAGTTCTATTTCATCGAGATGAACACCCGCATCCAGGTCGAGCATCCCGTCACCGAGAGCATCACCGATATCGACCTCGTGCTCGAGCAGATCCGGATTGCCGCCGGCGGCGACCTGCCGGCAAAGCAGGACGAGGTGGCGATCATCGGCCACGCCATCGAATGCCGCATCAATGCGGAGAACCCGCAGACCTTCCGCCCTTCGCCTGGACGCATCTCGCAATACCACCCGCCCGGCGGCCTCGGCGTGCGGATCGATTCCGCTGTCTACCAAGGCTATGTTATCCCGCCCTACTACGACTCGCTCGTCGGCAAGCTGATCGTGCACGGCAAGACCCGTGGCGAGTGCCTGATGCGGCTGCGCCGGGCGCTGGACGAGATGGTGGTCGACGGCATCGAGACCACGCTGCCGCTGTTCCGCGCCCTGGTGCGCGAGCCTTCCATCATCGACGGCGACTACCACATCCACTGGCTCGAGCAGTATCTCGCCGGGCAGCCGACTACTGGCTGACGCCTCAATCAGTTCCATTCCTTATGGAACAAAGCACGGAACCGTGCGTTGCAGCGACAGGGATTTCCCACGCCCAAGGATCGCTTGCACTCCACTGGATCCATGACAGAGATACCCGTGACGTCTGACGCCAGGCGCCGACGCGCATTGGGCCATATCCTGCTGCTCGCGGCGGGGCTGTTGGTGCTGGTTGCAATCAGTGCGGCGTCCGTCGTGCTGGTGAACAAGGCGCGCCAGGACAACGCCTGGGTGGTCCACACTGTCGAAGTGGAAAACCAGATCAACGCCCTTATGCTCGAGCTCCGCCGCGCCGAAAGCTCGGCCCGCGCCTATCTCCTGACCCGCTGGCCGGAATTCCTGACCGATCATGAGCAGGCCGTGGCCAACGTCGTCCCCTATTCGGACAAGCTCGCGCAGCTCACGGACGACAATCCGCTCCAGGTCGAGAACGTGAAGAAGATGCGCGCGGCGATCGATATCCGGCTCGATCAATTCAGGCGCGAAATGGATTTCATCAGGCGCGACGAACCGGCCAGTGCCGCCGCGCTGGTCCGCGAGGCGGCTGCCGGCAACACCAACGCCATCATTCGCGACGTGACCGACAAGATGCGCGCCGAGGAAGAGCGGCTGTTCGATCTGCGGACGGCCAATGCCGACCGCTCGCAAATACTTGCATCCTCCGTCACCATCGCGGGGTCGTGCATCGTGATCGCGCTGGGCGCGATTGCGGCGTTCCAGGTACGCCGCTCCTTGCGCGTCCGCGATGAGGCCGAGATCAAGCTGCGCGACCTCAACATCACGCTGGAGACCAGCGTCCAGGAGCGGACCGCCGACCTGCGCGAAGCCAATGACGAGATCCAGCGCTTTGCCTATATCGTCAGTCACGATCTGCGCTCGCCGCTCGTCAACATCATGGGCTTCACCAGCGAGCTCGAGGAGCTGCGCGGCGACATCTTCAAGCGGATCGCCGCCCTGAGCCACGCTGGCTCGGAAGCTGCCCCGTTGCCGGAGAACGCCACCGACAGCGCCAAGCCTGCGCTCGAGGGCGCCGACAAGCGGCTCTCCGACGATTTCTCCGAGGCGCTCACCTTCATCAAATCCTCGATCGCCAAGATGGACCGCCTGATCTCGGCGATCCTCAATCTCACCCGCGAGGGCCGGCGCGAGTTCAAGCCGGAACGGATCAATACCCGCGAGTTGATCGGGGGCATTGCTGCGACCGTGGCGCATCAGGCCGCCGAGGCGAATGCGCAAATCCGCGTCGAGCCACTGCCTGATATCGTCAGCGACCGTCTTGCGCTGGAGCAGATTTTCTCCAATCTGATTGACAATGCGCTCAAATATCTGAGGGACGGCGCACCCGGCGACATCGCGATCCGCGGACGCAACAAGCTTGGGTTTGCGATCTTCGAAATCAGCGATAATGGCCGCGGCATCGATCCCAAGGATCACCAGCGCATTTTCGAGCTGTTCCGCCGGGCGGGAACCCAGGACAAGCCCGGCCAGGGTATCGGCTTGGCGCATGTGCGAACGCTGGTGCGGCGTCTCGGGGGAACCATGTCGGTCGCCTCGGAACTTCACAAGGGCAGCACATTCACGATAACAATTCCAGTTAACTGGGCCTCCAACCGGAAGGCAGATGTATGAGCAATACAGTCACCATCATCATGATCGAGGACGATGAAGGCCACGCGCGGCTGATTGAACGGAATATTCGTCGATCCGGTGTCAATAATGAGATCCGGCCGTTCACAAACGGTACAGAGGCGGTCGGCTATCTGTTCGGCCCGGATGGGAGCGGCATAGACCGAAAGGGCCAGGCGCTGCTCATCCTGCTTGATCTCAACCTGCCTGACATGACCGGCATCGATATTTTGAAGCGGGTCAAGGAGAACAAGTACCTGAAGTCGAGCCCGGTGGTCGTGCTGACCACCACGGACGATTCGCAGGAGATCAAACGATGCTACGAGTACGGCTGTAACGTCTACATCACGAAGCCGGTGAACTACGAGAGCTTTGCCAACGCGATCCGCCAACTCGGACTGTTCTTCTCGGTCATCCAGGTTCCATCAGCCGCAGCATGAGCACCACGAGCCCCACCCTGCTCTATATCGACGATGACGAGGCGCTGGCGCGGCTCGTCGACCGCGGCCTGACGCGGCTCGGGCTGAAGGTGGTGCATGCGGCGAGCGGCCAGGAGGGACTTGATCGCATCGCCAAGGGCGGTATCGACGTCGTCGCGCTCGACCAGTACATGCCGGGCCTCGACGGGCTCGAGACACTCGAGCAAATCCTGAAAATTCCTGACGCGCCGCCGGTCGTGTTCGTCACGGCTTCGCAGGATTCTGCGATCGCCGTCACCGCGCTCAAGGCTGGCGCTGTGGACTATCTCGTCAAGGACATCCACGGCGAATTCATTCCGCTGCTCCAGGTCGCCGCCAACGGCGCGCTGCGTCAGGCGGAATTGCAGCGGGCTCGCGACGAGGCGGAAGCCGAGATCCACGCCTCGCGCGACCGTTTCGCCGCGCTCGCCGCCGAGCGCGAGGTGCTGCTCCGCGAAGTCAATCACCGCGTCGGCAACTCGCTGCAGATCATCGCCTCGCTGCTGCACCTGCAGGCAAGTTCTGCGACACAGGACGACGTCAAAGCGGCGCTCACCAACGCGATGGGCCGCGTCGCCGCTGTCGCCCAGGTGCACCGCCGCCTCTACACCTCGCACGACCTGAAGAGCGTGCTGTTGAACCAGTATCTGGAGTCCCTGCTCGAAGACCTCCGGCGCTCGACCGAAGGCAACCGGATGTCGCGGCTGACTTTGAAGGCCGAGCCAATCGAGATCGATCCGGATCGCGCGGTCGCGATCGGCATCATCGTCAACGAGCTGGTGATGAATGCGGTGAAATATGCCTATCCCGATGGCGCCGGCCCAATCCATGTCGAGCTCAAGGCCGAGGGCGAGGATCTGCTGTTGACGATTTCCGATGACGGCGTCGGCCTCAACGTCAAGGCCGATCCGCGCTCCACTGGCCAGGGCCAGCGCATCGTCAGCGCCATGGCCTCCAAGCTCGAGGCCAGCGTCGAGCGCGATCCCGACCATAGCGGCACGCGCATCCTGGTGCGCTTTCCCCGTGCCAGCGCTGCGGCGAAATCCGCCAGCGCCGCTGCGAGCTAGCCTTCAGATCATGATTCGATCAGACGAAATCGATTCATGATCTCACCTCTTTGTTTGAGCATGATCTCCGCACAAACCTCATGCGTTCGTCGCAGGGAAGACCGGTTTTCACTTTTTCGGATCATGCGCCAAAGCATCAGCCCCTATCGCGCCGCCCGCGCCCGCCTGCTATCCTGCGCCCCATGACATCGCGCGACTCCGCCGCATCCGAGATCACGCCTGACGTGCTGCTGCGCGCCTATGCCTGCGGCATCTTTCCGATGGCCGAGAGCGCCGACGACCCCACCCTGTTCTGGGTCGAGCCGGAAATGCGCGGTGTGATCCCGTTTGACGGTTTTTGCGTCACCTCGCGGCTCGCGCGGACAGTACGTTCCGATGCGTTCACCGTGACTGTCAACACCGCGTTCAAGGCCGTCATCGCCGGCTGCGCAGCGCCCGCGGAGGGACGCGAGGACACCTGGATCAACAATCGCATTCGCGAACTCTATGTCGGGCTGCATCAGCTCGGCCACTGCCACAGCGTCGAGGCCTGGCAGGACGGCGAACTGGTCGGCGGTCTCTACGGCGTCAGCCTGGGGCGCGCCTTCTTCGGCGAGAGCATGTTCCACACGGCGCGCGATGCCTCCAAGGTCGCATTGGTGCATCTGGTGGCGCGGCTGATTGCCGGAGGCTTTGAATTGCTCGACACACAATATGTCACCGAGCATCTGCGCACTTTCGGTGCGCTCGAAATCCCGCGCCGCCGCTATCGCGCGCTGCTCGATCATGCGATCGCGGGTGCGCCCGCGGATTTCCTGAAGTGGCCGATCGATCAGCCAGTCAAAGGCACTGACGCGCTCGCGATCATAGCAGAGCGCGCATAGAGCGCGACGTCATTTGGTTGAATCGGCGTGGCTGCGAGTTCACCTCTCCCATAGGGAGAGGTCGCGCCGGAGGTGCGGGTGAGGGGTTACGGTCCCCCGATAGAGCAGATCCCCTCACCCGGCGCTGCGCGCCGACCTCTCCCTATGGGAGAGGTGAAAAAGAGCCCGCGCCCATGGCGGACACAATTCGACCTTGTCTCCTCGAGTTCTAGGTCGGTTCTGATTCAATCAGAACCGACGATTTTCTAATTCCCGAATATGCTGAAAAGCCCGCCCGGCCGCTGCTGCTGTGGAGGTGGCGGCGGTTGGGGCTGCGCCGGCGGCGGTTGCTGGAATTGCTGCTGCTGCGGCGGCGGGCGCGGAGCCGCCTGCTTTTGCGCCGGCGGCTTCTTCTGTGCCGGCGGTGGCGGGGTCGGCTGCTTCGGCGGATCGGGCGCCGCGTTGACGATGGTCTGCTCCGGCTGTTTGCAGTCGGTCAGCCAGATATCATAGATCGGATGCTCGACGCCGTGCAGGCCCGGACTTGCGGCAAACATCCAACCCGAAAAGATCCGCTTCACCTCGCCCTGCAGCGTGATCTCGTCGACCTCGACAAACGCATCGGTGTTGGCGGCCTCCGTCGAGGGTCGCGTGTAGCAGGCGTCCGTCTTCACACGGAGCGCACCGAACTGCACGGTCTCGCCGATATCCTCCTCGAAATTGATGATGCGCCCGGTGATCTTGTCGAGCCCGGAGAAGCTCGCCTTCTTGTTGGCGATCTTGGTCGACGGCGGCTCGCTCACCACCTCGTCGCCGGGCTGAAGCGTTGCCGGCGTCTGCGGCACGCTCTTGGGCTGACGCTGTCCGGGCGGCAGTCCCGGCAACGGATTGGCACCGGGCGGCGCATTGGCGGCGTTCGGAGCCCCGGGCGCCGGCGGCTGCACGGCGACCGCGGGCGGCGCATTCTGAGGAGGCCCTGGGGTGCCTGGCGGCGGCGCCAAAGGCTGCGACTGGAAACTGCCCGGTGGCGGCACACCCTGTCCCGGCGGCGGCCGGTTCGGCGTCGGCAACAATCGACCGCGCGGCAATTCCGGCACCTCCTCCTCGTCTTCGGGAGGCGCCTGCTGGCCACCGCGCGGAATCGCTCCCGGCGGACGCGGGGCGGGATCCGAGAAAATAGTACCGATCTGCGCGCCTGCGGGCGGCGCAAGCGCGAGAGTTGAGGCGGCAATCAGGGCCGCAAAGCCAGTCAGGGCAACGGTTCGGAGCATCTCGCGCGGCTTCAAGGAGCGAATCGGGCTTTCGACATACTAATCGATTATTGGCTATGGGCCGCTCGCAGGATCTCCGGTTAACACGCCGAATACGGCGGGGAAAGGGCGGGCTTCCGCCACTGGTCAGGCTCCCCGCCCCATGAAATAGTTCCGGCTCCCACCGACGTCCGCAAGACCGCCACGCGGAAAACAGCAAAAAATCCGGAAACCGTACCGGAAGATCCAGAGGAAGCCCGTACAACATGCCTGTCGTTCTCGATGCCGATGCCGCCGCTGTCTTCAAGGCCTTTCAGGAGGCCGGCCGCCCTGCTTACGAAACGCTGACAGCTCCCGAAGCGCGCGCGTATTATTCGCAGGCGCGCTTTGTCAGCAATCCCGAGCCGCCGGAGGTGGCACAGGTCGAAGCGTTGTCGATTCCCGCGCCCCACGCCACGATCCCGGCGCGGATCTACAGGCCGAAGAAGCTGCGCCAGAAGGACGGATTGTCGCCCGCGCTGGTGTTCTTTCACGGCGGTGGCTGGGTGATCGGCGATCTCGACACCCATGATGTGGTGTGCCGGAAGCTTGCCGATGAAGGCGAGCTCATCGTGATCTCCGTCGACTATCGTCTCGCGCCCGAACACAAATTCCCTGCTGCCGTCGACGACGCCATCGCCGCGACGAAATGGGTGGCGGCAAACGCGAGGCAGCTCGCCATCGATGGCGCGCGCCTCTGCGTCGGCGGCGACAGCGCCGGCGGTAATCTCGCCGCGGTCGTATCGATCGCCGCACGCGACGGCAACGGCCCGGCGATCGCGGGACAGGTGCTGATCTATCCGGCCGTCGATTTCGCGATGACGCATCCCTCGCATAGCGAGCCGGAAACCAGCATCCTGCTCACGCACTCAGTCATCCGCTGGTTTCGCGATCACTATCTCAGCAGCGCCGCCGACGCGCATGATTGGCGCGCTTCGCCGGTGCGTGCGACCACCCTGATCGGCCTGCCGCCGGCCTTTGTGCTGACCGCCGGCGCCGATCCCTTGCGCGATGAAGGCGACGAATATGCCGAACGCCTCAAGGCGGCCGGCGTGCCCATCACCTACAAGCACTTCGCCGGTCAATTCCACGGCTTTTTCACCATGGGCAAATTGCTCAATCAGGCCAACGTCGCGGCAAGCGACATCGGCGCGTGGCTGAAGGCGTTGAACGGCTAAACTCTCGCCTCAGTCGATCGAATTGCCACTGAGCCGCGCGCACAACGTCTCCTTATCAGAGATATCCACCAGTGCGTTCATTGGACGGGCTGTCCAGAAGGACGACCTTGCGCCAGCCGCGCGGCGCGCAGCGAGCGCCTCCGTAAGCAATTCGGAGACAATCGCGCTGATGGGACGACCTTCACGTTCGCGGATCGTCTGAATCTTCTCAAGAACGATATCGTCGATGTCGATGGTGATGTGCATCAATCTTGCTCGTGTTAGCGGCTTGAGGCGACAACTGCTACCCCACCCTCGCCGCCCGCCGCAGCGATTGCGGCGGCTGGCCGAAGGCGCGGATGAAGGCGCGGCGCATCCGCTCGGGATCGCGAAAGCCAGTCGCCTCGGCGACACGCTCGATCGCTTCGGCGGAGGACTGCACGCGCTGCCGCGCCACCTCAATGCGCAAGCGCTCCACCGCTTTCGATGGCGTCGTGCCGGTCTCCGCGACGAACGCGCGGGTGAAGTGGCGCGAGCTCATGCCGGCCTTCTCCGCCATGTCCTCGACCGTCAGCGACGCATCGAGATGCTCGCGCGCCCAGGCAAGCAGCGGGCCGAAGCGGCCGTTTGAAGCCTTCAGCTCCAACAGCGAAGAGAACTGCGACTGGCCGCCGCTGCGGCGATGATAGAGCACGAGGTGACGTGCGGTCTTTTGCGCGACCTCCTCGCCATAGTCCTCGGTGATCATCGCCAGCGCCAGGTCGATCCCGGCACTGATCCCGGCCGAGGTCCAGATGTTGTCGTCGCGGGTGAAGATGCGATCCGGCTCCAGCTTCACCTTCGGATAGGCGGAAAGGAAATGCTTGGTCCGCTGCCAATGCGTGGTGGCACGGCGGCCGTCGAGCAGGCCGGCTTCCGCCAGGATATAGGCGCCCGAGCAGACGCTTGCGATGCGGACACCGCGCTTGGCCAGCGTGCGCACGAACGCCAGCGTCTTTTTGCATTTCGCCGCCATACGCACGCCCTCGCCGCCCGCGACCATCAGGGTCGTGATCGCCGCCAACGGTCGCAGCCCTCGCGCGAACATCTCCGCGCCCGAGGACGATCGCACCGGCCCCGGCGTCACCGCGATCACCTTCAGCGCGGGCGGACTGTCGGTAAAGCGCGCAGCGATCTCGAACGCCGAGATCGGACCGGCGGCATCCAGCAATTGAAATTCCGGGAAGATGAGGACGCCGATCATCGGGCTTCTCCTGTCGATCTGCAGGACGTTGTCCTGAAATGAGGGAATTATGCCATTTTGGACATAAGGCCATCATGCCATTGTGTCGCGGTCAACCGATATTTGAGGTGCCCTTATGTCCACCCCGCTACAGATCGGACTTCTGGTGTTTCCAAAGGTGACGCAGCTCGACCTTACCGGCCCGCTGCAGGTGTTTTCCTCCGTGCCCGGGGCCAAAGTGCATCTGGTGTGGAAGCGGATCGAACCGGTGCCGAGCGATACCGCGCTGGCGCTGATGCCCACGGTCAGCTTCGCCGAGTGCCCCCAGCTCGACGTGATCTGCGTCCCCGGCGGCATGGGCGCAGACGATATGACGGATGACGAGGAGATGCTCGCCTTCCTGCGCAGGCAGGCGGAGGGCGCAAAGTATGTCACCTCGGTCTGCACGGGCTCGCTCGTGCTCGGCGCCGCCGGCCTGCTCAAAGGCTATCGCGCCACGACGCACTGGTCGGCGATGGATTTCCTGTCGGCCTTCGGTGCGATCCCGGCGCGGACACGGGTCTGTGTCGACCGCAACCGCATCACCGGCGGCGGCGTCACCGCCGGCATCGATTTCGCGCTGACGCTGGTGTCGGAGCTCGTCGACCGCAGGACGGCGGAAGCGATCCAGCTTCGACTCGAATACAATCCGAAGCCGCCGTTCGACGCCGGCTCGCCGGACACAGCGCCAGCCGAAATCCTCGCCTTCATGAGAGAGAAGATGGCGCCAGCCCAAGCGCGTCGCGGCGACATGATCGCTCGCGCTGCGGCACGGCTCGGATAAGAATCTCGAGGCAAAGAAAAAGGCCGCCTGGTTTCCCGGGCGGCCTTTCCTGTCCTACGGTGGCCTCACATTAACGGGCGATTTCAGGACGTCTGCACCGGGGGCCTATGTCCCGCGCGCATCCCACTCGGAGGCCGCTGCTCATCGGGGCAGTCGCGATTCTGGAGCCCGATCCGACGCGATGGTCTCCCATCTCCGTAAGATGGTTCTATTGAGCTCCGGTCCCGCGTGAACTGCAACAAGACTGTGTCGCTCGTCCCCGCTGTTAACGTTGTTCACAGGCGCGCGTGCGCCGCACGCGCAATTGCGCGCTCGCGCAACGTTCGAATGAGGTTGATTCAGCCCGCGGGCGTCCAGGGCTGATAGTCGCCAGTCGCCTTGGGCCGGCGGCCGCTCGCCAGCGTCGAGCCGGATGGACGATACGCCGCCGGCGTGCCCGTCATGTTCGGCACATGCGGTTTTTCCCATTCGCGCGGCGTGTACTTCTCTTCGGTCGGCGGCATGTCGACGACGTGATGCAGCCAGCCGTGCCAGGACGGCGGCACGCGCGAGGCTTCGGCATAGCCGTTATAGATCACCCACCGGCGCTCGAAATGCAGGACCGGATCGATCTTGCCGCCGCGGGTGCGATAGTAGCGATTGCCCTGCTCGTCCGTGCCGACCAGTTCTCCGAACCGCCAGGTCCAGAGCTGCGTGCCAAAGGTCTGGCCGTTCCACCACGTGAAGAATTTGAGCAGGAATTGTTTCATGGAGCGCCGGCCGGTTCGGGATTGTTAGGCTCTGATGCCATTGGCGGGGCGAATTGTCCAGATTGCCGCACGTGTTGTGATCGCGAGCGGACAACACGGCATGTTGTTGGCGGCCAATTGTCGCGCAATTCAGCGTAATCCGTTCATCCGCCATACAGTTCCTGTCTGACAGGTTGAAGCCCCGCGCATCAAAGTAGCGCAAGGCGGGGGAACCCCTGCCCCCGGAAGGGGTTGGGCCATATCCCGCAGATGTGGAGTCCCAACGATGATCAATCTCAAGGTTTTAAGCACCGTCGCGGCGCTCGCGCTGGCGGTGCCGCTCGTAGTGCCTAGCGAAGGTTTTGCCCAGGGTACCAAGTTCTCGGCCGGGCGAGGCGGCGGAGGCGGCGGGGCAGCCATTGGCGGCGGCGGTGGTGGATTCCGCGGCGGCGGAGCAGCCATTGGAGGTGGCGGCGGTGGATTCCGAGGCGGCGGCTTCGCCGGTGGTGGCGGCGGCTACCGGGGCGGCGGCTTTGCCGGTGGCGGTGCCGGCCTTGGCACCAAGTTCGGTGGCGCTCCGGCCTACCGCGGCGGTGCGATCGCCAATCCTAATTGGGCCGGCCGGCCCGGCTGGAGTGGTGGATATCGGCCCGGTTGGCGCGGCGGCTACCGTCACCACCGCTACGGATGGGGACCCGGCTTTGCCGCAGGAGCCCTGGTCGGCGGCGCACTCGCTTCGAGCGCCTATTACGGCTCCGACTACTATGGCTATGGGTACGGGACGGGCTACTACGACGACGGATATTACGACGACAGCGCGGCGGTGGCGGCAGCGCCTGGCGGCGGTGACATCGCCTACTGTCAGCAGCGCTACAAGTCCTACGATCCGGCGTCCGGCACCTATCTCGGTTATGACGGTCAGCGTCACCCCTGCCCCTGATCGATTGATTCCTCTCGCGTGAAAAAGGGCGGCGGAAGCCGCCCTTTTTGTTTAGAGGTCGCCTGCAGCATTGCTATGACCGCGTCGCAAGCACGACGGCGGCGAGCGTGAAGATCAGCGCCGCGATCTGCGTCGGCCCGAGCGGCTCGCCCAGCGCGATTGCGGACGCCACTACGCCGATCACAGGCACTGCCATGGTGCCGATTGCCGCGATCGACGCCGGCAATCGCCTGAGCGCGGCGAACCAGCTCACATAGGCGATGCAGAACTGGATCACGATTGAATAGGCCAGAAGCCACCAGCCGAGCGTCGTCACCCGATCGAGATGCGATGATTCGATCGCAAGACCGATTACAGCAACCGGCAGGCAGCCGAGCCCGATCTGCCAGGCCGCCGCCGGGATCGGCTCCATCTTGAGCGGCAGCTTTTTGGCGAGAACGGTGCCGAGCGCAAAACCGAAGGAGCCTGCGATCGCCATGATGATCCCCGGCAACTTTTCGCGGCTTGCGGAAAGCCCGTCACCGCCCATGATGGCGGCGAGCCCGGCAAACGCCATCACCAGCGCGATCGTGCGCAGCAGCGTCGGCCGTTCGCCGAGCACGGGCCAGGCCAGCATCGAGGCCCAGACCGGCATCGTGTAGGCGATCAGCGCGGCTTCGCTGGCCGGCAGCCAGAGCAGCGCCAGCCCCATCAGCACCATCCAGCCGGTGACGTTCAGCAGCGCCGCCAGCGTCAAGCGCAGCCACATCGCGCGCCCGACGAGCAGGCTCTGGCCGCGAACGAGCGCGAGCAGGGCCAGCAGCGCCGCGCCGACCACACCGGTCGAGCCGCGCAGCGTCAGCGGCGGCAGCTCGCTCAGGAGGTACTTTGTCACCGGCCAGTTGAAGCCCCAGCCCACCGAGGTAACGGCAAGGAACAGGAAGCCCGCAGGCGCGAGTCGGCCGCGCGCGGTCGGTTTTGATTCTGTCATGAAGCCCGGCAGGGAATGGAATCGGCGACCACCATGCCCTCAATTTGGGCTGCCGACTATGTGGCCGCCAGCATGCCTGCCCGTAGCTTCTCCGTAAGCCCACGTGAGTCTTTCGAATTCAATCCGAAAGACGCCAAAAATACCTGCCCTGTGAAAAGCGGGCGAAGCGTTGTTCCACAGCCTTGATGAGATTTTTTTCTCTTGGGAATCCCTGAGGACTCACTGATACTTGGCGGCATCACAGGCGCGGCATGGCCCCTGTTTTCCTCCCTTTTCCACCATATTTAGTATTTGATTCAGGAACTCGTACTAGTCCTTGACGGGCGTCACGGACTTGGCCTAGCTTTCCTCCTGTTCGGCGCGAGTGTGTTTCGGGTCCCCGCCGGTCGCTCCCAAAAGGGTCCAGAACGACCACTCCGTCAGCCGAACAGGCTGCGGGTGAAGGGCTTTGCTGCCCGCGATTTCGGAAATTCCTCGTCGAATTTCCCGGGCATTTTGGGACGCCAACAACGGGCCGGAAAAGGCTCATTGGTGATCTGTCGCGTTACAAGTTTTGGGGCGTTGAACGCATGACCCGAACGGTCCGCCTGGGCCGGTCAGGGACATGCCGCCGCCGGGATCGGTGTCAGCCGATGACCTGCGGTCGAGAGAAACAGGCCGGTCCACCGGCTGAGCTTGCGGGGCTCTGGCTCCCTACCCTTCGGGCGGAAGGTTGGGACCAGGGGCTCGCTCTAGGAATAACATTTCCGGACCACCCTCGCGCCAATGCAGGGAGGCCGGGCAGAAGACGGGGCACGACGCATGATTATCGAACGCCGCAACACCACGGCCGGACAATCTCCCTACGCCGGGATCAATTTCAGGCTGACCACGTCTGAGATCCGCAATCCCGATGGCTCCATCGTATTCCGGGCCGAGAATGTCGAAGTGCCCGAGTTCTGGTCGCAGGTCGCCTCCGACGTGCTTGCGCAGAAATATTTCCGCAAAGCGGGTGTCGCCGCGCGTCTGAAGAAGGTCGAGGAAGAGACCGTCCCGTCCTGGCTGTGGCGCTCGGTGCCCGACACCGAGGCGCTGGCGCTGTTGCCTGAGAACGAGCGCATTGTCGGCGAGACCTCGGCCAGGCAGGTGTTCGATCGCCTCGCCGGCTGCTGGACCTATTGGGGCTGGAAGGGCGGCTACTTCTCCTCCGATGAAGATGCCCAGGCCTTCTTCGACGAGATCCGCTACCAGCTGGCAAAACAGATGGTGGCGCCGAACTCGCCGCAATGGTTCAACACCGGCCTGCACTGGGCCTACGGCATCGATGGCCCCGGCCAGGGCCACTATTACGTCGACCACAAGACCGGCAAGCTCACCAAGTCCAAATCGGCTTACGAGCATCCGCAGCCGCACGCCTGCTTCATCCAGGGCATCGAGGACGATCTCGTCAACGACGGCGGCATCATGGATCTCTGGGTGCGCGAGGCGCGCCTGTTCAAGTACGGCTCCGGCACCGGCTCGAACTTCTCGCGCCTGCGCGGCGAAGGCGAACGGCTCTCCGGCGGCGGCCGCTCGTCGGGCCTGATGAGCTTCCTCAAGATCGGCGACCGCGCCGCCGGCGCGATCAAGTCCGGCGGCACCACCCGCCGCGCGGCCAAGATGGTCGTGGTCGACATCGATCACCCCGACATCGAGACCTATATCGACTGGAAGGTCAAGGAGGAGCAGAAGGTCGCCGCCCTCGTCACAGGCTCCAAGATCAACCAGAAGCACCTCAAGGCCGTGCTGAAGGCCTGCGTCAACTGCGAGGGCTCGGGCGACGACTGCTTCGATCCCGAGAAGAACCCAGCCCTGCGCCGCGAGATCAAGCTCGCGCGCCGCGCCATGGTGCCTGATAACTACATCAAGCGGGTGATCCAGTTCGCGAGGCAAGGCTACAAGGACATCCAGTTCGACATCTACGACACCGACTGGGATTCGGAAGCCTATCTCACCGTCTCCGGCCAGAACTCCAACAACTCGGTCTCGCTGAAGGACGACTTCCTGCGCGCCGTCGAGACCGACGGCGACTGGAACCTGATCGCCCGCACCAACAAGAAGGTGACGAAGACGCTGAAGGCGCGCGATCTCTGGGAGAAGATCGGCTATGCCGCCTGGGCCAGCGCCGATCCGGGCCTGCACTTCAACACCACGATGAACGACTGGCACACCTGCAAGGCGTCCGGCGACATCCGCGCGTCGAATCCATGCTCGGAATACATGTTCCTGGACGACACGGCATGCAATCTCGCCTCAGCCAACCTGCTGACGTTCTACACCCCCTCCCAACCCTCCCCCGCAGGCGGGGGAGGGTTGGGTGGGGGCCGCTTCGACGTCGAGTCCTACGAGCATCTGTGCCGGCTCTGGACCATCGTGCTCGAGATTTCCGTGCTGATGGCGCAATTCCCGTCGAAGGCGATCGCGGAGCTCTCCTACGAATTCCGTACCCTCGGCCTCGGCTTCGCCAATATCGGCGGCCTCCTGATGACCATGGGCCTGCCCTATGACAGCAAGGAAGGCCGCGCGCTCTGCGGCGCGCTGACCGCCGTGATGACCGGCATCGCCTACAAGACCTCAGCCGAGATGACGGCCGAGCTCGGCACCTTCCCCGGCTACAAGAAGAACGCCGCCCATATGCTGCGGGTGATCCGCAATCACCGCCGCGCCGCCCACGGCAACGCGTCCGGCTATGAGGCGCTCGCGGTCAACCCGGTGCCGCTCGACCACGCCTCCTGCCCGCAAGCCGACATCGTCACGCATGCGGTCAGGGCCTGGGACGATGCGCTCGCACTCGGCGAGCAGCATGGCTATCGCAACGCCCAGACCACCGTGGTGGCACCGACCGGCACCATCGGCCTCGTGATGGATTGCGACACCACCGGCATCGAGCCCGACTTCGCGCTGGTGAAGTTCAAGAAGCTTGCCGGCGGCGGCTATTGGAAGATCATCAACCAGGCGGTGCCGGCGGCATTGCGTGTGCTCGGCTATCGGGAGAGCGAGATCGCGGAGATCGAGGCCTATGCCGTCGGCCACGGCTCGCTGTCCAACGCGCCCGGTATCAACACCTCGACGCTGAAGGCAAAGGGCTTCACGGATGAAGCCATTGCAAAAGTGGAAAAGGCGCTGCCGACCGCCTTCGATATCAAGTTCGCCTTCAACAAGTGGACCTTCGGTGAGGACTTCATCCGCGACCAACTCGGTATCGGCGCGGAAGCGATCGCCGCCCCCGGCTTCGACCTGCTCTCGGCGATCGGCTTCTCCAAGCGCGAGATCGAGGCCGCCAACGTGCACATCTGCGGCGCGATGACGGTGGAAGGCGCGCCGCATCTTAGGCCTGAGCACTATCCGGTGTTCGACTGCGCCAATCCCTGCGGCAAGATCGGCAAGCGCTATCTCTCGGTCGAGAGCCACATCCGCATGATGGCGGCCGCCCAGCCGTTCATCTCGGGCGCGATCTCCAAGACCATCAACATGCCGAACGACGCCACAGTCGAGGACTGCAAGTCCGCCTACCTCCTCTCCTGGAAGCTGGCGCTGAAGGCCAACGCGCTCTACCGTGACGGCTCGAAACTGTCGCAGCCGCTCAACTCGCAGCTCATCTCTGATGATGAGGACGAGGACGATGCGGTGGAAGCGCTCTACGAGAAGCCGGCCGCCGCGCGTGCCGCGCAGGTGTCCGAGAAGATCGTCGAGAAGCTGGTCGAGCGCATCGTCGTGATGCGCGAGCGCGAGAAGATGCCGGACCGCCGCAAGGGCTACACCCAGAAGGCGGTGGTCGGCGGCCACAAGGTCTATCTGCGCACCGGCGAATATGACGACGGCCGCCTCGGCGAGATCTTCATCGACATGCACAAGGAAGGCGCGGCGCTCCGCTCCTTCATCAACAACTTCGCGATCGCGGTCTCGCTCGGCCTGCAATACGGCGTGCCGCTGGATGAATATGTCGACGCCTTCACCTTCACCCGCTTCGAGCCGGCGGGCCCGGTGCAGGGCAACGACTCCATCAAGTATGCGACCTCGATCCTCGACTATGTCTTCCGCGAGCTCGCGGTGAGCTATCTCGCCCGCTTCGACCTCGCCCATGTCGATCCCAACGAGAGCGGCTTCGACGCGCTCGGCAAGGGCGTCGAGGAAGGCAAGGACCCGGAGGGACCGCAGCACCAGGCAACGAAGTACCTGTCACGCGGCCTCACCCGCTCGCGCACCGACAACCTCGTCGTCATGCGCGGCGGCTCGACCGCGGTCAGCCAGACCGCCGACAACGCCCCCGCCGGCGGCAACCGCGTCACCGCCCTCTCCTCGCAAGGCGCCACGTCGCGCATCTCCGACACGCTCGAAGGCGCGGTCGCGCTGAAGCAGGAGACGGAGCACGATCTCTCGCCAGCGGAGAAAGTGGGGCATTGGAGCAAAGCCGGCACCGCCGCAGCGGTTGCCCCAACCAAGGCCGAGCGCCGCGCGGAAGCGAAGGCCAAGGGCTACGAGGGCGAGATGTGCTCGGAGTGCGGCAACTTCACGCTGGTGCGGAATGGCACCTGCATGAAGTGCGATACGTGCGGCAGCACGACGGGGTGTTCGTGAGGAGCGTGAATGAGCCCAAAACGAGCATGATCTTCATGAGGGGCACCCGAAAGGCTGCCCCTCCGAGTTCGGCCGCTAATTGATATTGCAACGGTCATCCACGATCCGCGATCCAATAATTCGAAAATCTATACTTGGCAGCCGAGCCGCCACGACTCAAAGCAGCCAGATCAATTCGTGTGACAGGTAACCAGCACTCTCGCACAAGTAAGATATTGGAAGGACCCGCGGTGTCACAAGATGCGCAGTCATGGCTTGAAGACGCGCTTCCCCGGCACGGAAGATTGACGCCCGCCGTCGTGGGATTGCTTCAAAATATCCTAAGCAGAAGCGCCATAGAATACCTAAGCATCGCGGGTCGGACCAAAGATCTTGCGTCCGCGGAGGAGAAAATTAAGCGCAAGAAGTATACGCATCCGTCCATTCAGCTCACGGACTTGTCTGGCGTTCGAGTCATCACCTTCTTGGAAACCCAAGTCAAAGCAATTAGCGATCTAATACGGACAACCTTCGACGTAGACGAGAAGAACAGCCTCGACCGAGCTTCCGATCTAGGAGACGATCGGATGGGATATCGCTCTACGCACTTTGTATGCTCTCTCGGGCAGAGCCGGAGAGGATTGCTGGAGTACGAAGCGTTAAGCGACCTAACATTCGAAATTCAGGTCAGGACTGTATTGCAGCATGCCTGGGCCGAACTTGCCCATGATCGGTCGTTCAAATTAGGAACAGGACTGCCAGCTAAGATTCAGCGGAAACTAAATCTATATTCTGGAATGCTAGAAATCGTCGATGGCGCATTCGACGAAATTGCGCGTGAAGTAGATGCTTATAAATCAGAAATCGCCTCGAAAACCGCAAGTCAGCTTTCAGATACAGAGCTCAACTCTCTAACTTTGCGGCCGTATCTTGAGCGACTCGCGGAGGAGCACGATCTAAAGATAAGTTTCACAGAAATCCCTGATGATATTCTAAGTGAGTTCAAGGCATTCGGATTGAACAAAATTGCCGATCTGAAAAGGATCGCAGACAAAGCTCTTCTGGAAGAAATCGGTGAGCACATAACCGGAGACGAGAACGCTATTGGATTTATTCGGACATTGATGATGTATCATGACATCGACCGGTATTTCACGGTCTGGAAGGGATGGACAGGTCTGGATCAGCCGACTGCAAGCCTGCTAGCTAAAAGATACGGCCGAAAGAAATTCAGAGATTTAATGAATAAGAACGAAATTTGGATCGAAGGTGAAGACGACCCAGACTTTCCTCGGGACAATCTAGATGAGGACGCTCCCTTCGGGTGATGCAAATCAACCTTGGCCGCAGCACGTAGGATGGGTGGAGCGAAGCGATACCCATCAACTGCGATCCGCGAAGATGATGGGTTTCGCAAGCGCTCAACCCATCCTACGGGCTCCGAATCCACTCTTCGACGTCGCGCACTGACTGGATGCCTAAACGTCCAACTAATTTCTCGCCAGCCGAAGATCCGGACAGCCATCCAGTTGACCGCCGCGCTCTTTCATCCGAATCTGCAACTCTGATGGTTGCCTTCGACGAGCAATTTCGCCAGCAGTTGCGCGAACTCCTCATCTGGCGGCGCGACGTGCGGCGATTCCGAACCGATCCGCTGCCTGACGGCGCCCTGGAGCGGCTCATCGACATCGCCTGCCTGTCCCCATCGGTCGGCCTGAGTCAGCCGTGGCGGTTCGTCATCGTGCAGAACCCGGCAAGACGCAGCGCCGTGATCGACGACTTCAGGGCCTGCAACGCCGATGCTCTGGCATCCTATTCGGGCGATCGCGCGGCCCGATATGCCGCACTGAAGCTGTCAGGTCTCGAGGAGGCGCCAGGTCATCTCGCCGTCTTCGCGGAAAAGGCCGGCGATATCGGCCACGGCCTCGGACGCGCGACCATGCCGGAAACGATCGAATATTCGGTCGTCGCTGCCGTCTGCTCGATGTGGCTCGCCGCGCGGGCCGAAGGAATCGGGCTTGGATGGGTGTCGATCCTGAACCCTGTGCGGATAAATGAAATCTTGGACGTACCAGGCTCTCAGAAGCTCGTCGCTTATCTCTGCGTGGGCTATCCCCAGACGGAGCTTGACCATCCCGAGCTTGAACGAACAGGTTGGGAATATCGACGCCCCTCGCATGAGTTCACGACACGACGATAACTCGTCACGAGGCAGTTCAGAGCGAAGAAGCATGGATTGCCGCCAACGATGGCGAGCTGTTGGTCCTACATGAGAACGAAATCATTTCGTTCTGTGTCTGACTCTATTTCGTTCCCAAAGAACGAATCGGAGTCGAGCAAATCGGGTGCGATGAAAGCCTAACGATTGGTTTCTGCCGGACTTGTCGAAGGCGCAGACAGCTTGGCGTCTATGAGAGCTGGGTCTGCTGCGCCCGGCGCACGAACCCGGCGGAAGCGGCCGGCCCGAGGTCGCCATAAATTCTCCCTCACGCCCGCCTTGTCTTGATCAAAGCGGCGACGGGGCCTATCCTTGTTAACGATCTCGGACTGCCGCACTCCGTTGATGCAAGACTGAATGGAGAGCGCATCGGTGCCTCAGACGGACGAACCGAAGCCGGACGAACCGCACGGCATGAAACCCGCCGATGGCGAGTTGGCCCGCGCCTATGAACGGATCAAGAGCGCAGAGGAAGACCTTGCGCGCCTGGACCGGGTGGTCTCCGGATTGGAACATGGGAGCGATAGCCCACCGCCCCCGCAGGAAAGTGCCGGTGCCGAGCGGAGCAGCGCTGCTGTGAACGAGGGGCGCGCGTCGGACAACCAGGCTCCTCCCCCAAGCCCGAAACGGAACCGGCCCATACTGCGGGTCCTTGTCGGCCTTTTGCTCGCGATGGGCATCGTTGGCGCTGCGTTCGCCGCGCGTTATGGCAATGAGGCCAAGGCGATCATGGCGCGATGGGCACCGCAAGCCTCGACAGCGCTCCCGGCGGCGTCCGAGCCTGGCGGTCCCGCGAAATCGCTGACTGTCAAGGTGGCAGAAGCAGGTGGCCAACCTTCCGCGCCACCACCTTCGAGCAACAAGGAGGCGCCGGCGCCTCCGAGCCCCCAGGAAACGAAGGACGCTCCGCCGGCCGGCGCGACCACATCTCCCGCCTCGACATCTGCCGATGTGGCGCAATCGCTCAAGACCATCTCGCAGGGCCTTGCGAGCATCAACGAAAAGCTGGAGCAACTGAAAAGCAGTCACGACCAGACGCTTCGCGAGCATGCGGACTCCATTCAACAGCTCAAGGCGGCGCAGGAGCAAGGTGCCCGGGACAATGCGCGCATCGCCGAGCAGGTACAGGCGCTGCAAGCGCAGCTCGCCGCCTCGTCCGCGAAATCCTCTGCGCCGAGCGCAAAGAAAGAGAGCAGTGCGACTGCGCGCCAGCGCGTGCCCGTAGCCGAACCTCGGCGGCCCAGCCGGTCGCGCGTGCCCTGGAGGCCTCCGCCGTATATGGACGAACCCTGGGAATATCCGGATTGGTGAGGTGCACAATCGCTCCCATGGCGCGTCAAGTCTGCGACCAAACTGATGGGCGTCGCGTTCATCAACTGGATGCGAACGACGAGAGCGTTTTCGAGCGAAGTGGACACCGGTTCGGGTGAAGAAAACGCGTCAAAACAAAGGATCCAGAGCTTCGGTTCTGATCTAATCGGAACCGAAAATGCTCTGGATAAGACCGGCGCGCGCAACCCTAGCGGCCCCGGATCGAACGAAAGTGAGCCCTACCTGCGAATGTAAACGCGGAGTTTATTTCTCTCCGGCGCAAACTACTGCAAACATTTCGACCTTGGGGCATGTGCCAACGGAGGCAAAAATGAAGACAGTGATCGCGGCGCTATTGACGATTTTCATGGTGGTCGTGCCCGTGAAGGCGCATTCCCAATCCGTTTTCGTTGCGAAAGTTCCCGGTGTTTGGCGCACACCCAACGGTGCTGCCTTCTTGGAATTCCGTTCCGACCCCGATCTCAATCGCGCGTGGGTGTCGGCGACCCTGTGCGATAAATATGTCACCAGCGATTGGGCAGCGTCCGACTGCAAACTCTACAACCAACACAAAATCAGAGTTGCCGGCCTGATCTACGATAGTTCATTGGGTGCAATTCGCTTTGGCAGGCACGTGTGCGCGTGGGTGGAAAATGGACTTGGGACGCCGATCCATCGGCAGACAGGCGACTGCAAGCTCAATATCCACAGTGTTCGTGCCGACTACGATAATGGGTTTGAGACGTACTGGCGACCGATGGATGTGATCACCATGCAACTGAATGATCCACGCGGCAGATAGGTAGAGCGACTCGCCGGATGATGCTCTACCGCTGCCGTTGCGCCAGATAGAATCCGGACAGCACCAGGACCAGCCCCGTCGCCTGCAGCGCGGTCGGGGGCTCGCCGAGCAGGAGCCAGCCGACGAGCAGGGTCAGCGCCGGCACCATCGCCGGAAAGACGGCGGCGCGGGCGACGCCGAGAAGCTGGATCGAGAATGCGAACAGATACATCGCCGCGGGGCCGGCCAAAACCCCCTGCCCCACGGCCTGCAGCGCGTTTTCGCCGAGACCGAGCGCCATCACGCGGCCGAGCCCACCGGATGCCGCATAGACCGGCAGCAGCGAGAGCGACACCACGCTGATGACGGTGGCCGCGGCGAAGGCGGAGACGCGCCAATGGCGCAGCAGCGTGCCGAAGACCGCGAACATCAATCCGGTCAGGACGAAGATCAGATCGCCCAGCACGCCGTCGGGCCCGATATGGCCGATCGATTCAGCCCCGATCACGGCAAGGCCGCCGACGATGACGACCGCCCCGAATACCCGCGAAAACGAAATCCGCTCCTTCAGCAAAGCGGCGGCGAGAAACAGGCCGCCGAGCGTCGCACAGGAAGGCTGGATGACGCTGCCATGCCCCAGCGGCACGAACAGGAAGCCGGTATAGCTGATGATCGACATCACGGGTCCGCCGAGCACCATCAGCACCAGTCCGCGGCCCCATCCGATGCCGCAGAGATTGCCTATTCCGGCGCGAAGCACGAGCGGCAGGAACGCGATGCCCGACCACACGTAGCGATGCATCAGCAGGTCCGCGGGCGTGAATCCGACTTTCAGCCCGTGCCGTGTCGAGACGAAGCCAAGCGCCCAGCACAACGCGGCGCCAAGGCCGCAGGCCACCCCAAGCAGGGCCGGTTTCGGATCCGATTTGTGGGCTGGAGCATTGGCGCCGATGGCCGGCTTGGTCATCGCCGACGCTTACGTCAGCCATCACGGCGGATCAACCCACGGCCATGCAAGGCTGACGGGCGCGCAGGCCGATTGGCACCGTACAATTCGCCATTCACTCGCGAAGTGCTGGTAGGCATGGGAAAGGGCAGCGTCCAGGACTTGCGATGCATCGGAAATTCCCGCAATTGGGACTCCCGATTCCGCTAAAAACAACGTGCTCTGGTTTGGATATTCCTCCCCTGCGCGCTGAAAGGATCACCATGAACGGAAATCGATACTACGGAGTTCGGGTCGAGGGCGCGAAATACGGCGTGGGCTTCGGCTCAGCCTTGGCCATCGCGATCTCCTATACCAACAACCATTCGATCCTGTGGGCAATCATCCACGGCATTCTGAGCTGGCTCTACGTGATCTACGTCGCGCTGTTTCGGTGATATCAGGCGCGCGGCCATGACCCCGTAGAACGGACTAGCGTTGGCCTATTCCGCCGCATACTCCTGGCACGTCGGCGGGTTACGCGGAGCCCGCCACCGGGCCGCGCGAAGCACGGACCCGGTGGCCAACCCGCCATACGCATGTCACGTCGATCGCGTCACGCCGCCTTGGCGGTCTTCTCCGGCGGAGCCGTTTCCATCGCGCGCATGTAGAGATCGAGCAAGGTCTCGCGCTCGTCGCGCTCTTCCTTATCCTCTTTCCGCAGCTTGATGATCTCCTTGAGGATTTTCACATCGAAGCCTTCGGCCTTGGCTTCGGAGAAGACTTCCTTCTTCTGCTCGTTCAACTCCTGCAATTCGGTGTCCAGATTCTCGATCCGCTCGACGAAAGAACGAATGCGCCCGCCGGGAATGGTGATGTCAGACATGCTGCCTCTTTGCTGAATGAGGTCGTGAAAATGGGCGTAAAGAAATAAACAATGTGTTAACCTCACAGCCCGCCGCAAGCAGCGCTCGCCGCAGCCAGCCCGCATGGCGCATCAAGCCTTTGGGCGAGCCCAATCAATCACGACGACGTGAGTCGAATTCCCAGCATTCTCCGTAATTTCCCGATGGGGGATCACCCGGATTCTCCGCCGTCGCCCGTGCTGCTATCGATAGACTGTGAGGTCCCTAGAGCGTTTTCGAGCGAAGTGGGCACCGGTTCGCGTGAAGAAAACGCGTCAAAACAAGAATCTAGAGCTTCGGTTCTAATTCATCGGAACCGAAATGCTCTAGCCGCAGGAGGCGGAACATGGCCGAACTCTATTTCCACTGCTCCGACACCAAACACGTTTTGATCGATGAATGCGGTCACACCATGGACCTGGCCGAGGCCCGCCAGCATGCGGAAGGCCTGGTGCGCGCGCTCATCATGACGCCCAGCGAGGAAGACTGGCGGCTCTGGATCCTGCACGTCGCCGATGACCTCGGCAACGAAATCTTCGCCCTGCCGTTCGCGTCCGTGCTTGGCAAGTTGCACTGAGGTGACGCCATGCTGCTGGCACACCCCTCCTTGAGGCCGCTGCGCCGACGTCTCTATGCGATCATCGCAAGCTGCCAAAAGCTGATCGAAAGCGTCTGCAATCCCTATCGGCCCGAGCTTCACTACATGCGCGGGCGCGGCCCGAAGTGGCGCGCGAAGCAGCGGGCCTTCTAACGCGGATCGGCGGAGCGCAAGCCGCTAACTCACATTGAGCACCACCCCCATCACACGAAAGGCCCGCGAGCACGTCGCGGGCCTTTCGCCATCTGCGCAGCTTTGCGGGTGTTGGTCAGCGGGCTGCAAGACCTTCGGTCCGGGTCGTCGCAGCCGCCGCTGCCCGCACTTTCGATCGGGGCGTCAGGACACTCAACTGGTGTGGAGACACCGCTGAGGTGGCGGCCGGCGCCTGTTCCTGGACATTCGCGGCTCCCAATAGCCCGACTTGCACCGGCGAGATCGGCAGACCCTTGACTTCATAGGTCGGCAATTCCGCAGCGAAGCCGGCAGTGCCGCCTGCCATTGAGATCGCGAGCACGGCTGCGATGGTGAGGGAAGTCTTCTTCACTGCAATTCTCCTGGGTGGATTCGTCGCCCAGGAAGATAGGTCTATTATTGCACCGCGGTATACAGCCTGTTGCATTGCAACAATGCAAGATTGCGATCCGTAGCTCTACGTAGCGCGTTGTTTCGCGAGTCACGCGAAATGCAGCCTTGGACCGCTGAACTTCACTCGGAAACAGAATGATCTTGCAGGGCGCCCGAGGGGACCGCGCCGCGCTCGACAAGAGCACGGTGGCGCAGAACTGCAGGACGCTGTGAGGCGTAACTGTGAGGGCTCGGTCATTCCGGGGCGCGACGAAGTCGCGAGCCCGGAATCCATTCCCCGCATGCTCTGCGGTTGGATGGATTCTCTGATGTGCAATTGCACATCATAGCTCGTCCTTCGGACGCCCCGGAATGACGGAGAAAAATTCGGCAGCAATTCCAACGTGATTTGCCCCGTCCAGCCCTCGCGCAAAAAACATTCCGCTTCCGTCGTCGGGCAAATCAGTGATTTAACTCCGCGCGTCTCACCCGAAATGAGGGGCGGCTCGCGATCGTCACGAACGTTGCGGTGAGATGCGGTGGACGCGGGTGTTGCGACTGACGAGCGTGACTATCCGTGGACGGCGAAGTCGTGTGGTTCTGGCGCCCCGACGCTGGCGCTAAGTTTTTTTGCGCGAAGAAATTTGCGCGAGAGATGACGGTGGCAAGAAAGCCCGGTCACCGGGAAGAGCACGAAGTAAGCCGTAAACCACTGCGCAGGGAAAGCCGGTGTTGCTTCGGTTGACCTGTGGTCCTACCCCCGTGCTTTTTGTTGCACGGGGCCCACGGGTGCAACCGGCACCCGGCTTTCCCTGCGCCCTCTACTATCGAAGAGGGTGAAACGAGACGCAAAGCTCGGGCAGCGAATGCCGCGAGAACGTAGCTTCATATCCGCTGTTTGAATCAGACGTAGGATGGGTAGAGCGCAGCGAAACCCATCATTCGCACCGCTTGCTCCATCGCGATGGGTTTCGCTGCGCTCTACCCATCCTACAGGTCCGCTGTTCGACAATTGAGCGAGATCCCTCACCGCGCCACCGGCCGGTCATGATCGTACAACACGCGGACGCGGATGCTGCCTTCCACAGCCCTCAGATCGGCCAAAAGTCCCTCGCCCTCGCCGCCGACGACGTCGGTCTCGAGCACGACATAGCCGACCTCCGGATCGGTCTGCAGGTATTGCGCGAGGATGTTGATGCCGTGGCGGGAGACGGCGTCGTTGACCTGGCGCAGCACGCCAGGGACGTTGCGGTGCACGTGGATGAAGCGGGTGCCGGTCGGCCGGGCGGGCAGTTGCACCTGCGGGAAGTTGACGGCGCCGAGCGTCGAGCCGACATCGGAATAGTCGATCAGCTTGCGCGCGACCTCGCCGCCGATGCGGTCCTGGGCTTCCTCGGTGGAGCCGCCGACATGCGGGGTCAGGATCACGTTGGGAAGGCCCTGCAGCGGCGAGACGAAGCGGTCTGCGTTCGAGGCCGGCTCGACCGGGAAGACGTCGACAGCGGCGCCGGCGAGCCAGCCTTCGCGCAGGACGCGCGCGAGCGCATCGAGGTCGACGACGGTGCCGCGCGAGTTGTTGATGAGATAGGCGCCCTGCCTCATCTGCCGCAGCTCGCGCTCGCCGATCATGTTGGCGGTGGCCGGCGTCTCCGGTACGTGCAGGGAGACGACATCGCTCGCGCTGAGCAGTTCGTCCAGCGTTTCGACCGGCTCGGTGTTGCCGTGACGGAGCTTGTCGGTCTGGTCGAAGAAGATCACGCGCATGCCCATGGCTTCGGCGAGGTTAGACAATTGCGAGCCGATGTTGCCGTAACCGATGATTCCGAGCGTCTTGCCGCGCACCTCGCGGCTGCCCTCCGCGGATTTGTCCCAACCGCCGGCATGCGCCGCGACCGAGCGCGGGAATACCCTTCGGAGCAGCATCACCACCTCGGCGATGGTGAGTTCCGCCACGCTGCGGGTGTTGGAATAAGGCGCATTGAACACGGGAATGCCGAGCCGCCGTGCGGCGTCAAGATCGACCTGGTTGGTGCCGACGGAAAAACAGCCGACCGCGATCAGCCGATCGGCCGCCTCCAACACATCGGAAGTGAGCTGGGTCCTCGAACGAATGCCCAGCATGTGCACGCCCGACAGCGCCTTCTTGAGCTCCTTGGCGCCGAGTGCCTTCGTCAGCCGCTCGACCTCGGTATAGCCATTGACGTCGAACAGGCGGACGGCGGATACGTTCACGCCTTCCAGCAGCAGGACGCGGATCTTTTGCTTGGGCAGAGACAGGGGCATCGCTCGTCCGATCGTGGTCTCGCCGGACCGATCGTCGGAAATTTGGGCTGGCCCGGACGAGCGGACGGATATCCGCCCTTGCCGCCCGAGGCAACCACCGAAAGCACAAGCCGCCGTGTCGTGGTCCAGTCACCCGCCCAGCACGTTCCCCCATCCGTCGAACACGAACTGGCGCCACGCGATCGCGCCGTCGGCGCGCGCGTTGCTGGAGCGGCGGAAGTCGTCGGCTTCGTCGCCGGTCCAGGTGATAATCTCGTCCGTGGCGCGGTCGTGCAGGACCGCGGGCTCGGACGGGTCGAAATTCTTCATGGGGTGAAGGGTCTGCTGAGCTGTCATGCCGGCACAACGCGTTCGAGAGCAGGAAGGTTGCGCTCGATCGATCGGATGCATCCGGATTGCACTGGGGGCCGGAGATTGTGCAGAGGCTTCTTTGATGCCGTCATGGCTCCAGAGAAAAGACCGGCGGGCGTTACGCCGCCGGCCTTCTCTTGCAACTGCCGGCTCCCGGAGTCCGGTTCCGCTGCAAATTCCCCTGCCCTTAAGCTGACCCCGATGAGTTTAATAAAGTCCTAACAAGTCAGAAGTGGCCTGGATCACACTTGCCGGCAGTCACCGCAAAACTACGGAGTCATTCCATCGCACGATGAGTCGTCGTGATGCGTTCGCGCATCGCTGCATATTGTTGGCGCGCTGAGCTTAACCATTGCGCATTGCTTGTCTTAGGGAACCACCGACTCAGTGCTACCATGCACTGCATACCGAAACAGGAGTGCTTCGGATGCCTTGCTACAGCTTCGATCTCGTCGTTGGAGAAGAGTTCAGGAATCAGGGCTCGATCATCCTCGAGGACCTGCACGTTGCCTCCGACCGAGCCGATCAGCTCGCCAACGAGCTCTCGCAAGTGAAGCCCGAGTTGAAAGCGAAGGGCTGTGCGGTTCGCGTCACCGACGCCGACAATATCGAACTCTATCGCACGCCGCTCGATCCCGTTCCGGCATGGCGCGCCACAAGGCGGATTTGAACAGCGACACGACGCGAAGGCGGCCGGCGCGCGAACGCGATCCTCCTTCGTCTGAAGAAGGCTCCGGCCTACACTATACCCGCCGGCCTTATCACCACGTCACCGTCGGTGATGCCTCGCGGAAGCGCGCGCATGACGCGCCGGAGGTGCTACAACCGACAGGTCGACGCGGCCGACGGACGCCAGGGCATTCCGCGGGTAGGAATGGGAGCCGACGCCCAGGCTCTGATAGAACGCCTGCGCGCCAGGCTCCTGGACCGCCTGCTGCGCAGCCGCCGGAGTGACGATCGCCGCCGATATCAATGTAACCGCGCTGAAAAACTTGAATGCAGTCATCGCCTAATCCCTTTCGATTTGACCAAACGAGTGGCGTTCACCTTCACCAACGTTTCGAAGTCATCGTGATTTTCGTGTGTCGAGATAGCGATCGGACGCGCACGTTCAATGGAATGATATTCATCATCTGAAAACATCATCGTGATCGACCACGACGGATGTGCGAGCTTGAATGGGTCGGCGTATCCGGCCCCTGCATCCTCGGAAGAAACTTCGCTGCGAATGTCGGCCGGCGAAACGGCACCTTCCTGATCCGAGCCTGAAATAGAATGATCTTCCCAAGCACCAACCACGGATGCGCGCCGCAGTCAGTGCGGCCGTCTCGCGCGCGAGATCGATGCGCCGTTCACGTTTTGCTGAGCTGCGGACATGAACCGCATGGCGCGGTTCTATCTAATGCGCGAATAAATCAAGCCGCTAACAATTGATCAAACTCCGCTGGAGCGTACGACTTTCCCCCGTCGTCGGTGATCACGACTTGCCAACCGGCGCTCGCGAAGACGCGCGCTTTGGCGACAATGACCAATGAACTCTGGCGCTCGACCTTGACCTTCTCGTTGTCGCGTTCTGCGATCATCCTGTAGGACAATTTCTTTATCCCATGTTTGCGCTGCCGTCTGCGCCAGTTGCCAACAGGCTTTGGCCGCAATTCGCCGGGAACGTGACGATTTGATGGAGCGGCGGGCGCGGCAACAAAAAAGCGGCCCCTAGGGCCGCTCTCTTGTCGCTACTCCGTTCCTCAGTAGGGATCGTAGCTATAATAGGCGTAGGAATCATATGGCTCGAACGGCGCGGCAGCGATCGCGGCTGCCGTACCGATCGCGCCACCGACGACGCCGGCTGCGACCTCACCCGGACCCGGCCCGTAATAGGGTCGGTGATAGACCGGCCCGTAGTAGGCCTGCCGATAATAGCCCATGCGGGGATAGCGGCCGGTGTTATAGGGCGTACCGACGCCATAGCTGCCGGTCAGGTAGCGCGAATTCGGATAGCTGAATCCGATCGCGCCCGGCTCCTGCGTGACTCCTTGGGCCATCGCCGGGGTGGCGAGCGTCGCCGCCGTCAGCATCGCGGCGGCGCCCAATAGTGCAAGCTTCTTCATCGGTCCTCCTCCAATGGTGCCCCTTCGGAAGCGGCAACGATGGGATGCGGACGCCGTTCCCATTTTCCGTTCAACGAGCCGTGAAGTTCCGGTTCCTCCGCGCTTCAGGCGCTCGCCATAGGCTAGGCCTTGGTCTCCATAGCCTGCCGCACATCCGGCAACCTGCTCCGCGCCGGTACGGCGCGCCGCTTGGCGATCCACAGATAGATGCCGCTGCCTAGCACGATAATGGTGACGAGATCGAGCAACGCCCAGACGATCTTGAGCGGCAGTGCGCCATAATCGCCGAAATGCAGCGGTCGCGAGACCTGTAGTGCCTTCAGATACCAGGGCACCTGCGGCGCAATGATGTCCTCACCATTGTTGGCGTCGACCAGCATCGGCTGCAGCATGCGCGCCGTGAACGGAGTTGCGCCCTTGGTCCAGACGATCACATGTTGCGGACTGCCGAAGCGGGCCGATGTCGGCATCGTGACGGATGTCACCAATCGATCGGGAAATCGTTCGCGCACACGGCTGACGGCGGATTGAACGGAGGGAATCGGCGCGACCGGCTTGCCCTGATACGGGGCGAGCAGAACCGGCACCAGTTGCGCGCGCCACAGGTCAAACAGCGGCGTCGCCAGCGTGTTGATCGTCCCGGTCAAGCCGACCACCACGGCCCAGGTCACCGTGACGATGCCGAGCAGATTATGCGTATCGAGCCATTTGAGGCGCGGCGACGACCCGCGTCGGATCGTGCCGAAATCCAGCCGCCGCATGAACGGCCAGTACACGACGATGCCCGAGATTAGTGACACGACGAAGACAAGCCCCATCGCGCCGAGGAACAATTCGCCTGGCAAGCTCGTGAACATGTCCTTGTGGATGCGCAGCACGATATCCATCATGTCCTGATGCGGCGTCTCCTCGCCGAGCACATTGGCTGTGCGCGCATCGATAGTGACGCGATGAAACCGGCCGGGCACGGGAACGGCGGTCGGCGACATCGCGACTGTGACCAGCGGCACCGCCTGCTTCAAATTGGCGAGGAGAACGAACTGGCCGGGATAGTGCTGCTGCGCGACCTCGATCACCCGATCAAGCGATGCACGCGGGGTATCGGTCGGCATCTCTGGCGCCGCGATCTCCTCTTCGAGGAGATCATCGATTTCGTGATGGAAAACCAGCGGCAGGCCGGTCACGCACAGCATCAGCAGGAACACCATGCTGACCAGCGAGGTCCAGGTGTGAATGCGCGACCACAGCCGGATCGTTTGCGGTCGGGCCATCGGCGCGCCTACCAGCGATAGCTCACTGTGCCCGTGATGGTTCGCGGGCTGGTGTATTGGCAGCCGCCATTCGTGGTGCAGGCCGTCGTGACGCGGTCGGCAATGTTCTTCACGTTCAGCGCGAGGTTGATGCCCTTGGGCTGACGGTAATGGATCCCGGCATCGAACACGGTGTAGCCTTCATTCACGATGGTATTCTGCTGGTCAGCGTAAGTTGGACCATTGTAGCGGATACCACCGCCGACTCCCCAGCCGTCCAGCGTGCCGCCCTGGATCGTATAATCCACATAGGCCGACGCAAGCTCCCGCGCGACCAGCACGGGCACCTTGTTGAGGTCAGAGCCGGTGCTCTGCGTCACCGTCACGTCCTGATTGGTGTAAGTCGCAATGATGTTGAGCCCCGGCAAGGCCTGCGCGAGAGCCTCGATCTCGACGCCGCGCGAATTGACCTCGCCAAGCTGAACCTGGAAGCCGATATTGGCGGGATCCGGAGTCGGCGCATTCTGCTGGGTCAGATCGTACAGGGCTGTCGTAATCAGCAGGCTGCGGTTGGGCTGGTATTTCACGCCGAGTTCGTGCTGCTGCGCGGTGGTCGGCCTGAAGGGATTGCCGGCAAACGTCGTGCCCGCAGTCGGCAGGAACGATTCCGAATAGCTATAGTAGGGCGCGACGCCGGAATCGAACACGTAGGAGATGGCGCCCCGCTTGGTGAAGGCGTTGTCCTTTGTATCGGTTGTCTTGGCCTTCAGGAGATCGAACGTATTCTGGTCCGACATGTCGTACCTGCCGGCCAGCGTGAAGATCCAGTTCTGGATCTTCATCTGGTCCTGCGCATAGATGCCGACCTGCTCGAGGTTCTGATCTACCGATCCCATGAAGGGCGTAGTCGGCAGCGGGATCGGCTGGTTGTAGATCGGATTCAGCCGGCTGATCGGCGGTGCGGCACCAGAGAACGTGCGGTTCCTCAGATCGAGCATCTGGTAGTCGATGCCGGAGACCACTGTGTGCTGAACAGGTCCGGTGCTGAGCTTGGCGATGACGTGGTTGTCGGTTGCGAACGAGTCGCCCTCTTCTTCGATCCTTGCCGCGCGTCGCGGATAGGTCGTCATGATATCGAGCGGCGATCCCACAAAGGTCAAATAGCGATAGTCCAGTTTGGTGTGGCCATAGCGGGAACGCGATTCGAAGATCAGGTCATTGCTGAAGCGATGTTCGAACAGGTAGCCGACGCGCGCCTGTTCCTGATCGAACCTGTTGTAGCTGGGATCGCCAAGGAAAATCGGCAGCGCCTTGACGCTGGTGATAGTTGCGGGCGGAACCACATGCGCAACCGAGAGCGGAAATGCGTTTCCGGTCAAGTCATGGGAATACTCGCTCAGGATTGTCAGTGTGGTGCTGTTGTCTGGCTTCCACGTCAACGCCGGCGCGATATAAGTCCGATTGTCCTTCACGAATTTCGAGAACTCCGCGATCTGCGCATCGGCCTCGCGGACCACGCCGGTCAGGCGATACAGCAGCGAGCCGTCCTTGGTCAGGGGACCGCCGACGTCGAACGCGCCCTGGAAACGCTCATAATTGCCGAGCAGGCCGACGACCTCGCCGAACGGCTGCTCGGTCGGCCGCTTGCTGATGATGTCGACGAGACCGCCCGGCGAGCCCTGCCCGTACATCACCGAGCTCGGCCCCTTGATCACGTCGATGCGCTCGAAACCGTAGGGCTCGCTGCGGAAGAGCGAGAAGTAGTTGGGATCGCCCAATTCACGAAGGCCGTCACGATAAGCGCCGTAGCCGTTGTTGCTGAAGCCGCGGAGGTAAACGTTGTCGAAGCGCGAGTCCTTGCCACCGGGTTGAATCGCAAGACCGGCGACATACTGCAGTCCTTCGACGAGCGTGTTGACCGAACGCGCGTCGAGTTGGTCGCGGCTGACGACCGAGACCGACTGCGGCGTCTCGAGAATCGGCGTGTCCGTCTTCATCGCCGCCGAACTGACGTAAGGCACGAAGCCCTTCACGGGATCGGTGCCGCGTTCAAAGGATGATGCCGAGGGTTGAGGTGCCGCCTGCTGCTGTGCGGCCTGCCGGCGAGCAGTGGACCGTGCGCGAGTTGCCGAAGCCGAACGCGAGCTTGGCTGCGGGCGCGCCTGCCGTTTGCGAGGCGCGCTTTGCTCGACCACGACCGGCGGCAACGAATAGCCGCTGCCACCGGTTTGAGCATGTGCATCGCCGGCATGAATGGCAATCAACGGAAGCACGGAGATTCCCAAGAGCAGCAGTAAACGTTCGCGCACGCCGCCCTCGCAGGCGCGCGCGTTGAAGAACAACCCCAACATCGCAGTCCCCAGTTTGTGCGGGGACCATTGCAGACGCTTTCAACACGCTTCAAACGAATTCAACCTGTACGAACTGGAATCCGTACAATATGGAATTAGTTCAATTCAAAGCAGAGGTATCAGCTTGTTGGCTGCAGAAGAACCGAATGCAGCTCGCGGCCCCGCGCCCACCGGCGCCGAGCCAAAAAGAAAACCCCGCCTCCACGAACGGAAGGCGGGGACTGAAGTTCATTGGGTCAGAAATCCGCACGCAATGGATAAGTTCAAGGCGCGGGGCGTAGCAGATTGAATCTTATCGCGGCGATACGCGCGGGCAACGTGATTAAAGCGCCGAGAGCGAGGGAGATTTTCCCGACAACGATGGAGAAAATTCCCGATCTTTCTCCAAGCTAATGGAGCACGTCGAGCCGGACGTTGGTGAGACCCTTGCCGACCATTCCGAGTTCTTGCGCGGCGGAATAGGAGACGTCGACGATCCGCCCCTGCACGTACGGACCGCGGTCGTTGACCCGCACCGTCACCGAACGGCCGCTCTTGACGTCGGTAACGCGAAGCTTGGTGCCGAACGGCAGGTTCGGATGCGCGGCGGTCAATTCGTTCTTGTCGAACTTCTCTCCGCTCGCGGTCTGCGAGTCTTCGCTGTAGAAGCTCGCAACACCCTGGGCTGCCACTTTGGCATCGCCACCCTTGCGCGAGGTGAGCCGCGTGTGCTTCCGCAGCGCCGCTACCCGCTTCTTCATCGCTATCGCTGCCGTGCGGGTGTGCACGAACGATGCCTGCCTGCTCGCGCCCATTTCCGATCGTTGACTGACGACGGTCGACTGCGCGCAGGCCGCCAATGAAGCGGCTCCGAGAACAACCGCAATCAGCCGCGTGGCTTTCCCCACAGGCCCGGCTGAGATCAGGTGCGCTTCAACCTGCGCCCGCCCCCCAACGTCGACGCACGAATTCACGGCACGGTCGAAACACATGTTGCATCCCCAACTCGCGCCCCTAGCCCAAGCCGAAATCCAACGTCGCTAAGGGCGAACTCCAATCGGGGCGTAACCGGGGCAGGAAGCGTCGGGGCATGCTTGGCGCTGCGCAATTCCCGCAAAGTGTGGTGATTGCGCCACAGCCGGCGCTGTCGTTCCGGGCGGAGATGCGTGCCAAGCACGCGGCCCCGGAATCAATTGGCCGCGGGCGCAAAGGCCAAATGAATTCCGGGTTCGACGCTAATGCGTCGCCCCGGAATGAAGAATGGTGAGCTGGATCAAATCAACCGCGGCGCGGGCTGAACGGCCCGGCCGACGCCGTGCCCGCGGCTGGCGGCAGCACGACCACTGTCGCGCCCGCCTTCACCCGGCCGTACAGGTCGATCACGTCTGCATTGGCCATGCGGATACAACCGGAGGAAATCGCCTGTCCAATATATTCCGGCTGATTGGTGCCGTGGATGCGGTACAGCGTATCCTTGTTGCCCTGGAAGAGGTAAAGCGCCCGCGCGCCGAGCGGATTGGCCGGGCCGCCGGCGACACGCGACGGATAAGGCCCGAGCCGCTCCTGAATATCCCTGGTCGGAACCCAGTCGGGCCACTCGGCCATACGGCCGACGGTAGCGACGCCGGAGAAGGCCATCGCCTCCTCGCCCACCGCCACGCCGTAGCGAATCGCCTTGCCATTCGGCAGCACGTAATAGAGATAGCGCGCGTCGGTATCGACCAGGATCGAGCCCGGCTGTTCCTTTCGCGTATAGTCGACAATGTGGCGCTGGAACTGCTGAGGGATCGACGCCTGCGCGTAAGGCGGATGGGCCAGCAACTGCCGATCGCGCGGCGTCATGTTGGCTTCTGTGGACGGCGACAGCGTCGCCTGCATGCAGCCGGCAAGCGTCACCGCCCCCGTCAGCAGAACTGCGAGCCCCAGTCTCGACACCGCACGTCTCCCCTGCGTTAACCTATTACCTAGTTGCTGCCAGAATAGTGCTGAAATCATGGCAGAGCGTGTTGGAACACGTCTGTTTGATTGCGCTTACTGGTCCGGTGTTGCATCGGTTGCACAGGACATCGGCCGACGCTAGCCTCCCGGAAAAACAGGAGGTTCCCGAGGATGCGCTATACTTTGTTAATCGCGGGCTTGTTGCTCGCGGCTCAGCCCGCGCAGGCGGATCCGCGCTCGGCCTACGTGACGCTGGTACTGCAGGCATTTGCCGCCAAGGTCGAATGTCCGAACACCGACCTCGTCTATCAGGATCTCGTACAAAAGGCCGAAGAAATGCACCTGCCCGATGGAACCACGGAGAAGGTGCGCAAGGCGATCGCTTTCATGCACACGGGCGGCAAGATGGGCGAACGTCAGGATGACGAACTCATGGCCGAAGTCGCGGTCGCCACACAGGCGACTGATCTCGCCCAGCGGCGGCTGGGGATGACGACCTGGTGCGAAGCCCAGAAGACTCACCTTGCCGGTTTCATCCGTCCGAAGAACTAGAAAGCCTGATCCGAAAAAGTGGACACCGGTTTCATGCTCGAACGGAGAGCTAAAGCGCGATGACGACTCGAACAAAAGTCATCCCACTTTGGCTGCGTCCGTTGCGCGGCTGTTCCCGAATTTCCGGCAAAGTCAGCGCGGGGCAGCCCTAGACTCTCCTTCCTCTTGCCTTGCTTTGGTCACACCTGGCTGGAGTCGTGGGGCTGGGCAGAGGATGGTTGACGTAGGGTAAATCCGCCGGCCGCTTCCTGAGCGGGTGGCATTGGACTGAGGATGGAGCGCCAATGCTTTCCACGCTGAATGCTAAAGAATCCGATCCGCACGATGTTTTCGTGATCGACCCCGAAGTCGTTCTGGCGGCGCGCGGTGATCGCGCACCGCCAACGCCACGCGCCGAGGTGGACCACGCACCGGCACCGCAGAGCTACGCGGCATCCAGCGCTTCAGCGCCATCGCTCGATACCAGTTTTCGCGTGACGGCCAGCGACCATATCCAGCTCCCGACCGAGCCTTCACCGATCGCCAAATGGGCAAAGCGCGCCGCGATGGCCTTCCTGTTCGCCCTGCTCAGCGCTTTCGCGGCGGCAGCCTGGAAGCATCACGGCGACACCGCCAAGCAGATGATTGCGGAGTGGATACCGCAGTTCTCGCTGCTATCGTCGTTATCGTCACAATCATCGGGAGATGCGACGGCAACCGAGGAGCAACCCGCCCCGCCCGCCGTTCAGACCGCCGCCGATGAACCGGCCGCGCCCGCTGTTCAAACAGCCGCGACCGATCAGGCCCCAGCACAACCGGACACGGCGCCCCAGAGTCAGGCTGCGGAAGCCGCTGCGCCGACAGCAGCCGCGCCCCTTTCTCCTGATTCCTCACAATTGCTGCAGTCGATGGCGCACGATCTCGCGACGATGGGCCAACAGATTCAGCAGCTCAAGGCCACCATCGAGCAGCTGAAGGCTGGCCAGGATCAGATCGCGCGCGACATGGCGAGGGCTTCCGAGGCCAGGGTTTCGGCACAGGCCGCGCGCCCGCGGACCGCTCCCCCGGCCCGACCCGTCGCAGCACCCGTGCGCAGGCCGAAGCCGCCGCCGGCATACCCGCCCGCGCAAACCGCTATCGCTGCTCCGCCGCCGCCGCCGCCTCCTCCTCCGGTGCAAACGGTACCTCAGCCGCAGGCGCAGGATGGTGGACCGGTGGTACGGCCGCCGATGCCGGTGCGATAGAGCGTTTCGAGCGAAGCGGACACCGGTTCGCGTGAAGAAAACGCATCAAAACAAAGGATCCAGAGCTTCGGTTCTGATTCAACCAGAACCGAAGCTCTAGCGCGTCAACTCTGGTGTGGGCCGCGCATGATCTTCATGGCGGCTTCGATGTGGCGCCATTCGCGGGCCTCCTCGGCCTCACCCTGATCCTCGCAGAGCTGCGCCTTCTGCGCCGCCCGGGCGATCGCCTCAAAGCCGTGCTGCTCCAACATCTGCCGCGCGACCACGTGAATCTGCGTTTCTGGCATCATGTCGCTCTCCCGATGTTGCTTGCCCCGGTCAGCACACCGTCCTGATCGGTTGGACCGCAATTTGTTCTAAACCGCCAAACGACAGCCTCGTTCCCCGGCCTAGAGCATGATCCGGAAAAGTGTGAAGCGGTTTTCCGAAAAGATCATGCCCAAACAATAACCTAAAGCGCGATGATGATTCATCCTCATCTCATCGCGCTTTAGGCTCATCGGTCATTTTCCTATCGTTAAGCAAAGGTCCGGCGCATGGGCGGTTCGGCAAAAAATTTCCACAATTGCTTCTAGAAAAAGCTGTATCGAAAAAGGAGAACCTCCGATGCGGATCGTGACAGTGATCTTCGCAGGTTCGATGGCCGCGTTCGCGCATTGTGCAACGCCGGTCCTTGCGAAGAACTCGGAAACCCAGTCAGACACTCAGAAGACCGACGACAAGCAGGCTGCATCGCCGTGCCGCGCCTATCAAAAAGCAGCGGACGGTTCATGGCAGGAGATGCCCTGCCAGGAGATGGGCGCGCCTGCGGAGACCAAGCACAAATCGGCGACCGGAAATTCGGATCAGCGAACGCGCTAATTGGACTGGCTACTCGCCTCAACTCAATAAGGCGGCTGCTTGCGCGCCCGTTGCTCCTTGGCAGCTTCGACCCACCATATGAGGTCGTCGGCGAAGCGCGGAAAGGCTCGCTCCAGCGCCTTGCCGCCCTCGCCGATCGGTTTTCCGTCCTCGGCCAGCGTCTGCGCGATCGGCCCGACGCCAATCGTGCTTGAAATCACCACCATGCCCATCTCGGAGAGCGTACCATGCCAGGCGGTAGCGGCGCGCGCGCCGGAGAGGCGTCCGGCGGAATAGCTTGCGATCGCGGCAGGCCGCCAGAACCACTCCTCCAGGAAGTGGTCGGTGAGGTTCTTCAGCCCCGGCTGGATGCCCCAATTGTATTCACCGGTGATGAACACGAAACCGTCGGCCCCGCGGATCTGGCCTGCAAGCCTCTCCAGCGCAGCCGGCGCCGCGCCCTTCGGATATTCCTTGTACATGCGGTCGAGCATGGGCAATCCGACCTCCTTGGCGTCAATGAATTCGACGTCCTCGCCGCGGGCACGCAAGCCTTCGACCACGAAGCTTGCAAGCCGAACACCCATGCGATCGGACCGATAGGAGCCGTAGAAGACGAGGATGCGGTGGGCCATGCCGGTCACTCCGATCGGGAAGCGTAAACGCGGGATTAATCCACGCTGGCTATCATGGAGCTTGAAGCTCCCCTATTGTCCAGAATGGCACCAATAACATGAAAATCGGAACGCTCCTGACCACCGCTATCGTCTCGCTCTCGGCCGTGGGCGGTGGATTGGCCGTCTATGTCGCGGTCTCAAAATACCAGACGATGCAGAATGTGTCGGTGGCGCAGGAGCGCCTCGCAATCGTTCGGGCAATCAGTGACATCCCGCGCTATCTTAATTCGGAACGTGGCTTCGCGACCAATATCCTGTTTGGGCCGCCGACGGTCGATCCGAAGCAGCGAGCCGATCTGAACGAGAAGATGCGCACGGCGACCGACCGCGCCCGCGACAAAATGACCATACTGCGCAAAGCCTTGCCCGGCTCGCTCGACGACGGTGAGGCCATCGGCGCCGGCATCGATGGAGTGAACGCAAAATTCAGCGCGCTGCGCGAGGCGATGGACAAGGCAATCGACGGCCCGGCGGACTTGCGCAAGGACGCCGCCAAGAAGATCATCGCCGACAATGCGGTGCTCAACAACTCTGCCGCCTCCCTGCTCGACGGCCAGGTGCGCAAGATGGCCTTGATCGACGGCGACGCCTATCGGCAGGCGGTCTATGCCAATATCGCCTGGTCGCTGCGCGACGTCGGCGGCTTCAATGCAAGCCAGCACAAGAACCTCGCCGGCGCCAAGCGCGCCGCGACCGAGACCGAGAAGGTCGATCTCTCCCGCGCCCAGGGCCGTGCGGACCAGGTGCTGATGTCACTGCAGGAACTGCGCGGCAATCCCAACCTGCCCGCCAATGTCACAGCCGCGCTCGACCGCATGAACGAGGCCTATGTCGAGCGGTTCGGCAAAGAGTTGAAGCTCGTGAAGGAAGGCGCGGCGAGCGGCAAGTACGAGCACGATGTCGATGTCTTCTACGTGGAATCGCAACGCGGCCTCAATTCGATTATCGAGGTGCGCGATGCCTTCTATGATAATGCCGAGCAGGTGCTCTCTTCCGCTTACTCTTCTGCGCATCTCAGCTTCCTGATCGCGCTCGCCGGCCTCATCGCCGTGCTCGCAGCGAGCGTCGCGCTGGTGGTGACGGTGCAGCGCCGGGTCTGCAGCCCGATCGTGGAATTGACCGCCAGGATGTCGCGGCTTGCCGCTGGCGACGTCGCGGACGAGATCGCCGGCGCCGAGCGCGGTGACGAGATCGGCGCAATGGCGCAGGCCGTGCGCGTCTTCAAGGACAACATGATCAAGGCCGACCGCCTCGCGGCCGAGAAGGAAGCCGAGAACCAGGTCAAGATGCGGCGCGCGCAAGTGCTCGACAACCTGACGCACACGTTCGAGGAGAAGGTCAGCGAGCTCGTCGGTGGGCTCTCGGCCGCCTCTGCCACCATGGAGGAGACCGCGCAGTCGATGTCCTCGACGGCATCCGCCACCAACCAGCAGGCCGCTGTCGTGGCGGCGGCCTCCGATCAGACCTCGACCAATGTGCAGACGGTTGCAAGCGCGACCGAAGAGCTGACGTCATCGATCTCGGAAATCGGCCGTCAGGTCACCCAGTCGACCGAGATCGCGGCGCGGGCCGTGGAGAACGCCCGCCGCACCGGTGATACCGCCCGCTCGCTTGCCGATGGCGCACAGAAGATCGGCGACGTCGTCACGCTGATCCAGAACATCGCCGCGCAAACCAACCTGTTGGCGCTGAATGCGACGATCGAGGCCGCGCGCGCGGGCGATGCCGGACGCGGTTTTGCCGTGGTCGCCTCGGAGGTGAAGTCGCTGGCCGGCCAGACCGCAAAGGCGACCACCGAAATTTCCGAGCAGATTGCCGCCATTCAGGCCGCAAGCGACGAGACGGTGAAAGCGATCCAGAACGTTGTCGACGTCATCACCGAGATCGATCAGATCGGCACCGCAATCGCCGCGGCGATCGAGGAACAGGGTTCGGCCACCAAGGAGATATCGCGCAGCGTCCAGGAAGCGGCGCGTGGCACGCAGGAAGTCAATTCGAACATCTCCGGCGTGCAGCGCGCCGCAGACGACACCGGAGCCGCCGCCGGCCAGGTGCTCGGCGCCGCCGAACAGCTTTCCGCGCAGTCGCGTGACCTCGCCGGTCAGGTCAACCGCTTCCTCTCGGAAGTCCGCGCGGCGTAATCGCGGGTATGGGTTGTCGATTTGGCGGAGAAATCCACGCGTTACCAGCTTGATTGGAGCAGGATTCCGATATCCAATCCGCCCGCTATTCCGGCAAACATGGAGAGAAACCCATGCTCAAGCGGATATTGTTGGCAGCGGTCGTCGCCACTTTTGCGATCGGCTCGGCGTTCGCGCAGGAGTCCTGCGAGAGCAAGGCCGTCGGCAAGGACGGCAAGCCGCTGTCGGGCGCAGCAAAGACATCGTTCATGAAGAAATGCACCACCGATGCCTGCGAGGCGAAGGCGGTCGGGTCTGACGGCAAGAAACTCGCCGGCGCCGCCAAGACCAGCTTCATGAAGAAGTGCCAGAGCGGCGCATAGCCACCCGGCCTGGCCTATTCAGGATCGCCGCGACCTCGAGAGGGTCTCCGACGGCGATTCGCCGAAGTGCGACCGGTATATTCTGGAAAAGTCGCTGAGGTGCCAAAAGCCATAGGCGAGCGCGCAGGCCTTGACGCTGTGGGCGCCGGCCAAGAGATTCTGGCGAACGAGCCACAGCCTCCGCAAGCGGAGATATCGGTGCAGGCTCATTCCCCGATAGCGCTGCACTGCATCGTGGATGGTGCGCACGGACACGCCGATCTCCCTGGCAAGGTCGCTGCTGTAGATCGGCCGCGCGACGTCGCTGGATAGGATCGCCTGCACATCCTTGAAGACCTTGAACTGCCGGGCAGCGTTCGCCCGCGCTGTCCACTTTGCCGGAACGACCTCGGCGAACGCATGATCAATCGCCGCCATCAGGGATTCGCGGATCGCGACCGCCACTCCTGGAACCTCAGGCGCTTCGGCCAGGTGCGGCGCGATCGCCAGGATCTCCCGCACCAGTTGACGCAGCCGCCGTTTCGCCGTCTCGCTGGTTTCGTAAAGGTGGAAGCTTAGGCCGGTCTTGGGCCAGCCGCGATCCTCGACCGTTGGCTGGAAAACGATCGAGGCGTATTGCCGGGAGGTTCTCTCGAGCGCGCTATAAGCAGCCCCGCCGCTGCCGATCACCAGCAACGAACGATCGTGCTCGACCCCATTGAAGCGAATCGCAGCGCCCTCGTCCATCGGGAAGCCGACGGCCGTCGTGTTCGGCGCAAGCTGCACATCGATGACCCGCGGGAACGCCTTTGTGTAGTTCAGGTCGCAGCCCGGCAAATTCAGGATGGTTTGCTCGGCCGAAATCTCCCGGGCAAGCGGAATGCACTCGACCTGCACGTTTCGAATGAAACTCCGAAACGTGTCGATATCATCAAATCGAAATACCTTCGGCACCAGCGTTGGCGCCGGTGAATGATCGTTCATTGAAAATATTCTGTCAGCGGCAGCCATGCCGCAATGCAAAAAAACAAAAACGGCGATCTTCGCTCAACGACTCCTTCGGTACACCCTCCTGTCCGCCAGTTGGAGCGCGGTTGCCCGGGAAGACAACGCGGCAAAATACCATTGCCGAATTTCGATACTGTTTTATGGTAGAATTCTGAAAAGACTACAACCCAAAACCATCAATTTACAGTGGTAATTAACAATCTGGGCGCGAAATCGGCTGAGAGACAGCGACGTCTCGCAGCGGATTATTGGTGCCGCCATGATTGCCATTGCCTCGACCGATCTTATTGCGGAACTCGAAGATGTTGTCAGAGCTGGCTCACCCGAACGCCGCATCCGGATATTGCGGCAGGTGGCGAGCCTGTTCCTCGCGGACGCCGACCGGCTCAGCGAGCACCAGATCGAAATATTCGATGACGTCCTGCTCCGTCTGATCGGGGCTGTCGAGGCGCGAACGCTGACCAAGCTCAGCGCTCCCCTCGCGGATCTGAAATCGGCGCCGAAGGAGGTGGTGCGCCGCCTCGCCCAGCACGAGGACGCCGCAGTCGCCGTCCCGATCCTTCACAAGTGCGAATGCCTTTCGGAGGATGACCTCATCGAGGTCGCCGAGACCCGCAGTGAAAAACACCTCGGCGCCATCGCCGGGCGCAGCGCGGTAAGCCGCAGCCTCACGGACGCTCTGCTGATGCGCGGCCATGCGGCCATCTGCTGTATCCTCGCGAGGAATCCCGGCGCGCAATTCTCTGTTGCGGGCTTTGCGACCCTGGCCGATATGGCCCTGCGCGACGATGATATCGCCGACGCGTTGGTGCAACGGCCGGATCTACCGCGCGATGTGCTTTGCGAGTTGGTGGCGAAGTGCAGCCCTTCCGCGCAGGCCCGACTGCTCAAAACCGCACCGCCCGAGCGGCATGTCGCGATCAGAACCTTGATCGAACAGACCGCGCGCGGGCGCGCTCGCAAGGCCGTCCCCGTCGACTATTCCGACGCAAAAGCGACGGTGCTCGCACTCAACAATGCCGGCCAACTGAACGATTCCATCGTCAACCGTTTTGCGATCCGACGCGACCATCCCAGCGTCATCGCCGCGCTGTCGCTGCTGGCAGCCGTCCCGATCGAAGCCATCGAGCCGCTGATGGAGACCGAGGATTGCCACGGCCTGGTCCTCGCCTGCCGGGCATCGCGGCTCGATTGGCAAACCGCAGTCGCCATCATCAGGAGCCGCAAAGGCATCAAGCCGGTTTCGCCGCAACAACTCGAACAGGCCAAGGAGGCCTTTGATACGCTTTCGCTTTCCACCGCGCAGCGCGCCATCCGCTTCGGATCCGTAAGCGAGGTCGGCGCCAGGCCCTGGTCCGCCGATACACCGTTAGCTGGGGGAGTGCATTGATGGCTTACGGAAACCGAAAAGCCGAACGCGTTCACTTCGAACACCGCTATGCCGTCAACCTGATGGGCGTCGACGGCACCTGGCAACGAAGCTGCGTTCTTCTCGACGTATCGCAGACCGGCGCCAAGCTCGAGGTCGAGGGCCCGCTCGACGTACTACGGGCGCAGGAATTCTTCCTGATCCTCTCATCGAGGGGACTTGCTTTCCGTCGATGCGAACTGGTCCGGGTCGACGGGATGCAGATCGGCGTAAAGTTTGTCGCCGAAAGAAAGAAGAAAGGGCGTGCCATCATTCCGAAGTGAGCATGTCCGCAACGCAATTTCCCAGGGAGGAACGACCGATGGCCGCCTACAAGATCGCAGCCTTCTCCGTCACCACGAATTGCACGGAGCCGCTGCGCGGAATCGTCGAGATCGAAATGGCCGGAACGACGCTGCGGTTCGAACTCAACGAGGAGCTCGCGCACAGTCTCTGCAGCGATCTCGATCATTTTCTCACCGAGGCCCAGCAGCGGGCCTTCGACAAGGTCTGACATAACGCCGACAACACCATCTCGATGTCCGTTTATGTAGTAGCCGATACGCAAGACAGGCTTTCGTCGTTGCGCGCCATGCTGGAGCCGAAGCATCCCGTCTCGGGGGACCTGCTTGGCGCGGCCAGCATTCGCGGCAATGACGTCACGGCCATTGTCGTCAGCGCCGACCTGCGCGACGTCGACAACATCGCGGCGCTCAAAGCCATATCGAGCACGTTCTCGCGCATCCCCAAGCGCATCTTTGTCATCAACGAGCGGACCCGGTTGGCAATCGTTCAGGCCTACGCACTCGGCGCGACGCATGCGTTGCTCAGTCCGGTCAAGCCGGCGCAACTGCTGGCAAAGCTTGCACCCGGCGAGACACCGTCGATCGTTCCGGTCGGACCCGCATCGAGCAGCCGGGAAGCTGCGTCGGTCGGAGCGGCCAGTTTCGCCTCGATGTTCTCGGCGGTCACCTGCGGCTGGGCCGTCAACGTCGCGGAAGCCAAGGACGCCGGCAACGTCATCGCGGAGACCGTCGCCGAGCATGGGCTGTCCGACTGGCTCGCGACGGTTCGCCGCCACCACGAGGGGACCTACCAGCACTGCCTGCTGGTGACCGGCATCGCCGTCGATTTCGGCCTGAGTCTCGGCATGGCGAAGGCCGATATCGAACGGCTCTATGCGGCGGCGATGTTTCACGACCTCGGCAAGGCAAGGATTCCGCTCGCTGTCCTCGATAAACCTGGCAGGCTGGACTCCGAGGAACGTGCGCTGATCGAGACCCATCCTGCCGCAGGCCACGCCGTGCTCAAGGCAACGCCTGGCGTCTCGGCCGAAATCCTCGATGCGGTACGGCACCATCACGAATTCCTTGATGGCAGCGGCTATCCGGACGGGCTTTGCGGCGAGAGCATCTCCGATGTCGTCCGCATCCTGACCATCTCCGACATCTTCTCGGCGCTGATCGAACAGCGGACCTACAAACAGGCCATGTCGCGGGCAACCGCCTACGAAATCCTGCAGGGCATGAAGGGCAAGCTCGAGCGGCCGCTGGTCGAGGCGTTCAGGGATGTCGCCCTGAACCGCTGATCCACCCTCGCCGTCATCAACCGAGCGACGCTAGCTCCGTAGCCCCGGCGCTTCCTGCCCGGTGCGAGCGACATAGTCGGTATAGCCGCCGCCATATTGGTGGATACCGTCCGGAGTCAGTTCCAGAACGCGGTTGGAGAGCGCGGCGAGAAAATGCCGGTCATGCGAGACGAACAGCATCGTGCCCTCAAATTCCGACAGCGCGTTGATCAGCATCTCCTTGGTCGCGAGATCAAGGTGGTTGGTCGGCTCGTCCAGCACCAGGAAGTTCGGGGGGTCGTAGAGCATCTTCGCCATCACCAGCCGCGCCTTCTCGCCGCCCGACAGTACCCGGCACTTCTTCTCGACATCGTCGCCGGAGAATCCGAAGCAGCCTGCGAGCGCGCGCAGCGAGCCCTGCCCGGCTTGCGGGAACGCATCTTCGAGCGACTGGAACACCGTGCGCTCGCCGTCAAGCAGGTCCATCGCATGCTGAGCGAAATAGCCCATCTTGACGCTGCCGCCGAGCACGACCGAGCCGTTGTCCGGTTCGGTCGAGCCTGCGACCAGTTTCAACAATGTCGACTTTCCGGCGCCATTGACGCCCATCACGCACCAGCGCTCGCGCCGGCGGATCATGAACTCCAGTCCTTGATAGATTCGCTTGCTGCCATAGGCCTTGTCGACCTTCTTCAGCGCGACGACGTCTTCGCCGGAGCGCGGCGCCGGCTGGAATTCGAAGGCCACGGTTTGACGGCGTCTCGGCGGCTCGACCCGCTCGATCTTGTCGAGTTTCTTGACGCGACTTTGCACTTGCGCGGCGTGGGAGGCGCGCGCCTTGAAGCGCTCGATGAACTTGATCTCCTTCGCCAGCATCGCCTGCTGGCGCTCGAACTGCGCCTGCTGCTGCTTGTCAGCCATTGCGCGCTGCTGCTCGTAGAACTCGTAATCGCCGGAGTAAGTGGTGAGCGCGCCGCCGTCGATCTCGATCACCTTGCCGATCACGCGGTTGATAAACGCGCGGTCGTGCGACGTCATCAAGAGCGCGCCCTCGTACCCCTTCAGGAACTGCTCGAGCCAGATCAGGCTTTCGAGATCGAGATGGTTGCTCGGCTCGTCCAGCAGCATCACATCCGGACGCATCAGGAGGATGCGCGCCAGCGCAACCCGCATCTTCCAGCCGCCAGAGAGCGCGCCGACGTCGCCGTCCATCATCTCCTGGCTGAAACCAAGGCCAGCCAGCGCCTCGCGCGCCCGCCCCTCGAGCGCGTAGCCGTCAAGTTCCTCGAAACGGCCCTGCACCTCGCCATAGCGCGCGATGATGTCGTCCATCTCGTCGGCGCGATCGGGATCGGCCATCGCCGCTTCGAGTTCTTTCAATTCGGCCGCGACGATGCTGACAGGACCCGCGCCATCCATCACCTCGGCGACCGCGCTGCGGCCGGACATCTCGCCGACATCCTGGCTGAAATAACCGATCGTGATGCCGCGATCGACCGCCACCTGCCCTTCGTCGGGCTGGTCCTGACCTGCGATCATGCGGAACAGCGTCGACTTGCCGGCGCCGTTCGGCCCGACGAGGCCGATCTTCTCACCCCGGTTGAGCGCTGCGGAAGCTTCGATGAAGAGGATTTGGTGGCCGGCCTGCTTGCTGACGTTATCGAGACGGATCATTGCGCTATCTGGTGGGACTTCTGTGCGGGCGCTCTTAGTCGATTTCGCCCGCCGGCGCAAAGATGTTGCGCCGGCTTCATCGATTTCGGCGCGGATTCCCCTCGGACAGCGTCGCTCGGCTAGAGCATGATCCGGAAAAGTGGAGACCGGTTTTCCGAAAAGATCATGCTCAAACAAAGAGCTAGTGGCGCTTGAAATACTGCACGTCGCGCTCGTGCTTCTCGGCCGCGGCGCGACTCTTGAAGGTGCCGAGATTCCGGCGTTTGCCGGTCTTCGGATTGACCTTTCGCGAATAGAGGCGGTATTCGCCGGATCGCAACTTGCGGATCATGATCGGGTCTCCTTTGCCCGATCAACCGCGCCGCGCCACCTCGGTTCCGTCACGGCTTGCGCGGTGGCGAAAACAGCTGATTGGCAAATGGCTGCTGACCGGTGGGAACACGGATGGCGATGAAGCTTCGGTTCATCGATGTGTGACAGGAATTGCAGCCTTCCGTCAGATAGCCATAGGCCTTCGCAAATTTGCGGCCATCCCTCGCTGCGATCGCGTCGGACACCGACTGCAACGGATCCTTCAGCGTCGTGACGTTGCTGACCGGGATACCGGAATACTGCATGGCGGCTTCGGCGAGACTGGACTCGAGCTGGCCCAGTTCGTAGGTCGCAAGCTCCCAATTCTGGGCCTTGGCAGCCAACCATAATTTCTGGTGTTGTGATAGCGCTGCGCTCATGATGTCGCCAAGCCGCGGAACATATTGGTCGCTCGAGGAAGGCCGTTTCAGATCCGACTGCGCCATCGCCAATGGTATCGATGCAGCCAGGAGGAGCACCGCCATCACCACACCGCGCCATTTCATTGCAGACTCCTTATTCTTTCTTCCGCGGCAGCGACCGCAGATTGATTGTTTTGCGGCAGCCTACCGAGGCCGCGTTCAGGAGATTTTGCGCTTGATCAAGGCCGCTACGGAATTGAGCCAGCCACGTTGCTAGAAGCAGAGATTCGTCACGACGTTGCCGCGCTTGTCCTTGATCGTCATCGGACATCGCGCCCGCTCCAGCGTCTTCTTGGCGTCCTCGTCACCGAGCGCGGCAGCGCGCTCGTAATAGGCTTTCGCAGCGTCTGAGTCCTTCGGACCACCGCGGCCGGATTGCGCGAAGGCGCCCATCCGCTCCAGCGCGCCGGGATGATTCTGCGCCGCAGCCTTCTCGAACAACGCGCGCGCCGCAACGTCGTCCTTTTCACCGCCAGAGCCTTCGGAGAGCATGAGGCCGAGCTGATATTGCGCTTCGGGGTTGGTCTCGGCGGCCTTCGCGAGCAATTCGCGGGCGCGCACCGGGTCGGCCGCCGAGGAGCCGCCGAGCGCAGCCAGATTGGTGACGCCGCGCGGATTGCCGGCCTGCGCCGCGCGCTCAAAGAGTTTGCGTGCCTGCGCCTCATCTTTCGCGACGCCCGCGCCGGTCCCGTAGAGCACGCCGAGTTCGACCATCGCCGCGGTCGAGCCCTTGTCTGCCGCTTTACGCCAGGCCGAGACGGCTTCCGCCGTTTGCCGATTGGCCGCATAGGCGCGCCCGAGCTGATACATCGCGCGGCGCGAGGATTTCGCGGCAATCGCGCAGTATCTGATCGCGGTCGCAATGTCCGCCGACGTTATCTCGGGCACGCCCTTCGCATCGGCAGGCTTGTCGGGGTCGGAGGAATCGGCCGCGAGACGGTCGCACAGCACCAGATCGGCAGATTGTGCATGGGTATGGCTGGGCGCCACGACAACCATGAGCGCGGCAACCAGGCAGTAGGAAAGTCGTTTCTTCATGGCGCTACGTTGCTTCGACGGCCCGGCAAATTCAAGGCTGCCGAAAGACGGCGGGGCCGCCGGTCGACAGCCTTACCAGTGACAGCCCTAAGCGGCCCGGCCGAACAGCATGCGTGACGCAATCGCCGGTGTCTCGAATGTTCCGGACTTGGGCAGGCTCTTCAGCATCGCATCAAATCGAGCGGCGATCTTTGCGGCGCCGGCTGCCGTTGGATGCAACTCGTCGTACCACTCGTTCTTGCCGACCACCCCGCGCAGGTCGACATAACGATAGTTCGAATAGGTCGCCGCGAAGCCCGCAAGCCCCTTGTTGAAGGCATCGGTCATGATACGCATGATCGCCCGGCAGAGGTCGGCCTGAAAGGTCGGGTCGAGTCCCACGAACGCCATGCCGTTTCCGATCCAAGGGCCGCTGCTGCGCGGGATCGCGTAGTCGTAGCCATGGCCGACCATGATCACATCAGGCGCACGCAGATGGATGCGCTGGATCAGAGACTCATAGTCCTGCAGGACCAGCTTGAGATTTGAGTAGAATTCCGGCTTTACGTAGTAGGCGGCATGCGAAGGCTCGGCGTGATCGGGATCGAACAGATTGAGGAAGCGCGTAACGCCGCCTTCCCCTCCAAGCATGTCGTTTCCTCCGCCGGAAAATAGAAACGTGTCCGCCTGCCCGGAGATCAGTGCGGGCCAGAACTGGCCTGCCTGGATCATTTCGGTGAGTGTGTCTCCCCAATGCGCCAGATTGCGGATGGGATAGGCGTGACTTTGCTCGAGCACGTCGACCAGCGTGGGAGGCATAACCAGCGGCGGGAGCCGAGACCATGAATCGCCCTCGGCGACAACCGGGACCTTACGGCTAAAACCCTTGGGCGGCGTCGTCGGGGCAAGCCGCTCATCTCGGCCAATCGACGCGTCATGCGCGAGCGCGTCGGCCAGCTTGGCGGATTTCTCGATTCCCTGAAGATCAACAGCCGTGCGGTTCAAACCGACCGTGAAATCGAACGGCCGCCGCGGATTGGGCTGGACAACAAAGAAATTCGAAATATCGGCATCGCTGATGCTGCGGTTCTGAATTTTTTCGACGACAGCGTGGAATGGCGTTTTGCCGCCGGCTGACTTCGGCTTCTTGGCCATGGCATTCCCTCCAATGAAAGCCATGAGCATTACACAACCTAAAGTTCTCATCAACTTGATGGTGGGTCAACACGCGAGCGCAGTCCTGCGTCAGGGCTCAAGCCCCTCTTCCCTCAGCACCGGCGCGACCTCGGCGGACGCGAGATAGCGCAGTAGCCGGTCTGCCTGCTCGGTCCGCTCCGAACCCGTCATGCGGCCTGCGGAGAACACCGCCGGCGTCTGCAACTCACGCGGAATGGGTCCGATGACTTCGATGCCCGCAACCTGCTTCAACTCGCTGATCTGCTGCACGGCGAGATCGGCCTCATCAGTGATGAGCCGTTCCGCAGTGAAGCCCGATGGAATAATGGTTGCGCGCGCGTTGACCTCGGCCGCGATGCCCAGGCGTTCAATCAGTTGCGCGAAGAAGATGCCGCTGGCGCCGATCCGCGAATAGGCCACCGAGCTCGCTCCCAGGAGTATCGCGCGCAATGCCGCCTCGTTACCGATGTCGGGATGGATGGCTCCGGCCTTCACGGCGATGCCGACAAAGGAGCGTGCGAGATCGACGCAGCTCTCCGCAGCCACGCGTCGCTCCCGCACGAGTTCGGTGAGTCCTTCTTGCGTCAGGATTAGGATGTCGGCGCCCTCGCCGCGCCTGATCCGCTCGAGCAGCGCCAGCGTCGGCGCGAAATCGGCGTCGATCCGCACGCCGCTGGAGGCCTCATACTGACCCGCAAGCCTGGCAACTGCGCCTTTCAGCGCCAACGTGGAGAGCAAGCGAATAATGTCGGGCATCGCATCTTACAGGCGGCGCATCAGCTTCAGCACCGCCGTCAATCGCAGGCTGCGCTTGCCGGCGAGCGCGGTTGCTTCCAGCACCGCTCCCTCTTCATTGCAGGTGCCGGAAAAGCCGATGCCGACTTCATGGCCGCCGAAGATCGGATTCTCGCCCTTGGCCAGGGTGTGCTCCTGGTTGAGGATCTGGCCCTTCCAGCGGCCATTCTCCGAAAAATAAGTACCGAGATAATAGAAGCACGCGTCACCGCCGACGATACGGCCATCCTTGAGCAACATCACGCCGGTCAGGCCGCCTGAGACCCCATCGAGCAGGCGGAGATGGATGGAATAGAGGCCGTTGGCTATCCCGCCCTCGCCGACGCCGCCGGCGATCGGGATTTCCTGTTCCTCGATCGGCGTCAAGACGGCCTGAAACGGAACACCCGGCACCTCCCGCAACCCGCCCTCGAAGCGATAGGAGCCACCATCGGGCCGGCCCTGCGCTACCAGTGTTGCATCGTCGGTGCCGGCCATGGCGGGATAGTTGGGATCCGGATTGTGGCGCACGGTCCTCACCACGACGGAGACCTCGTCGTCGCTTTCCTCATAGCTGCCGATGTGCGCGAAGGCCGAATTGCCGCCAAGCATCTTGCCGTCATGGGCATGCATCACGCTGCGGCCGACCGCATCGTTGAGCTGAAACCTGACCTTGTAAAAGCCTCCGAAACCCACTTCGGTCCCCGGCCTGCGCGCATCCAAAGTCAAGTGTAGCGCGCTTTCGGCGAGGTCGATACCTGCTTACGCTGAACAAAGCGTGTTGGCACGCGGAAGCGCAAGCAGTCCAATGTCATTAAAATGAGAAAGTCCGCCAAAGCCAGACGGCTTTGGCGGACCCGATTGCGGCCCCGGGGCGCCCTGGCCCGGGCCGGGAGCAGCGTCAGGCCGCGGCTTTCTTGCCGGTCGGGACCTGGGAGATGGTCTTCAGTATCTGCGAGGCGATCTGGTAGGGGTCGCCCTGGGAGTTCGGACGGCGGTCTTCCAGATAGCCCTTGTAGCCGCTGTTGACGAAGGAGTGCGGGACACGGATCGAAGCACCGCGGTCGGCAACGCCGTAAGAGAAGGTGTCGATCGAGGCCGTCTCGTGCTTGCCGGTCAGGCGCATGTGGTTGTCCGGACCGTAGACCGCGATGTGATCAGCGCGGTTGGCCTTGAAGGCTTCCATCAGCGCCTCGAAGTACTCCTTGCCACCGACTTCGCGCATATACTGGGTCGAGAAGTTGGCGTGCATGCCCGAGCCGTTCCAGTCGGTGTCGCCGAGCGGCTTGCAGTGGAATTCGATGTCGATGCCATAGCTTTCGGTCAGGCGCAGCATCAGGTAGCGGGCCATCCACATCTGGTCAGCGGCGGTCTTGGAGCCCTTGCCGAAGATCTGGAATTCCCACTGGCCCTTGGCCACTTCGGCGTTGATGCCTTCGTGGTTGATACCGGCGGCGAGGCAGAGATCGAGATGCTCTTCCACGATCTTGCGGGCGACATCGCCGACGTTCTTGTAGCCGACGCCGGTGTAGTACGGGCCCTGGGGAGCGGGATAACCGCTCGAGGGGAAGCCCAGCGGACGGCCGTCGTTGTAGAAGAAATATTCCTGCTCGAAGCCGAACCAGGCGCCGGCGTCATCCAGGATGGTGGCGCGCTTGTTGGACGGATGCGGGGTGATACCATCGGGCATCATGACTTCGCACATCACGAGGGCACCATTGGTGCGCGCCGCGTCCGGGTAGACGGCGACCGGCTTCAACACACAATCGGAGCTGTGGCCTTCGGCCTGCATGGTGGAGGAGCCATCGAAGCCCCAGAGCGGAAGCTGCTCGAGCGTCGGAAACGACGCGAATTCCTTGATCTGAGTCTTGCCGCGCAAATTCGGTGTCGGCGTATACCCGTCGAGCCAAATATACTCGAGCTTGTACTTGGTCATTGAGCCTCTCTGTTGATGATGCAAAACGCGAAGGGCCGAAAGCCAGTCGGTTTTGCCCCACGCGTACCCGGCCACCATCGGCCGAGAATTTACAAGCAATTTGAATGCCAATCGCGTCCGCGCGGGAGCGAGCTTCAGGGGAAAAGTCCAGACGGCGGGCTGTCATTTTGGCTGCGACATAGGAGCGCGGCTGGCATGCGTGCCGAGCGGCCAAATGACGCTTCGAGGCGACAGCTAGCGCCTGATTCTCCGGCAATTTCGGCCAGTCGCCCATCGTCCGATTAAAGCGTTGGCAGACTGCCGTGGCATTCCTTGGATGCGCCGCGCTGCGCCCGCAACCCTCGGTCCGGCTCAAGCGTTAGCCACCTACTCGTTGCCTCACACGAAGCAAAACCAAAAATGCCCAGAGAATGATCATGGAGTACATTTTTTCATCATCTTGCATCCGAGCGGGGCACGGCCGATATCGCAAGTGCAAGTAACCACACGAGAAGGAGTCGGGCGCACGATGGAGGATCGCGGCTCCGATCAGAGGAGAATCACATGAATTCGGGTTTGAATCAGGGATCTGCCAAGATCTACCAATTCCCGGTCGGCGGCCGGGCCTCCCTTGCGGGACGCCGCTACGGAGAGACCAAGTCCGCGCTCGAGATTGCCGCCTCCCAGGTAAACGTGGCCGCTTGCAGCGATAGCTGGTACCACCAAGCTGCTATCGAGGAATCCAAGCCGGCGCGTGACCACTAATGCCGGGTAAATATCGGATAGCCTTCCGACGGGAATGTCGGGCATCGGCGGCACAGAAAAGGGGCGGAACGAGCGCGTTTCGGTCCTTTTTTATGCCAGTTCGCAGGCCGTAGCTGGCCGCCCGGCATGCTTGAGCGTGGCGAGGCCGGCTTTCCTGATCCTCAGCGTAACGCCGCTGCCGGAGTAGCGCGAGCCTGACAGCGCCAGCCGCTTCAACAGCGTCACAGCCTTGCCGTCGAGCTGCAGATGGGCACGGGAATCGTATTGAAAAAATCCGACGACGAATTGCGTGCCGTCGGCGCAGCGATAATTTCGGAACGTGCTCTGCGCCGATGCTTGCGACCTTCCGGCCAAGGTTCCCGCCACCAAGACCATCGCGAAAATCGCTGCCTGCCGATAATTCATGCTTCGCCCCCGGATCCGGCTTGAGTATAGACCAGCGCGGGAAGCGCACCATCTCTTACCCGGTCATCTGCCTGCCGCAGAAGATTGATTAAGTCAGCCAGATGCAAGACTCCCCTGCCCGACATTTCAATCTCGCCGGCGCCAGCAATTTCCGCGACCTTGGCGGCTACCCCACAGGTGATGGCCGCACCGTCCGCTGGCGCCAGATCTTTCGCTCCAACCATCTCGGTCGGCTCACCGACGACGATGTCGCCGTGGTCCGCGGCCTCGGCGTCCGCAGTGCCTTCGACTTCCGTGGGCGCGACGAGCGCGCGGAGGGGCTGTGCGGGATGGCCGATATCAGCGTGCATTCGCTGCCGGTCGAACCGACGGTCGTCGCCGCGCTGCGCGCCATCGCCGCCGGCGGCAGTCCGCCGACCGAGCACGACGCCATCGAGGTGATGCGTGATTCCTATCGCAGCTATGTGCAGGAGAACACGCCGCGCTTCCGCGCGCTGTTCGCGCATTTGCTGGAAGACCGCGCGCCACTGGTCATCCATTGCAGCGCCGGCAAGGACCGCACCGGCTTTGCCTGCGCGCTGATCCTGCACACGCTCGGCGTTCCCGATGAGGTGATCTCGGAAGACTATCTGCTGACCAACCGCTTCTATCGGCGCGATCCCTCCGCGACCAGCGACCTGCCCGACGTTGTCCTGCAGGTGATCGGCACGGTGCGGGCCGCCTTCCTGGCCACGTCGTTCGAGGCCATCAACGCCGATTACGGCGGTCTCGACAATTATATCCGCGACGGCCTTGGTGTCGGAGAAGCCGAGCGCAAGCAACTTGCCGCGCTCTATCTCGAGAGAATTTAAGCGGCCGCTTCCATCTCGGCGTCGAGATCGGCGATGACTTCTTCGAACGCAGAGATCGCCTGCTGTATGGCTGCGATCTGCATCAGTTCCCAACCGCCGACCGGACCGGTGCGGTTCTGCAGCGCGACGATCAAGTCCCGCCGCTGCTCCTTAAGCTGAACGAGCGGTAAACCGTGATCGGGTAGGTTTCCCATGGTCTGATCCCCTGCCTTGATGGGACCTCGCTTGTAGCGAAAGGATTCTGCAATCGACTTACGGAAGTTCCGCAAATTTTACCGATCGACGCAGAAGCCGTAGTCCTACGTGGACGCCGGCGCCGTGGTAGCCTTCCGGATCACCTCGGCAAGTCCTCTGGATATTCGAAGCATGCTGCCGTCGCTCTGATGTAATCGGTCGCCGTCGGTCGGATCGAGCATGCGGTCGAAGCCGATATTGTTCTGCACATGCCAATGCCGCATCAACGCCCAGCGGCGAAACACATTCACGCCCGCCGTCTCCGCCACCGCGGCAATCAGCGAGACCATGCGCTCGGAAAGCTCGGCCTTGTCGTCGAGCAGCATCGCCGGGACATATTGCGGATCGATCAGTAGCACGTCCATCTGGTCCGCATGCGCGCGTATCCGGTCCACACCAACTGCAATATTCGCCGCAACGTCGTCGACGTCGTATTTCTCTCTGTGAAAGACGGCATTGGTTCCAACCTGCCAAATCACCAGTGACGGCTTCTCGGCGAAGACGTCGGCATCAAACCGCGGCAATTCCTCGATCGCCTCTTCGCCGCCTCTGCCGCGGTTAAGCACGTCGATGCCGGAATTGCCGGTCGCAGCCCGCAAATACATTTCGAGCCGATATGGATAGGGCACGACGTCTTCCCTGCCCGCCGTGGACGACGATCCCATCGCGACAATCTTGACCCGACCGTTGGCACGAAGCGCTGCCGCCAGGCGGGACAGCGGATATTTGAAGCCGATCAACTGATCGGGCAATTCAGCATCTGCGAAATTTTCAATCATTTTGTAGCCTCATAAATTGATACTATCTAACGTTGAATGCCTATCTCGCGACGAATTTGGCGGCATTGCAAATGAAATTCTGCTGAGTTTAGTCTGTCCGTCCGGGTAGTGCGGAGCCTGTCTCATGAATGGAAAAGTCATCGTCGTCACCGGCGCATTGGGTGCGCTCGGCAAGGTGGTCGTTGAGGAGGCGCTGACGCGGGGCGCACGCCTGGCCGCCGTCGATCACGCGCCATCATCACTTTCGCCGACGTCGAGCCGGACCGAGCTCGGTGGTGTCGATCTGACCGACGCCGCGCAGGCGAAGAAGGCGATCGACGCGGCGGCGGCGCATTTCGGCCGGCTCGATGCGCTTATCAACATCGCCGGCGGCTTCGCCTTCGAGACGGTCTCAGACGGCGATCCCGCGACCTGGCAGCGGATGTATGCGCTCAACGTGACGACCGCGCTCAACGCCTCGCGTGCGGCGATTCCACATCTGCTGGCGTCCGGCGCCGCGCGTATCATCAATATCGGCGCGCTCGGTGCATTGCAGGCCGGTGCCGGCATGGGCGCCTATGCGGCTTCGAAATCCGGCGTACACCGTCTGACCGAAGCGCTCGCCGCCGAGCACAAGGGCAAGATCACGGTCAACGCCGTGTTGCCTTCGATCATCGACACCGCCGCAAACCGCGCCAGCGTGCCGAAGGCAGATTTTGCCAAGTGGGTGACGCCGAAGGAACTCGCCGACGTCATCCTGTTCCTTGCCAGCGACGCAGCCAGCGCGGTCACCGGCGCGCTGTTGCCGGTGAGCGGGCGCGTCTAAACCTTCTCAGCTTCACGCCTCCACCAGCTTCTTCAGCAGCGCCTTGAAGCGGATGCTGCGCTTTCCGGCAAGCGCGGTAGCCTCGGCCTCGGCGCCTTCGGAATCGTACGTACCGGAGAAGCCGATACCAACCTCGTGGCCGCCGAACAGCGGCCGCTCACCCATGCTCGGCGTATGCTCGCGGCTGACGATCTCGCCCTTCCACCGGCCATTCGCGGCGGTGTAGGCGCCGATATAGTCGAAATAAGCATCGCCGCCGCGGATGCGGCCGGCGTGCAGCATCATCACGCCGGTATTGCCGCCGTCGAGCCCATCGAGCATGCGGATATGGATGGAATAGAGCCCGTTGCCAATGCCGTCGGGTCCGACCTTGCCGGGCGCGGGCGCATCCTTGTCGTTGATCGGGGTCAGGATCGCCGTGAACACGATGCCGGGCAAGGCGTTGGTCTCACCTTCGAAATGAACCTCATCGCCTCTGTGCGCGCCCTTGAAGATCATGACGATGTCGTCGACCGCAAACATCGGCACGTAGTTCGGGTCATGGTTGTGGCGCGACATTTTCAGCTCGGACGAGATGATGCCGCCCTCTTCCGTATAGCTGCCGATGAAGGACGAACCGGAATTGCCGCCGTAGAGCTTGCCGGAGGCGGTGGCGAACATCACGCCGCAGCCAGTGCCCCGCACCGTCCTGAACGAGAATTTGTACAGCCCCTGCAGCACCCTGGCGCCTGCTTCTCACGCGACAAATGCGCCAGCTCCCGCGCGGACCGTTTGCTCGCGCAGGCTCACCGATCGCCATTTGATCTTGTCCCACACTAACACTAGCCGTTTTGCCACCGTCCCGGCAAACGCTTTGCGGTAGACTTCTGCAAATTGAGTCGCGGCATTTCGCGACTGGAGTGTTTGCGCGTGGAAACCTCGCTCTATCTGCCCGTCAAACGGTTCCTCGAAAAGCTCGGCTTCACGGTGAAGGGCGAGATCGGCGGTTGCGACGTGGTAGCGCTCAGCGGCGATGATCCGCCGATCGTGGTGGTCGGTGAGCTGAAACTCACCTTCAACCTGGAACTGATCCTGCAGGCAGTCGATCGTGCGGGCGCCTGCGACGAGATCTGGATCGCCGCCAAATTATCGACGCGCGGCAAGGGCCGCGAAGGTGATGCGCGCTACCGCAATCTCTGCCGCCGCCTCGGCTTCGGCATGCTGGGCGTGACCAGCGCCGGCGAAGTCGAGGTGCTGGTGAAGCCGCCGACCACGGCGCCGCGCCGCGATCCGAAGAAGCGCTCGCGCCTGGTTGCCGAGCACAATCGGCGCAAGGGCGATCCCGTGATGGGCGGCAGCACGCGCGCACCGATCATGACCGCCTACCGCCAGCAGGCGCTCGCCTGCGCCTTGGCACTCGCGGATGGGCCACGGCGTGTCCGCGACCTCCGGGTCGATATTCCGGATGCCGGCAAGATCCTGCTGCACAATGTCTACGGCTGGTTCAACCGCGCCGAGCGCGGGATCTATGTGCTGACCGACGCAGGCCGCACTGCGTTGAAACGCTGGCCGCAGCCACCAGTTGATTCCGCAGCGTCGGCGACTTCGGTGCGAATGACGATGGCGTAGCGACGCACGATTGCGGTGGATAACCGGTAACGATCGCGCGATGAGGCAGGCGAACTCAAGAAGGTCTACGGTGCATGGCTGGATTGCCATGTGCAATTCATATTGCAATGCAATAACGTGACGCCTAGGTATCCGGCCCAAAGCATGATCCGGAAAGAGTAGCTACCGGCTTTTCCTCGCGACAGACACCAGGCGTTTGTGCGGAGATCGTGCTCGAAACAAGGAGGCGGGTGGATGACGATTCTTAAGGCTGTCGTCGCGCTCGCAGTGAGGCCCCAATGAGCGAAGACTGGCAAACGAAATATGGTCCCCGACGCGTGAGGCGCGATCCGCCGACGCTGGAGGAAGCGATCTTCGCCGCCGTCGGCATCACCGACGACCTCGAGCAGCAAGCCGAGATAGCATCCGCCTTGATGGGCCTTCCTTACGAGGACGTGCTGGCTGAGGTGAAGAAGACGTCGCGCACCATGGCGAGGTCGGCGACCCGCGTGATTGCGGGCGAGCAAGGCGCGCAGCGCGCGGTCGTGGTCGAGCGGCGCGTGATCCGACGGTTCGGCAACGACAAGCGCACCGGCACCTGAACTCCGATCCGCAATTCGTTCATCCGAACGGCCGAGGCGGAGTGGCGTAGCCGCGCGCCGGTCAGGCGGCGCGGCCCCAGCCGTACATCTTGAACACCATCTGCCAATAAGTGCGGTTGAGATTGGCGATTGCGCGCGCTGCCTCCAGCGGAGCGACTGTCGCCGCGGGGGCCAGTTCCGGCTGGCCGTGCCGCGCGAGATCGATGCTGCCGGTGGATTCGCCGTGGCGGAACGTCAGGTTCGCGCCGAACTTGCTGGCGAGCGCCCGCATCGACTCGTTCTGCGCGCCGGTGGTGATCCGAAGCGAGCGGTAGCCTCTCGCGCGCGCCTCCGCGATCAGCTTGCGGAACAGTATGCTGCCGACACCCTTGCGACGCGTCGAGCGCTCCACGCTGAAGGCGATCTCCGGTTCTCCATCCGGCGATTGCTCCGGCGGATGCAATTCGGCCGCACCGCGCACCACCTCGTTCTCGAAATAGGCGATGATGACGGTGCCGTCATTGGCGCATTTCTCGGCGTAGCGCTTGATGAAGCCATCATCCATGAAGCCATGGAAACGATCATAGCGGCTGGTTCGGTCCAGCCTCAGCAGATGATCCCGCAGAAGCGGCAATTCCAACTGGCGGAGAGTGCGGACGGTGCCCTTGGCTGGCGCCGAACGCTTAGAATCATAGTTCATTCCATAGCCCCTCGTGGCAGCCCTCGAGGAGGCGTTGATTCCCTAGATGCCCAATATTGTGCGTCGCAACACGAAATTCAAGTACGCAGATTCACTGAATTCTTGCAGCCAGATTCACTTAATCTTTCACATTGAAGTTATTGATGAATTTAGGGTCTCGCGCATAACTACAGCACCATCTGCGTCTGAGTCACAATGGCGACCAGCTTGCCGTCTTCGGTTTCCAACCGGGTCTGCCAGACCTGCGTGCGCCGCCCGCGATGTACAGGCGTGGCGATAGCAATAATTGTGGTCCCCTCCTTGGCGCCGCCGATGAAATTCGTCTTGCTCTCGATCGTGGTGGTTCCCTTGGCGTCCTCAGGCAGGTTGATCACGGTCGCCGCCGCCCCGACCGAGTCCGCAAGCGCCATCACCGCGCCGCCGTGGATGGTGTGATGCAGCGTACAGAGGTCCGGGCGCACCATCATCTTCGCCACCACGCGGTCCTTGCCGGCATCCGTGAAGGTGACGCCCTTCAGTTCCGCAAACGGCATCTTCATCGATTGGATCTTCTCCAGCGGCGTCATGCGTCCTCCCGCTTTGTTGTGCGCCCGATCGCGGCAGAGAATGGACGGAGCCGGTAAATCAGGCAATGACGTCGGAGGTAATGGCCGGTGTGACAGAGCATGATCCGGAAAAGTGGAAACCGGTTTTCCGAAAAGATCATGCTCAGACAAAGAGCCAAAGCGGGATGACGATTCGAAGAAAAGTCATCACGCTTTGGGGCAGCCAACGATAGAGGTTTCCGATGCGCAACTTCCCTCCCCGCCGGATCGTCTGCCTCACTGAGGAGACCGTGGAGACGCTGTACCTGCTCGGCGAGCAGGACCGCATCGTCGGTGTCTCCGGCTATGCGGTGCGGCCGCCGCAGGTCCGCCGCGAAAAGCCGCGCGTTGCTGCCTTCATCTCGGCCGACATCCCGAAAATCCTGGCGCTCGAGCCGGATCTCGTGCTCGCCTTCTCCGACATCCAGGCTGAGATTGTCGCCGATCTCGTGCGGGCCGGCGTCAACGTCCACGTCTTCAACCAGCGCGACATTGCCGGCATCATGGCGATGATCCGCATGCTAGGCGCTATGGTTGGCGCCGCCGAGCGCGCCGACCGGCTTGCCATCGATTTCGAGCATCGCCTCGCCAGCGTTGCTGCGATTCCGCGTTCACAGCCGAAGCCCATAGTCTATTTCGAGGAATGGGACGATCCCTTGATCAGCGGCATCGGCTGGGTCTCCGAACTGATCGAGATCGCCGGCGGCGAAGACGCGCTGCCAGGCCTGCGGCACCAGAAGGCGGCGAAAGACCGCATCATCGCGCCTGAAGTGGTGCGCGAGGCAGCGCCCGACGTGATCCTCGCCTCCTGGTGCGGCAAGAAAGTCGTACCTGATCGCATCCGCAACCGTCCCGGCTGGAGCGACATTCCCGCCGTGCGCAACGACCGCATCGTCGAGATCAAGTCGACAATCATTCTGCAGCCGGGCCCGGCCGCGCTCACCGACGGACTCGATGCGATCGTCGCAGCGCTGTGGCCGTCAAATTCGTAGGGTGGGCAACGCAACGCGTGCCCACCATTCACGGTCGGTGCAAGACAAGGCGGGCACGCTGCGCTTTGCCCACCCTACGACTCTGGATGAGTGTCTAGAGCTTCTCCACGCCGCACCATTCCGCGATGAACAGCGCGGTGGCCTTGGTCGATTTACGCAGCGACTCCAAATCGACGTACTCATTGAACCCATGCATCGCTGCGCCGCTGGCGCCGAAGCACAGGCTTGGGATGTTGTAGTTCAGTCCGTAGAAGCGGGTATCGGTCAGCGCGGTGAACGCGCGATCTTCCACCGTGCCGCCATAGATGGCGCCAAACGCCTTCGCAAACGCTGCTTCCGGCTCGGCCGCGTCAGTCAGTTCATAGCCCTCGGACAAGAAGCCCGACCATTGCACATCAGGCGGGTTGTTGGAGAGGAAGCGATGGCCGCGCGCGGCCGCCGACACGCAAGCCAAAATCTCCTTCTGGCACTCCGCGATCGACCAGCCGGGCAGCACCGCGATGCGGCAATCGACATCGCACCAGGCGGGCACGCTGGAGGCCCAGTCGCCGCCCTTGATGATACCGGGATTGAAGTTGATGGGATGCGCGACGTCCTTGAAATGGCGGTCGGCCTTCGCGCGCTCGTTCCATTCGGCTTCGAGCTTTTCCAGCGCGTGGATCAGATGATACGCCGCCATGATCGCGTTCGAGCCGGCGCCGGCCTCGAACACATGCACCGGGAAGCCGCGCACCTTCAGGCGAAACCAGATCACGCCGACCTGCGAGCGGATCATCTTGCCGTCGGTCGGCTCCGGGATGAAGCAGGCATCGGCACGATAGCCGCGCTGCAGGGTCGAGAGCGCGCCGACACCGGTGCTTTCCTCCTCGATCACGGACTGGAAGTGGATTCGGCCCGTCGGGCGGAAACCCGCCGCCTTGATTGCATCCAGCGCATAGAGCGCGCCGATCGTGCCCGACTTCATGTCGCAGGCGCCGCGGCCATACATCCGCCCGTCCTTGACGGTGGGCGAGAACGGCGGCGTCTCCCACATGTCGAGCGGGCCCGTAGGCACCACGTCGCAGTGCCCCTGCAGGATCAGCGATTTGCCGCCATTGGTCCGCGGCCGGTACGTCCCGACCACCGTGCGCGCCCTGGAGAAATCATGCTCGATCGGGCCGAAGCCGCGGAGGTCCTTCAGATCATCGATATTGATATGCCAGTCGTCGACCTCATAGCCACGCGCGCGCAAGAGATCGCCGATCATGTCCTGGCACGGACCTTCCGCCCCGCGGGTCGATGGGATCGCGACGAATTCCTTGGTGGTCGCAAGCTGCGCATCGAAGCCGGCATCAACGGCGTCCAGGATTCTCTGTGGCGTCTCGGCATTCATGCGGCTGCTCCAACTCCAGGGTTCGATCATCAAGCGTGCGGGCGCTTGGCCTGCAACGCTATAGCGTGATCTCAGCCACCGCGGTACTGCGCAAAATAGGCATCTCGCAATGCTTCTTCGAGCAGACGGCCTTCCGAATAGCCATTGAGCGATTCCGGTCGCGTCACCCCGTCGAGCAGCCGCGAGCAAGGTTCCGGAGCGCCGAGCACGGTGTGCACCGGAATGCGCTCAGCGTAAATGGGCAGCTCGTAATCCTCCTCGTCGTCGGCCACGCCCTTGGCGCGGATCTTAGCGGACGCCTCCTCGATCTCCATTGCGATGAAGGAGGTCGCCTTGATCTCCTGCGTGTTGCTCGGCCGCAGGCTCGCGGTCCGATCGGGAAAGAAGCGGTCGACCATCGCAACCAGCGTGCGCTGCTTCTCATCGGGATCAGTGACGAGGTAGGCCGTGCCGAACGCCATCACCGCGCGGTAGTCGGCTGAATGATTGAAGCCGCAGCGCGCCAGCACCAGGCTGTCGAGATGCGCGACCGTGAGACAGACCCTCTGGCCCGCGGACTGGTTCCTCAGCATGCGGCTCGCGCTGCTGCCGTGCCAGTACAGCTTCGTCCCCTCCCGCCAGAAGAAGGTCGGCGTGCAATAGGGCTGGCCGTCGATCACGTAGGAGACGTGGCACAGCATCGAGGAGTCGAGGATGCGGTGTACGGTTGCCTGATCGTAGAAGCCGCGATCATGGCGGCGCTTCACCTGATTTCGCGGGGACAGCGGATATGAGGCGGCAGCACCTTCGCTCACGGCAGCTCCTGTTCGGATTTGAACGTTTCGAAACAGTTGTAGCGTCGGATTTGGTCTGCGATAGTGCCAATTCCATGCGAAAAATTTCGACCAATTCTGTATCGCCGCGCAAGGCCGAGCTGCCGCTCGACCTTTCCGGACAGCACGTCACACCAGGCGCCTCCGCCCAGCAGCGCCTCTATCAGGCGCTTTGCCACGCCATCCTCGGCGGCATCGTCAAACCGGGCGAGCCGCTGCCGCCCTCCCGCACGCTGGCACGGCAGACCGGCTTTCGCCGCAATGCGGTCGTCACCGCCTATGAGCGTTTGATTGCTGACGGGTTCGCGGTGGCGACCACAGGCTCCGGCACGTTCGTCGCGACACGCATCCCTGCACGATCGGGCCAGGCGACAAAGCCGAAAGTCATGATCGACGCGCCACAGCAAGGTGCGCTGGCGCTCGGCTGTACCCATATCGACGAGCGCGCCCTGCAGCGCTTCAGGGCCTTTGTCGGACGACGGATGCGCGCGTTCGGCACCGAGCATCTCCACTATGGTGATCCCCGCGGCAGCCACGAACTCCGCGCCGCGATCGCCGATCACTTGCTCTCGGCGCGTGGACTGCGCTGCGATCCCGAGCAGATCATGCTGGCCTCGGGCACGCTGCATGCCTTGCGCATCGTTCTCAGCGCGATCCTGAAGCCCGGCGACCAGGTCTGGTGCGAAGATCCAGGTTACCCTATCGCACGGAAGACCATCGAGCACTGCGGCTACCGCGCCGTGTCGGTCCCGGTCGACGCATCGGGCATGGTGGTCGCAAACGGCCGTAGCCGCGCACCGGCAGCGTGCGCGGCCTATGTGACGCCGTCGCATCAGTTTCCGCTTGGCGTGCAGATGTCGATGCCGCGTCGGCTGGAACTACTCGACTGGGCCAAGGCGGCCGACGCCTTTGTGTTCGAGGACGATTACGACAGCGAGTTCCGATATGACGGCGCTCCCTTGCTGTCGCTCGCCGGCATCGATCATCTCCGGCGCGTCATCTACATGGGCACGTTTGCCAAGACGCTGTTCCCGGGACTGCGCATCGGCTACTGCGCATTGCCTGAAAAATTGATCGGTCCAGTGACGGCGGCTCGCGCCGCGCTCGACCGCTTTCCCGGCACGCTGATGGAAGGTGCCGTCGCCGACATGCTCAATTCCGGCGCCTTCGCCGCAAACCTGAAAAAGGTGCGCAGGCTCTACCGCGAAGCCCGCGACATGCTGGCCTCGACGCTGTCGGAGGCCTCGGATGGTGAATTGTCGGTGCCGGTGCCCTCGCAGGGCCTGCATCTGGTGGCGCGGTTCGATCCATCGACTGAGCCGCTCGTAGCGCCTCAAGCCAAGAGCGCGGCCGGCGTCCACGGCTGGCTGCTCGCAGAAACCTATCATCGCGCGCGTCCCCTGCCCGGCTTCGTGCTGGGATTTGCCGGCCATGAGCTTCCGCAACTGAGAGTATCGGCCGAACGTCTGGCGAAGGCCGCGCTCGCCGCGCTGCGCGGGAAGCGCCGCCCTATGAGAATCGCTGGCGCCTCACTAAGGTGAAGGTGAAAAGTCGTCACGGCGGACATACCGGATGCCCGGCAATCGCAACGTCCTGTATCTGATCATCGGTGTGCTGCTCGCCGTCATCGGCGTGCTCAGCTACCAGCTCTACCAGGCCAAGAAGCAGCCTGAAGGCTTCCAGATCAACGTAGGCCCCGACGGGTTGAAGATCCAAGGCAAGTGATACTGATGATATCGAGAAAAGTTCTGCGCATCGGCTGCATCGTGCTGCTTGGCTGGCTTGCATCGCCGCTGCCGGCGTCAGCCCAGGTGGTGGGACGCGAGCAAGACATCGTCGATTTGCGACTGGGCCAACGCGTGCTGGTCGACGACGGATCGTGCCCCGCGGGCCAGATCAAGGAAGTCTCGGGCTCGCAGATGACGAGCCATGGCGTGACGCGCGTGCGCAAATGCGTCCCGCGCCTCGGCACGAAGAGGCGCTAAAGCGTTTTCGAGCGAAGTGGATACCGGTTCGCGCGAAAAAAAACGCGTCGAAACAAGAGTCCCGGTGTCCGTCGTGCCCCGCGCAGGCGGGGCATCCAGTAACCGACATCGTCAGTCGCACGCACCACTCAACGCCGCAGAATACTGGATCGCCCGGTCAAGCCGGGCGATGACGTCGTGAGGGATGGTCAAGAAACGCCTCACTCCGTCGCCGGATCGAACATGCACTGCAGCGTGGGCCTGGCGATCTTGGTGAAGGTCGGGCCGATCTCGGACTGCTTTGACGGTGGCACCCAGTCGGTCTCGATGGTGGGCACGCCGGTCTCGCTGATGCCGCGCAGCAAGGCTTCGCGCAGGTCGGGATCCTCGACGCTGGCGGCGGCATAGTCGTGCAGGCAGCCGCATACGGTTTCCGGATGCGCCCAGCGGCCGAGCATGTGGGGTGCGCACAAGCGGACGAATTCACCGCGCGGGTCGGGCAGCACCTTGAACAGAGTACGGAATTGCACCGGCTGAGTCTGAAGCGTTGCCGGCACCTGCGCGTGCGCAGAACTGGTAGAAACGATCAATGCAGCGATAACGGCGAGGCAGGAGCGCAATAGGTTGCAGTTCATTGACCGTCGGCTTTCTTGCAGACTTCTCTACGACGCTCAGTTGGCGGCAACGACGATCATCTGCGTCGCGGCGCCTGCGGTCGGCGACCCCATATACGAAAAGGTGCCGATGCCCGGAAGGTCGCCGTCGAAGGGCCCGACCATCGAGGGTCCAGCCAGGACGAAGGCGAAGGCAAGGATGAAGCTGATCGTCCGCATTTGACTGTCTCCGGTCTTCCAGCGTCCCCGCCGTCGTGTTGCCGGTTTGATAATCAAGCCCTGTTTCCAGACATCTGCGCCAAAGGCCAAAAATGGTTTCGTTCTACTGCCAAATTGTTTCGTCGGCTCTACGCGACGAAACAATGACGCGAAAAATCCAATGATTTCAGTGGCCCGCAATTCTCGTGCACCAGCGCCCCGAGCCCTGCCTCGACATCAGCGACGAAATGATTCACGGCGCGAATGACATAGGTCAACGCCGGCAACCACGGTTTGGCGCTACACTACCGATGTGCGCTGAACGCAAACGTCGCGAGTTCTTAATCTTTGGCCGCTAGGAGCACGGCAGCAGACTGAACCCAACAGCTTACTCGGTCGACTCAGTCGAACAACTCGCAACCTTTGTTGATGGTTGCGCGTTAGTCCTCTCCACATATCCAACGAAGGATCGCAGTCGTGGGCAATGACAACATCGATGTTGGCAAGGAAACCCCGACCCGCAAACCCGGCCAGCAGCAGATGACCGGTGCGATGTCGCAGCAGGACAGCCACGTCATGGGTGACAACGAATGCGCGCCGCAGAAGCTTGTGCGCCTCGTCGGCTGTCGTGATCCCCAAGCCCGTCTTCAGGCCGGAATGCGAGGATCAGACCTGAAGAAGAGGCAGTTCTAGCCCTTCCCGCCACTACTGGATGAAGTCGCCGCACTTCTGCACATTGGCGTCGGCTGCGCCCCAGGGCATGATCGGCACGGATGAGGTCGAGTTTTTCGGCGAGCCTTCGATCAGTTTGTCCGAATAAACCATGTAGACCAACACGTTGCGCTTGGCATCGCAACCACGGACGATCTGCATTTTCTTGAAGAACAGCGACCGGCGCTGACGGAACATGTCGTCGCCCTGACTCATCTTGTCCTTGAAGCGGATCGGGCCGATCTGCCGGCAGGCCAGCGAGATGTCGGAGACTTCTTCCGCCAATCCTAGCCAGCCCTTGAAGCCGCCCTTCTCCGGCACCGTGAAATGACAGGCCACGCCCTCAACCTCGGGATCGTCGACGCCGTAGGTCGCGAGCTTGTCGTTGGGCGAAATCCATTTGAACACAGTGGAGCGACGGAAGATCAGGTCGGGCTCGTCGGCAGCCGACGCGGCCTCTGCCAATCCCAGCGTCATGACGAGTGTGGCCAAAGCCAGCCTCTTCCAAGGCGTTTGAGGAGAAGTGATGGCTTTGGCGCGCATAAATGGCTCCGCTATGTTGTTGGCGCGGCCTATGTATGGCGAAAAGGCCGCACGAGAAGACTCCAGGCACCGAGAAGCCCGGTGCCGGTTTAACCGAATGTGAGGCTTTTTTGCTACGCTTTCCGCGAGAGCGCCGCGATCACAGAAGGGTTAAGGTACCTGTGCTGGTGAACGTATTTCGCGTCTGCGACAACCAACCAACATTGGACTGGGACTTAAGGGCTATGCGCGTGAGCGGACGTCGGATGTCGACTTTGCAAACTGCAAATGAACGGGCTTGGAAGATCGCGATACTCGCGATGCTAGGCACGCTCGGCGCCGCGTCGCCGGCCAATGCCGCGCTCTACTATTGGCGTGACTTCGATCCCAGCTATTACTATCAGCCCGAGCCTCAGATCCAGCCGCGACGGCAGAAGCCGCGCAAGCCCGCCGCAAAGTCCGCAACTCCCCAAAAGGAGACGGGCGCCAAGCCGCAGGCGCCGCTGATCATCACGGTCTCGATCCAGAACCAGAAGATGCGCGTCTTTGACGCGAACGGTCTGTTTGCCGAGAGCCCAGTCTCCACCGGCATGAAGGGCCACTCCACCCCGATGGGCGTCTTCAGCATCATCCAGAAACACAAATTCCATCACTCCAACATCTATAGCAACGCGCCGATGCCCTATATGCAGCGGATCACCTGGTCGGGTGTTGCCATGCATGCCGGCGTGCTGCCCGGCTATCCGGCTTCGCACGGCTGCATCCGGATGCCGACGGCATTCGCGATCAAGATGTGGAATTGGACCAAGATGGGCGCGCGCGTCATCATCACGCCCGGTGAGATCACGCCCACGGCCTTTTCGCATCCGCTGCTGGCCACGCAGAAGGTCGTGCCGCAGCCGGTTGCGGAAGAACCGAAGGTGGACGCCCCGGCCGGCGTCAAGGGAGACAAGGGAGCGGAGATCAGGCCGACCAACAGTCTCGAGTTGCGAGCGACCGTGGGTCATGCCCAGTTGCAGGCGTCGGTACGCGAGCCGACTCATACCGCGGACGCCATCGAAACTGCCTTCACCAAGACCGCAGCGGCGACCGTTTCCGATGTGGAACTGAACGACGGCACAATCGGCGTGGCGAAATCCGCCGACGCCGACCAGAACCCAATCGAGATTACCGCCAGCACGGAAGCTTCGAAGACCGAAGTGCCCGCCGGTGAACGCCCGAAGGGCGAGACGACGGCCGAAGCGATCAAGCAGGATGCGCCTAAGGTCGACGCAGAAAAACCGGCTGAACCAAAGACTGCCGAGCAACCGGCCGAGGCCGCCGAGCCGGTCGATGCGCCCACTGCCGAGGTCAAGAAGGATCCTTCACGTCTGCCGGGCGCGGCAAAGCTCGATCCGCCGAAGCGGACCGGGCAGATCGCCGTCCTGATCAGCCGCAAGGATTCGAAGCTCTACGTGCGGCAGAACTTTGCGCCGCTGTTCGAGGTGCCCGTCGTAATCGCGCCTGGCGACCGGCCGCTGGGCACGCATGTGTTCACTGCCCAGGTCGACAAGAGCGATCCGAACCTGCTGCGCTGGTCGGTCGTCTCGCTGCCGACCGTGCGCGCCGCGGCGCGTCTTGAGCAGGATGCCTATCCGGCACGACGCCGCCGCGCCACTGCCGCCTCCGCCGAGGTCAAGCCGCAGCCGCTCGCGAGCAGCCCGGCGGAAGCGCTCGACCGCATCACCATCCCGCAGGACACGATGGCGCGCATCAATGAAGCGCTCACGTCAGGCGGCTCGATCATCGTCTCCGACCTGGGCGCCAACCAGGGCGAAACCGGCGAAGGCACCGACTTCATCATCCCGCTGCGCTAGGTCTTGTCATTCCGGGATGCGCCAACGGCGCAGGTCCGAAAATCCGTCGGGCCCCGAGTGCTGCCGTAACGGCTTGTTGAAAGCGGCATCCTGTCTGGTCGGGCTATTGTTCCACGAATCTTCATGGCGAAGGGGAATGGCCATGGTCAGCCGCAGGATCTTCGTCGGGGGTGCAGTGGCGATACTGGCCGAACCTTTGTGCTCCCGGACCTTGCAGGCGGAGCCGGCGATGAGCCGAATCACGGCCTATGCCTTCTCCTTTCCGGCGCTGCAGGGCGGCGACATCCGCCTCGCCGAGCATGCGGGCCATCCGTTCCTGATCGTCAACACCGCTTCGCTGTGCGGTTTCACCCCGCAATATGCAGGGCTGCAGGCCCTGTGGACAGAGTTCCGCGACCGCGGCCTGGTCGTCATCGGCATCCCCTCGAACGATTTCGGCAGCCAGGAACCTGGCGGAGCAAACGAGATCGCTGAGACGGCGCACCATCAGTATGGCGTCACCTTTCCGATCGCAGCCAAGGCCGTGGTGAAGGGTCCCAATGCACATCCATTTTACAGATGGGCTGCCGAGGCACGCCCGAAGGATGTCCCGCGTTGGAACTTCCACAAATATCTGATCGGACGCGACGGCTATATCGCCGACGTCTTCCCTGAGCAGGTTCCGCCGGAGGACACGAGGGGTCAAGACCACCATCGCGCGGGCGCTGGCGGCGGCTTGATCTCCGCAATTAACCTGTGCAGGAAGCCGGCCCCCGTTGCATTGGCGGGTGACGAGCATCTAGGCTACTATTAGTTGAGGTAGGAGGCAGTTCGGCGGGTGTTGGATACCTCTATCCGCACGATAGCTCTAGGGAACACAACCATGCGCATTGCGGCAGGTCTGATTTTTGCGGGTGCGGTTTCGCTGCTTTCGTCGACTGCGGCTTGGTCGCAGACTCCACCCGCCGCCAAAGCTGCTCCCCCCACCAAGGGCGCGAACGCCGCTCCGCCTCCTGCACAGCAGGCGGCCGCTCCGCAGGCGGCACCTGCGCCGGTTCCTGCCGCAGCCCCCGCCCAGCCACCGCAGCCCGCGCGCGCTCCTTGCAACAATCCGAATGCACTCGGCGTCGGTCGCACAGTCGAGATCGACACCACGGGCGGCCCCGGCTTCGGCTTCGAGCATTTCAAGCAGCTCGACTTCCTGCGCGACCACGAAGTGGTCCTCACCTTCGACGACGGCCCGTGGCCGACCAACACGCCTGCCGTGCTGAAGGCGCTGGCGGACGAATGCACCACCGGCATCTTCTTCCCGATCGGCAAACACGCGACCTACCATCCCGAGATCCTCAAGCAGGTTTACAACGCCGGACACACCGTCGGCGCCCACACCTGGTCGCATGCCAACCTGAACAACAAGAAGCTGACCGAGGACCAGCGCAAGGATGAGATCGAGAAGGGTTTCTCCGCGGTCAAATGGGCGCTCGGCGTCTCGCCGGCACCGTTCTTCCGCTTCCCGGCGCTGCAGCATCCGCCGGAAATGGTGACCTATCTCGGCACCCGCAACATCGCCATGTTCTCTTGTGACCTCGACTCATTCGACTTCAGGGCGAGCAAGCCGCAGGCGGTGATCGACACCGTGATGAAGAAGGTCGACAAGCTCGGCAAGGGCATCATCCTGATGCACGACTTCCAGAAGCACACCGCGGAAGCCCTGCCCGAACTGTTGAGTCGCCTGAAGGCTGGCGGCTACAAGGTCGTCGCGATGCGCGCCAAATTCCCGGTGCAGACGCTGCCGCAATATGACCAGGAGCTCATCAAGGACGCCAAGCTGCCGACGGTGACCGCGCGGCCGGTCAACAGTGTCGTAACGACGGTCCCCGAATAGCGTCACGCGTCATCGTGCCGGCGTTGCGTTTCGAAGGCTATGTCATCGTCTCCGCCGATGGACGGCTGGCCAACGCCGATAACGTGATGCCGAACGAATTGAAGTTCGAGGGCGACAAGAAGTTCTTCTCGGCCGCGCTCGATCGCGCCGACTTGATCGTGCATGGCCGCAATTCATACGAGGACCAGCCGAACTCGCCGCAGCGAAAGCGCATCATCGTAACGCGCAAGGTGCGCGCCACCGCGTCCGATTCCGCAAATCCGATGGCCACGCTCTGGAATCCTGCCGGCGCCTCGTTCGAGACGACGAGCACGAAAGCGGGCGTCACCTCCGGGACCGTCGCGATCATCGGCGGCCCTTCGGTGTTCGATATGTTCATGGACCGCTACGACACCTTCTGGCTGTCGCAGGCGCCGCGGGTGAGGCTGCCCGACGGCGAGCCCTGTTTTCCCGGCGTCCCTGCCCGCTCGCCGCAGCAAATCCTCGCATCCCACGGCCTGCAGCCCGGCGAGCCAAAGCTGCTGGAGCCGGATCAGGATGTCACCGTCACGCCGTGGCGGCGCGACGCTTAGGTATCCTAGCCCGTGTGAAGCGCCAGCGTAACCCGGGACCGCTCGCAACACGGACAGAGCGTCCCGGGTTATGCGTTCCGCTCCACCCGGGCTACAAGCTCTCTTCACCTCTCTCTAGTTAGACGTCGCCGTAGGCAGCCTCGGCGTTGCGGGGTGTTCGGCCGTAGCCGGCGAGGATGAACAGCGCGCCGATGATCGACAGGTTCTTCAGCGCCTCCATCAGCGTATGGGCATTGTCTGGCGCAGGCTGATTCCAGAAATCGTGGAAGTAGTAGGTCGCGCCGATCACGAGGATGATGAGCAGGATCGAGAAGAAGCGTACCAGCCAGTTCAGCGCGATCATCAGGCCGGCGATGATCTCGAACGCCCCGACCGAGATCGCAATCAATTGCATGATCGGCATTCCCGCCATGCTTTCGAGCTGCTGCGCATAGGATACTGCAAATTCGGGAATGGTGACCTTGGCTGCGAAGGAATCCGCGGTCGCCTGGATCGCCAGCAGCTTGCTTGCTCCCGAATAGATGAACAGCACGGCGAACAAGACTCGTCCGAAAGCAATGAACCCCGGCATGGTCGTCCCCATTGATCGCAGTCATGAACCAAGCGCGGAACGATTATGGTCGTTCCGCCCGCTGCGAGCAATCGAATCCGACTGTACCGAATGCTCCTTGCCTTCTAGCCGAACAAGGTCGGCTGTGCGCGGCCCGCGCGCTCCTGCGCCTCGACGGCGGCGACCGCCGTCATATTGAGGACACCTCGCGCCGTCACCGACGGCGTGAGGATATGCGCCGGCCGGGCCGGGCCGATCAGGATCGGGCCGACGGGAAGCGCGTCGCCCAGCGACTTGATCATCTGGTAGGCGATATTGGCCGCATCGAGGTTCGGCATGATCAGGATATTGGCCTCGCCTTCCAGTTTCGAGCCCGGCAGCACCAGATCGCGCATGGTCTGCGACAGCGCGGTGTCGCCCTGCATCTCGCCGTCGGCCTCGATCTCCGGATGCTTCTCCTTCAGGAACTGCGTGGCGCGCCGCATCTTGCGCGAGGATTCGGTGTCGTAGCTGCCGAAATCGGAATGCGACACGAACGCGACCTTGGGCTTTAGACTGAAGCGCTGGACATGGATCGCCGCGAGCGATGCCATCTCCGAGAGCTCTTCCGGGCTTGGATTCGGCCGTACCTGCGTATCGGCGATGAAATAGGCGCCCTTGGTCGAGATCATCAGCGCCAGCGCCGCATAGTCGCTGACGCCAGGCAGGAAGCCGATGATCTCGCGCACGTGGCGCAGATGGCTCATGTAGCGGCCCTCGACGCCGCACAGCATGGCATCGGCCTCGCCGCGCACCACCGCGAGCGCCGCAATCACCGTGTTGTTGGTACGCACCACCGTGCGCGCGGCATCCGGTGTCACGCCACGCCGTCCGGCAGCCTCGATATAGGACTGCACATAGGAACGGTAGCGCGGGTCGTCCTCGGGATTGACGAGGTCGAAATCCTTGCCGGCCTTGATGGCAAGGCCAAACCGCTTGATGCGGGTTTCGACCACCGAGGGCCGCCCGACCAGGATCGGCCGCGCCAGCTTCTCTTCCAGCACCACCTGCGTGGCGCGCAGCACGCGCTCATCCTCGCCTTCGGCATAGATTACGCGCACAGGCTGCGTCTTGGCCTTGGCGAACACCGGCTTCATGACAAGACCAGAGCGGAAGGCGAAGCGCTCGAGCAGCGCGGTATATTCATCGAAGTTCTTGATCGGCCGCGTCGCCACGCCCGATTCCATCGCTGCCCTCGCCACCGCCGGCGCGATGCGCAGGATCAGGCGCGGGTCGAATGGGCTCGGGATCAGCGAGCCCGGCCCAAAGCCCTGCGCCTCGCCGCTGTCGAAGCGCGATGCCACCGCATCGGACGGCGGATCGCGCGCGAGCTGCGCGATCGCGTCCACCGCCGCATGCTTCATCGCCTCATTGATCGCGGTCGCGCCGACGTCGAGCGCGCCGCGGAAGATGAAGGGAAAGCACAGGACGTTGTTGACCTGGTTCGGAAAGTCCGAACGTCCCGTGCAGATCATGGCGTCGGGGCGCGCTTTCCGCGCCTCGTCCGGCATGATCTCGGGCACCGGGTTGGCGAGCGCCATGATCAGCGGCTGCTCCGCCATCTGCTTTGCCATTTCCGGCTTCAGCACATTCGGCGCCGAGAGCCCTAAGAAGATGTCGGCGCCGCCGATCACGTCCGCCAGCACCCGCGCATCGGTCTTCTGCGCGTAGACAGCCTTCCAGCGGTCCATCAAGGTGTTACGACCCTCATGCACGACGCCGTCGATGTCGCAGACCCAGATGTTCTTGCGCTGCGCCCCCATCGACACCAGCAGATTGAGGCAGGCGATCGCGGCCGCACCGGCGCCGGAGCAGACGATCTTCACCTCGGAGAGCTTCTTGCCGTTCAGCAGCAACGCGTTGACGATGGCAGCGCCCACGATGATGGCCGTGCCGTGCTGGTCGTCGTGGAAGACCGGGATCTTCATCCGCTCCTTGAGCTGCGTCTCGATCTCGAAGCATTCAGGCCCGCGGATGTCCTCCAGATTGATGCCGCCGAAGGTCGGCTCCAGCGCCGCCACCGTCTCGACCACGCGCTCGATCGTGTCGGCCTTGATCTCGATGTCGAACACGTCGATGCCGGCGAATTTCTTGAACAGCACCGCCTTGCCTTCCATGACCGGCTTCGAGGCCAGCGGGCCGATATTGCCGAGCCCGAGCACTGCAGTACCGTTACTGACCACCGCGACCAGATTCGCGCGCGCCGTCAGCGAGGCGGCTTCGGCGGGGTTGTTCGCGATCTCCGTGCAGGCTGCGGCCACGCCAGGCGAATAGGCGAGCGCGAGGTCGCGCTGGTTGGCGAGCGGCTTGATCGCCTGAATCTCAAGTTTGCCCGGTCGCGGCAGCCGGTGATAGGCCAGCGCCGCGGAATGAAGATCTTCAGAAGAGGATGACATCGTACTCTCGCGTTTCCGGCCTCAAGCTCTTATTCTGTGCGGGTCTAACAAGGCCAGTTGTCCGGTAGATAGAGCCCGGATGTGAAGCACGCCGAGCCCCCTTGATGCAACATCGGATAGCACCCCCGTCAACAACCGTCCGGCGGCGCAATATTTGAAGCCTTATCGCCCTTTCCTTCCCGGGTCATCTCCTTGAGAACATGGCAATTTGTTCCCCGCATGATCGAAATTCGGAGCTGAGTGGATGATACGGATTTTGATCGGCCTGATCGCCGCGGTCGTGGTCGCCGCGGCCAGCCTGCTCGGCTTCAATCTCTACGTGCAGCATCGCATGACCAGCGGCATCGAGGCGGCCTTCGCGCAGGTCCGCGCCGCCGGCGGCAAGGCCAGTCACGGCAAGGTGACGGTGGATATGTTGGCGCGCACCGTCACAGTCGTGGACATCATAGCCGAATCTGCGGCGCAACCACCGGCGCGGCTGAAGATCGCAAGCCTGATCGCCACCGGCATCCGCCAGCCCGATCGGGCGCGCGTCTCCGCCGAAAGCATCGAACTGGCCGACATCGAGCTGGCAACGGAGGTGACCGACCAGGTACCGGCCAAGGTCACCTACAAGGTGCCGCGCTTCGCAGTGAAGGATTATTCCGGCCCCTCCAGCCCGGCGCAACTGCCGGCCTCGGAATCCCTGATCGACATCTATCGCTTTGCGCTCCAGCAATTCACCGTCGTCGCCGCCTCGTCGGTCACAATCCCCTCGCTGAGCGGCACGATCAATGACGGCGCGGGGACGCTAGGCGGCGGCGAGTTCGCCTATTCGGGCATTGCGCTGCAGGACATTAAGGATGGCAAGGTCGCCAGCACCAAAGTGGACGGGTTCACCTTCGCGGTGAACGCGCCACAGGCGGGCCGGCGCGAGAAGCTGACCGGCACTCTCTCCAATCTCGTCGCGCATGATTTCGACGCGACAGCGGCCGGCACTGTGCTCGATCCCGAGAGGTCGAACGACGACAGCTATCACCGCGTCTACCGGCAAGTCTCGGCCGGCCCCTATGTGCTGACCTCCGACAAGGGCATGAGGGCGCAGATCGACAGCATCACGATCGACGATATCGCGGTACGCCCCTCAAGGCTGCAATTGGGGGCGATCTTCGCGCTCATGCCGCAGCCCGGAGCCGGCCCTCCGACCCAGGCCCAGGCGCGCGAGGTCATGGAGAAGATGGCCGGCCTCTATGAGGGCATTCGCATCGGCAATGCGGAATTGCGCGGACACGCGATGCGGACGCCGCAAGGACCTTTCAAGCTGGCGGCGATCCGCGCCAATTTGGAAGATGGCCGCGGCCAATTAGCGCTTGAGGGACTGGAGGTCGAGACGCCAAAGGGGCCGTTCAGGTTCGACCGTTTTGCGTTGAACTCTTTCGACATCCCGCAACTGATGCGTTTCGCGGCGCGCGCCAACGCAGGGTCGAAGCCCACGCCGGAGGAGATCTTTAGGTTATTCGGGGTGTTCGAAGGCGTCGAGATCAAGGGCGCCGCCACGCCCTTCCGCAATACCAACAAGCTCATCAACATCGACACCATCAGCCTGGGCTGGGGCCAGTTCGTCGGCCCCGTCCCCAGCAAGGCGCATCTGGTCGCGAAGCTGAACGTTCCGATCGATGCGACCGATCCGGCGATGCAGCCGCTTGCGGCGGCCGGCATCGACCGGGCGGCCATCGACATCGATCTCGGCGCAGGCTGGACCGAGCAGTCAGGCGCCTTCGTGCTCGCGCCCGCGAGGCTCGAGATCGGCAACCTCGTGAAAGCATCGGCCCGCGTTGCGCTCACCAATGTGCCGCGTGGTGTGTTCTCCACCGATCCGGCACAAGCCGCAAACATGGCAACCCAGATCGAAGCAGGAGCCATCGAGTTCACCTTGCGCGACAGCGGCTGCGTCGATCTTGCGGTCGCGCAATATGCCGGCGCTCGGAACGTCAGTCGCGAGGCCGCGAGAGGCGCCATCACCGACCAGATCAAGGCGTTTGGCCAAACCATCGCCGCCGCCAACCCCGACGCCGCCGCCGCGGTAGACGCCGTGATCCGCTTTGTCGAGACCCCGGGACAAACGCTGATCATCAAGCTGACGCCACTCGGCAAGGTGCCGGGACTCCAACTCGTTCAGCTCCTCAAGACCGACCCGCTGATCGCGCTCGCGCAATTCCGCATCGAGGCGTCGACCGGGCTCTGAGCCGAGTGCCGTAGCCTGGGTGGAGCGCCAGCGTAACCGGGACCGCTCGTAAACTCTGACGCAGATGCCCCGGGTTACGCGTTCCACTCCACCCGGGCTACGAGCATCACTTGTTCGGCAGGTTGACCCTGATGTGAAGCTCGCGGAGCTGCTTGGTCGTCGCTTCCGACGGCGCGCCCATCAGGAGATCGACCGCCTGCTGGTTCATTGGGAACAGCGAGATCTCGCGCAGATTCGTGGTGCCGCACAACAGCATCACGATGCGATCGAGCCCTGCTGCCATGCCGCCATGCGGCGGCGCGCCGTACTGGAAGGCCCGGTACATGCCGCCGAAGCGCTCGACCACGTCCTCTTCGCCATAGCCCGCGATCTGGAACGCCTTCACCATCGCTTCCGGCTTGTGGTTACGGATGCCGCCGGAGGCGATCTCGTAGCCGTTGCAGGCGATGTCGTACTGGAACGCCTTGATCGTCAGCGGATCCTGCGTCTGCAGCGCTTCCAATCCGCCCTGCGGCATCGAGAACGGGTTGTGCGAGAAGTCGATCTTCTTGTCTTCCTCGTTGTACTCGTACATCGGGAAGTCGACAATCCAGGCGAGCTCGAACCGGTCCTTGTCGATCAGGTTCAGCTCCTCGCCAAGTTTGGTCCGCGCAAGGCCGGCGAACTTCCAGAACTTGTCGGGCTCGCCGGCGACGAAGAATGCCGCGTCGCCTTCCTGAAGGCCGAGCTGTTCACGAACCGCAGCGGTCCGTTCGGGGCCGATATTGTTGGCAAGCGGACCGGCGCCCTCGCCGCCTTCGCGCCAGAAGATGTAGCCGAGTCCCGGCTGGCCTTCGCCCTGCGCCCAGGAGTTCATGCGGTCCGCGAAGGCACGGCTGCCGCCACCCTTCGCCGGGATCGCCCACACCTGGTTCTTCGGGTCCTCCAGCATCCGCGCGAACACCTTGAAGCCGGAGCCGCGGAAATGCTCGGAGACCTCCTGCATCACGATCGGGTTGCGCAAATCGGGCTTGTCGGTGCCGTATTTGCGGATTGCTTCGGCAAACGGAATGCGCGGCCAGTTCTTCGTCACCGGCTTGCCTTTGGCAAAATCTTCGAACACGCCAGTGATGACGGGCTCCATCGCTGCGAATACGTCGTCCTGGGTCACAAAACTCATTTCGACGTCGAGCTGGTAGAACTCGCCCGGCAGGCGGTCGGCGCGCGGGTCCTCGTCGCGGAAGCAGGGCGCGATCTGGAAATAGCGATCGAAGCCCGACATCATGATGAGCTGCTTGTACTGCTGCGGCGCCTGCGGCAGCGCGTAGAACTTGCCAGGATGGATGCGCGAGGGCACCAGGAAATCGCGCGCGCCCTCTGGCGAGGATGCCGTCAGGATCGGCGTCTGGAATTCGAAGAAGCCCTGCTCCTTCATCCGCTTGCGCATGGAATCGACGATCGCGCCGCGGGTCATGATGTTCTGGTGCAGCTTCTCGCGACGCAGGTCGAGGAAACGGTACTTAAGCCTTATGTCCTCAGGATATTCCTGCTCGCCGAACACCGGCAGCGGCAGCTCGGCGGCGGGGCCGAGCACCTCGATCTCGCTGACATAGATCTCGACCTGCCCGGTCGGAAGTTCCGGATTATCGGTACCTTCAGGGCGGCGGCGGACCTTGCCGTCCATCCGCACCACCCATTCGGAGCGCAGCTTCTCGGCATCGTGGAACGCTGCCGAATCCGGGTCCGCCACGCATTGGGTGATGCCGTAATGGTCGCGCAGGTCGATGAACAGCACGCCGCCATGGTCGCGAACGCGATGGACCCAGCCGGAAAGGCGGACCGTCTCGCCGATATGGCTCTCGCGGAGCGCGCCGCATGTATGTGACCGGTAGCGATGCATGGACTTCCCAAACAGATGTCGGAGGGTTCGAATCGGGCGGCCAATGGCCTGCCTGAATTTGCGCAGGGTTTACCCGAGGCCGCGAGGGGCGGCAACCGAGGGAACGCCCTGTTTTGCGCCCGAACCGGACATTTTCGGCCCCTTGGCGCGAAGTGTTTGCCTATTGGCGGCCCGAGCCTATCTTTAGGCTATGACGGTGCATTTCCCCTTCCAGAACACCTATGCGGCGCTGCCGGCGAACTTTTTCGCCCGCGTTGCGCCCACCCCGGTTGCCGCTCCGCGCCTGATCAAGCTCAACCGGCTGCTTGCGGTTCAACTCGGGCTTGATCCGGATCTGCTGGAAACCCCGGAGGGTGCGGAAATCCTCGCAGGCAAGCGCCTGCCCGAAGGCGCCGATCCCATCGCGATGGCCTATGCCGGCCACCAATTCGGCCATTTCGTTCCGCAACTCGGCGACGGCCGCGCCATCCTGCTCGGCGAGGTCATCGACCGCGACGGCGTCCGCCGCGACATCCAGCTCAAGGGTTCCGGCCCGACCCCATTCTCCCGCCGTGGCGACGGCCGTGCGGCGCTCGGTCCGGTCCTGCGCGAATACATTGTCAGCGAAGCGATGTTCGCGCTGGATATTCCGACCACGCGTTCGCTCGCCGCCGTCATCACCGGCGAACAAGTGATCCGCGAGACCGCGCTTCCCGGCGCGGTGCTGACGCGTGTGGCAGCGAGCCATGTCCGCGTCGGCACCTTCCAGTTCTTCGCCGCCCGCGGCGATGCTGATGGCGTGCGCGCCCTCGCCGACCACGTGATCAACAGGCACTATCCGGACCTGGCCAAAGCCGATCGCCCCTATCACGCGCTGCTCGAAGGCGTCGTTGCCCGCCAGGCCGAACTCATCGCGCGCTGGCTCCTGGTCGGCTTCATCCACGGCGTGATGAACACCGACAACACCTCGATCTCAGGCGAGACCATCGACTACGGCCCGTGCGCCTTCATGGACGACTACAATCCCGCGCAGGTCTATAGCTCGATCGACGAGATGGGCCGCTACGCCTATGCCAACCAGCCGCGGATCGCGCTCTGGAATCTGACGCGTCTGGCCGAATGCCTGCTGCCGCTGTTCTCTGACGACAAGGAGAAGGCGGTCGAGCAGGCGCAGTCCATCCTTGGTGATTTCTCCGAGAAGTTCAGCGCGGCCTACGTGGCCGGTCTACGCAGGAAGGTCGGCCTCTTCACCGAGCGCGACGGCGACGAGGCGCTGATCCAGGACTTCCTCGAAGCCATGGCAAAAAACCAGGCCGACTTCACCCTCACCTTCCGCCGCCTCGGCGACGCCGCTCTGGATGCATCAGCAGATGAGAAGGTCCGCGCGCAGTTCATGGATCCGCAAGCCTTCGACGAATGGGCCAAGCGCTGGCGCGACCGCCTCGCACTTGAGCCGCAATCGCCGTCCAAGCGCCAGTCCGCCATGCACGCCGTCAACCCCGCCTTCATCCCGCGCAATCACCGCGTCGAAGCGGTGATTGCGGCTGCGACGAACGATGACAACTACGCACCGTTCGAGGAACTGTTGACGGTGCTGTCAAAACCCTACGACGACCAGCCGCAATATGCTGCCTACGCTGACCCGCCGCTGCCCGGTCAACGCGTGCTGCAAACCTTCTGCGGAACGTGAGATAGCTTGGTCGCATTCCTGTTTAGCAACAATTCGCCCCTTCAGTCGTTGGCCGGACTCTGACCGGCCAGCGATGGAGCATGGCATGAACAAGCGCGATCACGATCCGGGAACTCCGATAAAGCGCGTCGAGCCGAACGGCGTCGAGCCTGAGTTCTCCGAGGATGATCTTCAAAGGCAGCAATTCGGGCCGCGCGGCGTGCCCGGGCAACCTGACCCGGCAACGATGACGCCGCAACGGGCCAAGAAGACGCCGGAGAACGCCGATTCAGGCGGCCATACCGCCTGAGTGTTGGAAGTGCCTTTGGGAGACCACTTATGCTGGACACCCAGCCGCTTCTGGAAAACGTACAGTACAACCTCGATGACCGCGGCTACTTTGTCGCGCCGCTCGACGATCTCGTGACATGGGCAAGGTCGGGTTCGTTGATGTGGATGACCTTCGGCCTTGCCTGCTGCGCAATCGAGCAGATGCAGGTGTCGATGCCGCGCTATGACGTCGAGCGCTTTGGCGCCGCGCCACGGGCTTCGCCGCGACAATCCGATGTCATGATCGTCTCGGGAACCCTCTGCAACAAGATGGCTCCCGCCTTGCGCAAGGTCTATGACCAGATGCCGGAGCCGCGCTACGTGATCTCGATGGGTTCCTGTGCCAATGGCGGCGGCTATTATCACTATTCCTATTCGGTTGTCCGCGGCTGCGACCGCATCGTTCCGGTGGACATCTACGTTCCGGGTTGTCCGCCGACCGCGGAGGCCCTGCTCTACGGCATCCTGCTGTTGCAGAAGAAAATCCGGCGCACCGGCAGGATCGAGCGATGATGATTGCTCGAGTCACGAATGAATGGAACGGGGCCCGGTGTGCCTAGGAGTCCGAGCCCCATAACCTCAACAACCTGGCCGCCAAGCTGTTCGGCTACGTGCGTACGCTAGCGCAACGGGCACACTCGGTATTGATCTGCCGCAACTGCCGCGGCGAGCTTTTCACCGCGTCGCCAAGGCTGATGCTCTTTCCGCTAGATACTCGGCCATCCCATTGAACTCATGCGCGGAGACAAGGCGCCGGAACTGCGGGAGAGGTCGGAGTCTGCGCGAGCGGCACGCGGACGATACATGGCAATCAGTTCACTTCAATACCAAGCAAATTTCTCAGTCCCCCCAGTTTTCGGAAAACGATATCGTGAACCGATAGCGCGGCACGAATTTGTCCTGGTATTGTCGCGCCTGTTTCGGATCATGCGCGCCTCGGGCGATGGGAATTCTGGGCGATGAACATTGAACGGACTGCAGATAGCGAAGCTAAGCCTTCGCCCCAGCGCGCGGGTTCGCCGCTCGAAGTGCTCCTGGTCTTCCTCAAGCTCGGGCTGACGTCCTTTGGCGGCCCGATCGCCCATATCGGTTATTTTCGCAGCGAGTTCGTCGAGCGCCGCAAATGGCTCGACGAACAATCCTACGCGGATCTCGTGGCGCTCTGCCAATTCCTGCCGGGTCCGGCGAGCAGCCAGGTCGGATTTTCGCTCGGATTGATGCGTGCCGGCTATCGCGGTGCGCTGGCGGCGTGGACGGGTTTCACGCTGCCATCCGCTATCGCGCTCCTGCTATTTGCCTATGGCGCCAGCGCATTGAGCGGACCGGTCGGAACAGGGCTGGTGCACGGCCTGAAACTCGTGGCGGTCGCGATTGTCGCTCAAGCGGTATGGGGCATGGCGCGCACGCTGTGCCCCGACCGGGAGCAGGCCTCGATCGCGACGATCGCTGCGGTCATCATCCTGTCCAGCACGTCATCGGTGGCACAGATCGGCGCCATTCTGCTCGGCGGCATCGCCGGATTGTGGCTCTGCCGCGCAGCGCAGCCGAGCGGCGAAAGCCATTTCGCCGTGCCGGTGTCGCGCGCCGCCGCGCTTGCCGCGCTGGCAGCATTCCTGATCCTGCTCCTTGGCGTACCGATCCTTTCGCGGTTATGGCCTTCTTCGGGCATGGCCTTGTTCGACGCATTCTATCGCTCCGGCGCCCTCGTCTTTGGCGGCGGTCATGTCGTGCTGCCGCTGTTGCGCGAGGCAGTAGTGACGCCGGGTTGGGTCGGCGACGACGTGTTTCTGACCGGCTATGGCGCGGCCCAGGCCGTCCCCGGACCGCTCTTCACCTTCGCGGCCTATCTCGGTGCCGTCGTCAAGACGTCGCCGCACGGCGTCGCCGGCGCCATCATTGGCTTGCTCGGCATATTCCTTCCGGGCGTCTTGGTCCTCCTCGCGGCGCTGCCGTACTGGGATAGTTTTCGCAAGCGCGCCGGCGCCCAGGCAATGATGCGCGGCGTGAACGCCGCGGTCGTCGGCGTCCTCGGCGCGGCGCTCTACAATCCGGTGTGGACCAGCACGGTCCAGACACCTGCGGACTTCGCGATCGCCCTCGTCGGATTTGTGCTGCTGATCGCCTGGCGCGCACCGCCGCTCGTGGTCGTCGCCTTCAGTGCCATCGCCGGCATAGGCGCGGCGGTCCTGTGACGCTCCTGTCGGCGCCGGCTGGGCTCCCGACCAGCGCGTTCCGTCCCTGGCCCGTGTTTTCCCGGATAGGGCTCCGCTCGCCTTCGGGTTTAGGGTGAAGCGTTCATGTAGGCATATTCACGTTCGCCCGGCAGCCAACGCTGCCGGGCTTTTCGTTTGAATACGTCGAGCAGCGCGGTTGGCCGCCCCGCGGGATAAGCACGCAGACCCGCCATTAACCCCTCGTCCACCATCTCGGCGGCCGGCGTCCGGTAACCAAATCCCTTAACAGACCGTCAATCCGATCCCGACAAGTCTAGCGACTTTATTAGGGAGATTGCCGATGGAAGCCTTTGCTCTTGAATTCGTGGGAATAGCGATGGTGGCGCTCTGCCTGGTCGTGCTCGCAATGCCGGCCGCACGGCGGCCCTCCAAGCACGGGCGTCGCGAGTAAGGCAGCGCCCGACCACCGTTTTGTGCGCCGCGCCGCCTACCTGACGCGCTCGTAATCTGTTCCCCGCCGTATGGCCTGAGCCTATGCGGGGCCAGAATTGCAGCCAAGCCCCTTGACATACCTGCACTTTCGGCAGAACGCGTGTCGGAAGCGTCATGGACTGTTCATGGATCTGATTACTACCACCTGGGAACTGCAGGCGGCCTGCGACCGCTTGGCCGCCCACCCCGTCATCACCGTCGACACCGAGTTCCTGCGGGAGACGACCTACTACCCCCTGCTCTGCGTGCTGCAAATGGCGAGCCCGGACGAGGCGGTCGTGATCGACGCGCTCGCTCCCGGCATCGACCTGACACCGTTCTTCGAGTTGATGGCCAACGAGAAGGTGCTGAAGGTCTTCCACGCCGCGCGGCAGGACATCGAGATCGTCTGGCACCGCGCCAACACCATCCCGCACCCGATCTTCGACACGCAAGTTGCGGCCATGGTGCTCGGCTATGGCGACAGCATCGCCTATGACCAGCTCGTCGAGCGCATCACCGGCCATCGGCCGGACAAGACCCACCGCTTCACCGACTGGTCGCGCCGGCCGCTCAGCGCCGAGCAGATCCAATACGCGGTCTCCGACGTCACTCACTTGCGCGACGTCTTCACCGCGCTCGATGCCGACCTGAAGAAACGCGGCCGCAACGATTGGGTCAGCGAGGAGATGGAGATCCTGACTTCTCCGCGTACCTATGACTTCCATCCGGAGCGCGCCTGGGAGCGGCTGAAGACCAGGGTGCGCAAGCCGCGCGAACTCGCGGTGCTGATCGAGGTCGCCGCCTGGCGCGAGCAGGAGGCGCAGAGCCGCGACGTGCCGCGCTCGCGCGTGCTGAAGGACGAGGCGGTCGGTGATATCGCAACGCATGCGCCGACGACGCTGGAGAAGCTTGCCAACCTGCGCTCGCTGCCGAAAGGATTCGAGCGCTCGAAATGGGGCGCGGACATCATCGCCGCCGTGCAACGCGGCCTCGCCCGCGATTTCGCGAAACTGCCGAAGATCGAGAAGCCGCGCAACAATACCAATGGCGCAGCGATCGTCGAACTCTTGAAGGTGCTGCTCAGGATGACCTCCGAGCGTCACGCGGTTGCAAGCAAGGTGATCGCGACCGTTGACGATCTCGAGCAGATCGCCGGCGACGATCATGCCGACGTTGCCGCCCTGCACGGCTGGCGGCGCGAATTGTTCGGCGAGTCCGCGCTCAAGCTCAAGCACGGCCGCCTCGCGCTTGCGATCGACAAAGGGCGTGTCGTTAAGGTGGAGCGCAGCAAGGAGTAGCCGGGTAGTTGTCGCCTTGCGCAGACCCGGCGGACTTATGTTGAAATTCCAGGTCGCAAGCAACACTTTGTGCACGTTCATCCCATAGGTTGCGGCATCATCCCTCTACACGGGACAAGAAACGGTATGCCGCACGATCTGGCCGGCAGCGCTGCGCCCATGCAGCGCAAGAAACTTGAAGATGCGCTTCGCCCTGCGTGGGGAGATTTGCGGGTATTCCTGCTGTGCGCGCGGAACCGCAGCTTCGGACGCGCCGCCGACCTGCTCGGTGTGCCAGCGACCGCCGTGATGCGCAAGATCGACAAGCTCGAGGACGATCTCGGCTGTAAGTTGTTCTCGCGCGACGAGGCACAACTGACGCTGACCGGCGAAGGACGCGCGCTGCTGTTCGACGTCGAGCAGATGGAGCGTCTCAGCCTCAACATCGCCAGGCGTGCGCGAGCACCGGGAGAGGTGAGCGGCAGCGTGCGGATCGCCGTGACCGAAGGACCCGGGAACTTCTGGGTGCTGCCGCGGCTGATCACGTTCGAGCGGACCTACCGCAACATCATCGTCGACCTGCGCTGTGTGTCCGGCTGCGCCGAAGTTCCGCGGCAGGAGGCAGACATCTCGCTTCGGATCGAGCGGCCGAACGATCCTGAATTGATCGCCACAAAGATCGGCCGGTTGCACATCTGCGCCTTCGCCTCGAAGGCCTATCGCGATGCCTATGGCCTGCCGACATCGCTCGACGAGCTGAAACACCACCGCACCGTCAAGCAGGACGGCGTGCCGCATGGCGATGGCACCTATAAGCGCATCCTTGGCGTGGACTCGCTGGAGGGCATCGTTGGCATCTCCACCAATTCCAGCGTGGCCGTGCTCTACGCCGTCGAACAGGGCGCGGGAATTGGCTTCCTGCCGAGTTCGGTGATTGCGCTGGGGGCACCGGTGGTCGCGGTCGACCTCGGCATCAACCATCAATTGGATCTATGGCTCTGCTATCATCGCCAGTTCCGCCACTCGGACCGCCACAGGCTGATGATCGAATGGCTGAAGAGCATCTTCGATCCCAAAGTTTATGCCTGCTTCCGCGACGAATTCATCCATCCCGACGCACTGACGCCGTTGATGGTGGGATCGCGCGAGCATTTTGGATTGCAGAACTACGTGGCGCCAAGGCCCTTCCCGATCGAGGCAACTACCACTTGAATTCCACGCCGACGGTCCCCTGCCGAGGCTGACGGTGATGTCGCCAAAGTTCTGCGCGATGTTGTCGGCGAATTTGCCATAAGCCGCCCCAAATGCCCATGTCAGGCCGCGGCTGCCTCTGACGAAGCTTGCTCGCGACGGCGCCATGAGCAGCCCATGCATTTAATTCCCGACGCGCGCCTGAAAAATGCGCAAAAAAAGCCATCAATATCGGCCGATTTGCCCCGACCTCGCCGCGAGCGGCAATTGGGCGGCCTTGCGCGCTTCGTCCTAAGCACCGGCATTGTTGTGCATCGGCCATAGGGGTTGCCGCGGCGCACTGATTTTCCGTGGCGCACCAGAGGCTTGCTAACTCGCGATTTTCGTGTTGCAATCTCAGGCACAATCGGATTTGGCCGCTCGACTGTGCGTTTCGTGACCTCGAAGTCTAAGAATCGGAATTTGATCAGACTGCCGGAAGCCGGTTTGTGGCGTGGCACGCACAATGCGTGGCCGCGTCTTTTTTGTGTCTAGACGAGGAGACAGGCGATGCCGAAGGGTACCGTCAAGTGGTTCAACCCGACCAAGGGTTATGGGTTCATCAAGCCGGCCGTCGGCGACAAGGACGTCTTCGTCCACATCTCGGCGGTTGAGCGTGCGGGACTCTCTACGCTCAACGAAAACCAAACCATCGAGTACGACCTGGTGGAGAACCGCGGCAAGGCATCCGCGGAAAACCTCAAGGTCTCCTAGACTTCAGTCACGATCCGCTCAGGCAATCTTGATTGCTACCCCCGGCATCACCCCGGGGGGATTTCTTTGACGGACGCGGACGTCGTACTACGTCGCCGCGGGCGAAATCAGCGTGCCGCCTGACGCTGTGCTTCCCGCTGTCTTGCAGACATCGCCCTCGAGCCTGAGCCTGTCGCTCGCAAGCAGCCGCAGTGCTTCCGGATAGATTTGGTGCTCGATCTGGATGACGCGGGCCGCCAGCGTCTCCGGCGTATCGTCATCGGCCACCGCAACCGCGCCCTGTACCACGATCGGCCCGGCATCGGTCTCCGGGATCACGAAATGCACGGTGGCGCCTGAGATCTTCACCCCGGCTTTGAGCGCCTGGCCATGCGGATCGAGGCCGGGGAAGCACGGCAACAGTGAGGGATGGATGTTGAGCATCTTCCCGTACCAGCGCTGCACGAATTCCGCCGTGAACAGCCGCATGAAACCGCCGAGGCAGATCAGCTCCACGTTCTTCTCGTCGAGCGCGCGCTGCAGCATCGCCTCGAAGGCGGCGCGATCCTTGCCGAACGGCTTGCTCTCGATGACGATGGTCGGGATGCCGCTTGCGCTTGCCTTGGCGAGGCCCGCGGCATCGGCGCGGTTGGAAATCACCACGGCGATCTCGGCCGGGAAGTCCTGCGCCTTCGCAGCCTCGATCAGCGCGACCATGTTCGATCCGCGCCCGGAAATCAGGATGGCGACGCGGCGCTTCATTGCGAAAGATCGAGGTGGCCGTTGTAAACAACGCGATGCTCGCCCGCCGCGTGGATCACCTCGCCGAGCAATGTCGCGGTCTCGCCGCTGGCGGTGAAGACCTCCATGACCTTATCGACCGCATCTGCCTTCACGATCGCGATCATGCCGATGCCGCAATTGAAGGTGCGGAGCAGTTCCAGCTCGGCGATGCCGCCCTGCTCGGCCAGCCATTTGAACACCGGCAGGACCGGCAGGCGGGCGAGATCAATGCCGACACCCAGATGCTTCGGCAGCACGCGCGGAATGTTGTCGGTGAAGCCGCCGCCGGTGATGTGGGCCAGCCCCTTGATCGCCCCGCTCTCGCGGATCGCACGCAGGCAGGATTTGACATAGAGCCGGGTCGGCGTCAGCAACGCTGCCCCAAGCGTCATAACCGGCGAGAACGGCGCCGGCGCATCGAAGCTGACGCGCGACTGCTCGACGATCTTGCGTACCAGCGAAAATCCGTTGGAATGGACGCCCGAGGAAGCAAGCCCGATCACGGCATCGCCGATGGCGATCTCCGGCCGCGGCAACAGCGTGCCGCGCTCGGCGGCGCCGACCGCAAACCCCGCGAGGTCGTAATCGCCATCCTTGTAGAGCCCCGGCATCTCGGCGGTTTCGCCGCCGATCAGCGCGCAGCCGGATTCGCGGCAGCCTTCGGCGATCCCGGCGACGATGGCGGCGGCCACCTCCGGATCGAGCTTGCCGCAGGCAAAGTAGTCGAGGAAGAACAGCGGCTCCGCCCCCTGCACGACGAGGTCGTTGACCGACATCGCCACCAGGTCGATGCCGATCCCGTCATGCAGCCCTGTCTCGATCGCGATCTTGACCTTGGTGCCGACACCATCGGTCGCTGCGACCAGCACGGGGTCCTTGAAGCCGGCCGCTTTCAGGTCGAACAGGCCGCCGAAGCCGCCGATCTCGGCGTCCGCGCCGGCGCGCGCCGTGGCGCGGACCATCGGCTTGATCAGATCGACCAGCCGGTTGCCGGCATCGATGTCGACGCCGGAATCCGCGTAAGTGAGGCCGTTCTTGCGCTCGGTCATGCAAATTTCCAGTTGAAGACGGCTGGTTACGAGGAATTCCGGCCCCGCGCAATGGCTCGCAAGACAGGCGGCGGTATACTATGTAGATAACCGGCTCAGCCCCCAAAAGGGCCGAATCTTCCGTGAATTCAGGCCGGTAGCCGGGAAGCGACCGAGTTGAGCATTCCGAATATCATCACCCTGGGCCGCATCATCCTGGTGCCGGTCATTGTCTGGGCGATCGTCTCCAGCCAGATGGAAATCGCCTTCGCGATCTTCGTGATTGCCGGTGTCAGCGACGCCGTCGACGGGTTCCTCGCCAAGCGGTTCAACATGACGAGCGAACTCGGCGCCCTGCTCGATCCGCTGGCCGACAAGGCGCTGTTGGTGTCGATCTATGTGGCGCTCGGGATCTGGGGCGCGGTGCCGCGCTGGCTTGTCATTCTCGTGGTGTCCCGCGACATCATGATCGTGGCGGCCGTGATCGTGTCCTGGTTGTTCGACAAGCCGGTCGAGATAAAGCCGCTGATGGTCTCCAAACTCAACACGGTGGCTCAGGTCGCGTTCGCGGCGCTGGTGCTGGCCTCGCTCGGTTTCGGTTTCCAGCCAAGGCCTTACGATCTGATCCTGATGGGATTTGTCACCATCTTTACTTTGGTTTCCGTCTCCCTCTATCTCGTAGAGTGGGTGCGGCACATGAGCACGATCGAAGCGCGCTAAACCCTGGAGAGTTTTTGCGTGGCAGGTAGCGTTCATCCTCGTCAGCTCGCGTTGGCGCTACCGCACGCGGAGAGCCTGACCCGCGACGACTTCCTCGAGGGAGCGGCCAATGAGGCGGGCCTCGCTCTGATCGAGAGCTGGCCGGACTGGCCGAACCGCATCATGCTGCTGGTCGGCCCGGAAGGATCAGGGAAAAGCCACCTCGCCGCGATCTGGGCCGAGCGTGCCGGCGCACGCTCGACATCGGCGCACGCGCTATCGGCCGAGAGCGTGCCGGCGGATCTCGCAACCGGTGCACTCGTGGTCGAAGACTTGAAACCGTACGGCTTTGACGAGCGCGCGATGTTTCACCTGCTCAATCTCGCCCGCCAGGACGAAGCCTTCGTGCTGATGACCGCTCGCATTCCGCCGTCGGCGTTCGAGATCGAATTGCGCGACCTCCGGTCGCGGCTGCGTGCAGTGCCGACCGTGTCATTGTTGCCGCCAGACGATCTCCTGTTTCGCGGGCTGATCATCAAATACTGTACCGACCGCCAGATGACCGTGGACGAATCATTGGTGAGCTATCTCGCCAGCCGGATCGAGCGCTCCTACGCCGCCGCCCGTCAGGCGGTGGAGCTGCTTGATACCGAGGCGCTGCGGCTCGGCCGCCCCGTGACGCGGGCGCTAGCGGCGGAACTGTGGCGCAACGCCTGATGCGTGCGGCGGCTTGACGATGCCGGTTTCCGGAACGTCAATGTCATCGAGACGTCATCCACTTATCACATGGCTTGCGCTGCATTTGTTTAGGAGCATGATCCGGAAAAGTGGAAACCGGTTTCCGAAAAGATCATGCTCAAACAAAGAGATAAGATCATGATCCGATTTCGTTTAATCGAATCATGATCTGGCGGCTCCGGCCCTGACCTCGAATGGATCGAGAACTTCATGGAATCGGCACAACCTATTGAAGCACAAGAGAAAGAACGGGTTTCTGAAAGTCTGCCGGCGATCGCGACAAGCCCCGAACGCTTCATCAATCGCGAGCTTTCCTGGCTGCATTTTAACCGTCGGGTGCTGGAGGAGGCCGTCAATTCCGGCCATCCCGCGCTCGAGCGGGTGAGATTCCTGTCGATATCCGCCAATAACCTCGACGAGTTCTTCATGGTCCGCGTCGCCGGCATCAAGGCGCAGGTTCGTGAAGGCATCCCCGAGCGCAGCCCCGACGGTCTGACGCCATCCGAACAGCTCGTCCTGATCAACCAAAGCGTTTCCAAGCTCGCCTCCGATCAGCAAGCGATCTGGAGCAACCTGCGCACGATGCTCGCGGAAGTCGGCATCGACCTCGTCGACGGGCGAGACGTCACCAAGACGGAGCGGGCCTGGATCGAGGATTATTTCCTGCACAGCATCTTCCCGCTGCTGACGCCGCTCGCGATCGATCCGGCGCATCCCTTTCCGTTCATTCCCAACCTGGGCTTCACGGTAGCACTGCAATTGTTTCGGATCTCAGACGGCAAGGCGATGAACGCGCTGATCCGTATGCCCGGCAAGATCGACCGCTTCATCCGCATCCCCAGCGAAGGGCGGCTGCGCCTGATCACGCTGGAGCAGGCCACCGGACTCTTCATCGGACGTCTGTTCCCGGGCTACACGGTCAATGGCCAGGGCGCCTTCCGTGTCATCCGCGACTCCGAAATCGAGATCGAAGAAGAAGCCGAGGATCTGGTCCGCACGTTCGAGACCGCGCTGAAGCGGCGCCGGCGCGGATCGGTGATCCGGCTGGAGATCGAGGCCAAGATGCCGGAAGAGCTGCGCCTGTTCGTGCAGCACGCGCTCAACGCCGCCGACGACGAGGTTTTCCTGGTCGACGGCGTGCTAGCCATGAACGAGCTGTCGCAACTCACCCGGCTCGACCGGCCCGATCTCGAATTCACCCCCTATGTGCCGCGCCATCCCGAGCGGGTGCGCGACCATGGCGGCGATATCTTTGCCGCGATCCGGCAGAAGGACCTGATCGTCCACCACCCCTACGAGTCCTTCGACGTCGTGGTGCAGTTCCTGCAGCAGGCCGCCCGCGACCCCGACGTCGTCGCCATCAAGCAGACGCTCTATCGCACCTCGCAGAATTCGCCGATCGTGCGCGCGCTCGCCGAAGCGGCCGAGGCCGGCAAGTCGGTCACGGCGCTGATCGAGCTGAAGGCTCGCTTCGATGAGGAAGCCAACATCCGCTGGGCGCGCGACCTCGAACGCGCCGGCGTGCAGGTCGTCTACGGCTTCATCGAACTCAAGACCCACGCAAAACTATCGATGGTGGTGCGCCGCGAGGGCAGCAATCTCACGACCTATGTCCACACCGGCACCGGCAACTACCATCCGGTGACCGCGCGCATCTACACCGATCTCTCCTACTTCACCTGCGACCCGATCATCGGCCGCGACGCTGCGCGCGTGTTCAATTACGTCACCGGCTATGCCGAGCCGAGCGACATCGAAAAGATGGCGGTGTCGCCGCTCACGCTGCGCAAGCGTATCATCGAGCACATCCAGGGCGAGATCAGTCACGCGCGCCACGGCCGACCCGCCGCGATCTGGATGAAGATGAACTCGCTCGTCGACCCCGACATCATCGACGCGCTCTATGAAGCATCGCAAGCGGGAGTGCCGATCGAGCTCGTGGTGCGCGGCATCTGCTGCCTCAGGCCGGGCATGCCAGGACTTTCCGAGAACATCCGCGTCAAATCGGTGATCGGCCGATTCCTCGAGCACGGCCGAATCTATTGCTTCGGCATGGGATACGGCCTGCCGAGCGCAAAAGCGGCTGTGTATATCTCATCCGCCGACATGATGCCGCGGAACCTCGACCGCCGCGTCGAAGTCCTGTGCCCGCTGCAAAATCCCACGGTTCATCAGCAGGTTCTCGAACAGATCATGGTCGCGAATCTGAAGGATACCGAGCAGAGCTGGCGATTGTTGCCCGATGGATCGTCAACGCGTATGAAGGCCGCGAAGGGCGAAGAGCCTTTCAACCTTCATAACTACTTCATGACGAATCCGAGTCTGTCGGGCCGTGGAAAGTCTCTCAAGGAATCTTCGCCGCGCCGGCTTACTCGCCGCAACGAGCGCTAGCCGCCACAAGGGGACTTTCCGGTGAAGCGACCGCGCAAGCGCGCTACCAGCGTCGCTGTCATCGATATTGGCTCGAACTCGGTGCGTCTCGTGGTCTACGAGTCGCTGTCGCGCAGCCTCATCACGTTGTTCAACGAGAAGGCGCTGTGCGGGCTCGGCCGCGAGGTGCAGAGCACAGGGCTTCTCGCGGAGGATGCGGTCGCAAAGGCGCTGACGGCGTTGCGGCGGTTTCGCGCGCTGTGCCGGATCCAGAGGGTCGGCCGCGTCTATGCGATCGCGACGGCCGCCTGTCGCGACGCCAAGAACGGTTCCGATTTCATAGCCGAGGCTGAACGCATCTGTGGAACCCGAATCGAAATTCTGTCGGGTCCGCGGGAGGCGAAACTCTCCGCTTTGGGCGTCGTCTCCGGCGTGCACAAGCCTGACGGCATCGTCGGCGATCTCGGCGGCGGCTCGGTCGAACTGATCGACGTCAAGGGCAATCGCGTCCACAGCGGCGTGACGCTGCCGCTCGGCAGCCTCGCGCTGCAGGATCTCTCGGACAAATCGCTGAAGCGCGCCGAACGCATCGTGCGCAACGAACTGTCTGAGGTTCCGCAGCTCAAGGCAGGCCGCGCCCGGACGTTTTACGCAGTCGGCGGCACCTGGCGCGCGCTGGCGCGCATCCACATCATCCAGAGCGGCTATCCGCTGAAGGTGATGCACGGCTATTCGATTCCCGCCGCCGACGCGCTCGATTTCGCACAGCGCTTGCGGCGCCTGGCGGCAACCAACATGCTCGCCAACATCGAGGCTGTGGCCGACGCACGGCGCCCGCTGCTCGCCTACGCCGCGCTGGTTCTTGAATACGTCATCCGGGTGGCGAAACCGAAGACGATCGTGTTCTCAACCTTCGGCGTGCGCGAAGGCCTGTTCTACGAAATGCTGCCGCCATCCGAGCGCGCCAAGGATGGCCTGATCTGCGCGGCGCAGACGATGAACGGCCTGCTCTCGCGGTCGGCGCGCCACGCCGAGGAATTGATCGCATGGACCGATCGGCTGGTGCGCGTCGTGAGGCTGCGCGAGAGCGACGAGGACCGCAGGCTGCGCCATGCCGCCTGCCTGTTGTCGGACATCGGCTGGCGGGTGCATCCCGATCACCGCGGCGAGGAGACGCTCAGCCTCATCACTAACGGCAATTTCGGCTCCATCACCCATCAGGGACGCACCTTCGTCGCGCTGTCGGTGTTCTACCGCTACGCGGGCTTGAGCCTTGAGAACGAGCCGCCGGAAATCGTGCAGGAGATGGTGCCGCATACGATGCTCGAACGCGCCCGCCTGCTTGGCGCCGCATTTCGCGTCGCCCACCTGATCTCGGCGGCACGGCCTGGCGTGCTGCCCGCAACACATTTCCGCACCGACGGACGTAAACTCATGCTGGTGTTCGAGCACCAGATGGTCGATCTCGTCGCCGACCGCGTCGGCAGCCGCTTCAAGCAGTTGGCGCGTCTGGTTGGACGTTCGGGTTCGATCGTACGGCGCTAGAGCATGATCCGGAAAAGTGTGAAGCGGTTTTCCGAAAAGATCATGCTCAAACAATAACCTAGAGCGCGATGATTCATACTCATCTCATCGCGCTTTAGACCGTACAGCATTTGCTTGAATTGGCGGTGCCGTAGCCCGGATGAAGCGCGAGCGTAATCCGGGGTTCGCTCGCAACGCAGACGCAGGTGTCCCGGGTTACGCGTTCCGCTCCAACCGGGCTACATGCTGTCCGCCCATCGCGGCATGGTGGAGGAGCGATGCAGGACGTCCAGACTTTTCAGCGATACGCCGCGCTCGAGGATTGGCGCGAGCGCTGGTCGGCCGTGGCGACGATTGTCGTCGCTCTGCTGCTGGCGCTCAGCCTGTTCGCGCTGATCTGGATGGCCCTCCATAGCCCGGAGCCGGCGCGGCGCGAGCCGACGATCATCCAGCTTCTGTTTGTTCCTCCGACGCCTCCGCAGCGGCCTCCGGAGCCGGCCAAGGAGACCGTGCAACGCACTCTGCAGGCGCCACCACCCGTCCCGGTCCCCCCGAAGAAAGTGGTCAACAATCGTCGGGATTCGGTCGCGGCGGCGCCGATACCGAAGCCCGGGCCGCCGCAGCCGAAAACAAAACTGCCCGCAGTGGCCGATCCCTTGAGCCTGGACGCGCCTCCCGATTGGAGGCAGGCCTCTCTGCCGAAGGGAGCCAACGCCGGCAATACCATCGGCGGGGACGGTGAGAACGGCGGAGGCAGCGGCTGCGGCAGCGCCGGCCCCTATCTCACCATCATCACGTCGCAACTCCGCAACGTCGTCACCCGCAACGAGAGAACGGATAGCCGCAGGTACCAGGCTCAGGCCCAACTCTGGTTCGACGAGCTGGGAAATGTGCAGCGAAGCCAGCTCGTGCGATCAACTGGCACTGCGGATATCGATGCCACCGTCACAAAGCTGCTGAAGGGCATCAATATAGGCAGGGGGATGCCGCAGTGCGTCCAGCCGATTACAGTCTGGATCAGCCAGCCCTGGACGGGCGTCTTCAATGGCGCCGACAACAATCCGGTCACGCCAAGCCATGTCGAGGTGTGGCGAACGTTTCGCCGTCCCTAAAGCACGATCCCCTCCACCTCACCTCTCCCGCGCTCGCGGGAGAGGTCGCTGCGCTCGAAGAGCGCAGCGGGTGAAGGGGCTCTCTCCTCGCGGTCGGACAGATCAGGCCGCCTTGGCGGCCCGCTCGGCGTGATGCAGCGCGCGCCGGCGCCAGATCGATCCCGCGATCAGCACCACGATGACGCCAAGCAACGCCAGCGCGATCTCGCCGCCATGGCCGCCGCTGGCAAAATGCGGACCGATGCCGAGCGCGCCCAGCCAGGAATCGAGCTTGTCGCCGACCGGTCCGATAAACAGCGCATCGAGCTTCGGATCGACCGCCGGATCGGTCGCGATCACATCGCCGGCGATCCACCCGAGCAGCGCCGCGCCGGCCCAGACCAGCACCGGCAGCCTGGTGAGCAGCGCCATGATCAATGCCGCGCCTGCGACGATCAGGGGCACACTGATCGCAAGGCCCAAGACTAGAAGCGGCACGCTGCCATTGGCGGCGGCGGCAACCGCGATCACGTTGTCGAGGCTCATGACGATGTCGGCGATGACGACGATCTGCACCGCCGCCCACAGATGCGCGGCCGCATCCACGCTGTCCTCATCCTCCTGTTCGGGGACGAGCAGCTTTGCCGCGATCACGATCAACGCCAGGCCGCCGACGAGCTTGAGGTAAGGGAATTCCATCAAGGTCGCGACGATGCCGGTGAAGATGATGCGCAGAATCACCGCGGCCGCCGCGCCGAAGATCATGCCCCACAGCCGCTGCCGCGGCGCCAGGCCCCGACAGGCGAGCGCGATCACCAATGCGTTGTCGCCCGACAACAGCACATTGATCCAGATGATCTTGCCGACGGCGACCCAGAAGGTCGTGGTCGCCATCTCGCTCTTGAACTGCGTGAAGAAAGCCGCGAGATTCGCAGGATCAGTAATCTGCCACAGCCAGTCCACAGCGCTTCCCTTTCGGCCTTGCGGCCGCCCCTCACGCGGCGCTCAGCCCGCGATCTTGTTCCGTTTAGCCGACGATCTCGTTGCCGGAGAAGAATTGCACGATCTCGATCGCGGCCGTCTCCGGAGCGTCGGACCCATGCACGGAATTCTCGCCGATTGATTTCGCATGGAGCTTGCGGATCGTGCCTTCGGCGGCCTTGGACGGGTCGGTCGCGCCCATCACGTCGCGATACTTGGCGATCGCTCCCTCGCCTTCCAGCACCTGGACCACGACCGGGCCGGAGGTCATGAACTCGACCAGCTCGCCGAAGAACGGGCGCGCCTTGTGGACGGCATAGAAGGTCTCAGCCTGCTCGCGGGTCATGCGAATCCGCTTCTGGGCCACGATCCGGAGCCCGGCCTTCTCGATCAGCGCGTTGATCGCGCCGGTCAGGTTACGCGCCGTCGCGTCGGGCTTGATGATCGAGAAAGTGCGTTCAATCGCCATGCTATCGTCCTTGCAAACGCTGGTTAACGAGTTGCGGGGCTTATATCGGCGTGATCCCGCGACGGCAAGCGACCCGGTGTCGCCCCGGCGTTTGGTTTGGGCGCAATCCGGTGATCAGGATCAGCGTCGGTCCCGAGGCCCCGCAGGGCAACCGGCTCGGATTACGACAATTTCACGAACGTGAACCCATTCTGTAGCCGCCATCGCGCTTCCGTTCAGATCGCGCGGCCTAAGCTACTCATCAATCGGACGCCTTCGAAGCTCATCCGCACGGCCAATGCGAAGGCGTCACGGGAGACATTGTCACTGCCGGGCGCTTCCGATGGGCGCCGCAACTCGAGGAGATGACCATGCTACGCAAATTCTCGCTTGTCGCTCTTGCCGCAGCCTCGCTTGGCGCTGCTGTGCTGGCGCCGACCGCCGCCACCGCGCGGGACGGTTGGCATGGCGGCTGGCGTCACGGCTGGGGCTGGGGTCCGCGCGTCGTTGTCGGTGGCCCCGCTTACTACGGCCATGGCGGCTGCTATGTGCGGCGCCTGGTGCCGACCCCCTGGGGTCCCCGCTGGCGCCTGATCAACCGATGCTATTGACCTGACCTGCACTCCCCCCAGACTTGAGCGCCCCGGCCACAACGCCGGGGCTTTTTTTGCGTATGGAACCCGCGGGCTTGCTACCTGCGAGCGAGGGCACGCAGGCGCAACGAACCGGAAACAAATTCGGCCTTTGGGACTTGACCTTGCGAGATTTCATTCAAGCAAGGCGAGGCGGAACTCGCCGAGAGATTGATCATGAATAGCCGAAGCCACGCTGATTTTGAGCTGCTCGATCACAAGACCTGCCGGTCGATTTGCGACGCGGTCGGCGAACGGCTGCAGCAAAGCTTGCGCCCGGAAACATCGCTGACCTCTCAATTGCAGCAGCTGCTGGACGAGATGCGCCGGCGCGAGGAGGACAGCCTGCATTGAAAGAGGCGTCCCTCGCGGCTGGGCCCGGACAACTTCTGCGAAGCTGAGAAGCTGGAGCATAATTTACCGAGGTGGTGGGTTGCGTTTGGCGGCCGCTCCGGTGACAACGCCGCATGCTCACCATCTCCGACATCTCCGTCCGGATCGCCGGGCGGCTTCTGATCGAGAACAGCTCGGTACAGATCATTCCCGGCGCCCGTGTCGGCTTTGTCGGCCGCAATGGCGTCGGCAAGTCGACGCTGTTTCATGCCATCCGCGGCGATATTCCGCTTGAAGCCGGCAGCATCACCATCCCCCCGCGCTGGCGGATCGGCAGCCTGGCGCAGGAGGCGCCCAATGGTCCGGAAAGCCTGATCGAGATCGTGCTGAAGGCAGATCTCGAACGCGATGCGCTGCTGCGCGAAGCCGAGACTGCGCAGGATCCGCACCGGATCGCCGAAATCCAGACCCGGCTTGTCGATATCGATGCCCATTCCGCCCCTGCCCGCGCGGCTGCAATTCTCAGCGGCCTCGGATTTTCGGCGGCCGACCAGGCGCGGCCATGCGCCGAATTTTCCGGCGGCTGGCGCATGCGGGTCGCGCTCGCTGCGACGCTGTTTGCGGCACCGGACCTGTTGCTGCTGGACGAGCCGACCAACTATCTCGACCTCGAAGGCACGCTGTGGCTGGAGGACCATCTTGCGCATTATCCGCGTACCGTGATCGTGATCAGCCATGACCGCGATCTGCTCGATACTTCGGTGGACCAGATCCTGCATCTCGATCACGGCAGGCTGACGCTCTACAAGGGAAGCTATTCGTCGTTCGAGGAACAGCGCGACGCGCGCGAAATGCTCGATGCAAAACACGCCAAGCGGCAGGCCGAGGAGCGCAAGCGGCTGCAGGCTTTCGTCGACCGCTTCAAGGCCAAGGCTTCAAAGGCGCGCCAGGCGCAATCGCGCATGAAGATGCTGGAGCGGATGAAGCCGGTCACCGCCCTGGTGACACAGGACGTGCACGAGATCTCATTCCCAGTCCCAGAGAGGACACTGTCGCCGCCGATCATCGCCGCCGATGACGTCGCCGTCGGCTATGATCCGAACAGGCCGGTGCTGAACCGGGTGACGCTGCGCATCGATACCGACGACCGCATCGCGCTGTTAGGTGCCAACGGCAACGGCAAGTCGACCTTGGTGAAGCTGCTCGCGGGCCGGCTCGCGCCGTTCTCCGGCAGGATCACGCGCGCCGAAAAGCTCTCGGTCGGCTATTTCGCGCAACATCAGGTCGATGAGCTCAATCTCGACGGCTCGCCTTACGACCATATCCGCAAGCTGATGCTGGATATGCCGGAGAGCAAGGTGCGCGCCCGCGTCGGCGCGATCGGCTTTTCCGGCAAGGCGGGCGATACGCTGGTGAGGAGCCTGTCGGGCGGCGAGAAGGCGCGGCTGCTGCTTGGCCTTGCCACCTTTGCCGCTCCCAACATGATCATCCTGGACGAGCCGACCAACCATCTCGACATCGACAGCCGCGCCGCGCTCGCCGAAGCGATCAATGATTTTCCTGGCGCCGTGCTGATGGTCTCGCACGACCGCTACCTGATCGAGGCTTGCGCCGAGCGGCTTTGGGTCGTCGCCAACCACACCGTGACGAGCTATGACGGCGATCTCGACGACTACCGCAGGACGGTGCTGTCAGCGAATGAGACGCGCCCCGCTTCGCGCGAACGCGGCAGGGAGAGCCCCAAGCCCGAGCGTCCGAAAGGCGAGAAGCGTATCCCGCTGAAGCAGCGGATCGCGCAGGCCGAGGCCGAGATCGAACGCATCACCGGCATCATTGCCAAGATCGACGCGGCGCTCGCGCTGCCGGACCTGTTCACGCGCGATCCGAAGCAGGCGGCGCAACTCGCCAAGGCGCGCGCGGGCGCAGAAAGCGCGCTGCAGCGCGCCGAGGAAGAATGGCTCGACGCCAGCTCACTCTCGGATGAAGCGGCGGGTTAGCCTAGCCCATGCGTCCTCATCCCGAGGAGCCGCGAAGCGGTATCTCGAGGGATGGGCCACGAGCTCCTCACTCTCCGTCATTCCGGGGCACGCGAAGCGCGAGCCCGGAATCCATTTCACCGCATGCTCCGCGGTTGGATGGATTCCGGGTTCGTCCTTCGGACGCCCCGGAATGACGGAAGAGAAAAATTCACCAGCGATTCCAACGTGATTTGCCCCGTCCAGCCCTCGCACGAAAAACATTCCGCTTCCGCCGTCGGGCAAATCAGCACTATGACTCCGCGCGTCTCATCCGATTGAGGGGCGGCTCGCGATCGTCACGAACGTTGCGGTGAGATGCGGTGGACGGGAGTGTTGCGACTGACGAGCGCGGCACTCACGGACGGCGAAGTCGTGTGGTTCTGGCGCCCCGACGCTGGCGCTAAGCTTTGTGGATCGAGTGTCCGCAGAGTGACGGTGGCAAGAAAGCCCGGTCACCGGGAAGAGCACGAAGTAAGCCGTAAACCACTGCGCAGGGAAAGCCGGTGTTGCTCCGGTTGACCTGTGGTCCTACCCCGTGCTTTTTGTTGCACGGGGCCCACGGGTGCGACCGGCACCCGGCTTTCCCTGCGCCCTCACTTCGATGCGAGGGTGGAAAGTGCAGCAAAGCTCGGGCAATGCGTCGCGAGAACGCGAACGCACATCCTCACCGCTGTTTGAAATTCAAATCAGATATCTCCCGTCGTCCTGGCTACCCATAACCACCGTCGTGTGTTCCGCTGCAACCGCTTGCTCGCACCACAATAACCCCCGTGGTTATGGGTCCCCGCTTTCGCGGGACGACAGCGGATAGCCCTCGCCAGCCTTACGTCGCCGGCGGCTTCCTCGCCCTGGACTTGCCGGCCTTCGGCTGCGGCGCGGGCTCTTCAACGCGCTCGATCGACGACAAGCGGCCGGCTCTGAACGTGTAGATGCCGGCGCGCGGCCCGTGCGTATAGGTGATGACGGCGAGGCGATCGCCGCGCGCATTGTTGGAGACGTTGACATTGTCGGGCGCGCCGATGCCGCGCACCACATCGCACTCGGTATGTCCAAGCGCGACCGACCCGACGTTCTGCGGCGGTGGTGCACCGGCTGCGCCGTCGGCGAGCGCATTGGCATTCGCAGGTCCCGCTCCCGCTGGCGCCATCCCAGGGCATCCACCCTCGGCGCTGACCATGTCTTCGGCGGTGACCGGCTTGGTCGGCGTCAACGGCGGCGTCTCGATCGAAACGTTGCGGATGAACGTCCGGCCGGGCCGCGAGAACCACTCGGCATCCTTTGAGAAGATATCCGAGCCGCTGGAACAGCCAGAGACGACCGGCGCAAGCAGAAGGAGGGCCAGCAGCGGTTTCCGAGTAAGTGTTCCGTCTCGCACGATCGATTGGGCTCCCGTCTCTACCCTCTTGTCCCGCCGCGCCTTCTTTGCGCGAAGCGGTATCCAAGTGTCACGCGCGGTGCGCGTCTTTGCCCGAAAAGGCTTGTCCCAACATCCCTTTGCGGCATGACCGTGGCTGCCTGCCGACTCCGGGACACAAGTTGCAAATTATCATTAATTTCGCAACCTTCTATTGCCGGCGCTGCCAGCGGCCGCGCTCGTCGGTCTGCCAGTAGGTCACCTCGAACCCGCGTGCCTTGCAGGCGGTCCAGCTCTCCCGCGCCGCCGCCACCGCCTCAGTATCGTCGCCGTTGAACACCAGCACCACCCGCTCGTAGCTGTCGCAGTCTTCGGGAAGCGCCGCGTTGTCGACCAGGAAGCGCACATTGGCGCGGTTCGGATTACCGTCATCGATTGCGAGGATGATCGGTTGGTCCGATGCATCGGCGACACGCCAGGTGGCGTGCGGCAGGAAGGAATCGTCGCTATAGGTCCACAGATGCGCATCGAGCGCCTCGGCCCGCTCCAGCGAAGTCGATTGCACGACCACGCGCCAGCCGCGCTCCAGCGATTTCTCGAGCAGCGGCGGCAGCACGCTCTCCAGCGACATCCCCTGCAGATGATAGAACAGGACGTCGGTCATCCCTGCTATTTCTTTGCCTCGTAATAGTCCGCGACCAGGCGTTCCAGCAGGCGAACGCCGTAGCCCGAGCCCCAACTTTGATTGATGTCGGTCTTCGGCGCGCCCATCGCGGTTCCCGCGATGTCGAGATGCGCCCAGGGCGTGCCGTCGACGAAGCGCTGCAGGAACTGCGCCGCAGTGACCGAGCCGCCGTGGCGGCCGCCGGTATTTTTCATGTCGGCGAATTGCGAATCGATCAGCTTGTCGTATTCGGGGCCGAGCGGCATGCGCCACACGCGCTCGCCGGTCTCTTGCCCAACCTTGATGAGCCGATCGGCCAGTTCGTCATCGTTGGAGAACAGGCCGGCATGCTCGGTGCCGAGCGCGACCATGATCGCGCCGGTGAGCGTCGCCAGGTCAACCATGAATTTCGGCTTGAACTTCTTGGCCACGTACCAGAGCACATCGGCAAGCACGAGCCGGCCTTCGGCGTCGGTGTTGATGATCTCGATGGTCTGGCCCGACATCGACTTGACGATATCGCCGGGACGCTGTGCGTTACCATCGGGCATGTTCTCGACAAGGCCGATGGCGCCGACCGCGTTGACCCTGGCTTTGCGCGCGGCAAGCGCATGCATCAGCCCGACCACGCAGGCCGCGCCGCCCATGTCGCCTTTCATGTCCTCCATGCTTCCGGCCGGCTTGATCGAGATGCCGCCGGTGTCGAAGCAGACGCCCTTGCCGACGAAAGCCACCGGCTGTTCGCTCTTCTTGCCGCCGTTCCAGCGCATGATGACCACGCGGCCGGGCCGCGCCGAGCCCTGCGCGACGCCGAGCAGCGCGCCCATGCCGAGCTTGGTCATCGCCTTGACGTCGAGCACCTCGACATTGACGCCGATCTTGCGGAGTTGGCTGGCGCGGCGCGCGAACTCCTCGGGATAGAGCACATTCGGCGGCTCGTTGACGAGGTCGCGCGCGATGACGACGCCCTCGACAACGGAGGCGTCAGGCGCAAACGCTTTCCGCGCGGCGGCGACATCGTCAGTCGCGATCGAGACGTCGGCGCGCACCGGTTCGTTCTCGCCGTCCTTCTTCTTGGTCTTGTAGCGATCGAATTTATAGGCCCGGAGCCGGATACCGGTGGCGATGGCGGCCGCCTGCCCCACCTTCATCGCGCCATCCGGCAACTCGGCGATCACCGTGACGGTATTGGTCGCCGCGTTCAGCTTGCCGGCAGCGACGCCACCGAACTTGAGAAAATCCTTCTCCTTCAGCGCCGAGGTCTTACCGGTTCCGATGACGATCATGCGCTCGGCTTTGATCCCCTCTGGCGCCAGGATGTCGAGAGCGGCGCCGCTCTTGCCCTTGAACCGGTTGGCCGCCGCCGCCCGCTTGACCGTGTCCATCGCCTTCCCGAGCGCCTTCTCAGTCGCCGCGCCGAATTTCAGTGCCTCGTCGCAAAACACCACCATCAAGCCCCGGACGGGCGCGGAAAACGGGACAAAGCCGACCTTTACGGCGTCGGACATAGGAAAATCCTCCAGAATCAGGGCTGTCGCGGGCGGGGAGCCGGCATGGGCATGGTAGTACGTGGAATGTCGGTTCGCGGCGGTCCAGATCGGTCAGCCGCGGGGTTGATCAACACTATGGCCTGCCAGCCGCCGCACTGCCAAGCGCGGCGTGGCGGGAAGGCCACAAAGGGGAATAATTAACCATATGGAAGGAGTGCCTTGGCTCAGCCATTTTGTTGACGGATCAAAGGGATGGTAATGAGAGAGTGACGGCTGGACGGATAAGCGGCACGGCCAAAGGGGAGCCCTTATAAAGGGATTGGTCGGGAAGCTGCGCGTTTTGGCGCGCCAAGTGGGACTTGCGGCATCGATGGGGTCGATTGACAGGTATATTTTCCGCACGACGCTCGCGTCGTTTGCGGTAGTCCTGATCAGCCTCACCGGCGTGATCTGGATTACCCAGGCGTTGCGCGGCATCGACCTGATGACCAGCCAGGGTCAGACCATCGTCACCTTCCTCGGCATCACTGGCCTGGTGATTCCGGCGCTCATCCTGATCATCGCGCCGATCGCCCTGATGATCGCGGTCTCGCACACGCTGAACAAGCTCGCGACCGATTCCGAGATCATCGTGATGAACGCCGCGGGCTTTTCGCCATTCCGCCTGTTCCGTCCATTCTTCTACGCAACCTGCGTGGTCGCCGCGATGGTCGCCTTCATCGGCGCCTATCTCGCCCCCGACGGCATGCGGCGCATCAAGCAATGGGACGCCGAGATCACTGCCGACGTGCTCACCAACATCCTGCAGCCCGGCCGCTTTGCCCAGCTCGACCAGAACCTGACGATTCGGATCCGTGAACGCCTGCCCGGCGGCGTGCTCGGCGGCATCTTTGTCGACGATCGCCGCGACCCCAAGGAGCGCGTCACCATCATCGCCGACCATGGCACGGTGCTGAAGAACGAGAATGGTTCGTATCTGGTGCTTGAGGACGGCAACCTGCAGCGGTTCGAAGCTGGCAAGCGCGACCCGGCCCTCGTCGCCTTCGGCCGTTACGCCTTCGACATGTCGAAATTCTCGAGCCAGCGCGACGTCACGCTGGGGATTCGCGAGCGATATCTTTGGGAGTTGATCTGGCCCGCAGCTGATGATCCGACCTTTGATCAACTGTCCGGCCAGTTCCGCGCCGAATTGCATGATCGCTTCATGGCGCCGATCTATCCGTTCGCGTTTGCCGCACTCACATTTGCCTTCCTGGGCGCACCCCGAACCACGCGCCAGAGTCGTAATTTCTCGATCGGCGGCTCGGTTCTGGCCGTGCTCGGCCTACGCATGGCCGGATTCGCCTGCTCGGTGATGGCAGTGAAATCGTCGCTCGCCGTCGGCGCACAATACCTGATGCTGCTGTGCGGCATCGGTGTTGGACTCTGGATGATCATCGGCGGCGTGGTGGTGGAGCCCCCTGCCGGATTGATCGAGGCCATCAACAAGTCGAATGCGCGGCTCGCGCGCCTGTTCGGAAGGCCGGCCACCGCATGAGCATGGTCACCAACACGCTCGGGCGCTATTTCGCCGGCCGCTTCGTGATCTCGGCCGTCGGCGTGTTCGTCGGCATTTTCGTGCTGCTCGTCCTGGTCGATTACATCGAGATGGTGCGCAAGACCTCCGGACTGGTCACGGCTTCCGCGATCACGGTCGCCGAGACCTCGCTATTCCGCGTGCCGCAGCTGCTCGAGAAGCTGATGCCGTTCTGCGTGCTGATCGGGGCCATGACCTGCTATCTTGCGCTGTCGCGCCGGCTCGAGCTCGTGGTTGCGCGCGCCGCCGGCGTTTCGGCCTGGCAGTTCATCGCACCCGCGCTGGCGAGCGCGATCGTGCTCGGGATCGCAGCGACCACCGCCTACAATCCGATGTCGGCAAACCTGCGCGAACTCTCCAAGCAGATGGAGGCGGAGCTGTTCGGCTCGGCGCCCGGCGGCGGCATCCAGGACGCCTCCGGCTTCTGGCTCAACCAAGTCAACAGTGACGGCCAGTCGATCATCAACGCGGCCCGCAGCGAGCAGCAAGGCGTGCGGCTGACCGGGCTGACCGTATTCCGATTCGATACCGAGCTGCAGTTCAAGGAGCGAATCGAAGCGCGCGAGGCCTCGCTCGAAGAGGGCCGCTGGGTGTTCAAAGGGGTACGACGATACTCTCTCGACAGACCTCCGGTGGATCAGGACACCTTCTACCTGACAACGACGCTGACGCCGGCCCAGGTCCGCAACAGCTTTTCCACTCCGGAAACTGTGTCGTTTTGGCAACTACCAAACTACATCCGTTCGTCGGAGAGCTCGGGCTTCGCGACCGCAGGCTACCGGCTGCAGTACCACAAGCTCATTGCACAGCCGTTTTTGCTGGCTGCAATGGTGCTTTTGGCCGCTTCGGTGAGCTTGCGCTTCTTCCGGTTCGGCGGCGTGCAAAAGATGGTTTTGAGTGGCGTGGGTGCGGGCTTTCTGCTCTACGTGCTCTCGAAAGTAACTGAGGATTTGAGCAAGGCTGAGTTGATGCATCCCATCGCTGCGGCGTGGTTGCCCGTGTGCGTAGGCGGCCTCACCGGTTTCTTGGCCTTGCTGTATCAGGAGGACGGGTAGTGGCCGTTGTCGCCGCCCGCCAGTTGAGATCGCCTGTGTTCAGGCGGCGCAGTCTCGTGCGCCGTCAGCGAACCCGCTTGGCCGGCTTCCTGCTAACACTGACCGTCGGGTTCATTCTTACGGGGACGATCAGTGCTGGCCTGACCACGCCTGCGGCCGCGCAAAGCTTCACCTACAATCCGCGGCCACCGAGGCCGACCCCGCCCCCGCCCCGCAATGACGGGCAGATGCTCGTGCAGGCGACCGAGGTCGATTACGACTACAACAATCAGCGCGTCTCCGCGGTAGGCAACGTGCAGATGTTCTACAACGGCACCAGCGTCGAGGCCGACAAGGTCATCTACGACCAGAAGACCAAGCGCCTCCATGCCGAGGGCAACATCCGCTTCACGGATGCGCAGGGCAAGATCACCTACGCCAACATCATGGATCTCAGCGACGACTACCGGGATGGTTTCGTCGATTCCCTGCGCGTCGACACCGAAGATCAGACGCGCATGGCGGCGACCCGCGCCGATCGCTCCAGCGGCAACTACACGGTATTCGAGAACGGCGTCTATACGGCCTGCGCGCCGTGTAAGGACGATCCGAAGAAGCCGCCGCTGTGGCAGGTCAAGGGTGCCCGCATCATCCATAACCAGACCGAGAAGATGCTCTATTTCGAGAACGCCCAGCTCGAATTCTTCGGCGTTCCGATGGCGTATATGCCCTATTTCTCGACCCCTGATCCGACCGTGAAGCGCAAGAGCGGCTTCCTGATGCCAGGCGTCAGCCAGGCCTCGACCTATGGCTACGCCGTCGAGGTCCCCTATTATTTCGCGCTCGCGCCGGACTATGACGCGACCTTCAACCCGCGCTTCACCTCGCGCCAAGGCGTCTTGTTCCAGGGCGAATTCCGCCAGCGCCTGTTGGACGGGTCTTACTCGATCCGCGCTTACGGCATCGACCAGCTCGACCAAGGCGCCTTCGCCGGCCAGCCGGGCGACCGCCAATTCCGCGGTGGCATCGATACCAAGGGCCAGTTCGCGATCAACGACAAGTGGGTCTGGGGCTGGGACGGCGTGCTCCTGTCCGACTACTTCTTCTTCTCGGACTATCGGCTCGCCCAGTATCGGGACCCGTTCGCATCGTTCCTGAGCCTGCCGACAGAAGCGATCTCGCAGCTCTATCTGACCGGCGTTGGCAGTCGCAGCTTCTTCGATGCGCGCACGATCCATTACCTGAGTTTCTCCGGCAACCAGAGCCAGGTGCCGGTGATCCATCCGGTGATCGACTATAACAACGTCATCAACAGCCCGATCTTCGGCGGCGAGTTCAGCTACAAGGTGAACTTCACGAGCCTGACGCGGGACGAGGCGGTCTTCGACCCGATCACGACGCTCGCCAATACCAACGGCCTGTGCCTCACGGCATCCGCCGATCCACTGGCCCGCCTGCCCTCGCAATGCCTGTTGCGCGGTTTCCCGGGCACCTACACCCGCCTGACGGCCGAAGCGCAATGGCGGCGATCGTACACCGACCCAATCGGCCAGATCTGGACGCCGTTCGCGATCCTTCGCGCCGACGCGATCGATGCCTCGGTCTCGAACCAGCCCGGCGTCTCGAACTTCCTTCCGGTCGGCGATACGCAGGCGCTGCGCCTGATGCCGACCGTCGGCCTCGAATATCGCTACCCGTTCATCAACGTGCAGCCGTGGGGCACCACCACGCTCGAGCCGATCGCACAGGTCATCATCCGCCCGAACGAGACCTACGCCGGCAAGCTGCCGAACGAGGACGCGCAGAGCCTGGTGTTCGACACCAGCAACCTGTTCTCGGTCGACAAGTTCTCCGGCTATGACCGCGTCGAGGGCGGCGGCCGCGCGAATGTTGGCGTGCAGGCGACCACGCAGTTCGATCGCGGCGGCGCCGTCAAGGTGCTGTTCGGACAGTCCTACCAACTGTTCGGCATGAACTCGTTCGCTGTCGCCGACGTGACCAATACCGGCCTCGATTCCGGCCTGCAGAATCCGCGTTCCGACTATGTCGGCAGCGTCAGCTATTCGCCCAACCGAACCTACACATTCAGCGTCCGCTCGCGCATGGACGAGGCGACCTGGAACATCAACCGGTTCGAGGCCGAGGGACGCGCAAATTTCGATCGTTGGTCGGTCAGCCTGCTGTATGGTAACTACGCGGCCCAACCGGAACTCGGCTATCTCACCCGTCGCGAAGGCATCCTGACCAGCGCCTCGGTCAAAGTCGCGTCGAACTGGGTGGTATCGGGTTCGGCCCGTTGGGACCTTGAAGCGAACAAAATCAACCAGTACGTGATCGGTGCGGGCTATGTGGACGACTGCTTCGTGCTGGCCGCGAACTATATCACCTCCTACACCTATTCCGCCGGCACAACGCCGCCGGTCCTCAGCCACGCGTTCATGCTGCAAATCGGGCTGCGGACCATCGCGAACTCGACGACGTCGTCGAGCAGCGCGAGCGGCCTTCAGTAGAGTGTGATCCGCACCTCCGAAATTCGGTGCGAATTGGTTGATATGGCTGAGATGACCATATGGCTGAGATGACCATGACGACGTTGCCCCTCCGCCTTTTGGCCTTGGCTCCTGTTTGCGCGCTCGCGCTGATGCTCTGCGGCACTTCGCCGCTGAAGGCGCAGACCGTAGCCGTCATGGTCAATGGCGAGCCGATCACCAACTACGACATCGAGCAGCGCACCAAACTGAACTTCCTGACCACCCACAAGCACTCGGCGCGGCAGGACGTGATCGAGGAACTGATCGACGAAAAGGTGAAGATCAAGGAAGCCAAGAAATTCGGCGTCGACCCCTCCTCCTCCGACATCGATCAATCCTACGCCGCGATGAGCGCGCGGATGCGGATCTCGCCGGAGCAATTGACCAAGTCGCTGGAGAGCCAGGGCATCCGCGCCGATACGCTTAAGGCCCGCATCAGGGCCGACATGGTTTGGACCAGCCTGGTGCGTGGTCGCTATAAGGAAAGCCTCCAGGTCGGCGAAAAAGACGTTGCCGCCGCCGCGCAGGAAGGCGGCGAAAAGACCGAGATCGAAGCCTTCGAATACAAGATGCAGCCGATCGTGCTGATCGTGCCGCGCGGCTCCACACCGGCACTGGTCGAAGCGCGCAAGAAGGAAGCAGAGGGGCTACGCGAACGCATCACGAGCTGCGACGAAGCCAACTCCTATTTCAAGACCATACCGAACGCGGCGATCCGCGACACCGTGACCAAGACAACGGCCGACCTGCCGCCGCCCATTCGCGAGGTGCTCGACAAGACGCCGATCGGCCATCTCACGCCGCCTGAGATCACCAAGCAGGGCGTCGAGATGGTCGTGCTGTGCGGTCGCAAGACCACGATGATCGACTCGCCGAAGAAGAAAGAAATTCGCGAGAAGATGTACGCCCAGAAATATGAGGCGAAATCGAAGGCCTATCTGCAGGAAGTCCGCAAATCGGCCATGATCGAATATCGCTGATGATGTCGAAGCCCCTTGCGCTGACATCCGGCGAGCCCGCAGGTATCGGCCCCGACATTGCGCTCGCCGCATGGTTGCGACGCGACCAACTGAAGCTTCCGCCGTTCTATCTGCTCGGTGACCGCGATTTCCTCGCCGATCGCGCCCACCGTCTTGGCATTGCGGTCGAGCTTGCCAACGCCTGCCCCGAGGAGGCGCTCAGCACGTTTGCAAGAGCCTTGCCTGTCGTACCGACCGGCAGGTCGGCGACGGCGCGGCCGGGCACGCCGGATGCAGCCAGCGCGGATGCCGCGCTATCCTCGATCCGTTGCGCGGTCGCCGACGTCATGGCCGGCAAGGCCGCCGCTGTGGTCACCAACCCGATCGCCAAGAACGTGCTCTATCGCGCCGGCTTCGGTCACCCCGGCCACACCGAATTCCTGGCTGAGCTCGCGGCCAAGGACGGGATCGCGCCACAGCCTGTGATGATGCTGTGGTCGCCCGAACTCGCCGTCGTACCCGTGACGATCCACCTTTCGCTGCGCGAAGCGCTTGCATTGCTCACGACCGACCTGATCGTCTCGACGGCCCGCATTGTGGTGGCCGACTTGAAGGCCCGGTTCGGGCTTGCCCGTCCACGGCTCGCGGTGTCGGGCCTCAATCCGCATGCCGGCGAAGATGGTACGCTCGGTAGTGAAGATATCGAGATCGTGGCATCGGCTGTGGAAATCCTGCGCAGCGAAGGTATCGACGTCCGCGGACCGCTGCCGGCGGATACGCTGTTCCACAAGGCGGCGCGCGCCACCTATGACTGCGCGATCTGCATGTATCACGACCAGGCACTGATCCCGATCAAGACCATCGCTTTCGAGGACGCGGTCAATGTCACGCTGGGCCTGCCGTTCGTCCGGACCTCGCCGGATCACGGCACGGCATTCGACATCGCCGGCACCGGCCGTGCCAATCCGTCGAGCCTGATCGCGGCACTGCAGCTGGCCGCGAGGATGGCCGCGACGACGCCTGAATGAGCGCAATCGACGATCTGCCGCCGCTGCGCGACATCATTCGCGAACACTCTCTGTCGGCGCGCAAGTCGCTGGGTCAGAATTTCCTTCTCGACCTCAATCTCACCGCGCGGATCGCGCGCGCTGCGGGTCCGCTCGAAGATTCGACAGTGATCGAGGTCGGCCCCGGCCCAGGCGGCTTGACCCGGGCACTGCTCGCGCTCGGCGCAAGACGCGTGATCGCCATCGAGCGCGACGAACGGGCGCTGGCAGCGCTTGATTACATCGTCAAGCGATACCCGGGACGGCTCGATATCGTGCATGCCGACGCGCAGCAGTTCGATCCCCGTCCCCTGCTCGATGGCGGCAAGGCAAAGATCGTCGCCAACCTGCCCTACAACATCGCGACCCAGCTTCTGGTCGACTGGCTGTCGATCGAACCGTGGCCGCCCTGGTACGACATGATGGTGCTGATGTTCCAGCGCGAGGTCGCCGAGAGGATCGTCGCGCAGGAGAACGATGAAGCCTATGGCCGGCTTGCCGTGCTCGCCAACTGGCGCACTGAGACAAAGATCCTGTTCGACATCTCGCCCGCGGCATTCGTGCCGCAGCCGAAGGTCACCTCGTCGCTGGTACGATTGATACCACGCGCCACGCCTGAGCCCTGCGACCGCCGCGCGCTGGAACAGGTAGCCGCCGCGGCCTTCGGCCAGCGCCGCAAGATGCTGCGCCAGAGTCTGAAGTCACTCTCGGTCGATCCGGCTCGACTCGCTGCGGCGGCACATATCGATACCACCCGCCGCGCCGAAACTATTCCCATCTCCGGCTTTGTTGCCATGGCCCGTGAATTGGCCAATATACGAAACACAACATCGAACGTTGCCTAAGGAGTGAACGCCATGGCGCAAATGGTACGCCAGTCCCTCGTCAAATTTGATGCGCCATTGTGCGAGACCATCGTTGAGACGCCGAAGCCGCAGGGACGCGAAGTCCTGGTCCGCATCGAGCGTTGCGGGCTCTGCCATTCCGACCTGCATATCCAGGATGGTTACGCCGATCTCGGCGGCGGCAAAAAGCTCGACACCACACGCGGCATGACGCTGCCCTTCACGCTCGGCCACGAAATCGCAGGTGTCGTCGACGAGGTCGGCTCCGATGTTTCCTCCGATCTGATCGGGAAGAAGAAAGCCGTCTTTCCCTGGATCGGCTGCGGCCAATGCCGCGACTGCCTGAACGGCGATGAGAACCTCTGCGTCAAGCAGCGTTTCCTCGGCGTCTCCATCGATGGCGGCTTCGCCAGCCACGTGCTGGTGCCCGACGCAAAATACCTGCTCGACTACGATCCGCTGCCCGTCAATCAGGCAGCCACGCTGATGTGCTCGGGCGTCACCGCCTACGGCGCGCTGAAACGACTGGTCGACCGGCCGCGGCAGCGCAACCTCCTGCTGATCGGCCTCGGCGGCGTCGGCATGATGGGTCTTTCGTTCGCGCAGGCGATGTTCAAGCAACCGATCTCGGTCGCCGACCTCAGCCCGGCCGCGCGCGAGACGGCACTGCAGAACGGCGCAGCGCTCGCTTACGACCCGGCCGAGCCCGACGTCGTCAAACGTATCCTGAAGGAAACCGAAGGCGGCTTTGACGAGGTGGTCGATTTCGCCGGCAACGAGAAATCCATGGCATTCGCAGTCTCTGTGCTGGCGCGCGGCGGCAAGATCGTGGTCTCGGGCCTGATGGGCGGCAATTTCAACCTGCCGATGGTGCAATGGGTCTATAAGCGCATGACCATCGAAGGCTTCATGGTGGGAACGCTGGCCGAGGGCCAGGAATTGATGGCGCTCGCGCGTGCCGGCAAGATCAAGCCGACGCCGATGCGAGAGGAACCGATGGCCGACGTCCAGAAGTGGATCGACCAGTTGCGCGCCGGCAAGGTCGTCGGACGCATCGTGCTGAAGAACTGACCGTCCTCTCGGACCGTTCCGGCTTGGAGACTTTCGGCGGCCCGACGGCTGCGTCGGCCGCTGGACCGCGTCCAAGCACTAGCGAGATCTGCCCATCTTCTTCAGCCCCGATTTGCCGCAATTGAGGTGACCGGCAAGCCCCAATTAAGCCCTGCCCGCTCCGGATTTGCGGCGCATTGCGACCCAACTTCCTACCGAGAGTTAGGAGTTAAAGGGTAGCGGATGTTACCGGGGAAGTAGATGTCAAAGCGTACCGCGAAATTTGTCTCAGCGCTCTTTGCCACGGTTCTGGCGGGCGCCAGTCTTACTGCGAGCGCGGAGAACGGCGCAGAAACCGTCGACAACACCAAGACCGCCGACAATTGCCTATCAGCCCCGAAGGGACCGACACCGACGGGCGGCCATTGGTATTACCGGCTCGATCGCGCCAATAAGCGAAAATGCTGGTATGTGCGCCAAGAGACCGACAAGGCGCCAAAGGCCGCGTCCGCACAGCAGGAATCGCCGCCGCCGGCCGAAACCGCCACCCCGCCCCAGCCAGCCGCCAGCATGAGCCCGTCGGTCGCAGATGCACGCGCTGAGCTAACTTCACCGCAGGCGGACACGAAGCAGAAGCCAACTTCCGCATTCGACAATGCGCCATCAACTGTCAGCTCACCCGGTTCCGGCTCGCTGGTCTCGGCGCGCTGGCTTGACCAGTCGAGCATGGCTTCGCCCGGTGGCACCAAGGTTGCCGCTACCGATACGGCCGCAAGCCCGCCCGATGAGCCCGAGGCAGCACCACAATCGCCGCCGGCGGCCGCCGCTCCCGCGCATTCGACGGCTGAGAAGCCATCGACCTCAACGCAGACGCTGTTGTTCATCATGGCGGGCACGCTTGCACTCGCAGGCCTGGTCGGCGGCCTGATCTTCCGGCTCAACCGAGCGAGCACGCCCCCCTACGAGGTCGACAATGAATGGCGAGCACCGTGGGACCGCGACCACGGCGAGCGCGCGCCGCAGCTCGCTGCCCAGCATAACGAGATCCCGCCGCGTCCGGTCGAACCGCCGCGCCCGCGTCACGTCGAAGCGGCGCAGCCGGAGCCTTCATTCGAAGATACGCAGCGGCAGATCAAGGAAATGCTGGCGCGTCTCGCGAAAAGCGCGACGGCCTAGGTTCAATTACTTCTCGAGCTGACGCTGCAGGTTGCGAACGAACTCGGTCAGGCCGGTGCGGCGCTCGCGCTTCAGCCGCTCCGCCTTCAGGATCGACTGCACTTCGGCGAACGCGTGATCGACATCCTGATTGATGACGATGTAGTCGTACTCGGCCCAATGGCTGAGTTCGTGGGTGGCGCGATTCATCCGCTCGCGGATCACCTCTGCGGCATCCTGCGCGCGGGTGTGCAGCCGCTTCTCGAGATCGGCCGCCGACGGCGGCAGGATGAAGACGCTGACCACATCGGCGCGCGCCTTCTCGCGCAGCTGCTGGGTGCCCTGCCAGTCGATGTCGAACAGCACGTCCTGTCCGGCCGATAGCGCTGCCTCGACCGGTCGGCGCGGCGTGCCGTAGCGATTGTCGAAGACCGTCGCCCATTCGAGCAATTCGCCCTGCTCGACCATTTTCTCGAATTTCGCCTTGTCGACGAAGAAGTAATCGCGCCCCTCAACCTCGCCCGGCCGCATCGGCCGGGTCGTCGCCGATACCGACATTTTCAGGCCGGGCATCCGCTCGATCAACAGCCGCGACAGCGTGGTCTTGCCGGCGCCGGACGGCGATGACAGCACGAACATCAGCCCGCGCCGCTCGACCCCGTCAAACCCGTGGGCCTCTCCTTGGGCCACCATCATGCCTCACTCCAGATTCTGAACCTGCTCGCGGAACTGCTCGACCACGTTCTTCATCTCGAGCCCGGTGTTGGTCAGCTCGATATCGTTCGATTTCGAGCAGCAGGTGTTGACCTCCCTATTGAACTCCTGCGCCAGGAAATCGAGCCGGCGTCCGATCGATCCACCTTTGCCGATCATTTCACGCGCTTGCGCGATGTGGGACGCGATGCGGTCGAGTTCCTCGCGGATGTCGGCCTTGGTCGCGATCAGGATCGCCTCCTGGCTCAGCCGATCCGCATCGAACCGGTCGGAGGTTTCAAGCAGCACCGCGACCTGTTCGGTGAGCCGCGCGCGGATCGCCTCCGGCTTGCGGCCCGGCGCCGCCTCCGCCTTCTTGGCGAGCCGCTCGATCTCATCCATACGCTGGCTCAGCACTTGCCCGAGCGCTGTGCCCTCGCGGCGGCGCATCTCGACGAGATGGGCAAGCGCCTGCTCGAAGGCGAGCGCGGCGGCCTCTCTTGCCGCCTTGTCCTCGGCTTCGTCGCTTTCCGGCTCGACCACCTCGATCACGCCCTTGATGCCGAGCAGCCCGTCGATGCTCGGCGCCACCGCGTCGATTTTCTGTGCCAGCGTACCCGCGACCTTCACGATCGAGGCCAGCACGTCTTCGTTGATGCGCACCGCCGACACCGCATTGGCGCGCTTGACATTGAGATTGGCATAGACGGTCCCGCGCGACAGCACTTCGCTCGCGCGCTTCTTCACGACCGATTCAAGCTCGTCCCAGCCCGGCGGCAGCCGCAGCCGGAGGTCAAAGCCCTTGGCATTGACCGACTTCAGTTCCCATTCGAATGTGTAGGGACCGCTCGCGCCATGGCTTCGGGCAAAACCGGTCATGCTCGATAGGGCCATCGCATAAGACTTTCTTGCAAGAGATGTGAGACTCGCTGAAACGCGATCGACCTTAAGCCGATCTACTTGAAAGTGGAACTAGGTTCGCGCCGTCGCGCCCGTCCCAACTTGACGTTGGATCAGCGCTGGACCACAGGCGGCGACGTCGTCGACTGTGCCGCGCCCTGGCGCGGGGGCCTTGCCGGCTTCTTCGAGTTCGTCGGCGGCTTCGGCGTGGTCGTAGTAGCGGTCGGATTGGTGTCGGCCGGCGCAGCGGCGGCGGGCGGCGGCGGATCGTCTGCCGGTTCGACCGTGTCGTTCTGGATCTGCTTTTCCATCGAACGCAGCTTCGCCACGTTCTTTTGGTGCTGATCGTAGGTCTCGGTGAAGGCATGCCCGCCGCTGCCGTCGGCAACGAAGAAGAGATCGCGGGTGCGCGCCGGATTGGCTGCTGCTTCCAGCGAGGCGCGGCCGGGATTGGCGATCGGGCCTGGCGGCAGGCCGTCGATGACGTAGGTGTTGTAGGGCGATGGCTGGGCGATCTCGCTGCGCTTGATCGGCCGCCCCAGCGTTCCCTTGCCGCCGACCAGGCCGTAAATGATGGTCGGGTCCGACTGCAGCTTGATCTTCTGCCGGAGACGATTGACGAACACCGCCGCGACGCGGCTGCGTTCATCGGCCCTGCCGGTCTCCTTCTCAACGATCGACGCCAGCGTCACGAGCTGCTCCGGCGTCCTGACCGGAATGTCCGGATTGCGGCGTTCCCAGATTTCCGCCAGCACGCGCCTCTGGGTCTGCTGCATGCGCTGGATCACCTGCTCGCGCGTGGTGCCGCGCGGGAATTTATAGGTCTCCGGCAACAGCGTGCCCTCGCGCGGTATCTCGCGCACCGAACCCGTGAAGATGTCGTTGTCCGAGAGCCGCGTCACGATCTGCTCGGAGGTCAGGCCTTCGGGAATGGTAACTGCATGCTGCACCACCTTGCCTTCGACGATGGTGCCGATGACGTCGCGCAGGCTTGCGCTCTTCTGGAACGAATATTCGCCGGGCTTGAGATCGGAACTTGCCTTCATCGCAAACACGCTGCCGATGAAGACCCAGGGATTGACGTCGATCACGCCCTCACGCTGCAGGATGTCGGCGATATCGCGCTTGCCCGCCCGCTGCGGAATGTTGACGATCTTGTCCTCCGGCAGCGGCCCCGCCGCTTCCAGGGTCTGCTTTCCGTAGTAATAGGCGGTGCCGGCCCCGATCATCAGAAGGATCAGGAGAGTGATGATGGCGTTGCCGACCACGACGAATGGATTGCGGGCACGGTCCGACCGTTTCGGCGGCGGCGGGACCTGTTCAGGCTCCAGCGCGGCGCGCGGGCTTCGCGGTGAAATGGGCGGCCTCTCACTCATCGATTCGACCTGAATCCTGCCGGTTCAATCGTGGCCTGACAAATCTAAAATCCTGCCAATATGATCGATATTATACGAGTATGCGCCCGCGCCTAGAAGTCATAGGCGATTGCGGCAAAACGGTGAAGTGGCTGCCATCCGCCTGTCGGAGGATGATCCGGAAAAGTGGAAACTGGTTTTCCCTCGCGACAAGCTTGCAGCGTTTGCGTGGAGATCATGCTCGAACAAAGAGATCAGATCATGGCCCGATTCGATCAATCGGATCATGATCTAGTTGATCACACGCTGCAGGATCACGGAAGCGTTAGTGCCTCCGAAGCCGAACGAGTTGGACAACGCGACATTGATCTCGCGCTTGCGCGGCGCGTGCGGCACGAGATCGATCGCCGTCTCCACCGACGGATTGGCGAGATTGATGGTCGGCGGCGCCACGTTGTCGCGAATCGCGAGGATACTGAAGATCGCCTCGATCGCGCCGGCGGCGCCGAGCAGATGTCCGGTCGACGACTTCGTCGACGACATCGACACTTTCGATGCCGCGTTGCCGAGCAGCCGCTCGACTGCGCCAAGTTCGATCTCGTCGCCGACCAGCGTCGAGGTGCCATGGGCGTTGATGTAATCGATATCGGACGGCGTCATGCCGGCGCGCTTCAATGCCGCCGACATGCTGCGGAAACCTCCGTCTCCGTCCGGCGAGGGCGAGGTTATGTGGTAGGCATCGCCCGAGAGCCCGTAGCCAACGACCTCCGCATAGATCTTCGCGTCGCGCTTTTTCGCGTGTTCATATTCCTCGAGCACGACGATGCCGGCACCTTCGCCCATCACGAAGCCGTCGCGGTCCTTGTCGTAGGGACGCGACGCCTTGGTCGGCGTCCCGTTGAAGGCGGTGGACAGCGCGCGCGCCGCGCAAAAGCCGGCCATGCCGATCCGGCAGATCGGCGACTCCGCGCCGCCCGCCACCATGACCTCGGCATCTCCCAGCGCGATCAGCCGCGCGGCATCGCCGATCGCATGCGCGCCCGTCGAACAGGCAGTGACGACCGAATGGTTCGGCCCCTTCAGGCCGTGCTCGATCGAGACATAACCGGATGCCAGATTGATCAGCCGGCCCGGAATGAAGAACGGCGACACCTTTCGTGGACCGCGCTCCTTGAGCAGCACCGCCGTGTCGGCGATGCCCGAGAGGCCGCCGATGCCGGAGCCGATCAAGGTGCCCGTCGCGCACTTGTCCTCTTCGCTCTCCGGATGCCAGGCGGCATCGTCGAGCGCCTGCTTCGCCGCGCACATCGCGAAGATGATGAAGTCATCGACCTTGCGCTGGTCCTTCGGCTCCATCCACTGGTCGGGATTGAAGGTGCCCTCGCTGCCATCGCCGCGTGGCACCACGCAGGCGACCTGGCTCGGCAGGTCGGAGACATCGAAGGTCTCGATCCTGCGCGCCCCACTGCGGCCCTCAAGGATACGTGCCCAGCTGGTGTCGACGCCACAGCCGAGGGGTGTAACCATGCCCAGCCCCGTGACGACAACACGTCTCATATCAAGACCTCCGTCCCGAAATGCGCGGCGAATAGCAAGAAACCGGGGGACCGCCTGACAACGGTCCGTCCGGCTTCGTCGGCACCGCGAAGGGCGTCAGCTTTTCGCGTTCTTCTCGAGAAACTTGGTCGCGTCGCCGACCGTCAGGATCGTCTCCGCGGCGTCGTCGGGAATCTCGCAACCAAATTCTTCTTCAAATGCCATGACGAGCTCGACGGTGTCGAGACTGTCAGCGCCGAGGTCATCAATGAAACTTGCACTGTCGACCACCTTCTCCGGCTCAACGCCAAGGTGCTCGACCACAATCTTCTTTACCCGCTCGCCAATCTCACTCATCGTTCACCCTCGTGCTTGTTCCATTGGACCCGACCCCAAGACGATACGAGCCATCGTGGTCGTGTAGTTTCCCTAAGCTGTCGCGCATAGTCTTGATTCGGCGGTCGTGGCCGACTAAGTCCCGGCGAACGGCAGGCGTCGCCACGCCAATATACAGGGTTTCAACATCCTGCAATGGCGTTCTTTGCCCATCCGCGGCTGGTTCGGTTATCATAAATCCCTCACCTTGACTATAAGCCCCGCCCATCCCCCGGTAGGGCATTCCGCCACGCAAAAACGCTCCGGTAACCCGCTCAAAACATGGCCATTCCGCCATTGACGTGAATCGTCTGTCCGGTCACGTAGGCGGCCTCGTTGGAAGCGAGATAGACGGCTGCGGCGGCGATGTCTTCGGGCGTCCCGAGTCGCGCCGCAGGAACCTTAGCCAGGATGGCCTCGCGCTGCTTGTCATTCAATGCATCCGTCATCGGCGTCTTGATGAAGCCCGGCGCAATGCAATTGGCAGTCACGCCACGCTTGGCATATTCGGCGCCCAGCGTCTTGATCAGGCCGATGATACCGGCCTTCGACGCGGTGTAGTTGGCCTGGCCAGGATTGCCGGTGACGCCGACGATCGAGGTGAGGGCGATGATGCGGCCGAAGCGCTTGCGCATCATCAATTTGGTCGCGGCGCGCGCGAGGCGGAACGTCGCGGTCAGGTTGATCGCGATCACCTCGTCCCAATCCTCGTCGCGCAACTGCACGAACAGATTGTCGCGCGTGATCCCGGCATTGGCGACCAGGATGTCGAGCTGCCCCAGCGCAGTTTCCGCCGCGGGCACCAGTGCCTCGACTTCGGCACTATTTGAGAGATTGCATGGCAGGACGTGAACACGCTCACCGAGCTTGGCCGCGAAAGCATCCAGCACCTCGCGCCGCGTGCCCGAGATCGCAACCGTCGCGCCCTGCGCATGCAGCGCCTGCGCGATTGCGCCGCCGATGCCGCCGGTCGCGCCGGTGACCAGCGCGGTCCTACCCGTCAAATCGAACATTATTATCTCCTCTCGGCTCTCCTGGAGCCGGATCATGCTTCAGGCCGAAGCGGCCAACGCATCCTTGGCGGCGGCGATATCGCCGGGCCCGCTGACGGAAATCCCGACCGCGCCGTCGGCGATGCGCTTGACCAGACCGGTCAAGACCTTGCCAGCGCCGATCTCGAAGAAGCGCGTCACGCCATTGCTTGCCATATAGGCGACCGACTCGCGCCAGCGCACCGTGCCGGTGACCTGTTCGACCAGCCGGCGGCGGATCTCGTTGGGATCGGTGATGGCGCTCGCCAGCACGTTGGAGACCAACGGCGCAGCCGGCGCCTTGATGGTGATACCGGACAACGCCTCGGCCATGGCGTCAGCTGCTGGCTGCATCAACTTGCAATGGAAGGGAGCCGACACCGGTAGCAGCATCGCGCGTTTGGCGCCCCTGCTCTTGGCGATCTCGACCGCACGATCGACGGCGGCCTTGTCGCCGGAAACCACAACTTGTCCGCCGCCATTGTCATTGGCAGCCTGGCACACCTGGCCCTGGGCGGCCTCGTTGGCGACCGCCATCGCCGCTTCATAGTCTAGGCCGAGCAGCGCGGCCATGGCGCCGACGCCAACGGGCACCGCCTTCTGCATCGCTAGGCCACGGGTGCGCAGCAGGCGCGCGGTATCGCTGACGCTGAGGCTGCCGGCAGTGGCCAGCGCGGAATACTCGCCGAGCGAATGGCCCGCGACAAAGGCAGCGTCGCGACCGACCGAGAACCCGGCCTCGGTCTCCAGCACCCGCAGAGTCGCGACCGAGACCGCCATCAGCGCCGGCTGCGCATTCTCGGTGAGCTGCAGGGTTTCGGCCGGACCATCCCAGATGATCCCGGTCAGCTTCTCTCCCAGCGCGGCGTCGACCTCGTCGAACACCGCCCGGGCCACTGGAAAGGCATCGGCGAGGGCCTTGCCCATGCCGACCGCCTGCGACCCCTGCCCCGGAAAAGTGAATGCTGCCGTCATGGCGCTCCCAACCTGTTTGGGCACGACCTCCGGGAAAGCTGACTTCCGCTCTCCGGATCATGCTCTGGACGGGCGCGTAAGACACTGTCCGGGGCTCAGATGTCAAGCCGCGTTGCGGCATTGGGACAAGGACTGTCCCCTAGAACCCGCCGGCCCTCTGGTCCGCGCCCGCTTCCGCGCCAGTCCTCGCCCGGCGTGCGCTGCTCACCAATTGCCCCGGCCGATCCTCATGGTCCGGCTTCGCGGTCGCCAGTCTCAGCACCGCGAGATAACCTGGCTGCACCTCCATCTGGCCGGCATGCCGGCTTTCGCTGAGAATGCGGTGAACCCGTGGCAGGTTGTAGCACGGCACATAGAACAGCAGATGATGCTCGAGATGATAGTTCACGTTATAGGGGGCGATGAACAGTCGCTCGAGGAAGCCGGCGTGCGTGGTCCGGGTGTTGCGCAAGGGATCACCGCTATCGGGAACAACGGCGTGCTCGGCGATATTGCGGATCCGGGTGATCACCATCATCCAGGTGAGCAGCGGAACCAGCCATAGCAGTGGATAAGCCCACCACACGCCGGCAGCCCCAAGCCCCGCAAACAGGAGCCCGTTGACGATGAACTGCGGCCCGAGCTTTTCCCAGAAATGCGCGGCGCGCCGCCGCCATGGCCATTGCTTTGGCCCGAGCGCATTGAGCAGTTGCGCCCTGCGCTGCTGATAGCCGGTCTGACCGGTGATGTCGCGAATGAACTTGCGCCGGTAGCTCAGCTTGGTGATCGGAAACGGCGCCGACAGCACGAGGTCGGGATCATCCTCCTGCTGCGTCCGCGCGTGATGTTGCAGATGATAGCGGCGATAGGCCCGCGTCTCAGCAAAGATCGGATAGGCGCAGAACCATTGGCTCAATGTCAGGTTGGTCTTCTCGTCAGCGGAAAGGCATCCGTGCGCGCCGTCATGCATCAGGATTGCAAGCCCGAGCTGGCGCGAGCCGATGATCGCGACGGCGAGGAGATATGTCAGCGGATTGGGCCACCACGCCACCAGCGCGATCGCGCCAAATATCAGCGCCCAGGCATGCGCAATCAGTGCGATGCCCTTCAACGTTGAGCGCTGGCGGACCGCGATCAACTGATCTTCGGTCAGGAAGTCGCGGGCACGGATCCGAAGCGCGGTCATGACGAAGCCTCCTCGTCGCGTGAGGTGGGAGTGGACGTGCTGGGATCGCCGACCAGGCGCAGGCGCCTGTTGTCGCCGTCGGATATGGCGGTGGCCTGCTCGCCCAGCACGCGCAGCATTTCGCTGCACAGTTCCTCCGCCGAGCGGCCCATCGCATAGCCTTCGAGGATGACACCGATCGCAACCGCCCAGAACCGCCGCGAGGTCGCAGCGGGATCGCGCAGCGTGCGCCAGCCGTGCCGCTCGATCTGCCCCGCATAGGCGCGCAGCCCTTCGCTGTGCAGTCGCTCGATGGTGCGCTCCACCAGCGGCGCCAGATCCTGCCGGCGTCGCGTCAGGGTCAGCGCTTCCGCAAAGAAGGCGACCGAATCGGTCGCCGTTACCGTCTCGACCAGCGCCCGCGTGTAGTCCCGCGGTGTCTCTGCCCGCAGTGCAGCCTCCTCCGCCGCACGCGCCACATAGAGCATGTCGCGGCAGGCGGCCTCGACGAAGAGCGCTTCCTTGGTGCGGAAGTAGTAGGTGATTTGGCTCGGAAAGGCGTCCGCAGCCGCAGCGATATCGGTGATCGAGGCGCCGGCGAGCCCCTGTTCCTTGAACAAGCGGCTTGCGGCGTCGAGCAGCAACGAACGCATCTTGCGCCCGGCCGCACGCGTGGCTCGGACGGCATGTCTTGGATCGCTGGCCGACGATTCGGAAGTCGGTCTGGCCGCCATTGGACGTCTCCGTGATTTATTTGTATGATATACAAACAAATAAATCAAGACCGAACTGGACGAACCGATCCGGTCGCAGATAGCCCTGCCAATGCGCCAAAAACCTCGCCCGGCAACCTTGCCAAGACGCGCAAAATCCTTATAAAGCCCGCCATCCGTGGTCCCTGGCCGGGAGCTGAACGGACGGTCTCAGCAATCTCACTCGTTGATTTTGATGTGGCAGGGCCAGTCGGCCCGTCGTCCCGTGCTTCCGCCTTCTGAGCAACGTCGAGTCCTTTCCGAAGGTCTCGAAGGGCTTGTCGCCGGGAACCGCGCCAACGACTTTAGAAAGGACATCCATGCCTCTTTACGAGCATGTTTTTCTCGCGCGCCAGGACGCGAGCACCCAGCAGGTTGACGAGTTGACCGCGCAGATGACCGGCATCGTCGAACAGGCGGGCGGCAAGGTCACCAAGACCGAGAGCTGGGGCGTGCGCTCCCTCACCTACCGCATGAACAAGAACCGCAAGGCGCATTTCGTGTTGATGAACCTCGACGCGCCGTCTTCCGCGATCAGCGAGATCGAGCGGCAGGAGCGGATCAGCGAGGACGTCATCCGCTATCTTACCGTGCGTGTCGAGGAACTCGAGGAAGGTCCGTCGGCGATGATGCGCAAGGCCGACCGTGACCGTGAGCGCGATGATCGCGGCGGCTTCCGCGGTGACCGCGAGGGCGGCGGCTTCCGTGGCGATCGCGACGGCGGCGGCTTCCGGGGCGACCGTGGCCCGCGCCGGCCGCGTGACGAAGAAGCAGCAGCAGCGACCGAGGAGTAAGAATCATGGCCGAAGCCGGTGCCCGCCGTCCATTTTTCCGTCGCCGCAAGTCCTGCCCGTTCACGGGTCCGAATGCGCCGAAGATCGACTACAAGGATTCCAAGCTGCTGATGCGTTATGTTTCCGAGCGCGGCAAGATCGTGCCGAGCCGCATCACGGCCGTGTCCGCCAAGAAGCAGCGTGAACTCGCCCGCGCCATCAAGCGCGCACGCTTCCTCGGCCTCTTGCCCTACGTGATTCGCTAATCGATCGGGTCCGCAGCACCTCGCGCGCTGCGGACCATTTACTCATAAGGCTTCCGGGTCGTCCGGTCGCCGATGGTTGGGGTTCTCGAGCAGAACCCCTAACCGCTCGAAAGGAGCGGGACAGCTGATGATCGCGACGTTGTTGATTGCTATCGCTGCCGGCTGCACGTCGGCGTTGATGTTCGCCTCGCTGGTTTCGGGCGCGCTGATCTCGCTATTGCTGTTTTGGCTGGCGCCGCTGCCATTGATGATGGCCGGGCTCGGCTGGGGTCCCCTCACCGCAAGCGTTGGCGGGATTGCGGCCGCGCTGGGGCTCGGCGCGATCTTCGGCCTGCCCTATTGCATCACCTTCGTCATCATGGTTGCGCTGCCGGCCTGGTGGCTCGGGCACCTCGCGCTGTTGGGACGCCCGATTGCCGACCCGAACCCGGATAGCGGACCTGCGCCGTCGTCCGCCAAACTCGAATGGTATCCAGTCGGCCGCAACCTGCTGTGGATCGCGGGCTTTGCCGTGCTCACCACGATGGCGGCCCTGCTCACGCTGGGCACCGACGCCGCCGGCATCGCGGCCGCCATGAAACGCGGCTTGATGCGGGTTCTGGACTCGCGGACGGTGACGGCGAACGGCGATATGGAACGCGTGGTCGACGCAATGGTGGCGGTCGCGCCGCTCGCCGCGGTCATCGTCACGATGATATCGCTGACGATCAATCTCTGGCTGGCTGCCCTGATCACGGCGACCTCGGGCCGCCTGCGACGTCCATGGCCCGACCTGCGGGCCACGGCGCTGCCGGCGATGACACTGGTGGCCTCGTGCGTCGCCATCGCCCTCTGCTTCACCAGCGGACTATTGGCCATCCTCGCACAGGTCATAACCACCGCCCTCATGGTGGCTTATGCGCTCACCGGTTTTGCCGTCCTGCACACGGTAACGCAATCGCTCAATAGCCGCGCATTCTGGCTGAGCTGCGCCTATGTCGTGGTCGTGATCTTCACCTGGCCTGTGGTGGCGATGGTGATGCTCGGGATAGCGGATGCGCTGTTCGGATTGCGCCAACGCTATCTGCGGAGCAGGCCGCCACCGCTCCCTGCATCCTGAACTCAACCGATCACCCAAACCAAGATTGAAGGAGAATCAATATGGAAGTCATTCTTTTGGAACGTGTCGCCAAGCTCGGTCAGATGGGCGAGGTCGTGAAGGTGCGCGACGGCTTTGCGCGTAATTTCCTCTTGAAGCGCGGCAAGGCGCTGCGGGCCACCGCCGATAACCGCGCCAAGTTCGAGGGCATGAAGGCCGACCTCGAGGCAAACAACATCAAGGCTAAGTCCGAAGCCGGCAAGGTTGCCGAGAAGATCGACGGCCGCGAGATCGTGATCATTCGCCAGGCCTCCGAAAGCGGTCAGCTGTTCGGCTCGGTCTCGGTGCGCGACATCGTCGCCGCGCTGGCGACCGACGGCATTATTGTCAGCCGGCCGCAAGTCTGGCTGGACTCGCCGATCAAAGTCATCGGCCAGCAGAAGGTGACGATCGCCGTCCACCCCGAGGTCGAGACCAGCGTCACCATCATCATCGCGCGAAGCGCTGACGAGGCCGAGCGCATCAAGCGCGGCGAAGACATCTCGACCCGCCAGGAAGACCAGGACGCCGCAGCCGAGGCCCTTGCCGCCGCCGGCGAGTTCTTCGATCCGGAAGCGCAGCACGAGGAGCCGGCGGAGCCGGCACCGGCTGCCGAGGAGAAATAAGCCTCTATTTACGGCAAGACAAAAGCCCGGCCTCGATCAGGCCGGGCTTTCGGATCGGGGCTGCCGCCCTTGAACAGGTCTGCCGCGGAACTGCGTTTTTATCGCGAGGTCGGAGGTTTCGGCGAGCTGGTCGGCGCAGCCGACCTGGAAGGCGACGTGGACGCCGTCACTGCTGAGTTGCAGGCGGCGCCGGAGCAGCAGCGGACGGGTTTCCCGACGGCTCAGGCGCGCTCGGAGCTGCAGCAGGCGACGCGGGCGTGGTCGGCGGAGCAGGCGTCAGCTCGCCGCCGCCGTTCTCCTTCGGCGCATCCACCCTGGCCGTATCCGGCTTGCTCTCCGAAGCAGGCTTGGCGCTTTCGGATGGCTTGTCGACGTCGCCCTTGCTGCCGTCGACCTTGCCAGCGTCGATCTTGGCGGCATCGTCTTTCGGCGTCGCGTCCGTGGCCGGCTCGGATTGCTTAGCAGGCTCAGGCTTGATTTCCTCGCTGGGCTTACCCCGCTTGCCCAGCTTCTGCTTTGCACCCGGCTTAGGCTCGGTGGCCTGCTCCAGGTCGGCCGCGTCAGGAGCCGCCTCGCTCGGCCGCGGTGACCGCTTGGAATTGCGCTTGTGCCGCCTGCCCTCGCCTTGTGGGTTGAGGCCGTCGGCGTCGGGCTTGGCGGCCTGCTGCGCATCGGGTGCAGGCTCAGGCGTACTCCACGGGAACAAGAATCTGCGGCTGGGCCGCTCCGGTTCCGGAGGATTGGCCGGGCGCGCGGCTTCCTGGTGCTTCGCATCCTTGCCGTGCTTGGCCTGATCCTGCCGGCCCTGATGTCGCGTATCGGAGGCGCCGTTGGAAACGAGGTAGGACGCAAGCAGCGAGGCCATATCGCTGCTGGTGGTGTAGTGCTGACGGAGGAACCCCGGCAGCCCCGAAGCGCTGACGCTCTTGAGCAGGCCGCGCGCGGACTTGTGGCAGGCGCTGCAGGTACCGGCAAAGATCTGCGAGGGACTTTTGCCTGCCTCAAGGTTGGTCGGCTGGGCGTGCGCCGAGTTGGCCGCAACGCCGGCGACAAGAACAATCACCGTCGCGAAAATGAGCGCTCGGCCCGACATCCCCCATTCTCCTGATCCTGGAAGCGCCTCCGGCCCTGCTCGACCCGGTCGCGGCGGGCTTCTTTTAGCCGATTATCGGGCGAATGGAAGCACAGTTGTGACGCATCCACGCAATTGTCACATTCGGGAATATCCGCTTTGACTACAACGCAATAGCGCTTCCCCCCGATCACACCTATCGTGATGTTGACTCACATTGGAACCATTTGTTCCACTGCGCGTCAGGGGTAACGGCCGGTCGCTATGGTGGTTCGATGGACCGTTTGTTGCGTTATTTCTTGGGGCAGTTCATTCGCCGTGGCGCGCTTACGGTCACGACCGCAAGCGGAGCGAAGATAACCTGCGGCGACCGCGCCACGCAGCCGGTCTCGGTGCGGTTCATGACCGCAGCTGCGGAGCGACGTGTGTTGCTCGATCCCGAACTCAGTCTCGGCGAAGCCTACATGGATGGCAGCTTCGTCGTCGAGAATGGCTCGATTGCGGATGCGCTTGCGATCCTGATGGATCAGCCGGACATGCTGCCGCGCTGGGCCAAGCCGCAATGGTTCCTGCGCTACCTCGGAAGGCACCTTTGGCAATTCAATCTGCGCGGCCGGTCGCGGCGCAACGTCGCTCACCACTATGACCTCGACGGCCGGCTCTATTCCCTCTTCCTCGACGCCGACAAGCAATATAGCTGCGCCTATTTCGAGACGCCGGATGCGACGCTGGATGACGCCCAGCTCGCCAAGAAGCGCCATCTTGCCGCCAAGCTCGTGGTGCGGCCGGGCCAGCGCGTGCTTGATATCGGTTCCGGCTGGGGCGGGCTTGGCCTCTACCTCGCCGAAATGACGGGCGCCGACGTCACCGGCGTCACGCTCTCCACCGAGCAGCTCCAGGTCTCGAACGCGCGGGCAGCGGAGAAGAACCTGTCGCAGTCGGCGCGCTTCCTGCTCCAGGACTATCGCGACATCCCCGGCCCGTTTGACCGCATCGTCTCGGTCGGCATGTTCGAACATGTGGGCGTCGACTTCTACGAAACCTATTTCCGCCGCTGCGCCGAACTGCTGACCGACGACGGCGTAATGGTGCTGCACTCGATCGGCCGGTCCACGGGGCCTGACGTGACGAGCCCCTGGATCGAGAAGTACATCTTCCCCGGCGGCTATATCCCGGCGCTCTCCGAAGTCATGCCCGCGATCGAGAAGGCCGGGCTCCTGGTCTGCGACATGGAGATCCTCCGCCTGCACTACGCGGAGACCTTGAAGGCCTGGCGCGAGCGCTTTATGGCGCGGCGCGAAGAAGCCGTCCGCCTTTATGACGAGCGGTTTGCGCGGATGTGGGAGTTCTACCTGGCGGCGTCCGAAATGTCGTTCCGCAAGCAGAACATGATGAACTTCCAGCTCCAGCTCACCAAGCGGCAGGGCGTCGTGCCGATCACGCGCGACTATATCGGCCAGGAAGAGGCCAGGTTGCGCGGACTCGAGCAGCGCGCGCGGCCGCGGCTGCAACTGGCTGGCGAATAAGTTCAATTGCGGAAGCTGAAGACCGAGCCGTAACAGGGAGAGAGTACGGCCGGACGCGCGAGCTGCGCCTCGACGGCGGCGAGCACATGCTTGTCGCAGGGAACATTGCGGATTTCCGGGCGCGATGTCTCTTCCATGGCGTCGATCAGCATCGACAGCCACCGCCGGTCGCCCTGTTCCGATTGTCGGATATGAAACCGCTGGCTCATCGCTTTAACTAACCCGAAACCCTTTGGTCCGTTCCCGCCTACCCTGCCGCAATAAAAATCATTCCCATGTGATCTGGTTCACAAGGTGGAGGGGCGGTTTGGGCGTAGATCACCGCCATGTCCCACGAGACCTACAGATCCTTGTTCGATCCGCCGCGCGACCTGAAAACGGACTACGCCCTGATCGCAGTGGGCATCGTCGCCGCTTTGGTTGCGTTCGCCTATCTCATCCTCACCTGAGATAGCGGGCCGAACACGCGCCGTTCCCTTGGACGTTGGTCCGTCCAGGGAGAATTAGGTTCAGCCTGCCCAAAAACTTTCCTCACGACTCGCCGCCCGATCCTGAAATCCGTCAAGCGTCATGCCGCCTTACTGCGTGATTCACACTTCGCTTGTGTGAATCGTGAATAAGGCGCATGGGCACTTCCGCTTCCGGCAGCGGTGGCGCTTTATCGCCGCCCCTGATCGGGGAATCCCAATAGCGGCGAAATCCGAAGCATAATCCCGTCCATGGCAACTGATTCGAACGTCCTCAAGCTCGCGCCCGAGCCGGGAAACCCGGCCTATCGCAGCGCACCGCACAATATCGAAGCGGAACAGGGCCTGTTGGGCGCCGTCCTGGTCAACAACGACGCCTTTTACCGCGTCTCGGATTTCCTCGAGCCGAAGCACTTCTTCGAGCCGCTGCACCAGACGATCTATGAGACCGCCGGTAGCCTGATCCGCATGGGCAAGGTCGCCACCCCCGTGACCCTGAAGACCTTCCTGCCGGCGGAGACCGACATTGGCGGCATGACGGTCGCCCAATACCTCGCCCGCCTCGCGGCCGAAGCGACCACGATCATCAATGCCCAGGATTATGGCCGGACCGTCTATGATCTGTCGCTGCGGCGCGACCTGATCCGGATCGGCGAGGACATGGTCAACGTCGCCTTCGACGCACCGGTGGATTTCGCGCCGCGCGCCCAGATCGAGGACGCCGAGCGGCAGCTTTACGAACTTGCGGAAACCGGCCGCTATGACGGCGGCTTTCAGCGCTTCGCCCAGGCGCTGACGGTGGCGGTCGACATGGCCGCGAAAGCGTTCCAGCGCGACGGCAAACTGTCGGGCATATCCACCGGCCTGCGCGACCTCGACGCCAAGATGGGCGGCCTGCAGTCGTCGGACCTCATCATCGTCGCCGGCCGCCCCGGCATGGGCAAGACCTCGCTCGCGACCAACATCGCCTACAACATCGCCAAGGCCTATGAGGGCGAGGTGCAGGCCGACGGCACCATCAAGGCGGTCCACGGCGGCGCAGTCGGCTTCTTCTCCTGCGAAATGTCGGGCGAGCAGCTCGCCACCCGTATTCTCGCCGAGCGCACCGGCATTCCTTCGAGCCACATCCGCCGCGGCGGCATCACCGAGATGGATTTCGAGAAGATCCGCGAGTGCTCGATCGAACTGCAGTCCCTGCCCTTCTATGTCGACGAGACCGGCGGCCTGTCGATCTCGCAGCTCACCGCACGGGCGCGGCGGCTGAAGCGGCAGAAGGGTCTCGACCTCATCGTCATCGACTACATCCAGCTCTTGCAGGGATCGGGCAAACGCGGCACCGACAACCGCGTCCAGGAAATCACGGAGATCACGACCAGCCTGAAGGCGCTGGCCAAGGAATTGAACGTTCCGGTGATCGCGTTGTCGCAGCTGTCGCGCCAGGTGGAAAACCGCGACGACAAGCGTCCGCAGCTTTCTGACCTGCGTGAATCCGGCTCGATCGAGCAGGACGCCGACGTGGTGCTGTTCGTGTACCGCGAGGAATACTACCTCGCGAACAAGGAACCGCGCGCCGGCACGCCGGAATACGAGAAGTGGCAGCTTGACATGGACCTCGCCCACGGCAAGGCCGAAGTCATCATCGGCAAGCAGCGCCACGGCCCGACCGGCACGGTCGAACTGCACTTCGAAGCCAGCGTGACGCGGTTCGGCGATCTCGCCCATGACGGTCAATTGCCGGACCGGTCCTATTGATGCGCGGTTGAACCGATGCGGCCGCCCGCGTAAAACGGCTTCATGAACGTCGCCTCCGATCCGAAATCGATCCCGCTGAGCTCGCCACTTACGCCCGACGCAAACCAGCTCGCGGTGCCGCCGACTGCCACTGGTGTCCTGACCGTTGATCTCGACGCCATCATCGCCAACTGGCGCAAGCTCGAGAAGACCGCGGTTCCGGCCGAATGCGGCGCCGTCGTGAAGGCGGACGGCTATGGTTGCGGCGCGGCACAGGTTTCGCGGGCATTGGCCGGCGCCGGCTGCAAGACCTTCTTCGTCGCCAATGTCGAAGAGGCGCGCGCCGTCCGCGAGGCGGCGCCGTCTGCCACCATCTATGCGCTCGGCGGCTTCTTCCAGAACACCGGCGACAGCTACGCCAAGATCGACTGCCAGCCCGTGATCGGTGACCTCAACGAACTCGCCGAATGGGACGTGTTCTGCCGCCGCTCCGGCTGGTCGGGCGGTGCCGCTGTCCACATCGACACCGGCATGAACCGGCTCGGGCTTACGATCAACGAAGCGCAGGGCATTATCCCGCGCATCAATGCCGGCGATCACGGCATCACGCTGGTGATGAGCCACCTCGTCGCAGCCGAGCAGCTCCACAATCCGATCAACGCCAGGCAGCTCACGACCTTCCGCGAGATTGCGAGCCTGTTCACCGGCGTGCCGGCATCGCTTGCGAACTCCTCCGGCATTTTCCTTGGCCCCCAATTCCAGTTCGATCTGGCACGGCCGGGAGCTGCACTTTACGGCGTCAACCCGACGCCCGAGGCCGACAACCCCATGCGGCCGGTGGTCGATCTCAAGGCCCGCATCGTGCAGATCCGCAACATCGATCGCGGCGAGACCGTCGGCTATGGCGGCACCTGGACCGCGCGGCGGCCGACGCGATTGGCGGTCATCTCGGTCGGCTATGCCGACGGCTATTTCCGTGCGGCAGGCTCGAACGACGGCACGCGCGGCGCCGAGGTGGTGGTCGCTGGCAAGCGCTGTCCGATCGCCGGCCGCATTTCCATGGACCTGATTGCCGTCGACGTCACCGAACTCGACAAGAATGCCGTGCGGCGCGGCCACATGGTCACCCTGATCGGCGAAGGCATCACGGTCGACGAACTCGCGCATCATTTCGGCACCATCGGCTACGAGGTGCTGACCAGCCTCGGTCCGCGTTATGCGCGCATCTACACGGGCGGCAATCCCACGGAGGAGGCGGCGCCGCCTGCCGATTCCGGCAATGCGCCCACCTGATCGGGCCGGCACGGATCGCGGTCGCCTCGACGCATGAAGATCGCGACCTTCAACATCAACAATATCAACCGCCGTCTGCCGAACCTGCTGCGCTGGCTGCGCGCGGCAAAGCCTGATGTCGTCAGCCTGCAGGAACTGAGGGCGGCCGATACCGAGTTTCCGTTTCGCGCAATCGAGGAGGCCGGCTATGGCGCGGTTTGGCGCGGGCAGAAGACTTGGAACGGCGTTGCGATCCTTTCGCGACAAGCCGAGCCGGTGTTGATCCGCACCGCCCTGCCCGGCGACCGCACGGACAACGAGGCGCGCTATATCGAGGCCGCGGTCAAGGGCATCATCGTCACCAGCCTCTATTTGCCGAACGGCAATCCGCAACCGGGACCAAAATTCGACTACAAGCTCGCTTGGTTCAGGCGGCTGCGCGCGCACGCCGCGAAGTTCCTCAAAGAAGATATTCCGGTCGTGCTCGCCGGCGACTACAACGTCGCGCCGACGGAGCTCGACATCTATCCGACGCGGTCCTGGGACAAGGATGCATTAATCCAGCCGAAGAGCCGCGCGGCGTATAAGGCGCTCGTCGACCAGGGCTGGTGCGACGCGATCCGCACGCTGCATCCGGCAAAGCCGATGTTCACCTTCTGGGACTACAAGCGCAACCGCTGGCCGCGCGATGCGGGGCTGAGACTCGATCATCTGCTGCTCAGCCCCACACTCGCACCGCGCCTGACGAAGGCCGGCGTCGACCGCGATATCCGAGGTGAAGAAGGCGCGAGCGACCATGCTCCGGCGTGGATCGTGCTGCGGTGATTATGCCGTAGGATGGGTAGAGCGCAGCGAAACCCATCGCGATGAAGCAAGCCGCACGAATGATGGGTTTCGCTGCGCTCTACCCATCCTACGATTGTCGTCCCGTCGAAAGACGGGACCCATAACCGCAGGCCTTCGTGATGTGCTCCGCTGCAACCGCTTGCTTGGACCACAACGACTCCCTGTGGTTATGGGTCCTGGCCTTCGCCAGGACGACGGGGTTGGTTCTGATTCAACTGTCAAACAGCGGAGGGGATGTGAGTCTATATTCTCGCGGCATGAAGTGCCCGAGTTTTGCGTCTCGTTTCACCCTCTCATCGAGTAGAGGGCGCAGGGAAAGCCGGGTGCCGGTTGCACCCGTGGGCCCCGTGCGACAAAAAGCACGGGGGTAGGACCACAGGTCAACCGGAGCAACACCGGCTTTCCCTGCGCAGTGGTTTACGGCTTACTTCGTGCTCTTCCCGGTGACCGGGCTTTCTTGCCACCGTCACTCTGCGGACACTTGATCCACAGAACTTAGCGCCAGCGTCGGGGCGCCAGAACCACACGACTTCGCCGTCCACGGATAGTCACGCTCGTCAGTCGCAACACCCGCGTCCACCGCATCCCACCGCAACGTTCGTGACGATCGCGAGCCGCCCCTCATTCGGGTGAGACGCGCGGAGTCATAGCGGTGATTTGCCCGACGACGGAAGCGGAATGTTTTTCGCGTGAAGGGTGGACGGGGCAAATCACGTTGGAATCGCTGATGAATTTTCCTCCGTCATTCCGGGGCATCGCGAAGCGATGAGCCCGGAATCCATTTCGCCACCTGCGCCTGAGGCCCGATGGATTCTCTGATGTGCAATTGCACATCATAGCTCGCGCTTCGCGCGCCCCGGAATGACGGAGAGTGTTCAGGACGCGACATCCCGAAAGTTGCTAGGCTGTCTTCCCCCTGAACGAGTCGCGGACACTATCTCGTGGGCTACCTCTTCGTCCTCATCGTCGGTCTGATCGCCGGCACCCTTTCGGGCATCGTCGGCACGGGATCGTCGATCATGCTGATGCCGGTGCTGATCTATGAGTTCGGGCCGAAGCAAGCGGTGCCGATCATGGCGGTCGCCGCGGTGATGGCGAATCTTTCGCGCATCCTTGCCTGGTGGCGCGACGTTGATTGGCGGGCCTGCGCCGCCTACTCCATCACCGGCATCCCGGCCGCGGCGCTTGGTGCGCGCACGCTGCTGGCGCTGCCCTCTCGCGCGGTCGATATCGCGATCGGCCTGTTCCTGATCGCGATGGTGCCGGTGCGGCACTGGCTGGCGCGGCATCAACTGAAAGCGCAGTTGTGGCATCTCGCGCTGGGCGGCGCCATCATCGGCTATCTCACGGGCATCGTGGTCTCGACCGGGCCTTTGAGCGTGCCGCTCTTCCTGTTCTATGGCCTCACCAGGGGCGCATTTCTTGCCACCGAGGCCGCAAGCTCGCTCGGCCTTTATTTGAGCAAGTCGGTGACGTTCGAACGTTTCGGCGCACTCACTGCGGACGTCGCCCTGAAAGGCCTGATCGCCGGCTCGTCGCTGATGGCGGGAGCTTTCGTCGCCAAGCGCTTCGTGCTGCGGCTCGAACCGGATGTCTTCCGCGTAATCATGGACGGCATCATGCTTCTCGCCGGCGCATCGCTGTTGTGGTCGGCGGCAAGTCACTAAATCGGCGCCCACTCATCCCCGCGATCTCGGCATCGTCGGGCTTCATTCCATGCTATGGGAAGATTGATTCGAACCTCACGCCCTCCACCAGCATGGCCAAAAGCACCCTCTCCTTTGTCTGCCAGAATTGCGGCGCGGCGTATAATCGCTGGCAGGGCAAGTGTGAGTCCTGCAGTGAGTGGAACACGCTGGCGGAGGAGGACTCGACCGGCAACGTGCCGGTGTCGATCCGCTCCAAGCGCAAGGGACGGACGTTTGCGCTGGAGTCGCTCTCCGGCAAGAGCCACGACGCTCCCCGCCTCTCCTCCGGGATGGTCGAGCTCGATCGCGTCACCGGCGGCGGTTTCGTGCGCGGGTCGGTGCTGCTGGTGGGCGGCGATCCCGGCATCGGCAAGTCGACGCTGCTGACGCAGGCGACCAGCATGCTGGCGCGTGCCGGGCACCGCGCGGTCTACATATCAGGCGAGGAAGCGGTGGCGCAGGTGCGGCTGCGCGCCGAGCGGCTGGGGCTTGCGAATGCGCCGGTGCAGCTCGCTTCCGAAACCTCGGTCGAGGATATCGTCTCGACGCTGTCCGAAGGCACCGTGCCGCGCCTGATCGTGATCGACTCGATCCAGACCATGTGGACCGACACGGTCGAATCCGCGCCCGGCACGGTGACCCAGGTCCGCGCCTCGGCGCAGGCTCTGATTCGCTTCGCCAAGAAGACCGGCGCGGCCATCATCCTGGTCGGGCATGTCACCAAGGACGGCCAGATCGCGGGCCCTCGCGTGGTCGAGCACATGGTCGACGCGGTGCTGTCATTCGAGGGCGAAGGCTCGCAGCAGTTCCGCATCCTGCGCGCGGTCAAGAACCGCTTCGGCCCGACCGACGAGATCGGGGTGTTCGAGATGACGGGGCTGGGCCTGCGCGAGGTCTCCAACCCTTCCGAATTGTTCCTTTCCGAACGCGATCTCGGCAGTCCCGGCACCGCCGTCTTTGCCGGGATCGAGGGCACCCGCCCGGTGCTGGTGGAATTGCAGGCATTGGTGGCGCCGACCTCGCTCGGCACGCCGCGGCGCGCGGTCGTTGGCTGGGACCCGAGCCGGCTCTCAATGGTGCTGGCGGTGCTGGAGGCGCATTGCGGCGTGAAACTCTCCGGCCACGACGTCTACCTGAACGTCGCGGGCGGCCTGCGCATCCAGGAACCCGCCGCCGACCTTGCCGCGGCTGCCGCGCTGGTATCCTCGCTCGTCAACGCTCCCCTGCCAACGGATGCGGTCTATTTCGGCGAAGTTTCGCTGTCCGGCGCCATCCGGCCGGTGGCGCAGACCTCGGCCCGGCTGAAAGAGGCGGCAAAACTCGGCTTCGGCCGCGCCGTGCTGCCCGAATCGGCCCGTGGCGATGTCAGCGATGCCGGCCTTGCCCTGAATAGCGTCGGCGGACTGACCACGCTGGTGGCCGAGATCGCCGCCCGCGGCACGCCGAGGGGCAATCACCAGACCCAGCGAGACGCCGAACCCGTTGAGAAAAATGCCACACCGGCCCGATTCCGTCGCGAGAAGGGCTAAAGCAGGGTGACCTTGATCGCCCTCGCCGCTATACATCGCGCCGCGCGGGGTAGGTGCTTTCCGGCCTTGCCGGAGCTGCCATAACCCCGTCAGCTAGGACGGAACCGAAACGCCGATTCGCCGGCAGCTGAGCCTTGCAGACCTAAGAAGAACGAGCGGACCTGACCAGCCGATGCCGATAACGATCCTCGATCTCGTCCTGCTCGCGGTGATGCTGATCTCGGGCCTGCTTGCGATGGTGCGCGGCTTCATGCGCGAGATCCTGTCGATCGCGGCCTGGGGCGCGGCGGCGCTGGTCACGCTTTATGCTTTCTCGAAGCTTTTGCCGACTGCCAAAACTTACTTCAACAACGACACGGTCGCAGCCGTCGTAGTGGTCGCCGGCACGTTCATTGGTACCCTGATTGTGGTGTCCATCATCACGGTGCGGATCTCCGACATGATCCTGGATTCGCGCATCGGCGCGCTCGACCGCACGCTCGGCTTCCTGTTCGGGCTGGCGCGCGGGCTCCTGATCGTGGTCGTCGCCTTCCTGTTCTTCAGTTGGCTGGTTCCTGACAAGCAACGGCCGGACTGGGTGACGGGCGCAAAATCCCGCGTGGTGCTGCAAGGAACCGGGGATTGGCTGATGTCGCTCTTGCCTGACGACCCCGAGAACACCATCTTAAAGCGGTTCAAGAAAAACAAACCGGAAGACGACCAGACTGACGCCGAACCTGCCGCGCCGGCGTCGAGCGATGGCTATAGTAAACCTGCCCGCGACAGCCTGAAAAAGCTGATCGAAAAACCTGCGGGCCGTTAAACCTTGACTTAGGCTTGCTGGACTAAACCCAGCGCAGGCCACAAAGAAAGGCGATGAACGCGATGCAATCCCCTTCCGATCACGCCGAGCAACTTGATCCCGCTTCCGGGCCCATCGAATTGCAGGATGATCTCGAAGGCGACACGCTACGCGAGGAGTGCGGCGTGTTCGGCATTTTCGGCCACCCCGAAGCCGCCGCCATCGCGGCGCTCGGATTGCACGCCCTCCAGCATCGCGGCCAGGAAGCCTGCGGCATCGTCACCTTCGATGGCAGCCGCTTCCATTCCGAGCGCCGGCTCGGCCTGGTCGGCGACACCTTCTCCCGCCGCGAAGTGATCGAGCGCCTGCCCGGCACAGTCGCGGTCGGCCATGTACGCTATTCCACCACCGGCGCCACCATCCTGCGCAACGTGCAGCCGCTGTTCGCCGAACTCAACGCCGGCGGCTTCGCGGTCGGCCATAACGGCAACCTCACCAACGGGCTGTCACTGCGCCGCGAGCTCGTGAAGAACGGCGCCATGATGCAGTCGACCACCGATACCGAGGTGATCCTGCATCTGGTCGCGCAATCCAAGCGCAGCCATTTCATCGACCGCTTCATCGAGGCGCTGCGCGCGATCGAAGGCGCCTATTCGCTGGTCGCCCTGACCAACAAGAAGCTGGTCGGCGCGCGCGATCCGCTCGGCATCCGCCCCTTGGTGCTCGGCGACCTCGACGGCCGGCCGATCCTGACCTCGGAGACCTGCGCGCTCGACATGATCGGCGCCAAATATGTCCGCGACATCGAACCCGGCGAGATCATCGTGTTCGACGAGAACGGCGCCCACAGTCACAAGCCGTTCCCGCCGAAGCCGCCGCGGCCGTGCATCTTCGAATACATCTATTTCTCGCGGCCCGACTCTATCGTCGGCGGCCGTTCGGTCTATGAGGTGCGCAAGGCGTTCGGTGCGCAGCTTGCCCGCGAGAGCCATCCGGACATCGACGTCGTGGTGCCGGTGCCGGACTCCGGCGTGCCTGCCGCAGTCGGCTACAGCCAGTATTCCGGCGTGCCGTTCGAGCTCGGCATCATCCGCAACCACTATGTCGGCCGCACCTTCATCCAGCCGACCCAGAGCGTGCGCGAGCTTGGCGTGCGCATGAAGCATTCGGCCAACCGCGCCGCGATCGAAGGCAAGCGCATCATCCTGATCGACGACTCGCTGGTGCGCGGCACCACCTCGAAGAAGATCGTGCGCATGATGCGCGACGCCGGCGCCCGCGAGGTGCATTTCCGCCTTGCCTCCCCGCCGATCCTCTATCCCGACTATTACGGCATCGACCTGCCCGACCGCGGCGGCCTGCTCGCGGCGACGCACACGCTGGAGGAGATGCGCGAGATCATCGGCGCGGACTCGCTCGCCTTCCTATCGATCGACGGCATGTATCGCGCCATGGGCTATCCCGCCGGCCGCGATCCCGCCAACCCGAAATTCGCCGACCACTGTTTCACGGGCACCTATCCGACGAACCTCACCGACCACAGCGAATCCGAGCCGCAGCCGCGGCAATTGTCGCTGCTGGCGGAGGCGAGCTAGTTGTCGTCCCGGCGAAGGCCGGGACGACGTAAGAGACTACTCGAATGACAAAGCCCCTCGCCTTCCGCATCGCCCTCGTCACCGGCGCCTCACGCGGCATCGGCTATGCCACCGCGCTCGCGCTGGCGAAGGCCGGCGCGCACATCGTTGCGGTGGCGCGGACCCAAGGCGGGTTGGAGGAACTCGACGACGAGATCCGGCAAAGCGGCGGCAGCGCCACGCTGGTGCCGCTCAGCCTGACCGATTCCGACGGCATCGCACGCCTCGGCGCCGCGCTGCATGAGCGCCACGGCAAGCTCGACATCCTTGTCGGCAATGCCGGCGTCGCCGGGCCCTCCTCGCCGCTCGGCCATATCGACCTGAAATCGTGGAACGATGTGATGGCGATCAACGTGACCGCCAACTTCCAGCTCATCCGCTGCATGGAGCCGCTGCTCAAAGTATCCGATGCGGGACGCGCGGTGTTCATCACCTCGGGCGCGGCCAACAAGGCGCTCGCCTATCTCGGCCCGTACGCCGCGTCGAAGGCCGCGCTGGAAACGCTGGCGCGCGTCTGGGCCAACGAGACGGTGAGCACCAAGCTGCGCGTCAACCTGTTCAACCCCGGCCCGATCCGCACCCGCATGCGTGCCGCCGTGTTTCCCGGTGAGGACCCGATGGATCTCGACACGCCGGAACAGGCGGCGGAATTCATCGTGCCGATGTGCATGCCTGAGTGGAACGAGACCGGCAGGTTCTTCGACTACCCGACGCGCAAGCTGATGAGCTTTCATCCGCCGGCGTAGTTCTTCCGTCGTTGCGAGCGAAGAGAAGCAATGACAGCGGCTGACAGTTGACACCCTTCCCGCCCCGCGATTGACTGCTACCTGAGCGGGCAAACCGCGAACAAGAAAATCACGGGAGGCAGTCATGACGCCGAGGCTCAATCGCGCGCGCTTCACCCTTTTCGCATTCGTCTCAACCTGTATCGCCTGCTTCTGCGTGTCGGCGCCGTCGCATGCCGGCGACATTCCGACCTTCGCGGTCGATGCGACCTGGCCAAAGCCGCTGCCGAACAATTGGATCCTCGGACAGGTCGGCGGCATCACCGTCGACTGGCAGGGCCACATCTGGGTGATCCAGCGCCCGCGCTCGCTGACCGATGACGAGAAAGGCGCAACGCTCAATCCGCCGCGTTCGAAATGCTGTGTCCCGGCGCCGCCGGTGCTCGAGTTCGACGCCGACGGCAATCTCTTGCGCGCCTGGGGCGGGCCCGGCGACGGCTATGAATGGGTCGGCCGCGAGCACGGCATCGAGGTCGACGAGCGCGGCTTCGTCTGGGTAGGCGGCAATGCCGACAATGACAACGCGATCCTGAAATTCACGCTCGACGGCAAGTTCGTCTCCCAGATCGGCAAGATCGCGCCGAGCAAAGGCAGTAGTGATACCACCCAGCTCGGCAAGCCTGCGGAGACCGCGATCGACAAGGAGGCCAACGAGATCTTCGTCGCCGACGGCTACGGCAACCGCCGCGTGATCGTGTTCGATGCCACCACCGGCGCGTACAAGCGGCATTGGGGCGCCTACGGTCATCCGCCCACCGACGACAAGCAGCCGCCCTATGATCCGAAGGCACCGGTCGCCCAACAATTCGGCAATCCCGTGCATTGCGTGAAGCTCGCCAATGACGGGCTGGTCTATGTCTGCGACCGCATCAACAACCGTATCCAAGTGTTCAAGAAGGATGGGACTTTCGTCAAGGAGTGGGTCTTTGAAAAGAATACGCTCGGCAACGGCGCGGTGTGGGATATCGCGCTCTGGCCCGATCCGAAACAAATGTATCTCTTGAGCGCCGACGGCGAGAACAACGAGATCCGGGTCATCAGGCGCGACGATGGCACCGTGGTCGGCAGTTTCGGCCGCAGCGGTCGCAATGCCGGGCAATTCCACTGGGTCCACGCCATGGCCGTCGACGCCAAGGGGAACGTCTATACTGCCGAGGTCGACAACGCCAAGCGCATCCAGAAATTCAAACTGACCTCCGATGCGCTACGATAAGCGCATTGCCGGACGGCGCGAGACAGGATAAGCGGAACCTGAGATCGTCCCATCGATCGCGCCGCTGGCGAAAGGCCCCGAAAGAGGGCCATGCCGGCATTAACAGGAGGGAACACATGAAAACGACGCTCGCGCGGCGCTACGCCGCGCTATTGGCTTGTGCCGGATTGGGTCTTGCGACCCCGGCCTTCGCCCAGAACAAGGCTCAGGACAAAACCGTCAAGATCGGCGTGTTGAACGACATGTCGAGCCTTTACGCCGACATCGGCGGCGCCAACTCGGTCGCCGCGGTCAATCTCGCAGTCGAGGATTCCGGCCTGCGCGCCAAGGGCTGGAAGATCGAGGTGCTGAGCGGCGATCACCAGAACAAGCCGGACGTCGGCGTCAACATCGCCCGGCAATGGATCGACAACGAGAAGGTCGACGTCATCGTCGATACGCCGAACTCGGGCGTCGCGCTGGCAGTCAGCAACCTCGTCAAAGAGAAGAACGCGGTGCTGCTCAACTCGGGTGCGGCCACCGCCGATCTCACCGGCAAGGCCTGCACGCCGAACACGATCTCCTACACCTACGACACCTACATGCTCGCCAACGGCACCGGCAAGGCGCTGACCAAGGCCGGCGGCAATAGCTGGTTCTTCCTGACCTCCGACTATGCCTTCGGCCATGCGCTGGAGCGCGACACGGCCGCGGTCGTCTTAGCCAATGGCGGCAAGGTGCTGGGCGGCGTGAAGCATCCGCTCAATACATCGGACTTCTCTTCGTTCCTGCTGCAGGCGCAGTCGTCGAAGGCAAAGGTGGTCGGGCTTGCGAACGCCGGCGGCGACACCACCAACTCGATCAAGCAGGCATCGGAATTCGGCATCGTCGCCGGCGGCCAGAAGCTCGCAGCGCTCTTGCTCTTCATCACCGACGTGCATTCGCTCGGCCTGAAGACGGCGCAGGGCCTGACGTTTACGGAATCCTTCTACTGGGACATGAACGACAAGACCCGCGAATGGTCGAAGCGTTTCGCCAAGGTGTCGCCGAAGGGCATGATGCCGTCGATGACGGTCGCCGGCAATTACGCCGCCGTGCTGCATTACCTCAAGGTGCTCGACGCGATGGGCGGCAACACGCATGATGGCGCCAAGACCGTTGCCAAGATGAAGGAACTGCCGACCGACGATCCCCTGTTCGGCAAGGGCCCGCTGCGCGCCGACGGCCGCCGCATCATCCCGGCCTATCTGTTCGAGGTGAAGAAGCCGGAAGAGTCCAAATATCCGTGGGACTATTACAAGCTGGTCGCCACCATCCCGCCGGAAGACGCGGCCAAGCCGCTGGAAGCCAGCGAATGCCCGCTGGTGAAGAAGTAAGAGTCCGTAGGGTGGGTTAGCCGCAAGGCGTAACCCACCTTTTCTCTCGCAAGCAGATGGCGGGCTACGCTACGCTAACCCGCCCTGCTTCTTAACGTCAGCGACGCCACCGCGAGCGCCAATAACAGCAGCGCTGCTGCGAGGAAGAACGGCGCGCCCGGCAGTTTGAACGGCGCGCTCGCGCCGATGAAATAGGCGAAGGTCAGCGTGAACAGGAACGGTCCGACGAGCTGGGACACGCTCTGCACGCTGTTGGTGGCGCCCTGGAGCTGGCCCTGCTGCTCGGGCGCGACGAGCTGGGTCATCAACGCCTGGACCGCCGCGCCCGCGACACCCCATAGCGCCATCACGGGAATGCCGAACCAGGACAATGTCCCCGTCGGGGCGCTCGCGAAGATCAGGAAGCCGACCGCCCCGCAGGCGAGCCCGAACAGCAGCGCCCGCCGCTCGCCGAAGCGGCTCACGATCGGTCCGATCGCCGCGCCCTGCACGATCATCTGGCAGAGGCCGACCAGCGCAAGCGTTGCGCCGACGGTCGCGGTGTCCCAGCCGTAGCGATAGGTCGCATAGAGCACGTAGGTCGAGGGCAGCACGACGTGCGCGAGCTGGGCGAAGAAGTTCGCCAGCGAGAGCCCTGCGAGCACGCGGTCCGAGCCGAGCAGATGCAGCGCGCCGATCGGATTGGCGCTCTTCCAGCGGAATGGCGAGCGCCGCTCGCGCGGCAGCGACTCCGGCAGGATCAAGAGACCATAGAGCCCGTTGGCAAAGCTCAGGCCGGCAGCGACCCAGAACGGCAATCGCGGATCGATGCCGCCGAGCAGACCACCGAGCGCCGGCCCCAGGATGAAACCAGCACCGAAGGCGACGCCGATCTTGCCGAACATCGTGGCGCGCCGCTCCGGCGCGGTGACGTCGGTGATATAGGCAAAGGCGGTCGAGACGCTCGCCGAGGTGATGCCCGAAATCACGCGGCCGATAAACAGCCAGACCAGCGACGGCGCCGCAGCCATCAGCACATAGTCCGCGGCGAGGCCGAAGTTCGACAGCAGCACCACCGGACGGCGCCCGAACCTATCGGACAATCCGCCGAGGATCGGCGAGAAGAAGAGCTGCATCAACCGCCCAGGCGGTGCCGAACAGCCCAAAGATCCGCGCCGCGCTCGCCGTATCGTTGTCGACGAAGCCCTCGATCAGTTTCGGCAGGATCGGAATGACGATGCCGAGCGCCAGCATGTCGAGCAGGACGGTGCCGAAGATGAAGATCGCGGCGCCGCTGCGCCTTTGCGGTGCGTCGACGATGGCGGCCGCCTCTTCGCTCATGACAGGCGCTTGCGCTTGTGGGCGAAGGGGTTGGCCTTTTCGCGCAGCGTGATGCGCACCGGCGTGCCCGGCAGGTCGAAGGTTTCGCGCAGCGAGTTGGTGAGATAGCGCAAATAGGATTGCGGCACGGCGTCGGCGCGCGAGCAGAACAGCACGAAGCTCGGCGGCCGCGCCTTGTTCTGGGTGATGTAGTTCAGCTTCAACCGGCGGCCGGAGACGGCAGGCGGCGGGTTGGCCGCGATCGCCTGCTCGAACCAGCGGTTGAGCGCGGCGGTCGAAACGCGCTTGTTCCAGGTGGCATAGGCCTCCTCGATCGCCTTCATCAGGCGATCGACGCCCTCGCCCGTCAGCCCGGACACCGCGACAATCGGCACGCCCTTCACCTGCGGCAGCCAATGATCGGCATCGGCGCGCAAGGCCGAAATCAGGTTCGGCTTGCGCTCGACCAGGTCCCATTTGTTGACCGCGAGCACGATCGCGCGGCCCTCGCGCTCGACCAGATCGGCGATGCGCAGGTCCTGCTCCTCGAACTTGTTCTGCGTGTCCATCATCAGCACGACGACTTCGGCGAAGCGCACCGCGCGCAGCGCATCCGCAACCGAGAGCTTTTCCAGCTTCTCCTCGATCCGCGACCGCCGCCGCAAGCCCGCGGTATCGAACAGGCGGAAGTCGCGGCCCTGCCACTTGATTTCGACCGCGATGGAGTCCCGCGTGGTGCCGGCTTCCGGGCTGGTCAACAGGCGCTCCTCACCGACGAGGTGATTGATCAGGGTCGACTTGCCGGCATTCGGGCGGCCAATAATGGCGACGCGGATCGGGCGCTGGCCGACGTCCTCATCCGATTCCGGCTCCTCATCTTCGGCGCCTTCGTCTTCGGTACGCTCGGGCATCAACGCGCTCAGCGCGTCGTAGAGCTCGCCCATGCCCTCACCGTGCTCGGCGGAGATCTGGACGGGATCGCCGAGCCCCAGCGCATAGGATTCCATCGCGCCAAGCTCGCCATGCTTGCCCTCGGCCTTGTTGGCGATGAGCACCACCGGCTTGTTGGCGCGGCGGGCGAAATCGGCGAAGGCGCGGTCGGTCGGCGTCACCCCGACCCGCGCGTCGATCACGAACATCAGCGCGTCGGCAAGGCCGATCGCGATTTCCGTCTGCTCCTGCATGCGCGCGGTCAGCGAGCCCTTGGCGCCCTCGTCGAGACCTGCGGTATCGATGATGGTGAATTCGAGATCGCCGAGCCGCGCCTGCCCCTCGCGGCGGTCGCGCGTTACGCCGGGCTCGTCATCGACCAGCGCGAGCTTCTGCCCGATCAGCCGGTTGAACAGCGTCGATTTTCCGACATTGGGCCGGCCGATGATGGCGATCGTGAAGGACATGGATCATCAAAGCGCTGTTCGCGGAAATGCGTGTCAACGAAGTCTAGCAGGAACTAGGTGGTCTCCCTCTCCCCGCTCTTGCGGGGAGAGGGTTGGGGTGAGGGGCTGTCTCCGCGAATACGGTAGGCGCCGAATTCGTGGAGGCCCCCTCACCGGGAATTCAAGCTGCGCTTGAATTCCGACCTCTCCACGCAAGCGGGGCGAGGTGAAATCGGGGCTGACCTGACGCGAAAGGTCATCACACCTAACGCGTAAAACCGCCGCTCGGCAACGGGGCCGGGAATGGCGCAGCGGATTGCTGTGTGGGCTGTGCAGGTGCAGGTGCAGGTTGAGCGGCCGGTTGAGCCGTCTGATCGGGCGGCGGCGCGGTGGTGCGCTTGCGCACCATCCTCTTCGGCTTCGGCTCCGGTGGCAGCGCTGCGGCCGCGCCCTCCTCGGACGGCGCGGCGTCGGATTCGGCGGCGGCCGGCTCGGCCGCAGGTGCCGTGCTGGTGGTGGCGGCCCTGCCCTTGCCCGTGGCCGACCGCTTCGACTTCGCCTGCTCCGGCGGAGGCTCGGGTGGCGGAGCAGCAGCAGCGGCGGCAGCCTGCGCGTTCTGCTCATCGATCTGCTCTTGCCGCGAGCCCTTGTACAATTCCTTCGGCACCCCCTGCTCTAAGCCCGGCACGCCATCGGGGAACACCGGCTTGCGCTCGCCCGGCAGCTTCTTCTTGGTGTCCAGAAAGTCGAGCAGGTCCGACGGATCGAAACTGGACAAGCCGCCGCCCCCGCAGCCGGCCAGCACGCTGCAAAGCGCGATGGCCACAGTGGCTGCGATCAGGCGTTGCGAGCGGCGCATGGGCGATCCCTCACTCAACTCGTTAGCTCTTGGCGACCGGCGGCAGCAGGGCCTGCAACGCCTCGGCACGCGAACGCAGGCTCGGCGGCGTCTCGGCATCGTTGGCGATCAGGTCGAGCCACTGCCGCGCCGCGGCCGCATCATTGGCGCGGTAGGCCGACAATGCCAACAACTCGCGCGCCGTGTGACGGAAGGTCGAGTTCGCTGCCGTGGCGGGCTCGAGCCGCTGCAGCATGTTCTGATAGGTTGTGCTTTCCAGCAGCAATTGCGCGGCGCGAATCCGCGCCAGATCCTGCTCCGCCACACCAACGCTGCGGTCGGCTGCGATCTCGTCATACATCTTTGCGGCCGCCTGCGGATTGCGGTTTGCGACCTCGGCAGCCAGACGCAGCCGCGCCAGCATGCGGTAGCCGGCCGGCGCCTTGGCGGCCAGATCAGCGAACGCGGCCTCCGCCTCGGTGTGCTTGTTCTGTTCGGAAAGCTCGACGGCCCGGTCGAAGGCAGCCCCCGCCTCGGCTGCCTTCTGGCCCTGGAGGTATTCGTAGCCGCGCCAGCCGCCCACCCCGGCGACGATCAGAATCGCGAGCGCAATGATCAGAAGGGAATACTTGTCCCACAGCTTCTTGAGCTGTTCGCGACGCAGTTCCTCGTCGACTTCATTAAATAATTCAGACACTTAAGGCTATCCCATCCCCGAAGGGCGAAGCAAAACGCCGGCGCGGCAGGCGCGCCCGATCCCCACATCGCGGCGGCGTTACCCTAATGATATGGCGGTGGCAAGGCAAAGCGAGGCAGATCAAAGCGTTAACGGTGGAAGGTTGCCTGCCCTCTTCGGGGATAGCGTAGGAACCGATTGCCCCCAGATGTCTGTGCGCAGAAGGAGGCCGTCGTGACGCCGCAACATCTCTCCAAGGTTTATCGAGGCTACATCATCTGTCTGAACGCGCAGGACTGGAAGAGCCTGGGGCGGTTCGTGCACCACGATGTACGCCACAATGGTCGGCAGATCGGATTATCGGGTTATCGCGAGATGCTGGAGAATGACTTTCGCCAGATCCCGGACCTCTCCTTCAATATCCAGCTCTTGATCTCGGATCCGCCTTACGTGTCGAGCCGGCTGCTCTTTGACTGCACGCCGACGGGAGAGTTTCTCGGTCTCAAGATCGACGGGAAGCAGGTCTCTTTCACCGAGAACGTCATCTATGAATTTCGAGAAGCCAAAATCGTGGAGGTTTGGTCGGTAATCGACAAGCCGGCCATCGAAGCCCAGCTTCGATTTTCCATTAACCAGCAGCAAGACGCTGCGCAATGAAATGACAGCACTCCAATGAGGCTAAGAGGGCGGCTGCGTCTCGGAGAACATGTCGACAATCTTGTTGGTCATGCCATTCACGATCAGCACCTGGTCTTTCATTTTCACGTACATGTAGTCCCGCAATTCGGGTATTTGCGAAAGAACCGGTGTTGGCAGCGATTGCGCCTTCACGCCTTTTGGTAGTTTCGCGCCGATAGTTGGGGTGAAGTCCTTAGCGGATTTGGTGGCCGCCAGCCGAAATTGGACCTCGTTCTGCTCGGTCAGCACGGCCTTGCGAATGTTCTCGCGCTGCTGGTTTGTGAGATTGAGTTTCGGTAGCGATGGATTCTGCGGCACTTTTGTGCCGTTGCTCAATTCGACCGCCCCTTGCGCTCTCGATTGCGCCGGCGAAAGCGCGATAACGCCGAGTATGATCGCGAGCAGGGCGACTACACTGGGAGCTCTCATGGCGTGACATCCTTTCCGGATACGCCGCCCCTCAAGGTAACGGACAGATTGTTTGTCCGTTCCGCGCCAGGCCCCGGTGATGCTCTTGCGGCAACTTCGTCACGGTGCGGTGCAGTTCGACCGGGCCACGACGGCAAGTGGCGCTCCACGCGACCGAATGCGTCGTAGTACCAGTCGAGTCCCCCATCCGGCTTAGATGGCCCGTCCCGCAATAGTGGCCTGATAGCTATGGATCTGCTTGGCCGTTGTGAGCGCCGCAAAAGTCGCGGCCAAAATGAATGCTATTGAAAAAGCGATGAAAACAAAACGTGGTGTCATTGAATGGGCTCCCTTTCAGGATACCCCCACGCCAAATCTAACGTGAATTCCCAGGCCTTCAAGGCGTGCACGGGTGAGGGCCACGCCTGTCGCTAAGGGCAGAGCGTCGGCTTCTCTCGCAAAGCGTGGGATGGTCACGCCGTGCGCTTGCCGTTTGCCCTTAGGTCAGCTGTGTTCCAGCGGGGCGATGGAGTTGTCAGTGCGATTTGTGACGACGCCTTACGAGACGATAGACGCCATACCCGACTGCAATAAGAGCAAGAGGAAGTCCAGCGCCAGCGACAGGCCCCGGAGCGCCCTGGACGACACCAGGAGCGCCATGGACGCCACCATCGGTCCAATTGGTAGGGCTGCCACCTCCGTTGACGACGTAACCGGTGGTGGTCGCGATCCCTAACACAGCCAGTCCGCCAAGAACGCTTTTGAGAGACCCAAAGCGTGTGAATTTCGACATCCAAGAAAACATGAGTATTAATCTCCTCGGCCCGCGATTTAATTAATTAACATTTCGTGATAATAATAGCAATATTAAATCAGCATAATAATATCAATATTAAATCCGCTACGCAGCCGCGACATTGCAAAGCAACACAGCCTCCAATTGATCGGTGGCTGAGTGCTCGCCCCCATCAACCCCATGGTCGGGGCGACGCCCAGGCGTAAATCCCCGATTTTGCGCCGCAGCTGGCCAATATCACTTGGTGCGCCGCTTCAGTGCGGCGTCCACGCTCGGGCGAAATGTTGCGAGGGAATCGGTTGGCGTCGGGAAGTCGCGTTCGTCCGCTCTCCGACGGCGGGAAATCGCTTCTGACATCTCGATTGCTGGCAGGGTGGTCGGCCGAGACAGTCGGTCTAGTTCTGCCCTGAGGCGGACGACCTGCCCGTGACGAGTTGCCAAGTCGTGGCTTATGCGGAGCAGCGCAATGAGAAGATCGCATTCTTCCATGGCGTTGAATCCTGGCTATCAGTCGTTAAGCGGCCGCTGCCGCAATCTCTGGTCCATTGTCAGCGTTCAAGCGAACAGGACGTCCTCGAGTCCCTCACGGTCGTTCAGCCGCACGTAGACGTCGACGATATGCTGCATGGCGTTTGACATCGCACTCGCTCAAGAAATTCGATTGAACCTTGAAGGTGACGGGAAATGCCGTCGGTCCTGTAGAGTAATTAAATAGCGGTGGCGCCGGGCGCGCTTGCCTCGACCTAGCGCCCAGCTGATCGGACGTCGGACGGTAGGCAAGGAGTATACCCCATAAAAGCCTGTTCGAGGAAGTAGCGCAACTGCGATGACACCTTCGGCCGGCATCTGGATTCCACGTACGCATCAGCCAAGGTCGGCATTTTCTGCCTCACGAGGCTAGAGCATGATGAGATTAGATCGGGTTGCCTCCCCGATGCATGCTGCGCTCCCTCTCCCGCTTGCGGGGGAGGTGAAGCGAGCTCGCGGACACGCCGATTCAACCAAGTGGCATCATGCTCTAGGAGGCTCCCCGCCTCACGCCGGCGCTGTCATGCTTGCGAGGACCTCGCGCAACTGCCGCTTGATCACCTTGCCGTTGGCGTTGCGCGGCAGCGGGTCGCGTGTGATCGCCATCGTCTCCGGCACCTTATAATCGGATAGCCGCTCGGCGCACCAGGCACGCAAAATTTCGGCGCCGACGTCGTCACGGGTAACGACCACCGCATGCACGCGCTCGCCCAGCACCGGACAGGGCTTTGCGATGATCGCGCTCTCCACGACCGCGGGATGGCCTGCCAGCACCGACTCAACCTCGGCCGAATAGATCTTCAGGCCACCGCGGTTGATCATGTCCTTTGCGCGGTCGAACACCCGGACGAAATCGTACGCGTCGATCGAGCCGAGATCGCCGGAGTGCCAGAAGCCTGCGGTGAAGCTCTCCGCGGTCGCGTTCGGATTGTTCCAGTAGCCCTTGATGACCGAGCCACTACGGATCCAGATCTCGCCAATCTCGCCGCGCGGCAACTCGCGGTGATTGCTGTCCATCACGATGATTTCGGCGCCGGGGCACGGCAGGCCGACGCTGTCGATATGCGCGGTGGTCAACTCGCCGGGCATCAGCGTCGAGGGTGATGTGGTCTCAGTGGCGCCGTAACAATTCGCGAGCTTCAGCCCGGGAATTTTCGCGTTCAATCGCTCGATCGTCGCGACCGGCATCGGCGCGCCGCCGAAGCCGCCGATGCGCCAGTTCGAGAGATCGTAGCTGTCGAAATCCGGCTGCAGCAGACAGAGATTGTACATCGCCGGCACCATCACCGTGTAGGTGACGCGCTCGCGGGAGGCGACCTTCAGATATTCCGCTGCCTTGAACTCGGGCATGATGATCAGCGCGCCGGCGCAGCACGCCATGGTCGTGATATTGGCGACCGCACCGGTGACATGCGCCAGCGGCACCGCCGCGATCGAGCGATCCGCCGCCGTGAGTTTCAGGGTGGACACGAACACCATCGACGAATGGACGATGTTGCAATGGGCGAGAAGCGCGCCTTTCGGCTTCCCCGTGGTGCCGGACGTGTAGAGGATCATCGCCGTATCCTCTTCGCCGACCACGGCGGGCGCCTCTGATGGCGCATTGTCAAGCAGCGCGGCGAATTGCGATGCGCTATCGTCGCTGACCGAAATCCGATGCTTCAGGTCGGGGACGTCGGCCGCGTCGGGCACGCGCTGGGCAAGCGTCGCCTCGTGGATCAAAAGCTTGGCGCCGCAGTCACTGAGGACATAAGCGATCTCCGGCTTCTGCTGCCGCGTCGATAGCAGCACGGTGACGAGGCCCGCATGCGCGGCTGCGAACATCGTCAGCACGAATTCGATGCGATTGCCGAGCAGCACCGCAACACGATCGCCGGCGCGCAAGCCGAGCTTCTGCAATCCGGCCGCAACCTGCGCGGATTGCTGCACGACCTGGCGCCAGGTCATCCGCCTGTCGCCGCAAATCAGCGCCTCGCCGTCAGGGTTGTTGGCGGCAGCCTCCGCTATCATCGCCCAGATGCTCTTTGACCGCTCGCAAAACACCGGTACGACGCGATCGCCGAAGCGCGCTTCGAGCCGCATGTCCGGAATCGAATGCCCTGACCAGTCCATCGGCTAGCTCTTCTTCATCTCGTAGACATGCTCTGGCCCAGGGAATTTGCGCGAGCGGACGTCGGCGGCATAGCCCTCGATGGCGGCTTCGATCGAGGGGCCGAGATTGCCGTAGCGACGAACGAATTTCGGCGTGCGCGGCGACAGCCCGAGCATGTCCTCGAGCACCAGAACCTGGCCATCGCAGGCGGCGCTCGCACCGATGCCGATGGTGGGAATGGCGATCTCTTGCGTGATCTTGCGCGCCAGCGGCTCGGCCACCGCCTCGATCACGACCGAGAAGGCGCCGGCTTCCGCAATCGCCTTGGCGTCGCTCTCGATCGGCGCCCAATTCCTCTCGTCGCGCCCCTGCGCACGGAACGAGCCGAGCGTGTTGATCGACTGCGGCGTCAGCCCGATATGGCCCATCACGGGAATGCCGCGCTCGGTCAGGAATGCCACCGTCTCGGCCATGCGCGCGCCGCCCTCGAGCTTCACCGCGCCGCACTCCGTTTCCTTCAAAATCCGCACCGCGGAATGAAACGCCTGCTCCTTTGACGCCTCATAGGAGCCGAACGGCATGTCCACCACCACGAGCGCGCGCTGCGAGCCGCGCATCACCGCGCGTCCCTGCAGGATCATCATCTCCAGCGTGACCGGCACGGTGGTCTCGAGCCCATGCATGACGTTGCCAAGGGAGTCGCCGACCAGGATGACGTCGCAGTAGCGGTCGACCAGCGCGGCCGTGTGCGCATGATACGAGGTCAGCATCACGATCGGCTCGCCGTTCTTGCGGGCGAGGATATCGGGTGCGGTCTTGCGCTTGATGGCTGATTGCACGGACATTTTAAGCTCCAACGACGGGGACGCCAATCACGACCGGATGGAACGCGAAGGCCAGTGCGACATAGGCGATGGCGCCAACGGCGACCGCGATCGCATCATTGCCGGCGCCGCCGACCGGAATCGGCGGGCCGCCGGCGTCGGCGCGATGTTTCAGTGAGATGCGGTCAAACACCGCCCAGGCCAGGAACGAGCCGAACAGGATGATCGAGCCGAGATCGCCATTGGCGAGCAGATGCGCCGCGGCCCATAATTTGATGCCGGCGAGCATCGGATGTTTCAGCGTCGTGTAGATGCGGCCGCGGATGTAGGAGGCCACCACCAGGATCACCGCCGGCAGCATCAGCGCGATGGTGATGTGCTTCAGAAACGTCGGCGGGTACCAGACATCGATCCAACCCGTCGCGCGATAACGGGCAAATCCCCAGATGATCAGCGCGAGCCCGACCGCGGAAACCAGGGAATAGGCGACCTTGTAGCCACCCTCGCCCATCGCATCGGTGAACCGCGCGCGCAAGTCGCGCTGGGTCGTGAGCGTATGGACGGCGAAGAACAGGACCAGTCCCAGGATCATCACCAGCAGTCCCACGATCACCCTCCCTCGGCGTGGTGCAAATTTATTGAGCTTCGCGTATCATCTTAGAGGCAGGTTGTGCAATGCGTCAGGCGGTATCGCGCCGTCGACATTACCTCCTGCTTTCGAGGGAGGTCGCGCAGCGGTCTTGAGAGTCACCTCTCCCGCTTGCTTGCGGGAGAGGTCGGCGCACCCGGATCGGCGCTTCGCGCCGTCCGAGTACAGGCTCCGCGCCGGGTGGGCTCTCTCCGCACGAAGAGTCCCGCCGTGGAGAGAGCCCCCTCCCCGGCCCTCCTCCGCAAGCGGCGCAAGCGGGAGAGGGAGCGCAGTGTCCATCGCAGATAAAGCTGGATCCTTCAAATTGCCGTTCGCGAACTTTGCCCGCGCCACGGAATGACGCCGCACGGGAGCTACGGCTTTTCCGCCTGCTTGCTCAATTCGCGATTGTCGACATAGCGGATGGCAATCGGACGGCCGGCGAGCGCGCCGCCGAGGCCGTTGCTGAATTTGAGCGGCAGGCAGGCCTTCAGCGATGCGTCGATCGCGTTCAGGTAGATGGTGCGGGTATCTGCGGGAACGCCAGCAGTGGCAAAGGTCATGCGGGGCGTCGCGATCATTTCGCCGGAGCGCTTGAAGCTGAAACGGACCGACATCTGCATGCCCTCGCGCGCGTCGTCGGCCGGCGGCGGAGTCCAGCAGGAACGCAGCGCCGCGAAGAGATCGCCAATGTTATCGAGATCGTGATCGGGCTTCTTGTATTTCTCGGCCTGGTTCTGCGGCGGCACGGTCAGGATCGTGACCTGCAGGTTCTGGCCATAGGGATAGTCCATCTCTGGTATGCACGGCCCATGGTTGAGCACGCTGCAATAGGACGGCGTGCAGGGGCCCTCGTCCAGCACGCTGCAGGGCGTATGCGCGAACGGCACCGGATTGGTCTGCTGCCGACGCTCCGCAGCGTGGCTTCCAGAAATTCCGAGCGCGATGAATGCGAGGCAGATCATGACGCGTCGCAGCATGAAGCAGAGACCCTTTGGATGCCGCCATCACAAAAATGAGGGCAGCAATCGGGGCTATCAAGCTGGCGAACGTTCACTTCCTTGCGTTCGGAGGTTCCGCCCGCACTGCGGTCATCGCCCGACTTGATCGGGCGATCCAGTATTCCGGAGACGGTCGTGTCACACCGAGAGGCCACCGCGTACTGGATCCCCCGCCTTCGCGGGGGATGACTGCCGCAGCAAGCGGCCCTTACCCCTTCCGCTTGACGTCCTTGACGTTGGAGAAGGTGATGCCCTCGGCGCGCTCCTGGGTGTAGCCGAGATAGAATTCGTTCCTGGCCATGAACACGGGATCGCCGTCGACATCGTCGGCGATACCGGAACTGTTGGAAGCGATGAACGCATCGAGCTTCTTGCGGTCGTCGGAGGAGATCCAGCGCGCGAGCTGGAATTCCGACACCTCGAACTCGACCGGCAGCGAATATTCCGCATCGAGCCGCGCCTTCAAGACATCGAGCTGCAGCGGGCCGACCACGCCGACCAGCGCCGGCGCGCCGTCGCGCGGGCGGAACACCTGCACGACGCCCTCCTCCGACATCTGCTGCAAGGCTTCCTTCAGCTTCTTCGCCTTCATCGCGTCCGTCAGCCGTACGCGACGGACGATTTCCGGCGCGAAGCTCGGCACGCCGACGAACGTCAAATCCTCGCCTTCGGTGAGCGTATCGCCGATCCGCAGCGTGCCGTGGTTGGGAATGCCGACGACGTCGCCGGCAAAGGCTTCGTCTGCCACCGAGCGGTCCTGGGCGAAGAAGAATTGCGGGCTCGACAGGCTCATGTTCTTGCCGGTGCGCACCAGCTTCGCCTTCATGCCGCGGCTGAGCTTGCCCGAGCAGAGCCGCGCGAATGCGATGCGGTCGCGGTGGTTCGGATCCATGTTGGCCTGGATCTTGAAGACAAAGGCGCTCATTCGCGGCTCTGCAGCTTCCACCTTGCGCAGATCGGAATCCTGCGCGCGCGGCGCCGGCGCGAATTGCCCGAGCCCTTCCAGGAGATCGCCGACGCCGAAATTGCGCAGCGCGCTGCCGAAATAGACCGGCGTCAGATGTCCCTCGCGGAAGGCATCGAGCTCGAACGGCTTGCAGGCCTCCGACACCAGCGCGAGCTCGTCCTTGATCTCGGCGACATCGAGATTGGGATTGCGGCTGGCGAGATCGGCGATGTCGATCTGCTCGGCCTGCCCCGTCTTGGCGCCGCCGCCTTCGAGGAGGCGCACGCCGCCGTTCCTGATATCATAGGTGCCCATGAAATCGCGGCCGCGGCCGACCGGCCAGGTCATCGGCGTGGTGTCGAGCGCCAGCGTCTTTTCGATCTCGTCCAAGAGATCGAAGGTGTCGCGGCTCTCGCGGTCCATCTTGTTGATGAAGGTGATGATCGGGATGTCCCGCAGGCGGCAAACTTCGAACAGCTTGCGCGTGCGCGCCTCGATGCCCTTGGCGGCGTCGATCACCATGACGGCGGAATCGACCGCGGTCAGCGTACGATACGTGTCTTCCGAAAAGTCCTCATGGCCCGGCGTGTCCAGAAGGTTGAACACATGGCCCTGGAACTCGAAGGTCATCACCGAGGTGACCACCGAGATGCCGCGCTCGCGCTCGATCTTCATCCAGTCGGAACGCGTGTTCCGCTGTTCGCCCTTGGCCTTGACCTGGCCGGCGAGATTGATGGCGCCGCCGAACAGCAGCAGCTTTTCGGTCAGGGTGGTCTTGCCGGCGTCCGGGTGGGAGATGATCGCAAACGTGCGCCGCCGCGCCACTTCTTCGGCAAGCGCGGAACGGGACGGCGATTCGGCTGTCAGGGCAAGGTCGGACATGGCGGGAGCGTTTGGCAGGGAAACCAGTGTCAATCAAGCCCATATGGTGATTGCAGAACGCCAAGGCCAGCCCCACATGGGCGCACGGAAGGACGACCTTCCTGTTCACCATGTCAGCCGCGGGGACGACCCTGCCTTATTCGGAGGGTCGTCATGGCCTGGACCATCCTGTTCGTCGCCGGTCTGATGGAGATCGGTTGGGCGATCGGGCTCAAATATACCGAAGGTTTCACGCGGCTCGTTCCATCGGTGCTGACGCTTCTGAGCATGGCCAGCAGCATCGTCCTGCTCGGGCTGGCGCTGAAGACGCTCCCGATCGGAACCGCCTATGCGGTGTGGACCGGCATCGGGGCGGTGGGAACGGCAATGCTCGGCATCGTCCTGTTCGGCGAACCGGCCACAGCGCTTCGGCTTTCGAGCATCGGACTGATCGTGGCGGGCATCATCGGCCTCAAGCTGGTAACCTGATCGGATCAACGCAGCACCAGAACCGCCCAATAGGTCACGGCCGCAACCGTGGCGGCGGCCGGAATGGTGATGACCCAGGCATAGACGATCGAGCTTGCGACGTTCCAGCGCACCGCCGAGACCCGGCGCGCCGCACCGACGCCGACGATGGCGCCGGTGATGGTGTGGGTGGTGGAAACGGGAACCCCGAGAAAGGTCGCCATGAACAGGGTGGCCGCGCCGCCGGTCTCCGCGCAAAAGCCCTGCATCGGCGTCAGCTTGGTGATGCGCAGGCCCATGGTGCGGACGATGCGCCAGCCGCCCATCAGGGTGCCCAGCGCCATCGCCGCCTGGCAGGCCAGCACCACCCAAAACGGAATGTGAAACTCTTCGCCGAGATGCCCCTGCGAATAGAGCAGCACGCCGATGATGCCCATGGTCTTCTGCGCGTCATTGCCGCCATGGCCGAGCGAATAGAGCGAGGCGGAGGCGAATTGCAGGATGCGGAAGGCGCGGTCGACCGCGAACGGCGTCGAGCGCACCGACAGCCAGGACACGATCGCGACCAAGACCAGCGCCAGCAGGAATCCGATCAGCGGCGACAGCACGATCGCAAGCAGCGTCTTGGAGAGACCGCTCCACACCGCCGCCGAGAGCCCCGCCTTCGCCATGCCGCCGCCGACCAGGCCGCCGATCAGCGCATGCGAGCTCGACGAGGGAATGCCGAGCGCCCAGGTGACTACGTTCCAGACGATGGCGCCGACGAGTGCGGCGAAGATCACGGTGGCATCGACGACCTCGGGCTCGATGATTCCGGTGCCGATGGTGTTGGCGACGTGCAGTCCGAATATGGTGAACGCGACGAAGTTGAAGAATGCCGCCCAGAACACCGCGAAATGCGGCCGCAGCACGCGAGTCGAGACGATGGTCGCGATCGAATTCGCGGCGTCGTGCAGGCCGTTCAGGAAATCGAACAACAGGGCGACCGCGATCAGGATCACCAGGACCGGCAGACCAAACGTGGCGTCCACGTCCCTGCCCTACACTTGCTCGATCACGATCGAATTGATCTCGTTGGCGACGTCGTCGAAGCGGTCAGCGACCTTTTCGAGGTGATCGTAGATCTCGGCGCCGACGATGAAATCCATCGTGTTGGCGTCGCGATGCTTGAGGTAAAGCTCCTTCAGCCCAATGTCGTGGAGATCGTCGACCCGGCCCTCGAGCTTGGTGAGTTCCTCAGTGATCTGCGTCAGCATCGAGACGTTGCTGCCGATCGACCGCAGGAGCGGCAGCGCGCGCCCAACCAGATTGGCGCATTCCACGATCAGCGTACCCATCTCGCGCATCGGCGGCTCGAACGTGCGCACCTCGAACAGCACCACCGCCTTGGCGGTCTGCTGCATCTGGTCGACGGCGTCGTCCATGGAAGTGATAAGGTTGGTGATATCACCGCGGTCGAACGGGGTGATGAAGGTGCGGCGGACGGCGGTCAGAACCTCGCGGGTGATGTTGTCGGCGTCGTTCTCGAACTGGTTGACGCGCTGACAGTGGACCGGCGTCTCGTCCCCACCCTTCAGCACGTCCTGCAACGCCATCGCGCACTGGACGGCGGTCTTGGCGTGCCGGGCGAACAGGTCGAAAAACCGCTCCTCCCTGGGCAAAAAGGCTCGAAACCAGCGCAGCATAGGGTCAAATCCATCGTTCCGGAGCGACCGCTCCGCCACCTGTCACAAAACTGTCATATAACATTCTGTGCAAGCGTGGCCAGCCGCCCGCCGACGGAACCGGGTCATCCACCGCTTTGTAGAAAGTGGGCCTCGATGCCTTCAAAGGCCCAACGCAACGGGATTGCGTTGGGCTCCAATCGAGCGGGCCGGCCGATAGTCCTACAGCGACCGCCTGAGCAAACGCGCGAGCTCGCCGATGATGCCGCGGCGGAATGTCAGCACGCAGGCGACGAAGATGACGCCCTGGATCACCGTCACCCACTGGCCGTAACCGGCCAGATACTGCTGCATGGCGATGATGATGAAGGCGCCGACCACGGGACCGAAAATGGTGCCGAGGCCGCCGACCAGCGTCATCAGCACGATTTCGCCCGACATCGACCAGTGCACGTCGGTCAGCGAGGCGTTCTGAGCCACGAACACCTTGAGCGAGCCGGCAAAGCCCGCCAGCGTGCCGGAGAGGATGAAGGCGAGCAGCTTGTACTGGTCGGTCTTGTAGCCGAGCGAGATCGCGCGCGGCTCGTTCTCGCGGATCGATTTCAGCACCTCGCCGAAGGGCGAGTTGATGGTGCGGTAGATCAGCAGGAAGCCGCCGAGGAAGCCGGCGAGCACGACGTAATACAGCACTGTCGGCTTGGAGAGGTCGAAGAGGCCGAACAGATGGCCCTGCGGAATGCCCTGGATGCCGTCTTCACCATGGGTGAACGGCGCCTGCAGGTAGATGAAGTAGAGAAGCTGGGACAGCGCCAGCGTAATCATCGAGAAATAGATGCCCTGCCGGCGGATCGAGACGTAACCGGTGATGATGGCAAGCCCGAAGGAAGCGGCCGTGCCGATGATGATGCCGAGCTCCGGCGGCAGCGCCCACACCTTCAGCGCATGCGCTGAGACGTACCCGGCCGTCCCCAGGAACATCGCATGGCCGAACGAAAGCAGGCCGCCATAGCCGACCAGCAGGTTGAAGGCGCAGGCGAGCAGCGCAAAGCACAGCGCCTGCATCACGAAGAACGGATAGATGCCGGTGAGCGGCACGACGGCCAGCAGCACAGCCATCAGAGCGAAGGCGACCATCTCGTCGCGCATGGCGCGCGGCGTGACCGGCAGGGTATCGTCGGTGAGTGCTGACATATCAGGCCGCCCGTCCGGTCAGTCCCGTCGGCTTCACAAGCAGGACCAGCACCATCAGGACGAACACGACGGTGTTGGAAGCCTCGGGGTAGAAATACTTGGTCAGCCCCTCGATCACGCCGAGCGCAAAACCGGTGATGACCGATCCCATGATCGATCCCATGCCGCCGATCACCACCACCGCGAACACGACGATGATCAGGTCGGCGCCCATCAGCGGCCGCACCTGGTTGATCGGCGCCGACAGCACGCCCGCGAGCGCCGCAAGCCCGACGCCGAGGCCGTAGGTGAGCGTGATCATCCTGGGCACGTTGATGCCGAAGGCCCGCACCAGCGTCGGATTCTCGGTCGCGGCGCGCAGGTAGGCGCCAAGCTGCGTCTTCTCGATCAGGAACCAGGTGGCCACGCATATCACCAGCGAGAACACGACCACCCAGCCGCGATAGACGGGTAAGAACATGAAGCCGAGATTCATGCCGCCCCGGAGCGCATCAGGGATTTGATACGGCAGGCCGGAGGAGCCGAAATAGTTCTGGAAGACGCCCTGGATGATCAGCGCGATGCCGAAGGTGAGCAGCAGGCCGTAGACATGGTCGAGCCCGGACAGCCATTGCAGCATGGTCCGTTCCAGGATCATGCCGAAGATGCCGACCACGATGGGCGCGATGATCAGCGCCCACCAATAGTTGATGCCGGCGATGTTGAGCAGGAAATAGGCGCAGAAGGCGCCCATCATGTAGAGCGCGCCATGGGCAAAATTGATGATGTTGAGCATGCCGAAGATCACGGCAAGCCCGAGGCTGAGCAGCGCGTAAAACGAGCCGTTGATCAGTCCCACCAGTAGCTGTGCGTAGAGAGCCTGCATCGCTTGGCCTTCGCTCCCCTTCCCCCCGAATGGAGCCCACCGGCCTTACCGCCGGCGGGCGATGATAGTTACTTCTTGAGCAGCGCGCACTTGCTTTCGGAAAGCGGCGTGAACGCCTGGTCGGCCGGAACGGTGGCGACCAGCTTGTAGAAATCCCACGGACCCTTGGATTCCGAGGGCTTCTTCACCTCGAACAGATAGGCCGGATGGATCGCGCGGCCGTTCGGCTGGATCTCGCCCTTGCCGAACAGATCATCCTCGGTCGGCATCGACTTCATCTTCTCCACGACCTTGACGCCGTCATGCGGATTGCCGCCGAGCGCCTCGAGCGCCTTGAAGTAGTGACGCAGCCCCGCATAGACCCCGGCCTGCACCATGGACGGCATGGCATGGTTCTTCGACCGCTCCCCGAACCGCTTGGAGAAGGCGCGGGTCTTGTCGTTCATGTCCCAGTAGAAGGTCTCGGTGAAGTTCAGGCCCTGCGCGGTATCGAGGCCGATCGCCTTGACATCGGTGAGAAACAACAGAAGCGCCGCGAGCTTCTGGCCGCCCGAGACGATGCCGAACTCAGCAGCCTGCTTGATCGAGTTGGTGGTGTCGCCGCCGGCGTTCGCAAGGCCGATGATCTTGGCCTTGGACGATTGCGCCTGCAGCAGGAAGGACGAGAAGTCCGAGGTGTTGAGCGGATGCTTCACGCTACCCAGCACCTTGCCGCCGTTGGCGGTGATGACGGCCGTGGTGTCGCGCTCCAGCGCGGCGCCGAAGGCGTAGTCGGCGGTGAGGAAGAACCAGCTGTCGCCGCCGGACTTCACCAGCGCCTGCCCGGTGGAATGCGCCAGCATGTAGGTGTCGTAGGTCCAATGCACCGTGTTCGGCGTACACTGGGCGTTGGTCAGGTCCGAGGTCGCCGCGCCCGAGTTGATGTAGACGCCGTTCTTCTCCTTGATGACGTTGTTGACGGCGAGCGCCACGCCGGAATTCGGCACATCGACAATAACGTCCACCTTGTCAACGTCGAACCACTGCCGCGCGATGGTCGAGCCGATGTCGGGCTTGTTCTGGTGGTCGCCGGAGATGACGTCGATCTTCCAGCCTTTTGCGAGCAGTCCGGAGTCCTCAACAGCCATCTGCGCCGCGAGCGTCGAGCCGGGTCCGCCGAGGTCGGAATAAAGCCCGGACTGGTCGGAGAGCGCACCGATCTTGACGGTCTTGTCCTGGGCAAGCGCGAGGCCAGCCGAGGCAAGCGTCATGGCGGTGCCGAGCAGCAGCGCCGAAATCCTGTTCTTCATATGACTGTTGTCCTTCTTGCTTTTCTTGATGTCGGCAATCTCAGACGCCGAGATAAGTATGGAGCTTGTCCATGTTGGCGGAGAGCTCCGAATTGGCAAAACCGTCGATCACCTTGCCATGCTCGACAATGTAGTAGCGGTCCGCAACCGTCGATGCGAAACGGAAATTCTGCTCGACCAGCAGAATGGTGAAGCCCTCCGATTTGAGCCGCGCAATGGTGTGGCCGATCTGCTGGATGATGACGGGCGCGAGGCCCTCGGTCGGTTCATCCAGCATCAGGAAACGTGCGCCGGTGCGCAGGATGCGCGCGATCGCGAGCATCTGCTGCTCACCGCCGGACAGCTTGGTGCCCTGGCTGGTGAGGCGCTCCTTCAGGTTCGGAAACAGATCGAAGATCTGGTCGAGCGACAGGCCCCCTGCGCGCACCGTCGGCGGCAGCAGCAGGTTTTCGCGCACGTCCAGGCTTGAGAAAATGCCGCGTTCCTCCGGACAGAACGCGATGCCCATCCGCGCGATCCTGTCGGAGGACGCGCGGATGATCTCCTGGTTCTCGAAGCGAATCGAACCGGAGCGCTTACCGATGATTCCCATCACCGATTTCAGCGTGGTCGTCTTGCCGGCGCCGTTGCGCCCGAGCAGCGTGACCACTTCGCCGGCGTTTACGTTGAAATTGATGCCATGAAGGATGTGGGATTCGCCATACCAGGCCTGGAGGTCCTGGACGGCCAGCACCGGCGCCGCCGCCGGCTTGGCGGCTGGCGCTTGGGCCATTTTCAACTCAGGCATGACCGGCTCCCAGATAGGCTTCTTTCACGCGCTCGTCCTTGGAGAGGTCGGCATAGTGGCCCTCCGCGAGCACCTGCCCTCGCGTCAACACGGTGATGATGTCGGAGAGGTTCGCCACAACCGAGAGGTTATGTTCGACCATCAAGATGGTGTATTTCGCGGAGATGCGCTTGATCAAGGCGGCGATCTTGTCGATGTCCTCATGACCCATGCCGGCCATCGGCTCGTCCAGCAACATCATCTCCGGGTCGAGCGCAATCGTCGTTGCAATCTCAAGGGCGCGTTTGCGGCCATAGGGCATCTCAACGGCGGGAATGTTGGCGAACTCGCTCAAGCCGACATCGTCAAGCAGCTCCAGCGCACGCGCGTTGTAGCGGTCGAGCACGCTTTTGGAACGCCAGAAATCAAAGGAATTGCCGTGCTGGCGCTGCAAGGCGACGCGGACATTCTCCAGCGCCGTCAAATGTGGAAAAACGGCCGAGATCTGAAACGATCGCACCAATCCGAGACGCGCGACATCGGCCGGCGGCATCGCCGTGATGTCCTGTCCCTTATATGTAATCCGGCCCGCGGACGGTTTTAGGAATTTTGTCAGGAGATTGAAGCACGTCGTCTTGCCGGCCCCGTTGGGCCCGATCAAGGCATGGATGCTGCCGCGACGTATTTTCAACGCAACGTCGCGTACGGCGAAGAAACCCGCGAATTCCTTGGTTAATCCGTGGGTCTCGAGAATGAACTCGTCGGCCAAACAATTTCCCCGTCGGCCTCACCGCGGTTTTCGCGCGTGGCCAAGTTTCTTCCTGATCCGGCTGGTTTTCCGCGACCCCGGAAACCAATCCCGGACCGCCGCCCCCGGCGGCGGAATATGCCGATGCGACAGGGGTTAGGCAAGGCGGAAAGCTGGGCATCGAGGACGCACCCTCGTCGGTTCCGTCTGCTCCGATAGTCGAATTGCAACCACACCCGACTTGTCGCTTCGGAAAGCCGCCATTAACGGTATTTTGCTGCGCAGCCAAGCCTTCATAGAATATTTCCGCGTCAAACCGATGCTCAGGCCATTGGTCCTGGGACGGATTTTCGACCTTGGAATTTGAGAGCGTCAATTCATCGATCGTGAAATCGATCCGGCAGCGCGATCTGCTGAACGCCTGGCTCAGGCTGTACGCCCGTGACCAATCGACGCCGCGCGTCGAGGAGTATGAGCCGGAGCGACTGGATGATGAGAGGCTGGACCTCGTCCACTACACGGTCGAGGCAAAGCAACAGCCACCGCGATTGACGATCGAAAGCGAGGGCACGCGGATGGCGCACGCCTACGGCCACACCGGAAAGGGCCGCGCTCTCGACGACTATCTGGGCCCGCGCATCGCGCCGATCGTGATGCCGGTCTACTACGAATGCATCGCGCGCGGCCTGCCGGTCTACACGATCGCCCATATCGACGACATCTATGGACGGCTGGTGGCCTATGAGCGGCTGCTGCTGCCGTTCAGTGAGGAGGGTAAGATCACCCGCATCATCGCCTCGCTGAAGACGATCTGCGAGGACGGCCATTTCGAGATCAAGAACCTGATGCGCGGCGCAGACAAGCTGCCAGTGCCAAAGCTGCGCGCAGTCATCGATCGCGATCTCTTCCATCGCGCGCCCGGCCGCATCGCAGCCGGCGACGAGCTCGAATTCGAATAGTGCGCCCGCCGGCCGATTGACGCAAATAGCTTGCCCTGCAAACCTCGCCCCTTCGCGAAATCGGAGGGCGCGACCGTGCTACGTAGAGCGACACCGGAGCGACTGAGTGCGTTCTCCGACGGTGTGTTTGCCGTGCTCATCACAGTGCTGGTCTTGGAATTGAGACCGCCCGAGCGGCCCACTTTCGAGGCGTCATCGCGATCCGCGACAACCAGGTTGAAAGGCTGGACTCGCCGCGGAAATCGGCAAGATGCGTGAACGCCCGGACATAGGTTTACTGGACGACGTCCTCGGCCTCGCCGTCGTTGTGTAGGATGCCGCGGGCCAGCCGATAGAGCCTGCGGTTGTTGGCCTTGATGATGGCGCGAACGGCCGCCTCGTCACGGGCCAGTGCGCGCTTGACGAGTTCGGCGTCACCGGCAGCAGCCGGCACCGTGTTGGATGTAGTGGCCCCTTGCATGGCAGTCTCGCCCTCGGTTGTGGCGGACACGAGTGTTAGATGCGGCTGAGGCGCAGAGGTTCCCGAAAATCTATCGGCGCCCTACCCCTTGCGGCCGCGCGATTTCACTTCCCTGGCGTAGATATCTTCCTTGAAGCCGACCAGCAGTTTGCCGCCGAGATCGAGCACCGGTCGCTTGATCATCGACGGCTGCGCCGCCATCAGCGCCAGCGCCTTGCGCTCGTTCAGTCCTTCCTTGTCGACATCGGGCAATTTCTTGAACGTGGTGCCAGCCCGGTTGAGCAGAGTCTCCCAGCCGACCTCGTCGCTCCATTGCTTGAGCCTATCCTTGGCGATGCCGGCCGTCTTGTAGTCGTGGAAATCATAGGCGACGCCATGGCCATCGAGCCACGCGCGCGCCTTCTTCATGGTGTCGCAGTTCTTGATGCCGTAGATGGTGATGCTCAAGGCTATTCCTCGCATGCGTTGCGAGAAGAAAATAGCTTCGCAACGGATGTTGCGCCAGATCGTGGACCACGCCTCCTGTGAATTCTCAGCGTCCGTATCGCGTGAAGACGTAATCGTGGTCCTTCGCGTGGGCTTCGTGGCAGGCGAAGCAGGTCTTGTGCTGGGCCTCGTCCACGGGCTTGCCATCGACGAACCGGCCAAAGCCCCAGCCGCCAGTCGTGGCGTATTTGGCGGAATCCTTGACCATGACCTGAACGGTGGTGGGAGAGCCGGTGATGAAGGCGCCATCGAGACCTTCGACCGGGACATGCTTCCAGGCCAGCTTGACGAAGACCGTGCCGTCCGGAAACGGCAGCGCGCCGCCCTGACTGGCCTTGACCGCGGTGCCATTGCCGAGGACGCCCCGGAGTTCATCGAGAGCGACCTCCTGCCCGACGGCGATCAGCTTCCAGTCGCGATAGCCTTCGGGAATCCTGACGCCGAAGATCGGCGACGCCCCATCATCGGCAAGGCTCCTGGCGAATGGCGCCGCAGTCCCAGCGAACGTCACCATGAGGGCCGCCAAGGCCCATTTCAGATTCTGTCGCATCTGTTCGAACCCCGCGATCAGCCGTTGTCGACATCGATGACCGCCTGTGCAAAGGCCTGTGGGGCCTCTTGCGGCAGGTTGTGGCCGATGCCGCCGGTGATCAGGCGGTGCTCGTACTTGCCCGAGAATTTCTTGGCGTAGGCGCTCGGTTCGGGATGCGGCGCGCCGTTGGCGTCGCCTTCCATGGTGATGGTCGGCACAGTGATAACAGGGAATGTCGCGAGCTTCTTCTCCAGATCATCGTATTTTGCTTCGCCTTCGGCGAGCCCAAGCCGCCAGCGGTAGTTATGGATGACAATCCTGACGTGATCCGGGTTGTCGAAGGCATCAGCGCTGCGCTTGAAGGTGGCGTCGTCAAAATTCCACTTTGGCGAAGCCAGCTGCCAGATCAGCTTGGCAAAATCGTGCTGGTACTTGTCGTAACCTTGCTGTCCGCGCTCGGTGGCGAAATAGAACTGGTACCACCATTGCAGCTCAGCCTTCGGCGGCAGCGGCATCTTGCCGGCCTCCTGGCTGCCGATCAGGTAGCCGCTGACGGAGACCATCGTCTTGCAGCGCTCCGGCCAGAGAGCGGCGACGATGTTCGCCGTGCGCGCGCCCCAGTCGTAACCGGCAAGCGTCGCCTTCTCGATCTTGAGCGCATCCATCAACGCGACGATGTCGGCCGCGAGCGCCGCCGGCTCGCCGTTTCGGCAATGTCGCGTCAGAGAGGAAACGCGTGGTGCCGTAGCCGCGCAGGTAAGGAATGATCACACGATAGCCGGCAGACGCCAGGAGCGGCGCGACATCGACATAGCTGTAGATGTCGTAAGGCCAGCCGTGCAGCAGGATCACCACCGGACCACCAGCAGGTCCCGCTTCGGCGTAGCCGACATTGAGCAGGCCGGCGTCGATCTGCTTCAACGGGCCGAACGAGGTATGCGCGCCCGCCCGTGCCGCGGGCAGCGTCGCCTTCTTGGCGCCCTGCGCATGGGCGGATCCGATCAGGCCGAGCTGGGCGGCGGCGAAGGTTCCGGCGGCAACGCCGAAGAAACGGCGGCGGCTCTGGCTGACATCGTGGGACATGGCGATCTCCGGTTCGAACTGGCGACCTATTGCCCTTTCTCGGCTATGGCCGCTTGGAGATTAGTTGGATTTATCCTTCAGACGGCTTTGATTTTTGCCTCAGCCGCCTTGTGCTAGGTTCGCCGCGACTCCCGTGACAGCCGGCAGGCCTTGGAATTTGCTTTATCATTTCAACGACTTCGTTCTGGATACCGACCGCCGCGAGTTGCGCCGGAGCGATAACCTTGTCGCCGTCGAGCCGCAGGTGTTCGATCTTCTGGAATTCCTGATCCGTTCACGCGATCGTGTCGTCAGCCGCGATGACCTGCTCGCCGCCGTCTGGCGCGGGCGGATCGTCTCGGAGGCGACGCTGAGCAGCCGGCTGAACGCCGCTCGCGCGGCGATCGGCGACAATGGCGACGAGCAGCGGCTGATCCGCACGCTCCCGCGCAAGGGCATTCGTTTCGTCGGCGAGGTCCGCGAGCAGGCGGCCAATGAGAGTACAAGCCCGCCCGTTGCCGCCTTCGAGGGCCCGTCGATCGCGGTGCTCCCGTTCACCAATATGAGCGGCGATCCCGAGCAGGAGTATTTCGCCGACGGAATCGCCGAGGACATCATCACGGCGCTGTCGCGCTGCAGCGGGCTTGCCGTGATCGCGCGAAACTCCTCCTTCACCTACAAGGGCAAGGCGGTTGATATCCGCCAGGTCGGCCGCGAGCTCGGCGTCGGCTATGTGCTGGAAGGCAGCGTTCGCCGCGGCGGCGATCGCATGCGGATCAGCGGCCAGCTCATCGACGCGACGTCGGCCGCCCATCTCTGGGCCGATCGCTTCGACGGCGACGCGCGCGAGGTGTTCGACCTGCAGGACCGCATCACCGAAAGCGTTGTCGCTGCGATCGAGCCGACGCTGCATCTCGCCGAAGCCGAGCGCCGCCGGCCCGCTCCGCCGAGCGAGCTCGACGCCTACGACCTGCTGCTGCGCGCCTACAGTCTTCGTTACGAGTTCACCGCCGAGAGCATTGCGGCGGCGATCGACTGCCTCGACCAGGCGCTGGCGATCGATCCCGCCTACGCGCCGGCGATGGCGGCTTCCGCTTATTGCCATGCACTATGCCATTTCCAGGGCTGGCTCGGGCCGGACGAGGCATATCGCAGCAAGGCCGTCACGCTGGCCTGGCGCGCGGTCGAGCTCGCGCCGAACGATGCGCAGGTGCTGTGGATGGCGGCGTTCGCGATCTGGAACATGGCCGATGAAATCGAGCCGGCACGCGAATTGTTCAACCGCTCGCTTGCGATCAACCCGAATTCCGCGATGGCGTTGACGCTCGGCGGTTGGATCGAGGCGATGCGCGGCAATCAGGGCGCTGGCCGCGCCATGATCGAGCGGGCGCAGCGGCTCAATCCGCGCGACCCGCGCGGCTGGTTCGCCTCCGGAGCGCTCGCGATCTGCGCGATCCTGGACGAAGATTTCTCTGAGGCGATCATCTGGGCGGAAAAGGCGCTGGCGCAGAACCGCCGCTTCGCGGTGGCGTTGCGCGTCCTGGCCGTGGCGCTGGTGAAGACCGGCGAGCAAGACCGCGCGGCACAGGTCGCGCGGGAATTGTTGAAGGTCGAGCCGGACTTTTCGATCGCGGGCTTCCTGTCGCGAATCCCCTTCCCGGTCGAGCCGATGGCGCGGACCTATGCCGAGGCGCTTCGGGCCGCCGGCGTGCCGGAATGACGCGCCTTCGCCACTACGCCTTAAACCCTCTTTGATTTCTTCTTAGAGCGGTTCAATGCCACGGCAGCGCGAATGAGCGCCTTCAACGCCGCTTCGTCGATCTTGTCACCCTCATGGAAATCGATCGCACGCCTGGTGTTGCCTTCAAGGCTGGAGTTGAAGAGGCCCGAAGGGTCCTCCAATGCGGCGCCTTTGGCGAAGGTCATCTTCACGACACTCTTGTAGGTCTCGCCCGTGCAGATGATTCCGGCGTGCTCCCACACCGGCACACCTCTCCACTTCCACTCCTCGATCACTTCGGGATCGGCCTGCTTGATAAGCTTTCGGATTCGAGCGAGCGTCTCGCCCCGCCAATCGTCCAGCTCCCTAATTCGCGCATCTATCAACTGAGAGGGAGAATCTCCCTCTTCCTTCGCGCTGCTCTTCTTCATGCTTGCTGTAGCTTTCTTCATGATCGTTGCCGCTCATCCTCACATCGGCCGCTTACGTCCATTCGCCGGGCAACTGGCTGGCTTGCTTTACCCAGGCGGCGAACTGAGCTTCATCAAGCTCGTCGTCCTCGTGAATGTCGAGGTAGCGCGTATCCTTGCTCTTGGACTCGCCGGGCGGAACGGGACGCAGCGACCTGCCGCGGAAGAAAGCCACCTTGACGTACTTCGTGAAGCAATGGATGCCGAGGAACCAGCCTTGGCCCTCGACGCCGTAAAGCGGCGAGTTCCATTTGACCGCTTTGCGCACGCCGGGGACAGTGCGCGTGATAAGCGCATCCAGGTGCTCCCCGACGTTCCGTTTCCAGCCCGGCATGGCCGCGATATAGGCCTGCACGGGGCCGTCGCCGTCGGCCTTCGCGATCTGGGGGTTGCCGCCTGCGAGCAAGGTCGGCTTGGCCGCTTTCGCCGCGACCCGCCTGGCGACCGTCTTCTTCGCGACCTTTGGTGACTTGCTGGACGTCCTGTTGGCCATTGCAATCACTGCAGACTTCAATCTGTCCGCGCCAGGACCTGTTCCAGATTCGCAAAGAACTGCTGCCATCCGGCGTGGGCGCCGCCGTAGGCCTGCTTCTGATCCGGCCGGAAGCCCGACTGCTCCATGCGCAAATGGGTCCCCGTGCTCGTTGGGGTGAGCGTGAAGGTCACCACACTCTTCAGATTGAAGGCGGCATCGTCGTGCGCAAAATTCCAGGTGTAGGACAGCGCCTTGTTCGGCTCGATCGCGAGGACCTCGCAGTCCAGCACGCCGCCCCACTCGCCGCGAAGATTGAAACGGTGACCCACGACAGGCTTGAAGTCGCTCTTCATGAGCCATTCCTCGATGAGATGCGGTTGCGTGAGCGCGCGCCAGATCTTTTCCGGAGGATGCGGTATCTCACGTTCGACAATGACGGAGCGCGTTTCGGTCGCAGTATTGGTCATTGGTCCATCCTTTTCAGCAGATCTTCGAGGTGGTCGAACCGGCTTTGCCAGAAGCCGGCCATTTGGCTGGTCCAGTCGATCAACGAGGCCAAGGCGCCGAGCTGCGCGCTGTAGTGCGTCTGCCGACCTTCGTGGCGGTCGCGCACCAGTCCGGCCTGCTTCAGCACCCCAAGATGCTTCGACACCGCCGGCTGCGAGACCCCGGCCAGAGCCGTCAAAGCCCCGACCGTCTGCTCTCCCTCGCGGCACAGTCGCTCGAAGATCGCCCGCCGAGTCGGATCGGCGAGCGCTCTGAAGAGCTCATCGTGAGCGTTCGGCATTTGAGATCGATAACTCGATGGCTATTGATTGACGTATAACCATCGAGATATACGTTAGTCAAGCAGGCATAGGAGGCGACATGTCAGCACCGGAGCCGCCTCCGGCGCCCACCTGCCATATCCTGCTGGTTATGCATCACGCATTGTCGCCATCGGCCTGATGCGGCCGCCGCGCCGTCTAAGAGCCTCCGCCGGGCTCGAGCGCCTCGCCGAGTTCGAGCGGGTTTGCCATGGTCTCGTGCAGCTTCCGCTTGTCGAGCTCGCCCTCGGAAAGACTGATGACGACGCAGGCGACCCCGTTGCCGATCAGGTTGGTGAGCGCGCGGCATTCGCTCATGAACTTGTCGATGCCGACGAGGATGGCGAGCGACTGGATCGGGATGTCAGGCACGATGGACAGCGTTGCGGCCAGCGTGATGAAGCCGGCCCCGGTGACGCCGGACGCGCCCTTCGAGGTGATCATGGCAATGCCCAAAATGCCGAGCTCCTGCCAGATCGTCAGAGGCGTGTTGGTCGCCTGTGCCAGGAACAGCGTCGCCAGCGTCATGTAGATGTTGGTGCCGTCGAGATTGAAGCTGTAGCCGGTCGGGATGACGAGGCCGACCACCGAGCGCGAGGCACCGAGATGCTCCATCTTCTGGATCATCTGCGGCAGCACCGTCTCCGACGACGAGGTGCCAAGCACGATCAGAAGCTCGTCCTTGATATAGCCGATGAAGCGGATGATCGAGAATCCCGCAAGCCGCGCGATCGACCCCAGCACGATCAGGATGAACAGCGCGCTGGTCAGATAGAAGGTGCCGATCAGCGCCGCGAGATTCCAGAGCGAACCGAGCCCGTAGGCTCCGACGGTGAACGCCATGGCGCCGAACGCGCCGAGCGGCGCGACGCGCACGATGATACGGATCACACCGAAGAAAACTTTCGCCGCCTGGTCGATCGCGTAGGCAATCGGCTCGCCCACCTTGCCCATGAAGGCGATGGCAAAACCCGACAGGATCGATATCAGCAGAACCTGCAGGAGGTCGCCGCGCGCCAGCGCGCCGAAGAAACTGTCGGGAATGATCGCCATCAGATGGGCGACGATCCCCTCCTCCTTCGCCTTGGTCACGTAGGTTGCAACCGAATTGGGATCGATCGACGCCGGATCGATGTTGAAGCCCTTTCCCGGCTGCAAGGTCCTGCCGACGATCAGGCCGACCGCCAACGCCACCGTCGAGACGGTCTCGAAATAGATCAGCGCCTTCAGGCCGACGCGGCCGACGCGCTTGAGGTCGCCCATCGAGGAGATGCCGTGCACGACGGTGCAGAAGATCACCGGCGCGATCATCATCTTGATCAGCGCAATGAAGCCATCGCCGAGCGGCTTCATCTCCTTGCCGAGACCGGGATAGAAATGGCCGAGCAGGATGCCGAGCGCGATCGCGATCAGGACCTGGATGTAGAGGACCTTGTACCAGGGTTGGTGATGGGCGGCGGGGCGAATCGCTTCTGCTGTCATTGGGGCTCTGGGGATCGAGGGATCAGGATGGCGCCATCATGGAACGTGGTGACGCCGCGAACAATGCACGTTCCCGTTCACGGTGCCTTGCGGAATAGTCGCCCCTATCCTTGCTGCGTACCACGTTGCGCGAGCATAATCTTTCCAGAAAACCCGATGCTCACTTTTCCGGATCATGCTCTGGTGTACGGTTGGGCTTCGTGTGACGAGGGTCCTGACAGATGGATGACAAGCAAACCTCTGTAAAAGCCGGCCCGAGCGACGATGAACTCGCGCGGCATCCGACCGTGTTTGCAGCCGATGCGCTGCAGGACCATGTCGTGGTGATCTCCGGCGGCGCCGGCGGCATCGGGCGCGCGATCGCCTTTCTGTTCGCGCGGCTTGGCGCGCAGGTCGCTCTCGTCGGCCGCAACAAGGAAAAGCTTGACGCGCTCGCTGCGCAACTGGCCGCGCGTCACCTGAAAGCATCCACGCATGTTGCCGATATAAGGGAACCGGATGCGGTCGGCGCACTGTTCGACACGGTATGGGCGGCGCATGGCCGCGCCGATTGTCTCATCAACAGCGCCGGCGGGCAGTTTCCACAAGCCGCGATCGATTTCTCGATCAAGGGCTGGAACGCCGTCATCAACACCAATCTCAACGGCACCTGGTACATGATGCAGGCCGCCGCTCAGCGCTGGCGCGACCGGAACGCGCAGGGGAGCATCGTCAACATCGTGGTCGTCACCACGCATGGGCTTCATGGCATCGCACACACGATCGCCGCGCGCTCCGGCGTGATCGGCCTGTCGCGCGCGGTCGCCGTCGAATGGGCGCCGCTGAACATCCGTGTCAATTGCGTCGCTCCCGGCGCGATCGAGACCGAGGGCTGGAACGTCTACAGCGAACAAGCCCGCGCCGCGTATCCGCGCTCCAACCCTATGATGCGCGCCGGCTCGCCTTGGGACATCGCGGAAGCCTGCGTCTATCTCGCCGCCCCGTCGGGCAAGTTCATCACCGGCGAGACGCTGACGGTCGACGGCGGCGGCCAGCTCTGGGGCGAGACGTGGACGACGGGGAAGCCGGCGTATTTTCGCGACGAGGAGTAGATTTATTTGTGCGTCGTCCCGGCGAACGCCGGGACCATACCGCGTGATACCTCAAGAGACTTCAGTGGTAGTCACTTTTCACAAAACTACTTCCTGTGGTTATAGACCTCGGTCAAGCTCGGGACGACATCGTCACTGCGAGCGGAGCGAAGCAATCCATTGCGCCGCTCGCGGAGCATAGATTGCTTCGTCGTTTCACTCCTCGCAATGACGAGCTAGAGCCTCCGTTCAGATCTCGACCAGCTCTCAGCCATCATCGTCCTCGAAGGCGGGCGACCGATGTCGCCGGAGCCTGTCCGCTCGAGCCTGCTAATGCCCCGCAAAAAATGCCCCGTTGCACGTCATGCGGATATCAGTAATATGTCAGATATATACAAAAAACATAAAATGCATTTCGGGGAGGACGAACATGAGTAGCTTGACGACGGGCGGCTCCATCGGTCTGACGCGACCGCTCTCTGACGCCGCGACATCGACCGCACAGACATCTGCGATTGCTGCCCGCCTCGAGCGGTTGCCGCTCACTTCCTACCAGCGTGGAATCTTCGCGATCATCGCCACCGCCTGGTTCTTCGACAGCATGGATCTTGGCGCGCTCACCTTCGTGCTGGGCCCGATCAAGCAGAGCTTTGGCCTTTCAACCGCGGAAGCCGGCCTGCTCTCGAGCATGAGCTTCCTCGGCATGTTCATCGGCGCGGCGTCGGCGGGTATGCTGGCCGATCGTTTCGGCCGCACCCGCGTATTTCAGGTCAGCATGATCTTCTGGGGCCTGGGCAGCATCCTGTGCGGGCTTGCGCCTTCGGTGGAGACGCTGGCAGCTGCCCGCGTCCTGCTCGGCTTCGGCATGGGCATGGAGTTCCCGGTCGCGCAATCGATGGTCTCCGAGATCATTCCCGCCAAGCAACGCGGCCGCTACATCGCCTTGCTCGAGGGATTCTGGCCGCTCGGTTTCATTGCATCCGGCCTGCTATGCTACGCCGTCCTCTCGTTCGCTGACTGGCGATGGGTGTTCATCCTGCAGGGCATTCCGGCGATCTTTGTCCTGATCGTGCGTCGCTACGTGCCGGAATCGCCGCGCTGGCTTGCCGCCCATGGCGATGCCGCCGGCGCCGACCGGGTGATGTCGGAGATCGAGGCAAAGGTCTCGCAACGACTCAACGGCGCCGCGCTGCCCGCCCCTCGCCCACAATACGTCGAGGTGCCAACGACGCGTGGCCTCTCCACGCTGTTCGCGCCCGGCTATGCGCGCCGAACGGTGATGCTGTGGAGCCTCTGGTTCTTCGCCCTGCTCGGCTTCTACGGCCTGACGACGTGGCTTGGCGCCCTGCTGCAGGCCAAGGGTTTTCCGGTGACCAAGTCGGTGTTCTACACGATCCTGATCTCGCTGGCGGGCATTCCGGGCTTCCTCACCGCAGCGTGGCTGATCGAAAGACTGGGACGCAAGCCCACGCTGATCGGCGCACTGCCGGCGCAGCCATCGCCTGCTACTTCTATGGCGGAGCAACCAGCCAGACCCAGCTGATCGTCGCCGGTCTCTGCATGCAGTTCTGCGCCTTCGGGATGTGGTCGGCACTCTACGCCTACACGCCGGAGCTCTATCCCACCCATGTGCGTGCGACGGGTACCGGCTTTGCGTCGGCGGTGGGGCGCATCGGCTCTCTCATCGGTCCCTCGCTGATCGGCTTCATCCTGCCGGCTGCCGGACAGGCCGGTGTATTCGCGCTCGGCGCCGGCGCCTTTGTTCTTGCTGCCCTTGTCGTGCTCACGCTGGGCGAGGAAACCAAGGGTCGAACGCTCGAAAGCATCTCGCACTGACGGAGAGCATCGCGACTGCGCAGGCCGTACCGACGCCCGATTGACCCTCCTCGTCACGCGTGAAATATCGTTGTGACGAGCACAGGGAGAATCACGGCAGATGGCCGCGGACAGGCGAACCGGACGAGCCCGCACCACCAAGACCGCCAGGTCCAGGAAGAGCGAGCCGGGCTCCCGCGATGCGCTGCGCAGCGTCGAGCTCGAACGCGACGAGCGCGATCAGGAGACGTTGACCGACCGCGCCTATCGGCAACTTGAGGAGCTGATCGTCACCCTCGCCCTGCCGCCCGAGACCATTCTGTCGGAACAGTCGCTGGCGGCGAAACTCGGCATCGGGCGCACCCCGATCCGGGAGGCGCTGCAGCGCCTAGCCCGTGACGGCCTCGTCGTCATCCTGCCGCGACGGGGCATCCTGGTGTCGCAGATCAACCTCAGGACACAGATGCGCCTGCTCGAAGTGCGTCGCGAGCTCGAGCGGCTGATGGCCCGCGGCGCCGCCGAGCGCGCCACGCCGGAGGAAATCGCTCAATTCGCAACTATTGCCAGGGAAATGCGCCGCGCCTCCGATGAAGCCGACGACATAACCTTTATGCGGCTCGATCGCGCCTTCAACGAACTGGTCAGTCAGTGCGCGAGGAACGAGTTCGCCTCCCGCGCCATGGGCCTCATGCACGGCCTGTCACGACGCTTCTGGTACCAGCACTATCGGGAAGTCGGCGACCTGCCGCTGTCGGCGCGCCTGCATGCCGACGTCGCCGAGCGGATCGCCGCGCGCGATCCGGAGGAAGCGGCGAAAGCATCCGATCGCCTGCTCGACTACATCGAAAGCTTCACCCGCAAGACGATTGAGACGTGATCCGGAGCGTTTTCGAGCGAAGTGGCTGCCGGTCCGCGTGAAGAAAACGCGTCGAAAATCTAAAGCATCACGACGCTGCGGATCGCCGCGCCGCGCCGCAGTGCTTCGAACCCCTCATTGACTTGTTCGAGCGAGATGCGCGCAGTGATCAACTGATCGAGCTTGAGCCGGCCGTCGAGCGCAGCTTGCGCCAGCATCGGAAAGTCGCGCAGCGGCCGAGCGCCGCCATAGCTGGAGCGCCGGATGCGCTTTTCCTGCATCAGTGAGCCCCACCGGAACGCAACGTCCTGCGCGACATCGATCTTGCCCAGCCAGATAATTTCGCCGCCGGGACGCACCACCTCGCTCGTCATCCGAAAGGCGCACGCACTGCCGGCCGACTCCAGAACCACATCGACACCGCGACCGCCGGTCAACTCGCGCGAGAGATCGACCACATTCTCCGCGGCGGCATTGATCGCGTGCGTCACCCCAAGCTGCTTTGCCAGATTGAGCTTGTTGTCGTCGAGATCGACGGCAATGACAGCGCCGGCGCCAGCCATGCGCGCGCCTTGCACGGCGGCAAGGCCCACCGCGCCGCATCCGATCACCATCACGCTGTCACCGTAGTTGATGGCCGCGACGTTGAACGCGGCACCGACGCCGGTCATGACGCCGCAACCAATCAGGCAGGCTTGATCGAAGGGCAGCTCCTTCGGCACCACGATGGCCTGCTGCGCCGGCACGATGCAGTATTCAGCGAGCGCGCCGAGATACATCAGATGCTTGAGCTCGCGCCCGTCGCCGAGCCGTGCGCGGCTGCGTCCGTCGAACTGCACCGCGAGCGGCGCCTGTCCCAGGTAGGATTCGCAGAGGATCGGCAGATCGCGATCGCAATAGAAGCAATGACCGCAATGCGGATTCCAGGAGAGCACGACGTGGTCGCCGACACCGACGCCGCGGGCGTTCGCCCCGACCTGCTCGACGATGCCGGACGCTTCATGACCGAGCAGGATCGGCATCGGATTGCGCAAGCTGCCTTCGATCACCTCGAGGTCGGTATGGCAAAGCCCCACCGCCTTGATGCAGACGAGAACGTCATTGGGCGCGAGTTCGCCCGCCTCGACCGTTTCGATGACGAGCGGCGACTTCGGCGCATGCAGGACCGCCGCCTTGTATCTGAGCCCCACTTCCGGATCTCCCGCCCTGCCCTGTTTCAGGATGCCGCCCGAACAGAAATCGGATCCTTCCGCAACGCCACCAGCGCCGCGTCGATATCGGCTGAGCTCATTTCCCACTCATTGCCGAAATTGGCAACAACCGCCTTCATGAACGGCTCGACCAGCGCTTTTGCCGAGGCAGCATCGTTCAGGTGCTCGGTGAGGATTGCCAGCGACAATTGTCGCGGCTCTTCCCCCTCATAGCTCCATTCAAAACCGTTCGCGGTGTAGCGGTGCAGATCGAGCCGCTGGTCGAGCGGCCGTCCATCCACCGTGACTACGACTCCGTCGATGGTGCGGTCTCCGCAAAACCTCTTCATGGCTGCTCCTCCCGACGAGTTAGACTTTGAGCATGATCTTCGCGCAAACGCCTGGCGTTTGTCGCGAGGGAAAACCGGTTTCCACCTTTCCGGATCATGCTCCAAAGGTGTCACCCGCCGCCTTGCAGCGTTGATAGATGAATGATATATCAGGCTCAAGATCGAATGTCATCTCAGTTCGACGAGAGGCCGCCATGGAACTCGCAACAACCGTCATGTCTGATCGCCAGCGCCGCTACCGTGAGACCTACCGGGAGCGCGTTGCCGGCTGGTACAACGGCTGGCTGCACGTCTTCATCATCTACGCGATCGGCTTCACCGCTCTCTACATCTACATCGCCAATGTCCGCGACCTGCGTGCGTGGGAGCTGCTCATCGTGCCCGTGACTTTTCTCGGCGCGAACTTCTTCGAGTGGTGGATCCACCGCTACGTGATGCACCGCCCCTCGCAGATCAAGGCGTTCCGCGCGATCTATAACCGCCACACCTTGATGCATCACCAGTTCTTCACCGATCAGGAGATGCGCTTCGCCGACCATCACGACTGGCGCGTGACCTTCTTCCCGCCCTACGCGCTGGCGACCTTCACCCTGATGTCGATCCCGCTCGCAATCGCGGCCGGCACTATCATCTCGGCCAATGTCGGATGGCTCCTGATCGCGACGACGACGTCGATGTACCTGATCTATGAGTTCATGCACTTCTGCTGCCATGTCGACGAGAACTGGTTCGTTCGCAACGTGCCGATGGTGAACACGATCCGCCGTCATCACACCGCCCATCACGATCAGTCGATCATGATGGAGCGCAACATGAACCTCACCTTCCCGATCATGGACTGGCTGTTCGGCACATCGGATCTCGACCGCGGCCTGCTCGGTCACCTCTTCAACGGCTATGATACGCGCTTCGTCAAGCGCAACATGCGTAAGACCGCACGCACTCCGCGGATCGATCCGGCCGTGAGCTCGGTACCAGCGGAGTGATCGACATGGCCGGTGTCGAGCCGAACGGCCTCGCTCTGGTGCTGTTCGCAGCCGCCTTCGCAGCGTGCTGCCTCAGCTTCTTCACGCTGGTCGGCATGTTTCCGCCAAGCGCCAGGCCGCAATCGGTCGCAGGCTTGGCCGGCGGAGCGCTCGTGCTCGCCAATCTCGCGCTGCTGGTGATCCTGCTCGCGGGTCTAGCCTCGTTTGCGCACCAGACGCTGCGCTGGACCTCCGTCGTGGTGTTTGGCGGCCTGATCTTCCTGTTCATTCCCGCCGTGTTTCAGGTGATTCCGAGCGCGTGGCGCGACAGCCGCAGCGGGCTTGCCGTCCTTGGCCTTGTGCAGATGGCAGCGCTCGCGCTGCTGCTTTCCCCGCCGCAGGGAATGACCGCCTCATAGAGGAGTGTGCCGATGCCCTTCCCGATCAAGACAGCTCTATCGATCATCGTGCTGCTCGTCGCGTGCGCGGCCTATTTCTACCAGGACTCGATCGGGCAACACGGTCCAAAGATCGCGATCCTGTTGCTCGCTCCGTTCATGGTGATCGCGATGTGGATTTTCCCGGAAGTTACGCGGAAGTAAGAGCACCGGAACCTACGTTTAGCGTCTCAGTAATTGATCTCCATCCGCAAGCCCCGGACGTCGATCTCATCGCCGCCAAGACGCGCATTGCTGTCCCGCGCGGCGATCGCGCAGGCACAGGCATCGATCAAATCGTCGCGTCCGATCCCGGTGCTGCGACGTTGCGCCAGCCAGTGCGACAGCTTGACGAAGCCTCGCTCGACCAACAGTTTCAGGCGCTGCTCACGGCCCCGCTCCGACTTCTTGCCTTCCAGGCGGATCTGCTTGCCGAGATTTCGGAAGATCAGTTCCGGGTGCGCCTCGCCGATGGTCGCCTGACGTTCCGGCGTGATGAAATCGTCGACCTCCCTGATCTTGTCCCTGATGTTCCAGAGCTGGCAGGACACGCCCATACCCGGCCCCTCGTGCCGCCAATAGAACCGGTTCGCCGAAGCCTGATCCGGGAAATCCCAAAGATTGCGTCGCGCGCCGAGAAAGACCGAAGCGCCGACCAGCTCGCGGGCGCGCAAGTCGCACGTCCGGTGCCCCTTCATCGTCAGGCCGATCGGCATGTCAATCATGGCGCGCCTGTGCGCGGCCACGAGAAGCCGGTCCAGGCGCGGCGAATAATCGAAACCATGGTTACCCTGGTCATCAATCCAGGCCACCACCCAGCCGCCGCGAAAACCATCGAGACCTAGATAGCAGGGCACGTCCGCTCCTTAACTTCCTAAGATTATATTCTACGATGCAACAATTGACGCGGAGTGCGCGAGTTGACGCGACCGGGCCGCCAAGGCGCTCCGCCTGCTCTTGCGATCATCCATCGATATCAGCACTATCCTCTCGCATTTCGAGAAAATGCGGAGGCGGTTCGATGGAAGAAATCGAAGCCTTTCTGGCTGTTATCGAGACCGGCAGCCAGACGGCGGCGGCGCGCCGGCTCGGCCGCTCCGTGCAGGCGGTCAACCGCTCGCTACTGGCGCTGGAACGTAGCGTCGGGGTCGAACTCATCAGGCGCACCACGCGAAAATCCTTCGCCACCGAAGCAGGCCTTGCATTCTATCAGCGCGTCAAGCCGGCGTTCTCCGAGATCAGCGAGGCGCGCCTGGAAGCGGCGAACCGGCGGGCCGAACCGGCGGGCTTGCTCCGCGTGACTGCGCCGGTGCTGTTCGGCTCAACGTTTGTCGCCCCTGCGCTCGCGGACTTCATCGCGCGCTATCCACGCATCAGGGCCGACCTGCAAGGCTCCGACCGCCCGATCGATGTGGTCGGCGGCGGTTTCGATCTTGCGATCAGGATCAGGGACCTGCCGGACTCCTCGCTGAAAGCACGACGTCTCGGAGAGCTTCGCACGGTGGTCTATGCAGCGCCTGGCTATCTCGATCGCTACGGCCGTCCCCGCCACCCCGATGACCTCGTCCGCCACCAATGCATCCTGCACGGCGCCAGCGAAGGTGAGACTGAAGCGTGGCGGTTCCAGGTGCGCGGCCGCATCAGGAATGTGCGCGTGAGCGGTTGCTTCCGCACCGACAATGTCGCTGCGGCGCATGCCGCTGCCTGCCGTGGCCTTGGCATCGGATACGGTCCGTTCTGGCAGATCGCGGACCTGTTCGATCGCGGCGCGCTGGAGATTCTGCTCGAAGAGTTCGAGGCGCCGCGGATTCCGATTCAGGCGGTGTTTCCACCGAGCGGCATGCCGCCGGCGAAGACGCGGCTGTTCGCCGACCTGCTCGCGGAGCGATTGAAGCGCGAGCGCCTCTAAGACAGTGGCTTGATTTTCTCGATTTTCGGAAAGGTCTATTCCGCGCGGTGTTGATTGTTTCCCACGCTCCACGAACTCAACTTACAGACGGCTCAGCGCTGAATTTGCCCTTGCCAGGCCTTTCAAATCGAGGAGCACGTCATGTCCCCCGACAGACGCACGCTGCTGCGTGCAGGTTTTGGCTTTACTGCGGCATTTGCTTCCGGTGCTCACATGAACATACCAGCACAAGCCAATTCGAACGAGGGACCGCAGTTCAGGAGCGCGCTCAGCCATGACGAGGCCGTTCGCGCCGCAGTGGCAGATGATTTCGGCCGGATCATTCGCAAGCAGCCACGGGCGGTCCTCGAACCAGCCGAGAGCGATGACATCGCAAGCTTGATGCGATGGGCCGCCGAGCGCGGACTGAAGGTCGCAGCGCGCGGTCAGGGCCATTCGACCTACGGCCGTTCGCTGACCGACGGCGTTGTCGTCGACATGCGCGAGTTCAATCGCATCGGCGAAATCGAGACGGACCGGGTCGTGGTCGAAGCCGGGGCGACATGGCAGAGCGTGCTCGACGCGACGCTGGCGCGTGGGCTAACGCCGCCGGTGCTGACCAATTACCTTGGCCTGTCCGTCGGCGGCACGATCGCGATCGGCGGCATCGGCGGGACGTCGTCGCGATGTGGCATGCAGGCTGATCACGTGCTGGAATTGAGCGTCGTGACCAGCGACGGTCGCGAGCTGACCTGTTCGGCGGCCGAAAATTCCGATCTGTTCGATGCTGTCAGGGCCGGGCTCGGTCAATGCGGCATTATCACCCGCGCCAGCTTGCGCCTGGTGCGCGCGCCCGAGCGGGTCCGCCGCTATCAGCTCTTCTATCGCGGTCTCGCTTCCCTGACCGCAGATCAGCGTCGCATGTTGGCGGCGAGGCGTTTCGACCAATTGCAGGGCGCAGTCCTTCCCGACGGGAACGGCGGCTGGCGCTACCAACTCGATGGCGCGACCTTCTACAACCGCGATGCCACACCCGATGAAAGCACAGCGCTTGCCGGCCTCAGCGACGATCGCAGCAAGGCCGTGATCACCGACCTCACCTATCGCGAGGATGCGCTCGCCTTCGCCAAGTTCGAGAACCTGCTGCGGTCGAAGGGCCAGTGGTCCATTCCGCAGCCCTGGCTGTTCACCTTCCTGCGCGGCAGTAATGCCGAACAGGTGGCCCGCGAGATCATCGAACTGAGCAACGCGGATATCGGTCCATTCGGACGGATCACCTATTATCCGATGCAGACCGATGCGTTTCGCGCCCCGTTGATCCAGTTGCCAGGCGAGAGCATCGTGTTTTCGTTCAACGTGGTGCGTATCCCGTCCGACACCGACGCGGCCTCGATCGCGCGGATGGTTGCTGCGAACCGCGCGCTCCATGATCGCATTCGCAAGGCCGGCGGTGTCCTCTATCCAGTCAGTGCCTTTCCGATGTCGCCAGACGATTGGCGCGAGCATTTCGGGCCGAGATGGCCGCTGCTGCGCGACGCCCGGCGGCGCTACGATCCGCACAATCTGCTAACGCCTGGCTACAATCTGTTCCCGGATCAGGCGTGATCGGTTCGCAGTCGTGGCATCAGCGCTTCGGCGAAGACATTTTCATGCCGCGTGAACGCGGCGCCTCAATGCCCGGGATGGAGCCGATCTCGCGAGCGAGAAAATCGATCAGGAGCCGGACGCGGGCGATGCCGACGCGCTCCGGCACGATCAGCATATTCAGCGGGACAGGCAGCGGCGTATAGCGCGGCAAGACCGCCTTCAGCCGGTCGGCTTTCAGGAGATCGTCCACCAGCCATCGATGCGCGGGCGCGATGCCGCGACCGGCGACCATGGCTTCGCGCGCGGCAAGGCCGTGGTCGATGCGAAGCCGTCCGCCGAACGGCACCGCGTGGTGCTCACCGCGCGGTCCCTGCAGTTCCAGCATGTCACTGCCTGCGATGTTGGACATCCGGATGCCCTCGTGCTGTGCGAGATCTCGCGGGACGGAGGGCGTCCCGCGCGAGGCGAGATAAGCGGGCGCAGCCACCAGGAGCCGCTGGGACTGCCCGAGGGGGCGGAGCTTCATCGCGCTGTCGGTGAGCGGCCCCAGCCGCAGCGCGATGTCGACACCTTCACGGACGAGGTCAATGCGCTCGTCGGTCAAGCTGAGGTCGATCGCGATGTCGGGATATCGATCCTGAAACGCGAAGATCAATCGGCTGATGTGCAGCACGCCGATCGCCGCCGTGCAGGAAATCCGGATCGTGCCGGCCGGCTGGCCGCGCGCGCCGCGCGCCTCGTCGCCGGCCTGCTCCACCAAGCGCAGGATCTGGACGCAGTTGGCGTAGTAGCGGCTGCCCTCGTCGGTCATGGTGACGCGCCGCGTGGTGCGCGACAGCAGGGGCACGCCGACGGCTTCCTCGAGCTCGCGCAGGTGACGCGTGATGGTGGACTGGCCGACGCCGAGCTCGCGCGCCACCGCCGACAAGCTGCCCCGCTCGGCGACGCGGACGAAGCTGCGCATCCGCTCCAGCGTGATATCGGACTTATCCATTATTCGGCATAATCTTATGCATTATTGATGTGTAGTGGATCAGCACGACATCGTCTAGCTGAGGGTCAGTTTCTGCGAGGGATTATCGACCGATGAACGTGCTGCTTGTTTTCGCCCACCCCGAACCGCGTTCGCTCAACCGCGCGCTGCGCGATGTCGCCGTCGCCGAACTGAAAGCCCAAGGCCACCATGTGCGGGTGTCGGACCTCTATGCGCAAGGCTGGAAGTCGGAGATCGATCGTGCCGATTTCCCTGCGCTCGCAAAGGCCGCGCGCCTTAAGCCCGCAGCCGCCTCCGGCGAAGCCTTCGCAGTGGGCACACTGACCGACGACGTCAAGGCCGAACAGGAGAAGCTAATATGGGCCGACGTCCTGATTCTGCAGTTTCCGCTGTGGTGGTACACGATGCCAGCGATCCTGAAAGGCTGGGTCGATCGGGTCTACGCTTACGGTTTTGCCTATGGCGTCGGCGAGCACAGCGACAGGCATTGGGGCGACCGCTTCGGCGAAGGCACGCTCGCCGGCAAGCGCGCGATGCTGATCGTGACCACCGGCGGCTGGGAGGAGCACTACGGGCCTCGCGGCATCAACGGCCCGATCGACGACCTCCTGTTTCCGATCAATCACGGCATCCTCTATTACCCGGGCTACGAGGTGCTACCCCCGTTCGTGGCCTACCGCGTCGATCGTCTCGACGAGAAAAGCTTCGATCTCATCGCCGATCGTCTGCGCAAGCGGATGCGGACATTGGCAACCACGCCGCCGATTCCGTATCGACAGCAGAACGGCGGCGACTACCTGATCCCGAGCCTGCAGCTTCGCCCCGAGCTCGGCGATCCCGGCGCGACGGGATTTGCGCTGCATGTTGATAACGCATGCGCAGAAGGGATCGTCAACTCGGATCAAGACCGCCAGAGCTTGCCCAACGTTACGACCTCTCTCCTCGAGAAGGTGCGATGATGATGGACAGCCATCCCTGCGCGCGCTTCGCTATTCCTCAAACAGCGCACGCACGTCCTCCTCGGTGAGCGCCGAGCCGACGCGCCCCTCGCGGTCGAACAGGCTGTCGGCCAAGGCGCGCTTCCGCGCCTTGAGCTCGTCCATCTTCTCCTCGATCGTACCCGATGCCACCAGGCGATAGATGAAGACCGGCTTGTCCTGGCCGATGCGATGGGCGCGGTCGATCGCCTGTTCCTCGACGGCCGGATTCCACCAGGGATCGAAGATGACCACTGTATCGGCCGCCGTCAGGTTGAGCCCGACACCGCAGGCCTTCAGGCTGATCAGGAAGACATCGCTCTCGCCGTTCTGAAACTCTTCGATCGCGCGCTTGCGATTGGTGGTTTCTCCGGTCAGGACGCTATAGCGGATGCGCTCAGTTTCGAACCCGACCTTGATCAGGTCGATCATCGAGGTGAACTGCGAGAAGACAATGATCTTGCGGCCTTCGCTCAAGAGTTCCTCGACCATCTCCATCAGCCGGTCAAGCTTGGCTGAAGGCCGCACGACGCGATCGTCGAGCTTCAGGAGCGCCGGATCGCAGCAGGCTTGGCGCAGCCTGAGCAGCGCTTCGAGAACGATGATGTGGCTCTTGGCCAGGCCGCGCTCCTGAATCGCCTTGCGGACCTTGTCGGACATCGACAGACGAATGGAGTCGTAGAGGTCACGCTGGCTGCCCTCCAGTACGATGCGTTCGACGATCTCGCTCTTGGCCGGCAGCTCTGTCACCACCTCGGCCTTGGTCCGGCGCAGCAGGAACGGCTTCACGCGTTGAGCCAACGCCGCCGCGCGTCGTGTGTCGGTGCGCTTCTCGATCGGGATGCGCCAGCGGCGGCCGAAATCGGCCTTATCGCCGAGATATCCCGGATTGGCAAAGCTCATGATCGACCAGAGCTCGCCGAGATGATTTTCCACCGGTGTCCCCGTCAGGCAGAAGCGATGCTGCGCCTTGATGCCGCGCAGCCATCGGGTGGTCGCGGCATTGGGATTCTTGATCGTCTGCGCCTCGTCCAGCACGGCCATGTGCCAATCGCGAGACAACAGGACCTCATGATCCCGCGCAATCAACGGGTAGGTTGTCAGGACGAGATCATGTTCCGCAATGGTCGCGAAGCTTTGCTTGCGATCCGAACCGTGAAGCACGAGGACCTTCAGATCCGGCGCGAACTTCTGGGCCTCGCTGAACCAGTTCGTCATGAGGCTGGTCGGAGCGACGACAAGGGCGGGCTCCGTGAGGTGCCCCCGCGCCTTCTCCAGCGACAACAGCGCGAGGAGCTGGACGGTCTTCCCGAGCCCCATGTCGTCGGCGAGCACGCCGCCGAGGCCGCTCTCGCGCAGCAGATCGAGCCAGCCCACACCCTGTGCCTGGTAAGGTCGAAGCTCGGCCCGAAAATTCTCAGGCAAGGCCGGATTCGACAATTCGCGGCCTTGAAGCAGGTTGGCGAGGCGACGAAGATTGTCGGCACCGCGGAAAACAAACTCGTGGCTTTCATGTGCCAGCAACGGCAGGACGTCCGCGCGAGAAAGTCTGATCTTTTCGGAGGGATCTCCGAATATCCCGCTCAGCCGGAGGCTATGGAGCGCCAGCACCAGCGGGAGGAAGCGATCCGCGGCCAGCGACAGATGGCGGCCGTCGGCAAGCGGCAGATAGAAATGATCGCCCTGCTCGGCGAGTTGCTTGATTCGATCGGGTGTGAAATTCGGTGTCGCGACCAGGCCAGCCAGGATCGGCGCCAGGTCGCGCCGCTCGCCGTCGATCTCGACGCCGAGCGCCAGTTCGAACCAGTCGATGCCGCTGGATTCCAGTTCTGCATCGAAGGCGCCCGACGACGGCGCCAGCCGGTACGGAAAATCGTCGTCGACCAGGACGTCAAAGCCTTCCGCGCGCAGCTCGGGAACGCCGAATTCGAGAAAATCGAGCCAGGCGTGAGGCGCTTCCAGCGCCAGGTCGTAAGCGTGGCCGGCATCGAGAAACGGGTGCCTCAACCTCGCTTCACGAAAATCAAATTCCAATAGCCGCTTGCGCGCGCCTTTCTCCTTCGATCGACGCCGCGTGATCGTGTAGACTTCGCCGGCCTGAAAGGCCTCCAGCGGGTTCGCCTTTTCCGAAGGCTCGATCTCGACCGGACCGTAGCGAAAACTGAGATGGGCCACGCCGACCCGGTCGGGCCTGTCCTGGTAGTAGTATGCGCTCGAGCCCTCGCGCCCCCGCTTGAGCCGCAGGATCGGAATCGGAGCACTTTCGATCTTCACCGCGGCCGCCGGCGTTCCCGGCAGCACGCCAGGATGAAGCTCCGGCAGCCTCTCGCCGAGACGACGCGCCACTTCGGCGACCTGCGCACGCGGGATGGCAGGCGCCGACAGGAGCTGATAGGCGAGCCGCGGGGGCAGGCTCACTTCGACCGGGCCGATCACGCCTGCGCCTTCGTCGACATAGACCGGCGGCTCTGCATTCAACGCGATTGCTCCCGGCACGGTCAGTAGCGGGGAAACTCCCTGCTTGCTGAGCTGACGCCACTCGATGCGTCCCGCGCGCGGCTCTCCCCATTGTAACGGCGGTCCCTTGTGATCACGCCATAACGCGCGTCCGGTCGCGACGATCCGCTGCATGAGCTCGAGGGACCGCGGCCGAGCGCCGTAATAGCTATACGCGCCTGAACGTTTCGAGAGCTCGCCCAGGATATCGATGTCACTATCGCGGTAATATTTCGGCGCGCGTTCGGGCGAAAAATCGAACACGTTCGGACGCGCAACGCTCCCCCCGAACTTGCCGTCCCTGAGCAGGCGGAGCGAGAGCAGCGACACCGCCAGAAACGGCATTCGCGTACCGTCCTGGACGGGTTGCAGGCAATAGAGCAACCGTTGCGTCACGTCCGCGGGGTAGTCATCGCCGCGCATTGCCGCAGTACTGACAGTGTCAAGCCAAGCGACGACATCGTAAGGCAGAATCGGCATCGATGGCGCAGGCGCCCGCTCGTCCCGCGACGCCGCCCTGGCCGGCGGCTGCCCCCCGCTCAGGGCCTGGAGCATCGTCGCCACGACATGCTTGCAATTAACCGCCATCGGACAACTGCACGTGCCGTCGAGGTCGGCAAGGCGGCCGTGGCTGAACTCCAGTTCGATATCGATACGATAGGGAGCGGACGCCGCTCCACGCACCTTGGCGCGAACGTGCGTGAGATCGTCGCTGATCTCCAATCCCGTGACGCGCCCCTGGGCGTGGTAGGAGTGCCCCTTGTCGAACGCTGAGCGGCTGAAGAAGGAGTAGATGTCCTTCTGCTTCACGAGATCCGAGAGCGGGCGACCAAAATCCACGATGGCGGACATATGCTATGATCCGAGATAACAAGCCGGGCCGGATGCCTGGCGATCACGCCCGCTCGAACAGTTGCGCCATAGTAATGCGCCAAACTTGCGGCGCAAATTTCTAGCGGCGCAGCCGGGAACCGTTGGGCCGTTCCATCGAAATCTGCGTTCGTTTTCAACAGAAATCTTGGTGAGTCGAACTGCCGGACCTCTTCAGCGGCGTTACTGATCACACCACTTCGAGCCGCACGAACGGCCCATCCGGTAGTCGCACGACAATGGCGTCGTCCAACCGCACCTCGCCACCTTCAACGACGATGCCCATCACGCCGCCCTTGCGAACCAGCTTGCCATCGACGCGCGCGATGATCTCGCGGAGCATTCCCTGCTGAAACGTATCGATCTGCACGCAACAGCTGCGCAAGCCCGTGATCTCGACGATCGCCTCGTGCCCGATGTGCAGCCGCGCGCCCACGGGCAGCGCCATCAGATCGATCCCGCGCGTGCTGTGTTCTCGCCGAGGTCGCCGGGCCGCATGGCAAAACCCTTGCGGGTCAGATCGTCGATGAGCTCCGCCTGGAGCAGATGGACCTCCCGCAGGTTCGGCCGCGTCGGGTCGCGCCGAGAGCAAATTGGCAAGCTCAACTATCGGGCACGAAAGGCTAGCCCGGCTCGCCATCGTCGAGGCTGACGATCACGGAGGCGTTGGCGATGATGATGGCGTCGCTGCCCTGCTCGGCCGGAATCTCGAGTCCGCCCCTGACCGCGGTGACGGCCACCGTGCCGTAAGGCAGTTCCTTTGCGACAACCACGGTATCGACCGCATCGGGATTCGGTACGCCGATGGTGACATCGACGAACATGTCGTTGGCAGTCTTGCCTAGCATGCGAAAGAAGCCGAGGCTCGAATGGCGGATGGCATCCGAGACCGCGCGCCTGGCCGCCTTGGTGGCGTCCTTGCCGTGGACATCGACGCCCATGCCCATCTCGGTAATACAGCGAACGCGTGCCATTGGATTTCCTGTCAGCTTTGGTTACAAACCAGCCCCGAGCTTATCGAAGCACATTACTTCACGAACACGAACCGATAGACAAGTTCTGTTCGCCGTCAAACACGACCTTCATTACAGCTTCTCCGCACACACGATTCTTTCTAGTGGCGAGGCGAGCAGATGCCGGCGCGTCGGCTTCACGAAGCGCTCCGCCAAATCGTCGCAGCCAACATGCGCGATCACGCGCCAGCCGTACGGATCGAGGAAGCCGGCGACATCTCGGGGATCGAGGCCGAACAACCAGATCTTCTGCTTCACATACCTCTCATGGAGACGCGGCTGATCGTAGAGATTCCGGCCATCGATGAAATCCTTCTGCACATAGGTGAACGCGAGACGGCTGCCCGGCGCCGCGGCGGCCAGGAACTCGAGCGTGCTCCTGATGCCCACCTCGCTCAGATATTGGGTCACCGCCTCCCAGATGAAGAACGTCCGCTTGGCCAGTGCATAACTGCGCGACGCCAACGCGGGCTCCAATACTTCATGATCGAAATCGATCGGCACGAGGGTGACGTGCGGCGGAACGCCGCCAAACCGACGCAGGATGCCATCCTGCTTGGATCTGATATTGGCGGGCTGGTCGACCTCCCACACCGGGATCGCAGCCAACGATGGCAGCCGATAGACGCGCGTATCAAAACCGGCGCCGAGATTGACGATCGCGGCCATTTCGGACGCTGCGGCTATGACGGCATCATCGATGAAGCGCTTGCGGCACATGATGCCACTCCAGATACCGGGAAAAGCGCGTTCGGTGGCCTGCACCATCCAGTTCCGGATCGGGGACGGACGCATTGCGTGCACGAAGGCTCTCGCGCCGAAAGGCAGGATCGACAAGGCGAGATCATCAACCAGGATGCGCTGTTGGCGGGGAAACCATTGTTCGATGGCGACCATGACGGTCGGCCCTGCCCCGGTCTTTGCGGCTGCCTGCGCCATCGTCGCTGACCGACGCTACCAGACCAACGGGATGAACCGATAGCGCACGCGCGCGGCATACTCGTCGTAGCCTTTCAGCTCCGCCCTCAACGCGCCCTCCTCATGCAGAGTCCGCCATGAGATGCCGAGAATGAACACCACCGACATCACAAGGCCGATCCAGGAGCCGAGCAAGAGCGGCAGGCCGACGATAAGAAGCAACGCGCTCGCATACATCGGGTGCCGGACAACGGCATATGGACCGGTATCGATCACCCGCTGGTCCTGTTGGATCTTCACCACGGGCGCGGCAAAGGTGTTTTCCCGAAAGGTCCACCACACGCCGAGCAGATAGAGCCCGATGAAGACGCCGCCGACCGCCTGAAGCCAGGCTGGGACCGCATTAAATCCGGTGCGCGCGGCATCCCATGCCATGAACATCATCCAGGCGCAGAACAGCAGGATGAAGAGTGACAGCCAGATCCGATCCCAGGGCTTTTGATCGCGCTGCACCGGAGAACTCATGCGCTCGCGCAACAGGCGCGGATTGCGCTTGGCGAGCCACAGGGTGATCGCAAGCCCACCGACAGCGAACATGCCGATGAAGGCCCAGCCTCCGGGATAAGCCAGGGTGCCGGCCGGCCACAGGATCATGGCGGCCATGACCGCGGTCCAGGCCGCAATCTGTAGAGTGACTTTCACCATGACATGCTCCCGACACGGGTCCGGACTCGAAACTCGGGCGTGGCGGCCATCGCGACACTCCGCTCCGTGCCCCATCGTGGACAAATCCAGGATATCCAGTATATTCGGGAAATGTCGAATATGTCAAACAAAGCTCCGACCGGCGCCGAACGGCGCTTCATCGAGGACGTGGCGCGGCTGCTGATGCCCTGGGGCGTTCCGCAGGCAGCCGCCCGCCTCTATGGCTACCTGCTTCTGTTCCCGGAACCGGTCAGCCTCGACCGCATCGCGGCAGATCTCGAGATGAGCAAGAGCACCGCCAGCGTCGCCGCCCGGCTTTTGGAGAAATACACGCTGGCGCGTCGCCACGGCCAACGCGGCAGCAAACGTGTGCTCTATGAAGTGTCCGACAATTACGAGGGCATGCTGATCGAGCAGAACCGCCTGCTCGATGCGCTCGCCGAACTCTTGAAGCAGGGCGCGGGCATCGCTGCCCGCGGAAAGACGCGCAGTCGCATGGAGGAAATGGCCGAGTTCCATATGACGATCCGCCAGTCAATGGAAGCTGCGCTGAAACGCTGGCGCGCAAGGAAGACGCGGTAGATCGCCTGCGCATCCGTCGGGTTCCTCCTCACGCCGGCACCGGCGCGGGCTCAGACTTGGCGCTCGGAAACGGCCTGAACGTGAGTGCGATCAGGAAGGCGCCAAGTCCGACGGCCCAGGAGCCGATGTAAAGCCAAGCGTAACTGGCGAAGGTGTCGTAGATCAAACCTCCCGCCACCGGGCCCGTCGCCATGCCCAGGCTGCCTGCCATCGCTGTTCCGCCGATCACGGTGCCCATCATCCGCAACGGAAAATTCTCTCGCGCAAGCACCGCATAGAGTGGCATGGTGCCGGCATAGATGAAGCCGAACACCGCCGCCACGGCATAGAATGCGGCAAGCTGGTACACGAAGGCGTAGGCGAGCGCGCCGAATGCCTGGGCGAACAGTCCGGAGACCAGCACGCGCTTGGCGCCGAGGCGGTCGCCGAGCAGGCCGAACGCGATACGGCCGCCCATCCCCGCCAGACCCTCCACGCTGTAGATCGTGACAGCGGCGATCATCGGTATACCGCAGCTGATCGCATAGCTGACGGTATGGATGATCGGCCCCGAATGCGTGGCGCAACAGAAGAAATTCGTCGCGAGCAGGACGATGAACTGCGGCGAGCGCAGCGCTTGCGCGAGCGACATCGCCGGTTGCAGCTCACCGTGGCCGGCGGCAGGGGCATGTTCGCGTTCGAGCGCCGGCGGGCGGCGCACCAATAGCGATACTGGAATCATGATGCAGGCGACGACGACGGCAAGAATCTGAAGCGAGGTTCTCCAGTCATGGATCGAGACGAGCCAGGCCGCGAGCGGCGACATGGTCATCGGCGCCATGCCCATTCCCGCCGAAACCAGCGACACGGCAAGGCTGCGATGGGTATCGAACCATCCGGTGACGCAGGCCATCATCGGCGCGAAGATCGCTGCGGCCGCGCCGCCCACCATCAGGCCGAAGATGAATTGAAACGCGACCAGCGACGGGGCGAGGCTGGCCAGCCCCAGGCTTGCTGCGAGCACGATCGAGCCGGTCAGCACCACCGGCAGCGGCCCGAGCCGATCGGACAAGGTTCCCCAGATCATGCTCGTGAACGCCATCGCAAGGAAGCCGATGGTCATGGCACTGGACACGCCGGTGACCGACCAGCCGGTGTCGCGCGTGATCGGTTGAAGAAATACCGGCAGCGAGAACATCCCGCCGATCGCAACGCAGCCCAGAAGCCCGCCGGCTCCAACAATCACCCAGCGATAGTGAGCATCCTTCATTCCTTGTCTCCACTGCAAGGTCTCTGGCTCCAAGACGAATGCGAGGCGCCAAAGCCGACATGCAGGGGCTCACTCCAGCTCACTTTTTTCGAACGGGGCTCATCGCTGCTCGATCAGCGATCTGACCCGCTCCGCGTCCGTGGACGTCGCGGGATTGTAGATGACCATGCCGAGGTCGGGCCGGCCGTCCACGGCGAAGGCCGAATATTCGAATGCGATCGGCCCAAGGATCGGATGCCGCAGGCGCTTGACGCCCTCGCCATAACCATAGACGTCGTTGGCGCGCCACAGCCTCTCGAAATCGGGGCTGAGCCGACAGAGCTCGTCCACGAGCACGCCGACCTGCTCCGTCGCGCCCGCCCGCGCCGCATCGACCCGGAACGCGCCGACCACGAACCGTGCGACGCTCTCCCAATCGAACTGCGCAGCGCGGACGCGTGGATCGCAAAAGATCATGCGCAGGATGTTGCGCTGCTCCGCCGGCAGCGATCCGTAGTCGGTCAGCACCACGGCCGCGGCGCGATTCCAGGCGACCACGTCCCAGGTCGCGGTCTTCACAAGCGCCGGGCTGACCTCGAGCGCGTCGAGCACGCGCTGCAGCCGTGGCGTGACGCCTTCGCTCGCCTGGTAGCGGACCTCGGGCGGACGGCCGAGACCGAGCAGGAAGAGATGCTCGCGCTCGACCTCCGTCAGCATCAGCGCACGGGCGATGCGGTTGAGCACGTCGGCCGATGGCGCGCCCCCTCGCCCCTGTTCGAGCCATGTGTACCAGGTCGCGCTGATATTGGCGCGCTGGGCCACCTCTTCGCGCCGGAGCCCGGGAGTCCGCCGCCGTGTGCCCGACACGCCGAACGCAGCGGGATCGAGCTTGGTACGGCGGTCCTTCAGGTAGGCGCCGAGCAGGTTCTCATTCGCAGCCGATATGCTCATCCTGTTAGCCATTATACCCTGATAACGTCACTACTTTACCAGGATATCGCGCGCGCAGACAGTAGGCTCCGACGTAAACTCTGGAGACTTCCTCATGCGTGTCTTTGTCACCGGTGCCACCGGATTCGTTGGCTCCGCCGTTGTCCACGAACTGATCGCGGCCGGCCACCAAGTGATCGGCCTCACGCGCTCGGATGCCGGGGCAGCGGCCCTCACCGCGGCCGGCGCCGAAGTGCATCGCGGATCGCTCGAAGATCTCGACAGCCTGCGCAGCGGTGCGGCGGCTGCCGATGGCGTGATCCATCTGGCCTTCAACCACGACTTCTCGAAATTCGTTGAGAACTGCGAGATGGACCGGCGCGCCATCGAGGCGATCGGCACCGTGCTCGAGGGCTCCGAACGTCCCCTGCTCGTCACCGGTGGCGTAGCGCTGTTGGCCCCGGGCCGGCTTGCGACCGAGGAAGATGCGCACGCCACCAACTTTCCGCGCAAGTCGGAAGTCGCGGCCGCCGCGCTGGCTGCGCGCGGCGTGCGCGCCTCCGTCGTCCGTCTGCCACCATCGACCCATGGCCAGGGCGATCACGGCTTTGTTCCGATCCTGATCGGCATCGCGCGAGAGAAAGGCGTCTCCGCCTATGTCGGCGATGGTCTCAACCGCTGGCCGGCCGCACATCGCCTCGACGCCGCCCGCGTCTATCGCCTCGCGATCGAGCGCGGGTCCGCCGGAGGTCCGTTTCACGCGATCGCCGAAGAGGGCGTGCCGTTCAAGCAGATCGCCGCAGTGATCGGCCGCCGCTTGAACGTGCCCGTCGTCAGCAAATCTCCTGACGAGGCAGCCGAACATTTCGGCTGGTTCGCGCAGTTCGCAGGCGCTGATGTCCCCACCTCCAGCGCGCGAACCCGCGCACTGCTCGGCTGGGAGCCGAAACAGTCGGGACTGATCGCCGATCTCGACCAGCCCTATTATTTCGAGGGTTGAGCATGCCCCGCCTCCCGTGGCCGCCACGCCTCGCAAGCGGTCACGGGAGACGAATCTCAAGCGAGCGCTCAAGCGACCTATTCCGCAGCCTCCCGAGGGGCGAGGCCCTGCTCGACGTCCAACTGCAGGATGTCATTGAAGCGGTTGAACGCGCCGCACAGCGCGATGCGCCAGGTCAGCTCGACGATCTGGCCTTCAGAAAAATGCTGACGAAGGCGGCTGAAGATCTCATCGCGAGTCTTGTTCCAGTTGTTGGTCACCGCGATGGAATATTCGACCACCAGTTTGTCGATCTCATCCAGTTCGGGATGATCCTTGTAGTCGAGCAGGCGTTCGGCGCCCTGTTCCGAGACGCCCTGGATCGCCAGCTTCGGCGCGTGATGCGACACGCAGTAGTCGCACTTGTTGAGCAGCGAGACCGTGACCAGCGCCAGCTCGAGATGACGCTTCGACAACACCGCTTCATCCGCCAAATCGACCAGCAGCGACCACATATGTTTGAAGATCGGCGGCCGCTGCGCCATCACGCCTGCCTGATGCTCGAACGCGCCGTAGGTGGTCATCTTGTCCCAGAGCGGCCTGAGCTCTGCCGGCAGATCGTCTTTGGTCTTGATAGACACGCGTGACATGGGTTCACCTTTTGGTCGGGAGTTGAGATCGGCGCAAGATGCGAGCAATCCTGCCACATTATTCGGCCAGATAAATACCCGCTTCGAGATTGTTGCCGTCGGGGTCGATCAGAAAGGCGCAGTAGAAGGGCTTTCGGCGTATTCCGGGGTCACCATTGTTCCGCGCGCCGAGCTTCAAGCCTTCGGCATGGAATTGATCGACGCTGTCTTTCGTAGGCGCGCTGAAGGCGAGATGGATGGGGCTCTTCCCGGGTGCATGTTCAACGTTCCAGAAGCTGGGCATGCCTGCTGCGACAACGAAGAATGGTGATTGGGGTTGACCGGTGCCGAACACGAGCCATCCCGTCCCGTCGCCTTGCGCGTGGTCTTCCAGCAGTCTGAGCCCGAGCGGCGCGAGAACAGCCTCATAGAACCGCCGGCCTCGTTCCAGGTCGCTGACGACAATTCCGAGGTGGTCAAACATGCGCACTCTCCTTGCATTGTTCTGTTCCCAAGCTAAGTCGCACGAGGCGGCAGCGGTTTCGCTTACCTGGTCTTGACCAGCGGCAGGAACACAGTGTCGACCCAGGCTTTCCGCAAGTTAGGCGGCGGCGCTGAGAAGTTCATGACGACATGCTCCCGAAAAAGGGTGCCCAGCAGGGAAGCGACTGGAGGCGTCAGCTTTTTCGGATCAACTTCGCCCCGCTTCACCGCGCGCTCCAGAATCGCGGGAAGCGCTTTCGCCCGGCCCTGGATGAGCGCGGCCTGCAGATCCTTCGGTGCCGAGGAGGTTTCCGCGAAATACTCGCTTGCGAACAGAGTGAAGGCCGCTGCAACGCCGGACGCACGATCCGACGCACGCTCCAGAAATTCCAGCAGCTCTGTCCGCACATTGCCTCGATCCGGCACCTCTACCGGGTGCTTTGTCATCTCTTGCCGAATGGCCGCGACCGCGAGCTGTGCCTTCCCGTCCCATCGACGCGCCAGCACGGGTCGGCTTGTCCCGGCCCGCTCCGCAACCGCCTCCATCGTGAACCCGGCATAGCCGTGCTCGGCCAGTTCGAGCCACGCAGCCTCCAGGATTGCCTCTTCCAGCTCCGCGCCGCGTCGTCGCTCTGCCATACAAGCTCACTCCAAATAAGATGCATTAATGCATCTTGACTCGGCGCGACGGACACGACTAGATGCATAACTGCATCTTATGCCCGGAGCCGAGACATGACAAGATCTGCCGCTCATGGCTGCGAACCGTGTCTCAAGCCAGCGTACGCAACCAGATGCAAACTCAATCAACCTCCCTCTCTGCTGGACAGCGCGAAAGCGCTTGGCCTGCGACTTCTGTATTTTTCGCTGCCACTGACCCTGACGGCAGCCGGATGTGCTTCCATGCCTTCGAAAACGGCGGGCACGCTCGCAACGTACAATAATCTGGGAGAGCAAAAGGGCATGCTCTCGAAGTCGAGAAATTACGTCGATGGCAATGCCTTAGCGTCGGTGAAAACTGTACGTATCGTTCCGACAACCTTTGCCCAGAGCGCCTTGCCGCGCGTGAAGACGGAGCAAGACCGCGCGCTGGTCGCAAACGCGCTCGATCGTGAGGTTTGCGTCGCCCTGAGCGACAAGTTTCAAATCGTCTCACCACGTGAACTTGCCGACCTGACCGTTCGAACCGTTGTCACCGACGTGTTGCCGACCGACAAGGCGGCAGCCGGCGTGTCGACCGCGGTGACCTTGGGCACCGGCGCGGCGCTGCCGGTCAGCATTCCACGTCTTCCCTTGGGGCTCGGCGGCCTTGCCGTCGAGGCAGAAGCCATCGACAGGAACGGCGTCCAGCGCGCCGCGATGATATGGGCGCGTGGCGCGAATTCGATCATGGACAACCCTCGCGTTTCCGAAGTCGGCGACGCCTATGGCTTGGCGACAAAGTTCGGCAATGAGTTCTCCCGGATGCTTGTGACCGGCAAGGAGCCAGAAGCCCTGGATATCACCCTGCCCTCCGGCCAGCGCGTGCAATCGTGGCTGGGCGGCGCGCCGAAATATCCGACGTGCGACAATTTTGGTCGCGCGCCTGGCCTCGCGGGGGTCGTCGCTGGCAAGTTCGGCGCGCCGCCGGAGTGGACTGACAAGACTCCTGAGGCTCATCAAACGATAGGCCCGTAGGATGGGTAGAGCGCAGCGAAACCCATCGCGATGGAGCAAGCCGCGCGATGATGGGTTTCGCTGCGCTCTACCCATCCTACGATTGTCGTCCTCGCGAAAGCGAGGACCCATAACCACAGGGAGGTGTTGTGGCACGAGCAAGCGGTTGCGGCGGAGCACATAACGACGCCCTGTGGTTATGGGTCCCGGGTCATGCCCGGGACGACGCGGGGTGGAGTTCGGATTCAATTGTCAAACAGCGGAGAGGATGTGACTCCGCATTCTCGCGGCGCTTTGCGTCCGAGCTCTGCTTCACTTTCCACCCTCTCATTGAAGTGAGGGCGCAGGGAAAGCCGGGTGCCGGTTGCACCCGTGGGCCCCGTGCAACAAAAAGCACGGGGGTAGGACCACAGGTCAACCGAAGCAACACCGGCTTTCCCTGCGCAGTGGTTTACGGCTTACTTCGTGCTCTTCCCGGTGACCGGGCTTTCTTGCCACCGTCATCTCTCGCGCGAACTTCTTCGCGCAAAAAACTTAGCGCCAGCGTCGGGGCGCCAGAACCACACGACTTCGCCGTCCACGGATAGTCACGCTCGTCAGTCGCGACACCCGCGTCCACCGCATCTCACCGCAACGTTCGTGACGATCGCGACCCGCCCCTCATTTCGGGTGAGACGCGCGGAGTTAAATCACTGATTTGCCCGACGACGGAAGCGGAATATTTTTTGCGCGGGGGGTGGACAGACTTTTGGTGATTTGCCCGTCGGGTTGATTTGTCGCACCCAAACCAGCCACATCATTGTTGCGAGCCACCGGGTCGGCGCGTAGCGCCGCCCGATGACAGGCTCCGCGAAGCAATCCATAGCGTCGCTCGTGGAGAGATGGATTGCCTCGTTGCTACGCTCCTCCCTGACCCGTGGCGTCAGAGTCTCGTCGCAAAATCAGCCATCTCGTACAGCGGCCGGATTTCGATCTCGCTCGGTCCCGGCATCGGATTGGGGCAGCGCTTCACCCAGGCGACCGCCTCGTCCATGTCCTTGACTTCCCAGAGCCAGAAACCGGCGACCAGCTCGCGGGTCGCGGCGAAAGGCCCGTCGATGACTGCACGGCCGGGACCATCGAACGCAATACGCTTGCCGTGCGAGGAGGGCTTGAGGCCGTCGGCGGCGCGCAAGATGCCGGCATTGCGCAGTTCCTCATTAAATCTACCCATCGCCTCAAACATCTCGGTCGTGGGGAGAATGCCCTTTTCGCTGTCGCCGGTCGCCTTCACGAGCACCATCACACGCATCGTCTGTCTCCTCATTTGAGCCGGCCTCATCGGCTTGGCATCGGAACGACGAACGGGATTCTCGGAGGCCGACATCGTCCTGAGATTTTTTCCGGCTGAAGCGCAGGGCGCGAATGGCCGCTTCACGGCACCCTCACTGCCGGATGAGAACGACGCCCAGAACAAGGAAAGCCGCGCCCAGGAGGCGGACAGGGCTTGCCGCATGTTGGGGAACACCGAGCAACCCGAAATGATCCACGAATAGCGAGCAGACCATCTGCCCGACCACGATCAAGGCGAGAACCATCGCGGCCCCAAGTCGAGGGATCATCAGGATGGCGACGCTGATGAAAACGGCGCCCAGAACTCCGCCCGTCCAGGACACCCAATTTGTCTGTTCGATGGTTGCAAGGGAGGGCCGCGGCCCCGGAGCCAACAGCGCAACAGGAGCATCACGATCACGCCCACCAAGTAGCTGACGAATCCGGCCCACCATGGGGATCCCAATTCGGTGCGCAGATTTGCGTTCAACACCTGCTGCAGTGCCACACTGATTCCGGCACCGATCACAAGCAGGTATGAGACCGCTGACAATGTCGGCGTCACATCGCGCTCCATGGCAAGACAGGCGCATCGACTATCACTTGGGCGGCAGTTCGCTCTAGAACGTATGTGACCCTCCGACCGCACAATAGCTCCTCACTGGTCGGCGACAGACCGTCCGCCTACCCCACCGCGGTAACGGCCAGGCGTAACGCCGAAAAAGCGCCGGAAGCAGCGACTAAGGTGACTTTGGTCGGAGAAACCCGCCTCCGCCGCCACCATCGCGATCGGCTCGCCGGTTCGAAGCAGCCGCCGCGCGTCGTTCAATCTGGAGAGCAACCGAAAGTCCTCCGGAGGCAGGCCTTGGAGCTTCTTAAATCGCCTCGAGAATCCCTCGCGGGTCATTCCGGCCCGATCAGCCGCCTGAGAAACAGTTTCCCACTGGCTGATATGGATCGCGCCAGGTGCACCAGGGCGAGCACCCTTCGCAACCGTGCGGTGAAGCCCATTGAGCGTGACGGCTCCATTGAGCTGCGTCCGCCCATCACGTGATCGCAACAGGAGAGGCAACTGAGCGAGCAGATCGCGCTCGTCGTATTTCTCAGGCGGAACATAGATGTTGATGCAGCAAACGTCGGCCGAATCGGACAACGAGCGATGCACCGTGCCCGCGGGTATGGTCAAGCTTTCACCCGCGACAACCTCGATGAGCTCATCGTGGATAACGAATCTCCGCTTCCCGGACATGACCAGCGTGATTTGGTCTTCCGGATGAAAATGAACCGGTAGCGCAACGGATAAGCCGCAGACCAGGCCGAGCTCTACGGCGCTGCCGGCCGGCGGGCACCAATATTGCCAAGAGTCTACCAAACCATCGCCTCCCTTCGGTCCAGACGCCGAAGCGCTGGCAGGGCTCCCTCCGACTCACACGCCGGAGCACTCGGCGGGGATGCTTGAGAGCCGCATAGCGATCGGTCGGCGACAGCCTTAGTCAAACGCTGAGAGTCACGTGCACCAGTGATCTGGCAATTACCTTTCCGAACGCTACGCATTGCCGATAGCTTCAAAAACCGCAGGAAGCGCCATCGGACAGAAATAGCTATGCTCCCGTAGAACGTGCTCGACTACGGTCCTAACTAAGGTCCCGTGACCTTTTCCCTTGCGGTGCCATTTCTTTAATCCATCGAATTGCTCACAAAGCGCATCTTCCAAGACATGATCGTCGGCCTGAAGGTAAGCGCGAAGGACGAAGCATTTTGCGCTACCAAGGTATTGCACCTCTACCCGTTCTGCCGAATCGGGGAATAAGCGTAGTTGTACTGCGTCGATCAGGCGTTGAAGATTGATCTCTGAAAGGTTCCCAGCGCCTGCAAACCGATCTATATCGTCCAAACCCTCGGGCAGACGGCACTCCTTCATCAAGAGCAGGCATACCAGGAGCGGATCGAGCAACACGTTTTCAATCCCGTTTCGCTCGCCCCCCGCGACTACCTTAATGCGGTCGGTGGAGGTCGCCTTGCCATCCCAATCAATGATGCCAAAAATGCTAGAATTGCCCGATTCTGCCAGGCGCCCCACGGTGAGTTTGACAATCTGGCAACCAGCGTTGATCTCTCCGTTGTTCTTGTCACGGAGACCAGTCGAGAGAAAATTGAGTTCACGGCTGCATTTAATATGCGATTTGATAAGCGCATACACGCTCTCGTAAATTGCAGCGTCGGTGTCGCTTTCGGTAAATACCTGCCTGCGGCCGGAGTAGTCGATCGAGAGTGTCGGGACGCCAAAAGTCAGTTTATTCAGAGCATCTTGTTTACTGATCTTCCTCAGTCCCGATCGGCCGTCGACCATCTCGAAAAGTGTATGCTCGGGTGTCAGCGCAACCGTGGTTGGAGAGTGTGTGGCAAGGATGCAATGCATTCCCTGATGCTCAACCAACTCGTGCTGAATAGCGCTTAGCCACCGAGCGACCATTGCTGGATGCAACGATGAATCCATCTCGTCCAAAAGCAGAACTTTTGGCCTGTTCAGTGAGAGAAACCTCTCGTCATAGTGAAATGTCGATATTGCCAATTGAGCTAATATCCTTTCGCCGGACGAGAGGTTTTGAAAATGAACTATGTCTCTGTTGTCGGTGCGCCGGAATTCAACAGAAACATTGCTGTAGTCTGTCTCAGTCGGCGTTGTAAGTTCATAAGGCAGGGAGAACGCGGCAAGAGTGGGCGTGATGAGAGTCCACGGCGGCGGCCCAAATTTCTCAACGAATTGCTCGTCCGACAAGGCGCGATTATCGCCACTGCGCTGATCGGCTTTTTGAAGCATCCAGTTTCGCAGTTGCGCATCGCGATAGCGGCCGAAAATCATGGGAAGATTCACGGCAAACGGATCGACCTGTCCCCATTGTTCGAAAAGCTTCATGTGCTCGATTTGGAGACCATACATGGGGATACCGGACGATTTGGAAACCTGCTGTGCGACGGCAAGCGCGGCTGCGTCGGACAGCCCTCCCGCCGGACGCCAGTGGTTCTCTCTTGGTCTACGAAGCTCAGCTTCTGCACGTTGGAAGATTTTGGCGATCGCCTCAGTTTGACCTTGCTTGCCTAGTATTTCCGCAATTTCGGCAGGCTCAACTTGCCAAACTTCGCGGCCGGGGAACAGCGCGTCTAGCCTGCCGTCGCTGAGCGCCTCCAGCTCTGCCCGAAAGGGCGCGAGTTCTGCCGTCCTTACTCGGCTAAAGACAGCAAAATGGTCCCAACGCGTTGGATCTTCCGGCCGAGCGGTCGCATAGCCGTTGCCGAAGTTCGGAGCCGGATCACCGAGAGTCAAAAGGCGCACTTGCGTATTGTTAGGAACCGCTACTGGGTCGTGTGCTATCGCGACAACGGAATTGGTGACACTGCCGTTTTGAATAGCCTGCAAAAGGTGGCTCTTGCCGCTTCCGTTTGGGCCAACAATGACGGTCATCTGCGGCAGATCGACCTCAGCGAAATCCGTTATTGAAAGGTACCGCGTCTTGAAATTCAAACGCATCCAGCTTCCCCCTGATATTGCCCGTTGTGTCTCCGAATAGCTCGACCATAACGTGGCCGGCCCGGCATGTCAGAATGGAAAAATCCGTCAAGCTACCTTCGACATCCGCTATTCTCAGTCAGCATCGCGAAGCAGTCGTTCCGCTCTTGGCCCAGTCGATTATTAGCGCACGTGCGCTTTCTCCGTTCTGGCCAAAATTAGCGGAAGAGACGAAGTACCATCAGTTTAGAGTACAGGTGACGGTACTTCTCTAGTCTGGAAGATACCCACGCACGAAATTACCGTCAGGCTGATCCGCCTTTCCTCGGCAACATCAGATCGGTTTGCACGGAGGCATAAGTATGGGTGACCTAAGAGGCCAGCAAACTTCAGTTGGTGATCAAGGCCGATAGCTAATAGAACAGCCCACAGATCGCGGCTCCTTCTACGAAACTACGATGAAAGCACTCCAAAATACGGCCTCTTACTCCCACTCGATTATTTTAAGTGATGGTAACGCGCTGATTTTTCAACGCAAATCTTTTCTATGTGCGATGAAGAACCGTCTCGCCAGTCCGTCAGAAAATCGCGCTCTTGGTTTCAAACGCGAATTTGGACGATTTGCGGTTTGCCCGGTTTCAGCGACTATCGGCATCAATCGGTCGATTTCTTTCTGACGACCGCCGACCGAGCCGTACCGGCAGTTCTCAAAAAAGACCGTCACGAGGCTGTCTACCACCATCGACCTGCTGCGCGTCAGTCGCGCGATACGGACAGTCCCGCGAGAAGCGGAGCGTACGCGGCGAGCCTGCGGGATACGAACTCGGTGAAGAGCCGCACGCGCTTCGTCTTGCGGGACTCCCCCTGTGTGAGAAGCCAGAGCGTTCCGTACATGTGCAAGTCGGTGCCCGGCACCCTCACCAGTAGGGGGTCGGCATCTCCGACGAAGCACGGCAGCGTCGTGATCCCGAGCCCTTGCCGTACAGCAACGATCTGCGCCCCGGCGTCCGTGGTCCTGAATGGAACCCCCGTGGTGCGAACCTCACCCTCGCTGGCCCAATCCGGAATTCCATGAATGCTTATGACGATCCACCGGATGGGATCAGGCGCGCCCGCACGCCAAGCGGCTAGCAGATCGCGGGACATGTAGATACTGCCGAATACATCCGGTCCCTTCAGGCCGTGAAGATTGAGCGGCAGGGTTTTGCGGTCGTAGACGACGCGGATCGCGACGTCGGCCTGTCGGTTGGTCAGATTTGCCAGCTCGCCGAACGACAAGATGTCCATCTCGATGTCCGGATGCAGACGCGCGAAATCGGCGAAGTCCGGCATCAGCAGGTGTGTCGCGAGGGGCGGTGCCAGCGTCACCCGCAGAAGCCCGCGCACGCTCTGGTCGCGCCCGAAAACGCGCGTCTCCAGCTGGTGCGACGACGCTTCCATCTGGTCCGCGAACTCGAGGACCTCTTCGCCCGCAGCCGTCAGGCGGTAGCCCGAAGGCGGCTTTTCGAACATGTGCACTCCGAGGCGTTCCTCGAGCTGGGCGATGCGTCGCAGCACGGTCGAGTGGTTCACACCAAGGCGCTCGGCGGCAGCCCGCACCGAGCCTCCGCGCGCGACGGCGAGAAAGTAGCGAACGTCATCCCAGTCGATCATGGTGCAATCCGGCACCGCGGGGTGCGCCTTCCAAAGCCCGTGTCCAATACCATCGAATAGCGTCTCGTCCTCGGACAAGCGGGGGCGGCGACTTTGGCGCCTGGGGCGTCGCTGACCGCGCACACCGCATGCCGTGGCTGAAGTTACTAGCTCGCCTGGTTCGATTTTGCACCACCGATGTGCGAACTTCCGCACTGAACGCCTGACGCAGCCGGACCCATTTCAGCCCGACACCGACCCCGGACGAATGCTGGGGGCAACTGAGGAAGGCCGAAAGAGGAAGTCATGGGAAAGCTTGAGGGTAAAGTTACAGTCATCACGGGTGGATCGAGCGGCATGGCGCTGGCGAGCGCTAAGCGGTTCGTTGAAGAAGGCGCTTATGTTTTCATCACGGGCCGGAGGCAGGAGGCGCTCGATGAGGCCGTCAAGCTGATTGGCCGGAACGTGACCGGCGTGCGCGGCGACGCAGCCAATCTCGACGACCTCGACCGTCTGTTCGACACGGTCAAGCGGGAAAAGGGCAGGATCGACGTCCTGTATGCGAGCGCCGGCACGGGCGAAGCCGTCGCACTGGGCGAGATTACCGAGCAGCATTTCGATGCGGCCTTCGGCCTGAATACGCGCGGCACGCTGTTTGCGGTTCAGAAGGCGTTGCCGCTGTTCAACGATGGCGGATCGATCTTCATGACCGGGTCAGTTGCTTCGGTGAAAGGTTTTCCTGGTTACGGCGTGTATTCGGCGAGCAAGGCGGCGTTGCGCTCATTCGCACGCACTTGGCTCAACGAACTGAAGGGCAGGAATATCCGGGTGAACGTGCTGAGCCCGGGGCCGATCGCTACACCGATGCAGGACCAAGTTCTCACCGAGGAGGCGAAGCGGATGTTCGAATCCCTGATCCCGCGGGGAAAGATGGGTCGTCCTGAGGAAATTGCAGCGGTCGCGCTGTTTCTTGCTTCAGAGGATTCGAGCTTCGTGAATGGGGTGGAGTTGTCTGTCGACGGCGGCTTCTCGGCCATCTGAAAGACCGGAGAATCAATATCAACACGGATCGGAGAAGCATTATGAGCTGTGCAATTGTAGGATTCGGTAAGATAGGCCAGGCCCTCGCCCACGCCTTCGCCCGTAAAAACATCGACGTGACCGTCGCGAGCCGCCGACCGCCCGAGGCATTGGCGCCGCAGGCTCGGGCGATTGGACCCACGGTCGTCGCCAAGTCGCTGCAAGATGCGCTCGAGGCGGACACAATCATCCTGGCGGTCCCGTTCGGGGAGCATCGCGAGGTTGCGAAGGCTCTGCCGAGCTGGAAAGGCAAGACGGTCATCGACGCGATGAACGCGTTAGTTCCCCCTGAAGAGCTGGACGGTCTCCCGTCCTCCGCCTTCGTCGCGAAGGCGTTCACCGGCGCCAAGCTCGTGAAAGGTTTCAATCACCTGATTGCGGCCACTCTGGCTGCCGATCCGATCGTCGAGGGCGGCTACCGGGTCGTCTTTCTGTCGAGCGACGACGAGGACGCGACCGCTCCCGTGGTGGCCTTGGCCAAACAACTCGGGTTCGCACCCGTCAAGCTGGGAAAGCTCAACGGGGGGTGGCGCGCTGGTGCACGCACGCGGCCGCGTCTGGGGCCAGCTCATCTTCCAGGATTTGTTCAAGAAGGAGCGGTAATCGGCGCATCGGCGCCGTTCGAAAGAGCGGGGAGACGCCCGACGGAGCGGAAGATCTGCGGGTCGCCTAGAATCTATCGACTACTATCGATGGCTTAGGATTCGCCCGAGTGTCCTCTGCTATCCGCGATTTGGTCGGTTTCGGCAACTATCGGCAATCGATCGGTCGATTTTCGGAGGCTTCACGAGAGGGATCGGATCACCTCGATCAAAAAAGACCGTCAATGCTGGCGCCACACGCCGCGTTATCCGTCAGGCGAACGCCCTGCTCGCCATTCGCGCCCGAGAATTCGCCGCACAGGTCCTCAGGCTTGTCGTCATGAGAGCGGTCGGTATCGGTCGCGTCATCACAGCCCGTCGAACCAGGTTTTCCATTGCGGAACGGCGGTCGCGTATGTACCGCGGTGGCTGGTCTGTCCGGTCGAGATGGCCTCGACCTGGGGATTGCCGTTGCCGATGGCGCGCTGATAGGACATCGCCAGCTGGCCGAGCCCGGTGCTGATCGCTTCGTCGGCCTCGCCGTAATAGTTGCGCACCGGCGACTTGATGACCCAGCGGTAGGCCGTGGTCTGCGCCACCAGCCGGCCATAGGCCGACTCCGCGAAGAATTGCGGGTTGAAATAGTCGGCGCGCAGCAGCTTGTGCAGGTCGGTCGGCACATCCGACGGGTTGAACGGCTCGCGCAGGTAAGCCTTGCGCGCGATGTCGTAATAGTCCTCGGCGATCACCGAACGCGCCAGTCCCGGCACGCCGTAGTAATTTTCGAACGCGAAGGACGACAGGATGAACAGCGAGTTCACCCAGTTGGCGTCGTTCTTGCGCGGGAAGTTGAGAAAGCCGTTGAGCGCGACAAAGATATCGACCGGCGCGCTGGCCGTGGCCGCGGCGTCGACCTTGACGCCCGCCGCTTCGAGCTTTTCCAGGAACGCCATGGTAACGAAGCCGCCCTGCGACCAGCCGCTGATGAACAGCTTGGTGCTCGTCAGCTTCATGTGCGCGAGCACCGCGCGGCTCGCCATCAGCATGTCGTAGGTCGCCTGCTGGTGGCTGGCTTTCACCATGTAGCCTTCCGGCTCCTTGGACGAACCCATGCCGAAGTAATCGGCGCCGATGACGATGTAGCCCTGCCCGGCGAACTGCGCGACCGCGAGCTGCGTTTCCGGCGACTGATCGGGATAAGACGGCACCTGCGTCTTTTCGTAGACGGTGCCATGCTGATACGACACCATCGGGAACGACGTGCCAGCGATATCCGGGACCGCGATGAGGCCCGTCGCGACGATCGGTTTATTGCCGCGCTCCGGCATCACCGACGAGTACGTCACGCGGTACAGCTTCACCGCGTTTTTCGCCGCCGTGTATTTCACAGTCACGCCGAAGACTTTGGGTGTGTCCTCGGTCAGGATCTTGGTGAGCCTGTCGGCATCCCAGCGGCCGATAAGCTCGTATTGCACGCCGGATGTGACCTGTTCGGCGGCCGTGTCCTGCGCAGCGGCGGGCGCCGGCATCGCGGTCATCAGGACGGTAGCGACAGCGAGTGCACGGGCGATCATTTCAATTCTCCGGGACATGAAACAGAGCCGCAGGCTGCACCGAACCGCTTAAGTTTCGCTGAAACGGCATCACGACAAAGTGGCGCCGATCAAGAGGACTTACGCGGCGTTCGCGTCAGCTTTGCGAAGGCCGCCCATGCGCGATCGTCGCTTGACCCGTCCGGGCGGCCGGACCATCGAAGGCAACCAATGCCGCGAATGCGGCGACCCGCCTTGCTGGCGGCGAGACTGAGCGAGGATCCAACCGCTCAGGTGGCGTGGGAATTTCGGGCGCGTCGCCCATCGGGCCCGCTTCGATCAGCCAGAACGCACCCTACACGGCGTCGGAGTCGCCGTGCTGCCAAGCTGGGCGGTGTCCAAGCCGCTCCGTATTGGCGCGTTGCGACGCGTACTTGCGGCCTGGGGGCCTCCAGCGAGCACGATCTATGCCGTCCATCCCGACAACTGGCTGATGTCGATGAAGGTCCGCGCTTTCGTCGATCACCTCGCCCGATAGTTCGGGCGCACGCCCTACTGGGACGCAGGGCTTTAGGCCGCGCAGCCCAGGTCCGACCGACCGATCTTTACGCCACGCTACGCCGCTGCCCTCTTCCCGTCTCCAGGCCTTCCATTACGATTTGGACATGGCGTCCGAGGGTATGTTCGATGCAAGGCCTTCGCCGCCTCGCTCCAGCGGCGCCGGCGCCCCGTCTCGACAACCTCAAGCCGCTCGAAAGCACTGTCCGCATGTCCGTCCATACCGTGCTCAACGATTTGCGTCACTCCACGCAAGGCGGCTCTAACCGGAGGGATACGACGCGCCGTTTGACAGGAGCGAGCCCCCCGGGTTCATCAAAGCGTCTTATAACCGTTCTAATCGGATCAGGCCGCAGACACGACGGGTTCGTCCGTTGCTGACGACGAAACCTGTCGCCGCCGGGGCCCCGACCCCGAAAGAAACCGGAGGCCAAGACATGTTCGATTCGACCAACGCTTCGCGCCGCCAGGCACTGAAGTTCCTCGCTGGCGTCCCGATGCTGCCGCTCGGCACGTCGGCGGCCACCTCGCTGCTGGCGCTCGGCACGGCGCGCGACGCCGCCGCCGCGCCGGCGGGCTTCGCCTCGGCGACGTTCAGCTCGATGGCCGTGCCCTCGCTGGCCGATCCGGCCGCCATGGCGACCACGATGGTTGGTTCGGAGCTGACGGTCACGCTCGCCAACGGAAGCACGCAGGCGTTCAAGCTGTCCTACCAGCCGTTCTTTCTCACCGGCGACATGGTGCCGGACGGCAAGGGCGGGCAGATCCTGGCCGGCGGCTATTACGACATCCACAACAAGCCGATCATCGACACCTCGGTGCCGGGCAAGGAGCGCCACTTCTTCTCGGACTGCCCGGACGGCACCTCGCTGCTGGCGCCGATCGCCGGCGCAAAGGTCGACGGCGTGAAGGGCGAAACCGTGTTCGCCGTCGTCCAGTTCGAATACATGTCGCGCGACCAGAAGGGCGACGACACCTACGGCCGCATGCCCTCGCCGATCGCCGTCCTGACGCTCGATCAGGATCCGGGCACCGGGAAGCTCAGCCTGGTGAAGTACCACAACGTCGACACCGCTCAGGCGCACGGGCTGTGGATCACCTGCGGCGCCAGCCTCTCCCCGTGGAACACCCACCTCTCGAGCGAGGAATACGAGCCGGACGCGTTCTCGGCCTCCTCGAACAAGCAGCTCCTGGCCTACAGCAAGAACCTGTTTGGCGACGAGAAGGCGGCGAACCCCTATCATTACGGTCACCTGCCGGAAGTGAGGGTCAACGCCGACGGCACCGGCACGCTGACCAAGCACTACTGCATCGGCCGGATCTCGCACGAGCTGGTGCAGGTGATGCCGGACCAGCGCACGCTGCTGATGGGCGACGACGCGACCAATGGCGGCCTGTTCATGTTCGTCGCCGACAAGGAAGCGGACCTCTCGGCCGGGACGCTCTACGTCGCGAAGCTCGGCGGCAAGCTCTCGACCGACACCGCGGCGCCGGCCGACAAGGTCACGTGGGTAAAGCTCGGCCACGCTACGAGCGCCGAGATCGAGAAACTCGCCGACACGGTGAAGCCGGCGGAGATTATGGAGATCGCAAAGGAGGACCCCAAGGATCCGGGCTACACCCGGATCGCGATGGGCGGCTCGTTCCACTGGGTGAAGCTGAAGCCGGGCATGGAAAAGGCCGCGGCCTTCCTGGAAACCCACCGCTACGCCGCGCTGATGGGCGGCAGCATGGCCTTCACCAAGATGGAAGGCACCACCGTCAACGCTAAGGACAAGGTCGCTTACTCGGCAATCTCCTCCATCAAGGACTCGATGGTGAAGGGCGGCAAGGGCTGGTACGAGACCTCGGGCATGGCACTGGACAAGGCGCTTGAGGCGGGCGGCATTCTGGCGCACGCCATGGGTGGGGGCCAGAAGGACAGCGGCGGCGAGGCGATCGCCAGCGAGTGGGTGCCGTTCGAGACCCGCTTCGTGCTGACGGGCGAGGACATCGCCTCCGACGCGCTCGGCAACACCGCCAACCCGGACAAGATCGGCAACCCGGACAACATCAAGTTCTCCGAGCGCCTGCGCACGCTGTTCATCGGCGAGGACAGCGGCATGCACGTCAACAACTTCCTGTGGGCCTACAATGTCAACACCAAGCAGCTGTCGCGCATCATGTCGGTGCCGGCGGGCGCGGAATCGACCGGCCTCCACGCGGTCGACGAGCTCAACGGCTGGACCTACGTGATGAGCAACTTCCAGCATCCGGGCGACTGGGAGAAGTTCCACGCCAAGGTGAAGGATACGCTCGATCCGCTGGTTCGCGCGAACTACAAGGACCGCTTCGGCGCGGCCGTCGGCTATCTGACGGCCGATGCGACCAGCATCAAGCTCGACAAGGCCTGATCCGACCGATCGTCGCGAAAGGAATGGTGGAGCGGGCCTAGGTGTGTAGTCCCCTGGAGTGATGGTGCATCATGATCCTGAGTCGTCAGGAGAAAGATGCGCTATGGCAAGTGTTCTTCACGGCAGCGCCCGCACGACGCCGCATCTTCGAGCCGAGTTCCAAGCGTCGCAAGAAAGCACCCGGTCCCTTGCCAAGCCGCTACGGCCTGAACCCGAGGACCGCGGCCAAGTGGCGCAAGCGGACCACGACGGCCGATGCGCCGATGGGACCGAAGGCGCCTAGGAGCACGGTGCTGATGCCGGCCGAGGAGGCCATCGTGGTGGCGTTCCGGCAAAAGACGCTGTTGCTGCTGGATGATGTGAAGCAGACCCGCCTTTGTGCGCGATATTCTACGCTAGAGCACTCCCACCCTTTAGAGCGACTTTTACATCATCCTGAAACTGAGCGCAGATCGGACCTGCGACGCAGAGATGGAGAACGCCAGCTCGATAGGGGTGAAACGCGGACGGGAACGACAATTAAGCGACGGCACAAATTGCCGCCGAAACTACGCTATCGCCGCCGTTTGCCCCCTCACTCCCACTCGATCGTCCCCGGCGGCTTGCTCGTCACGTCGTACACCACGCGATTGACGCCCTTCACCTCGTTGATGATCCGCGTCGCAGTCGCGCCAAGGAACGACATGTCAAACTGATAGAAGTCCGCGGTCATGCCGTCGGTCGAGGTCACCGCGCGCAGGCCGATGACATATTCGTAGGTCCGCCCGTCGCCCATCACGCCGACCGTTTTCACCGGCAGCAGCACCGCGAACGCCTGCCAGATTGCATCGTACAGGTCGGCCTTACGGATCTGGTCGATGTAGATGGCGTCGGCCTGGCGGAGGATGTCGAGCTTCTCTTTCGTGATGTCGCCGGGGCAGCGGATGGTGAGGCCGGGGCCCGGGAATGGGGTAAGCGTCCGCCCAAGGCCGCGGGGCCCCTTGGTTCTGGCGGAACCGGTGTGGGTATCCCATGGCTGCGGTGCGATGATGTGTGGACGGCGTGTTTTCCGCGATTGACGGCCGGTTCGTGCGATGGCCTCGTTTGCTTGAGGAGCGAGGTTATGCTGATTGAAGACCAGCTTCGGGAGCGGCTAAAGAAGGTGGAGGCGCTATATTTCGGCGCGACCACGGCGGGAGAACGCGATGCCGCCGAAGCCGCAGCAGAGCGGCTGAAGGCCAAGCTTGAGGAGGCCAGCCGCCGCGATCC
>NZ_JAGKJI010000041.1 GCF_020329485.1 Bradyrhizobium cenepequi
TTTCGCCGGTGGTGCGATATTTCTCGTGCCGCGCACATTCAGTACCGAGCCAGGTATGACGATTGCCTTCGCGGCCTTTGCGACATTCGTGCTCGTCGCGCTCGCTATCGTCGCGCGGCAGTTGCCGGAGGAAATCCGACAGGTGCGCGAGGGGCCGACGGGGCGCGTCTTCAAGATCGACGTCGCCGAAGAGGCCTTCCAAGCCGGGATCGGGCGTGGGCGACCGGAGGGCGACCGAACAGTTGAGACGGTTATTGCTATGCTTTGGTTCGGCCTCGTCGAGGCCGGCGCATGGGCGCACAAGGCGGAGGCGACGTCAATCCTTGCGATGCGCGACGATCTGCAGCGCGGTCTCGTGAGCTTCGCCGAACTGGACGAACGTTGTCGTGGCGGCGATATCCTTCTCGAGTCCTTCGGCCGAGAATACCGGCAGGTCATCGTAGACTTTGTGACGGGGCCGGTTTTCGAGAGCTGGTTTGAGGATGTGACGCAGTTCGGCGCCGATCCTTGGGCGCTTTACGAGCGTCGCCGGGCCGAACTGTTCGAAGCATTGCGCCGGCGTCTTCCAACGCGCTGAACCCGAGCAGCGCATTGTCGTATAGGTCTGGTGAAAACGTGACGTGCGCTAGGCGTGGCATCTCATGAGAACATTTCTCGCAGATCTTCTCCTTGAACGCCTGTCATAGGCCGCAATCGGAAAACTTCCAGCTACGTATCGGCGGGATCACGTCCGTTCTTCGCCCGGCGCGTCGAGGTCGCCGAGGACGCGATCTACAGCAAAGGCACCAAAGGCACGCTCTTGAGGACGCTTGTGGCCGCTGTGTACTGAAAACAGCTACACCCGAACGTAGTGGTGATGAAGCCTGCCAAAGGATGGCATGCGATTTAATGCTTCCTATCCGTTGAACGGGACGAGAGACCGGCGCGTCTTTATCCAACGACCGGTGCGTTCGGATGTCGTTGTAATAGCGTGCGTAAGATCGCAGAATCTGACGCAGATGCATCTCGCCCAGGACAATGATGTGGTCCAAACACTCGCGGCGGATCGATCCGATCAACCGTTCGGCAAAGCCATTCTGCCACGGCGAGGCTGGTGCAACAGGCTTGTCGCGGATGCCCATGGCGCGCAATCGCCGCGTAACGAGGCTGCCATAGATACGGTCACGATCGCGAATGAGGTATTTTGGGGCCTGATCCCAGGGAAAGGCTTCCGTGATCTGACGTGCAACCCATTCCGCGGTCGGATTCTTTGTGACGTTGATCCAGGCCAGGTTTCTGCGGTCCAGTCGGACGATGACGAATGCATAGAGCAGGTCGAAGCCGATGGTGGGAACAACGAACAAGTCCATGGCGGCAATGTCCGGCGCGTGGCTGCGCAAGAAGGTTCGCCATCCCTGGCTGGGTGACCCTCGTCGTTTCACCATGTACTTGGCAACGCTCGATTGCGTGACCTCAACCCCGAGCTTGAGCAGTTCGCCATGGATGCGCGGCGCGCCCCAAAGCGGATTTTCGATGCTCATCTGCAGGATCAATCCGCGCAGCTCGGTGTCGATCGGCGGCCGCCCTCCCGGTGGGCACGACTTCCAACGCCAATAGCGGCGAAAGCCGGCCCGACGCCATCGCACGAGCGTCTCGGGCCGAATGATCGTGAGAACCTGCAGGATTGACGGAAACCAGCGATACAGCTGGATGAAGAACCAGCGGTCATGGTTCGTCAGCCGGACGCGACCATGCAGCCTCCGCCTCAAGACAATCAGCTGATGTCGAAGCACCGCGTTCTCAGCTTCAAGCCGCAACCTCGACCTGAATAGCGAGGCCAGGACGGCCAGAACGAAACAGAGCAGCCAGATCATTCCGCCAGCTTAGGCGATTCCATCACGGCTTCAACTCGGACAAGGTTTTCGGTACACACAGCTAGCAGGCGACCCATTGATGTGCGACGGGACAGAGGATCCGACGTTGGACCTGCGACCGCTGTTCCACGGCTTGATACGCTGGCTGACCGATCGCTCGCGGACGCGATGCAATGACTGCAGGCCGAGCACGCGTTTTATGAATGCGCCGCGCCGCGCGATTGCGCGCCGACGACTCCGTCGCCGGCTCCAGGGTACTGATGCTCGCAAATACAACCGGCATTAAGAGTTGGGCATATGCGTCAGATACTGATAGATCGCGGCCAGCTCGTCATCATCCATTTTTCCGACCGAACGCCACGGCATTTTTTCGCTGATCTCATGGCCGTTGGGATCGATGCCGGTGCGCATAGCTGCAATGAAGCCAGCCAGCGTCCAGTCCTTGACGAGATTCAGGTCGGGTCCGAGCGGCGCCAACTGCCCGGGCACGCCGCCGGTCAGGTTCTCGCCGTGACACTCACGGCAGTCCTGATACGCCAGGATGTATTCGCCAAGTTCAAAGGTCGGCCCTTTCAACGGCCCTGAGATATGCCCGGTGATGATCGGCTTGCCGCTTGGGAGCATGCCAGCACCGAGCATGGCAAGGCCGAGCATATTCATGTGATCGGGCGGATCCGGCGTCGGATTTCCTGCCGCCGGTACACTACGAATATACGCGATCACAGCCTTGATATCGTCGTCGCTCAGTCGGCCGGCCCTGACGTAGGACATCATTGTCAGCCACCGGCCCTCCGCGTCCACGCCGTTGCGAATGGCGCGGAAGATCTCGCCATCGGACCAGTGCCTCAATGGCCCGGCCGGAGTAAGATTTGCAGCGACAAAGGACCCAATTGGAACCTGGAGCTCGACGGCGAGATCGTAGCCGCCGGTGAGCGTGCCGGTGTGTGAATGGCAGGCGCCACACAGACCGTCGGCGATGTCCTTGCCACGCGCAATGAGTTCCGGCGTAGCCGCCACCTTGATGTCCGGGATGGGCGCCGAGCGGCTGTGCTGCTTGATCATCCCGAGCGACGTGAGCGCGCCGGCGGACAACACCGCGACGGACAGCAGCGCCAACAGACCTGCGCCGCCCCATTTGACGATGCGGTTTTTGACGCGCCAAGTGCGGAAACCAGACCGGGCCAATAACGCGGCGATGGCGATCAACGCCACCAGTCCAACGATGTTTTGCATTGCTACCCCTAGACAAATGATGCGCACGGGAAAGTGAACTGAGCAGAATGGAATCTGCCGGTGGTTCACGCTGACGACAAATCTCGCGACGCAGCCGTCGGCACCGTGCCATCAAAGCTAGGCCACTGAGCGGGCGGCGTCATGGGCCTAACGCGCCCTTTCGTGCCTTGCGCCACGCACCAGGTTGACGTCATCGCCCTGCACATGAACGCAAGGTGCGTGACCGAACCGTTGGCGGAATGCACGCGCGAAATTAGCGTAATCGCGATACCCGCAAGCGTAGGCTATCGTGCTCAGAACCTGGCCCGACTTCGTCGACTCGCGGCGCTTAATAGCACGCGCAGCTTGATCCAGGCGCACCGATTGAATGAAGCCGCTGCAGGTACAACCGCGGTTCGTGAACAGTTTTTGAAGGTAACGTAGCGAAATACCGACCTCGGCAGCAATCTCACGCGGACCGAAATCTGGGTCGACAAAGCGATCCTTGATGACATCGCAGATGCGCTTAAACAACCGATCCGAATGAAGGGAGCCTGGTGCTGGGTCCAGCGGCGCGAATACTGCTCCGAGTAGATCATAAACCGCCAACTGCATATGGTTGGCAGCCGACGTTGGCAGAGGTTGGTCGTCGTCGACAGCGTCCAGAACGAGTTGGAACAGCAGGCGTGATGCACGCGTTCCAGAGTGGCCACGAAGGCCGCCGGGTGGCTCGTATCCAAGGGCGGAGATCAGAGACTGTCGAGGCAACTGCAGAGAAAGCCACTCTTCGTGGCCATCATTAACATACGTCACTGGGCGGGTCGAATCTATGAATGCGACATCTCCCACCGCCAGCTCTACAGCCTGATCATTTTGAATGATCGTTGATCGTCCATCAACCTGAAATACGGCATAGCAGTGATCAACGCCATCAAGACGAATATCCCTTTGCGTCCGTTCGCAATGGTGTGTCCGTTCGCAATGGCGAATATTGTTGCTGATTTCCGACGCATTAAGTCCGAAGATGCTCCGGGAGCGAACTCTGCCGGCAAAGACTTTGGGATCGTCTACCGTGTACAGCCCAAAGTTCGGGCGCAACAGATCCCGCCACTGTTCGTAATTCAACTCGGGCGTCTTGAGAAGGTCAGCACTCCGCATCGTCGCCAGGATCCTTTGACACTGTGATTTGAGGCTTCGAGAGAACACCCAATCCGAACTCTTTCAACGGTCCGCACAATCAAATCTTGCAGAAGCGCGCGATCGTGAGTCTATAGCAAGCGGAAGCGACGCAGACCGGCTGCAGACTGTCGAACTTGAAACTTTCGAACTTGGCCCAAGGCGGACATCGCTTTTCGAGCGTTCACTCCGTCTCGCGCGGCGCGGGTCGTTCCTCCGGCGATTGCAAGCTCAAGCCGAGCCGTCTGTCCAAATGCCGACCACGCAGCGCCGCACTGAAGCCGTGGTGAGGGCCGCACGTTTTGACGCGCTTTCTTGACGCCAACCGGTACCGGTCGATGCGCGGCGACAGCTTGATGCTGCCGTCCTCTGTGCACAGCCATCGAACACGCGATCGTCGTGGCGTTTGATCACGACATCGTGCGTCCGGGCCGGCGCAACAGGGCATGGTGCAGTTGGAATGATCAATCTTGATACTGTTTCAATAAGCCGAGAGCGCACATCTTCTGCCTGATCGTCACCGAGGTCGCGTCGGGTTACAGCGCTGTTGCGTCGTGTCGATGCGGGTCTCATGCAAACTCAAAGCGGGGTAACAGAGGCCGAACCCGGTCGCTGATCATCTACGGCCAGTACAGCTTCCCGATTCAGCAGACGGCTTCGGCGTCCTGCCGTCTCCGTGATGGAGTTGGCGCTTGCTTTCACGATCGATGCGATCGAGCGCCGCTTCACACCCGGCAACGTTGCAGGCACGGCAACGTGAAAGTCGACATTGCGGCATGATCTTGCACCACTATGCGCATCCACTGCACACTCTCAACCCGGACGTTCTCGATGATTCAGGAGCAAGGAATGAACAACCCTCCGAACCCGGCATCCTCAAGACCGGCATCGCCCGATCGCAGTCGGCTCGCGCCGCTGTCGCGACGCAAGTTTGTCGGCTTCGCAGGAGTGCTGGGCGCCGCCGCTCCGTTTGCTGTGTTGAAGGCGAACGCGTTCCCCGGCTTTGGATCGACAGCCGCCGCAAACGGCATCGGCGACATTCCGATCTGCCGAGCATCCGAGAGCACTTACGCGGATCCCAAGGGGCCGCCACGACACATTCGCTTTGTCTACAATGGCACCGGGATCTGCACTGCGGCGGTGCCGGTCGCCTTGCACCACGGGTATTTTGGTAAGCATAACCTGGATGTCGAATTTATTCAGGTCGCCGGCGAGACCGACCAGATGCTGCAGGCGCTTGCGACGGACAAAGCCGACGCCGGTTCGAGCATGCTGCTGAATTGGCTCAAGCCGCTTGAGCAGGGCATCGATGTGAAGCTCACAACCGGCCTGCACGGCGGCTGCACGCGCCTGTTCGCCGGCAAGACATCGGGCATCACCGATATCACGAAACTCAAAGGCCGGACGATCGGCGTGTCCAGCATTTCCGGCTCGCCCCGCAATTTCTTCGCGATCTTGCTGTCTGACAATGGCATCAACCCGGAAACCGACGTTCTATGGCGCGAGTTTCCGGCGGACCTGCTGCCGATCGCGCTAAAGCGCGGAGAAGTCCAGGCGATCGCCGACGCCGATCCGACAGCGTGGCTGATACAGCATCGCAGCAACGGCGAGCTGGTGGAGATCGCCTCGAATCTCTCCGGCGACTACGCCAACCTGTCCTGCTGCACGATGGGTGTCCGTGCTTCTCTGTGGGCAAAAGATCCCGCGACTGTCGCCGCCTTGACGAATGCCATCCACGATGCGGCCGTCCATGTCGCCACCAACCCCGATGACGCCGCTGAGGTCTTCGCACCATACACACCGAAAGTTCCGGTCGCAGACCTTGCGGCGATGCTGCGCAGCCACACGCATGGACACCATCCTGCCGGCGATGCGTTGCGTCGGGAAGTCGTCAAGATCACGAGCGACCTCAAACGGGCGTCGATCATCAAGCAGAGTACGGATCCCCAAAAGCTCGCCAACCGCGTGGTCGTCGACGTGACCAGTTGATCGAAGATGCCGAAAGACGCGACCACCGCATGTGCATCAATATGAGCTCACCGACCGACCAGCTTCTGGAGTGCATCGCTATGGGCAAGACCGATGCGGACGATCTAAAACGCGTCTCGGTCTTCAAGCCGGGCACGGATACCGCGAAATTCGCCGAGCGGATTTATGTCGACGTATTCGACAAGGTCTAAGACGCCGGCACTGGCGCGATCTGCCGGAGAGAAAGCCGCCCCCGCGAGCCATTCGCTGTCGTTTCCGATATCGGTTGCGAAAAATGCGTCGGGTGCGCTGGCAGGCCTGGCGTGGACCGGCTTCGGACTCTCCTGCCTGCTGTGGCAAGACCTCGGCGATTGGTCGCGGACCCATGAGGTGGCGATCGCGTCATTCGTGTTCGCTGGTAGCATTCTCACCGCAACTCTGTTTGGCCGATTTGGCGGCGGCTTGCAGTCGCGGGCGCCATGGCTGCTGGCGTTCGGGCTGTTCCTGACCATATGGGAAATCGCGACTGCTAAGTTCGCATGGCTGCCATTGCCGTTCTTTCCGCCGCCGCAAGCCATCGTCGAAGTCTACACCGACGACTGGCCGAAGCTTCTGGCCAGCACCGTTGCATCGGTGAAGCTTCAGCTTGTCGGCTATGCGCTCGGGGCCGCGATCGGCTTTCTCACCGGCGTATTGATTGGATGGTCGCGCGCCGTCGGCTATTGGGTACATCCTGCCCTGCGCTTCATCGGGCCGCTGCCCGCAACGGCATGGCTGCCATTTGCCTTGTTCACGTTTCCGTCGAGCTGGAGCGCGAGCACGTTCCTGATCGCACTGGCCACCGGGTTTCCGGTCACTGTGCTGACCTGGTCGGGCGTCGCAAGCGTCAGCAATGCCTATTACGATGTCGCGCGAACATTGGGGGCGAAGCCTTCCTTCCTGGTGCTCAAGGTCGCAATTCCGGCGGCGCTGCCGCACGTGTTCGTAGGCCTGTTTATGGGTCTTGGATCGTCCTTTGCCGTTCTGGTCGTTGCCGAAATGATGGGCGTCAAGGCCGGGCTCGGGTGGTATTTGCAATGGGCGCAGGGCTGGGCAGCTTACGCAAACATGTATGCGGCGCTGATCGTCATGTCGTTGTTGTGCTCCGGCGCGATCACCCTGCTGTTCAGGACGCGCGACCGGCTGCTGGTCTGGCAGAAAGGCGTCGTCAAATGGTAGCGGTTGCTATCGCTGAAACTGATCGGCCGGCTGCCGTCGGCGCGTCGCTGAATGTCGAGGGCGTCAGCCACGCCTTTGACATCGATGGCGCCGCGCTGCCGGTACTGAATGACGTTAGCTTCAACGTAAGACCGGGCGAATTCGTCGCGCTGCTCGGTCCCTCGGGATGCGGAAAGTCGACCTTGCTGCGTCTGGTGGCCGGGCTTGAACCACCGCGATTGGGCGCGTTGTTCGAAGATGGTCGTCCGATCAAAGGGCCGTTCCCGTCGCGGGTGGTGGTGTTTCAGGATCCGACGCTGTTTCCGTGGCGAACCGTCTGGAAAAATGTTGCGCTCGGGCTCGAAGCCCAGGGTGTCTTAAAGAGCCAACGCCCCCGCGTCGATGCGGCGCTCGACCTCGTCGGGCTTTCTGCGTTTCGCAACGCCTACCCGCATCAGCTTTCGGGAGGAATGGCCCAGCGGGTCGCGCTGGCACGAGCGCTGGTGAACAACCCCAGGATACTTATTCTGGATGAGCCGCTCGGCAAGCTCGATTCGCTGACACGCATCTCCATGCAGGCGGAAATCGCCGCGCTCTGGCAGCGCAGCGGCTTCACCACGCTGATGGTGACGCACGACGTTGAAGAGGCGGTCTTCATGGCCAACCGCGTCATCGTATTCAGCGACCGCCCCGCGCGCATCAAGGCAGACATGACGGTCGATCGTCCCTTCCCCAGGCACCGCGGCGATCCCAAGCTGGCGGAGTTACGGAGCAACATTCTGGGGCTGCTTGGATTGGATGCGAACTGGTGAGCAGCGGCCAGGGTCGACGGCACATGCGTCGACGGCACGTGCGATGTCTCGTCGTGGGCGACGGCGCCTGCGCGAGGTAGTTCGAGACCGCGCTGGTGCGCCTGCAGCGATAGCCGATAGGCGTCAGGTCGGATGATCGCGAACAACAGCATCGCATGGCAGAAGCCTATCGAGCTCCTGGCGTGATGAGCTCCCCATTCCAGGAGGGAATCCAACACGGGCCCCAGGCTTTCCCCGCGCGGGGTGAGCAGGTATTCGACCCCTGACGATCGTCGGCGCTGGGCTGCCGGCTCACCGTTCCATGTTCCTCAATCGCTCGCAGCTACCCAATCAACACCTTCTGCGAGATGCCGGCAATGCGCTTTTCCAGCTCGCATGTGCGTTGCGGGCCGTCCAGCAACACAGAAAGGATGGCCGCCTTCCAGCGTCCTGAAAAGACGCCTAGCGCGCGCTCGACGGGCAAGCCCGGTAGTCTCTTGATGATCTTCATCCGCCGACCACTGACCAAAGGGTGTGTAGATCGGAACGACTACCGAAGAATAAACCTTCGGCAGAAATCTGATCGGAGGATGATCTATGGCCGACCTGTTCGAAACTCAACTGCTTGGCGGCACTGTTCCGCGGCGTGGCATACATCCATCTGCTCTACGAGCTGCTGCCCGTGGCCGCAACCGCTGAACAACCCCATGAACCAAACAGTTACAAGCCGTCTGAAAAAGCTCCGGGCCGCCCGCGGCTGCGGGGCGGGCAATCGCGCGGGTCAGCCCTGCCAGTGCCCGGCCATCCGCGGTCGTATGCGCTGTCGTCTACACGGGGGGCTCAGCCCTGGGGCACCGAAAGGAGGAGCTAACGGCAAGTATAAGGATGGGTATTTCACTGCCGAAGCCATAGCCGAGCGTCGCTGGGCCAAGTCCTTGGTAGCCGACTTCGTGCGGGGGCGAGAAAGAATGACTGATCGCAAGCTGCCGACGAGAAGGGACACCAAGGATGGCATCTTCGCCGCGACGTTTGAGCGGGGCGAGATCGGGCCGAAACTGTTCGGGGCAGTCTGCAAGATGGTCTCGGAGGCGCGGTGTCGACGCACCGGGAGCGACGCTGCCTTCCGCGAACCTGCGATTGGCTCAAGGTCAAGAACCGGGAGCCCCCCGCGTTCCGGCGCGAAATCTAGGGCGTGTACTCATAAATCCGGCCGCAGACCAGGGCGCGGATATCTGCTGTACCTCTCAGAGCGGCGCGATGGCGTGGGCCAGTCGGGGAACGTTCTGCGCTCGCCGCAAGCATGGTGACACGGCGGGATGGCAGACCGACATTTCACATGCGCGTGTCGATTCCGTCATTTCATGGTGATTTGCGACAAACATTGCCTCTGCTCTATGAGATTTTAGGCAGATGCTGGGGTTGCTGCGAAAAATGCGCTCTTAAGGAAATCAATGCCTAAATATCGTCATGATCTGCCGCACCGCCATGGCGGCACTTTTCTCACCGATGGCGGACAGGTTACAGAGCTGATCTTTCACGAGGGGGTCGATCTGCCGCACTTTGCGGCGTTTACACTGCTTGATTCCGAAGCGGGGCGCGAGCGTCTCAAAAAATACTATGAGTCCTATCTAGACATCGCGCGGCGTCATGATGTCGGATTCGTGCTCAGCGGTCCAACGTGGCGGGCCAATCCTGACTGGGCGCAAAAGCTTGGTTACGATGCCGCGGCGCTGGATGCGATCAACAAGGATTCAATCTCTTTTCTCGCGGACCTGCGTGCCACCTGGGAAGCGAGTTGCGATTCCTCGCAGATGCCTTGCGTCATCAACGGAGTGATCGGTCCACGTGGCGACGGCTACAAGGCCGGGATCATGGATGCCGACGAGGCGGAAGCCTATCATAACGAGCAAATCGCGTCGTTCGTTGATAGCGAGGCCGACATGGTGTCGGCCTTCACGCTCACGAATATTGATGAGGCTATCGGAATTGTCCGTGCAGCCGAAAGACAGAAAATTCCGTGCGCGATTTCGTTCACAGTGGAGACGAACGGGCGCCTGCCGAGAGGGGAGACATTGCAGCAGGCGATCGAAACGGTCGACCATGAGACGAACGGAGTGGCAGAATATTTCATGATCAACTGTGCGCATCCCTCGCACTTCGAGCAGGCGCTCGACAGCAGAGCTGGATGGACCAAGCGTATCTACGGCATCAGAGCCAATGCCTCGACACGAAGTCACGCCGAACTCGACGAGTCCGAGACGCTGGACGACGGCGATCCGCAAGACCTCGGCCTTCGTTATCGGAGATTGAGGACGGCCTTTCCTGCGATGCGGATTATTGGAGGTTGCTGCGGAACCGACCATCGGCACATTGCAGCCATCGCGGCCGCGTGCTTGCCGGTTGACGTGGAGGATTGACGCACAGCGGTGTCGACCGTTTTCGTGAGCAGGATCGTTCTATAACTCTCGAAAGATGAGTACACGCTCCAGCTCCCGGCTGCGGCTGGCGACGGCGTAGGCTCGGTTGGCATGCAAAGGGCGACAAGGTTGGGTCGCCGCGTTGCGCCAGTTGTCGCTCGGTCTTTGCTTAAACCGGACATTCGGCCGAACGCGCATGTCTCAGAAGGGCCAACACATCTTTGAGAGGAAATCCAAGCGAGTGAGAGTTGGGACGCCCCAATTTTTCTCGAATTGCCGCGCACGAAAACCCGAGCTAAACCAATATTTAAACGGATAGATAGCCACTTGCGCTAGCTGCTCGCTAAGGCGAGCACAAGCAAATTCAACAGCTTGCGGCTAAAATTTGCCAGACGATGACTGACGCTGATGAACTCCTTCCACCACGGAGGGAATCATGTCCGACAAGCTGAAGGTGAGTTTCTGGGGTGCAAGCATTAGTGCTGATGGGCTGTGGGCGATTGGCGCCGCCGTGCCGATCGTGCTCATCATTGCTTGGTGCTCACGATGACTACTCTTTCAACCATTTTGTTGCCTCCTCTTGGAGTTGAAGTGTTGTGTCGCGCATGAACTCGCTCTCCTCGGGGGTGAGAAAAGGCGCCGTCCCTGACCACAGCCTGACGCTCTTGATCTTAAATCCTCGCTCGATGAGGTCGGATGGGACTTGCCAGCGAGCTTCCCAGATACCCTTGGGCCGAACTTTCCAAACGAGATTGACGGCGCCCTCGACGCGGGGTGGCCGTTGGTGTTTTTCGATAGGCTCTGGGGCAGGCTCAGGCGGCGGAGGTGTTGACCCTGTCGCCTTCGGCGGCGGAGTTCGCTTTGGCTTTGTCGCCTTTGGCGGCGGCGGATTGAGAAGCCTTTGAAACCCCTTAGGTTGTGTAACGGGATTCTCTACTGCGAAGCCCGACAGAAAGGTTGCTTTGATCGCCTTGGCAAGCTCAACCCTAGACTTGCCGATTGCGACAGCGCTCGAATAGGAGATCTCCACAGCCCGGAAGAGTGAAACATCCGCAGGGATTTTCTCGCCGCGCCATGTGTATCACCGGCCGGTTCACCATGTGACGGATGCCTAGTTCGTAGAAGGCGTTCGGATTCCGTGTGGTCAGGTTTGCGATAACAAGCCTCGCCTCAATGAGGTGGGTGACGATTTGTGAGTCGATCATCCCCGGCGTTGAGATGTGATCAGCGCGCACAACGTATAAGTTCTTCTTGATCGACGCAAAGGCTGGCTTGATGATCTTGTTGAACAGGGCGTCGGCGTGAATGCGCTCCTTGCTTCCGCGTTTTCCGATAGGACCTACCACAAAGCAGGTTCTCGAAGGACTGGCCATAACTCACCTAATCAAAAGCCCTCCGAAGAGGGCTCGCTCAGCGCTGAGGGGATTGGATGATGCGCCAAAGTCCCCTATTATGATTTCAACTTGAGGTATTTTACAAGCGGTCAGCCGACGATAACGGTTGGTCTAGGAGACGGGTTGCCGTCTCTTGGGAGGGAGCATGGAGAAATACGGAGCTGGATCGATTGTTGTCTCCGACTATGACCCCAACTGGCCGGCGTTGTTCGAGCGGGAAAGCACCAGGATTAAGCATGCGCTCGGCGCTTGTTCTGTGCCGGAAGGGGCTGCGCGTCAATTTTCGCTGGTTAGATAACTTAGCATGATTGTGCAGGCGGCCTCGGCCTCGGCAAAAGTTTTGAAGGGAGAGCCAATGACCCTGATCGCGCCACGGCTCTGTTCAAACGGACGCCATGACGCGACATAGCCGGGACTTCCGCGAAAGCCAGGGCCGGTGAGATTTTCGAAGCTGATTACGAATGAATAGCCGTCGCTGCTGGCGCTCCATATTTCCATGTGCTCGACGGCACGATGGAAAAGCAGGGACATTTGCAGTCACTCACCTGTGGTCGCCAAGTCATCGGTGCCAGCCTACCGCATTCGGAATCCATCATCCTTGGGTCGGGGACCCGGCAAGTGGTAGCAGCGGAAAAAACTGCATTGCTGTTGTATTCGCGCAACGCTCCTTTCTGATCTGCGGCGATATGCTGGCGTCGGCTGGGGAGAACCGCGATGTTCGATGTCTATCTAAACGGCAGGCGCGATTTGCTTGTCGTTCGCAGGGGATTTCCAATCCCTCCCGGCGGTGCATCAGGCAGGTGGCGCAGGCGTAGGAAACGCGTCGCCAGTGTCAGCGAAGAGATTTGGCGGGCCGTTCAGAGGCAAGGCTACTACATGCGGAAACTGAGCGGTCTCAAGTAAAACTAGCGGGGTTGGCTTGGTGCTTGCTCTTGAGGACTCGGCCGCTGTTTGCTTCGACCGCTCCGAAGGTCGTTGAGTCGATACACCCTAAAGACCCATGCGTGACAGTCTGGATGTGGTCGCCGTGGGATGAGGCGAAGACTTTGCAGCGGCCGTTGCCGGACGACGTGCTCAAGATCGTGATGCGCGTGGCGGATAGATCGCTTCGGGCCGCACATTTCGATCATCGTATCCAAGATACTGGAGCGCGAGATCAACATTGTGATGGGGTTGCCGGCAGCTTGTCGGTTGACCTCAAGGTCTCTGACCGATGTCCCGATCCCTTCAGATCAGCTTCGAGTTCTTCGATAATGGCGTGAAGCAGACACGTGGCAAGCGGGTCTGTGACTTCCCGCTCCAACAGGCGATAGCGCACGATCTCGACTTCTCGGTCTCTCAACTGGCGCTCTGTCATGGTTGTGTGTACCGAAAACCTTATCCGTGTTGATGACGTATTGGAATCGCCTAAGCTGGCGGGATGATCGGGCTGCTGTGTTTCGTACTGGCCGTCCTGGCTTCGCCCTTCAGTCGAAGTTGCGGCTTGAAGCGGAGAACGCGGTGCTCCGACATCAATTGATTGTCTTGAGGCGGAAGCTGCATGGTCGCGTCCGGCTCACGAACGATGATCGCTGGTTCTTGATCCAGCTGTATCGCTGGTTTCCATCAATCCTGCAGGCTCTCACCATCATCCGGCCCGAGACGCTGGTGCGGTAGCACCGGGCCGGCTTTCGCCGCTATTGGCGTTGGAAGTCGTGCCCACCGGGAGGGCGGCCGCCGATCGACACCGAACTGCGCGCGCTGATCCGGCGAATGAGCATCGATAATTCGCTTTGGGGCGCACCGCGTATTCATGGCGAACTGCTCAAGCTTGGGTTCGAGGTCGCGCAATCGAGCGTTGCCAAGTACATGGTCAAGCGCCGAGGCCCACCAAGCCAGGGATGGCAGACCTTCTTGCATAACCACGCGCCGGATATCGCCGCCATGGACCTGTTCGTGGTTCCGACGATCGGTTTCGACCTGGCTACGCATTCGTCATCGTCCGACTGGACCGCAGAGGCTTAGTCTGGATCAACATCACAAAGAATCCGACGGCGGAATGGGTTGCGCGTCAGATCACCGAGGCCTTTCCTTGGATGAGGCCCCAAAATACCTCATTCGCGATCGCGATCGCATCTATGGCAGCCTCGTTACGCGGCGATTGCGCGCCATCGGCATCCGCGACAGGCCGATTGCACCAGCCTCGCCGCGGCAGAATGGCTTTGCCGAACGGTTGATCGGATCGATCCGCCGCGAGTGCTTGGATCACATCATCGTTTTTGATGAGACGCATCTACGCCGAATTTTGCGATCTTACGCTTGTTATTACAATGACGTAAGAACGCACCGGTCGTTGGACAAAGACGCGCCGCTTGTTCGCCCGATTCAGCGGACCGGAAGTATCAAATCACACACCATCCTCGGCGGTCTTCACCACCGCTACGTTCGGGTGTAGCTGGTTTTCGCTGCACACAGCCAGGAGCGGAAATCAGCAGCAAGCCGAGCACCCACAAGTGCGCCAAAGACCGCCCTCGCCGCCCTGCGCTGCTCTTATCAGCGGGCAGATTGACATCAGATGAACTCACATCGCCTCTTTCAGCTTCGCCGACGTAAACGGAACTGACGCACGACGAGAGCATCACACCGCGCTGGGGATGACGGCCGCTGCCGGCTCGCCCGCGCCGCACGGTTTCTCGTTCGGCCGGCCGATCAGGCGTAGGTTAATTGCGGCATCTCCGGAACGGCAGGATCCGGTCGCTCTCACCGTCCAAGGCGGTGCACAGCGTGCTTTAACGCGGATGCCCAACGGGCCGACGAGCCTTCTGGAACCGCGAACAGATTGCAGATCCATGTAATCTCATCGATGCAGGACACCGGGCTGCCAAGAGGCATCATTTGTCCCTCAAGATCATCGACGTAGTGGAGCGCATAGCCCGAAAGCAGCTCGCCCAAGAAGCGTCCATTAGTACCGCATTCCGAAAGCGTGACCGGGTTGTATTCTAGGAGAATAGCAGGTTTGTCACTCCTCGAGAGCAGCCGTGGTGCGCCACGTAAGACGGCCACTTCGCTGCCCTCGACGTCGATCTTCAGAAGCGCCGGACGAACATCTTCCAGCGAACAGAACGCATCTAGCGTAACACTGGGCGCGTATGCGAGGTGGTCGCCCACTCGCTGGTTGAGTCCACCCGGCGTGATCTGGGCATAGAGGGAGTTTCTCAGGGAATAACTGAGGCGCACCTGGCGCGGATCATCAAGGACGGCGGCTGCTATGGGGTGAACCCGGTCATTCAAACCGAGGCTGTACACGGATTGCACAAGTTTGGCGAACGTCGTCGGCACCGGTTCGAACGCATAAATCGTCGGCGACCGCGCGGCCAGCATCTGGGCCAGTTGGGTCGACACGAACCCGACATTCGCCCCGATATCAAACATTATGGGCTCGTTGTCATCATGCAACCAGGCGGCGCACAATGCCAGCTCGCTTTCGTAGGCTCGCCGATGATAGAATGGATGTTCACTGAGGTCGCCAACGTGACAGACAAAATCGAAGCCAAGCCCGCTTCTCGTCACAAAATTCCTGATCCCAGCCGCACCAAGCACTCTGAGCCACGCGAACCGCAGACTCGCACTGAACAACGGGATGTTAGCGGCCGCACTCGTCGGAATGGTCGTCGACGGACCGCACACGGCACGAACCCCGCGCCTTAGGATGCGTGTCCTCAGATCTTGCCGCCCGACTGCGCGGTGGATAGGCCGGGTTTGGTTGGCTCCGGCGGGGGGATGATTACTTTCACGCCCCTTGGCGCATCGTTCTTCGGTCATCGCAGGCGTCCTTCTCATGCCCCGCGGGACAGAGACATAACGTCGGAGCGCTTGATGCGGGCAAGCTCGCTTAAAGGACTGAGCCGTGATAACCTGTGGTTGCCCAATCTGTTTAGAGAACCATGTGACCAGCGAGCGACTGGCCATGCCCGTCGGCCTTGAGTAGATAGATCGCTATGCGCTGAGGGGTTTTCGGGGATAGGCGCCCGGCCGAGCCACCCGATCAAATCGGATCCGACGAGACTTGGATAATGTCTTCGCTGCGTGGCAACATCAAGAGAGGATTTTGACCAGCGGACTTCACTAAAAATCTGAAGAGCAGACGTTAGAAGGCAGACGTTAATTTGAGGTTCTGCGACAGATCCAATAGCTGCGTTGGCCTGATCATGTCCGTTCAGGGTCATTCGCGACCGGGTCGAGCCAGCAGGAAGTCCGGCCATGTCCGCTATGCCCCGAAAGCGGAATGCACCGGGCCAAACGTTGCGGAGCGAGAACCCGGAGCAAGAAACCGTGCCAGTCTCCGGCGATGGCAAACGGTGGGTGCCGAATGCACGATGGTGCCTCACTGGGCGCGCCGAAGGGCAATCAGAATGCATTCAAACATGGTCGATATACGGCAGCGGCAATTGCGCGACGGCGGGAGATTCGGCACTGATCCGCGTTGCTCGCGCCTTATGCATCCACTGACAATCTTTGAAATCGTCAACGAAAGTGTTTGCCGTTTTATGAGACTGAGGCTCAGAGGCAAACGCGCGCCTCGGGCTGACAATTCCTCATCACTTTAGCTGCCCCCACCATCGTCCGGGATATTCGGTTTGAGGTATTGCCACCATACATGGAGGTTCTTTGAGCGTCATTGCCCTGTGTGTACCGAAAACTTAAGCTCGAGTGTAGTGGTGGTGAAGGCCGCCGAGGATGGCGTGTGATTTGATGCTTCCGATTCGCTGAATCGGGCGAGTGACCGGCGCGTCCTTATTCAAGGATTGGTGCGTTCTGACGCGATTGTAATAGTCCGCGTAGGATTTTAGGACCCGACGCAAATGCATCTCGCCCAAGACAATGATGTGGTCCACACATTCACGCCGGATCGATCCGATCAGCCGTTCGACAAAGCCGTTCTGCCAGGGTGAGGCCGGTGCGGTCGGCTTGTCTCGAATGCCCATGGCACGCAGTCGGCGTGTGACGACCGCACCGTAGATGCAATCCCGGTCTCGGATCATGTAGCCCGGAGCCTCGTTCCAGGGGAATGCCTCGGTTATTTGACGCGCGACCCATTCGGCGGTTGGATGTGCGGTGACGTTGACCCAGACAAGATCTCTGCGGTCTAGCCGAACCATGACGAAGGCATAGAGGAGATCGAAACCGATCGTCGGGACGACGAAGAAGTCCACGATATCTGGAGCATGATTATGTAGGAAGGTGCGCCATCCCTGGCTTGGCGGCACTCGCCGTTTGACCATGTACTTGGCGACGCTCGACTGCGCGACCTCAAACCCGAGCTTGAGCAGTTCGCCATGAATGCGCGGCGCACCCCACAGTGGATTGTTGATGCCCATCCGCCGGATCAATGCGCGCAGCTCCGCCTGGATTTGTGGCCACCCTCCCACCGGACGCGACTTCCAACGCCAGTAGCAGCGAAAGCCAGCCCGGTGCTACCGCACCAGCGTCTCGGGCCGGATGATGGTGAGAGCCTGCAGGATTGATGGAAACCAGCGATACAGCTGGATCAAGAACCAGCGATCATCGTTCGTGAGCCGAACGCGACCATGCAGCTTCCGCCTCAAGACAATCAATTGATGTCGGAGCACCGCGTTCTCCGCTTCAAGCCGCAACTTCGACTGAAGGGCGAAGCCCAGGACGGCCAGTACGAAACAGAGCAGCCCGATCATTCTTCCAGAATAGGCGATTCCGTCACCTCATCAACTCGGATAAGGTTTTCGGTACACACACAGGCGACGACGGGAAAGGAGACCGCTCTTGACGCGCATTCCGGCTGATCCGATCTCCGCGGACGCATCAAACACGTACCGAGCATGCGCTTGCGCCAGAATCGAACATCTCCCGAAGGTCTGTTTTTGACTCAAGGCCGGTGTGAGCATTGGATCGCTAGAAAGTGCCCATGCTATTCGGCAGTGATCTGCGCATCCTTGACGACCTTGGCCCAGCGCGGGCGATCCTTGGCGATCAGGTCTGCCAGGCGTTGAGGCGGGCCGCCTTGCGCGATCAAGCCTTGCTTATCGAGAAGGGCCCGAACGTTCGACTCCGCGAGTATTTCGTTGAACACCGCATTGTAGCGGTCGACGATCTCTTTCGGCGTATTGGCCGGGGCAAGAACGCCGTACCACAAATCGACATCGAAGTCGGCAACGCCAAGTTCGGCCAGCGTCGGCACATTTGACGCCTGCCGCGCCCGCTTCTGGCTGCCTACGGCGAGAATGCGGATTTGCCCGGATTCCGCGAGCGGAAGTGCGGTATGGACCGGCAGGAACATGGCCGAGACGTGTCCGCCCGCAAGATCCTTCACCGCGCCGGCCGACCCTGAATAAGGAATGTGGGTCAGATTGACCTGCGCCGTGAGCTTGAACAGCTCCATCGCGAGATGTTGCGGTGTGCCGCGGCCGGGAGAAGCATAGTTGATCGTGCCCGGCTTGCTGCGGGCAAGCGCGATCAGCTCGGCGAGTGTGATGACGTTGAGCGAAGGATGAACGACGAGCGCCAAGGCGCCTGTTGCGATCTCGGCGATCGGCACGAAATCCTTTTCCGGATCATAGGGTATTGTCGGATAAAGGCTCGCATTCATCACGAACGTATTGACGGTCACCAGCAGGTTCTGGCCATCAGGCGCAGTGCGCGCCGCGGCCTGCGTGCCGATGTTGCCGCTGGCGCCGGGCTTGTTCTCAACGATGACTGGGTGATTCCAGCGCTGCCGCAGTTCCTCGCTGAGGATGCGCGCGAGCAGATCAGGTCCCGTGCCCGGCGAGAAGGGGACGTTAAGCCGAATTGGTTGCTGCGACTGCGCGTGAGCCGGGCCTGGCATCGCAGGGGCAAAAGCCGCGGCGAGAATCCCCAGCACCGTACGGCGCGAATGCATGCCGCTTGCGGAATCGATCGCCAGCCTTTTCTCCCATACCTTTGCCGGCAGCCGGTCGGCCCGCGGACATTTCTTTGTTAAATCTCTTAATGTGAGATTATGATGCATAATACGTCGATCACGCGCCAGTTCAAGGTTGATTCTGCCGGATCGGGAAAAGTATCTGCCCTGAGCGACGCCAACGCGGCCCGCGCGCGAAAACTGGAGCGAAGTCAGATCATGCGGCTTGAGGCATGAAGCCGAAGAACAGCCTGGAACGGGTGCTTGCGGTCCTCGAGGTGTTTTCCGAGGAGCGGCTGGAATGGACGCCCGAGGACCTGATGCGCGAGCTCGGCTACAGCCGGCCAACGCTCTACCGCTATTTGAAGATCCTGAAAGACGCCGGCTTCCTGATGTCGACCCGCAACGCCGGCGTTACGCTGGGGCCGAAGGTCGTCGAGATGGACTATCTGACGCGCCGCTCCGATCCGCTGGTGCTGCTCGGCGTGCCCTACCTGAAACAACTGACGGCTGCCTATTCCTGCACCGCCATGGTCTTGCGCTGGTACGGCAACAAAATCCTCTGCGTTGCGTCTGAATCCTCCACCAAAAACCCGATCAGCTCCTATCCGCGTGGTCGGCCGATGCCGCTGGGCCGTGGCGCGATCGCGCGCTCGATCCTGGCGCTGCTGCCACGGCCGCGTCTAGTGCCGCTGATCGAGCGCAATCTTGCCGATCTGCACGCGGTGGGTCTCGGCAACACCGCCGATGATGTGCTGAAAAGCCTGAGGAAGGCTCGCAAGACCGGCTTTTGCGTCGCCTATGGCGAGGTCACGCCCGCCGCCGTTGGCATCGCCGCGCCCGTTGTGGACGACCGCGATTATCCGATCGCCAGCGTCTGCGTCACCATTGCCGGCAATCTGGTGACGGGCGCGCAGATCGATGAGATCGGTGCAGAGGTCCGGCGCGTGGCCTCGCAGATTTCGGCTGACCATACGAGCGGCAACTGACGAAAAATCTTACATTATGAGATTATGCTTGACTTGAGGCTGGAGCTGTTCTCATTTTCGGCCGGCCGCGCGCCAATCCCGCCAATCGCAAGAAACTAATATGAACATGCCCTCCGAATCCGCCACGCAAGTCGTCATTGTCGGAGGCGGGCCGGTCGGTCTTGGTCTTGCGATCGAACTCGGCCAGCGTGGTGTGCGCTGCGCTCTGGTCGAACGCTTTATCAGCCCGCAACCGATCCCGAAGGGTCAGAACCTGACCCAGCGCACCCTTGAGCACTTCTACTTCTGGGGTGCGGAGGCGGAGCTTCGCGCGGCGCGGACCATCCCACCGAACTATGGCATCGGCGGCATGACGTCCTACGGCACACTGTTGAGCGCCTACCGCTATGACTGGCTGCAGCGCGAACTGGTGCGACCCTATTACTTCACCGACAACGAACGGCTGCCGCAATACGCTACCGAAGCGGTGCTGCGACAACGCTTGAGCCGGTTGCAGAACGTCGAGAAAGTTTATGGCTGGAGCGCCTCCGGCATTACGCAGAACGCCAAAGGCGCGCAGGTGACGATAACCGAGCGCAACAGCAACCAGCAGCGCACGCTGCAGGCAGGCTTCGTGGTCGGCTGTGACGGCAGCCGCTCGCTGGTGCGCGAGGCCGCCGGCATCACCCAGACCCTGACCGACCATGACCGGCTGATGGTGCTGCTGGTGTTCCGCTCGACCGGCCTGCACAAATTGCTGGAGCGCTATCCCAACAAGTCCTTCTACAACGTGCTGCATCCCGACCTGAAGGGCTACTGGAAGTTCTTCGGCCGCGTCGATCTCGGCACCACCTGGTTCTTTCACGCGCCGGTGCCACTTGGTACGACAAAAGACAATTTCGACTTCCGCGGCCTCCTGCATGCCGCCGTCGGCGATGAATTCGATGTCGAATTCAAGCACATCGGGTTTTGGGAGCTGCGTGTCGCGATCGCGGATCAATACCGCATCGGGCGAGTCTTCATCGCCGGCGATGCCGCGCACAGCCATCCGCCCTATGGCGGTTACGGCATCAACACCGGCCTCGAGGACGCTGCCAATCTCGGCTGGAAACTTGCGGCGGCGTTGCAGGGCTGGGCCGGAGCGCAACTTCTGGATTCCTACGGCGAGGAACGGCGTCCGGTGTTCGCATCCACCGCGCAGGACTTTATCGAGAAGGCGATCGAGAGCGACCGAAAATTCCTCGCCAAATTCGATCCCGCAGCCGACAAGGATGCGTTCGAAGCCGAATGGCAGGCGCGCTCGTCCGGTGCGCGTTCGGAAGTGAATTCGTTCGAGCCGAATTACGAGGGCTCCTCGATCGTCGCAGGTCCGCCCGGCGCCACTTGCAGCGCGATCGGATCGCATCAATTCGCCGCGCGCGCTGGCCACCATCTGGCGCCGCGCCAGCTTGCATCAGGTCGTAATGTCTTCGAGGAACTGGGCGAAGGATTTACGCTGCTCGATTTCGGCGCACCGGATGTCGCTGCGGCCACGATCAGGCGCGCTGCCGAGGGTGGCGGCGTGCCGCTCAAGCTGATCAGGGATGACAACGCGGAAGCGCGGCAATTCTACCGAGCCGCGCTGGTGCTGGTCCGGCCCGATCAGTTCGTCGCCTGGGCTTCCGACGGCGATGTGACCGGCGCCGCCGGCATGATCCGTCGCGTGGTCGGCGGCCACCCCTGACCGATCACGCCAATTCTATATGGAACAAGAACAGGCCGAAGGCCGGCAAGGAAACACAAGGAGAAGGCAAGTGAGCCGTCACAGTGCCGCGCATTATTTCCTCGAGGGTCTCGTCGACCTTGGCGTCGAGTACATCTTCGCCAATCTCGGCACCGATCATGTTTCGCTGATCGAGGAGATCGCGCGCTGGGACCGTGAAGGCCGCAAGCATCCGGAAGTCATCCTCTGCCCGCACGAGATCGTCGCCGTTCACATGGCCGGCGGCTACGCGCTGGCGACCGGAAGGGGACAGGCAGTGTTCGTCCATGTCGACGCCGGGACCGCCAATGCCTGCATGGCGATACAGAACCTGTTCCGCTACCGCCTGCCGGTGATGCTGTTCGCCGGACGCGCACCCTTCACGCTGCACGGCGAGTTGACTGGGTCGCGCGACACCTATGTGCACTTCGTACAGGATCCCTTCGACATCGCCAGCATCGTGCGGCCTTATGTGAAGTGGGAGTACTCCCTGCCCTCCGGCGTCGTGGTGAAGGAAGCGCTCGCCCGCGCCGGCGCTTTCATGCATAGCGATCCGCCCGGGCCGGTCTACATGATGCTGCCGCGAGAAACGCTGGCCGAGGAATGGGACGAAGTGCAGATGCCGGCCTACAATCCCGCCCGCTATGGCGGCGTGGTGGCCGCCGGCATCGATCCTGCCCGCGTCGATGCCATCGCGACGCGATTGATGGCGGCGGAAAACCCGATCGCGCTGACGGCCTATCTCGGGCGCAATGCCGAGGCGGTCGCGGTGCTGGAGCGTCTTGCGCTTGCTTGCGGCATCCGGATAGCGGAGTTCAACTCGATCGACCTCAACGTTTCGCAGGATTCGCCGTGCTTTGCCGGCTTCGATCCGATGCCGCTGCTGGAACAGGCCGACGTCGGACTGCTGCTCGATACCGACGTCCCTTTTGTGCCGCAATATGCCAGGCGCGTCGAAGCGATCGACTGGATCCAGATCGACATCGATCCGTTGAAGTCGGATTTCCCGATGTGGGGCTTCCCGACCGACATCAGGGTGCAGGCCGATTGCGCGATTGTTCTACGCCAAGTGCTGGAGGTGATCGAGGCGCGCGCGGATGACGCCTATCGCAAGCGCGTCGCCGAGCGCATCGCCGGCTGGAGCGGCGCCCGCGAGGAAAGGGACAAACGACGCGCCGCCGCGGCTGCGAACAAGGGCGCGCGAGGTGCAATCAGCGCGGCCTATCTGTTCGCAACCTTGAACCGCGCGCTGTCGCAGGACGATGTCGTCGTCAACGAAGCGATCCGGAACGCGCCGCTGCTGCAGGAGCATATCCGCCGCACGCAGCCGCGCAGCTATGTCGGGCTCGCCGGCGGAGGGCTTGGCTTCAGCGGCGGCATGGCGCTGGGCCTGAAGCTGGCGCAGCCGGAGCGACGCATCGTGCAGATCATCGGCGACGGCGGCTTTCATTTTTCCTCGCCGGATTCGGTATTCGCGGTCGCCCAGCAATATCAACTTCCGATTCTGACCATCGTGCTCGACAATGGGGGCTGGCAGGCGGTCAAGTCGTCGGTGCAGCGGGTCTATCCGAAGGGCGTCGCCGCAGAGACCAATTCCTTCCAATCGCAATTGCGCTCGGGCCGGCAGGGCGAGCAGCGACGCTTTTCCGATATTGGCCGTGCATTCGGTGCGCATGCTGAATTCGTCAGCGACCCGGATGAGCTCACCGCTGCAATCGAACGCTGCCTGGCGGCCGTCAACGGCGGGGTCGCCGCCGTCCTGCATGTCCAGATCACGCCACTCTAATCTTGTTCGCCGCGCACCAATTTGCCTCACGACCCCATTGCCCAGGAGGAGGTTTAAATGAAACTCTTTAGCCGTGTGGCGCTCGCCGCCCTCTGTTTGAGCATCCCCGGGCACGCGCCAGCTCCTGCCGCCGAGGGCGAGTATCCGACCCGGCCGATTCGCATCGTCGTCGGTTTCACGCCGGGCGGCGGCAACGACATCATCGCCCGCGTCTTCGGACAAAAGCTTTCGGAAAGCCTCGGCCAGCCGGTCGTCATCGAGAACAAGCCCGGCGCCGGTGCGATCCTTGCAACCGAATACGTCGCGCGATCGGCACCCGATGGCTACACGCTGCTGGTCGGCGCCAGCGGCGCCATGGTGATCAACCCCGCCGTCTACGAAAAGCTGAGCTACGACACGGTACGGGATTTCAAGCCGGTGTCCGAGCTTGGATCGTTTCCGCTGATCTTGATCGTCAACGCGAAATCGCCGTTGAAGTCGTTGGCCGATCTCGTCGCCTACGCAAAAGCGAATCCAGACAAGGCAAACTATTCCTCTTCCTCCGCCGCCTTCCAGCTCGCGACCGAGCTGTTCAAGCAGAAGACCGGCGTGCCGATGCAGATGATCCCCTACAAGGGAGCCAACGATTCCGTTACCGCGGTGATCTCGGGCGAAGTGACCGCGACCATCGCCGATGCCGGACCGGTGACCAGCCAGCTCAACGGCGGCCAGGCTCGCGCGCTGGCGGTCGCCGCGCCGACGCGGGCGGAGAGTTTGCCCGATGTGCCGACCATGAAGGAAGCCGGCGCCGACGTCGAAGCGGTGCTGTGGAGCGGCATTTTCGTGCCCGCGGCGACGCCGCCCGAAATCGTCAGCAAGCTGGAAGCTGAATTCATCCGCATCGCAGGGCTGCCCGATGTCGTCTCCCGCCTCAAGTTGCTCAACATCGATTCAGTCGGCAATTCCTCTGAAGAATTTTCGCGCATCATCGCGGCCGATCTTGAACGCTGGAAAGCGGTCGCCCGTGCCGGCAATATCAAGATGGCCCAATAAACAGTCGCGCGTGGAGACAGACAAATGACCAGGCGGCTGCATGCCGATGTCGTGGTGGTTGGCGCGGGCCCGGTCGGGTTGACCTTGGCCATTGATCTGGCCTGGCGCGGCGTCGACGTCATCGTGCTGGAGTCGCGCGCCTTAGGTGAGGCGCCCAGCGTCAAGTCGAACCACGTCTCGGCACGTTCGATGGAAATCTTCCGCCGTCTCGGCGTGGCGCAGAAGGTGCGCGACGCCGGATTGCCGGCGGATTATCCCAACGACGTGGTCTATCGCACCAGTTTTCTCGGCCGCGAAATCACACGCATTAAAATTCCGTGCCGCACCGAGCGTTACACAGCCAAAGACGGGCCGGATACCTGGTGGCCGACGCCGGAACCGCCGCACCGTATCAATCAGATCTATCTCGAACCGGTATTGTTCGCCCATCTGTCGGCAATGCCGAGCGCACGCATCTTCAACGGCACGACACTGGTCGATTTCACTCAAGGCGCGGAAGGAGTCACTGCCTTCGCCACCGAGAACGGCGGCGAGATGGAGATTTCCTGCAAGTTCCTGATCGGCTGCGATGGCGGCCGCTCATTGGTGCGCAAGAAGATCGGTTCGACGTTGAGCGGCGACGTCGCCTTGCAGCACGTGCAGTCGAGCTACATTCGCGCGCCAAAGCTGCTCGATATGCTGCTGGAACAAGGGGGCACTCCGGCATGGGGCTCCTTCGCACTGAATGCGCGGCAATCCGGCAACGTCTACGCCATCGACGGCAAGCAGAACTGGCTCGTGCATGTCTACCTCAAGCCAGGGATCACGGACTTTGAGGCGATCGACCGCGACGCCGCGATACGCACCGTGCTCGGAGTTGGCCGCGATTTCCAATATGAACTGCTCAGCAAGGAAGACTGGATTGGACGCCGCCTGATCGTCGACAAGGTGCGCGATGGCAAGGTGTTCATCTGCGGCGATGCCTGCCATCTCTGGGTGCCCTACGCCGGCTACGGCATGAATGCCGGCATTGCGGACGCCGCCAACCTGAGCTGGTTATTGGCGGCGCGGCTCGAAGGTTGGGGCGGCGATGAAATGCTGGCGGCCTATGCGGCCGAGCGGCTGCCGATCACCGATCAGGTTTCGCATTTTGCGATGGACCATGCGCATGCAATGGCCAAAGCGCGAATATCGGTGAGCGACGAAATCGAGGCCGACGGACCGCAGGCCGATGCCTATCGCGCCGCGGTCGGCAAAGCGACCTATGACCTCAATGTGCAGCAATATTGCTGCGCGGGGTTGAACTTTGGCTATTACTATCAGGGATCGCCGATCATCGTTTACGATGGTGAAGCTGCGCCTCCCTACACGATGGGAGAATTCACACCGTCGACAGTTCCGGGCGCCCGACTCCCCCATGTCTGGCTCGAAGATGGACGTTCGCTTTATGACGCCTTGGGACCATTCTATACGCTACTGCGCCTGGACTCGGACATAGACGTGTCGGGTCTGACAAATGCCGCAGCGACTGCACGCGTTCCGCTGACAGTACTCGATGTATCCGGTCCGGAAGCGGCGAAGTCGTTTGCGCGCAATCTCATATTGGTCCGACCAGACCAACATGTCGCTTGGCGGGGAAACGAACTTTCAATCGATCCCCGGCGACTAGTAGATATCATCCGTGGTGCGGGATCCGAATAGCAAGCCCTGCTTTGCCGAGCTGACGTTCCGCATGAGTTTAGGGACGACCGTTGCTGGAATGGTTGTGCTTCTTCATCGCTGTGTTTACAGAGACGGCCTCCCTTGCTGCTAAGGATATTTCGGGCGCCGGTCCGTGATCAGTTCTTGGGGTGGCACCTAGGCAGCTAATCGGCACTCGTCTTCGATTGCCTCTTGTTACCTCCCGAAGCCCGCTTCAGGAAGCTAGCCAGAGCAGCTTTTCGTGAGTCTCGGTCTAACGCATAAGCAGTCTGCTTGAACTCAATGCCGTCAAGGAGCTGTGTGTACCGAAAACCCAGTCCGAGCTGATGACGTGATGGAATCGCCTAAGCTGGCGGAATGATCGGGCTGTTTTGTTTCGCTCTGGCCGTCCTGGCCTCGCCATTCAAGTCGAAGTTGCGGCTTGAAGCTGAGAACGCGGTGCTTCGACATCAGCTGATTGTCGTGAGGCGCAGGCTGCATGGTCGCGTCCGGCTGACGAACCAGGACCGCTGGTTCCTGATCCAGCTGTATCGCTGGTTTCCGTCAATCCAGGATGTCCTCACCATCATTCGGCCTGAGACGCTCGTGCGTTGGCATCGGGCCGGCTTTCGCCGCTACTGGCGTTGGAAGTCGCGCTCACTGGGAGGGCGGCCGCAGATCGACACCGAGCTGCGCGTATTGATCCGGCAGATGAGCATGGAGAATCCGCTTTGGGGAGCTCCGCGTGTTCATGGCGAACTGCTCAAGCTCGGGTTTGAGGTCGCGCAGTCGAGCGTCGCCAAGTACATGGTGAAGCGACGCTGGCCATCAAACCCGGGATGGCGGACGTTCTTGCGCAACCACGCGCCGGAGATTGCCGCCATGGACCTGTTCGTTGTTCCAACGATCGGTTTCGATCTGCTCTACGCCTTCGTCATCGTCCTGCTCGACCGCAGACACCTCGTCTGGATCAACGTCACGGCAAATCCGACCGCCGAATGGGTGGCACATCAAATCACGGAGGCATTTCCTTGGGATGAGGCGCCGCGTTACCTCATCTGCGATCGGGATCGGATCTATGGCAGCGTGGTTGCGCGCCATGGGCATCCGGGACAAGCCTACCGCACCAGCCTCGCCCTGGCAGAATGGCTTGGCCGAACGGCTGATCGGATCGATCCGGCGTGAGTGTGTGGACCACATTATTGTCTTGGGTGAGATGCATTTGCGTCGGGTCCTGAAATCCTACGCCGACTATTACAATCGCGTCAGAACGCACCGATCCTTGAATACGGATGCGCCGGTCACTCGCCCGATTCAGCGAATCGGAAGCATTGAACCACACGCCATCCTCGGCGGTCTTCACCACCACTACACGCGAGCTTAAGTTTTCGGTACACACAGCGGCACCCAGGCCTGAGTCAACTATCTTCAGGCGTGGTGATGCTGCCCCGTTCGGTCCGTGGCAAGCTCATGTGATTGTCGTCGGCTCCTGCGCATCTCGTGCAGGAGGCGGATCGATTTGTCGCGGATCTCGACGAGCGCGCTCCTGATCTCGGCAATGTCGGCCAGTAATTTGCGCGCCTACAGCGGCGCCTTCACGTCATCTCGCGTAGCCGATCGGCCCAGCGCATCGCGGCCTCCTGCGACAGCGACTGGAGCGGTCGCCGGCGCGCTCCGAAAGTGTGCTCGATGCCGGCCTGATGTTCGTCAGCCCCGAGGCTTCCGTCATTGCCGCAGCTTCCTTCCTATCCACGCGGCTCTCCTGATCCGGCTTCACGCTGACTTCGGCCGCGCACCGGCGGCCGGCTTCTCTTCGCCGCTGCCTTTTTCGCCGGCTTCGAGGGGACCCGGATCGGTGCAAGCTTTCAACAATACACGGAAGCGTATTTAGCATTTTTCTCGAAGGCACCGCAGAAATCAGCCTCGCATGTCCGCCATCCGATACACATAAGGCACCTGGCTGACGCCGAACTGATCAGATCTCGCTGTGCCGCGCGCTCTGCACCCGCGAAGGCCATTGTCCTGGAGGCTATTCGGGCCGCGGAATCTCCGGAGCATCGACCGCAAACCGCGCAGGCTTTCAGCAACTGATGCGCGACGCACGTTCTAAGAAATTTGACGTTGTTGGACCCCATGCAACTAACTAGTCTATCCTGGTGACGAACCGGCCGAGCTCGGGCCCGGCCGCCGCTGCAATAGCCGGACGACGCATGAAAAAATGTGCGACTGGAAGACGGAGCAAGCCGGCTCTTCAACAAGACGGCGAGAAGGTCCCCAATGACTTTGCCACTGCATGGTATGCGAGGCGGCCAGCGTCTCACTGCACAGCGATTTGGCGCTTGGAGATGATGTCTTTGTAGAGTGATGCTTCCTGCGCGATGCGCTCCGCCATCTTCGCGGGACTGCCTCCGACTGGTCCGATGCCGAGCTGGGTCAGCAAATCCTTCATCTCGTGGGATTGGAGGACGACATTGGCCTCCTTGTTCAAGACATCGACGATTGCAGCAGGAGTCCCCGCCGCCGCAGCCAGCCCGCTCCAGGACGTCAGGTTCATACCGGGGTAACCGAGCTCGGTGCAGGTGGGAACGTCGGGCAGCAGCGCGGAGCGGCCGTTGCCGGTCACGAGTAGGCCGTAAGCACGTTTGACCTGGATCTGCGGCGCGGCCGTCGTGATGACTTCGAAAAACACGTCAACCTGTCCGGCGAGGATGTCATTCATCGCGGGACCGCCGCCTCGATATGGGACGTGATTGAATTGCACGCCGAGGAGCGACGAAAAAACCTCCGAAAACACGTGCGGGAAGCTTCCGATGCCGGCAGAAGCGACCGTGACGCGACCGGGCTCCTTCTTGGCGATCTGAACGAGATCGTTCAGGTTCTTGAAGCCGCTCCTTTCGCTCGCAAGCAGGACTGTCGGCGCCTCCGTCAAAGCCGCGATCGGCGCAACATTTGCCACGGGATCGTAGGGTTGCGGCTTGTAGACGTAGGGAGCGATCGTGAAGGAGCTCGTCGTGCCGAGCAGAAGGGTGTAACCGTCGGGCTGAGACCGGACCACGTACTGGGCACCGATTGTCCCGCCTGCGCCAACCTTGTTCTCCAGGATGAAGGGCTGGCCAAGCACTTTCTGAAAATGATTATTCACAACACGGCCAACCGAGTCGGACTGGCCACCAGCCGCGAACGGGCTGATGACGGTTACGGTGTGGCTGGGATAGCGGCTGTCCGCCGCCGCGGGGCCAACGAACGGTGCGAGAAGGCTTGCGGCCAGAAGAGAGCGGCGGTTCATCATTCTGTAATCCTCGCTAGGGCGCGAGTTTTCATCTTGCGCTTCTTGTCTGAAACGTTAGTTGCGGTTTGCTGGGACGACCATCTTTCGAAACCATCGGAAACATTGGAGGCCGTTTATCGCGGCTTCATTCGACGGCAGGTTGCTCCTGATCACTCCTTGCGCTGACCCAAGGCCGACGCGATCCTTGCGGCCGTTTGCCGCAACGATCGCGTCAACGAGCCGTTTGGTGACCGATCGACGAGCGAATGCGGACCAAGCGCCGTGATGCTGCCCGCCAGGCGGTCATCATGATTGAGCACGGGCGCCGACACTGCGGCGTATCCCTCATTCATCTGGCCGATGGAAATGCCAACTCCCGTCTCTCGCACCCGCTTGCGGATGGCTTCCAGATCGACATCCTGCCCTCCGCGCTCGATTAGCTCGCGCTCGAGCACACGCTTGATCTCGTGCTCGGGCATGTATGTCAGGTAGACCGCGCCGGTTGCCGTTGACAGCAGCGGCGATACGTACCCGACGCGCACCGACAGTGGCGACTGGAAGCTTCCATCCAGCTTCAGGACGATCGTAGGGCCCATGTTGCCCCAGATGGATAGGTAAACCGCCAGCGGGATGTCAGCCTGCAGTTCTTCCAGATAGCCACGCGCAACATCAGTGACTTCGAGATGCCGCAGCCCCGCCAGTCCGAGCTGCACGGCGTACGGGCCAAGCCCGTAGCGAAGCGTGATCGGATCCTGGACCGCGAGACCGAGCCGGCAATAGCTCACCAGGTAGAGATGCGCACTGCTGGTCGGCATGTCTGCGGCTTCAGCAAGCGCCTTCAACGAAAGCTTGCCCGGAGCGACCTCCAGCGCGCGGATCAGCCGAAAGCCGACCTCGACCGATTGGATTCCGCGCTGGCGCGATTTTAACGGTTTGTCCATCGTCTCCGGCTCGCACCCCAAGGTGCTGAATTAAATGGCAGCGCGGACGGCACTGTACTCGAACAGCCAATCGTAGCGCGCCTTTACCCGGTTTTCCTGCCACTCACGATCCACGTAGGCCTGGGCTCCGGCGGCCTCCGCCAGCGTTGGATTGTGGAAGCGCTTTGCATTGTCTGCCGAGCCACGCACGATCTTTGTGGTTCGCTCGATACGCGCAGCTTCATAGTGCTGAAGGGCCGTCGGCGCTGTATCGTATTTTTCGAGACACCGCGCAAGTATGAGCCCGTCCTCGAGGGCCATGTTGGCGCCCTGCGCCAGGAATGGCAGCGTCGGATGGCAGGCGTCGCCCAGCAAGGTGACGCAGCCGTTCGTCCAGTTTGGCAACGGATCGCGACCGATCAGCGCCCATTTGTACGGCGTGCCGATATTGCCGATGATCTCATGAATGTCCGGGTGCCAATCCCTGAAATCGGCCGAACATTCCGTCCGCGACCCGGCGTCAGTCCAGGACTCCCCCTTCCAGTCGTCGCGCTCCACGATTCCCACGAAGTTGAGAAGCTCGCCGCGCCGAAGCGGATACATGACGACGTGACCGCCCGGACCGATCCAGTTGGTACCGACCGGCGCCCGCAGGCGTTCCGGAAGCCGCTGCATCGGAACGAGCCCCCGCCAGGCCATGCAGCCCGTGAACTGCGGGCGATCCGGCCCAAACAGCGCCTGACGGATCGCCGAATGCACGCCGTCGGCGCCAACCAGGGCATCTGCAGTGGATGACGATCCGTCGGCGAAAAGAACGGTCACCCCGTCATCGAACTGGCGAAAGCCGGTGCAGCGCGCGCCGGTCTTGATCGCGTTCCGGTTTTGCTTCCGCACGGCCTCGAACAGAAGGCTGTGCAGATCGGCCCGGTGAATCATCAGATACGGATAACCGTAGCGTTCGACCGACGTCGCGCCGAGATCGAACAATTTCCAGGTCTGTCCCGTGCTCCAGAGCCGGATCTGCTTTCCGGTCGGCTCGCAGGAGATCTGCTTTGCTGTCTCGAGAACGCCAAGCTGGTCCAGAACCTCGGTGCCGTTGGCGCTGATCTGCAGTCCTGCGCCGATTTCCGCCAGGGCCGGCGCCTGCTCGTAGACCTTGACGTCAAAGCCACGCTTAAGCAGCGCGAGTGCCGCCGCCAGGCCACCAATGCCTGCCCCTGCGATCGCGATGCTGACTTGATTGCTCACTATGTATTCTTCCTTATTGCCGAGGTTCCTACTCCTGGAACGCCTCTTCTCTCGTCTTCTGAATGCTCGGGATGATGGTCAGTGCGAGGAGCCCCAGCGCGGCGGCGATCAGAACTGCGGAGATTGGCCGCTGGATCAGGATCAGCGGGTCGCCATCAGACAGCAGCATCGAACGCCGAAGGTTTTCTTCCATGAGAGGACCGAGCACAAAGCCAAGCAGGAACGGCGCACATTCGCAACCGAGCTTCGCAGCCAGATATCCGAGCAGAGTGAAGCCGGCGGTCAGCAGCACCGCGACATAAGAGTTCGCGACGCTGTAGACCCCCACGCAGCAGAATACGAGAATGCCCGGAAACAGCCATCGATATGGAATCCGCAAGAGCTTCACCCACAGGCCGATCAGAGGCAGGTTGATGATGATCAGCATGAGATTGCCGACCCACATGCTGGCGACCAGCCCCCAGAATAGGGTCGGCTCCTTCACCATCACGGCGGTGCCCGGCGCAATTCCCTTGATGATCATCGCTCCCATGAGAAGCGCGATCACCGGATTGGAGGGAATGCCAAGGGTCAGAAGCGGAATGAACGACGTCTGTGCGCCGGCGTTGTTGGCCGACTCGGGACCGGCCACACCCTGAATTGCCCCCTTGCCGAAGGCCGAGGGGTTGTTGCTGATGCGCTTTTCGAGCGTGTAGGACGCGAACGACGAGAGGATCGCGCCGCCACCTGGCAGAATGCCGAGCACCGAGCCGAGAACGGTGCCACGGATGATCGCCGGCCATGCTTCCCGCATCTCGCTGCGGCTGGGCCACAATCTGCCGATGGTCGAGATTTGGCGCTGCTCGTCCTTCTGCTCGAGGTTGCGGAGAATCTCGGCGAGCCCGAAGAGGCCCATCGCAACCGTGACGAAATCGATGCCGTCGAACAGCTCCGAGACCCCGAAGGTGAAGCGCATCGTTCCGCTGGTCACGTCGGTACCGACGAGGCCGAACGACAATCCAAGCACGATCATCGCGAGCGCCTTGGTGACCGAACCATGCGCGAGCACCACTGCCGCAACCAAGCCGAACAGCATCAGCGCGAAATATTCGGGAGACTGAAATCGCTGGGACACGCTGGCCAGCGCCGGCGCAAATGCCGCGATGAACAGAATTCCGACACAGCCGGCGAAGAACGAGCCAATGGCCGCGATCGCGAGCGCGCTGCCCGCTCTGCCATTGCGGGCCATCTGATAGCCGTCAAGGCAGGTGACCACGGACGAGGATTCACCGGGCATGTTGACCAGGATTGCCGTCGTCGATCCGCCGTACTGAGCGCCGTAATAGATGCCAGCGAGCATGATGAGCGAGCTCAGCGCGTTCAGTTCGAACGTGATCGGCAGAAGCATCGCGATCGTCGCCAGCGGTCCAATTCCCGGGAGCACGCCGATCAGGGTCCCGAGCAAGGCGCCGATCAGGCAGAAGCCGAGATTTTGAAGCGTGACCGCCGCCGCAAAGCCGATCTCGAGGTTGTGAATCATGTCCACTAGCTCGCTCCCCACACGGCGATCGGCTGGCCGAGAACATAGACGAACAGCACGGCTGCAAAGATGGTCATCCCGACAGCCATCGCGGACAGACGAAGCCAGGGGACCTTGCCCCGGTAGGCGATGCCGCCGAGCATCACGACGAGAAAGGTGCTGACGGCAAGGCCTGCCTTGCTGATCAGGAGAGCAAAGAGCACCAGCGCGGCGATAATGCAGACGACGGGACGCCAGTGGCCGGGCTCGATGGCGGGGCCGGCCACGGATAGACCGCCGATCAGAATGATAAGGCCGAGAAGGGCCAGCGCGATCCCCAGCAGCACAGGCATGAAGCCCGGTCCCATCGCGGCGGGACTTCCGACATCATATTGCAGCGCCAGTGTTGCCTCGAAGACGCCGCAGGCGAGGAAGAAGACGCCCGCCCAGAAATTCTGCTGGCTCTTGATACGGAGCATACGCCCCTCCCCGACAGGCAATTATTGCTTTTCGATGGTGGCAGCCTTCGCGATTTCGCCGTAGCGGGCGACGTCGCGCTTGATGAAGTCGGCAAATTTATCAACGCTGCCACCCACCATGTCGTATCCAAGATCGGCGAAGCGCTTCTGGAAGGCCGGGTCTTTGATGACGTCCTGGATGTCATGATTGATGGCTTCGCGCACGTTCTTCGGCGTTGCGCCGGGGGCCATGACGCCCACGTAGCCCGAGTTGTTGTAGTTCGGCAGGCCGGCCTCCGCCATTGTCGGGATGTCCGGCAAGACGCTCACTCTCTTGCTGCTCGTCACCGCTAGGGGAATCAGCTGCCCTTCCTTGATCGGCTCCATCGCACCGGGCGTGTCGCTGCAATAAATTCCGATCTCATCGCCCAGCAGCGCCGCCAAAGCGGGCGATACGCCCTTGTAGGGAATATGGGTCAGCTTGATGCCGGCCTCGATCTGCAGCAACTCCATGCAGAAGTGATGCGCGCTGCCTTTGCCGACCGAGGCATATTGCAGCGGCTGTTTGCTGGCCTTCGCGCGCTCGATCAGCTCCTGCAGCGTCTTGATGTTCATCTTCGGCCGCACCACCAGGACATTGGGCGAAGCCGCGAGGTAGCTGACTGCCGCGAGATCCTTTTCCGTATCGTAAGGCAGCGACTTGTAGACGCTCGGATTGACCGAAATGGATGTCGAGGCCAGCAGCAGCTTCTGGCCGTCCGGCTTCGACTGGGCAATCGCCGTCGCGGCCAGAATGTTGCCGGCACCGGGCTTGTTGTCGACCAGGACCGGCACGCCCCACAGCTTCTCCAGACCCCGGCCAAGCTCGCGCGCAACCTGATCGACCGTACCGCCTGCTGCGAACGGCGCCACGATAGTCACGGGACCATTCGGTTTGAATTCGGCCGCTGAGGCCGGCGCCGCTGTGGCCATCCCCAGCAGGGACAGCCACGAAATCGAAGTGATCAACCAGCGCTTCAGCCCCATGGACGCCTCCCAACGGTTGTAATTTACCTGAAAAATGGCACCTCCAATTGCTATTGTCAAATTCAATCCGATAATGTCTAATTTATACCGGCGCAGAAGAGCAGCCCTCGAAAGAGAGAAACGGGCCAGGGAGAGAAAACGTTGGGACATCGTGCGAAGCGCATCGCCATCGTCGGAGGCGGGATTGGCGGCATGACAGCAGCCGCGGCCCTGTATCAGCGGGGCTTCGAAGTGACCGTCTACGAGCGTGCAGCCAGCCTCGGCGAGGTGGGTTTCGGCCTCCAGCTTGGTCCAAACGCGGTCAAGGTTGCGCGTACCATTGGGATCTTCGATGAATTGAAGCGGTTCGCGGTCCAGCCATCCGCCATGGTGTCGCTGAAGTGGGACACGGCCGAGCTTCGCTATCGCAATTCCTGGGACCGGATGCAGCGACGGTTCGGCGCACCCTACATGATGGCGCACCGCCCCGACCTCCACGACGCCCTGATCGCCAAAGTGCCGGCGAACGCGATACATCTAAACAAGACTTGTGCGAGCATCACAAACAGCAAGGACGGCGCGACAGCCACATTCGCCGACGGAACGCAGATCGAGGCCGACGCCATTGTCGGAGCCGACGGCATTCATTCGGTCGTGCGAAAGGCACTATTCGGTGAAAGCATCGCGCGCTTTACCAATCAGATCTGCTGGCGCGCCATGGTCCCGATGGAAGACGCGCCATCGCAAGTCGGCCCGGCCGGCGCCGTGGCGCTGAAGACGACGGACTATATCGGCTGGATCGGGCCGACCGGCCACGTCATCTGCTATCCGGTCCGCGGTGGCAAATACATGAACATCTTCGCCGGCCGTGTCTCCGAACAATGGGCCGACGAATCCTGGTCAATTCTGTCAAGCGTGGACGAGATGCTGCAGGCCTATGCAGGCTGGAACGACGCATTGCTCGGCATGTTTCGGAAGATCAAGAGCTGCTACCGCTGGGGCATCTACGATCGGGAGCCGCTCGAAACCTGGGTCAATGGAAGAATCGGTCTTGTCGGCGATGCCGCTCATCCCATGATGCCGACGCTCGCTCAAGGAGCTGCGCAATCGATGGAAGATGGACTGGCGATTGCGAGGATTCTGGCCGACCACAAGGATGATCTCGCCTCCGGGCTAAAGGCATACGACCGCGAACGGCAGCCCAGGGGCCGGAAGGTTCAGCTACAGGCGCGCGAACAGTTCAACAACAATCGCAAGCCTGTCGCGCCGCCGCCCATTAGCACCGATTGGATCTACGGCTATGATGCCGACACCGGTGAAACGAAGATTGCCGACTAGGATGCGGTACTCGACAGATCCGCGACGGAGTTCGCCATGGAGCTGAAATCGCTTGGATACATCGGCGTGCAGTCTGCCCGGCTGGACGACTGGAGCACGCTTGCGACCCGCTTGTTCGGCATGCAGCAGGTGGATCAAAGCGTCAGGACGCGCGCGTTCCGAATGGATGACCGAAAGCAGCGCTTTGTGGTCACTAACAGCGTCGAAGAATCTCTCGGCTTTTTGGGCTGGGAGGTCGAAAGCCAATGTGACCTGCAAACGCTGGCGGCGCGGCTTGAAGCGAACGGCGTATCGGTCACCGCCTGCAGCGCGGCCCTGTCTGACGAGCGGCATGTCACCGAGCTGATTTCATTCAACGATCCCGGCGGTCACCGCATCGAGGTCTTTTGGCGGCCGCGTCTCGCCGATACGGCGTTTGTGCCGGGCCGCCCTATCTCCGGATTTCGAACGGGTCCGCTCGGGATGGGACATGCCGTGCTCAACGTCAAGGACGTCGCCCCGATGCTTCCCTTCTACCGCGATCTCCTGGTGTACCGAAAATTTAAGCTCGCGTGTAGTGATGGTGAAGACCGCCGAGGATGGCGTGTGATTGGATGCTTCCGATTCGCTGAATCGGGCGAGTGACGGGCGCATCATTATTCAAGGATCGGTGCGTTCGGACGCGATTGTAATAGTCGGCGTAGGATTTTAGGACCCGACGCAAATGCATCTCGCCCAAGACAATGATGTGGTCCACACATTCACGCCGGATCGATCCGATCAGCCGTTCGGCCAAGCCATTCTGCCAGGGCGGGCTGGTGCAGTAGGCCTGTCGCGGATGCCCATGGCGCGCAATCGGCGCGTAACGAGGCTGCCATAGATGTGGTCACGATCGCGAATGAGGTATTTTGGAGCCTGATCCCAAGGAAAGGCCTCGGTGATCTGACGTGCAACCCATTCCGCCGTCGGATTCTTTGTGACGTTGATCCAGGCCAAGTTTCTGCGGTCCAGTCGGATGATGACGAAGGCATAGAACAGGTCGAAACCGATCGTCGGAACCACGAACAAGTCCATGGCGGCGATGTCCGGCGCGTGGTTACGCAAGAAGGTCTGCCATCCCTGGCTTGGTGGGCTTCGACGCTTGACCATGTACTTGGCAACGCTCGATTGCGCGACCTCGAACCCAAGCTTGAGCAGTTCGCCATGAATACGCGGTGCTCCCCAAAGCGAATTATCGATGCTCATTTGCCGGATCAGTGCCCGCAATTCAGTATCGATCGGCGGTCGCCCTCCCCGTGGGCGCGACCTCCGGCGCCAGTGGCGGCGAAGCCGGCCCGGTGCCAACGCGCGAGCGTCTCGGGCCGGATGATCGTGAGGACCTGCAAGATCGATGGAAACCAGCGATAGAGCTGAATGAAGAACCAGCGATCATTGCTCGTGAGCCGGACGCGACCATGCGCCTGCTCAAGATAATCAATTGATGTCGGAGCGCCGCATTCTCTGCTTCAAGCCGGCTCTTCCACCTGAGAGGCGAAGCCAAGACGGCCAGTACGAAACACAGCAGCCCGATCATTCTTCCAGCTTAGGCGATTCCGTCACCTCATCAACTCGGATAAAGTTTTCGGTAGACACAGCAGTGTTAGGAGCCTACGAAACGATGATTTCGCAGCGGAGATCAATGCTTCGATTCGAGGATGACGACGACCCCAGTCGGTTCGGGTTCGTGCGCTGCCAGTTTGGTCTGATCCGCGTCACTCCAAGAAGCAAGATTCACAATCTTGCCGCTTTGGGTATCTCCTTCGGAGGCTTCTTCGGGTTCCAGAACGTTAAGCCCACTGCTGTCGAGAAAGAATGTATGCTCGCCAAACATGCTGTTAAGTTGAGGCACCACCGGATGATCATCAGGGAGAGCCTTGGCGTCGAATTGGCTCAAGGTTCGTTCTACCTGTGCTGAATTCAATTTCATGGCTCACTCCTTTTCGGTAATATTGGCATTTTCAGCATTGGTGCTTTGAAGGAGGTGTTACACCTGACAAACGGATCGCACGCGACCACTGTCCCGTGGCATTCCAAAATGGTCAGAAGCCTCAAATCTGATCACTCTCGCTTCCACACCAAAGGTGTCCCCGGCGCTGATGTGCCTCTGTACTTAAGTCGCTAACCGGATGACGGTTGCAATGTTCCGGAGACAAATCGAATAGTGAACCGACGGTTCAACGCACCACGTTATGATGAGATGAACGGAGGCTCGGCTTTGATCAGAAGCCAAAACCTCCTTCATCAGTGCCGGTGGGCCGTTGATGACGCGCCTCTGCCGTCCGTCCCGCCAAGATTTCTTGCCAGATCTTGTACGTGCGGTCGATGGCTTGGTTCAGCACGGCATCTTCCACAACATCACATAACCTGACGGACACGGCCCTGACTTCGGCACCCGTTGCGACGCGGCCGTTCCCCGACCCCTCGGCTAGGGCGGCTCCCCGCGCGCGCCTGCGTCGGCGTGACAGGTCTTGCCTACGATGCTTTGATCGAAATCGATTTGATCTGTCGGCGACCTGATTGAGGCACGACTATGCCGGCCGCGAGCGAACACCAAAGGAGCAAAAGAATGCTTCTCCGCTCGAAACCGCGTATCGCCAGGTCCGGGCATGTCCTGCGCTCGCACTCTGTCACACGCGACGGGCTATCGCCCGCAGCTTTGGAGACTCCATGGTAGATGACACCCTCTCGACGCCTCGGCCGCTCGATCCCCGCGCCAAATGGACCGAATTGTCCCGAGCGGAACGCGACGCCGCCTATGACAACAACGCGGCCGTCAAGAACAGCGCGGCCCTGATCGCCGAGCGCGACGAAGCTTCTGGCCGGCTGCGGAAGAGCCTGACGTCGCATCTCGATCTGGCTTACGGCGAGCGGGCGAACAACAAGATTGACCTCTACCCCGCCCGCAAGCATGATGCGCCGTGCCTGGTCTTCCTGCATGGCGGCTATTGGCAGCGCAATTCCCGCGAGCTGTTCGCGATGCTCGTCGAAGGCGTCGCCGCACATGGCTGGTCGGTCGCCATTCCCGGATATTCGCTGGCGCCCGAGGTGTCCCTGACCGGCATCGTCGCCGAAATCCCGCGTGCGCTCGACTGGCTTGCCGCGCACGGCGCATCCTGCGGCGTCGCCGGACCGGTCGTCCTGTCGGGTTGGTCCGCAGGCGCCCACCTCGTTGCGACGGCGCTGGACCATCCAAGCGTCCACGCCGGGCTGGCGATATCAGGCGTCTACGATCTCGCGCCGATCCGCGATACCGGGCTGAACAACGCGCTGAAGCTGACGGACGAGGAGATTGCCAGGCTTTCGCCACTTCGCCTGCCCGTGGCGCCAAAACGGCTCGATATCGCCTATGGCGGCAGCGAGCTCCCGGCACTCGTGTACGATTCAATCAATTTCCACGAAAAACGCACTGCTGCGCAGGCGCCAGGCAAGCTCATTCCGGTCGCAGGCGCCGACCATTTCACCATCCTCGAGGCGCTCCGCCGCCCTGACGGCATCCTGGTCGACGCTGCCCGCCGATTGCTGGACTAAAAAAGCTCGAAAGCAACCCCATACAAAGATAGACGGCGCCAGCTGGATCCAGGACCGCGCCGCGAATGCCTTACACATCGGGCAAAACAACCGGCACTATGTCATCATCGCCGCGGTTGTCGCCCCTGTGCCTCAATCCAGACCTGCTCTTCCGTGACCCGGGCCGGATAGAGCCGCAACGGCGGACTTGGCCAGCCTGAAGAGATCCGCCCGTCGCGCAAATCGAACGATGCCGCATGGCGTGGGCAGAACAGCCGTCCCGCCACGACCTGTCCAAGTCCGAGATCCGCCTGTTCGTGGGGACACGCGCGTTCGCATGCGACGACATCGCCCTCGTTCCAGATCACGAGCATGTCGAGCCCGGCGACGCTGACGATCGTCTCTGCCTTCAGCCGGCCGATGTCACAGACCGGAATCCACCCTGGCTCGCCCGCGCGGACAGCCGGATCATCCACCGAGATAGGCCTTCCGCACGTGCTCGTTCTCGATCAGCTCGGCGCCGGGCCCGGACAGCACGATGCGGCCGTTCTCGAGCAAATAGGCGTGGTCGCACATCTCGAGCGCGGCAAACGCATTCTGCTCGACCAGGAGCACCGTGGTGCCGGCATCGCGAATGCTGCGGATGATCGCAAAGGTCCGCTCGACGATGTTGGGAGCGAGCCCAAGCGACGGTTCGTCGAACATGATCAGCCGCGGCCGCGACATCAGCGCCCGTCCGATCGCGAGCATCTGCTGCTCCCCGCCGGACAGCGTGCCCGCCGCTTGCCGCCGCCGTTCGGCGAGCCGCGGAAACTCCGTGTAGATGCGATCGCGATCGGCCGCGATCTCACTCGGACCGCTTCGGAGGTAAGCCCCCATGTCGAGATTTTCCTCGACGCTCATGTGCGGAAACACCCGCCTCCCTTCCGGGCAATGCGCGATTCCGCTCGCCAGCACGCGGGGTGGCCTGGCCCCGGTAATGTCGATGCCCTCGAAGCGCATCTGGCCCGAGCGCGGCGGCACCAGTCCCGAGATGGCGCGCAACGTCGTGCTTTTGCCGGCGCCGTTGGCGCCGATCAGCGCGACCAGTTGGCCGGCCTTCACGTCCAGCGAGATGCCGCGCAGCGCAGCGACGCCGCCGTACCCGCACACCATGTCGCGGACCTCAAGCACGTCCCGCTCCATGTCCGAGATAGGCCTCGATCACCGCCGGATCGTTGCGGATCATTTCGGGAGTTCCCTCGGCGATGATGCGGCCGTAGTTCAGCACCACGATGCGGTCCGAGACAGTCATCACCATCGGCATATCGTGCTCGACCAGCAGGATCGTGATGCCGCGGCCGCGGATGTCCCGGATGAGCTCGACGAAACGGTGGGTCTCCGAGGCATTCATGCCCGAGACGGGTTCGTCGAGCAGCAGCATCGTGGGCTCTGCCGCGAGCGCCAGCGCCACGCCCACCAGACGCTGCTCACCGTAGGAGAGCGAGCCGGCAGCATCATGCGCACGGCGTTCGAGACCGACCCATTCGATCAGGTCGCTCGCGCGCTTCCGCAGCTTGCGCTCGGAGGCACGCGCGCCCGGCAGCCCGAGGATGGCATCAAGCAACCGGATCCTGCCCTGGCGATGCAGCCCGATCAGGAGATTGTCGTAGACGGTGTCGTTGGGAAAAACGCTGGTGCGCTGGAAGGTCCGGATCAACCCGAGATCCGCAATCTGGTGCGGCTTCAATCCATTGAGCGCGGTATCGCGATAAGTGACGCGCCCTGCGCTCGGCTCGATGAAACCAGTCATGACGTTGAAGGCGGTGGTCTTGCCGGCGCCGTTCGGCCCGATCAGGCTGACGATCTCACCCTCCCCCACGGTGAAGCTCATGTCGGAGATCGCGACGAGCCCGCCGAAACGGACCGCGACCTGCTCGATCGTCATCGCAACCGCGTGCGCCGCCATCACGCCCCCTTCTTGACGCCGGTTTCCGCGAGGGCCACCGGCGCCAGCGCTGCCGCCCCGCTTCGTCTCCTCACCAACCGCTGCGCGAGTGACGGCACAATGCCGCGCGGCAGCACGAACAGGATGGCCATCAGCACGCCGCCATAGGCGATCCACTGCGCTTCCGGCGCCATGATCGGACGCAGGGCGACCGGCAGCAGTCCGAAGATCAGGCCGCCGACGCCAGGACCGGAGAGCGAGCCCTTGCCGCCGCTGATCACCATGATCACCATGGTGACGGTATTGATGAAGGCAAACACTTCGGGATCGATGATCCGGATATAGTGCGCGTAGAGACTGCCGGCCGCACCCGCGATCGCGGCCGAGATCACCGCCGCCAGCGTCAGCGTCTTCGTCACGTCGATGCCGACGGAGACGGCCAGCGTTTCATTCTCCATCAATCCGCGCATCGCGCGGCCGAAATGCGAATGAACGAGGCGCGCGATCAGGAGATAGGCGACAAGACCCACGACCAGCACGAGATAATAGTTCTGCAGCTTGGTACGCAATGTCAGCTCGCCGAAGCCAGCCAAAGGCAGCGCGATGGAGGGAATATTGGTCAGCGCCAGCGGGCCTTGCGTCAGCTCGACCCAGTTCAGCGCAACCAGCCGGACGACCTCGGCAAAGGAGATCGTCACGATGACGAAATAGGCACCGCGGACGCGAAACGAGAGCAGTCCGACAAAATAGCCGCACAGTCCGGCAACTAGGATCGCGAGTGCCAGGCCGACGATGGGCGGCCAGGGCTCGTGAACCAGGCGAGCGCCTCCGGGCAGGCCGATGTCGAAGCCGAGCGATGTCAGCGCGCTGACATAGGCGCCGATGCCGAAGAAGGCGATGTGACCGAGACTGAGCTGGCCGGTGAAGCCGAGCAGCAGGTTGAGACTCATTGCGCCGATGATGAAGATGCCGGTCGTGATCAGCGCGTTCAGCAGATAGGGATCGCGCAGCCAGAGCGGCACCGTGGCAAGGGCTGCGACCGCGAGAACCGTAATGGCTGCCTTCATCCGACGCGCTCCGCGCGTGCGAACAGGCCGGTTGGCCGGAAGATCAGGACCGCGATGATGATCAGGAAGCCCATCGCGTCACGATAACCGGAGGAGACGTAGCCGGCGCCGAGTTCCTCGGCCAATGCCAGGATAAAGCCGCCGACCACGGCACCGGTGATGTTGCCGAGACCGCCCAGGATGACGATCGCGAAGGCCTTGACGGCGGCGAGATCGCCCATTTGCGGGAAGATCACGTAAACTGGCCCGAGCAGAGCTCCCGCAGCGGCGGCCAGGCTGGAGCCGATCGCGAACGTCGAGGTATAGATCAGATCGACATTGACGCCCATCAGCGACGCCGTGTCCTGGTCCTGGAACGTCGCCCGCATCGCGCGGCCGAGGCTCGTCCTGTTGATCAGGAGGTATGTCACGAGAATCAAGAGCGCCGCGGCGGCGAGCACGAACAGGCGCAGCCAGGACACCGACACCGGTCCGAGCACCAGCGGCGCCTCGGGAAACGGCGCTGCCACCGACTTCGCGACGCCGCCCCAGATCCACAGCGTGCCCGACTGCATCGCGATCCAGGCACCGATCATGACCAGCATCGTGGTGTCGATGTCGGAGCCCCGCAGCGGGCGCAGCAGCGTCAGTTCGATGGCTGCGCCGAGCAGCCATCCGGCCAGCACGGCCACGGGGAGCGCGAGAAAGAAGTTCAGCCCGAGCTGTTGCACCACGATGAACATGACGTAGGCGCCGAACGTGTACAGCACGCCGTGCGTGAAGTTCACGACGTTCATGATGCCGAAGATCAGCGTGAGCCCGATGCCGAGCAGCGCATAGGTGCCGCCAAGCACGAGCATGTTGACCAGATGCTGTAGAAACTCGTTCAAATTCTATTCCCGAATGATCCGCATGTCGGCGAGGGCCGCGATACGCCGCCCTCGCCCAGGATTGGCTGACGTCAGAGCGCCTTCATAGCGACCTTGCCGTCGTTGATCTCGATGAGATAGACGTTCGGCTGGCTCTGTCCGCTCTCCTTGCCTTCGGGGCCGGACTTGCGGAACACGATGTCGCCGTTGAGCCCCTTTACGTCGATGTCCCAGAACGCCGCCTTGATCGCCGCCGGCTCGGCCTTGCCCGCCTTCTCGATCGCGGCCGCCGCGGTGCGGATGCCGTCATAGCCGCGGAAGCTCTCGGTGCAGCCGGCGAACTCGAAGCCGCGCTTCTTCCATTCCGAGATGAAGTAATTGGTCGCCTCTGGGTTCGGCGTCTTGTCGGGGAACCATGGCAGGAAGGTCGTCAGGTGCATGGTGCCGTTGGCGGCAGCTCCAGCCTGGGCGATGATCTGGTCCGGATTCTGCGAACCGCCGGTGGTGATGATGCGCTTTTTCAGCCCCAGCGCGGCCGCCTGCTTGAAGATCAGCGTCAGCTGGTCGACCGCGGTCGTGACGATGACCGTCTCGGAATCCGAACTCTTGATCTTGGAGAGCTGGGCGCTCATGTCCTGCGCCCCCTGGTCCATGGTTTCGACCAGGCCGATGCCGATCCCCTTGTCCTTCATCATCTTGCTGAAGTCCTCGGCCGTGCCGCGCCCCCAGTCGTTGTTGATGACGAGGAAGTCGACCTTCTTCAGAGCAAGCTTGTCGACGATCCCCTTGAACGCCGCGGCCTCGACCGCCGAGGGCGGGGAGATGCGGAAGATGAAGGGATTACCGGTCGTCGTGATCTTTCCCGAGGACGAGGTCTCCACCACCATCGCGGTCTCATATTCCATCAGCTTCGGCATCACCGCGAGAGTCAGGCTCGAGCCCCAGGCGCCCATCAGGACGGGCACCTTGTCGCTGGTGATGAGCTTCTCCGCAACGGCCGCCGCTTCGGTCGGGTTGCTCTTGTTATCCTCGATCACGAGCTCGATTTTCTTGCCGAGAATGCCGCCCTTGGCGTTGATCTCGTCGGCGGCGATCTTGGCGCCGTTGACGACGTAGGTGCCGGACGCCGCGAACGCGCCGGTGAGCGGCTCGTTGACGCCGATCTTGATGGTCTGCGCCGCTGCGGCGCCGCCGAACAAGGCCGTTGCCACCGCCATTGCCGGAACAAGTCCAAGTGCTCGTGTCATTTTGTCTCTCCAAATCCCACGCTGTTGATTTCTAGGCAGTCTAGGCTTCGTCGCTCCGCGGTGCGCGAATACACCGATCCGTTCATCCCGCGCCGCCTCGCTTGGCGAAGACACGGCCAAGGAGGCGCGCGACCCGGGCACGCAAGACGTCGGAGACAATCGACCAACCGCTGAGCTCCACCGGGACCGCCTCTTGCGGCGCGGCACCCGACATGTGGCGATCGAGATTGGCGGCGAAGTCCGCAACCAGGCGTCTGGAGAGATCCCTCACCAGGCCGGGCCGGCCGACCTGGACCAGCATTCCCGTGAGCGTGTAGCCGATCGACACCTCGACAGTAGTTGCCGTGCCGCCCTCAAGCGGGATCAGGCGATAGCGGATTTCACCTTGGGTCGCCGAATGGCTGCGCTGGTCGGTGCCGATGCCGACAATGCGGCCGGAAAGCGTCGCGGCATCGCGTTCGACGCGTGCAGCTCCCACGAAAGCCGCTACGATCGGCCCGAGCCTGACGCGGATCGCGCCTTCGACGCGCTTCGGGCTCGGCGGCGCCGTGAGCGATACGCCGGGAAGGCAGGCTGCGATATCAGCGATATCGTCGAACATCGCAAACACTTTTGCCGGCGCATGCGGCAGCGTGAAGCGCTGATCGAGAATGGTCGCCGGGGTAAAGTCCGGAATGACGTTCGGCGCGTTACGATCTGAGGCCGACGCCAACGACTGCCGCGCAGTTCGCGGCGACTGTTCGTCTCGACCGGGCGTGGCCTGGCCTGATCCGGCAGGGCCAAGACTGGTCCGACCGCCGGCGGGCTGCGGCGCGACGTTGCGCGCGCGCCGGGCCTCGATCACGGCCTGTACCGCCCGCACGATCCCGACATAACCGGTGCAGCGGCAGAGATTGCCGCTCAGGCCGACTCGGATTCGCCGCTCGTCGGCATCGGGCAGACGCAGCACCAGGTCGCGCGCGGAGACCAGCATCCCCGGGGTGCAATAGCCGCATTACAGGGCGTGTTCCCGGGTGAAGGCGGCGCGCAGCTCGGCCGTGACCTCGTCCTCGTCGAGGCCTTCGATTGTGGTGATGTCGGCGCCCACGCACGCCGCCGCATAGGTGATGCAGGACCGCGCCGGCACGCCGTCGAGCAGCACTGTGCAGGCGCCGCATACGCCGTGTTCGCAGCCGAGATGCGTGCCGGTCAGATCGAGCTTGTCGCGCACGAAATCGGCAAGGCTGGTGCGCGGCTCGGCCAGCGCCTCGACCGCGCGACGGTTGACGTTGAGGGCAATCGTGTTCATGCGGCGGCCTCGTGGACGGCGCGCTTCAACACGCTGACGTGGATATGGCGCTGTGCCGCATCGTCGATGCCGGCCTTCGCCAGAAGCGCCTCGGCGATGCGGGTGTCGAAACGTTGCTTGTAGTCGGCCGCAACCCGCCCGCCGAACAGCTCGGCCGCATCGGTCAGGACGATCGGCGCCGTGTCGATCGCTCCGATCACGACGCGGGCGGTTGCGGCGGCCGGATCGACCAGGATCGCGCCGATGGCGTGGGCGAACTCGCCAGTCTTGCGGCAGCTCTTGGCATAACCCCAATGCGCCGAGACGGTTCGTGCCGGTACATGGACGGCCTCGACAATTTCGCCGGCCTGGAGCGCCGATTCGAGGGCGCCGAGGACGAACGCCTCGACAGCCATCATCCGCGCACCGAAAAGACTGCGCAGCCTGACCCGCGCGCCCAACGCGGCGAGCGCCGAAATCCAGTCCGCGGCGGGATCGGCGTGGCTGAGCGAGCCGCCGATCGTGCCGCGGTTGCGTACCGCGCGATAGGCGATGTTGGCCGCGACCGCGCGCATGGCGCCGCGGGTCACGTCGGCCGTGCGCCCATCCTCGATGTCGGCATGCGTCACGAGGGCGCCAAGCACGAGCTCGCCGTCCCGAAGTTCCGCCTGCTTGAGTTCGGCAAGGCCGGAGATGTCGATCACCAGCTCCGGCTGCACCAGCCGCAAGTTGAGCATCGGCCCGAGCGATTGACCGCCCGCGATGATCTTCGCCGATCCGTTGGCCGCCGCGAGCATCGACAGCGCCGAGTTGAGATCGCGCGGACGCTCATAGCCGAAGGGCACGGGCTTCATGCCACGCTCCTTTCGACAGCGCGGGCGGCCAGCACGGCCTCGACGACGCGATGGGGCGTGATCGGCGACCGCATCAGCTCGACACCGAGCGGCCGCAGCGCGTCGTTGACGGCGTTGGCAATTGCGGCCGGCGGCGCAATCGCCCCGCCCTCGCCGATGCCCTTCACGCCGAACTGCGTGTAGGGCGAAGGCGTCCCCATGTGATCGAGGCGCGGTGCAGGAACCTCGGTCGCGGCGGGAAGCAGATAGTCGGCGAGCGTCGTCGCGAGCGGCTGGCCGGACGCATCGAACGGCATTTCCTCGTAGAGTGCGGTGCCGATCCCCTGGGCAAGACCGCCATAGATCTGGCCGTCCACGACAAGCGGATTGACCAGCACGCCGCCGTCCTCGACGATCACATAGTCGAGGATTTCGACCTCGCCGAGATCAGGATCGACCGCGACGATTGCGGCGTGCGCGGCGTAGCTGAAGGTTCCGCTGTCGCGTACCGGCCTGTAGCCCTGGGTCACCTCCAACCCGCCGGGATCGACGTCGGCCGGCAGATCCTGCGGACGGCGATACCAAGTATGGGCGATCGCCTGGAGGCTGACACTGCCATTGACGCCGCGCACCTCACCATTCTGCAATACGACGGAGGCCGGGTCGTGCTGCAACAATTTGGCCCCGATGCGCCTCGCACGTTCGCCGAGCTCGCGGCAGGCGGTCGCCACCGCGCCGCCCGCCATGACCATCGAACGCGAACCCCAGGTTCCGGTCGAATAGGGCGTCATCGCGGTGTCGCCGAGGATGATGCGCACCTTTGCCACGTCGATTCCCAGCATCTCATAAGCGACCTGGGCGAGCGTCGTCTCCATGCCCTGCCCGTGCGAATGCACACCGACGCGCAACTCGAGGCCGCCGTCCGGCGTCAGCCGGGCCGATGCCTGCTCGTGGCCGGGCACCATCGGGATGCCCCAGCCGGAATAGACCGATGTGCCGTGCGCGGCCTGCTCGCAATAAATCGAGACGCCAACGCCGATCCGCCTGCCGTCGGCCTCGCCCTGGCTTTGCTTCGCGCGAATGGCGTCGATGTCGATCGCGGCTAGCGCGCGCCGCATCGCCTCCGGATAATCGCCGCTATCGAAATGCTTCTTGGTGATGTTGTCGAACGGCATCTGCTCCGGCTGCACCAGGTTGCGCAGCCGCACCTCGCCAGGCTCGAGCCCTGCCTCCGCCGCCACGAGGTCGAGCATCAATTCCAGCGCAAAGCACACGCCGGTGCGCGCTACCCCGCGATAGGGAAGGATCGGACATTTGTTGGTTGCGACGGAGAAGGTGCGGCAGCGATAGGCCGGCATCCGATAGGGACCCGGCAAGATGCTTGCGACCTGAGCGGCCTCAAGGCACGCCGAGAACGGATAGGACGAATAGGCGCCGGAATCCACCGTCGCTTCACAATCGATGCCGCGCAACGTCCCATCGCGGTCGGCATAGACCGTGATCTTGTAATGGTGCTCGCGGCAATTGGAGCTGGCGACGAGGTGCTCGCGGCGATCCTCGGTCCAGCGCACGGGATGACCGCGCTGCATCGTCAGCCAGGACAGGCAGACCTCCTCCGGCAACAAGATTCCCTTGTGCCCGAAGCCGCCGCCGACATCGGGCGAGATGACGCGGATCTGGCCCTCCTCCATGCCGAGGCATTCGGCAAGACCACTGCGCGTGATGTGCGGCATCTGGGCCGCGGAATGCAGCGTGAGTTGACCGAGCCGCCGATCGAAGGTCGCAACCACGCCACGGCCTTCGAGTGGCGACATGCATTGCCGTGCGGTTGAGATCTCGCGCGTAACCTTGATCGGCGCGTCGAGCGCCGCGGAAATGTCGACCTCGTAGGTGGTTTCGAGGAAGACGTTGTCGCCCCAGTGCTCATGCACTAGGGCCGAACCCGGCTCGCGCGCTTTCAGCATGTCGTAGATCGCGGGCAGCTCCTCCAGATCCAACGTTACGGACGCCGCGATGTCCTCGGCCTCGGCCCGCGTCGGTGCGACGCACATCGCAACGAGCTCGCCGACCTGGCGCACCTTGCCGGTGGCCAGCACCGGCTGCTCCGAAATCTTGAAGCCCGGAAGTCCCGATACCGCGCGAATCGGATTGATGCCGACGAGGTCCGCCGCCGTGAAGACGCTGCCGCGATAGCGCTTGGGCACGTGAATGGCACGGATTCGCGCATGCGCCCTCGGGCTGCGCACGAACGCGACGTCCTGGAGGCCAGCAAGCCGAATGTCGGCGACGAACTGGCCGCGGCCGCGCATCAAGCGGTCGTCCTCCTTCCGCGGTAGCCGTGCGCCCACGCCCTGCCCGGATTTGCCAGAAGGAAACTCTCGCTCGTTGCGCACGCCGGCGTTCTCCTTCACCGCGCGGCCTACGCCGCGACAGCCTGCGGCAAGATTGGCGCGACTGCGTCAAAGCGCGTGCCGGCGCGCAGGCAGAATGCGGGCTGAAGCAGGCGTTCGGCGATCACCTCGTTCTTCTCGTTGTCGCGCAGGACGAAGCGGCCACTCTTCTGCGTGAGCACGGAGACGTCGGCGTCCATGCCGACCTTGAGGGCGCCGATTTCCTCGCTGCGTCCGAGCATTTTGGCCGGATTGGAGGTGACCATCGGCACCACCTGCTCCAGCGACAGGCCGAGCGCCATCATCGAGCTCATCGCCTGGACCAGGCTGAACTTGGCCTGTCCTGCGAAGGGGTGGTTTTCCTCGTCCTCGTGCTGGTCGGGCGTCCCGGCCGGCGCTGGCACGTGCGTGTTGTAGCCGTGGATGTCGGCTCCCAGCGTGGTCGGAATGATGCCGGCGGCGATCGCCTTCTTCGCGAGCCGGTACGAGAAGTGGCTGCCATGACCGACATCGACCTTCAGGCCACGATCGAGCGCGGCCTGGATCACGGGATGCACCTCGCCCTCACGGTTGACGAAGCCGCCGGGATGGCGCGTGAACGGATGCGCGAGAATGTCGCCTTCGCGCAGCAGCGGGATCACGCGCGTCAGGATCGTGTCCGCATCCTCGCCATTGGCGCCGCTCGCGGGCAATCCCCACAGCTGGCCGAAATGCACATAGACCGGCAGGTCGGCTCGCTTGCCGATCTCCGCCGCCATTTCGATGACGCGGATGCCCCAGCGCGCGAAACCACCGATCTCGGCATGGGCCTTGATGCCGCGCACGATGTCGAGATTGGCCGTCGCCGACTTGACGGTCGCATCGACATCAACACCGTCGGGGCTATAGAGCTGCGGATAAAAGTGCCCTTCGAGTCCGCCGACGAGATAGGCGGACAGAAACGCATAGACGCGCGAGGCCGAAGGCTCCGCGATGAAATGGCGAAAGCCGGGCAGCGTCATGCAGGATGGACCGCCCTGATCGACCAGCGTCGTCACGCCCGACTGCACGCCGACCATGTCCGCATTCATGCCGAAGCGGCCCGAGACATATTGATAGACATGCGCATGGGTGTCGATCAGGCCGGGCAGCACCAGCTTGCCGGCGACATCGACCACCTCTTTGGCGCTGGTCGGCAGGATATCCGGCGCGACCGCCGCGATCTTGCCGTTGCGGATGGCAACGTCCCTGACGCCGTCCACACCCGAGGCCGGACAGATCACGCGACCGCCTCGCAGCAGAAGATCGAAGCTAGCAGTGACGGACATGGGCACTCTCCTCTATCTCGCGCAGGCAGGTGCCCGGCTCTCGAATTACGAAGCATGCTTCGTATTTTACAAAAGCAAACTTCGTGCCATGATCCGCTGATGGCGAGCGCAGTCGAATCGAACGAAGCGCGACGGGTTCCAGGTTGGGAGAGCGAACATTGCGGCAAGCAGGGAAACGTCGCAGCGGGGGAAAGCACCGCCCTTGGCCATTGTCTCAACGCCCCGGCTATTTGATCCGGCGGTTGCACCAAATTCACGTCGCGCTCTTCCAGGAGGCCTGCGGCGCGTTCGATGTCACGCCATTGCTATACAGCCTGCTTTCCGCGCTGGCGGTGCGCGAAACGGCCGATCAGACGACTTTGGCGGCCGATATCGTCCTCGATCGAACCACGACGACCGGTGCATTGAAGCGACTCGCCGCGCGGAACCTGGTCGAGCGCACGGTGAACAAGGACGATCGCCGCGCACGATCGTGCCGATTGACGGCGGCGGGCGCCGTCCTGCTCGTCAAGATCGAGGGCGCAGCGCGACGGGCGCACCTTGCGACGCTCGGCGATCTCAGTGAACGGGAACAGGCGCTGTTCATCGAGATGATGCAGCGCATCGTCGCCGGCAATCCCAGTCGTGACAGCTCCGCTGCCCTATTCGACTAGCCTCCGGATTGCCGCCGGCTGCTGCACTTTTGGAGTTGGCTGCCCAATTTATCATCGTAGCGCTGCCCATAGGCGCGACGTCGTCCGCCCCTCGGTCGAACGTCAAAGCAGCAACGCAGTTTCGCAGACGCGCAGCAAGCGGCACCGCGCGCGAGACCGGCCGCGCTTGAAAGCTCAGCAGCAATCCAGCACGAGGCACGCCAGATCCGCGAGCGGCGCGAGTTCTGTCAGGGCCGCGCCCCCAATGGCACGATTTATGCTGCGCATTGCGAAGCGTGCTTCGTATTGGGGGATGTCATGAGGAATTCCGAACTTCGCGCTGATATTCACAGCATCGAGCCAATTCCCGATGCAGACCGGGACTCGACCGGGCCGCAGCAAATGTGGATCTGGGCCGGCGCCAACATCGCGCCGGTCAATTGGGCGCTCGGCGCGCTCGGCATCATCCTGAAACTGGGACTGATGGAGACGATCGCGGTCATCGTGATCGGCAACATCGTCGGCTGCGCCATCTTCGCCGCGTTCACGGTGATGGGACACAAGACCGGCGTCAACCAGATGGTATTGAGCCGATCCGCGTTCGGCGTTCGCGGCGCCTACCTGCCGAGCATCCTGATGTTCCTGATGACGCTGGGCTGGATCGGCGTCAACACCTACTTCCCGGTGAAGATCTCGATCGGCATCCTCGGTCAATTCGGCGTTCCCGATACTTGGTTAGTCCAGATCGTCATCATCACGCTGGTGATGGCGGCGCAGGTCTTGATCGGCGTCTACGGGTTCTACGCGATCCGCACCTTCGAGAAATATACCGTGCCGCCGACCATCGCCGTCATGGTGCTGATGAGCGTTTTGGCGTGGACCCATCCCGGCGTCGTCAATTGGAGTCTCACGACGTCGCTGCCGCCGGGCGCGCATCTGGCGATGCTGACGCTGCTGACGACGGCGATCGGCGTCGGCTGGGGCATTTCCTGGGTCACCTGGGCCTCCGACTATTCGCGCTTCGTGCCGCGAAGCGTGCCGTCGCGTTCCGTGTTCTGGTACAGCTATGTCGGCATGTTCGTGCCAACGGTCTGGCTCGGCATTCTCGGCGCGACCATCGCCTCGACGACCCTGGATACCGATCCGGCCAAGATGGTCAGTGCGGTCTTCGGCGGCCCGGTCAGTCTCTTGGTCCTGCTGATGGTGCTGCACGGCCCCATCGCCACCAACATCCTCAACGTCTATTCGGCGACACTGGCCGGGCTCAGTGCAGGGCTCAAGTTCTCGCGCTTCTGGCTCACCGTCATCGTCGGCATCGCCGGCTATCTAGTCACGCTGTATTTCATCTTTGCGCCGTCTTTCGCCAAGGCGTTCGACAATTGGATGATCGGCCTGCTGTTGTGGATGAGCCCCTGGGCCGGCGTGGTGCTCGCGGACTTCTTCGTCAAGCGGAAGGGCAAGATCGACGTCGCCGAGCTCTATCGGTCACCGGAAACAAGCGTCTATGGCGACATCAACTGGGCCGGCATGATCGCCTTCCTCGCAGGTCTGGCGGCCGGATGGTCGGTCGAAGACGGCCTGGTCGGCGCGCTCCAGGGACCGGTCTCGATCAATTTGCTCGGCGGAGCCGATTTGAGCTGGCTGTTCGGCATCGGAGTTTCGGGACTGGTCTATCTTGCACTGAGCAAGCTCGTCACCTCGCCCTCCTCGATGGTTGCGAGCAGCGCAGGCAGGTAGCGCCGGATCATGGACCACGTTCTTCGATCCACTCCGGGAAACGTCCAGTGGGGACTTTGGGACGGACGACTGAAGCCGGTGCTCCGGATCGCGTCCGGAGACCGTGTGACCATCGAAACGCTCTCCGGCGAGCCGGACGATCTGCCCGATCCGTCGCTCGGCTTCGACGTCGTGCCCGGACACGCGGACGTGCTGGCAAGCACGTTTCGCGGTCCGGGACCGCATCTTCTCACCGGGCCGATCCACATCGAAGGCGCCGAGCCTGGCGACGTCCTCGAGGTACGCGTCCTGAATATCGAGCTGCGCTGCAACTGGGGCTGGAACCTCCAGGTCCCGACGCTCGGCACTCTCCCTGAGGATTTCCCCGAATTTCGCCGCATCCACATTCCGCTCGACCGCGCGCGCAACGTCGCGCGACTGTCCTGGGGACAGGAACTGGCGCTCGCTCCCTTCTTCGGCAATTTCGGCGTGGCGCCGCCACTGACATGGGGCCGGCTGTCCTCGAAGGAGCCGCGGGCCTTCGGCGGCAACATGGACAACAAGGAGCTGGGCGTCGGCAGCACGGTCTATTTTCCAGTCTTCGTGCCGGGCGCGCTGTTCTCCGCGGGCGACGGCCACGCGCTCCAGGGCGACGGCGAAGTCTGCTTGACCGCGATCGAGACTGCCCTCACCGGCACCTTCGAATTCCATCTTCGTCGCGATCTTCGCCTTGCCTCGCCGCGCGCGGAGACGGCGTCAGACTGGATCACGATGGGATTCGATGAAGATCTCGATGATGCGGCCAAGGCGGCACTACGCGACATGATTGCGCTGATCCGGGAGAAAAGCGGCCTTGGCGCGCAGGATGCCTATACGCTCTGCTCGATCGCCGCGGACCTCCGCGTCACGCAGATGGTAGACGGCAACAAGGGCGTCCACTATATCCTGGCAAAATCCCGCATGCCGCTCGCCCGTGGAAGCACGTAGCACCCTCCGTGCATGTGAAGCAGGACGCGATTGCGATTTTGCGGCGGGATCGTCTCCGGCGTGACAATGAACGCCCTTACGCCATCGATCACGGTCTTCTCCACCTTGACGTGGAGGCGCTCCTGCATGCCCGGCAGATTTTTCAGCGTGGCCGCCGCGGTCGCCTGCACGATTGGCACCCATTCCTCGCCGGTCTTTGGCAGCGCGTCCCAACCGTTGCGCGGGGGCATGCCAACGATCTTGGCGAGTTGCGGGCTTATGGTGCCTGGTACCGGGACCGACGTGGCGGGCACCTGAAGCGCGGCCACTGGGGCCAGTGCCGCCGTCTGCTTGGCGAGCTGCTTGTTGAAGTCCTGTTCGAGCCCTTCCGCATAGGCTGCAAGCTCACCGGGCTTGACGAACGGGTTCGACGCACCGTCCTTCATCCGCGCGCGCTTGTCCTGCATGCCGTACACGTCCGGATGCGGCCCGAGCAGCACGTCGGGCTTCATCGCCTTGGCCTTTGCGAATGTCGTTCGGTAGTCCTCGACGATGCCGGGGTAAGTCGGCTGGCCGACCAGCTTGTTCAACGCGACCGTCCCGCTGCAGAAGAACAGCAGGTCGCGATCGTGGCCGCCGTCCTTGACGTTCATCTCCCAGCTCGTGCAGCCGGGCGAGTGTCCGGGCATCGAATGTGCCGTCAGCGTCGTGTCGCCGAGTGTGACCTTGTCGCCGTCCTTGACGGCGCGGTCCACCCTGACCGGCGGAAAGCCGAGATCGGTATCGTTCTCGTCGCCCGGATAGTATCCGCCTTCACGCAACGGCTTGTCGCGTTCGCCGGCCACGAGCTGCGCGCCGGTTTCCTGTTTGATTTCCGCAAAGCCGCCGGTGTGGTCAAAATGCGCGTGCGAGTTCAGGATGTATTTGACGTCCGCGACGCGGAACCCGAGCTTGGCGATGGTGTCCTTGATCATGCCGGTCGATTGCGGGAGCGCCGTATCCATGAGGATCAGGCCCTGCGACGTCTTGATGATGTAGGCGGCGATCCCTTCGGTGCCGACATAGTAGATGTTGCCGATCAGCTGGAAAGGCTCGAACGGCGAGGTCCACTTCCTGGTGACCGCGGCGAGAAATTCCTTGACGGTCTGGGCTGTACGCCGGTTGCAATCAGCGCCATGGCACACAGCATGACCGCAAGTGTCCTCATTTCCGCCTCCCCTGTTGATTCTTGTCGTGTTGGATCGAAATGCACGGGAATGCCTTTCGCATCGGTCAAAATTTAGGTTGCCATCGGCGCGACGGGCAACCGTAAAATTTTGCGCCGCCCTAGGGAATAAACCACCTGTACGTCCGTAACCCGTTATACTGGTAGCCGGCACCCTAGCAACCGATGGTGGATTAGCCGCAGGGGGTACGCGGCGCCGTCGCACCATGATCGCGACCTGCTCTGCGGTCTATGACGTACGCTCCCCCCACTCTTGAAAGCTCGCCTGAAAGCATCGCGTCAACCAGGATCCGCTCTCGGAGAAGCACCTTTGTGACCCTAACGTGACCCAAGCAAACACGAGCGATCGTAGGAGCGATGCCATGTCTGCAAGCTATTGATTTTTTTAGGGATTTTGGTGGGCGCACCAGGGCTCGAACCTGGGACCCGCTGATTAAGAGTCAGCAAAATCGAGAGCTATCTTGCTACCGAACTGGGGCGGAATGCCTCGTCCACGAACGTTCAGCAGCTCTGTCACCTGCGACTGCCGTCGACGCTTCCCTTTCATACGATCCTCTACCTTCTCGCGCGATCTCGCTGCTGTCACGGTTTCAAGCGTCGGCGGCTGTCTGCATGATGCCCCGGCACACCACACGGCTGAAGCCTCCTCCACCAGTTCGCGCTTAGACCGATCGCAATACCACGTTCTGCCATAATTCCTGCAGGCTCTTGGCCGCGTCGTATGCCAGCCGCAATTGCGGCCGGGTATTGCGGCGAAACAACTGTAGAAGCCTTTCTCAAACGAGTCGGTAAGGAGTATCCTCGACCACGTGTGAAAGAAGGGAGGCGTCAGCTGTGGTTGAGAGACGATCTGGACCGAGCTATTGCGCCGGACATCGTGCCGGGCGACCTCGCCGAGGATTTGTAACATTGGAGCGCCCACTTCCACGCTTCGTGGAGGTACGGCGGCTTGCCCGTGGGGCGACCGCTTTCTACTTCCGCATCCCTACACATTACAGAAAACTCGGCTGCGAGATGCCGAATGAGCCCCTTGGAACGAGCTATGAAACCGCATGTGGCGATGACAGAAAAGGCGGACGCGCCGCCACACTCAATGCCTTGTTCGATGAATGGAACAGCCAGCGCAGGGGGGAGCCAGGCCAGGGAAAGATCGCGCGATACGGCACGATTGACTGGCTCTTCAGACAATACAAGACAGAGAAGGCGTATACCGAGAAGGTCTCACCTCGGTCGCGCCCGGACTACGAACGGATCATGCAAATGATCTGCGACACCGTCGGTAAGAGCGGACGACGGATCGGCGAACGGCAGATCATGGAAGTCACGCCCCGAGCCGCTGATAAGATCTACGACAAAATCATCAACGGCCCGAACGGCATCAGACTGCGGCAGGGAGAGAAGGTGGTCGGGCTCTGCCGAAAGGTGTGGCGGATCATGCGCCGGCTACATCCGGAGCTGTTCGATAAGAAGCACCCGAATCCCTGGGACGACTTCACCCTCAAGAGCCGCACCAAGACCAAGAAGCATGCGGTCACTCGCGAAGAGGTCTATAAATTTGCATGGGGCTGCATCAAAGAAGGGCGGCCTGAACCCGCGGCCGTGGCGGTGATCTGTTTTGAATGGCTACAACGGCCGGAGAACGTTGTGGCCGGGTTTTTGACTTGGCCCGACTATCGCAGCAAAAACTGGCCACATGCCGTGCGCATTGAGCACCACAAGAACAAGGTGTTGGTCTGGCATCCGCTCGAAGAGACTCTCGACGGAGAGATCGTCAAGTTTTATGCCGAAGCAGAGGACGTTTTGAGCCATCTGCCCAAGCTTGGCGTCCCGATGATCATGCGTCGGATCCAAAAGGGCGAACGCAAGGGCGATGCCAAAGTGTGGTCATACCCCGGCATGGAGAAAGTGGTGCAGCAGATGCGCAAGAAGATTGACGGCGTGTCAAAGCTGTTTACGCTTGATGCCTGCCGGCACGGCGGCATGACCGAGCTTGAGGAAGCCGAACTGACTGACGGCCAGGGTCGTGCGCTCTCCGGACATAAGACCGCACAGGCCTATCGCGGCTATGCCAAGGAAACGATGATGCGAGCGCTCGCTGCGACCCGCAAGCGACATGCACATCTCTTGGCGCAGAAGGAGCTCGATCAGCAGAGTGCTGATGGAGCAGCATCACCTCGAGACGAAATGCAGCAGACCTCTCCAACGTCGAAGACCCGCGTCGGATCGCAAAGATAAACCTCGCGCTTCGTTGAACGCTGCAAAAGGGCGAAGGCGTTTTGCGGTGATGCCGCATGCGACGTGAAAGGCAGCGATCGAAAGCTTGCAACGCGCAGATAGCGTTCACGCGCTCAATTCGTATAAGTTGGGCGGCGTTCGACCTGCGCGACGTCTTGCATCGGCCGCCGACCAAAACGAAACCAGCACAGAATTTCCAAATGACCGGCAAACTGAATTTCCAAATGCGCTGGAAATTCTGCCTCGAATAAGGCGGTTTTCACAATAAAATCAGTGCATTGGCTTTGGCTGGGGCGGGAGGGATCGAACCTCCGAATGGCGGAATCAAAATCCGCTGCCTTACCGCTTGGCTACGCCCCAATTCCAGGTCCGAAGGGCGCGGACCATAGCCGCGGCCCTCTCGGTCTGGCAACGCCGGTCTACAGAGGGAGTCGGGCTATTTCAACTGTTTCTCCTCCCCAATTCGGGTCATCCGGACGGTTGAGGGAAGCATGGTTTCGTGGGAAGACGGCGCCAATGTTCCCTCGGGAGTAATGCCATGACCTACCGTGCGCCGATCGACGACATCCTGCTCGCCCTCAACCATGGTGCCGGACTGAAAGCCGCGACTGCCGCCGGCCATTACGGCGACTTCGACGGCGACGTCGCCCAAGCGGTGCTGGAGGAAGCTGGCAAGTTCGCAAGCGAGGTGCTGGCGCCGCTCAACCGGGTCGGCGATCAGCACGGCATCAAGCTCGCGGACGGCAAGGTGACGACCGCGCCGGGCTGGCCCGACGCTTATCAGGGCTGGGCGGCCGCGGGATGGAACGCGGTGTCGGGTCCGGAAGCCTTCGGCGGCCAGGGCCTGCCGCTCGCGATCAATGCCGCCTGCACCGAGATCTGGAGCGCGTCGAATTCGGCGTTCGGCCTCTGCCCGCTGCTGACGCTCTCCGCGATCGAGGCGCTGGATGCACATGGCAGCGACGAGCTGAAGAAAATCTACCTTGCAAAACTCGTCTCCGGCGAGTGGACCGGCACGATGCAGCTCACCGAGCCGCAGGCGGGCTCCGATGTCGGCGCGCTGCGCAGCCGCGCCGAGCGCGCCGGTGACGGCACCTACCGCATCAAGGGCACCAAGATCTTCATCACCTATGGCGATCACGACATGACCGACAACATCGTGCATTTCGTGCTCGCCCGCCTGCCCGATGCGCCCGCGGGCACCAAGGGCATCTCGCTGTTCCTGATCCCGAAATTCCTGGTCAACCCCGACGGCTCGCTCGGTGCGCGCAACGACATCCATCCCTCCGGCGTCGAGCACAAGCTCGGCATGCACGCCTCCCCGACCTGCACCATGACCATGGGCGACCATGGCGGCGCCATCGGCTACCTCATCGGTGAAGAGAACCAGGGCATGCGATGCATGTTCACGATGATGAACCAGGCCCGGCTTGCCGTCGGCCTCGAAGGCGTTGGCCTTGCCGACCGCGCGTATCAGCAAGCACTCGCCTACGCCCAGGAGCGCCGCCAGGGCCGCGCCGTCGGCAGCAAGAGCGAGGGCTCGGATCCGATCATCGCGCATCCCGACGTCAAGCGCATGCTGATGCAGATGCGCGCCATGACCGCTGCTGCGCGCGCGATCTGCTATGCCACCGCGGTCGCACTCGACGTTTCCACGCGCGCGAAGGATCCGAAGGTGCGCAGCGATGCGGCCACACGTGGCGCGCTGCTGACGCCGATCGCGAAGGCCTTCTCCACGGACATCGGCAACGAGGTCGCCTATCTCGGCGTGCAGGTGCATGGTGGCATGGGCTTCATCGAAGAGACGGGCGCGGCACAGCATTCTCGCGATGCGCGCATCACCGCGATCTATGAGGGCACCAACGGCATCCAATCGATCGACCTCGTCACCCGCAAGCTCGGGGCTAACGGCGGCGCTTCGGTCTGGGCGCTGCTCGAAGAACTCTCCGCCATCGTCAAACAGGTGGAAGTTTCCAACGACCCCGCGTTCGGCACCACCGGCACCAAGCTGCGCGATGCGCTCGGCGCGCTCGAGCGCACCAGCCGCTGGTTGCTCGAGCGCCTCGCCTCGGCGCCGAACGATGCGCTCGCCGGCGCTACGCCTTACCTGCGCCTGTTCGGCGCGACGCTCGGCGGCTGCATGCTCGCCGGCGAAGCGCTCGCCGTGAAGGCCGGTGGCGAGGCCGGCGACCCGCAGCGCTATATCGCGCTGGCACGCTTCTTCGCCGAGAACATCGCGGTGCAGGCGCCATCGCTGGAGAAGACGGTCACCGACAGCGCGGAAGCCGTGAATGGCGCCGACGCGGTGTTGTTGGGGTAAGTGGCGCATCATGTAGCAACCATTAGATCGATAGGTTGTGGGCAATTGGATTGTCCGACGGCCGTTGAGCATGACGCCGTGCTCGCGGCCGTCAAGGCGTGGCCTGGCGGCAGCGTGGCGAGGGGAGAGATTGAGGCAACGGCCATCCTTGACGGCCACTGCGCGCGCCGTCGTGGAGACGGCAGGTCGGGACGAAGAAACGGTGCTCCGGTCGAACAAAGAAACTGGGTCAGGCAAGAGATGGGATCGCGGCTGCGGCCGCCGCCGGGGGCTTGTCGTGCCACGGCGTGCCGCGCGCCACGACGGTGTT
>NZ_JAGKJI010000042.1 GCF_020329485.1 Bradyrhizobium cenepequi
TGAGCGGCACGGCGCGATTGAAGCTTGGATCATCGATGACACTGGCTTTCCCAAAAAAGGCCGGCATTCGGTCGGCGTGGCGCGTCAATATTGCGGTCAACTTGGCAAGCAAGACAATTGCCAGGTGGCAGTTTCGCTGTCGATTGCCAATCACCATGCGAGCTTGCCGATCGCCTATCGTTTGTACTTGCCCCAGAGATGGGTCGAGGAGGAGGAACGTCGAGAGAAGGCCGGTGTGCCCAAGGATGTTGTCTTCAAGACCAAGCCCGAGATCGCGCTGGAGCAAATCCGATCGGCCCGTGAAGCCGACATTGAGCGTGGCGTGGTACTGATGGATGCCGGAGATGGCGCGGATACGACGCTGCGCAAGGAAGTGACGGCGTTGGAATTGCGCTATGTTGCGGGCATCTTGCCAAACACGTCCGTGTGGCCGCCCGGCATGGGACCGCTGCCGCCTAAGAACTGGTCGGGGAATGGGCGGCCGACGAAATTGATGCGGCGGGACGACAAGCACAAGCCTTGCTCGGTCAAGGAATTTGCTCTCGGTCTACCGAAACAAGCTTGGCGGAATGTCAAATGGCGCGAAGGCAGCGCTGACTTCTTGACCTCGCGCTTTGCGAGGCTCCGGGTCCGTCCAGCTCATCGCGATTACTGGCTGAGCGAGCCGCACGCCGAAGAATGGCTGTTGATCGAATGGCCCGATGACGAAGCGGAGCCGACGAAATACTGGTTCTCGACGCTGCCTGAAAACATCTCCTTCCGCGCCCTGGTGGATTTGGCCCAAGCTCAGATGACGCATCGAACGCGACTACCAAGAGCTCAAGCAGGAGGTCGGCCTCGGGCATTATGAAGGACGTGGCTGGCGCGGCTTCCATCACCACGCCACGTTATGCATCGCCGCCTACGGTTTCCTGATCTCCGAAAGGGAGACGATTCCCCCTCACGACCTCGTCGGCCCGCGTTTGTCAAAGAATTTGCGCTTCCCAAAAATCAAAAGCCCCGCGGCACTCCCGCTCAGAACCGAGCGTCACATACCGAAGTCGATCGCTACCATGCGGCGCCGCCTCGCGAGCGCATTGGTTAGGCGGCTACGTAGATGTCCGTGCTGCGCAATTCAAATCGGGGACCATGCGCCTTCCCGATTTGTGACGCAGTAAGACTAGCTAGAGGGTCAGCGGTCGAGCGCGGCAAGCGGCTCGTCCATCACCAAGCAGTCCGGGCTGGGACAACAGCAACCGGCAGACGGCGACGCGCTGCCGCTCCCCGCCCGAGAGATGTGAGGGAGAGCGGTCGAGCAGCGGGCGCCGTCGGCCGTTCGCGCTATCAGCCAACACTTGCCGCTGCACGCTTTTTATGGGATGGGACCGAGACGATCAGCCTGGCTCTTTCTCTCGTCCGCAATGGCGAGTGCTTCGGCTTCTTTGGAGGAGACGTAAAATGTGCAGCTCAGCTCGATCAGTTCGCGTGCACGAAGTGGATTGTATTTCTGCGGGAAGTGCGTTGACCTTCCGACGTGATTCACAATCCTTAGCTGAGGGAGTTTGTCGGATGCGAGGCGATCCAAAATCGCACGGCTTATGGGAGCTGACGGCTCCAGCGCCGCCAGATACCGGTCCTCTTGTGGGCGATGCGGAAGCCGACGTCGTTGTGATTGGCGGGGGATATACTGGACTCTCTTCGGCCATTCACCTTGCGGAGGCAGGCGTGCGCGTCGGCCTGCTCGAGGCATCCGAGATAGGATTCGGTGGTTCTGGGCGCAACGTCGGGCTGGTCAATGCGGGCATGTGGATCATGCCCGACACGCTCGCAGGTATTCTTGGCGTTCCGTTCGGGGAGCGGCTGATCGACCTGCTCGGTCGTGGACCACGTAAGGTTTTCGAACTGATCGAGAAGCACGGCATCGAATGCGAACTTGAGCGCGCGGGCACCCTGCATTGCGCGATCGGGCGCAAGGGTCTGCAGGAAATCGAGATGCGTGTCGAACAGTGGCAGAAGCGCGGCGCTCCCATCGTGGTGCTCAATGCTGAGGAGACGCGCAAAAAAATCGGTGGCGGCAACTACACCGGCGCGCTGCTCGACAAGCGCGCCGGCACAATACAGCCGCTGGCCTATGTGCGTGGCCTGGCACGCGTCGCGCTTGCAGCGGGCGTGAAAATCTTCACCCAGAGTGAGGTCCTCACAGCCAGCGATACCGGCTCGCGCTGGAGGATCGGCACGGCAAAGGGATCTGTGAATGCTGAGTGGGTGATCGTCGCCACCGACGCTTACGGCACAGGACCTTGGTCGCAGGTTCGACGGCAGCAGATCCATGTACCTTACTTCAATTTTGCCACGCCGCCCTTATCGGACAATCTGAGGACCTCCATCTTGCCCGAACGGCAAGGGGCATGGGACACAGGGGCGGTCCTTTCCTCGTTTCGCTTCGATCGCTCGGGACGTCTGGTGTTCGGCAGTGTTGGCGCTCTTGAGCGCGTTGGCGCCTCGGTTCACCGTGCCTGGGCGGTGAGGTCGCTGCGCAGATTGTTTCCGCAGATCGGCGATCTCAAATTCGAAGCCGGCTGGTTCGGCATGATTGGGATGACCTCGGACAGCCTGCCGCGCTTTCACATGCTCGGCCGCAACGTCGTCGCGTTCAGTGGTTACAATGGGCGCGGTATTGCGCCTGGGACTCTCTTCGGCAGTGTGTTGGCATCCTATGTCCTCGGCCAGGTTACGGAAAGGGATCTGCCGCTTCCGGTCGCCGCCGTCGAAGAGCGACGCTTTCGTGCCGCCCGAGAGGCCCTCTACAGAGCGGGGGCTCAGCTTGTTCACCTGACTGAAGCGCGGCTCTGATTCGGTAGCTATTCTCCGTCCGCGCTGTGGGACAGTAGCGCCGCACATCGTTCTGCTCCTCGAACTCCTCGCGTGCTTGTCGGGCTAATTGCCGAAGCCTTGACAAAATATGCTGGGGGCCATTCCGACATCTTGTTAGGCGCGATCATCCTCAGTGACATGGAACTCTATCAACGGATACGTCGTACTTTGAGCTCTCTCGGTGTTGGCGTCTTGCCTGACGAGCGTTCGCTTGCATTGCAGGGCATTCAGACCATGGGGCTGCGACTGCGCCACGTCGGCGAGATATCGGAGGAATTCGCTCACCGATTGGCTGAGAGTTGTAGCTTTGCCGTGCTTCATCCCTGTCTCTCAGATTTCCCTGGCCACACTTTGTGGCGGCTTGATTTTAAAGGTAGTTCCGGCGTCTTCAGCCTCCGGTTCGACGGGGTTTCAGCGGAGCTGGTTGATCGAGCGTTGGACAGCTTGAAAACATTCGCTATCGGGGCATTTTGGGGCGGCACGCGGAGCATTGTCGCGCCAATGGTCATCACCAATGATCGTCATGTTATGCCTTCCAGCGAAACAGCAACATATCTTCGTTTGAGCGTCGGCCTGGAGAGTGTCGATCACCTTTGGGCTGATCTGCAGCGGATGTTAAAGGTCTTGCAAGTCTGATGATTTTGGCAAGGCTCGATAGAGTCTATGCAGTAGGTGGCAAGAAGGCGGTCCCAACGAGACCCTGCTTGTGAGGCACGCACACGCTAGGCGCGCCATGCCGATGTTCAACGGTCGGCAGCAGTTTCCGCCAGAAGCCAGTCGCGAAACATGATGAGAGGCGGGTGGGTCGATCGCTCGGACGGCCACACCAGATAGTATCGCTCGGCGCTTTCCATGGGCAGGTTGAGAGCGCGAACAAGCTTGCCGTTTGCCAGTTCGTCCTGGATCAGAAAGGTCGGCAGCAGAGCAACACCGACACCAACCATCGCGGCCTGTGCGACGGTGGCAAACTGATCGAAGTACATCGTCTGTCCAGGCCCGCCCGCTACGGTCTGCGCGGAGAACCACAGATCCCAGGCATTTGGCCGGGTCGAGATGCTGAGCAGTAGCACCTTCTTGAGATCAGCGGCCGTGCGAAACCCGTACTGGTTCTTCAACTCGAAGCTGCAGGCGGGGATAACTTCTTCTGAGCGCAGTAATGCCATCTCGGCGCCGGGCCAGTCCCGCGGCCCGAAATGAATGGCCGCGTCCAGGGCCTCCCTCCGAAAATCGAAATACGTGAGGCGCGTGGCAAGATTGATGGTGATGCCCGGATTATGCGCGAGAAACTTGGGAAGTCGCGGCGCCAACCAACACGTGCCGAAGGTTGGCAGGATCGCGAGATTAAGCGTGCCACCCCTAGGGTTGGCGCGAAGGTTGAATGAAGCGGCGCTGATCTTGCGCAGCGCCTCGCGTATTTCCCGCGCATAAGCTTCACCGGCGGACGTTAGGCGAATGGTTTGCCGTTCGCGCGCAAATAGCTCGACCTCGAGCTGCTCCTCAAGAGTCTTGATCTGTCGGCTGACCGCGCTCTGCGTCAGGTTGAGCTCCTTGGCCGCCAAAGTGATGCTCCCCGCCCGAGACGCGGCCTCGAAAGCAGCTAGCTGTGCGGTCGAAGGCAGGAGCCGGCGGGCGGTATGCATGTTTATTCCAGTTTAGAATGATCTCTCAAGGAAAGGTCGTTTGATTGCTTTGAAAACACAAGCATAATCTTTGGCTAGATATACCACTACAGTATGCACCGGCGAGCCCCGCTGGACACCGGGGCTCAGCAATGGAGCTAATAATGGCCGCAAGGCATGCGCATTCCGATGACATTCGTGACCGTCTCTTGCGCGCAATGTCCGACATGTATCGCGCCGAGGTTCCGCAATATGGGACGCTCCTGCAGCTTGTTGCGGACGTCAATGCCGATGCGGTGCGCGCCGATCCTGAGATGCGTGCGAGCCTCGAGCAGAGCGGGGAAATCGAAAGACTCGGGCTTGAACGTCAGGGCGCAATTCGGATCGGCACAGCGCAAGAGTTGTTCGACATTCGCCGTGTCTTCGCCGTCATGGGCATGCACCCCGTTGGCTATTATGATCTCTCGATCGCCGGTGTCCCGGTTCATTCCACAGCATTTCGCCCGACGGCCCAGGAAGCGCTTCACCGCAATCCGTTTCGGGTTTTTACCTCGCTGCTCCGGCTCGATTTGATCGAGGATCCTGCGCTGCGCATTGAGGCTGAGCGAATCCTTTCTGCTCGCCGCATTTTCAAGCCGCGTACCCTCGAACTCGTCGATGTGTTTGAAGCCGAAGGTAGGCTGACGCAGCCGGAAGCGGAAGAGTTCGTTCGTGAGGCGTTGCAGACGTTCCGCTGGCACAGTGACGCGACTGTGGACCTTGTCACCTACCGAAAGCTGCACAATGCGCTCCGGTTGATCGCGGACATCGTAAGTTTTAAGGGCCCGCATATCAATCATCTCACGCCGCGGACTCTGGATATCGATGCCGCCCGGGTCGGCATGCGAGGACGTCGAATTGCGCCCAAGGCGGTTATCGAAGGGCTGGCGCGTCGCAGGTGCCCGATCCTGCTCCGGCAGACCAGTTTCAAGGCACTGGAAGAGCCAATCATCTTCAGACACAGCGCGGGCGAAGACATTGCTGGGACGCACACCGCGCGCTTCGGCGAGATCGAGCAACGCGGCGTCGCCCTGACGGCCGACGGCCGCAGGCTCTATGATGAGTTGCTCGCATCCGTCCGTCGTGATGTCCAGATCGACGCCGCGGGCACTGATGCGTCGACCTACGACGTCGAGCTCTCGGAGCGGTTTAAGTTATTTCCGGACGACTGGGCTGAGCTGCGGTCGCGTGGGCTTGCCTTCTTCCGGTATTCGGCAACTGCGGCCGGGCTCGCATCAAACCATCTCGGCAGGCAACCAGCGACCGTGGACGAACTGATCTCGAATGGCTTTCTGCAATTCGATCCGATCGTGTACGAGGATTTCCTGCCTGTGAGTGCAGCGGGAATCTTCCAGTCCAATATCGGCACCGACGAGCAGAAGAACTATGCTGCGCAGTCCAATCGGCCTCAGTTCGAAGCGGAGCTTGGCGCTGTCGTCCGCGATGAACTGGAACTCTATGCGCAGGTGGAGAAAGCGTCGCTGGAGCGAGCGCTGAAGCCAATCGGGTCTCCACAGATCGCCTTTGCGAACGCGATTGACGCGCGCTCCGATTCGGGCGGAACGAGCCCTCACATGTAGTTTACCCGACGCCTGCAAAGATCTGAACTCAACGCCCAACTCGGGGAAGCCGCCATGTCCGCTTCGACAAAACTGCAACCGCAAACCTACACATCCGATCTTTCCGATGACGTCGACAGGCTGCTCACCACACTTGGCGTGAACCGAGCCCACTACAAGGATGGCACGCTCAAGGTGCATACGCCCGTTACCGGCGAAACCATCGCACAGGTCCAGAAAACGAGCGCCAGCGAAGCTGCGGCGGCCATCGAAGCGGCGCACACTGCTTTCCGCGTCTGGAGACTGGTGCCCGCGCCGAAGCGCGGCGAGCTTGTACGGCTACTTGGCGAAGAGTTGCGCGCCAACAAGGAGGCCTTGGCCCGGCTGGTCTCGATCGAGGTCGGCAAGATCGTCTCCGAGGGGCTTGGCGAAGTCCAGGAGATGATTGACATCTGCGATTTCGCCGTCGGTCTGTCCCGACAGCTCTATGGACTGACTATCGCGACCGAGCGTGCCGATCATCGAATGATGGAGAGCTGGCATCCGCTCGGCGTCACTGGAATCATCTCGGCGTTCAATTTCCCGGTCGCGGTGTGGGCCTGGAACGCAGCGCTCGCACTCGTGTGCGGCAACAGCATCGTCTGGAAGCCGTCGGAGAAGACACCATTGACCGCACTGGCGACGCAGGTGCTCCTAGAGCGTGCCGTGAAGCGCTTCAAGCAGGAGGGCGGTGCGGCGCCAGATGGTCTTTCGGCAGTGCTATTTGGCGGCCGCGAGATCGGTGAACTGCTGGTCGACCACCTCAGGGTCGCATTGGTCTCAGCCACCGGCTCGACTGCGATGGGGCGCGCGGTCGGACCGCGGCTCGCCAAGCGCTTTGCGCGCGCGATCCTCGAACTCGGCGGCAACAATGCGGCGATCGTCGCGCCCACCGCCGATCTCGATTTGACGCTCCGGGGCGTCGCCTTTGCGGCGATGGGCACCGCCGGCCAGCGCTGCACGACACTGCGTCGCCTATTCGTGCATGAGAGGGTGTACGATAGCTTCGTGCCGGGCTTAAAGCGCGCCTATGCATCAGTCACGATCGGCAACCCGCTTCATACCGGGACTCTGGTTGGTCCGCTGATCGATGCGGCTGCCTATCGCGGCATGCAAGGCGCACTTGAAGCCGCGAAAGCCGCAAGCGGTATCGTTCACGGCGGCGAGCGTGTTGCTATTGAGGGAACTGCTGACGCCTACTACGTGCGGCCGGCGCTGGTCGAGATGGCCGCGCAGACCGGTCCGGTCGAGCACGAGACCTTCGCGCCGATTCTCTACGTGATGAAGTACAGCGACTTCGATTCCGTGCTCGACCTGCACAACGCCGTTGTGCAGGGCCTTTCGTCCTCGATCTTCACCAATGACCTGCGTGAAGCCGAAGCCTTCCTGTCGGCACGCGGCTCCGATTGCGGTATTGCCAACGTCAACATTGGCCCGTCTGGCGCGGAGATCGGCGGCGCCTTCGGCGGGGAGAAGGAAACCGGCGGTGGCCGCGAATCCGGATCAGACGCGTGGAAGGCTTATATGCGCCGCGCGACCAACACCATCAATCATGGCCGGACGCTGCCGCTTGCGCAAGGCGTCAGGTTCGACGTTGTGTGAGAAAGCATCAGGCGTGAACGCTCCCGTTCAAGTAAGGGCGTCCCCGCTGCGGCCGGCGAGCCGGCTGTCGGCGATCGGCGTTTCGGAGATCCTGAAGATCACGGGCCTTGCCGCGGAGTTGCAGCGTCAGGGCAGGGACGTCATCGTGCTCGGAACGGGCGAGCCGGATTTCGACACGCCCGAGCATGTCAAGGATGCGGCAAAGCGGGCTATGGACGCCGGCGCGACGAAATATACCGCGCTCGATGGCACGCCCGAACTCAAGGCTGCAATTCGCGCGAAGTTCAAGCGCGACAATGGTCTCGATTTTGCGCAGGACGAGATCACGGTGTCGGCCGGCGCCAAGCAGATCCTGTTCAACACGATGATGGCGACGCTCGAGCCGGGCGATGAGGTCATCGTGCCGACGCCTTATTGGGTGTCCTATGCCGACATCGTCCTGATCATGGGTGGCAAACCTGTGCTGGTGCCGTGCCGGGAAGCCAACGGTTTTCGTCTGACAGCGGAGGATCTCGCACGGGCGATCACGCCGCGCACGCGCTGGGTGATATTGAACTCGCCGTCCAATCCGTCGGGCGCGGCCTATTCGGAGGCAGCTTACCGGCTCATCCTCGACGTGCTGATTGCGCATCCGCATGTCTGGCTCATGGTGGACGACATTTATGAGCACATCGTCTACGACAATTTCCGCTTCGTGACGCCCGCCGCGATCGAGCCTTTGCTTCGCGAACGCATCCTCACAGTCAATGGCGTCTCCAAGGCCTATGCGATGACCGGCTGGCGGATTGGTTACGCAGGCGGACCAGCCGCGCTCATTCGCGCCATGGCTGTCGTTCAGAGCCAATCCACGTCCTGCCCCTCGTCGGTCAGCCAGGCTGCCGCCATCGCCGCGCTCAATGGCCCTTCGGACATCGTCACAGAGCGCTGCCGATCGTTCCAGGCACGGCGCGACTTCGTTGTGACCGCTTTGAACAGAATTGAAGGCATCAGCTGCCGGGTGCCCGAGGGCGCGTTCTATGCCTTCGCCGGTTGCGCTGGACTGATCGGCAAGACCGCGCCGGATGGTCAGCGTACCAACAGCGATACCGATCTCGCGGAATATCTCCTGCGCAGCGTAGGCGTCGCGGTCATTCCCGGTTCGGCCTTCGGGCTCGCGCCGTACTTCCGGATCTCCTTTGCCACGGCTCTTTCGGAGCTTGAGGACGCGTGCCGGCGGATTGCGCTTGCGACGAGCAGGTTATCTTAACCTAAGGGCCTAACGGGTATTTCTGAGCGCGCCCCAACGGCGCAGATCACCCTTGGCGATGGTGCCGCCCACCATCGATCACCAACCCAACAATGCCAGCTATCTCAGCGGCGACTCTCGGTACCTCGCCTAAATGCATCGCTCACACATATTGCAAATTTCCTCCCTCTGAGTTTCCGACCTCGGGCCGTATACGTTGTGGTCAGCTATTTGATCAGCGCTACGCGTTAGGCGGCCGGCACGCGTGCGACTGCCGCCGGGGTGTAGTCACCGTCAGGAAAACGCAAGAATTCACGCATCGCAGTCAGTTGGTTGTCCATCATCACTATACCCGGTTGCGTGTAGCAGCCGCGCTCCCGCGCGGCAGCCAGCAGCGGTGTAATCTGAGGATGGACTACGACGTCTCCGACCAATGCCTCACGCACCAGATCGGTGCAGTCGATCGAGATCGGATCATCCGGTTTCATCCCGATCGGACTGGCATTCACAACGAGATCGTATCCCCGCGCCGAAGCAGCCGAGGTCCCGGAGGGTATTCCGGCCGCCTCTAATCGGCTCGCGAGATCGCTCGCGCGGTCTGCCGCGATATCAGAGACATGAACAGAGGAAGCCTTCGCCTCTGCGATGGCGAAGGCGATCGCAGTGCCAGCCCCTCCTGAACCAACGACAAGCGCGCGGCGTCCTTCGATGCGTTGACCTCTGCTCAGCAATCCCTTGACGAAGCCGATGCCGTCGAGAATGTCTCCACGCCAGCGGCCGTCCTCGTCACGGCGCATGACGTTCACAGACTGCACGTGACGCGCCCGTTCTGTAAGGATGTCCGCATGATGTACCGCCGCGAGCTTATGCGGGATGGTGACGATCAGACCTGCGATGTTTTGGATCGTTCGCAATCCCGTCAAGAAGGTCTTCAATTCGGCGGGCGTGACATGCAGAGGGACGCAGACGGCATTGAAACGATTTGCGCGAAATAGAGCACTCCAGACTTCCGGTGCGCGAACCTGCCGGATCGGATCCCCAACGACGCCAAGGATCTGCGTCGAGCCATCAACGATCTTGTGCATCAGGCGACCTCCTCGGCCGTGAGCAGGTAGGCGAGGTCGTAGATCGCTGAATGCTTAACTGTGGCCTTCACGGCCTCGTTGAGCAAAACGAGCACGGCAGGAACGGTTGCCGTCAGCTCAGGACGGCCCGTGCTCTCAACCCTCACGACAGCGTCGAAAATGTCTTTGCAGTCTTGGCGCTCAGGTCGCTTTCGCGGGTTTTCATGCGGGTCGTATCGGGAGCGGAGACGCCAAGATGTGCGCCGCAGATACTCTCGGAGATGCCATCGCGGCAGGCTCCGTTGCCGGGCGCGCAGTCCAGCCAGGATTTGCCGGGGCCGATCGGGCCGAGCATGACGAGACAATTGTGATCGTGGATTCATTTGCCCGTGGCGAGGTTTTGGAATAGTGGGCGGTCGAGACGACGAGCGGTGCGATAGCGACATTCTCCATAGCCGCGGCTTCCCAAAGCGCGAGCAGCTTGCGGCCGACGCCATTGCGTCGGGCCACCTCGAAGATGTTCGCACCCTACTCAAAAGCTCTCCGCCACTATTCGGACCTTCTCCTCGCCCTCCATCGTCGCGGGCGGCGCTCCCCCGTGATCAGCTCGACGCGACGCTAAGAATCACATTTCCTGCCTGGCTAAGCATGGCATTAGCCATCGCTGCACCTCCACCGGGTCAACGGCCCGGCTTCCAGATCGAACGCCGTCCTCCAGGCGTAAAGATATCAAAGCCGCCGCTGGGCGAACGATTGCGGCAACCGCGAAAAAGTGCAGCAGAGCGTCAATTGGCCGGACCGCACTTTCACCGTGCGCCCAAGCAATCGGCGTGCCACCAAGGACGTTCTGCAGGCCCTATTGAAGAGGGGTAAAAGCATGCGCTTCGCGCCACGCCTTCGGAATTCCCGAGCCTCAGTGTCGAGTTGCGAACATAAGTCTTCAACTGAACACTGCTGAACACGACAACACAGAGTCAAGGTCGTTCAGGGAGGTCATGGCGTGCCTCTACGAGCGAGCGCTACAGCTGAGGGCTCAAACGCTGGCGGGCTTCCAAGTACTGGCGCGCGCGATCATCACAAGCTGCTGGGAGACGAGACGAGCCTCTAACGGGTAACCATCCGCGGTGTCGGCGGCATCGCCGTCGCGCTCACCGCCGTCATCTGGTTAGGGCCGGCCGCCGCGCTTGTTATCATCAAGTTGATCCTTGGAGCTTCTTCGTGCCTGCACGAAATGGGTCCTCGTGATCGCTTTGTGTCCGTTGCAGGCCACCTGCTGACTTGGCCATGATCAAGCAGAGTTGGAATGCTGCGCAGACGAATTAATCTGCAGCTGGGCACCGAGGCGAAGACCAAATTGCCGTCGTAGGGTTCGACGAGCTGCAACGGTTGCTGGGCAAGAGGAGATGAGTCGAAACCCTGCGTGACGTACGGTTGCGCAAAGATGGATTGCGCGCTCGCATCATTGCCGGAGGACGCCCGATGAGACAGGTTTGCGAGGCTCTCGCGGTAGCGCGCTCAAATGTGGCGGCGAAGCTTGCGCGGCTTGCTGATTTGCAGGATAGGCGCTCGGCACAAAATACTGATCATGCGAGCCTGGAAGAAATTCGGCGGGCCATACCGACACTTGCCAGATTATGGTTACCTCGCGTGTGGGCTTGCTTCGCGGCGAACAGGAACGGATATGCGCGGCTCCAGTAAAAAGACCGTGACGCGACTAGATTGCCTTTCATGCCGAAGCTTGATGCGGCGACGGCCGCGCAACCTCGCCATCGTGTTCGAACGTCATAGCGATCAGCATCCCGTAGCGTACTGAAATATCACTTCTCACGCGAATTCCACCGCAGGACCAAATTATCAACGTTGCGAGGAGGTCTCCGGACGTATAGGGGCAACAGCGTCCTCGGCATGGGATACCGCTCCGCAAGTCGAATGACACCAGGTAATGTTCCGATACTGAGCCCTTCGATCGTGAGGTCGCCATTGGAGACATCATCCTCAAGCAGACGTTCGAGTTTGGCACGAGGAGGCGACTATCGTCATTTGACGATTCGGATCGTCGTGTCCAACGGCGTCCGGTTGAAGACGTTGACGTCCGGAGTCCGACACTAGGCTCCAACTGTTCCGCCGATACGGCGCGAAGCTCATGCTGTTGCCTTCTTCAAGCAAGGCGCGCGCAACGTCTTTTGCGGCATGCCGATTGCTGGAACACGGTGAAGGAGCCGTTGCGACCATAGCGGTCTCCAGTCACCGGCTCAGGACTTCGCATGGAACGTGCTCGATTGATACAAATCAATGCCGTAGACTCTCCACTGTTGAGTGCGGTCTCGCCGATTGAAGCATTGCCGCGTCCGTCGCGGGTGTCGCTGTTCTACGCCCAGCAGCGACGTTGGTTCCGGTCGCGTCTGGACGGCGGCAGTGAGACCTGTCAGATCCAAATGGGGCGCCGGCTTCGCGGCGAGCTGGACGAGTCGAGTCTGCAGCCGGCCTTCGGATTAGTGGTACGTCATGAGGTGCTGCGTAACACCGTCGCGATAGACGATAACGAGCCGTTCCAGCAGATCGGGCCGGAGGAGGTCGGCCTGGCCTTGAACCGAAACGCTCGGACACCAGGCGCGGATGCGCAGGCGAAGCTCTCGCAGCTGGTGCGTCAAAAGCAGGAGCTAACGTCGAGACAAGTTTGGGGTGAGCCGATGGCTTTGCTGTCGGTCAACTCGTTCCAAGTCTCGTGGCTGGGCAGAACGGACTTGGCGACGTCGCATAGTTGCCAATGCATCAAATTTGTGAGGCCTTGAGCGTATGGAGCAGATGGTGCCCGCCGAAACCGCAACGAAACTCCCATCAGCCATGGAAATGCAGAGAGAGGATGAACTGCTCTGCAGCTCACTTCGCGCTCGCACTGTAGGCACGATTCGAAATGCCGGCGGTGGACATATTGGTTCCTCTCTTTCGCTGATCGAGATCCTTTACTGCTTGTTTTGTCGATTTCTGCGCATCGATCCACTGAAGCCAAACGACCCCAACAGAGATCGCTTCATCTTAAGTTCTTGCCAAGGTGCAGTGGCGCTCTTTGCAGTAATGGAGCATCGCGGTTTCTTGCCGCCATCTTCGCTGGAGCGGTTTCTTGCGGGTGGCTCTGAACTGACAATGTTTCCAACGATCAGCATATCCGGCGTCGAGATGACGGGTGGATCGCTTGGACACGGGATCGCGTTTGGAATCGGAACAGCGCTGTCCGCAAAAAGGTCTGGGCAATCCTACTTGACGGTCGCGCTTGTCGGCGACGGAGAAATGAATGAAGGGTCAGTCTGGGAAGCAGCCTTAGCTGGTAGTCATCTCAAGCTAAGCAATCTACTCGTCATCGTAAACCGAAATCGACTCCAGATAGACGGCCCAACCGAATCGATAATGACCCTTGAGCCTGTGGCTGAGAAATGGAAGTCGTTTGGTTGGAATGTGCAAGAAGTAAATGGACACTCGATATCTGAAATCGTGCACGCTCTCAACTTAGCCAGATCAAACGCTGAAACGTCAGCATCTCCGCAGATCCTGATCGCGCATACGATCAAGGGGCGCGGTATCTCCTTTATGGAGAATTCAGTGGAATGGCATTACCGAGTTCCCTCTGAGGCGGAGTACGGTGCAGCGATGCAAGAGCTCGTAGCTCGTGGGTTCATTGGCGGTCTATGACCAGCTTGACCGCTGCAGATCAGGTTAGAACGCATTGGCAGACGTTGAAACATCAAGCGTGGCACTCGTTCCGGAGCTTCTCGCGGAATACGTCGAGCGAGTTTTCGGACCCTGGAACGAGACGGCGTGGCCGGGCCAGGCACAATGTTCCTCTTCAAAGGCTCGGCTTGCCACAAGATGTGGCACAGCTTGCCGCGTTTCTGACCTCAAACAGAGCCAATTACATCACCGGCTGCACCATCGACTGCAATGGTGGTTGGGCGATCAGCTAGCTCTTTTCAATTTCAGTTAGGCGGAGCGTCACGCTATGTCGAGCCAATCTCTTGATCTTCGTTCCGGATTCACAGACGCGCTCATAACAAAAGCAAAGGCAGGCAACGCCTTCACCCTCATTTCCGTCGATTCGAAGAAGTCATCGCTGGTAGAGCAAATAGAAGCGGACTATCCAGCTCATTTTCTTGAGCTCGGGGTTATGGAGCAGTGTGCGGCTGGTGTGGCCGCCGGACTGGCCAGCTGCGGGCACAAAGTATTTATTGTGGGCATAGCCTCATTTGTTACGATGCGAGCCTACGAGCAGATCCGCACGCTTGTGTCACATGGAAACTACGATGTTAAAGTCGTAGGCTTGTGGTCGGGCCTCTACTACACGTTTCAGGGTCACACCCACGTTCCTCACGAGGATATTTCGATCATGCGTACGTTAGACAACGTGTCCGTTTACTGCCCGAGCAGTTACCTGGACATGCACAATATCGTCGATCGCCTATTTGCGGAACGCGGCTTCGCTTATGTACGTGTGGAGAACCCGTTCTTGTCGGCGAGCATGAGAGAACATGGCAGAGAGGACCCCGATCTAGACAGGCTGCAGGTCCTACGGCGAGGACACCGTGTAACAATTCTGAGCACCGGCCGTGGTCTTTTCGCCGCTAGCGACGCCGCTGATTTGCTGAACGACAAAGGTATTAGCTGCAGCATTCTAAATGCAGTTCGCCTGTGGCCGTTTGACAAAACAACTCTTCTCAGCGCGCTTAAGACAACGGATATACTCGTCACCGTCGAAGAGCACGGACGAGTCGGTGGACTAGCCAGCATCGTTTCGGAGATACTGGTTCAGCATGGCATAGATAACGTCAGACTGTTGCCATTCTCGGGCTCCTCGAAATATCCGAGCAACCTCCAATACGAAGGCGCCCTCGATGGTTTTGGATTAACCGGCGCCGGAATATCGAGTGCCGTTGCTCAGTTGATCGGGTAGCTTGACGCGCGAGTCCGCTAGGTGGTGTGGACTCTAAGGATTCCCTTTTAGGAGCAAATCAGATTCAAGGCTGCTTTTGGGGAGGCAGTCTTGGGTGTGATGGACCGGTTGGTTTTGAGCGACGGGGCGTGGGAGCGGATGGCGCCGCTGATCATAGGGCGGCCTGACCAGAAGGGTTCAACCGGACGCGACAACCGGATGTTCGTGGAAGGGGTGCTGTGGATCGTGCGTACGGGCTCGCCCTGGCGTGATCTTCCCGAAGCGTTCGGGGATTGGAACAGCGTGTTCCGGCGCTTCAGCCGATGGAGCATCAAAGGTGTTTGGTGGCGGATCTTCGAGGCGATGTCCGATGATCCGGACTTCGAATATCTGATCGTCGACTCCACCATCGTCCGAGCCCACCAGCACGCTGCCGGGGCCAAAAAAGGGGGTCTGAAGATCAAGATCAAGCGCTCGGCCGCTCGCGCGGTGGCTTGAGCACCAAGATACATTTGGCCGTTCGCGGCCTGGGATGTCCCGTGCGCTTCACGCTCACCGCAGGTCAGAAGGGCGATGCACCGCAAGCGGCTACTTTGCTCGAAGGGCTACCTGCCGAGGTCGTCATGGCCGATACGGCCTATGACGCCGATCACTTGCGCCAGGCCATCGCCGCCAAAGGGGCGCTCGCCGTCATCCCCAACAACCCTTCACGGGCGCTCAAATATCCGCTCGACAAACATCTCTATGCCCAGCGCCATCTCGTCGAATGCTGCTTCTCAAAGCTGAAGCAATTCCGTCGCGTCGCAACCCGCTTCGAAAAGACCGCCCGAAACTACCTTGCCGTCGTCACTCTCGCAGCCATCGTCCTATGGATGCGATAAGTGTCCACACCACCTAGCGCATGTTCCAGCCGCCGTCCACGGTTATCGTGTGTCCGGTGATTGCCCGACTCTTGTCGCTACAGGCGAGGAAGAGTACTGCCTCAGCGATATCCCGAGCCTTACAGAAGCTGTTTAAAGGCAACTGGCGCAAGACCGATTGTCTCTGGTCCTCGTCCAGGAGAAGCATTCCTCCTTCTACCGCCCCTGGCGCTATGCAATTAACTCGGACGTTAAATTCTGCCAGCTCTCGTGCCAGCGATTTGGTTAGGTTATGGACGGCCGCTTTTGATGCGCAATAGTGGGCGCCAGAATTGCTGTACGGAAACCTATTTGAACTCGCGCTCGTGCTTCCAATGAACCCCATCACTGAACCAATATTTACGATATTGCCCGAGCGCTGCCGAAGGAAATACTCAGTTGCGACCTTGCAAGTCACAAATACGCCGTTCAGATTTACGCCGATCACATTTTGCCACTCTTCAAAACTCACCTCCCAAATTCGCGCTCTCTTTGAACCGTCGCGCTTCGGTGAGATTCCCGCCGCGTTGACCAATAGATCCAGGCGGCCCTCTTTCTCAAAGAGTTCCGCGAAAGCTCTTTTCACTTGCTCTTCTCGACAAACATCTCCCGACAAAAAGATCACCTCCTTGGGCAAAGAGCCGAACTGTTCCGATGGAGGAGATCGATCGAAAATTGCTGTACGATAGCCCTCATTGGACAAGGCGGTCGCAATACTTTGTCCAATATTGCCGGAGCCACCCGTGACAATTGCAATCTTTCGGTCAGCGATCATGTTCTAGGACCTCCAGCGTTTTGTTCTCATGACCAATCGAACGAGTTGCGGGCCACATGCCCTTGCATCCGCCGCGTTGAATATCTGCACACAAAGATATCCAAGATATGCCACGCCCTCTAACGCTTGAACAGCGAATACGCGCCTAGCGCCCGCCCGACACATTGATCAGTGAACCGGAGATATAGCTTGCAGCGTCGCTAGCGAGAAACGCTATCAGCGCCGCGACTTCCTTCGAAGTAGCAGCTCGACCGATGGGGATCGTTGACAGGATTCGGTTGTAGACTTCGCGCGGTACTGCATGTGCCATTCGCGTTTCCGTCATGCCCGGCAGGAGCGCATTGACCGTTATCGAGTACGGCGCGACTTCCTTCGCCAGACTGCGAGTAAGCCCGAGTAAGCTCGCCTTGCTCGCCGCATAGGGACTACCGTTGAGCAAGCCTTCAGTCGCTGCGATCGAAGCAATATTGATGATCCGTCCCCACCGTGCCTTCTTCATAGGAGTAATGGCAGCTTTGGTTGCAAACACAGCTCCAAACACATTGGCGGAGAAGACGTCGATCCACGTCTGATTGTCTTGGAGTTCAAAAGCGGCAACGGGACAGTGAACTCCCGCATTGTTTACTAAAATACTTGCGTGTCCCCAACGTGCCCGCAACATGTCAAACGCAGAGCTCACGGCTTGGTAGTTGGAAACATCCACCCGAAGCGTCAGCAGACGATCTTGGTGTACGCCCGCACTTTCGCGCAGCTTCTTTGCCGCCGATTCGTCCTTATGAAAGAGGGCGCACACCTTTGCGCCACCTTCTAGAAAGAGGGATGTGACGGCGCCTCCTATACCCTGGGTACCTCCGGTCACAACCACAGTCTTGCCCTCAAATGTGGATTGCACTGTGTCGCTCCCCTTACGTCGCGGTCACTCCCGGAGGCACCGCCCCGATGCGAGTTCTTTTGGTTGAATCCAGGTACGCTTTTGGGTCAACAGGTCGACCGAGCGACATTGAATCTCTAATCGCCTGTATGACAGACAACGTCGAAGCCGCGTCTTCCAAAGTAACTTTCGGATCACACTTCCCTTCAATCACGGAAAGAAAGTGCTCCACTTCTTGTAAAAGAGGATTGTGCAGACCATTGCCTGCGGCGCCCGGGTAAATCGAACTTTCAAGCCGTTGTGTCCATCCCTTTCGAGATCCGCTGGTCGACCAGATCTGTCCCGATGGAAAGGAAATTGCTCCACCTTCTCCAAACAGGAGATAGCAATCCTTAGGGTATCGGGGGAAAACACTATTCTCCGCGGCGTTGCTCTCATAGCTGAACGGTGAGGGGGTTAGGTCTGAATGGATAAAGGTGACGTGACAAACGCCCCCCGTCCTATTTTCGATGGTGGCCGTTATCGTATACGAATGACCGACTTCATCGTCCGCTAATTTCGTTTCTTGTCCGACAGCACTAACCTCGCGGATCGGACCAAGAAGATGCTGAAACGTATCTATCTCGTGCACCATATTAATCATGATCGTTCCACCGCCCGCAGAGGCTTGAACACGCCAAGAATCAAAGTACTCATCGGGTTTGCGAACCAACCATAGCGCAACGGCGCGGCTGATTGATCCCACTACCTTCTTGTCAATAGCACTCTTCAGCCATCCAATTTGGTCTGAGAATCTGCGGTGATATCCAACCAAGACTGGTGTTCGACGTAATTTGGCGGCCGATTGCAGACGTCCAATCTCAGCCACGTTTCGCGCCGCCGGCTTCTCAAGCAGAACGGGGACGCCCCTTTCAATGCATCTCTCTGCTATCTGAGCCAGATGGTCAGTCGACGCCGCAACGATCACTCCATCCGGCTTCGTTTTGTCGACCAAAACATCGATAGAGGTGTAAACTGGCGCCCTCAGATATTCGGCTTTTCGAGCATTCTTGGATGGATCTTTGACGCATAACCCTGCCAGCGATGCTCTTCCGGTCGCCAGAACTTCCTGCGCCATAACAAATCCATGACCCAGACCGACAATCCCAATCCGCAACGTCTCGTTGCGCCTGGGTTCCCTTAGATTTCTCTTCTCTTCCCCAAGTATCGCACTTACAGCCATTGCGCCAAGCTCTTCGCCATTGCTCATCCGACCTGGATTCTTATTTGATCTCGCTTGAGGATTACAATGATCTGAATCAACGGGCACGGCGCCACCGAACAATTTATCCAACATTACGGGCTTGCGTGATCCTAGGCTTCTTGCAATCTCTACTCTTCGGAGTTTTGTCGACCTGGTTGTTCGATCTCGGACAAACCCCTCCAACGGCGAGGCGCAAAGCGACGCCATCGTGGCTCGTTGATGGATTGCTGAGGTCGGAAAAGCCGACATCGAGGTCTCATCCTGAGCCCTAATCACCGCTCGCCTGAGGTGGCCCCAAGTTCGATCCAGTCCTGAGTTCGCCCCGGTCGTTGGATTTGCCTGGTTGGGCGGTGGGAGCGACGGGAGCTGGCGCGGAGCCTGCGGCATAGCGCAGCGCCAGATCCCGTCGCGGTTGGCAGGTGAAGGCGAACTCGGACACGGCGTCTTCCATCCGTGCTACGAGTGGTCGTGCGTCGTTGTCTTCGGCCCGCCAGCATCGAAGCGTGACGCGGGCCTGAGCCAGCGACGTGAACAGCGTCTCGTTCAATCCTTCATGCCGCGGGCGACCTCTAATGGGGAAGACGGCCAGATCCGTCGGAGCCATAGACCGCGATGCACGGAACCGCTAACAGGGCCATTCAACAAGGAAGTCGCGACATTTGGGTTGGATATTTCGAAGTACGTATTTCACATCCATGCAGTTGATAGCCAAGACGGTTGTCGCGTCTCACTTCATCGTCACTCAACGATGAGACTGTTCTCGGTGAAAATGGCTAGAAGCGCTTGATCGCACCCCCCAGACTGCGGGAACTCTTGCATTGCTACGGACGACGACGGCAGCATTGGGCCGTCATTGCGTCCCTGATCGAAACGGCCTTACGCCGCGTGGGCAATAAACCGCTAAGGCACGGCTGGCCGCATCGGCGCAGCTTAGCGTTACTTACCCTTCTGCAGCCGCTTGGGATCGCGCCGATCAGCTCTGGCAACGCATTGATATTCACCGGGCCGCACAGGATTGTCTAAGGCAGCGTTGACGCTCTTCATGGAGGTCGACGCCTCGATCAGCCTGCCATCGCCTGAGAGGTGCTCGCCGGACAAGAGCCAATGCACCTGCGGCAGGTTTGGCACAGTGCAAAGAAACTTGGCCGCGATATCGCCGTCGAGCAGCCGGTCCCGGTTATTGCCGCGGTCGCATCCAACAGCAGCCTCAGCCGCATGTTTTCGTCCTCCAACCTCATCAGGCGCTTCGCATGCGAGACCTCCATCCTGCGACGCTTGGCTTTCCATCTGTAGGTCATGGCTTCACTGACGCCGTGCTTCCGGCACAGATCGGCGACCGGAAGCCAGCCTCGTGCTCCTAAAAATCCCGATAATCTACTCTTGCGAAAGGCGGCTGCGCTTCATGTCCTGGTCCTTTGGGCCAGAGCGACCTTCTGGATTAACCGTGGGAAAGGTCCGGATACGCCAGCCCCTCTTCTTGATATTGTTGTCCGGTTTCCGACAGCGGCATCACAAAACCTGTGAGATTCAAAACACCGCGCGCCATGAGCGCATCGCGAACCGTTTCAAAGCGCAATCAGGCGCTTAGTGCGCGCGAGGAGCGCTGGCATGGCCGTTGCTCTTTCTCGCCGTGGGGCGATAGGGGCCCGATCAACGGGCTGAATCGACTTGAGGTGGTCGACGCGGCGAGTTCGGTCTGAGAGATCCGTATTGGTGCTTAGCTTGGCGACGGTTGTTACATCGACCTTGGCGGTGTCCATCGGTTTGGTATCCTGCGTGACAGGTATAAAGATCGCTGAATTTCTGCGCCATTTGGCGCCTGGTTCGCAAGCTTGCACTGCTCTCCCAATTATAAGAGGTCGTCCGACTAAGCAGATTGAAAACGAAATGTTGGTGTTCCCAAGCAAATCAGGGCGCACGAACCGCCTGGGTCTTACGCTTGAGGCCCCGCGAATATGTGGCGGCCGGCCACAGGGTTGGTAGTCGAGACCGATGCCGGCGTGGCATCGGCGCTAGGGTCGACACGCAAGGCCGGCGCAACGATTCTGGACTCCTTACGTGAGGTATTTTGCATCGAGCGAGATGATAATAAAGGTCAAGGAGCCCCAGATTGCCGAATGGACGCAGCTGCGAAATAGCCAGATCCTCTTGACTTGTCTGCATCCGGCGTCGGACCCGGAGCAGGCCATTGTGCTCCTAAAGCCTGGGTGCACCGCAATTTGCTTAGGAAGCCGTGACCTGATGCGCAGGGCGGGACTTCCGCTGCTTTCGCCGATGAGCGAGGTCGTCGGCAGGCTTGCGATCGAGGCGGCCGGTAACGGCCGCGCGCTTGGCCGGCTACAGATGACCAGTGGCACCACTTTGACACCGTGCCTTCGTGACCCGCGGCGACAGCTAGATCGCAGAAAATTTCGAGCGCGAGCTGGCAAGCGGTATCAGGCCGCTCCGTTCGCTCGCAATTGGAAACAGCGAGCCAGATGCCAGCATACTGCCGGCGGAGTGCTTTTCTTAACCGGTCCGTCCTGGCCTTTACGAACATCACCGCAGACTTGCGGGACGTTCGGGCTTCGGAATTATGGCGCGGCTCAACAAGGCTAGCGCAGAGTGCCTTTGAAGGACCCAGACGCCGTAGCGGCAATCGTCTCAACTTTGCGGCGCGTTCACGGCGACAACATTGCACGCGCGTTGCTGAAAGACGGCGTGAGCTTGGCGGCACTTATCGATGCGGCGTTCCGCTTGCCAATAAGCAACGGTAACGCTGTCCGAATGATTGGGAGAGCGCTTCGCTCTGGCGATTTCAGCTTCACACCGGACATGGGGCCGCTCTGGCACGTGCGGTACATCTATGAGGATCGACGTGCATCGATGCGCGTCGTGGACATGGAGATGTCAACGCCGGACAGGACCTTCTCGAGCGCTGAGATTTCGTTGCGGCTGTCGGCATGACGCGAAACCAAGTCCCTCCCTCTCACGGCGTTTTTTGTCAATCGGATTGCAATTTTGCGCCTGATTGGCGTCCGCTTTTTTGGAGGCCGATCCGCGGCTCAGGAGTCAAATTTGCAGGCTGGAACACAGGCTGTCGAGAGTAGGCGAGCGGATACGATGCGCCGCCCAAGATCGCAACGAGTAGCTGCGCCGGATGCGGCTGAATTTATCTGGGGTATATAATACAAAAGCGCAATGTCTCTGGTTCAGGGAATTGGTGCTCACCCCTCGACATCCTCGACCTCGCCGCCGCGTCCGACGAGAGCGATCCGATGCCGGCGGCCGAGCAACGGGGCGCAAGCTTCCGGGCAAGCCGCATCGTGACCTCGGTCTTCGGCATGACCGCCACCTGTCAGCCCGAGATCGGCTTCGACATGAGCCGTCCGACTATCTCACATAGACCCTTGTCGAGCCTGGACAGTCTCCCCCGATGACCGATTTCGGCCGCTCCCCCTTGCACTCCGCTTCGACGGCGAGCCCGCCGACCCCGGCGACACATCACCGACACCCGATCGCGAGCGGACGACGATCTGCTGGGCGATCCGCGCGACGATCGGCCGTGAACCGGCGCCGACCCGCCGGCAGTGGCCTACACTTTCGCGCCCGGTCGCGGCCCCGTCTACGCGCGCAGGCTGCTCGACGGTTATCGCGGCATCGTGCAATGCGACAGCTATACCGTCTGCAAGACCATTGCCGACACCGCGCCTGACGCGGCGATCACGCCGGCTTTCTGCAGGTCGCATTTGCGGTGGCGCTTCTTCGTTGTCCAGGACGGTTCTGCCTCGATCGCTGACGAAGCGCTCGAGCCTGTCGCCGCTCTCTATGCCATCGAGTAGACGATCAGGGGCCGCAGCGCCGATGAGCGCCGTGCCGTCCGCCAGGAGCGCAGCAAGGCGCTGGTGCTGGCGCTCAAGGCCTGGTTCGAGCGGCAACTCACCCGCGTCTCGGGCAAAGCGACAATTGCCCAGCACATCCGTTAAGCCTTGAACCACTGGGATGCCTGACGCGGTTTCCTCGACGACGGTCGCATTAAGCTCGACACCCACATCGTCGAACGAAGCATCCGTCCTCTTATCAACCGCAAGAATGCACTGTTCGCGGGGCATCATGAGGGCGCGGAGAACTGTGCCTGCATTGCTTCGCTGATCGACCTGCCGGTCTGCGGCGTCGAGCCGCGGGCTTATCTGACCGGCGTCCTCACCAGACTTGTCAATCTCTGGCCGGCCTCGCGTCTGGACGAACGCATGCCCTGGGCATCGATCGCCGCAAGCTAACGGCCTTGCCGCTTGACGAGCTCGCTTTCTGGATCGTGATCGCTCCAGCAGACCTCGTCGCCACCGGCTCCGTGACTTCTGGCAGCTTCAACACCTCGTCGCGTATCGCCTTGCGCCAAGCCGACAAATGCCGCGGCGACAGATCGTGGCGCCGCGCGATACCCGAGACGATCGCGCCCGGCACAAAGGATTCTGCGACGATCCGTCCCTTGACCTCGCCACTCCAGCGCCACCGGACCCGTAGCTGGGATGCTTCGACAACAGGCTCGATCATCTATGCAAACCGTGCTCTTCAAGACCGAACGCATGTTGCCGATCAGCTCACGAGCAACAAGGTGGGGTCAAAGGATCGCTCGCTTACGTTCGTCCTTTCGGAGCTGCCACCGCTGGTCCAAATCGTGCAGAGAGCGTCACAAATTGTGACGCCACTTCGCAAACCTTACATACGCGTTTGTGACGTTAGATTAGCCTTCGCAACCACTTGCGCGCGGTTGCGACACGTGTTGTTTCGAAGGCGAACGTGCCCGATGTCTTGAATCCGCCAAGCTGTTTGCGAACACGACATCGGGCAACTTGGCGCTTGCGCGGCCTGTGGTTCATGTAGAGGAGAAGAGCATATGCAGTTCAGTGGCAGACGCCTGTCGATCCTGTTTTCCTTGCTTTTGGCTGCAAGCGTGAGCACGATCGCCAAGGCCGATGAGCCCTCGCCGAAATACGCCGAGGTGCTCAGTGCCCTGCACGCCGGCAAGAATGTGAAGGTCATACTGGACCTCAACCGCTGTACCACCGTAGATGGCGGCAAGCCCGGGCCGGCCGTGCAGGGCGGGCTGGTTATCAGGGCCTTCAGCGAAACCGCCCAGAACGGCATCAGCTTCGGCGGTGCGCATCAAACCGTAGACAACTCGGGGCACCCGGTGACGGAATACCATCGCCACATCCTCAGCCGCGAAGGCAAGCTCACGATGCGGGTCTCCAAGCTGGCCGCCGGGGCGGCCGAAGCCGTGAAGGAGGGCGAATTCGTCTGCGAACTGCCGGACGGCGCGAAGTTCGTCTGGTAATCGGAAAAAGCACTACGGCACGGCCGCGGTGCGATTTCGCTACCCCGATCCTCTAGGCCATGTGACACTCATCGGAGCCGTAACACGGTAGCCGCGATCGTGACGACGGCCAGGTAGTTTCTGGTCGTGTTTTCAGCGGGGTCGCCGCGCGACGAAATTGCTTCAGTTTGCTGAAGTAGCATTCGATGAGGCGATGATGGGCGTAGAGGTGTTTGTTGAGCGGATATTTGAGTGATCGCGAGGGGTTGTTGGGAATGATGGCTTGGGCCCCTTTGTCAGCCGCAGCATCGCGGATGTGATCGGCGTCATAAGCGGCATTCGCGATGATCTGGGTCGCTCATGTCAGATCGTGTGCCACAGCTGCAAATCGACTCACCATCGATGTGGATACCCAACGCAACGGGTAGACATCGTCCAAAATAGGGCCGTCAGGAGGCGGCACGCAGTGATGATGAAAGTCGAGGACGACGAGAAGTCGCTACTTGTGGCGCTCAGCTCTACATCGCCGTGCGCGTAAAATGAGCACGAAAAAGCTTGAACCTGACGCAGCGTCAGGTTGTAGGCTTGGCGGTGCCTGTAGCTCATCGACAAACCCATTCGAGCGGCGTGGCTTATTGCCACGCTTGTCATTTGAGGATGATGAGTGATCGCCGAGGAACATCTCGTGCCGGGGCGGCAAGGCGCAGGCTATTGGAATGGGCTTAGACAAGCCCGCGACCATCGACCGGACCAGGGAGAGACGCCACCATGAACGCATCCAAGCCTTTTCCGCTCAACGCCTGGTACGCGGCTGCATGGTGCCACGAAATCGGCCGCGAGCTGTCCGCCCGCACCATCTGCGGCAAGAACGTCGTGCTCTACCGGCTCACCGACGGCGTGATCGCCGCGCTGGAGGATGCCTGCTGGCACCGGCTGCTGCCGCTGTCGCTCGGACATCTCAAGGGCGATGACGTCATGTGTGGCTATCACGGGCTGGTCTTCAATTCGGCCGGCCGCTGCACCTACATGCCCGCGCAGAAGACGATCAATCCGTCAGCTTGCGTGCGCGTCTATCCGGTCGCCGAGCGGCATCGCCTGGTCTGGCTGTGGCCCGGTGACCCCGCGCTGGCGGACCCTGCCAAAATTCCGAATTTTCACTGGAACGACGGCACGCAATGGCTCGGCGAGGGGGGCACGTTCTATCAGCTGAAATGCGACTATCGCCTTGTGATCGACAATCTCATGGACCTCACCCACGAGACGTATGTTCACGCCGGCAGCATCGGCGATGAGGCGATCACGGCCGCGCCCTTCGATGTGACCCACACCGGCGACACGGCGACGATGACGCGCTGGATGATCGACATCGAGCCGCCCCCGTTCTGGGCGCGCCAGCTCGGACGGCCGGGCCGTGTCGATCGCTGGCAGATCGTGACGTTCCAGGCACCGTCGGTCGTCGTCGGCGACGTCGGCGTGGCGCTGACAGGTACGGGCGCGCCGCAAGGCGACCGCTCGCACGGCGCCAACGGCGCGTTCTTGGCGGCGATCACCCCCGAGACCGAGATGACCTGCCACTATTTCTGGAACTTCGTCCGCAATTATCGCAGGCATGATGCGCAATTGACGAAAGAGCTCCAGCTCGCCCACGTCAATGGCGGAGCGGGCGTCTACGATCAGGATCACAGGGTATTGGAGGCGCAGCAGGCCGCGATCGACAAGAACCCGCGTTCGCCCTTCTACGATCTCAACATCGATGCGGGCGCGCTCTGGGCGCGGCGGCTGATCGACCGGATGCTGGCCGACGAACAGGCCCGCGTGATCGCAAATGTTGCGGCCGAGTGAGCGGAAGGTCATGGCCAAGCCAATCGAATGGGCAGCCACGCGCCTTCGCGCCACGCGTGAGCTTACTCCTGACGTCCGTCTCTTCGAGATCGAGCCGGACCGCGCATTCGTCACCGCAACGCCCGGCAGTCACATCGACGTCGTTGTGCCCATTGACGGCCGGCCGCAGCTTCGCAGCTATTCGCTGATAGGACCTTGTCCGGACGGACTCTATCGCATCGCCGTCAAGCGGCTCGCGTCCAGCCGGGGCGGGTCTATCGGCATGTGGCGCCTCAAGGCGGGCGAACGGCTTACGATCTCCGCGCCGAGCAACAGCTTCGAATTGAGCTACGGCCGGCCGGAATATCTGCTGCTCGCCGGCGGCATCGGCATCACGCCGATCTACACGATGGCACTAGCGCTGAAGCAAGCGGGCGCGAATTTTCGCCTGCTCTATGCCGCGCGCAGCCGCGGCGACCTGGCGCTCGCAGACGAGCTAGCCCGTCATATCGGCGAACGGCTTCAGCTCTTCGTCGGCGAAGAGGGACAGCGCATCGACATCGCCGGCGAGATCGCCCAACTCGATCGGCGCGGCGAGCTCTATGTGTGTGGCCCGTTCGGCATGTTGGAGGCGACCAGGCGCTTGTGGTACGATGCAGGCAGGCCCGTGGCGCACCTCCGCTACGAGACGTTTAGCAATGCTGGCAACTTTGCGGACGCGTCGTTCAAGATTAGGATTCCCCGGCTGGGTCTCGAAGTCGACGTCCCCGCCAACCGCTCCATGCTGGAGGCGCTTGAAGATGCGGGCGTCGACATGATCTTCGGTTGCCGACGCGGGGAATGTGGCCTGTGCGTCCTGCCGATCCTGGAGGCGTCGGCCCCGGTTGATCATCGCGACGTGTTCTTCAGCAGCGAGGAGCAGGCGACGAACGGGAAGCTGTGCACCTGCGTGTCGCGCGCGGCCAGCGGTTGCATTACCGTCGATACGCCCGATCGAATGCCGACCCAGCGTCATTCCCCGACGTCCCTATCGTGCAGGGCTTGAGCAACGTGTACGTCATGCTGTGGACCGGCGTAGCCACGGTGAGTTCGCGGCCGAGCTCGACCACCTTGCCATCGAGCCAGGGCCGCTCCAGCTGGTTGACGCGCTCGAGGTCGAGCGCCATCGATGCGGCGAGAGGTGCTCCGCGAGGTTCTTGGCAGATACCGCCTTGCCTCCTTCCAACGCACGGCGACGCCCGCGGAGGCCAACAGGCGGGCTACGTCGGAAACCAATGCCTTCTCCACCTCGCAGAAAAACGGGACTGATGAGTGCTGCCGTGGTCGCGATCAGTTCGCCGAGGTGCTCGACACCGACTGCATTGCCGTAGGGCCTCAAAGGCGCCGAGCACGCGCTCTTCGAGATTGGATCTTTCGCGAGCGAGAGCCGCCCTTGCCCGGGGCGCGCATCGCCTCCAGGGTGTACGTGACCATGGCCCTGAATAGGGTTTCCTTGGTCTGGAAGTGGAGGTACAGGCGGTGGCGCGAAATCACTATCGCCTGGGCCACGTCGTCCATTGACGTTTTCTTGAAGCCATAGCGTAGGAAGACGCTGGTCGCCGCCTTGAGGATTGCGACGTGCCGCGCCGCTCCGGTGTCGCTAGTCGCGCTCATGCCGGCACGACAGTCGAGGTCGGGCCCGGCAGATCGCCGCACCGTCGGAACGCGGGCGTTCGGTGGGACTCGTCACCAGTGGCGTCGTAATCGGATTTCTCGCTGCCCGTTTCGTATCTGGAGTGATTGCCGACTTTGGTGCTGGAGGTCGGTCTATCTTGCTTCCGCGGTGCCAATGTTCACGATGAGCGCGTTGCTCATGCGGCTCCTTCCACGCCAAGCCGTGACACAGGCCTCTGAGAGCTATGAAACGGTGCTTCGCTCTATCCCGCCTTGTTTCTACGTGGGCCGCTCCTGCGGGCACGAGCCGTCCTGGCGCTCATGGTTTTCGCGAGCGTCAGCACGCTTTTGACCTCAATGGTGCTGCCGTTGAGCGCGGCACCTCTGTTTCTGTCGCACACAGAGATCGGCCTGTTCGGTTGACCTCGGTCGCTTTGACGTTCATGAGCCCTCCCTTGCAATCGTCTGTCACGCTGCAGATGAAATCCTCTGGCTAGCTCTCGTGTGCATACGATCAGATTTACCGTGATTTCCGCATCCGAAAGCGAATGTCTTGAGCGTCCGCGCCGGCTTATCCACTGTCAGTTTAATTTGCTGAAATGCTGGTAAAGCGCCCGGAGATGAAGCGAATCAGCGGGCCACGTCGCGACGGTTCTGATACCACTTCCGGAATCAGTACTTCGCCAGCCGATGCGTGCGGCAATTAAACGGGCCATCCGAGCCGGCGCCCTTTATGGTGGCGTTGTAGAACTTGCCCGACGCCGACGCCTCGAAGGTCGCCGCCGGCATCTCGCAATAGTGGTGATACACTGAGTCCAGCTGCACGATCATGAGCTGCAGGTTCTTGTCGTAGCAGGCGCGACCGATGAAGCTGCTGCGCGTGATGTCGGTGCACGCGAAGGGGGGCCGGTCGAGCTTACCATAATACTTGACGTCAATTGCCTCTGCCGCGGCCCAGTTGGCGCTAGCAGCGATGACGCCAATGACGGAGACGAAGCGCAACACAAGAACCTCCGAGCCCCTGCGGGCATACCGCCATTTTGGCGCAAGAACGCGAGGGTTGTCGTCTCGGTCTTAGGAGACAACTATCATGCCCCAAAATCTCTATGCGGATGGGTGTCACAGGACAAGCAGCAATGCACCAACTACAGATACGACTTGATGCTAACGGCGTTGCCGCTCCGGCACAGCGTGCGCCTTGGCAGTGCAGCGAGATTGTTGCTTTTTTCTCGATGCCGCGGCCAATGCGGACCTATCAAAGCAACCATTTTCATCCAGACCCTCAGTTACAATGACCTACAGGTTCACCAGTCCGGATATGACGGCTGACGAACGCTACAGTCTGTATGAGAGCTGGCTGCTCTCGAAGGGCTTTCAGGAGCTTGCCCGCGGCGTTCACGAGACGCTTGAGCAGGCACTGATATTCAGCGAAATGCTGAAATATCAACCGGCGCAGACCACTTGGGGCGATTTTCAGAAACACGTCCAACAGCTTGAGCATCGAGCAGGACGCCTCCCCTTTCCAGCACTTCTCGCAGAAGTTAACGGCAGGAATTCCGCGAAAGTCTCTTTTCGGGAGATCAGTCGTACATTGAAATTCTCCCGAACTGTTGTGTCGTACCGCGAATAGCTCAACGCTCATTTCATTGCGCGGTTGTGAGGAGACGTAGAGCAAGAGACGAACCAATTCGAAGGAGCGCTCACCCGATCAATCTGCGGGAATTGCGTGCAGCATGCGCTTCGTGTCAGACGTCAGACGGGCTTTGTTTCAATACCTATCGCGTGTTGTTGCGAAGACGACGTCCCTCACTAAAAAGGGCCCAAGCGATGCGCATCGCTTCCGCTGGCCCCGATCCTGCACACCAGAAGCGCGTGGAAGCGGCGCTAGCAAACGTCAGCCAGTCGGCGTTCGTTGCAAGCTGGTGTCGCGCGTTGTGCTCGTGAGGTGATATGCGATCAAAACTTCTTCTTTGTGGTGCCGCAACAGCTGCGCTCCTTGCAAGCGGTGCTGCCAGTTCGGCAGATCTCGGACCGGCCGTAAAGGTCCCGCCGGCATTGTGGAGCTGGACCGGAGGGTATATCGGCGGGCATGTCGGCGGGGGCTACGGCCGGACATCGTTCAGTAATCCCTACGGTCCGTCAATTTACGGCGACGTTGCCGATACGCCTGTGTTCATGGCCGGAGGCCAGATCGGCTACAATTGGCAGAAGGAGAGCTGGGTTCTTGGCGTCGAATTGGATGCCAGTGGCGCCGTCTCGGACGGTACGAACAGCTGTCTTGCCGTCTCCGGGATTGTCGTGGGCGCAAACTGCAAGGCAGGTCCAAACGTCTTTTTCACCGGGACTGGCCGCTTGGGTTATGCGTTTGGCCCGCAGGGCCACACCCTGGTTTATCTCAAGGGGGGCGTGGCTTGGCAACACAATCGCGGCGATGTCGTCAATAACAACGAGTTCTCTGGCGAGACGCCACAGGGCGCAACTCATTTCGACTATGGTCGTGTAGGTGGCACAATTGGCGCGGGCGTTGAGCAAGCGCTCACGCCGGCCTGGTCCGTCAAACTCGAGTATGGCTATCTGATGTTCGGCGGGCCAAGTGTGGCAACCCCTCCAACGGTGCAATATCCGCCGCCTGCAATTATTCCGGCAAACACAACCAGCCTGTCCAGCAGCTATCATGTCGGCAAGGTTGGTCTGAACTACCATTTTGACGCCGACCCACGGGCGCCGGCATGGTCCGATACACCACTATACGCGACAAGGCCAACCTTCAGCGCGCCGCCGATTGCCTTCACTCGGGGTTGGTCGCTGGAAAGCGGCACGCGGGTCTGGCTGAGCCGAGGAAGATTTCAGTGGGACAATGCAAGCGATCGAGATCCAACCGATCTCTTGTCAAGACTCACTTATCGCAAGCTGGATGGGATTTCCGGTGAGTTGTTCGAACGGGTTGACAGCCCCTGGGGGATCTTCCTGAAAGGCAATATCGGATTCGGGCGCTTCAACAACGGAAAGATGAATGATGAAGATTGGGGCCTGCCCCCGCCTTACCCTCCCGTCGGATATTCCAACATGATATCGGGCCAGGCGAACGGAAAGTTCATGTACTACACGGCTGATGCCGGCTACGATTTCTTGCGCGGCAGCACCTATAAGGTCGCTGGGTTTGTCGGCTGGACCTATTACGGCCAGAAATCTGACTCGACAGGATGCGCGCAGATCGCCTCCCCCGACTTTCCATGCCTTGTGCCGGGCGATAGAAGGGTTATCGGCAGCCAAGATACCGATTGGAATGCGCTGCGCATCGGCCTCAACGCTGAGACCATGTTGCTCGACCGTTGGCGCGTGAGCGCCGATGTTGCTTACCTGCCTTGGACCGATTTCCAGGGTCGCGACAACCATCTCCTGCGCCCTGACACGACCTTCGCCGATCAGCGCGGCAGTGGTGGCGGCGGTGTGCAGGTAGAAGGAGTCCTGTCCTACTTCATCACTGACAATTTCAGCGTCGGTGTCGGGGGTCGCTATTGGGCAATGTGGACTCCAAGATACAGCAAGGCAACCTGCACCGGCTGCGATGGGGCGGGCATCATTACTGAACCTAGCCCTGGGAAGTACAGCATGGAACGATGGGGCACGTTCCTGCAGGCGTCCTACAAGTTTGACTGAAGCTGCTCGCTCCTCGCCGAGCCTAGCTCTGGGCACGCCAGACGGACATTGCCACGCAGATTGATTCTCACGATCGACGCTTGACCATTGGTAATTGGAAGCTTCGGGAGGCCGCGACTACACAATCACGCAAGCTTGGGTCCCGTGGCTAGACTCAGGCTCGCGTCGGGAAACAATGCTGCAAGCTTTTCGATCGTTCAGGGTCGAAAGCTTGCAACGGTTTACGAAGGTGGAGGTCAGGCGCCGCGGGAGCCGTGCACTGTCATGTCAAGACGATCTTCGATGTCAGAGCGGCCGAGCTTGAGACGTCCGCGCTCGTCCAGCGCATCAACAATCCCCAAGGGCCAGCCATCCTCAGGAACAACTTGCGCGTCGGCCAATGCCTATCGGCGATGCTGTGGAAAAGCCGGTCGGCTGAACTGTCACTATGCCAGTGGCCTACCGTGCTATTGAAGCCGAAATCGACGCAGTCGGCCGGAGAGGCTGCCGTAAATCCAATGCCGAGCCCGCGAGTTGCGGCTGCGCTTCCATCAACCGCCGGAGCATTTGCAGCTGGCGTAAAGGTGATCGGTGCGGTTGTGTCCTTCCCAGGGGAGCACCAGGGCAGGTGTAGGCGAGGGCGGCTCGCCTGCTCCCGTTGAGCCCACGCCAGATCGGCTACGCGGCATGGAGCGCCTGTGACGGCGATTGTCGGAGTTACGACACGCTGTCGACCCCGCGACACGTGCCAGACGGAAATGGAAGACAAATCAGCATCGGCTTGTTTGGTACGCGCCTTGAAAGGAAGGAGCCGTCCCGCCGTATGATGCCCCAAAGAGGTGATCTTGCAATGAGCGCTCCGAATTTGACGAAACTGGCCAATACCTTCGGAACTGACAAGGGCGATGAGGTTGCCGACGCCCATGGCTACACGAGCATTTACTCGTTTCTGTTCGAGGAATTCCGCCACGAACCTTTCACGATGGTCGAGATTGGACTGCAGCACGGCTCTCTCGATCCCGATGCACTGCCCACTCGCAAGGTCAACGACATCCCGTCGATCAAGATGTGGCTTGAGTTCTTTCCCAAAGCCGACATCATCGGCTGCGACATTGCTGATTTCAGCACCTTCAAGATGGACCGCTTTCGTTTCGAGCGCCTGGACATGGGCGATGCGGCAGCCCTGGAGCGCCTTGCGAGCTCGCTCCCGCCCGTCAAGATCATCATCGATGACGCCTCGCACGCCGCTTACCACCAGCAGCTTGCGTTAGCGAAGCTTTTTCCCATCGTCCAGCCAGGCGGCTTTTACTTCATCGAGGATCTGCACGTCTCGCACCCCGTTGCCGCAAGATTACCCTCCTGCAATCCGACCGAGGCAGTGGTTGAGAAGTTCAAGCAGACGCGTCAGCTCGACATTCCCTTCCTGCCCGGGATCGAGCGCAGAAACCTCGAGACCTCAATCCGAAAGATGTTCATCCATCGCAACGATAGGGGCTACGTAACCAGCTGGACCATGAAAATGGTCGGCTTCGAAAAGTATTAAAGCACCAACCGCCGATCATCCGCCATGCAGATGGTCTGCTCCAAGCAAGAAACCTTCCACTCTTTCGTCCCGTCCCACCAGATTTTCAGAAGGCGAGAACGTATGATCATATCGTCTGGAGCACCGGCGTCGTGCAGCACGTCATCCGCAGCATGGGACTGAGAGATTTTGCCTTCCCCGAGCTGCGGCCGCTGCTTACTGAGGAGCCGCTCGCTGGCTCCATATATCATCGGGTGCTGGGGAGCGCGGAGATGGCGATGGCCGCCGAAAACAAGGTCCGAAGCGTGATACGTCCGGTGTGGATCCGCAGACCGCGTACTTGCAGTGCGGCAAGTTTTAGCGCGCGCAAGATCCAGCCTTCCAGCGTGGCGCGCGCCCTTGCTTCAGATGATCGCCATGTCGGCCTCTTTGCCGACTTCCAGCGAGGCAGCCATCTGGCGCAGCGCCCATTCGAGATCTTCGACGTGCTCCGGTACGCCGATCGAGATCCTCGGCGCTGAGATCAAGGAGGGCTCGACCAGGAGAGCGGAGGGAGGGGTGGTGATGACACCACGCTGCAAGGCGCGGGCTGCTACGCGCTGTGCGGCGTCGCTTGGCAGGTCCAGCCAGACATGGAAGCTCGCGGGACGGTCTGGACGGATGTGCGGACGGAGGATTTGGGAGGCGAGCTTCACGCGCTTCCTCGCCTCCTGCACCAGAGACTGCTTCACGCGAGCGGCCGTTCCGGTTCTGATCCATTCCGAGACGATCAAAGATGAGATTGGGGACGCCATCCAGCAGGTCGCATGCATGGCTTGATGAATCTGCGCTAGCACCCACTTTTCTTGGATCGTGAGTCGTGATTCAAGATATGGATGATACCCGAAGCAAGAGAAGTCCACCTTTCGCGGAAAGATCGCAAGGTGCTTGAGGCGTGTTGTCGCTCGCCGGTGACGTTGCAGCGCGATTTGAAGCGGGCGCAGATAGTTTTGTTGGCGGCGGACGGTCGCAGCACGCGGTCGATCGCCAAGGAAGTTGGGGTCCAGCCGCGGATTGTCAGCCTTTGGCGGCATCGCTATGCCGATCATGGGCTTGAAGGGCTGAAGGACAAGCCGCGGCCTGGCAAGCAGCCGATTTATACGAAGACGACCGACAAGCGGATTCTGAAGCTGCTGGACAAGCCGCCCCCGCAAGGGTTTGCGCGCTGGACCGGCCCTCTGCTGGCCGAGGCGCTGGGCGATGTTGACGTCCAATATGTCTGGCGGTTCCTGCGCAGCCACAAGATTGACCTGGCGGCTCGCAAGTCCTGGTGCGAGAGCAACGACCCGAACTTTACGGCCAAAGCCGCCGATGTTGTCGGCCTCTACGTCGCCCCGCCCGCGAAGGCCATTGTGCTATGCGTGGACGAGAAGCCCTCGATCCAGGCTTTGGAGCGAGCGCAGGGCTATCTGAAACTGCCCAATGGCCGCGCCTTGACCGGCCAGAGCCACGACTACAAGCGGCATGGCACCACAACACTGTTTGCGGCACTCGAAGTCGCCACCGGGAAGATCATCGCAGCTCATTCAAAACGGCGTCGCCGCGTCGAGTTTCTCGACTTCATGAACAGCGTCACCGCGGCCTTTCCGGGCCGAAAGCTTCACGTCATCCTCGACAATCTCAACACCCACAAGAAAAACGAACATTGGCTCAAGGCCCGCCCCAACGTGCAGTTTCATTTCACGCCGACAAGTGCGTCCTGGCTCAATCAGGTCGAGGTATGGTTTTCGATCTTGCAGGGGCAGTCGCTTAGCGGCACCTCCTTCACAAGCCTCAAGCAGCTTCAGGACCACATCGATGCCTACGTCAACGCGTACGACGACAAAGCCCAGCCCTTCGTCTGGACCAAGAAAAAGGTCCGTCAACGCCGATTCAAAGACCGCCGTATCACTCAGCTCCGATTCCGGGTACTAGGCAGGCGCACATCACCCTTTGGTGTAATAGCAGTTCTCTCGGCGACGCACCTTTCACGAGAGGCTCTATGCCACGCGGGACATACAAAACGCCGACAACGGCACTGGCCCCAGGAGACAGAAGATGGCAGCATAGATGTAAGCGGTCATCACGGCCGCAACTAACAGATACCCGATCGTGGTGTCGTGCGCGGCTCAGAACGCAATGATAGAGCCGAGATAAAGGGCGTATCGCACAAATTTCTAGTACAGCCCGGGGATTGCGCTGCCGTATATCGCGTCCGGCAAGGTTAGCCAGCGCAGCTGTCACCGCCCCGTAGCTTCCTCGGGCTGCCAGATAATTCCTGGCGTCGGGTGCAAATTCGCAGCGTGAGGCAGCGGCTCGGAGCGCACAGGTATTTCGTTCAATGTAGTTCGGCACATATTGTGTCCAGCAATCTTTGAAGCGCTTGCGCGCCATGACGTTGTGTTGCATGGCAAACAGAACCATCCGGCCCCTCTACAGCAAGCGCTTCGATACACGTGTGCGGGCCCGCGTCGATCGTATTCGGCACGACGAGGCCACTTGCGAAACCGACAGCGCATAGAATTGTGATGAAGAAAGCGATGTCCGCGGCTGATCTGTAGAGAAAATTGACGATCCTTGAAAATCGAGTCCCGGACGATTCCTGGCTAATGGGGCGGGTTTGGGTCATGATTGACTCCGCTAAGCCACTGCCTCGCGCAGTGGGGCGCTAAAGAATACCGAACTCGGGCGCTCAAAGCCTTGAAGAGACACTTGGCTTGTCGCTAACAGGATAATGCGTTTATCTTGAGGAGGGAATCGTCCGGAAGCTACTTAACACGGCGCAGGGCCTCTCCATCCTGGTAGCTAAATAGAACTCGACTGTCGTGCTACGCTTTCCGATCATGCTGTCGTTCTTGTGACCCCCGGATAAGGCCGCAGCCTCTTTCAGGCCGGACTCGCGTTCTACAATCACGACGGCGATACTTCGCCGGAGTTCTGCGGCAAGATCATCACCACCCGCACTCTGTAGAACTTCATCGACACACTTGCACATGTGCGCGAGGCCGGCATAAAGGTGTGCAGCGGCGGCATTATTGGGATGGGCGCGCGCCTCGAGGACCGGCTCAGCATGTTGGCGCTGCTCGCCAATCTCCGAAGCATCCAGAATGGGTGCCGATCAACCTCTGGAACGAGGTCAAGAGCGTGCCGGTCAATGACACCGCGGACCGTCCCGATCCGATCGCGCTGGCGCGCCTCGTCGCGACCGGCCGAAATCACGATGCCCAAGAGCGTCGTGCGGTTGTCCGCCGGGCGACAGTATAGGAGCGATGAACGGCAGGCGCTGTGCCTCGTCGCCAGTGCCGATTCGCTCTTGATCGGCGATGTTGATCACCAAAAACCCGCGGCGCGACCGCGACGCGAATTTGTTCCACCGGAGCGGCATCGCGTCCGAACCTTGCCTCAACTGGAACAGGCAGCGAGCACGATGCGCAAACTCCCGTATAGGTGACAAATGCAGATTACGTTGATGAAAGGCAAAATCCATCGCGCCTCGGTGACGGAAGCCGACCTGAACTATGAAGGCTCCATATCCATTGATCGTGCGCTAATGGACGCGGCGGGATTTTTGGTCAACGAGCGCGTTGAAATTTACAACATCGAAACCGGAGCGCGCTTCGCCACCTATGTGATAGAGGCACCCAAGCGGTCCGGCACCATCGGCCTGAATGGTGCGGCCGCGCGATTGGCGATGATCGGGGACAACGTGATTATCGTTGCATATGCCTCCTTTGATGAGGTGGAAGCAAAAACCTTCACACCACGCGTTGTGCTGGTTGACCGAGAAAATCGCATCCTACCGGGTCGAAGGCTATGAGGCGTTCGCAGATGCTAGGTTGTGCTGCACGGCATCGGTACTCTGGCGCGATCGAGGACTGATTGCGCTCGAAGTAAAGAATGAGCTCGATTCATTCGGCCAAAGTTGCCGATTACGTCGAGGCTTGCATGCCCTGAAAGAAGATAACGGCTGCGCGGGCCTCAAGCCGCGCGCATTTGTGGATTTTGCATCGAACGACTATCTCGCGCTTCCGACTGCGCCACTATGAGAAAGCCTGTCTCTGCCGGCCGGCAACACCGATCGGAGGCGGTGGCTCGCGGCTTCTGCTCGGCAATTGTGAGGAGCATGAAAATCTCGAATCCGAAGCTACCACGGTCCTCGGGGCAGAGAGAGCGCTTTCCTTTTGGCGGCGGTTAGTCGCAAATTTTGCTTCTGGTTACAACGCTGCGGCGGGGCGATTACTTGTCCTCGAGTCCTGGTTCGAGTGTCATGAAGGCGCGCGAGCTGGCAGGCCCGACTTCGGATGAGCGCCCATCGTGACACGAGTCGTGGAGACCATAGATCACTGAGTGCGGCTTTGAATCGGTTCGAGCTGCTTCTTGGCCAGGATGGCGACCGAGCTGCCCTCAAGCAATGCGTCGACTAAGTTGCGATGCACTGGCGCACACAGGTGTCACAAAGTCTCTCATTTTGCACCTTTATCGCAATTTGCATCTCGTCTGGTGGCAAATGGCGTTTTGGGATCGCGTCAGGCCGCCTCAAATGTTGGGAAAGTGCCAGTCAAGCTGCCAGTGGCCCCGCTCATTCCAAAATATTCTCTCAAAGAGCACGACTAGATTAGCGCAAACAGAAACAGGCACAAGGCTGGCGGAGGAGCCAGACCGAATTTTTGGTACGATTCGAACAGAAGTGAAGCGTCACGAATACAGCGACGGCATCAGAGACGCGATCTGTACGTTACGTACAGATCTATTCCTTTACAAGACCCCAGCGCAGAACGATTTGAGGGTGGGGTCGATTTCACCCGCGCTGGTTGAAGTCCCAGTTCTCACCCGCGCTAGCGCAATAGAGTTGCAGCTGCAATCGCATGAAGATTGAGTCCACACGAGTTGGAAACTTTCGATCGTTCGCCGACGAAACGGTCTATTTGAACGACTATGCTTGCCTGGTGGGCCCAAATGGGTCTGGCAAGTCTACGGTTCTTTGTGCCCTGAAGACGGAACTCCTCCGCCTTTTCGGCGGCGCCGGCGTGAAATACGCGCGTGACGATGTACGTCGGCGCCGCGTGAGTGCCGCGTGCCTGTTCGAGATTTTCTGAAAAGGGGGCAGCAAGGATGGATCTGAGTTTTACTGAAGACGAACTCGCCTTCCGCAATGAGATCAAAACATTCTTCCAGGCCGCGGTTCCCGCCGATACCCGCGAAAAGCTCATCGCCGGAATGCACCCCAGTAAGGACGACGTGGCGCGCTGGACCCGGATCCTGGCCGAGAAGGGGTGGAGCGTGCCGCACTGGCCGGTCGAATATGGCGGCACGGGTTGGAGCCCGGTCAAGCAGTACATCTTTACCGAGGAGATGAGCCAGACGCCGGCGCCCGCGCCGCTCGCCTTCGGCGTCAATATGGTGGGACCTGTCATCTACACCTTCGGCAATGACGTCCAAAAGAAGCGCTTCCTGCCCCGCATCGTTACGCTCGAAGACTGGTGGTGCCAGGGCTTCTCCGAACCCGGCTCCGGCTCCGACCTCGCCTCTCTCAAAACGCGGGCCGTGCGCGACGGCGACCACTACCTCGTCAACGGACAGAAAACCTGGACGACGCTTGCGCAATGTGCCGACTGGATCTTTTGCCTCGTGCGGACAGATCCGACTGCGAAGAAGCAGCGCGGGATTTCGTTCCTCCTGATCGACATGAAGTCGCCCGGCATCACCGTGCGTCCGATCCAGATGATCGACGGCGGCCACGAAGTCAACGAGGTCTTCTTCGACGACGTGCGCGTGCCGGCCGAAAACCTCGTCGGCGAGGAGAACCGTGGTTGGGACTACGCCAAATTCCTCCTCGGCAACGAACGCTTCCACATCGCCTGCGTCGGGGTTTCCAAGGAGCGCATCCGGCGCATCAAGAACCTCGCCTCGCGGGTCCGTTTCGGCGGCGAACGGTTGAGCGACCAAGCCGACTTCCGCGAGAAGGTCACCGCAGTTGAGATCCGGCTGAAGGCGCTTGAGATTACGCAGCTCCGCGTCCTCACCAATGAATCGAAACGGCAGAAGGACACGCAGGACCCGGCAAGCTCGATTCTGAAGATCAAGGGTGCGGAGATCCAGCAGGCGACGTCGGAGCTTCTGATGGACGTAGTCGGCCCTTATGCCCTGCCTTATCAGTCCGAGGAGGATTTCGACCGTCGCAACGAGCCGCCGATTGGTCCGGACTGGGCGGCAACGATCGCGCCCGCCTATTTCAACACCCGCAAAGTATCGATCTATGGCGGCTCCGACGAGATCCAGAAAAACATCATCGCGAAGGCGATCCTTGGCCTCTGACGTTCGGCATCGATTCGGCAAGGCCGGGCAGGGGCCAATTTGCAAAATGTTTCAGGGTCGCTGGCACCACCCTGATTTTCAGGAGAATTCCCCACATGGATTTTGATCTCTCCGGGGAGCAGCGGCTCCTGAAGGACAGCGTCGAGCGGCTGATGCTCGATAGCTATGGCTTTGAGGACCGCCGCAAGTACCAGGCCGAGGCTCGGGGCTTCAGCGAGGCGATGTGGGCGCGGTATGCCGAGCTCGGGCTTCTGGCGCTGCCGTTTTTTGACGAGCATGGCGGGTTCGGCGGCGGCGCGGTCGAGACGATGATCGTCATGGAGGCCTTCGGCAGGGCGCTGATCCTAGAACCCTATTTCGCGACGGTGGTGCTTGCCGGCGGCATTCTGCGGCACGGGGCGAGCCGAGCGCAGAAGGCCGAGCTGATTCCGGCGGTCGCGGACGGCCATATGAAGCTTGCCTTCGCCTACGCCGAGCCGCAGTCGCGCTACGATCTCTTCGACGTCCAGGCGCAGGCGAAGAAGGACGGTGACGGGTGGATGCTCAATGGCACCAAAGGGCTCGTGCTTCACGGCGCGGCGGCCGACAAGGTCATCGTGTCGGCGCGGACTGCGGGGACTTCGCGCGACAAGGGCGGAATCGGCCTCTTCCTAGTAGACGGGAATGCACAGGGCGTCCGGCGCCGCGGCTATCCGACTCAGGATGGGCTGCGTGCAGCCGAGATCACGCTGGAGAATGTGCACGTCGAGGCAGCCGATGTCATTGGTGATCCGACGGGCGCCTTTCCGGTCATTGCGCGGGTGGCGGACGAGGCGGCTGCGGCAAGTTGCGCGGAAGCAGTCGGCTGCTTTGCTGAAATGCAGGCGACCACGCTTGATTATCTGAAGACCCGCAAGCAATTCGGCACGACCATCGGCTCCTTCCAGGTGCTGCAGCACCGGGCCGTCGATATGTTTATCGAACTGGAGCAATCGCGCTCTATGGCCATGTACGCCGCGATGATGGCGGGCGAAAACGACGCGACCGAGCGCGCGCGAGCCATCTCAGCGGCGAAGGCCCAAATCGGCCAGTCGGCGAAGGCGATCGGCCGGCAGTCGATCCAGCTCCATGGCGGGATCGGCATGACGATGGAGTACCGCATCGGCCACTATTTCAAGCGCATCACCATGATCGACACGCTGTTCGGTGATGCCGATCATCACCTGCGCCAGCTCGCCGTTCTCGGCGGCCTCATCCGCGAGGAGCTTGAGTGAGGATGTCCTTCTCGCTTGCCAGCAAGCTGGTGATCATTACTGGATCGAGCCGCAGCATCGGTCAAACCGCGCCAGCGATGATGTCCTTCGGAGCGATCCATAGACGCGCGCCTGCGCTTGACTTTAACAGTCCAGCGGGCCATCGTATCGAATATCGGTCTATTATTCCGAAAATCGGAACGAAAGTCAAGGGGCGTTTAGCACGCCGGTGAAGGGGAAATGTCAATGGCAATGAGGGGACAGGATCTTCGAATACCCCCGTGTGTCTGGGTCATAAGACAGGGCCGATCACGGCGGCCAGGCGCACATCCGAGTTCGCCGGCAGCGAGCATGTGCGCAATCCTTACCTCGGGACTGGCTGTTCGGGGCTGGCGATGAACTTCGAACGCATCCCCGAGCACGAAACGCTGCGCGACAGCATTCGCGAATTCTTTGATCGTGAGCTTCAGGAACCGAAGATCCGCGAGATGGATCGCACACGACGCATCCCGCGCGAGCTCTGGAAGCGTCTCGCCCAGCTTGGTTGGCCGGGCTTGTCGGTGCCAACGGAATACGGAGGCAGCGGCGCGGACGTGATGACGGGCGCGGTTCTCTGCGAGGAGATTGCCCGGCGCTTCCCGTCCCTCGCCACTGACTGGTTGCTCATTTCGATGACGGCGCGGGTGCTGCGTGAATCGGGCACCGAGAAGCAGCAATCGGAGCTCCTGCCCAAGCTGGCTGCCGGCGAATTCCTGATGAGCTTCGGCATGACCGAACCAGGCGGAGGAACGGATGTTCTCGGCCTGAAAACACGCGCCACGCTGGTGGGGGGCGAGTGGGTAGTGCGCGGGCAGAAGCTCTACACATCTCTTGCGGACGATGCCGATGCGATTTTGGTCCTGTGCCGTACCGATCCGGCCGAGGCTGCGAAGCGCTCACGCGGATTATCCCTGGTGCTGACGCCGCGACATCAGAACGGTGTGCAGGTGCGCCGCCTTGAGCTCATGGGCCAGCGCGCCGCCTGTACCTGCGAAGTGTTCTTCGACGATGCCCGTGCACCGGCCGATGCGGTGGTCGGAGAGCTGGGACGTGGATGGCATACGCTCCTGCGCTCGTTGGATGAGGAACGGATTCTGTGCGCGGCGATGTACGTCGGCATCACCGCCGCAGCGCTGGACCTAGCCCTGCAGTACGCGAAGGACCGCACCGCTTTCGGCCGACCGATCGGCGCCTACCAGGCGGTGCAGCATCCACTGGCTGACACGGCCGCCGAACTCGAGCAGATCCGCTTGCTCACTGCGAAGGCCGCCTGGTTGCAAAGCAATGGGCATGAATGCGCGGTGGAGGCCGCGATGGCCAAGCTCGCGGCCAGCGAGGTTGCAGTCCGCGCGACCGACCGTTGCATGCGAGTACTAGGCGGCTTCGGAATGGTGGAGGAGTCGCCACTGGAACGCCTATTCCGCGACGCGCGCCTGGGCCCCTTCAGCCCCATCTCCAACGAGATGGTGCGCAACTTCATCGGGGAACGCCTGGGACTTCCCCGGAGCTACTGAGCTGGGGCTCCGACAACAACAGAGATGAGCCGGACGATTCCATGGCGATTACCCCCATACACCTCGACCGCTTCGATTGGTACGACTACAGGCGCTACTCCTTTTCTCTTGGGCTGAAGACGTCCGCGGGCACTTATCTGTCCGGTCATACGGCTTCCGAGTACGAGCCCGCAACGAGCCGCATCGTTGTGCGAGGCGGAATGACCGAGCAGGTACGCACAATCTATGCCAAGGTGGCGGCCATCCTGGAAGGCGGCGGTCTCGGGTACGGCGATGTGACCAGAATCGTCGAGTACGTGCACCCCGAGGGCATTCAGCGTTATGCGGAAGCGGCGGCTGTGCGGCGGGAGTTGTTCGGCAAACATCAGCCCGTGGTCAATACCGTCCCGGTAAAGAGCCTGCTCAGGCCAGACGCCTTCATTGAGATCGAGGTGACCGCAGCGGCCGCGCGTGGCGTTGCGCCTAGCACGGTCTTCTTGCCGTCGATTGAGCCCGTGGACGACCAGGGGAATGTCGTGGGTGTCGGCGACTTGGTGGCCCAGACCCATGCGGTGTACGACCGCGCCGCGCGGATGCTTTCCGCGTTGGGCCTGGGCCTCGATCGCGTGGTGAAGACCGCCACGTACATCACGCCGCGTGCGCTACCTGCCTACGAGAACACCGCGCGTGTGCGGCGCGAGCGGCTCGGCCCCGTGTATCCTGCCGCCGTTGATATCGTGATGCCGCGGCTCCTGCATCCGCAGGCGATCGTCCAGTGTGATCTCATCGCCTCGCGCGAAGCGCCGGTGGCGGTGAACCCCGGCTGGACGCGCTACGACGAGTTGGCTTGCAGCCCCGCTGTGCGAGCCGGAAAGCTGCTTTACATGTCGGGGCAAGGCGCTCTCGACCCGAAGAGCGGACGCGTCTTGCACAAGGGAGACGTCGTCGCGCAAGCCGAATGCATCTATGGCAACGTGCTCCAGCTGGTGCGGGCCGCTGGGGGCGCGTCACGTCATCTGGTCAAGACAATCGAATACGTGACCCCGGCTTCTCTCGATCGCTATCGCGAGGTCACTGGCGTGCGCTCGAAGATGCTGCAGGAACCGCGTCCCGCCTCCACCGGCCTCATCAGCGACGCGCTGCTGCGCCCCGGGATGCGGATGGATGTCGATGCCCTTGCCGTCCTGGATTGACCCATGACGCTGCTGACTGACGAACTCAAGGCTTGGATCGGCCGCGAAGTCCACTATCCGGCGCACGAGGAGCTCGGTCGTGCCTCGATCAGGTACTTCGCACTCGCCATGGGCGACGAGAATCCGCTCTATCTCGATGAAGGTTACGCGCGGGAGGCTGGCTATCCGTCGGTGATCGCGCCGCCGACACTGGTCTGCGAAACCTGCCAGTACGCCCATCGCAGGCCGGAGGCGAACGGCTACATCGGACACGAATGGCACCTGCCCATAACCGACTGCCGCATGATCCGCACCGGCAATGACTATGAATTCATGCGGACCGTCCTGCCGGAAGACCGCATCTCCGTCACCTGGACGCTGGGAGACATCGTTGAGCGCGGTTCTTCGCGTGGCGGTACGCAGCTGTTCGTCAGTTCGGTCGCCCGCTACAAGGATGCCGCTGGCGAGGTGGTTGCCATCAACCGCGAGACGGTCGTCTATCAGCCATTGGAGATGGCATGATCAAGCCGACCAAGAGCGTGGCTATGGTCCAGCCGGGCGAGCCGCTGCCGATGCTGGAGAGGACCTTCACGACCGTCGATCTCATGGCGTACGGCGCCGCCACCTGGGATTGGCACCGCGTGCATTACGACGTCGATTTCGCCTGGGCTATGAAACTGCCGAACGTCATCATCGACGGGCAGGCATTCGGCGCGCTGTTCGCGCGCGCGGTACTGGATTGGGCCGGGCCGCAGGCTTTCATAGAGCGGCTGTCATTCAAAATGAAGTCGATGGCCTTCGCCGGGCAGACGCTGCGCGTGGAAAGTGAGGTGACGCAAATCCGAGACCGCACCGTCGTTCTGGCGCAGCGCCTGACAAGCGGCAGTCGTCTCGTGTCCGAAGCGGGGACGGAGGTGCGGCTACCCGCGCCGGCCTGACCGGCTTAGCGTCGGTCAGGGCAGCGAAGCGAACGTGGATGTATTGTGCGACCCGCCGTTTCCAGGCCCGTATTTTTTCCCGAACGAACTGCCAGCAATCGTTGCTGCAGCGATCCTGAGCTCAGCATGCAGGTGGCTGACGTATCGTCGTGATGACCTAAAACATGATCAAACGGAATAATCCAGAAAATGTCCATCAACGTTGTCAGCTATGAGAACTGTAATGGCATCGGGCTGGTGCTGATCTCAAACCCTCCCGTCAATGCAATCTCGCCCGAAGTTGTCGCGGGCCTGCGCAGGGCGCTCGGAGCCTTCGAGGCCGATGCCGAAGCCAAAGCACTCGTCATACATTGCGAAGGACGAACTTTCGTGGCGGGCGGCGACATCGCCAGCTTTGGATCCCCGTATTTCGACACTCGGCCTTTCAACTTGCTGCTTGTGCGGCTGGATGCGTCCCCGCGTCCGGTTGTCGCAACCCTGCACGGCACCGTCCTGGGTGGCGGATTGGAATTGGCAATGGCCTGCCACCACCGGCTGACTCTGCCGGAGACACGTTTCGGCATGCCGGAAGTCAAGCTGGGCCTCCTTCCCGGCTCCCAGGGCACGCAGCGCCTCCCTCGTCTAGCCGGAGTGCCGCTCACACTCGATCTGATCCTGACCGGCCGATTCATCTCCGCACAGGATGCGCTTGCCGCAGGCATTGTCGATGAGATCGCGGAAGGCGATTCGCTTGCGCTCGGAATTGGCGCGGCCGAACGCCTGGTCAAAGCGAACGCACCGCTGCGGCGCTCGAGCACGTTGAAGGTCGCCGTCGACGCAGCAACGACGCAGGCTCTGGCGGCAGCGGCGGCCAAGGCCGCAGAGAAGCCGGCCTATCCTGCACTCGGCGCGATCGTACGGGCAGTCGAGGCGGCCGTGAATCTGCCGTTCGCTGATGGTGAAGAGGTGGAGGCCCGCGAGTTCGAGCGACTGCGCTTGAGCAGCACCTCGCGAGCGCTGCGCCATTTGTTTTTCGCTGAACGTGCTGCGGCGCGCATTCCGGGACTGCCGAGAGAGATTCGCGCCCGCGAGGTACGATCTGTCGGCATCGTGGGTGCCGGCACCATGGGGGGCGGCATTGCCATGAACTTTGCCAATGTCGGCGTTCCCACTGTGCTCGTCGAGACGACCGATGAAGCGCTCAAACGGGGTCTCTCGGTCATCCGCAAGAATTACGAGGCGAGCGCTGCGAAGGGCAAGCTGAGTGCCGAGGAAGTCGAGAAACGGATGGAGCTGCTGAGCGGTTCGCTGGACTACGCTTCGCTGGCGAGCTCCGACCTGGTGATCGAAGCTGTATTCGAGAACTTGCAGATTAAGAGAGAGGTCTGCGCACGTCTGGGGCAAGTGTGCAAAGAAGAGGCGATCCTTGCGACGAACACCTCGACACTTGATCTGGACATCCTCGCGCAAGCAACAGGCCGGCCGGCCGATGTGGTTGGCATGCACTTCTTCAGTCCCGCAAACGTGATGCGTTTGCTCGAAGTGGTCCGTGGCGCCAAGACTGCTCCCGATGTGCTTTCGACGGTGATGCAGATCGCGCGCACGATTGGAAAGGTCCCGGTGGTGTCGGGCGTCTGCTACGGCTTCATCGGAAATCGAATGCTCGAGCCCTACATGCGCGAGACAGAGTTTCTATTGCTAGAAGGCGCGCAGCCACAGCAGATCGACACTGCAATCGAATCTTTAGGCCTGGCCATGGGACCTTGCCGGATGTCCGACCTGTCCGGGGTAGATATCGGGGCAAAGGTCGTCAACGAACAGTTCGAAGCGGGCGAATTGCCGCCGGACCCCAGCTATCGCGTGGTCGTGCGCAAGCTGTTCGACCTGGGGCGCTACGGCCAGAAGACTGAGGCCGGCTATTACCGCTACGAGGGCCGCACGCCCTTGCCAGAGCCCGTGGTCGCCACAGTGTGCACGGAGCTCGCACGCGAGCATGGAATCTCGCGCCGCAGTAACATCACGGACCAGGAAATCATCCAACGTCTGATGTACCCGCTTATCAATGAGGGCATCCAGATCCTCGATGAGGGCATCTCATACCGACCCAGTGATATCGATGTCGTGTGGACTGCCGGGTATGGGTTTCCCGATCACCGAGGAGGGCCGATGTTTATGGCGGACCAGATCGGATTGTCTGAAATCGAGAAGACCCTCGAGCACTACGGCCGTATGCGAGGAAACCAGTTCGGTTACTGGACACCCAGCAACCTTCTTAAATCGCTCGCCGCCAGCGGCGAGCACATCGTTGCCTGGACCAAAGGATAGAACGGCCAGGAATCTAGACGCAAAGACGACCGACAGGACACCTCATCATGCGCGAAGCAGTCATCGTTTCCACCGCACGCACCCCGATCGGGCGCGCCTTCAAAGGGGCCTTCAACAACATCAAATCGCCAACGCTACTCGGCCATGCGCTCCACCACGCGGTCGTCCGTGCGAACATCGATCCGGCGGAGATCGAGGACGCGGTGATCGGATGTTGCCTTACCGCGGGCACCTCGAGCATGAACGTTGCTCGTCTCGGCGTGATCGCCGCCGGACTTCCGCTGGAGGTTTCAGCCCAGACCTTGGACCGCCAATGCTCTTCGGGTCTGATGGCAATCGCGACGGCCGCCAAGCAGGTGGTGGTCGATGGCATGAATGTGACGGTTGCTGGCGGCCTTGAGAACATCTCCGCTGTTCAGAACGAGTACTACCAGTGGTCAGGCCGCACGCAGGACGGCGCCGTGACGGCGCGGGCACCCCGCGCTTACATGCCGATGTTGCAGACGGCCGAATTGGTCTCGAAGAAGTACGGCATCAGTCGCGAGGCCCAGGATCAATACGCCCTGCAGTCCCAACAGCGGACCGCGGTAGCCCAGGAGGCCAATCGACTGGACGCGGAAATTGTTGCCCTCACGACTACGATGGCAGTGGTGGACAAGGCGACAGGTCAGACGAGTTACAAAGAGGTTACCCTCGCGGCCGACGAAGGAAACCGGCCGGATACGACCTTGGAGACCTTGCAAGGACTGAAGCCGGTGATCGACGGCGGTGTTGTCACGGCCGGAAACGCGAGCCAACTTTCCGACGGCGCCTCAGCCTGCGTCGTGATGGAGCGATCGCTCGCTGAGAGGCGTGGCATGCAGCCGCTCGGAATCTACCGCGGCATCGCGGTGGCCGGCTGTCCGCCGGAAGAGATGGGGATCGGTCCGATCTACGCCATTCCGAAGTTGCTGAAGCTCCATGGGCTCAAGGTTAGCGACATTGGGCTTTGGGAGCTCAATGAGGCTTTTGCCTGCCAAGCTCTTTATTGCCGGGACATCCTCGGGATCGACCCCGCTATCTGCAACGTCAATGGCGGAAGCATCTCAATCGGCCATCCCTATGGCATGACTGGCGCGCGAATGACGGGCCATGCTCTCATCGAGGGTAAGCGACGCGGCGCGAAGTATGTCGTCGTAGCGATGTGCGTTGGAGGCGGCATGGGGGCTGCCGGCCTGTTTGAGGTCGCGTGAGGCGCTCGACATTTTGTGCAACTCAAGAGGCGTTGTGGGGAGCTGCTTCGAACGCGCACAGGACCTGCAGCGAATGTTCTGGGAAGAGGAGGACGTAATGCGGCCGCAGTATCAAGTTCTGGATCGTGCCTTCGAGCAGGTACGGCCGGAAGCGTGTGAGCCGCTCCATCCAGGCCAGCGCTCAGTCCGCGCCGCGCTACCAGTTATCAGAGGATCGCGATCTATTCACGCACGGCATCCTCGATCGTATCGTTGTCTGGGGGCGGGCCGCGGAAGCTCAGCCGTTTCACGGCCCGGCGTTTCGCCGCACTGACGTTGGCTCGAAAGAAGGGGATCGGCGTTGCAAAGCACGATGATGGATGTGCCGCTCTCGCTCAACCACCTGCTGGAGCGCGCGGGAAAGCTCTTCGCCGGAAACGAGATCGTCTCGCGCTTACCCAACAAGAACCTGCGCCGGCACACGTATCGCGAGTTCTACCAGCGCACGCGCTCGCTCGCATCGGCGCTAAGGCAGCTCGGTCTGGAGAAAGGTGACCGCGTGGCGACGCTGTGCTGGAACCACCATGCTCACCTGGAGTGCTACTTCGGCATCCCTGCGGCCGGAGGCGTGATGCACACGCTGAACCTGCGCTTGGCGCCCGACGAGATCGGCTGGATCGCGGGCAACGCCCGGGATCGCTTCCTGATCGTCGACGACATCCTGCTGCCGTTGTACAAACAGTTCGCGCACTTGCACCGCTTCGAGCACCTGATCGTATACCCGTTCTCCGGCGCGCCGGTTTCGCCGGACATGAAGGATTACGAGGCTCTCCTGGGGCGTGCGGATCCCGATAGTTTCGAATACGCTAAGCACGACGAAACGGATCCAGTCTCGATGTGCTACACGTCCGGCACGACCGGCCGTCCCAAGGGCGTCGTGTTCTCGCACCGTTCGACGATCCTACACACGCTCGTCGCGAGCCTCGGCGACTTCTGGTCTTTGCATAGCACGGACGTCGTGCTGCCGGTGACGCCGATGTTCCACGTCAACGCATGGGGTGTCCCCTACGGCGCGGTTAACCTGGGTGCGAAGCTCGTGTTGCCCGGGCCGCACTTGCATGCCGATGACCTTCTCGACCTGATGCAGATCGAACCGCCGACCGTGGCCATCAGTGTGCCGACAATCTGGATGACGTTGATGCAGACCTTCGATGCGGCGCAAGCCGAAGGCTCGTCCAACCGGGGTCGATGGAAGTTGCCAAAATCAATGCATGCAGTGACAGGCGGCGCTACGGTGCCCGAATCTCTGATCCGCGCTTTCGACAAGCACGGCGTGCGGATGGAGCAAGGATGGGGCATGACTGAAACATCGCCTGTTGGCACCAGATCGTACCGCCGGGCCGAACTGCGCGATGCCACCGACGACGAGAAGTACCGCCGCGCTGCGATGGCCGGCGTGCCCGTGCCGCTTGTGGACCTGCGCTTGTGGGGTGACGAAGGCGAGCAGCCGTGGGATGGCAAGAGCGCCGGCGAGATCCAGGTGCGCGGGCCCTTCATTACGGGGGCCTACCACGAGGTGCCCGTGACGCTCGACCAGTTCACAGAGGACGGCTGGCTGCGCACCGGTGACGTCGCCTCGATCGACTCGCTCGGCTTCGTGCGCATCACCGACCGCACGAAAGACCTCATCAAGTCCGGCGGCGAGTGGATCAGCTCGGCCGATCTCGAGAATGCGTTGATGGAGCATCCCGCGGTCGCCGAAGCCGCGGTGATAGCGATCCCCGATGAGAAATGGAGTGAACGGCCGCTCGCTTGCATCGTGCTCAATCACGGCAAGAAAGTGGACACAAAGGAGTTAGACGAGCATCTGATGGCGCGCAGCTTCGCGAAGTGGCAATTGCCCGAGCGCTACGAGTTCATCGACGCGATACCACGAACGTCGACGGGCAAGTTCTGGAAAGTGCAACTGCGTGAGCGCTTTCCGAAGTGAGGGGCAGCGCGGAGCGTTCCAGGGCGTCAAATTCCTCGATCAGACGCTTGTGGTCGAAGCCCAGAGCTTCAGCCGCGGAATGGAGATAGGCGCTGTCGATAAACTCGACGATCTTGTTGGGAGCAGATGTCATTGATGGTCTATGACGGTCTTCGATGACGCCGGTCGAGCGTGCCTGCCCGCACCAAACAAATGACAACGCGGCGGAACGTACACCGAATGCTTTAAGCTTCGAGATATGTCGTAGGCAGCAAACAAATTTACTGAACATTGAACCGGCACTATATATGGTAGTAATGATGCGGGGTCGATTTCCGATTTTCGAAGTGGCCTTGAAGGAGCAGGGGCGAAAATGGATCTGGGCGGTCGGACCGATCCATGGTGCCCCGCATCATGTGGGGCTCGGAAGCTGCTCGCCCGGAGGGCAAGGCACAGAGCCAACTGGGCCCTCTTCCTACATGTCCTGGGCCCGTTTATGCCGCCTGCCAGCTAATGGGGATCGCATGGAGCCCGATTCCCAGTAGGCACTTAAGAGTGTTTGCTTTTCGAGGCGGCGACCTCTCGGCGCAAAGCAGCGCAAGCACAAGCCTTTTTCTTCTGGGCCAAAAACGCAAACTGAGAGACTACCGACCCGCGGCACGCGCGCGGTCCTGTTTGCGCCCGGGCTTCGCTTTCTTCTTCGCTTTGGCCATTGGCTTCGTCGTAGCCGGCCGAGATATGGCTGGAGCGCTGCTTTTGCTGGCATGCCGATCAGTCATCACGCTCGTCTCCGACGCCGCCTTACCCATTTCGTCGGCCGATTCTCTAATCCCTTTGACTCGCTCTCCGATCGAGAGCAGGGCCGCGAGGGCATCGGCCGCACGGCCCAAAGCTTTCAGCCTTTCAGCCAATTGATCGTTCATGATGCGCTGCAGAGGGCCCGTCATGGCGACCGAGTGTAGAACTATGCCGCTCGAAAGCTTTACCGGTACGGCGATCGCGGCAAGGCCTTCGTCGATCTCCCCGATGCAGGTCGCGTAACCCCGCTTTCGCGTCTCAGCAAGTTGCCGTTCGATCCACACACGGTCTCTTCGTGTTTTGGCCGTGAGCATCGGCAGCTCGTGTGAGAGTGCTTTGTCGATCGCCGCCTTCTCCTGATAGGCCATGATCGCCTTTGCTGACGCTGCGGCGTTGATCGGCATCTCGATGCCAGGTTGGACGTAGCCTCGCCATCTTGCGTCAGGAGAAAGAGATGCAGCGACGACAACCCGCGAACCGACCAAACGTGTGACATAGCAAGTCTCTCGGGTGCTCTCCGTCAGTGCGCGAAGATGAGGTCGTGCAAGTGACGTCAGCCAACCCTCGTCGGCCGAAGCGTGGAGCAGCCTCATCAGCCGTTCGCCAACTTCGTAAGGGCGATTTCCTCCGCCGTTGGCAAGCCCGGAGCGAGCCAACCCCCTCAGCAAGCGATGTGCCGTGGTCTTCGGCAGCTCGAGCAGGGCGGCAATATCGGCCAAAGTGAGAGAGCCGGGGAAGGCTGCGAGCACCTCGAGAATCTGCATGTAGCGCTCGAGCGGGCCTGACGGATCTTCGCTGGTTTTTTGCAAGTTCATCTCCTGCTTCCCAAGCAGATGGGCGCGCACTTCGCTTGACTTTCAAGTTCGGGCGCGCCATCGTATTGAATATCGGGTTTATATTTCGAAAAACGGAACGAAAGTCAAAAGCATTCGGCCGGCTACGAAAAGCGGAAGCGCAATGTGCTGATGTGTAGGGACTGACTGTCGCTTATGGGACATTATTGCGCCTCGGTATGTGTCACTGTCAGTGGGCGACGGGTAAACGGTCGTGCTCATCGATGCGAATGGCGCCGGCAAGACCGCGCTGCTTCAGACCACTTTGGCACGAAGTCGCTCTTGAGCGGGCGGGATTGAGTTCGGGGGAGTTTCATTAAACTCCATGGCTCCAGATCGAAGGGTGGCAATGAGATTGCCCAGGCTCGAACGTCATGTTGGCGGAGTTGGGGACAGTCGATGCGGCCGACCTTGCGCATGTCTTCGAGATGCTTCCACATCATTCGAACGGAGAAAGCAAGTTGGCTGGTCTCTTTCCGGAGATGAACAGCAGACTTGCCTTTGGTCGCGCCCTAATCTCGCGACCAAAGCTTCTTACGAGACTTCGCTTGCTCTAGCATCGCGTCCTGCGAAGAGATTTATAAGCGGATCGCTATCGAATCAATTCTTGATGAGCGAACGCGTGCAATAGTATCGATCTGGAAAAACGGCACTCTTCGGCGAGGCTGTGCTCGATGACGATGGGAGAGGACGCAATGACATCAGCATTCGTGAAGGTAACCAAGCACGAAGAGCTCTACTTCTAGGCGTTGCGTGACCAAGAAGTGGTGCTGGTAAACGGCAGAGTATCGAGCTTCGGCTAACTATCGAACGATAGCTTGCTGCGACCACCTTCCACGTTTGCCCACGCGGCAGGGGTGGCGCAATGCGTATTTCGGTTCATGGCAAAAGGTGCCTGTCCATTCGTTCGAAGAGCCGCCATCCAAATGTAAAATCGACAGGCCTGCAATCGTCCAAGCCGAGACGACAACGGTGATTGCAGAGGCGAGCGATGGCGTCACGGTTAATGATCATCTTGGTTAGCCTGATATTAGTGTGTCTGGCCATGCTTCTGCTCACTTCCGTCATGTTGCTTCAACATCGCCTGATGCATTTCAACCTGAGAGCGCCGCCTCCCGAGGCTGGCTAATTCAAGCTCTCCGCGCTGCATCATCCCTTTGGGAATGTCGGTTGAGCATCGCAACTCAAGACAACCATCTGTTATCTCACACTCAGCTTAAGGAGCTAACGTGGCCGCATACGGTGGGCCGGTTTTTGACATGGCCGTCAAGCAATTCGAGGTAATCGCGGATTATCTATGCATTCAGCAAGACGCAAGGGCTCGGCTACTAATGCCCAAGCGCGCGGTCACAGTATCCTGTCCGATTCACCGAGATGACGGCACCACGGCGGTTTTTGAGGGCTATCGTGTGCAGCATCACCTCACACTTGGCCCGACAAAAGGTGGCACGCGGTTCGCAGCAAGCGTCGATCTCGGGGAGGTTGCGGCGCTAGCAATCTGGATGAGCTGGAAGTGCGCGCTGGTCGGATTGCCGTATGGTGGCGCTAAGGGGGGCATCAATGTCGAGCCTTCAAGCTTGTCCAAGCGCGAGCTTGAAGCGCTTTCGCGTCGCTACATGCAGGAAATGATTCCTTTTGTTGGACCACATACAGATGTGATGGCGCCCGACATGGGGACGAACGAGCAGATCATGGCTTGGTTCATGGACACGTACTCAATGTATCAGGGACAAACAGTCACTGAAATCGTGACAGGCAAGCCTGTGAGCGCTGGCGGAACGTTAGGACGTCGTGAGGCCACAGGAAGGGGCGTCGCCCATTTGGTTCGTCGCGCCGCGGATGAGCTTAAGATGCGTCTCAGTGGCGCAACAGCGGTTGTACAAGGATTCGGAAATGTCGGTTCGATCGCCGCACTCGAGCTGCACAATATGGGAGTGAAGGTGATCGCGGTAAGCGATCACACGGGCGCGCTCTATCGGCCTGCGGGCCTCGACATCCCAGAATTGGTCAAATACGCAGGTTCGAGGGTTAGCTTAGATGGCTACTCCAACGGACTCATTTTAGATTCAGCGGAGATGCTGACGTTGCCGTGCGACGTACTGATTCCAGCGGCAGTGGAACGGGTAATCGACGCCAAAATCGCTGGCAATCTGCGCTGCCGTATACTTGCCGAGGGCGCCAATGGCCCGACCACACCGGAAGCCGATCGGATCCTGGAAAAGCGTCAGAGGGAGATCTTCCTTATCCCAGATATTTTGTGCAACTCAGGAGGCGTAGTGGTTAGCTACTTCGAATGGGTGCAGGACCTCCAGCGATTGTTCTGGGAGGAGGAAGAGGTAATGCGGCGGGAGTATCAACTGCTGGATCGTGCCTTTGAGCGGGTGTTGGCGCGAAGTAGGCGGGACAAAGTGTTCAACCGCACCGGCGCTATGGCGATCGGTGTGGAGCGGGTACGCGATGCAAAGGACACACGTGGGTTGTTCCCGTAGCCCGGTCGAACACGTCCGGTTCGGCATCTCGCTCTTTCCGAAGTGGAACATGAGCTTGTTTGTTGGGAGATGATCGATGAAACGAGTAAAGAAGAATGGCCATTTAGGTCGCACAGGCAATGTCTTGGCTTTCAAAAGGCAAAGTGGCTCGAAAAAGCGTATTACGACCATGAAGCGGCGTGCTCTGAAAGTTCGAAAGTCTGGGCGATTGCGTCCCTCCATCATCCTGACCGCCCCAATCACGCGCTCGACAGTGCTTAAGGATCGCTGGCAGAATGGATTTCTGCCAATCCTTGCCGGCCATCAATGCCAATCTGGCATTGATCCATCCGAAGTTGGTATTGGCCTCGCCCGAGGCGGTTCGTCTAGGGATGCACATCATGGATGCGATATCTCAAGGGGCCTTGCGATCGAATTGAATGATTCCACTTGGACAGCCGAAAAGCGCGATACTGACCGCCACAATAAAGCGATGCGCTTTGGAGGTTCAAAAAGTCTGAGCAGTCGCGTCGCTTATCATCATGATGGCAAGCGATTACGGGCTCGACAATTTTTCAGGATCCGCTGGCAGACCGGCTCGTCTGCTGTTTCTCCCTAGACTGGACTGGGGCCGCTGCTGAACTCCGGCAGTGGCCCTTTTTTTGCTGTGGCTTGACCGTGGGCTTTCGTTGTCAGCTTGCGTAAACATTTCAGGTGATCGCGGGGGCGAGCGGCGCGTTGAGCACCGCGAAGGTCTAATTGCGTTTTGCCTTATGTGCCGTCTCGTCGTGTTGGTGAAGCAAAGAAGCAGTGAGCTGGCTAGGCGGTGTGCCTAGTCCGCGTTCATGATCGCACTGGATCGGACCATACTTCCTTTATCGCCTGCATGGCGACCGAAGTTGACGTGCTTGCCACATTGGGCAGGCTGGAAATCTTCTCAGCGAGAACCTGCCTGTATTTCTTTATGTCGGACGTTCTGACCTTTAACAGATAATCAAAGCGGCCCGCGATCAGATGGCATTCCTCGACTTCATCAATTTTTCTAACCTCCGAATTGAAGGACGCCAGGGCCTTCTCGCGAGTATCAGACAACGTCACCTCCACGAAAGCCACATGGTCCATGCCAATTCGCTGCGGATTGAGAATGGCGCGAAATCCTTCGATGAATCGCCCTTGCACTAGGCGCTTTAGTCGCACCTGACATGGGGTCTTGGAGAGGCCGACGTCTTTGGCGAGGTCCGTAACCGATCTCCGGCCATCCCGTTGCAGTGCAGCCATGATCTTACGATCAAACTGGTCCAATTTTCCATAGTTGCCCTTATCCATGGACGACAAGACCTCAAAAGCCAGCAACATTGGTCGTATAGAGCATCAATGCGCGACATTAAAGTGCAAACGGCTGGCCGAACTCTAATAGGTTGCCACTGTACGAATTGGAGGACGCGCAATGTCATTCGCGGGTACCGCGCCAGAGCTGCAACCGCAACGCGCCAATATCTCCGATGGTCTGTCGCCGACAGCACCGTTTGCGGAATTGAGGGCGAGTGTGCGCAGGCAGAGCGGCCTTCGTGCGGCTATTACCTCTGCCTATCGTCGCGCCGAACGTGACTGTGTGGACCCGCTCTTCGATCTGGCCGCTCTCCCAGAGGACGCATCGCAGCGGGCCGTGACCTTGGCGCGAGGACTGGTGATACGCCTTCGTGGAAAGGCGCAATCGAGCGGCGTCGAAGCTCTCATCCACGAGTATTCGTTGTCGAGCCAAGAGGGCGTCGCGCTCTTATGTCTGGCCGAGGCTCTGCTCCGTATCCCGGACGCACCGACGCGAGATGCACTCATACGCGACAAAATATCGGCTGGAGATTGGCGCGCTCATGTCGGCAACAGCACATCGCTGTTCGTCAATGCCGCGACCTGGGGACTTGTCGTCACCGGGAAGCTCACAGCGATCGCAACTGAGAACAGTCTTTCATCCACTCTGACGCGGCTCATTGCGCGGGGCGGCGCGCCCATCATTCGCCAGGGCGTCAAGCTCGTCATGCGCCTTATGGGCGAGCAGTTCGTGACCGGACAAACGATCGAGCAGGCGCTGTCGAACAGTGGGCGCATGGAAGCGCGCGGCTTTCGCTATTCCTACGATATGCTGGGTGAAGGGGCGACGACCGCGGATGATGCGGCGCGCCACCTTTCGGCTTACGAGACAGCCATTCATGCGATCGGGAGAAGTTCGGCAGGGCGCGGTATTTACGAAGGGCCGGGAATCTCAATCAAGCTCTCGGCAATCCATCCGCGTTACAGTCGCGGCAAGCTTGGCCGAGTGATGAACGAACTCTTTCCTCGTCTGAAGCAGTTGGCGCTACTCGCAAAACGTTATGAGATTGGTCTCAATATAGACGCCGAAGAGGCGGATCGTCTGGATTTGTCGCTGGACCTTCTCGAAGCGCTATGTGTCGACAAGGATCTCCCAGGTTGGAATGGGATTGGTTTCGTAGCTCAGGCTTATCAGAAGCGCTGCCCTTTCGTGATCGACTGGCTCATCGATCTTGCGCGCCGTTCGGAACGTCGCCTGATGGTGCGACTGGTCAAGGGTGCTTACTGGGACAGCGAGATCAAGCGCGCGCAAGTTGATGGGATGCAGGACTTCCCCGTATTTACCCGCAAGATCCACACTGACGTCTCCTACCTCGCATGTGCTCGTAAGCTCCTGTCAGCGCCGGATGCCGTGTTTCCGCAGTTCGCGACGCACAATGCGCAAACACTGGCTTCAATCGTGCAAATGGCGGAACCAAATTTTTATCGTGGCCAGTACGAATTTCAGTGCCTCCATGGCATGGGCGAGCCGCTGTACGAGGAGGTCGTCGGCCGTGAGAAACTCGATCGTCCTTGCCGCATCTATGCGCCGGTCGGATCGTACGAAACGTTGCTCGCCTATCTGGTGCGGCGTCTGTTGGAGAACGGCGCGAACACATCCTTCGTTAACCGCATCGCGGACCCGAGCGTTCCCGTTGAGGACTTGGTCGCGGATCCGGTAAAAACGGCGCGGTCTTTGAGGCCGCGAGGCTCTCCGCACGACAAAATCCTGAAACCTCGGGATCTCTACGGTTCGGGCCGAGCGAATTCGGCTGGGCTTGACCTCTCGGATGAAAGTGCGCTCGCTCTGCTGGGCGAAAGTCTGACGAAAAGCGCACTTCATCAATGGGAAGCATTGCCATCGGGCGCGATAAGCCGCGGCAACTCTCGTCTCATTCGCAATCCTGCTGATCTTCGCGACGTGGTCGGCAAAGTGCGAGATGCCGCCTCCGCCGAGATCGAGGCGGCTCTCTCGCGTGCAGCCAAGGTGACGGCCGCCTGGACATCCATCAGCGCTAAAGAGCGTGCTGGCCACCTCAATGCGGCGGCTGACGTGATGGAGGCACATACGCCAATTCTGGTTGGATTGATCATCCGCGAGGCCGGGAAGTCGTTTGCAAACGCAATTGCAGAGGTTCGTCAAGCCGTCGATTTCTTACGCTACTACGCGGTCGAAATCGTATGCGCGGAAGAAGCTGAAAAACTTTTGCCGCTGGGGCCTGTCGTTTGCATAAGTCCATGGAATCTCCCGCTCGCGATCTTCACAGGCCAAATTGCTGCTGCGCTTGCGGCGGGCAATCCAGTGCTCGCCAAGCCCGCCGAGGAAACACCCCTCATAGCCGCCGAGGCAGTTCGGATCATGCACGAAGCTGGCATCCCCAAGGACGTCTTGCAGTTCTTGCCAGGTGACGGTGCGGTCGGAGCAGCATTGGTCGGCGATACCCGCGTACAAGGCGTGATGTTTACCGGGCGAACAGAGGTTGCACGTCTGATCCAGAAGCAACTTGCTGAGCGGCTGACCGCCAAGGGTCACCCGATACCGCTCATCGCAGAAACGGGAGGTCAAAACGCGCTCGTAGTCGACTCCTCGGCCGGCGCGGAGCAGGTCGTTGCTGACGTGATCGCGTCCGCCTTCGACTCGGCGGGCCAGCGTTGCTCGGCGCTGCGGATTTTATGTCTTCAGGAAGACGTTGCCGACCGCATTCTGGCGATGCTCCGAGGGGCCATGCGGGAGGTTGAAATAGGAAACCCAGCCCGGCTGTCCGTCGATGTGGGGCCAGTTATCAGTGAAGAAGCACAGCGAAATATTCGCTCTCACGTGGAGACGATGCGCAATCGCGGTCATTCCGTAGAGGAACTGGCCCTCCCGCCAGACACCGAGCACGGAACGTTCGTGTCTCCGACGATTGTCGAAATTTCGAAAGTTGCGAACGTTGAAAGCGAGGTGTTCGGACCCGTACTCCACGTTGTGCGCTACCAGCGAGAGGAGCTTGCCAGCCTAGGGTCTGTTGGGATTCAGGATTCTCATCCGGGCTCGGTTGTGATTCAAGCTATGGATGGACCGATTCGTTTTGACTGATGCCCAATGGGCGAAGATGGAGCCGCTTTGTCTTGGCAAGCCAAGCGATCCCGGCCGCAGTGGCAAGGACAACCGACGGTTTGTCGAGGCCGTGCTGTGGATCGCGCGAACCGGCAGTCCCTGGCGGGATCTGCCGCCCTCGTTCGGCCACTGGAACAGTGTCTTCACGCGCTTCCGCGACTGGGTGAAGGCGGATATCTGGAAGCGGCTGTTCGAC
>NZ_JAGKJI010000043.1 GCF_020329485.1 Bradyrhizobium cenepequi
GTGCAACTGTCGACCGAGCCCGTCATGCGCGGGCGTGTGATTGCGATCCTCCTCGCCATCGCGTTGGGCGGCGCCCCCATTGGCGCGCCGATCGTCGGTTGGGTCGCTGATCGGTTCGGCCCGCGCTGGGCGCTCGGCGTCGGCGCTGCCGCGGGCTTGGCCGCGGCGATGGTGGCGATCTGCTACCTCGCAAAGTACGGTCACCCGCGCGTGCGCATCGACCCTGAACGCCTCCGCTTCATCCCGAGCTCTCGGCCTGAAAACTCCGCCTGCGGTGCTCGCCCGCGCCGACTAGGCGATTGAAAACGAGCCGGATTCGGCAGTCGGCTTCTCCTCAATCCCTCGGCCCGAAACGAATATTGAATTTCGTGATTGGCACCGTCTGAAAAGCGACTCTCCGTCTGAAGAGTCACTCGGCGTTAGCCAAAAGCTTTACCCTTCGATAGCGGCACTCTCGATCAATCCCAGGATCGACGCGATGGGTCAAAATCGGTAAGTCTCAGATCGAGGACAACGATTCCGCTTCGCTCTCTAAAGCAGACGTAGTGTAGGTGCCGCTTTACACTCCCTCAGTACCCATTTTGACAGAAAACTTTCATTTGTCGCGACTGGCTGATTCGGCTTGATGGGAATGCGTCTGCCGCGAGCGGCTCCTCCCACAGAGCCCGCGGGTGTCCTCGGCAGCAAGTAGGCGGCTCCGGCGTTCCAACGCCCCCTAAGGCCCCAGCGCCGGAGCCGTCCCCCTTGCCGGGGCAACGCCAGGCGACGCCCGAGCGGTGCCCGGAGTGCCTAGGAATCCGAGCGCCGCAACGGGCGTGGCCGCGGGCTGGACTCTCTGTGACCACTCAGTTCGTTGTAGATGCGCAGCTCCCGGGCTCGCAGGTCATATGGACGTAGCCAGTCGCGGTTCACGACAATCATAGAGATCACGCGCCTATTGGGTTACGCCCTCAACGGCAACGACGTTGTAGTGCGCAAAGTTCTCACCGACTTTTCTGATCTCCTCGTATTCGGGCGAGTGACGCCACTTGTTCTGAGCGTCCAGCTCTCCCATCGTAGGATCACAACCCGCCCCTTCGGGAAACCACCGTCGATTTGCGTTCCCTGTCCTGCTGCACGTAAACCCCACCGTGATCTTTGATCGTCTTTTGAGCGGTCGGAAGATACTTGGTTCTATAGTCCTCAGCGTCTTTGATTTCGTTGATAGCGACCATATACACGGGCGGCTTCGCCTGAGCATGTAGCGCCTGGATGGCGGCCGCACCAATTACTGCACCTGCTAATGTAGAAAGTACAACAGCCCTCATTGTTGCCTCCAACTGAGACCCAAGGATTTTGGGCACGACCGGAAGCATAGAGATTTTGTCGCGCTCAGACAGGCCCTCCATTTTGCGCGGTGCAATAACACCGGGCGCCGCAGCTGCTGTTCGGATCGCACAAGGTCGGGTGCGTGGTCGCATGGGCGGCGGCAGGCAGCACGCACTGGGAAAATATGCAAGTTCGGCCAAGCGACAGGAGCCGGACGTGAACAAGGCATGAACTTTATGCGGTTTTCGGCTGATACTGTCGGCGCGAAGGGTCGTTGGACATGGTCACGCTGATGAAGAAGCAGTGGGCGCCCGCCATCGGCGCCGCGAGCCCTTTCGTCGAAGATCGTCTTGCACACCTCTGGGAGGCGCGGCGGTTCGTCAGCGTTCTGTCCGCATGTACGGGCTGCGCTCAGATATCAATCGCAAATCAGGATCGGCACTTAAGGATTGGGAAGTTTCCAGCCGTACCGAGCTCTTTTGCGGACGCTCCGCTACGAGAACCCAGGCAATCACGCCAAACGCGAACAGAGTTGCAGCTAGCGTCCAAGGATCCCGCACCATGGCGTCTCTCCTCTGGCCGTTCAACGGCAACGTAGCACCGGCGCGCGATATCCAAATTCACGATCGCGGGTGTCTGAGAAAAGGAGAGGCCCCCAAGCCAGAACTGTTCCTAAAGCGCCGGGCCTTGGGCTGTTAGGAGCTGCAAACGGGACGGGTGAATTGCGGTTTGCCGCGGGGGCCAATTGGCGCAGGGAGCGAGCGCCTCGAGATACTTTCCGCAGGCGAAGCGGTACTCAATTCGAGATCCTGAGATCATCGCGCCACCGGTCGCGATCGTCAGGCATCGCGACGTGATGGCTGCACTTGTAGTCGCGGCAGTAGATCAGGACGCCGCGCAGGCCTGACTCGCGCATTTCGTCGAAAGTGATCTTCTGAGATTTTGTCACGGTGCAACCGTCATTGGGCGGACAACGCGGGACAAGAGGAGAACGGCAAATTGGCAATTACGGCCCAAGCTGCTGAAAATGCCAAGCGGAGCCAATCTAGCTTAGTGCAACGGCCTCTGCGCAGGATGACCAGGCAGCCGGTCAACGAGTTCTGCGCATATTAGCCAAAGTCTTTGTTCCAACAGCTCGTTCGCCAGCATCAGAGCTTTGACAGCGCCACGCAGGTCACCGTTGCAGGCGGCGACGATCTCGTCCACATCCTGCTCGTATTGGTCGAGCAAACTGTTGGTATGCGCGCGTGACATGCGAGCGACACTCAAGCACGAAACAATGCTCGGTTGTGAAGCACCGAGAGTACTCCCCACTATTCACAGGACACAAGGCGGAAGCCAACTGCTATTGTCGGAGCGCCGAGCCCTGCGGTGACACCGCGAACAAGCGGCTCGGTGTTGTATTTTCGCAACCCGCACTTCTGCTCCGAAGCGATAACATCCATTGGCTCGGGGGTAGCATATGTTCGACGTTTATTTGAGCGGAAAGCGCGATCTGCTCGTTGTTCGTAAGGGGCTTCCTATCCCCACTCGCACGTCGGGGCGATGGCGGAAGTCCAAGAAGAAAGTTGTCAAAGTCAGCGACGAGATTAGGTCGGCTGTTGAGAGACAAGGCTACTACCGGCGGAAGCTGAGCGACGCAAAGTTAGGGGTTTCCTGACTTCGAGCCGATCCATCCCAAGGCGATGCCGGTGATCCTGGCGACCGACGCAGGGCGCGACGTCTGGATGCGCGCGCCGTGGGACGAGGCGAAGGCATTGCAGAGGCCGTTGCCGGACGATGTGCTCAGGATCGTGATGCGCGTGGCGGATAGATCGCTTTGGGCCGCACATTTCGATCATCGTATCCAAGATACTGGAGCGCGAGATCAACATTGTGATGGTGTTGCGGGCAGCTTGTCGGTTGACCTCTATGAGCGCGGCCTACACTCACGACGGCTCTGACCGATGTCCCGATCCCTTTGCAGATCAGCTTCGAGTTCTTCGATAATGGCGTGAAGCAGACACGTGGCAAGCGGATCTGTGACTTCCCGCTCCAACAGTCGATAGCGCACGATCTCGACTTCTCGGTCTCTCAACTGGCGCTCTGTCATGATCCATGCCCTCCGGCAAACCGACGTGGAGGCGGCTGAATTGTTTCGCTAAAATTTTCGGATCATTCCCTATGGTTACTCATCAGCAAAAAAATGAGGCGGGCGCCGTGCACCAGCCGCGTCCGATGTCACCCGAGAACGGACCGAGAAATCCGTAAATCTCGGACGTTCGAATATTTGCAATATTAAATTCTAGAGTAAATAAATAACGTATAAATTAAACCAAATTAAATGTGGACGCAATTTAAATTCGGATTAAGATTGGAGCACTTGGCGCCGGATGAACGCGTCAAGGATCTCCGAGAAACGGCTCCAGCATCCTGCCCCCTGGATGTAGGGGCCGTTTCTTCGAAATGGTGACGCGAAACATGCGGTTGCTATCACCGGGTGACCTGTTTCTTGTCTCCGCCATGACAGGGGCGGTCTTACTGGTTGAAATTGGACTTTTCATCATTGTGGGCGTGATCTGACCTCCATCGGAAAAGCGGGCAGTCAAAAAAGTCGGTGGAGGCAAGCGGACAGATATCCGGTGGTCTCCAGCGTTCGCGCCGCACCAGCTAGGTGCATTGCCGCAACTTTGGTTCTCTGTTGCCGCCGAAATGCGCTAAGTTCCCTGGCTCGAGGGGATTGCACCAATGGCGACCTATCGCGCCTATCTCTTGGATGAGACCGGCCACGATGAGACCGGCCACGTCGCGAACCGGCTCGATCTGGAATGTCCAGACGATGAGACAGCGAGAGAGCGCGCGAAGTCCCTGCTGAATGAGAATGGCTTGGAACTCTGGTTGCTCGACCGGCGCATCGCCGTCTTCAAGCCCAATGGGCGGGATCAGCAACCATGAAGGACATGACGGAAGCGCTCGAACGGCTTTCGATGGAGGCCGAGGACTGCGCCCTGATCAGCAAGCCTGCCACCGATCCGATTAAGCGGGAATTGTTCGCCAGGCTATCCGATCAGCTTCGGAAAATGGCCACAGAGTTGCGGGTTGCGATCAAGGCGAAAGCCGCTCGCGACGAACCAACAGCCCCGGACTAGTACGGAAAGAAATCTGACCTTGCCTGCCTTATCCTCGGTTAGCGACGAAAGGGGGCGTTAGATGACGACGCTGACATGTACGAGTTGCGATGGTGCGCGACGGCCGGCCGCCGTTGAGCCGATCGCCGACGGCTACGAGATCACGTCGTACGAGTGCCCCAACTGCAAGACGGTAATTCGGCTCGTTGAGGCGCGGAAGGAGCCCACGATTTCTTGTCAGGGTGGCAGGGCCTGAAACGGCCAAGCGGTTCACGCGCTCCGAGGGATCATCTGTGGCAAGAGATTAGGAACGAAAGCTCCCGCCACGATTTTGGAAGCTATGAGACCGCCGCTCGCCGTTAACTACACGGCGCATGTCGCGGATAGCCAAAGGTCCCCAAGGACCCGCTGTTTTCAGAACAAGCGCTCGCGCAGATAGCCAAAAGCGGCGGTCTCCGGTTCCAATTAGAATGCTAGCCGTGCTCGCAGGCGGGAGGAGGCTCAGTTATGCCCAACCGCATTGACATAGACCACAAACACAGCCGCGCCATTGTTCGAGAGATCGGCGAGAGATTGCGTGCGTCGCTGAAACCAGAGCCTGAATTGCCACCGAGCGTTAGAACGCAAATCAACCGGCTCCGACAATTGGAAACTCAGGCACGATCGACCATTCCAGCGGCCGAGCATTGGGACAAGCCGCGCCGTTAAGCCGAGTTGGGACAGCACTGACGGCTTGGCGGAACAGGGGCGAGCAATGCCATCGGTTAAGCTTCGTGCATCAAAAATTTTGAATGAGTTCGGTGAGGCACAATCCGAATTGACCGGCATCGCCGTCGTCCTTACGAACGGAAAGGCCGGCGAGGTCGAGAACGTTTGGCTGGATGAGTTGCACGGGCCTCGGATTTCGATCAAAGGTCATGATGGGTAATGGCCGGTCTCGACCATCAAGTTCCCGGAGGACTAGTTCCTGGCAGTCCGGCCGCTCGCTGCCCACAGCGCGCGTTCCTTTCAGAACATTCCGATCAGGATGAAGAAGCCGACTTCGATCAGAGACGTCGTCGACATAATGGCGACGGTCAGGAACACGTCGCCCGCTGAGAAAGGGTTCATGACTGCCTCGCATCTTGCGAAGCCCTGTCATGGAATGCACATGGGTTAGAAAGGTTTCGGTTCCAGACATCTTGCCCAACCGATTTAGCACACTCGATTGGAACTATTGGAGAGAGGCGGCTATTGCCAATGTGCGTCTGTATGGACGCCCGTAATGAGAGGGAGCGGCCCTTGCTGTTCTCCACGAGGCGGGGCCGCTTCCCCTTTGACTTTGCCTTGTAACGGCTCCAGGCGTCCCCGAGCTGGGGCCGTTTTGCCTGGACACTGGAATTGGAATTGGACAAGAAAGGCGAGAATACTGGGCTGGACGGCCGTCTCTGACGGGCCAGCCCGGTAGCCGGCGCACTAGGCGGCTTCTTTGATTGGCGCGCAGGCCGTAAGCCGGATTTTTCCAGCATCTGTAAACCGGAAATGTGTCCGCACGCGCTTGCCATCATATTCGCGGTAGTCGAGCGAAACACCATCCGCTTCGGGCATCAATGCGACGATCTCCAAAGCATCGGCTGCGGATGCCGCGAGCCTTTGACTCCAGTACCAGTTCAGCGCGGCTCGGCCTTGAAAGCTTCCGCCCTCGCAGCACTCGACCGCAGCCGCCTCATCATAGAGGTCCAACAAATCATCCAAGCGACACTGCTTACAGGCGTTGACCCAATCGACAACAATAGCGATAGCGTCGAAGCCGTCGCGAGCATTCGACATAGCCCACCTCCTCGTTGGCGCTTCCCGCCGAGATGGGTAGGGGCCCTGGCCTGAATGGATTGTGAACCGCCGTGATTTTGCCGAATATTTTTCAAGTCCCCGCAACCATCAGTCTTGTCCCGCGTCACCTCAAGCAAGGAGCGCGAATGGCTGACAGCGAGCAAAAGCAAAAACTGCAAGGGATGGTGATGCGCTACCGCATGATGGAGCGCGAGGTCACTGACCCGCTCGCAATCTGTCTCTTACGCGATATCGTTGCAGAACTGGAAGCGGACCTACAGCAGTCCGACGAGTAGTTCGTGGATCATACCAAGCCCGGCAGCCATCGGGCGTCCGCGCGGCCGTGAGTGGGCTTTTGAAAGGTACTTTGGGGCGGGTAATCCCGGGGGTAGGCGGGACGACCCGAATTTTCGCATATTTGCGATTCGTCTTTCCGATTTTTGTTCCGGCGGTAATCTTGCGAAATCCGTAAGATAGGCAAGGCAGTGACTAAGCTGGACCGAGCATGGTGGGCATGGCGGGCGCTTTCCAAAAGCGAGAGGGCGCAGTTTCTGGCGCTGCTCCGCGAGGCCTATGGTCGGGAGCGAGCGGCAGCCCTACGGAAGCGTGGCAACGGCGGTCACGGCAAAGATGTATTGGGCCTTCCGGCCGTGCCTACCGTAAATCAAATCCTCCCATATTGATGATGCAGTCCGCCAAGGATCGGACGACAGATAATGCATCCGGCTGTCTCGACGGAACGTGATATCGGCGCATCCTTGTTCAAGGACAAGTGAATGCGCGTGGCGTTGTAGTAGCTCATGTACAACAGCAGCCTGCGAGGGAGGTCCCCTCCTCCGCGCCATATACTTGGCGACGCTGGTCTGGCCAATGTCGATGCCGAGCTTGAGAAGCTCACCATGGATTCTGGGCGCTCCCCACCACGGGTTGGCGAGGCTCATCTCGCGGATCCGCCGGCGAATTTCCAGGGACCCTGGCGGTCGACCGCAGCGGCGTCGCGATTTCGAAACCGGCGCGGTGCCAGCGGATCACGGTGTCCGGTCGGACGATTGCCAGTGCATCATACATCTTGGGAACCAGCCGGCAGACGCCTCCCAATATAAGTCTGTCAATTGACCCAAATGGAAGTCTCTTGGGATTGGCGCGCCGCATCACATGATTTGATGCCTCAGCACCAAAATCTCTGCCTCGAGCGTTGCGCGCGACCGTAGCAGATCGATCACCGCCCCAAAGATCAGTTTGCACAAATCCAACATCGAGCGGCAGCATCGCCCGATTCCCGATCAAGCGCCAGCGGATTGGATTTACGATAGGGACAGCCGCGACACCAAGGTCGCGAAATTCAACGGCGGCATTCCCCTCACCTACGGTCCCCTCGCCTATCTCCTGAAAAACCGCATTTATCTCGGCGAGATTCATCATGGCGGCAAATGGTTCGAGGGTGAACACCATGCCATACTGGACCGGCAGACCTTCGATCGTGTGCAGGATCTGCTCAAATCCAACACCAACGGGCGCAGGATAAAATCTTCCAAAAGCGGTGCCCTGCTTCAGGGCAAACTCTACGATGACAAGGGCAATCTCATGAGCCCGAGTTTCTCCAGCAAAAACGGCGTTCGGTACCGGTTCTATGTCAGCACGGCTCTACGCGGGCGCAAGGAAAAAGCCGGCTCGAGTCATCTTTGCCGTCACCAACCTCGCGGTATTTATCTTCGTTATGACCGCGATCGTTTACGAGACCCAAAAATCTCGAAACGATCAGATTACGAACTATGCCGATGCCTTGTATTTCACCGTCACAGCGCTGACAACCACTGGCTTTGGCGACATTACCCTGTCAGGCACGGTCGGCCGTCTGATCTCGGTCGTGATCATGATTTTCGGCGTGACGCTGTTCTTCAATCTCGCCCGCGCACTGTTGAGCCCGAACAAGGTACGTTTTCCTTGCCCGACTTGCGGCCTGCAGCGCCACGATAGCGATGCCGTGCATTGCAAGGCATGCGGCACGATTCTAAATATTCCCGATGAAGGTTCGACGTAGCTGAACCGTGTGCGAGCAGCACGACATTCTCCAAGCTGAAACCTCGTCAGCAATCCGCTCTGTACGGCGAATTCCGCAATCTGCCCGCTATGGGTCACAAGCCGCAATGCTCACGGCGAGCAAATCACGTCAGCTCTGCCCGCGAAAGGCGACCTGAGCGAGACCTGCCAAATCCGTCGCGATGGGCCAAAACCGGAAGTCACGGGTAACGCGAGCCTAATTCGCTCTTCCGCGTCCTACCGAGAGGGAGCCACGTGCTCCGCGTGCCCGTCGATGATGGGGCCGACCCCCTCCCAATGCTCGCCGGTGAAGCGAAGCATTTGCATCTGCTCGATCGGGTAAAAATCGGTCGGCGATGTCTTAACGCGGATTCCCGGACGGAGGGTGTCGATCCCGAAATCGAGATTGGCGACCACCTTCATGACGTTCTCACGGGTGAGGTCGTCGCCGCAGCGCTTCAAGACTTCCACCAGGCTGGTCGATATATTGTAGGCTCCCAGCGTGAAGCCATCAGATTTGTCGGCTTCCGGGTAATACCTTGCCATGAAGGCGCGGAATCGCTGCATGCCGGGATAAGAGTCCCATTGCGGGCCGGTGACATCCGTCGCGGAGTTGGCGCTGAGCATGCCCTTGGAATTGTCAAGGCCGGCCGGCTTCAGCACGGCACCGATCGACGCGCCCACGACGGCCAGGATGTGAATCGGATGCCAGTCGAGTTCGGCGAGCTTCTTGATCGCCTGAGCCGCGTATTTCGGCGAGGCGATATTGATGAAGATGTCGGGTTTCGCGGTCTTGATCGCCACCACTTGCGAATCCACGGTCGGCGTGCCGACTTCATAGGCCTCGCTGACGACGACCGTCTTGTCGAACTTATCCCCCAGCACTTCCTTCAGGCCCAGAATGTAATCCCTGCCGAGATCATCGTTCCGAAAGAGCAGTCCGATCTTGGCGTTCGGATAGTGCTCCATGATGTAGGTCGCGTAGATGCGCGCCTCGGCGCGGTAGGTCGGCTGCCAGCCGATGGTCCATGGAAAATGCTCGGGATCGCCCCAGCGCGAGGCGCCGGTGAGGGCAAACAATTGCGGCACCCGCATCGTGTTCATGTATTTCTGGATCGCGGCATTGGTGGCGGTGCCGACCCCTGCAAAGATCAGAAAGACGCCATCGCCCTCGACCAGCTGGCGCGCCTTCTCCACCGTCTTGGGCGGACTATAGGCGTCGTCATAGGAAATAAAGTTGATCTTGCGGCCATTGACGCCGCCATTGTCGTTGATCATCCGGAAATAGGCGCTCATCGTCTTTCCGAAGATGCCGTAGGCGGAGGCCGGCCCGCTATAGGGCACGATATTGCCGATTTTGATTTCTGTGTCGGTGACGCCCGGATCGTATTTCTTTTGCGCGATGGCTGACATAGAGGCGACGGCGAGGATGAGTCCGGAGAGTCCAAACGTCCTGATGCATGCCTTGAGTGCGCGCTTCATGAGTCTCCTCCTTTTGCAGCAGGCGACGTATGTGACGCAGTGTTGAAAGGGCAAATCACGTCATGCTTCCCGGTATGAAACAGCGGACGCGCGGATGACCGTCGATGTAATGCTTCCAGGCCAGTGTGCGCCCGGCGCGGTTGGGCTGGGTGAGGACGGCGCCGTCAGGCACTTCCAAGGTTACCCCTTTCGAGTGGATGCCGCTGCCGGGCCGACGCCAATCTGCATCAAGTCTCGGCCAATGACGAGTTCGCCCGAGAAGCCCTTGCCTGCAGGCAGCAGTTGTTCTCGTGTAGCGTTGCCGGGCACAATGTGGCTGAGGACAAGTTTCTTGACGCCTGCCGCTTCAGCTATTCCTCCAACCTCTTCAACCGGCGTGTGGGCGTTAAGCAGATGTTGCATCAAGCCTTCTTCGGCGCCCGAACGCGGCGTCGGAAAGAGACGATTGACCCAACTCGTCACAATGACTTCGTGAACGAGAATGTCTGCGCCTTTTGCTAGTTTAATTAGATTCTCGCTGCGCGCCGTATCGCCGGAGAACACGATAGACCCATCGTCAGTGTCGAAGCGGTAAGCGAATGCAGGCCAGACCGGAGCGTGATCCACCAGGGTTGCGGAAACACGAACGCGATCGTCCTCAAAGAATTTGAACGGCTCCATCTGGGGAGAGGGGGTTTCATTGGGCGATTTGAAGCCGTCAATTGGCGGGATACTGATGTCGTGCACCTCGACCAACGCTTCGAGGCTCCGTTTACCGTTGTCGCGCATTCGGTCGTTCAAATCTGTCGCGAACGCCTGATAAAGGTAGCCCGTCATATCTTTGGTGCCGGGCGTCGGATTATCGGGACTAATAATTGGAGCAGTGGGGGTCGGAGAGCCAGGCAGTGAAAAGATAGGCTCCATTTGGCCGCGCCGACCCGGACCAAAGACCTTGAGGGGTGAGGATGGGCGGTCGAGCCCGGTGAACAGCCCGAACAGCAACAGATTCGGATAATCGACCGTATGATCGGAATGGAGATGGGTCAGAAAGAGCGCTCTCAAGCTTGAGCCCGTAACGGTCCGGCTACTTGCCGGCGATACCGCTTGCTGAAGGCGTCTGCCGACCCCCTCGCCGCAGTCCACGAGATAATAGGCGTCGCCAACAGCCACGGCCGATGAGATGCCACACTGGTCCGAATTGGGCCACCATGTGGGACCACCTGCAGTGCCTAACAAAAGAAGCCTGGTCGCACTCGCTGCGTCTCCGGATAATTGTGCGAGCTGAATTTGTGTGTCCAGACTGCCGTCGCCTGCGACTGCGGAGCACATCATCGGCGCGATAAGGCTTGCTCCAACGGCGCTTCCCACGATGAAGCCACGGCGGGTGAGCGCTTGCCGAACGGCATGTCCGATCAGATTGCACATCGTTTTCATCCTCGCGAACAAAAGAAGCTTTCGGAACGCACCGGAGTCTAGTGCCCTGAAATGCGTGAGAATACGTCTGGTCGGTAGTCCGCGCCTTCAGAAGGGCTTCTTTTTCCTTACCGCCATCTTGTTTTTCCCTGCCAATCCATGTGTTAGCTTCCATGGCGAGCCCGCCGAGACTGCCGGAGCAGCGAATGCGCTATCAGTTCGAGGACTATGCGCTTGACACCGACCGGCGAGAATTGTGCCGACGAGGTGACGTTGTGCGGCTCGAGCCGCAAGCCTTCGACCTTCTGGAGTACCTGATCCGAAACCGCGGGCGCGTGGTCAGCAGGGGCGACTTGATCGCCTCTGTCTGGGCGGGGCGGATCGTCTCCGACTCGGCCATGACGACCCGCATCAACGCAGCACGATGCGCGATTGACGACAACGGCAAGGCGCAGCGCCTCATTAAGACCGTGCCTCGGAAAGGCATCCGCTTCGTAGGCACGGTGCTAGAGGAAGAGGCCGGCGGGGCGGAGGTCGGCTCGCGACCGTCGGCCCCCTATCCCTCCCTGCCAGACAAGCCCTCGATCGCCGTTCTCGCCTTCACCAACATGAGTGGAGACCAGGGGCAGGAGTATTTCAGCGACGGCATTACCGAGGATATCGTCACCGAGTTGTCCCGGTTCGCCGAGCTGTTCGTCATCGCCCGGAACTCGAGCTTCCGGTTCAAGGGCAGATCACCGGACATACGCCAGGTTGGCCGTGAGCTCGGCGTGCGCTACGTCCTCGAGGGAAGCATCCGTCGTGCGGGCGATCGCGTCCGCATCGCCGCTCAGCTCATCGATGCCGTTACCGGCGCGCAGCGTTGGGGCGAGCGTTACGACCGTGAGCTGAAGGACGTCTTCGCTGTCCAGGATGAGGTTTCCCGTACGATCGTCTCGATCCTGATGGTCCATGTAAACAAGGCCGAGGCCGAACGCACACTTTTGAAGCCGCCAGCGACCTGGCAGGCACACGATTTTCTGATGCGCGCTTCGGATGTTTGGTCGGCGCGCAACGCGGACGACCCTCACGAAGCGCGGCGCAGTCTCTATGAAGCGCGACGTCTCCTTGATCGCTCCATTTCCCTCGACCCGAACTACGCTCGCGCCTATGCCATGCTTTCACAGACTCACCTAGTTGCCTGGGCCCAGCCGCTGGATGAAGACCACCTGAACCCTGCCGCGCTCGAACGCGCGCATCGCTTCGCTCGAAAGTCCCTTCAGTTTGGTCCCGACCTGTCGATCGCACATGCCCAGCTCGGAGGCGTGCTGAGCTTCGAAGGCCAGCATGAGCAAGCCATCGCCGAGTTCGAGAAGGCTGTTGCGCTGAACCCGAACTTTACGGATTGGTGGTTCGGCATGGCGCTACTCCGCGCGGGAGAGCCTGCGAGGGCCATCACGGTCATCGAGACGCACATACGCTATGATCCGTTTTGTTCACCGTGGGCACTGGGCCAGTTGGGGCTCGCCTACTATACGCTGAGGGAGTATTCGAAGGCGCTGCCTCCTCTCCGCGAACTTGCGTTGCGGGTCCCAAGCAAGAGGCAAGGTCACGTCTGGCTGGCCGCAAACCTCGCGCAGCTCGAACAGCTCGATGAGGCCCACGCAGAAGCCGCCGAGATCCTGCGGATCGATCCGAAGTACACGATCGATGGCACGCAGAGGAAACTGGCGCTGTTCAAACGCACCGAAGATATCGAGCATTTCCTTGATGGCCTGCGCAAGGCGGGCCTACCTGAGAAATAAACTGACCGCTCGCAGCCCCAAATCTCTCGCCCGGAACGTCAGCTTCTCCTAACATCGGTACCGCGAGGGAAGGGCTGCTTCGGGTCAAAAACGGAAGGACCCGGCGCGGTTGAAGCAGGTCAGCTTTTCCTCCGGCAGCTGACCTGGGCTTAGGCCTGAGCTGCTGACCGGTGCAGAGGGTCGCGGCTTCGCGCATCGGATGTTATGGAACAGTGGTGCATTCACTAATAGGCTAATGACTCAATCTTGATGATGGTGACTGGATCTCCGCCAGCCCGTGGCGGAGGTGGCATGCCCCAGCGCATCATGACCATCTCGCGCTCGCCACCATCGTTGCGCACCACTGCCGCCGGATAGTCGGGAAACACGCTCGGCATCGGCGGCAGATTGCCGACGTACCTGTTGATGGCGCGAAACAGCGCGATGATCGCGGGCTTGGTTCGTGGTGATGCTGTAGAGATTGCACATGCCGTGGCCCTATTGATGAGCGTTCGCATCGTCTGAACAATTGGTCGGGCATCCCCCCGCTCGGATGAAGGCCCGGTATAGCCACGGCTCGACGTAGCTGCCTTTCCACATCCCTCGGACGATATATTCAGCGTCGCGTTGAGCAGCATTGTACTTGCCCTTTGAATGCTGCGGCCAGTCCAGCGCTAGACCGTTCCGCACCAGCCATTCACCGATATCGGCGCCATCCACCGAGCATGTCGCTACTGTTCTCCCGTACCGGTCCAGGCTGATCGGCATGCAGTCTGACCGGCCGCTTCGCGATAAAGGCGTCAAGGTCGTTCTCCGCCTGCACACCGCAGCGGTACTGCAAGCTGTCCTCGCCCCGGCAAAACTGCGTGCTCTCAGGTGCGTCAATGTCGTGCCGTGGATTGACGCTGCTGCGCTAGGCGTGGGGAATGCGGCTTAAGCCGCTGTCCTCATCTCTGGCGATCTAACCGGCGATATAATCGCTTTTGATTATTCGCCGGATCAACCCAGGTGAAGCAGTCGGCCAGATCATCAATGCTTTGCAACACGCCAAGCAGGGCATAGGCGTTGAACGGCGTTCCTGCGCCCGTTTCATAATGGCTGACATAGTTCGCCATGATCGACGGGGCATGATGGCTCTGAAGATTTGCAATCTGCTGTGCCGATAGCACGCAGCGCCCCGCGGACTGATAGAGCGCTACCGCTTCGGTGATGGCTTCAATGAACGTGGATAGGGTACGCTTGTCGCCACGCGTGGCATAGTCTGGCGGCACCGGCACTTCGAGCTTGGCAATAATCTGGCCGAGCTTGTATTCCAGATACTGGCGCAAGAACGGCTCGCCAATGTCGATTTGGCCCGCGTTTAGATATTGCGCCGCTTGGGTTTTGAGACGGTCCGCCTGCTGTGCCGATACCATCAGTCGCCCTTTCGGGGGCATGCCTTGCAGCTTTTGATGGTGCCATTCTGCAGTGCCGTTCAGTCGGTCAAAGTATTTCTCCAGGCTGGTATCGTGGCTGAAAATGATGAATTGCAGCCCGTCTGGCACCCCGCCAATCGCCCCATAACGCAGCCGACTGCGCAACGCGTCCATCAGCTTGAATTGGTGCCCCGCATCGAAGCTGGAGGTTACATCGTCGAGCACCATGAACCGCGGCATCCCCCGCTGACGGGTAGCCGCCGCCAGGAAGATCGCGGCGGCAACCGCGTTGCGGTAACTCTCTGACAGCAGGGCGCGCGCGCTCTGATCCTGCAGACCGAAGAAATCCGCCAGTTTGAGATCGACGTTCTCGCTGGTTTGCGCCCGGCTGAGGGTGGGCCGGACGTTGGGCCCACCGCGTACCAGTTGGCCGAATAAATCCTGGCAGCTCGCCTGGATATCGGTAATCCGAGCATTTGCGAGCGCCGTTTCTGCCGTGGCAAAACTTTGGGCAGCCACTGTGATAAAGGCTTTCCAGCGATTGAGGCGAGCGAGCTTAGCACGCTTGGCCGTCACCAAGGGAAGGCTGGTTTCATACTCTTGCACCGCATCCCGAAATTGCTTGGCTTGGCCGAGCGTGCGCGTCACCTGCACCAGAGAAGGCGGCAGTGTAGCCTGGAGATCGGCGATTTCATCTTGAGCTTTCGTCAGCGCACTCGCCCGGCGACCTTCGAGCGCGGCGAGCTGGGCCTTGCCCCGTTTAAGATCGCCCGTGGCGATGGAGGCTTGACGCGTCGCAAGGGCCAGGCTTGCGCTGACGCGATCCGCGGCCGCGACCGCCAGCACCGGATATTCCTCAAGCTGGCGCAGCTTCGCGATACACGCGGCTGCCGCCGCCTGCCGGGCTAGTTCAGAATCGAGCCGTGCCGCCTCATCATAGATCGCAATCTTGGCTTCCAGCTTGTCTTTCAGTGGCCCATCGGATGCCGCTTCACAGACCGGGCATACACGGGAATCGTGCCATTCCTCGCCGACGACAACCGCGAGTGCATCCTTCAGCAGCGCATGAATCGAGGCTGCCCCGACCTCACGAATTGCCTCATCCCGTGCGACCGCGAGCGCAATTAGGGCATCAATGTCACTGGATTCCGCCGCCGTTACCTGAAGCGCGCCCAGGGCCGTGACGGTTGTATTCAGCTCATTAAGCACCTTGCGCGCCGCGCCGCCTTCCTCCTGATCGATCGCCCATTCCGCTGTGTCAAAATTTAGGTCCATCACCGAGCTGGAGCCCAGCAGCGGCGCGAACAGCGGCATAGCCACCAGGGCCGCTGTGACGCCGGCTTTGAGGAGCGCGGTATTCTGGAGGCCAGCGACTGCCGCACCGGTAACTTCCTGATAGGCAGCCAGCATGCGCCGCTCGATCCCGCTGAGCGATCTGGCTTCAGTCGTCAGCTCGTTATCGAGGGCCGACAGCCCCAAGTCAGTGTTGATGTTGCGCGTGTTCCGCGCACCATCGAGAGCTTGTCTCAGCCGTGAATAGCGGCTCAGGCCAACCAGCGACGCGAAGGACCGCCCCCGGTCGAGCGCCGAACAGTCAATGAAATCGGCAAATCTGGCATAATCGACCAGCACGAAATCTTCTTGGAGGCTGGCCAGAAACCCTGTCGGGTCAGGATGACCGGAGGGCGATGACACCGCCCTCCCCCCACGCGCCGGGCGCGTAACCGTGATCGACACATCGGGCGCCCCATCATCACTGCCGAACACCAGGGCGATTGTCGCGCATTGGCGGGGATGGAATTTGTTGACGACGTAGCTATCACCCTTCTCCACATCCTGCAGACCTTTGAGGCGCGGTACCGTTCCGTGGATAGCGAAATGCAATGCCTCGAAGATCGAGCTTTTGCCTACGCCATTGGGAGCATGAACCGAATTGACGGCATCCGGCTTGAATCGCAGAACCAACGGATCGCTGTCATTGTTAATGCCGCGAAAGCCCTCAATCGCCGCCGAGGTAAGGAAATATCGACTCATGTTGCAAGAGCCGCCGGCAGTGCTTCAACGGCAACGAGCACTGCCCGATGAAACTCCTCAATCGCCCGGCGATTACGGGCTGCATCCCCATCCCCGATTAAACTGGCCAGGTTGTCGAACAGGATTCTTGCGCATTCAGGATCGAGCTGCTCCACTTCGGCCCGGAAAAGCGCAAGGTTCTCGTCAAATGAGAGTGTTGCGTCGAAATCCACCGTATACCCCTTAGAACGCGAACTTGGCCTAACCCTGGGCTTCGACTGGGCACGGCCGTTTGGTTACGAGATTGGGTCTGAAATCGCGAGGGAAATCGTGCTCGGTCGATGTTCGCTTTGCAGCACATTACGGACCCCGGCCAAACTTCGAGCCAAGTCAGAAAAGTGCCGAAAATATCGGGCGACGCAAAACAGCATCCGAGATTAGAATTCCCAAGCTACAGCTCGACGAGGTCGATCACCTTGTCTTGGATGGATTTCGCGAGATCGACGACATGTTGATGATGCGTAAACACAATGATCTGGCGGCGATGTCCCGCGGCTGCCAGCAGACGGAGCGTCGCCAGCGTGCGCCTTTCGTCGAAACTCGCCAGCAGGTCGTCGCCAATAAACGGCATCGGTTCGGTTGGCCATCGCTCCAACAAAGCGAGGCGGAGCGCCAGAAAGAGCTGATCGCGCGTCCCCTCGCTCAGGCCCGAGACCGGCACTCGCTCGGCGTCATGCCTCTCTGCTATGAGGACCGGCTGATCGTCCTCGCTATAGTCGATGCCCAGACCGGCGAAGGCGTGATCGGTTGCCAACGCGAAGAGCGATCCGGCACGCGCAATCAGCGGATCCTGCACCATGGCGCGATAACGCTCGATCGTGCGCGCGGCGAGCCGCGATGCCGTCGCTTTCAGGATCCAGCGTTCTGCAATCGACAGTAACTCGGCGTTCGCCTCGGCGCGCTCCGCCGCCGCTGCTGCGGCGTTACGCCCTTTCGTCAGTACTTCGAGATCGAATTTGGCTTGATGGTGAATGGCGGATGCGTCTGCGATATCCTTCAGTAGCTGTTTTTGCCTCACCGTCTCACGCTCGATCTCGCCCGGCAGCACGTCAAGGTCCAGGTTTTCCCTCTCCCGCCGCAAAGTGTCCTCATCGCGACCGTCGGCGATTACGTACAGCTCCCGCCGCGTGTTCGCCTGATCAGCTTCAAGGCGATGCCTTATCGCAATGCGCTCAAGCGGGGCCGACAGATCACCCATATCGGCCACACCAAGCTTTGAACGGGCATCGCCCAGCACCGCCGCGATCGCTTCGCGCCTCGCAAGCAGAGCCTGGTGAGTGCCAGTCCGCTTCGCCGCGTTCTCGCGCAGTCTCCGGCAGGTTTCGCTGTCACGTCGCGCCTGACCGAGTTTTTCCATAATGCGCGCAAGAGATTCCTGCGCTGATGCGCTTTTGAGTTGCGGCGCGACTCGATCCAGTACGCCGAACACGTCGCGATCGAAGGCTTGCAGATCGTCCCCTATCGTATCAACGCTGCGGCCTTCACGTTCGTAACTCGCTTTGGGTACTGCCACAAACTGCCAGACAGCCAACGCGGCCTCGGCTTCCGCCGGCGTCGCCGCTTCAGAAAGGCCGATGCCGCTCATTGCTGCCGGCCACAGCCTCCGGCGAACCTCGGCCAGTTCGGCCTCCGCCGCCTCAACCTCGGCCTTGGCCTCCGCCATATCCCGTTCCGCACGCTTTTTTGCAACGGATCGTGCTTTCGTGTCGGCCCTCGCTGCCTGCAATTCGTCGAATCGCGCCTTTGCCTCGCGAAACAGAATCTCCGGCGCCAGCGTGGGATCAGCCGTGCGGCCTGCGCACTCGAGAAAAGCGATCACCGCCGCCTTGCCCAACTCGAGGCTTGATGCGAGTGCATCGACTTCGAACTTCTGCGAGTCGCACTTGCGAAGCTTCGACAAGACGTCGTCGAGCCGCTCGCGCCAACGAAGCATATCAGCTGGACCACGAGGTACCAGGCCGGATGCAGCCCATGCATGCCTCCAGTCGACCTCCTCCGCAGCGAGATCGGCCTGCAATTTCGTCAGCCTGTCCGCGTAGCTGTCGCGTGCGTTGCGACTGGCCGCAAGGCGCTCCAGCCCATCCTCCTGGCGCGTAGCGCGTCCTGTGTCGGCCAGCAACAAATCCGTGACGCTGTCAATATCACGTGACGAGCGCACGATCTCTTCGAAGCGAAGCGCGCGCTGGTCGCTGTCGCCCTCAAGCACAAGGCGTAATCCATCAAGTGACACATCGCGTTCGGAGCGCGCGTGGGACAGGTCCGCTCGCGTAGGCACAGCGCCTGCGCTTGACAGTCTTGTAAGCTCGGCCTTGGTCGCCGAAATAATATCATCGGTCGCGGCGATCGCATCGCGCAGGCGCTTTGCCTCGCTCTCGTTCAGTTGGGAACGGTGCGCGTATTTTACGATCGCAGCCGCATCTGGCAACGCCAGCCCGTGAAGCTGCTCTAGTTCACCTGGCGGCGGATCGAGCGACGCAACCGCGCAGGTCAGCTCTCGCATCTCAGCGTTCAGCGTGGCCACGTCGCGGCGCAGCCGCTCCGACTGCGCCGGGACATCGCCGAGCGCGTCGAACCGTTGACGCAGATGTTCGATATCGACCAGATCGGACTTTGCATCCTCAATGGCCAAGTCGTCGTACTCCTGCCGCGCGCGTGCTCCGCGAAGGTTCGCATCGGCGATCGCCTTTTCGGCGCGCCGTGTTTGCTCAATGAGATCGCGGGCCAGCGCCAAAGCCGGATCGGTCGGCAGTCTCTCCAGCAATTCGACATGCGAAGGCAGCCCGAGCCGTCGCGCCGCCTCTTCGAGAATCCCCTGCGCCTGATCGCGCGCGAGGCGGCGGCGGGGCAAATCCTCGGTTGCCTTGCGCACGGCGCCTAGGGCTTCGCGCAGCCCGTCGATCTTTGCACCTTGGGAAAGCAGGGCCTCATCGACCGCCATGGTCGCAATCTCGGCCTCGTCGGCAGCCCCCGCCGCCTTGAGCGCGGCAATCTCGTTGCTGATGGCTCCATGTTCGTTGAGTGCCGCCCGCCACTCAGACAGAGATTGCTCCGAAACCAACGGTAAGGCCGAGAGGACCGCCAGCTCCATCCCTATGTTGTCCAGCCGCAGGAGATGCGGGCGTACGCGCAACGTCCGGCGCCAGCGGACCAACAACGCGCCGGCCTGGTCGTGCTCGGTGCTCAATGCATCCAGACGCGCCTTAGCCTCTTGCACAGCGCTTTCCGCCTGCCGAATGGCGTCCCGCGTAACGATCGCGTCGCGAAGTGCACGGTCGGAATTGTCGCGGCGTTCTGCAGCGACATAGAACGGCTTGTTTGCGGACCGGCGCGGCGTGAACAGGTCATCGGCCTCTCCCTCCAGCCGCTCTTTGACACGCGACAGCGCCGCCATTCCCGCTGAACTTGCAGCCAGCGTCTCAGCCAGCCTTCCTCCAGCCTTCAACAATTCATAACCGCCATCCCGTAGCGCCTGTGCAGTCAGACCGAATTCACGGTTGAACGATTCACGTGACAGTCCTTCGAGAATGAACGAAAGTCGGTCATCGGGCAACGGCTGATCATGCTCGTCAACAAGAGTGTTCTTGTTTCCTTTGCGTCTACGCGCCGTGACCGTTCGCCCGTCGGAGTGGCGAAGGCAGCCGCCGATCCGCAAAGTCTTGCTGTCGTGCCGGAAGTCGTAATCGGTGCGTGCGCTGAACCCGAACAAGAGATCGCTGATTGCCGACAAGGCGGACGTCTTTCCTGCCTCGTTCGCGCCGCGAACGACATGAAGCGCCGCCTCGGGATGAAACGACAGCTTGCGATCTGAAAAGACGCCGTATCGTTCGAGAACCAGATGCTCGATCCTCACGCTAGCTCTCCCGCAAGGAGCGCGCGCGCATCTGCCGCCAGGGTCTTCAGGGTGTCCAATTGAGAATATTCGTCATGAAGGTCCTTCGGTAGCCTGGCCTTCAGAAGCTCAGTCAGTTCAAGGAGAATGGCAGCGAAATCCGGGTCGGCCGCAGCTTCCGCCAGCAAGCGATCCACATTCAGGCTTTCGCCGGGCGATAGGGCTGCTAAAGCCTGCGGGGGCAAGCTTGTTTTCACCTTGAGTTGCTCGACCCAGCAGTCAGGCGACAGTTGAAACCCGTTCGCGCGAACATCGTCCTGCAGCGCCTCACGCCGTGCGACGAGATGACCGTGAAGGCTTGTGGCGCCGGTTAGCGTGACCCGCACGGCAAGGGGGCGCCCCTCGCCTTTGGTATGTGCATCGGCCATGGCAGCCCCGATCCGCGACATCAATTCGGCATCGGTGGAAATGTCGGCGACGTCGACCGACAGATGAGCCCAGCGCGCGCCATCCAGCGTCACCGGCGATACATCCACGATGCGACCGTCATCGACGGTGACGCGCACTGCGCCCTTGGCTCCGGTTTCGCGCACGCCCCTTCCCTGAAGATTGCCAGGATACACGATCCATGGATCGCGGCTGACAATCTCGGCGGCGTGGACGTGACCAAGCGCCCAGTAGTCGTAGCCGAACCGCGTGAGGTCCTCGACCGTGCACGGAGCGTATCCCTCATGGCCGCGCGTTCCATCGAGGGACGTATGCAGGACGCCGATATTGAGCCAACCGTCACAGCGGGCCGGATAGGTCTCCACAAATTCGGCGGTGAGCCGGTTCTGGAAGCTTCGGCCATGCAGGGCAACCCGATAATGATCCAACGTATGAGTCTCCGCCTTGCCGGCGCGGAATGTCGTCACGCTCTCCGGATAGGGCAGTTCGCGGGACATCACGCTCTCTGCGTCGTGATTGCCCTTAACGATGAACGTTGGAATGCCTCCGCGGTGCAAGGCACTGATCGCGCGCACAAAGAAGAGTCCCGTGGTTACATCCTTCCAGTCGCCATCAAAGATGTCGCCTGCAATGATAAGAAAGGCCGCTTTGCTCGAGATCGTTTCCTCAACCAGCGCCTCCACGGCGCGCCGGCCGGCCTGGGCAAAGCGATCGGCGACTGCCTTGTCCTTGAGACTTAGGCCGGCGAGCGGGCTATCGATGTGCAGATCGGCGGCGTGAATGAAGGTGAAGCGCATTATGTCCAACGCTGGCGCGTCGGCACCTACGGCCTCAGCGGGAAATTGACACCTGAAAACCCGAGTGTTTTTAGGATTGACCCTTTTAAATAGAAAGTTTGCTTGCGATCAAGGTAGTGGTATCGAGATATCCACGAGATTATTCCTTTGGGCTGGGGCAATGGATCAATTTGAAATTGAATGCGCCGACGGCGGCGATGCTGTGAGTGCGCCTGTCGAGGATGCGCGCGTGCACGTAAGGGCCGACCTCGCAGCCACCTTCACATTTGCATCGCATCAGAACTCGATCCCGGTGATACGTTCGATCCGGATCGAAAACGCAACCGCTGACAGCATTGAAAACGTTCGGCTGGAGCTGACGGCAAGCCCTGCCTTTCTACGCGCCAAGAGCTGGACCATCGACCGCATCGGCGCAGGCGACGATGTCACGCTGTCGGATCGGCGCATCGATCTCGACGCAGCTTACCTCGCCGGGCTTGACGAGGCCGAACGAGGCGACATTGCGCTGCGACTGATGAAGGGCGAGCGCGTCCTAACTGAGACACTTGTGCCGGTGCGACTATTGGCGCGCGACGAGTGGGGCGGTGTCCCCGACATGGGGCAGTTGCTGCCGGCATTCATCATGCCGAACGATCCCGCCATATTCCGGGTGCTTCGGTCGGCAGCCGAACGATTGGCTGCGCACGGTCATTCATCGGCGCTGGACGGCTATCAGAGCGACGATCCGAAGCGCGCATACATGCTCGCCGCAGCGGTCTATTCGGCGGTCGCAGGGTTCGGCATTCACTACGCCGAACCGCCGACGAGCTTCGAATCGCGGGGACAGAAGGTCCGCGGGCCAAGCAAGGTCGTACACGATTCGATCGCCACCTGCCTCGACACGACACTTCTGTTCACCGCCGCTCTGGAGGCTGTCGGTTTGAACACCGTGGTCGTGATGCTTGATGGCCACGCATTTGCCGGCGTATGGCTCGTCAAGCGCACGATGCCGAAGACGGTCGAAGAGGATGTAGCCGAAATACGCAAGGGGGTCGCCGCACGCGAACTGGTCGTGTTTGAGACCACCGGGGTCACGCATCGGCCGGCAATGACGTTCGAGCAGGCGAAAAAGGCGAGCGAGGCCAAGCTCGAGGAGGACGCCTCGCAACGCTTCGTGTCGGCGATCGACGTCGCACGGTCGAGGTCCGCAGGCATCATGCCTCTGGCCTCGCATGAAGCCCGACAATTCGATAGCGCGGAAGATCATGAAGAACCCTCGGAGATCCCGCTTCCGTCCGAGCCTGATTTCATGCCGGCCGATACGGTCGATCAAAAGCCGACGACACCGGCCGGCCGTATCGAACGATGGCAAACCCGCCTGCTCGACCTGTCGCTACGCAACAGGCTCCTGAATTTTTCGGAGGGCAAGCGGGCCGTACCGTTTGTCTGCCCCGACGTCGCCTACCTCGAAGACCGGCTGGCCGACAACGCCGCAATCAGGCTAATCTCGCTGCCTCAGCAGAACCCCTTGGGTGATCGCGACCCGGGACTGCATCGTGACCGCCGCGGACAGGATCTCCATCGAGGCTTCGCCGCGGAAGCGCTGCAGCGGGACGAACTGTCGTCGATGCTCGAGCCGAAGGATTTGTTCGCGCGCCTAACTGATCTCTATCGCCAAGCCAAAAGCGATCTGTCTGAAGGCGGCACGAATACTCTCTATCTTGCCGTCGGCATCCTGAAATGGAAGAAGACCCCAAGCGAGCAACGCATCTATCGCGCACCCATTCTCCTGCTGCCGGTCAAGCTCGATCGATCCGGCGTGTCCGATCGCTTTCGCCTCAAGTTTCACGAAGATGAGCCACGGCTCAATGCCACCCTCCTGCAATTCGTGAAACGCGAATTCGACCTGAACTTGCCGGACTTTCGGGATGGCCTCCCGGAGGACGGCAAGGGCATCGATGTGCTGCAAGTGCTGGAGCACATGCGCCGCGCCGTACGCGATGTGCCTGGGTTCGAAGTGGTCGACGACGTCGCTCTGTCGACTTTCTCCTTTGCCAAATACCTGATGTGGAAAGATCTGACGGATCGCGTCGCAGCACTGCGGCAGAACCGCGTGGTCAAGCACCTGATCGATACTCCGGAGCGCGCCTTTGAAGGCGGCGACAAGCCGTTCCCAGACGAGAACGATATCGATCGCCATTACGCCTCTGCCGAAATCGTCATGCCCTTGCCAGCAGATTCCTCGCAGATCGCTGCCAGCCTCGCGGCCGCGCAGGGCCGTGACTTCGTGATCGTCGGACCGCCGGGGACCGGAAAGAGCCAGACGATCGCCAACATGATTGCAGCGTGTCTTGCCGCGCGCAAGACGGTGCTCTTCGTCGCGGAAAAGACCGCAGCGTTGGATGTGGTCTATCGACGCCTGCGCGAACACGGCCTCGCCGACCATTGTCTCGAACTCCATTCGAGCAAGGCCGATCGAAAGCACTTCTTCAGCCAGTTGAAAGATTCCTGGGAGAAACGCGGAACGCAGAAAGCGTCACAATGGGTCACGCTGAACGAGCGCTTACAGATCCGGCGCGACGAACTGAATGCCTACGTCGCAGCACTCCACGAACCGGCCCTCAACAGGCTGACACCCTATGTTGCCATGGGCATCGCAACGCTGGGCCATCAGGATCATGCCCCGACGTTCAGCTGGCCTGAGAAGGACACACACGACGCGGCCGGCTACGCGGAGCTCGAAGATCTCGCAAATCGCCTTGGCCTCACTTATGCCGCCGTGAAGGTGCGACCGGTTCTGCGCCTGGTGCAGGTCGAAGAATGGACGAGCGCGTGGCAGGAGAAGCTGATCGCGACGGCCCGCTCGCTCGGACGCGCCGCGGCCTCCGCCAAGACGGCCCTGGCCGCCCTTAGTCCTCGCCTTGGTCTTGCCGGATTGCAAGACTCTCGGGACGAAGGGCTGAAGTATTTTGCCGATCTCGCCCGTGACGTCCTCGCAACCTCAGGCGAGGACCACACCATCATCCTGCACAGGGACTTTGCGGTACTTACGCGAGCCGTTGCTGATCTCGAAAAGGCGATCGCAACCTATCGCGACGGGGAGACCGGCCTTTCGGCGCGCTATACTCCTGATGTCATCGCGCGGATTCCGATTGACGATATCGAGCGCGACTGGCGTGAGGCAGGCGCAGCGATCTGGCCGAAATCCTGGCTTGCCGCACGTCGCATCCGGCGGCTACTGGGATCTTACGCCGGCGCCAAGACTGCGGATCCCATGACCGACCTGGCGATTCTTCGCAAACTGCAGATGACTCACCGCGAGATCGAAAGCAACGCGATCTCCGGGGCTCCGCTCGCATTTGCCGGCCTCGACACCGATTGTGGGGCGCTTACCCAACATCTGGAGAAAGCGGAACGGCTGCGCACGTCACTAGTCCAGCTCGGCGAGTTTGCTGGCGATGTACAAAACGTCGCCGCCAGCATTGCGGCCGGCCTGAACGGTCAGGTCAACCGGCCGCAGATCACGGCTGCCACTGAGTATCTCGCAAAATACCAGGCACTTTTGGATGCCATTCGAGAATTCGAAGTACTGGCCGGCCTTCCCCTTCAGCATCACGACGGCGATGATTTCCTGGAGATTCTATCTCGGCGGATGGATGAGCTCGAGCAATCCCGCAACTTGTTTCGCGACTGGTCGTCGTGGTGCGCCGTTCGCACACGCGCCATTGCGAAAGGCCTCGCGCCTCTAGTTGCCGATATCGAGAGCGGCGCGGTGCCTCCTGACCAAACAGCGCGCGCGTTTCGGCTCGGTTATGCAAGATGGTGGCTGCCACTGGCAATCGACGACAGTCGCGAGCTGCGGAAGTTTCGGCGGTTCGAGCATGAGCACGCCATCGCGGATTTCGGGGCAATCGATGACCTTGTCCGCGCGCATGCGAGCGAGAAGGTAATCAGCTCGCTGGCCCATGGCTTGCCATCTTCGGAATCCGTACCGCGACAATCCGAGCTGGGTATCCTGCGACACCAGATAGGTTTGCAGCGGCCCAGCCGCTCCATCCGCGAAATGATCGCCTCGATGCCGGAGAGCTTCGGGAAGCTGGCGCCATGCGTATTGATGTCGCCACTTTCCGTCGCACAGTATCTTCCCACCAATCAGCCCCTGTTCGATATCGTGATCTTCGACGAGGCATCGCAGATCGCCACCTGGGACGCGGTCGGCGCCATCGCACGAGGTCGGCAGACGATTGTCGTGGGAGATCCTAAGCAGCTCCCGCCGACAAACTTCTTCGGACGCGCAGACGCTGACGATGACAGCGTGCCCGAACTCGATCGCGACCTCGAAAGTATTCTCGACGAGGCAAAGGCATCGGGCCTTCCGGTCAGGCACCTTCGCTGGCACTACAGAAGCCGTCACGAATCGCTGATCGCATTCTCAAACTGGCACTACTATGACAATAATCTGATCACGTTCCCGAGTCCGGTAACGCAAGATCAGGCTGTGTCGCTCAACTTCGTGCCGACCGGCGTTTATGACCGCGGCAAGAGTCGGACCAACCGCGACGAGGCACGCGCCATTGCATCCGACATCCGCTCAAAACTGGAAGCATGGCTTGCGCTGCCGGAGGAAACACGGCCCACGATCGGCGTCATCACTTTCAATGTTCAGCAACAGACCTTGATTCAGGACTTTCTCGATGATGCGAGGCGCGAAAACCCGGAACTGGAATGGTTTTTTGCCGACGATCGCATCGAGCCGGTCATCGTCAAGAATCTGGAGAACATACAGGGCGACGAACGGGACGTGATCTACTTCTCAATCACGTTCTGCCGCGACGCAGCAGGAAAACTGCCGATGACTTTTGGTGCGATAAATAACGACGGTGGCGAACGGCGCCTAAACGTCGCCGTGACGCGAGCCAGGAGCGAGTTGAAGGTCTTTTCGGGAATCCGAGCCGACGACATCGATCTCAGCCGGAGCAAAGCAATCGGCGTGCGGGATCTCAAGGCGTTTCTGGACTATGCGGCGCGTGGCGCCATCGCGCTCCCCGCACAGGATGCTGGCTCTCTCGGGGAAATGGAATCGCCCTTCGAGCAAGCGGTTGCCGCGCAACTTGCGCGACGCGGATGGGAGGTCGTCCCCCAAGTCGGCGTCTCCGGCTTCCGCATCGACCTCGGCATACGCCATCCGGACCACGGCGGACTCTATCTTGCCGGCGTAGAATGCGACGGTGCGAGCTATCATAGTTCAGCCACCGCCAGAGACCGCGACAAGGTACGTGAACAGGTGCTCCGCGGTCTTGGCTGGAACATACTGCGGATATGGTCGACGGATTGGTGGTTCAACGCTGAAGAAGCAATCGAGCGAATCCATCTCGCCCTGAATGAGGCATTGGCCTTAAGCCGGGCTGCAGCTGCGGCTGCGTCGAAATCACTTCAGACAGGCGTGCCAGATGAAGATTCAGCCGAGCCTTCCGATTTCGGCACTCAGCCATTATCCTCGGATCCGGATGGTTTTCCCATGAAAGATCACGGCGATCCCCCCGGCGAGAAAGATGTCAAGCCTGATGCGTCACTTGCCGTGCCACCCGAGACTGGCGAGCGAAAAGTCGCTTCGCTTCCAGGGTCAGTGACCAAATCGGCAGACACGCTCTTTGCCCCGGCGGATTTGTCCGGCATCAAGGCCGATCCAGACTGTTTTTTTGAATTCTCCTATCGGCCCACGCTTCAGGCGATGGTCGATGCCGTAATGGCTGCGGAGGCACCAGTCCGGGACGATGTGCTCGCTCAACGCGTGGCAAGAGCACACGGCTGGCTCCGTACCGGCGCCCGCATCCGCGAGCAGATCGCGCTTCATCTGAGAGGATTGGATCGCACGGAGGAGACATCCGGCACATTCCTTTGGAATCCCGGCAGTGCCGCTCCTCGCGTGCCCTTCAGGCCGCAAGGACCAGATCACCGCCGCAGTCTGGCGGATATTTCAATCGCCGAACTCACGGATTTCGTAATTACCTATCCTGCCGTCCTGGAGGAAGAAGATCCGCCCTTGGTATATGCGCGTCTCATGCAGGTTGAAAGACTTGCCGCGCCGTCCCGGGAGCGACTGCAGGAGGCGATTTCCCGCGCGAGGACGCTTGGCGTCTAGATGGCCGCAATGGAAATAATGATGATTACATCCGACGAATCCGATCAGATTGAAGTTGAAGTAGTCGGAGGTTTGAAATCGACTGCCGCCGTCAGGCGGCAGTCGTGATCGCACCAGTCTCCGCCAAGAGTCTCCGTAAAAGGGGAATTTTCGCGGACATGGCCGGAGACTTTCGGCGATTTCCACCTCAAGATCGGCGAAATGGGAGCCTGGAGACGAATTGAAATGCGCGAAAAGCCGGTATTTCCGGCCCTTTCGCGCGTTTGCCGGGGAGACTGGCCGAACGCCGGACTGACTGGCTGGGGCGGGAGGGATCGAACCTCCGAATGGCGGAATCAAAATCCGCTGCCTTACCGCCAGGCTACGCCCCAGCGGGGCGCTAGGGGACGGTCGATTGCCCCCTTTCCAAAAACACGATGCAAAAATTGCTTGCATTGACCGACGCGGCGGTGCGGTCGCAGCCTCGAACACCAGGATAACGCCAAGTGTTATCTATTCGGACTCCCCTGCCTCATCGATCGCGGCTGCGACCAGCACCTCGGGGTCCGTGACGCCTTCCGAGGTTAACTGAACAATCCGTTGCGCCATCCTGGCCTTGGTCGCGGGCGTGGGATCCCGTTCAGCAACTTGCGCTGCGGCCACATCCAGTAACCGCCTCATGGTTGCGATCAGGTCGGCTCCAGATTCTTTCGGCGCGGGCTTTTGCATGGCGGCGCTCCATGTGAGGTCAATCGACTACCGTTCTTCTTGATTGATCGCCTGCTATTGCCCGTGCCTGATCAGCACATCGCGGCACGCCGGATGCAGCCTGGTGCGATTCTCCTTCAGGCAGGCCAGAATGGTGAAATCGCCTTGATCCATCACCTTGCGGCGGTGCCGCTGTACATCGGGGGTGCAAGCCTTCTGGTCCTGGTCGCTGCCGGCATGCTGGGCAAAGGTCTCGGTCGACAGGCTCGAGAGCATCGCGAGGGACAGTAGAATTTTTTTCATTTTTCGTTTCCTTCGTTTTGGTCCACCAGCCCAACGGCTCCATGCAGAGCCGGGATGACGCCTCATTCCATCACCACCGCATGGTCGCCGCTTCCCTCCGACGCGGCACGCCGCAGCAACAGCACGAGAGGAAGGGCGCACAGCGAGAGGATCATCATCAGTTTGAAGTCGTCGATGTAGCTGATGATGGAAGCCTGGTTCTGGATGACCTGGTCGAGGGCCGCCCGCCCTGACGCGGTCCATGGGCTCCATACGTGCGCGATGACGCTGTCTCTAAATCCGGGATTGACCGCCGTGACATAGCTTCCGATGATGGCGTGGTTGATTTGGCCATTCCTGACCAGAAGATAGGAAACGACGGAGATCCCGACGCTGGAGCCGACATTACGCGAGAGGTTGTACAGGCCGGTTGCGTCGGCCCGCTGCTCCGGGGCAAGCGTGGCAAAGGTCACGGTGGTAAGCGGGACAAAAAGGAATCCAAGTCCCGCGCCCTGGATGAACCCGGTCACCGCGATCGTCCATTGCGAGACATTCGGATTCCAGCCGGTCATGTCATACATGGCCCACGCCGTCAGCAGCAGACCGATCATGAGGAGCACCCTGGTATCGACGCGCCCGATCAGCTTGCCGACCACGAACATGCAAACCATGGTCCCCACACCGCGCGGGCCCATGACGAGCCCGGCCGTGACGACGGGGTAGCCCATCAGCGTTTGCAGAAAGGGCGTCATCAGCGCCAGCGAAGCCAGATAGGTGATGCCGACGATGAAAATGAACAGCATTCCCACCGTGAAGTTGCGGTCGAGGAACAGTCTTGGATTGACGAAGGAATCCTCAGTCGTGAAGGTGTGGACGAGGAAGACATAGAACGCCGATACCGCAACGACGGCCTCGATCAGGATCTCAAGGGAAGAAAACCAGTCGAGCTGCGAACCGCGATCGAGGAAGACCTGCATGGCGGCGATGGCGATACTCAGGCTGCCAAATCCGATCCAGTCGAGCTTGGCGGCCTCGCTGGTTCTGGTTTCCCGCAAGAAGAACGAAACGCCGACAAAGGCCAGCGCGCCAAGCGGCACATTGATGTAGAACACCCAGCGCCAGGTGTAATGGTCCGTCAGCCAGCCGCCGATCACGGGGCCCAGCACCGGCCCGACCATCACGGACACGCCGAACAGCGCCATCGCCGACCCCCGTTCCTCAGGGGAATAGATGTCGAGCAGGATCGATTGCGACACCGGCACCAGCGCCGCGCCGAAAAAGCCCTGCAGCAGGCGGAACGCCACGATCTGGGTCAGCGACTGCGCGATGCCGCACAGCACGGACGCGACAACGAAACCGGTGACCGCCCCCATCAGGACGCGCCGGCGGCCGAATCTGTTGGCGAGGAACCCCGACGGCGGTGTCATGATCGCAGCCGCCACGATATAGGATGTCAGCACCCAGTTGATCTGGTCGGAGCTCGCCGAAACGCTTCCCTGGATGTAGGGCAGCGCCACGTTGGCGATCGTGGTATCCAATGCCTGCATGATCACCGCGAGGATCACGCACGCCGTGACGGCAGGCCGGTTGATTGGGGGAGAGTCGGCTCGGGCGGCCTCACTCATCCTAGCCTCCTGACGATTCCTAGAGATCGGTTATGAAGCTTGGCAACCCGCGTTCGTGTCCGGTGTCGACATACAACTCCACGCTCATGCCAACGCGCAGCGGCGGCTTGCCCGGCACATTGTCGACCCGGATCCGCATCGGAATGCGCTGAACGACCTTGACCCAGTTGCCGCTGGTATTTTCGGCCGGCAGCAGCGAAAAGCTCGACGCCGACGCGGGGCTGATGCTGTCGACTGTGCCGACCCAGTGCTGGCCGGGATAGGTATCGACATCGATGGTGGCTTTCTGTCCGGGTTTTACATAAGTCAGCTCCGTCTCCTTCGGGCTGGCCTGAACCCAGACGTGATCGCTCGACACGATGTTGAATGCCGTCGCCGCGGCGGCGAGATACTGGCCGGGCTGTAACGACGGCACATTGGTCACGATGCCGGCGAAGGGTGCCTTGACGACGGTATGGGAGAGCTGGCGCGCGGCCTCGTCGCGCGCGGCCACCGCATCCTTGTAGCGCGGATGATCCTCGATCGGCGCATCCGGATTGCCGTTCAGGTTTGCGGCGATGCCGGCAAGCTGCGCTTGCAGCGAGGCCAGCTTTTGCTGCGATGCCTGCAACGTATTGCGGGCCGCGTCATAAGTCGCCCGCGGGGTAAAATCGTTGGTGATCAACTGCTGCTGGCGCTTGAAGTTGACGTTGTTGAAATCGACGTCGATTTTTGCCTGCTCGACCTGGGTCTGCATGTTGCGATAGCTGGCCTGCAGCGCAAGGAGATCGTTGCGCGTGGTTCCGATCTGGGCTTCGGCGCGATCCAGCGCCAGCCGGAACGGCAGGTCGTCGAGCTTGAACAGCACGTCGCCCTTGGCGACCTTCTGGTTGTCGTGAACGAGCACGTTCGCGACAATCCCCGAAATGTCGGTGGATATTCCGACCATGTCGGCCTGGACGTAGGCATTGTCGGTCGACATCACGGCGCCGCCCGTCACATAGAAATAGCCGCCGACGACCAGCGCCACCGGCAGCAACGCAAACATCAGAATCCGCTTGCGGGATTTTTTCGGGGCTCGCGGAGCGGCCGGCGCAGGCAAATGATGCGGTTCGCCCGACGGCTTGCGATCATCCGGCCGCTCTTTCGCGACAGGCTTGGCGATTGCGTTCGTATCCGAAGCGTCCGTTGCTTCCAGCGGATGGCGCGTCAAACGATAGACCTTGTCCCCGGCGCCTTGTGAGCCGACTTGTGATCCGACTTGTGAACCGACTTGGGGACCAGCGCTTTCGGCGTCGGCACCGAGTCGTTTGGGATTTGCGTCGCCGGTACTAGCCATGACTTGCTCGCTTCTGCTTTTCCACCGAAGAGCCGCACGCTTCGGTGAGGTTGAATTTCAGAATTTTCAGGGTCTCCAGCAGGCGCAAACCCTCCGCCTCGGACAGGCCGGTCAATGCCTCGCGACGGGCCATCTCGCCGAGCCTGCGCGCCTGCATCAGCTTTAGCCGGGCTGCCGGCATGAGCCGGAGGATCCGGACGCGCCGGTCGGATGGATGCGGATGTCGTTCGATCAGTTCGCAGGCCTCCAGCCTGTCCAGGATGCGTGAAAGCGTGATCGGCTCCACGTCGAGCAGTTCCGCCAATCCGCTTTGGTTGATGCCTTCGTTCTGATCGAGATAGGCCAGCGCCTGCCATTGCGATCGCGTCAAGCCGGATTCGCGGGAAATCTGCTCGAACCGTTTCCGGAGCAGCCGCGCGACTTCGTGCAGCAGAAAACCAAGCGTGGGGGATTCGACTTCCAAAGATTCGACTTCCAAGGGTTCGACTTGCACGGCCGACACTCCTGCGTAAGCTTATGATAAGCTTGCTTACGAAAATGATAAGCTTGCTTATGAAAAAAACAAGCGTGCGAGCCGTACACACACACCATCGTGAAGGGACAGGCCCGCTGCCGGCGGCTTCGACGCTGCGGCAGCTTGGCAAGACGGGCAATCAACGCATGACACGCATACCCGAATTGCCCGTCGGTCGGGTCGCTTGGCACACAGCTCACTTGGCACATTCGATGAAGCGAGGCGTGCTGTCGGAGCGCGAGCGATCGAGACGAAAGGGGGTCCGCACTCCGCCCGAACTCGGCGACCAGATGGTCGACGGCCGCCCGTCCGGCGGCGCGCGTCGCTGAACCCATCGGAAAATAGGCGTGCACAGGGATGCCGACCGTCTTCCAACCGAGGAATAACCGGACGAGCGAGCCGTCCTCCAACTCTCGGCTGCACGCCCAGCCGCTTATCGAGGAGATCCCGAAGCCGGCCACAGCCGCGGCAAGGCGCCCTCGTTCTCGTTGGTCGAGAAATGCGGTTCTAGCGATATCACTTCTTCTTTTCCGTCGCGCTCGAACATCCAGCCCGTCGGAACCGCGGCGGCCCTCCCGCCGACGATCCGATGTTGAACGAGTTCAGCTGACGTCGCCGGAACGCCATGGCGTTGGAGATAATCGGGACAGGCAACGACAACTCGAGGGATTGTCGCGATGAGCTTGGTTGTCGCGGTTGAGTCCGCCAAGCGACCGAGGCGAATAGCCTCACATTCAGGATCAGTGGTCGTTCGACGGTTGGGTTGCTTCCGGCGACTCGCTTTTCGAGAAGCTTTCCGTCGTTAATCGCATAATGCACGGGCCTGATCAGCGTGATTGCAGATCAATAGACGAACGTCAGCCTTTTGATGGCCACCTTGGCAACCACGCCTCGCTTTGCTCCGATACGTCTAACTATGACAGCCTTCGCCATGGCGGACCATTCAAGGCCGGCCGCTGCTTAATCCGAGAAGCCTAGAGTGCCAGCCCACCGTCGATCGTCAGGCTGGCGCCAGTCATGTAGCCGGACTCACGGCCCGCCAGAGACGCGACAAGGCCCGCAATCTCGTCGGGGTCGCCGACGCGCTTCAGCGGGATCATCGGCGTCAGCCCGTCAATGTGTTCTGCGGTCATGTCGGTGCGCGTTGGTCCCGGCTGGACGTTGTTGACGGTGATACCGCGCGGGGCAAGGTCTACCGCGATTCCCTTCACCATGACGGCCACCGTCGCCTTGGTCATCGAATAGACGCTGGATCCCGGATAGCTGTGTGTACCGAAAACCGGCTACACCCGCACGTAGTGCTGATGAAGCCCGCCAAGGATGGGGTGTGATTTAATGCTTCCTATCCGTTGAACCGGACGACAGACCGGCGCGTCTTTATCCAACGACCGATGCGTTCTGATGTCGTTGTACAACACGACGACGGAACGCCCACGGGATTGCGGAGCACGAGCTTCTTTATCCGTGGCATCCTTGGGCCGGATGCGCGGGGAGTTCGCATCGCGGCGATCCGCGTCCGAAAAGTTAGGTTGACAAGGTTGACGCGGTTGACAGCCGGTTGACAGAAATCGAGTCCGGTTGCCACCAAACGGACATTTCGGCGAGCGCAGCGTTTGGACCTCAAGCGCAAATGTGCAGCGCCGCTACACCGCTCAGAGGCGCCGTTCGCCGACGGTCAAGTGTCTGCAGCGTCGCCAACATTTGCAGGTGTCTTGCAGAAGGGTCGGAAAGGTCGCAAAATTCGCGTTCAGGGATGTTCTTCGATCCCGGCCCAGTTCGACCCGGAAATCAGATTAGTCAGATTTTCTCTTCAGTCCGATCTTGGAGCCCGACATGGCGGCATTGACGCGATCGCAAACGCTGGTTTCCGCGGGAGTTGTGGCGCTCGGCGGCGCTGTACTGACACTGCTGTCCGGGAACATCGCTACTCTTGCAGGCGCGGGCGTAACCGTCGTGGATACACCAACATTCGTTGGCCCGGAGTTTCCGGTCTGTCGCGCGCCGACCGCAACCGGCTCGCCGAACCTGATGCTTCGCCTAGCGCAGACCGAAGTGCCACGCGCCGAGATGAGCGCAGCCAGCTCCGCGCCGGCATTCGCGGAAACTGAGCCGCCATTGTGGGACGGTCTCGGCTCTGTTTCTTACAAGATCACGACCGCAAACGGCCGCACCCAGGCTTATTTCGACCAAGGCCTGCGTCTTGCCTATGCGTTCAATCACGGCGAGGCGCAGCGCGCGTTCCGCATGGCGCAAAAGCTCGATCCTGACTGCGCGATGTGCTTCTGGGGCGAGGCGCTGGTGCTCGGTCCCAACATCAATCTTCCGATGCAGGAGGACGCGGTCGCGCCCGCCTACGTTGCCACACAAAGGGCGAAGGCGCTCGCCGGCAAAGCGAGCCCGCGCGAGCAGGCGATGATCGGCGCTCTCACAGTGCGCTACGGGAGCGATCCAAAAGGTGCCCGCGCGCCATTCGACAAAGCCTACGCGGCGGAAATGGCGAAGGTTGCGACGGAATTCCCCGACGATGACGAAATCGCCACACTGTATGCCGAGGCGGTCATGGATCTCAGCCCCTGGGACTACTGGAAGCCCGGCGGCCGCGAACCGAACCCGCAAAGCGTGCCAATTGTGCCGATACTAGAGCGCGTGCTGGCTCGCAATCCAAATCATCCCGGCGCAATTCACTTTTACATCCATGCCGTCGAGGCTTCGGACCGGCCCAAGCGCGCCGAGCCGTATGCTGATCGACTGCGCGGCGCGATCCCCGATGCAGGCCATCTCGTGCACATGCCAAGTCACATCTACTATCGGGTAGGTCGCTATCTGGACGCGCTTGAAGACAACAAGACTGCGGTCAAGGTCGATGAGAAATACCTGTCAGACACTAACGCACCGATGGGCGTCTATAGGCTCGGCTACTATCCGCATAACGTGCACTTTGTGATGGCGTCGGCGCAGATGGCCCGCGACGGTCAGACCGTGATCGCCGCCGCGGAGAAGCTCCGCAAGCTCATTCCAGACGAGATGGCCCATGGTATTGCCATAGCACAGCCAGTCAAGGCGGCACCTTATTTCGCACATGCGCAGTTCAGCACGCCTGAGACTATCCTGGCACTGCCCGATCCTGGAGACGCCGTCCCTTATGTCAAGGCCGTGTGGCTCTACATGCGCGGCGTAGCTCTCGTAGCGCGCCGTGACTTCGCGGGCGCGTCGGCCGCCGCCGATGCAATCGACAGGCTAGAGCGCAATGCAGATTTCAAGTTACTGAAGGAGTCAAACGTCCCGGCGCAGGAGGTGCTTCGCATCGCGCGCACACTGATTTTGGCGCGCGTGGCCCAGGCTAAGGGCGACTACCGCACCGCCATCGTGCGCTTCGACCGAGCGGCTGCACTACAGGACGCGCTGCCCTACACCGAACCCCCCTATTGGTACTATCCGGTCCGACAGTCTCTTGCTGCTGCTCTGCTGCAGGCAGGCCGCTACGCTGACGCGGAGAGACAGTTTCAGCGTGCGCTCAGTCGCGCGCCAGCCAACGGCTGGTCGTACTACGGACTGGCGGAGCTGTATAAGTCACGCGGCAACACGACCGCGGTGCGCAAGGCCGAGGCTGATCTTACCAGAACCTGGATCGGCGACCGCAGGCTTTTGCAGATTTCAAATCTCTGAAGCTCCGCATCGGTATCACGGTCTGAGCCCTGAAGTGTGAAACGGCGCCGAACATTGACCGACAGAATCTAAGTCGATCAACCGCTTGTAACGCCGATCGGCACCCGGACCCCACGCCGATTCACATCCGGCGATGTCAGTGCGGCGCCGGCGTGCCATGCGAGTGCAACCAGACTAACGATGAGGGCATTGACGAACCGGACGTGAGCGGGGTCCTCGATGAGACCTGTGCCTACCGCAAATCAAATCCTGCCATATTGATGATGCAGTCCGCCCAGGATCGGATGGCAGATAATGCGTCCGGCTGTCGCGACGGCGCGTGATATCGGCGCGTCCTTGTTCAACGCCAAGTGAGTGCGCGTGCGATTATGATAGTCCATGTAGCACAGCAGGACATGGCGCAGATGGCGTTCTCCGAACACCACGACATGATCAATGCATTCCCTGCGGATCGAGCCGATCAGCCGTTCGGCGTAGGCGTTTTGCCAGGGTGAACGCGGAGACGTCGGGCGGTCTCGAATACCGATGGATCTAACCCGACGCAGGAATATCTCGCCGTAGGCGCCATCGCGGTCCCGGATCAGGTAACGCGGGCTTTGCTCCCAGCCACACGCCTCCGTCAGCTGATTGGCGATCCATTCGGCCGTCGGGTGCGTGGTTACTGCAACCCACAGGATCTGCCGCCGGCCGTGGCCCATGATCAGCAATCCATAGAGCAGCCGGAACGAGATTATCGGCACCAAAGAGGTCCATGGCGACAATGCCATCCGCATGGTTGCGAAGGAACGTCTTCCACCCCTGCGAGGGAGGGCCCCTCCTCCGCGCCATATACTTGGCTGCGCTGGTCTGGCCAATGTCGATGCCGAGCTTGAGAAGCTCGCCATGGATTCTCGGTGCTCCCCACAATGGGTTGGCGAGGCTCATCTCGCGGATCAGCCGGCGAATCTCCATCGACACCGTTGGTCGACCGCAACAGCGTCGCGATCTCCAGCGCCAATACGATCTGAAACCGGCGCGGTGCCAGCGGATCACGGTATCGGGTCGGACAATTGCAAGTGTATCATACATCTTGGGAAACAGCCGGCAGATACCTCCCAATATCAGCCGGTCAATCGACGCAAATCGAAGCCTCTTGGGATTGGCACGCCGCAGCACATTGATTTGCTGCCTCAGCATCAAAATTTCCGCCTCGAGCATTGCGCGCGACCGCAGCAGATCGATCACTGTCCCAACGATCAGTTTGCACAAATCAAACATCGAGCAGCAGCATCGCCCGATTCTCGAACAACTGCCAGCGGATTGGATTTACGATAGGGACAAGGGCGGTGTAATCCTCGCCCGCATCCGGCGCCCGCGCCGCCACATAGACCAGAGCCGACACGTTCGGATGAACTCCAGCCTCGGTCACGATCATTCCAGAGAAGGAATGTCCAACCAGGACGGTCGGACCATCCTGTCGCGCCAGCGCACGCTCGGCCGAGGCTACTGCTTCAGGCAGCGTTGTCAGTGGGTTTTGCACGGCCGTGGCATTGAGTCCCGCTGCCTGCAATCGTGCAATCACCTACCAGCTTGACCCGTCGGCGAATAGTCCGTGCACCAGGACGACGTTTCGGGCTTTCGGGGCGGGCTGCGCGGCGGCTGTGGTGCCCTGGACAAGTGCGCTTGCCGCCCCGGCAGCCACCATGCTCACGAAAGTACGTCGATTGATTGGATACCTCTGCTCAAGGTCATCTTGGCTATTCATGGAAGTTCCCTTTGCGTAGTCGCGAGCTGGCGAATGGGAGGGCTTGGGTTGGCGACGTGGAAAATGAGTCCGTGCCGGGCAGATATGAGATTGTGGAGCTATAAATTTGGATGGCTTTGGCCAGATTATCTCTGAGACTATGCTTTCGAGTTCTCTTTCTTTCAGTTTGCTTTTATCGCTATTGCTGACGCCTGCTCTGCTCTCCACGCCAACGGCACAAGCAATACGCCCAGCAACGCGAACGCTGCCAACATCGCCCATGCATCATTGACGCTCAAGACAAAAGCAGCCTTTTCGATCATTGGCCGCACGTAGGCCTCTGCGTTTGGCGTTAGCGAACCGGATAGTCCGCTCGCGAACAATCTTGGGTCCAATCCAATTGCTTTTGCGGTGGTCATGTCTCCCGCTAAGAGCCGGCCTCGGAGGGCGTCCGCGTGGATGCTTGTTCGTCCGTACAGAATCGTGTCGATCAGTGCGATACCAATCGCGCCACCCAGATTACGCATAAGATTGAATAGACCGCTCGCATCCGGCACTTCCGCTTCGGACAGCGCTCCCAGCGCCAAACGCGTCGGCGGCAACAGGCAAAACATGATTGCAACGCCTCGAATGACCTGCGGCCAGAACATCTCGCTGAAGTCTGTGTCTCGTGTCTCGAATGTGCTCAGGCCCAATGCAAGTGCAAACAGAGCAAAGCCCAGACCGGTCAGCACTCTTGCGTCAATTCGGCGCTCCAGCGCCACTGCAAGTGGCGCGATCGCAAGCTGAGCGACGCCGGTGACGAGCATGGTCGAACCGATTTCCAATGCATCGTGTCCCCGGACGAACGCGAGGAAAACCGGCATGAGATACACGGAACCGAACAGACCGACTCCCAAGCAAAAGCTCAACACGCAACCGATTGCGAAAGAACGATCCTTGAATGTGGATAGCTGCACAATGGGATGGGCGGCTCGTAACGTTCGCCAAACAAAGAACCCGCCGGTGAGAGCGCTAAGGGAAAACAAGCTTATGCAGATGGAGGAGAACCATCCATCTCGCGGCGCTTGCTTGAGCCCGACCTCGAGGCATGCAAGCGCGGCCGCCATTAGAAACAGAGATAAGCCGTCGAGTGTGGCTCCTTCGAAGTTTGTATCTTCCCGAGGCAGGAGGGTTGGCGCCACGACGCAAGCAATCAGCCCCGGAACGACGTTGATCAGAAACAGCCAATGCCAGGAATACACCTGCGTAATCCAGCCCCCGACGACAGGTCCGCCCGTGGGCGCGAGCACCGCCATGATTCCAGCAATCGTCGTTGCGATGCCCTGCGTGCGCGGCCGGAACAAGATGAATACTGCGGCAAATACTGACGGAATCAGCGTTCCGCCGGCGAATCCCTGCACCACCCGAAACGAAACCAGCATCGCGAAACTATCGCTTGCAGCACACCCGATCGATGCCAATGTGAAAAAAGCGATGGCGGCGGCGAATAGCCAGCGCATCGAAAGCGTACGCGTGAGCCAGCCAGTGAGCGGAATGGCGATCACCTCAGCGATCAGATAGGACGTCTGGATCCAGCTCATCGCCTCAGGAGAGATCGCAAGGGCGTTCTGGATGGTCGGCAGCGACGTTGCGACGACCTGGACGTCGAGGATCGCCATGAACATGCCAAGGCACATCAAACCAAAGCCGACCCATGTTCTGATCGCCGTCAGGGCCAATTCGGTGCGCGCCACCGTCATAGCTTTCCGCACGGCGTGGCGAGCGCCAACGGGCATGGTTGTCGACATGAAGAGGGACGAATTGCCAAGTCGCGATGTGCGCTCATTCAGTCAGCCTCAAAGTCCCTCTGCGGGAGCGTCAACCGGGTTCGCCGGATGATGGTCCCGATCAGGCCGGGCGCGCAGGCCGCCGCCGCCAACATCAAATTGCGCCCTCCGCTGCTCCTGGCGAGGCCGGAGATGATGCTTGCCAACCGGATGGGAACGGCCGTGAGTCGCCGCGCCGCTGCCAGATAGACGTCGGGCGGACGGCCGAGCCGAATGTGGTCGACCGCCAGCGCCGCGGACGCGAGCGCGATGGCGAGGCCGTCGCCAGTGAATGGCGGGATATGGGCGAGCTGGTCGCCGACGCGATAGATAGCGAGTCCCCGTTCCCGATGAAGATGCCCGCCGGCGGGACAGACCACGGCGAGCGGCTTGTCCCAGAGCGGTTCGGCGCCCGCCAGCCGCTCGCGCAAGCTGGGGAGCACCGAGGCCAAATAGACGTGCAGGGCCGGCCAGCCGGGCCCAAGCCAGGCCACGGTGGCGCATGGCAGCACGAGGCAAAGGTTGGCGATGCCGTCTTCGATCAGTTCGAGACCGATATAGCTGTCGTCGAGGAAAAAGAGTTCCACCTGGCCCTCGATCACGCGGCGGGCTACGGGCGACAGCCGCAGATGCATCTTTAGGCCGACCAGGGAGCCGTCGCGCGAGTCGTCGACACCGCGCAGACCCAGCTTCCCGGTCGCCAACACGATATGGCGGCCATAGATCGTCTCACCGTCATCGCAAAGTACATTCCATCCGCAGCCAGCCGGCGTCACCGACTTCGCCGCCGCGTTGCGTTTCAATCTTGCGCCGCTGTCTTGCGCGCCTTGCAGCAGGGCATGGTCGAGCCGATAGCGCGATAGGGATAGTGCGCGGAATGGCAGCGCTGAAGTCACGCTGCGGCTGGAAGAATAGACCGCCACCTGCTCGATCGGCACCGCGCCGAGCGCCGACGGATCGAGGCCTAACCGCCGCAACTGCACCTGCGTCTCAACGCTGAGGAATTCGCCGCATACTTTGTTGTGCGGCTTAGCCGTGCGCTCGATCAGCACGACGTCGCGACCCAATGCAGCCAGACCAGAGGCCGTTGCGCTACCTGCTGGGCCGCCCCCGATGATGACGATTTCGGTCCGTGTCATCGCAGCCGCCCGATGGCAAAGCGGAACAGGAACCAGCGCAACCGCACCGCATTGCGTGCGATGTCGGCTTCGTCAATTCGCATAAGCCATTCCGTTCGGGTTAGCGAACGGGCCACGGAAATGCGGCCGTCATGAATCACCATTGGGTGCAGTCGCGTCAGCTTACCCATGACGCCGATGAAATAATAAGGCACCGGGTGGCGTTGCAGATCGTAGATCAGCCAACCCTTGCGCGCCGTCCCCTCCATCCAGCGTAGAAATTTCACGATCAGGTCGTCGGACATATGGTGCGTGACCAGGCTGCTAACCACCAAGTCGATCGGCGCAGGTGGCGCGAAATCGAATACGTCCACTACGCAATAGTCGATTTCGTCGGCATCGTCGGTGACCGCTTGCGCGATGCGGACGGTCTCGCGGTTGAGGTCGAGGCCGATGAGCCTGATCGTCAAGCCGCGCTTGCGCGCCCAGCGCCGGATTGCCCGCAGCAGATCGCCATAGCCGCAGCCGACATCAACGAGGGTCAGCGCTCTTTCCCTGCCTGCGTCCTTGGTGGCGCGGCGCAACCAATCGATCACCGGCCAATGCCCAAGCATCACCCTATTGAAACGGGCGAGATCGCGCAGCACCAGTGCCAACTCTTGGGCGCTTGCATCGGCACCGTCGAGCCATTCAGACTCGGCGCTGCGTCGAGACAGATCGCGCGGGGCCGCCTTTGTTTTGGGGAACGTGTTCATGGGATCAGGCCGCAGTCCGAAACAGCATAGTCTCCGCGATCAATCCGGGTCCGAACGACATCGCGCAGCCGGTACGGCCCCGCGCGCCCGAGCGGAGCAGGTTATCGAGGACGAACATGACGGTTGCAGAGGACATGTTGCCATAGCGGCGCAAGATATCGCGCGACGACGTCAACGCCGCCGGCGCCAGGCCGAGAGCGCGCTCGACCGCGTCGAGTACGGTGCGGCCACCGGGATGCACGGCCCAAAGATCGATCGAAGCGACGGATGCCCCGGCAAGAATTTCGCTTCCGTATTCGCGTAAGCCGTCATGGATTGCGGCAGGGACGGCTCCCGACAACACCATGTCGAAACCGGCTTCGCGGATATTCCAGGTGATCAGCCCGCGGGTGCCGGGCACCAGCACGGCGTGGAAGCTGTCGAGGACGGCGCCGATGGGATCCGCACTCACGATAGATGCCGCGCACCCGTCGCCGAACAGAAGGAACGATAGCATTTGCTCCAGGTCGGTCGTGTCCTTTAAGTGCAGGGTGCAAAGCTCAAGGTTGACGATCAGCACTCGCGCGGATGCCTCCGAGCGAACGATGTGACGCGCGAGCTTGAGCGCATTGATGGCGGCGTAGCAGCCCATGAATCCGATTGTCGTACGTTCGACCGTGCTCGGAAGCCGACAGCGCTCGATGAGTTCGAGATCGAGGCCAGGTGCGGAGAAGCCGGTGCAACAGGTTATCAGCAGATGGGTAATGCGGTCGCGCTCCGCTCCAAGCTGCAAACGATCGACCGCGGCTTCCGCCAGCGCCGGCGCGTGCTGTTCGAACCGCCGCATCCGCACTGCCGTGTCGGGGAAATTGCTGCGCGGATAGAAGCCTTTGCTACGGACGCGGTCATCTTCCGTCAACTCGCTGGACGCGAGACACGAATACCGGTGCTCAATTCCCGACTTATCGGCCATGCGCTGAAAGAGGCGCGAATTGCGTCGGTCGTCGTCAAGCAGCGACTGTGCGAACCTGCGAAAGGCATCATGAACGTCATGGGGCGGCACCGCCGTCGCGACGCGATTGACGTATGCTGTGTGCAAGGTGCAGTTCTCCGTTCGAGACCGCCGCGATGGGTGAGCGCCGCGCGGATGAGAAACACCAGCCGATGGGATCATTGCGCCTGGCGATGAGACCCGTCTTGTCACGATTGCGATCCGGTTCCTTGAACCGTTAGAAAGCCACCGCGCCCGGGGCGGATCAGTAGCCCGACGTGGGCTCACAAAATTGCCTAGTTATTTGGCTGCTCCATAGGCGTTAAACGGCCAAGCAGGCCGAACCATTGCACCATTGCGCTCCTATGAGGCATTCGAGCGAATTGTGGCTTCCGCAACTATCTCACGCAGCTGTGACCCGAATTTCGCGGGCGAAATAATACCTGTGGAGTCTGTAAGAGTGGGATGGCGAGAGCCGAATAGATGACCGTAGAAGAGCGCGAGCAGCGCTGGGCGGAGGCCATGCGCGCCGAGCGGCGCGGCGAAGCCGTCGCATATGAGCGCATGCTCAAAGAGGTTGCGACTGCGCTGCGTCGGTCGCTTGCGCCGCGTCTCGCTCGCGTGGGACTCGGCGGGCATGAGGCTGAAGATTTGGTCCAGGAGATACTTATCGGCTTGCACAGCAAGCGGGATACGTGGGATCCGGCGCGCTCGTTCCTGCCATGGTTGCACGCGATCGCTCGCTACAAGCTCATCGACTTCATGCGCCAGCGCCGACGTGACACGCGGCGGCGTGTCGATCTGCCCCTTGTGGATTGGCTCGAAATGGTCGAGTCGCCCGCCGACGAGGCCAATTGCTCAACGTGGGAAGTGGATCGGCATCTTGCCGTGTTGCCCGTCAGTCAACGCAAGATCGTCCGCGCGATCGCGATCGAAGGCGCATCCGTCCGCAATGTCGCCCGGGGCCTTGCGACCAGCGAGGGCGCAGTTCGGATGACGCTGCACCGCGCGATCAGGCGCCTTCTGGGCGCTGCAGAACCTGGTCCGGCGATCGAACCACCCTCAAGAGACGAGCATGACAAGAACCGATGATCTCATTCGTTCCCTTGCGAGCGCGGCTGGCAGGCCGCGGAGCAGCGCTTCCCTCCAGGCCGTCCTTGCAATCACCGGCGCCGCGTCACTTGCCTGCGCGCTCGTTCTTGTCTTTTCGGTCATCGGCATCCGCCAAGACTTCGCCGATATGGCGGTCCGCCTGCCGTTCGCGTTCAAGCTTGCCTACACGGTCGCATTGGTGGTCGGGTCGTCCGTCGTGGCGCTCTATGCCGCGACGCCCGGCGCGTCAGCGACCGCGCTATACACTATATTGCCAGCGGTCATTTTGCTGGCTTTGGGCGTCATATTCGATCCAACCGCTTCTCCGATCATGGGAAGGACCAACACTGCCGTTGCCCTCTGCGTGGGCTCCATTCTTTTTCTTTCGCTGCCAGCCATGATCCTGACCTTCCTCGTCGTCATGCGGAGAGGCGCGCCGACGCAGCCTCTCTTTGCGGGAGCAGTCATTGGAGTGCTTGCCGCGTCTGTCGGCGCCCTGGCCTATACGGTCGCCTGCAAGAATGACGGCATGGCTTTCGTCGCGATCTGGTACGCAGTGGCCTGCGCCATCATGGCGGCCATTGGCGCCGTCGCGGGGCACCGTGTCCTGCGTTGGTGAGATGGGGCGCTGAGTCGGTGTCGCTACAACTTGGGTCCGAACTGCTCCGCGGGCGCAGCGATTCGCTTGATCTTCGAGCACCGCAGCATTGCCGGGCTTCTGTCCGACTGAGTGCGCCAGTTTCCCATCCCTCGGGGATAAGCAGCCAGAGCAGTTTGCCGAGGGTCCGGCGTCGGAAATTAAAGGCCTGACCGCCCGGCCGAGCAGCCGCAGGCGGACAGCGGATAGCATCGGAAGTGCGCGCCCAGGAGTTGCAGTTGTTCCGTGCGCTTAGTTTTGAAGTCGCGGAATGAGGCGCGTGGCATTGCCGCTGCCGATGGACCCCAATTCGGTCACGGACAGATCAACCTCTTCCAAATCCTTGAATTGACCTAATCCAAATAGGGATAATCGGTCCCGTAGGTGATTTGAGACGTGGGCACGAGCTTGGTCAGAGCCGCCATCGTCGGCGCGCTGGTCGCGTTGGCTGTATCGTAATTGAGCCGCCGCAGTTCGCCGATGATTCCCTCGGGCGCGAACTCCTTCGAATTCGGGCGTTTCCCATAGAAGGCGTCAATACGACCCGCCATCATCGGGATTGTTCCGCCGGCGTGCGAGAATAGCCACCGGATTTGGCGCCAGCGTGCAAAGCTGCCGGCGAGCAGGAGGCTGGTGACGCATCGCGTCGTGTCGTGTGGAACTTCAATGACCGCAGGAAATGTGCCGACGCTAAGGTTGCCGCAACAGTTGGCAACGAGGGGATGAACGTATACGACGGCGCCCCGCCGATTGAGTTGATCGAACACCGGCTCGTATTTGCGATTCCCCAGCCACTTGTCACCGTAGCGCGACTGGAGGCCGATGCCGTCTGCCTTCAATGTGTCGAACGCATATTCAATTTCCTTGAGCGTTCGGTCGATGTCGATCATCGACAGAGTCGCGAACAGTCCAAAGCGGCCGGGTTTCTCGCGCATCCATTCGGCGGCATAGTCATTGCAGTCACGGGCCATTTGGCTGGCCATCTCGGCATCGAGATCGAACCAGACGCCCGGGGGTCGAAGCGATCGACAACACCGCAGTTCGGATGCCCGCCTCGTCCATCTGTTCGATCGCCTTGCTTTTGGACCACGCAACCTGAGAGAGGAAGTGCGGAACTTTGCGTGCATCTTCCCATTCGAGCCACGCCCTCTGGTAGGCCGGTGGAAAGAAGTGGTGATGGGTGTCGATCAGCGTTGCGGTCGGTGCGGCTGCTGATAGCTTCGCGGACAAGGCGGTCGTCAACCCAAGCGCGGCGGCGCCGCCGACGAAGCCCCGCCGCGACAAATAACAGCAGGTGCAGCTACCGGACTGATGACGGCCGAATTCGCTTGTCATGTAGCTTTTCCAGAGCATTGCCATGCCAATATCGACCTGGTACGAGGCGCGATCTCACGCGGATCCATTGGACGTGCATAAGTACGCCCGCAGGGCCGGTCGACTAGGGTGGGACCTTCATTGAAGCAAGCGTTACCGAACTTGACGCCGCCCTCACGGACGGGGCGACGAGATCGTGTAAAGGTTGTCGAACAGCGCAGAGCCCGTGATCCGGGTGCCGAATTTTTCGGCCAGGGCGATCATGTCGGCGGGCTCAGTCCCTGCGTTCCTTCGAAACAGTTCTTCGAGTCCTCCGGGGCTGAAGAGCACCAGCATGCGCAGCGGAACGTCTTCCGAAAGATTGCACCAGGCGTGAGGTACGCCTCTGCCGATGGTGATGGACGAACCGACACCGACTTCCACTCGACTGTCTCCATTCGCGATGAATGCTCTACCCTCCAGAATAATGAAGTGCTCCTCCTCATTATCGTGAACGTGCATGGGCACACCGTTTCGGGGGTCCGCGACAATCTCTAGCATCGAATAGGCACCGTCCGTGTCTTCTGAACTTGTGCGGATGAGATAGCGTTCTCCGCGCGTAACCTCCGACCACTCGTCCTCACGCGGACTGTTTGAAAAGTTGTTCGGACGATCTTTTTGATTCATCTCGTTCTACCTACCTGTTCCGCTACTGACGCTCGGCACGCATAGCGTCCGACCAGATATATTCTCGCTAGTTCACATCCTACACTTCGTTGTCATTAAACGAATCCATACAGGTACGCGGTAGTTTTTTTCTGCATGAGGCCGTGTCACTAATCCGTGACGGTGTTGCGCTGCGTACCCTTCGGCCGAACTGTTCTAGGGAAGGTAACGTTCCAGCCGAAATCAACCACGGAGTTTGATCGATGAAGAAGCCGGGATAGTCGCAGCATCGCCCGCAAGCGGACTCTTTGCTCAATTGTTTGACGATGGCATCGGCCGCAAAAAGGCAGCGGCCCTCTACGTTGAACAGGGATCCACTGTCGCAGCGATTTTCGCCAGGCGAACTACTGCGAATGCGTGACACTTGAAGCCGCCCTGGTACGCGGTGTCCAAACTCGACAACACGATCAAACCCGATCTTCAAAGCAGGGGTTGAACAGGCGCCGCCTTCCCAGCCCAGCGGAAAGACATCCATGCGCAACATCACTGCAAAGCTACTCGTTGCCACTATCTCGTGCGCTCTACTGAACGTTGTTCCTGCCGCCGCGCAGCAGCAAGGACCATCCCGGATCCGTGGAACCATCGAACGCGTCGAGGGCAACAACCTCACCGTCACTGCGCGCGACGGCACAACACAGAAGATCGGCCTGGCGAACGACGTGGTCGTCACCGGTCTCGTCAAGACCACGCTCGCCGACGTGAAGCCCGGCTCCTACATCGGCGTCACCGGAATGCCCCTGGCCGATGGTAGCCAGAAGGCGATCGCTATCCATATTTTTCCTGAATCAGCGCGTGGCACCGCCGAGGGCTTTCGGCAGTATGACTTGCGCCCGAACAGCACGATGACCAATGCGACCGTCGCACAGGAAGTCGATGCCAACGATGGCAAGTCCCTCACGGTCAAATACAAGAACGGCGAAAAGAAAGTCGTCGTTTCACCAGATACGCCGATCGTCGATTTTGTGGATGGCACCAGGAGCGAACTGAAGGCTGGCGTCAGGATCATTGCGTTCGTCGCAAAGCAGAGCGATGGCACTCTGTTGTCTAAACGCGTTCTGGCCGGTCGTGACGGCATCACGCCGCCGATGTGAGCCGCATTCGCTAACCAGTCAAAGTGTCTACGGAATGCCGCCGCAGCTGGAGGCGACCTTATTCGGTGCATCGTCTCAGTAAGGCGGAACCATCTGGCCGGGTCGGACGGCCATCGTCGCCGACGTGAGTAGGAACCGAAGGGGACGACAGCCCGCAACATCGAACACCTTGCACTTGCGAGGAGGACAACTCCATGCTCACCCGCTCGCTATGCTCCTTTGCTGTTCTTGCGCTTTTCGCGGGTTCTGCGGTCGCTCAGGACATTCCGGCCAAACTTGTGCCTCCGCAGGAAAGCCTGCTGATCGGAAAGTACGCCGCGAAGGGCGTTCAGATATACGTCTGCGGCGCCAAAGGGGGTGCAAACGAATGGGGCTTCAAGGCTCCTGAGGCCGAGCTTATCGACGCGCAGGGTAGATGGTTCGCCAAGCACTATGCCGGTCCGACCTGGGAAGCTCCCGATGGCTCGAAGATCGTCGGCAAGATTTTAGCAAGCGAGCCCGCTCCGAAGGCGGACGCAATCTCCTGGCTGCTATTGTCGACAGAATCCTCAGGATCGGGCGTGCTTGCCGGCGCGCATTTCGTGCAACGGGTCAACACCTCCGGAGGCGTCGGCCCAACCGGCGCGTGTCCGAGGCCCGGAACTGAGCGGCGGGTCGGTTACACGGCTGACTACATCTTCTACAAGTGATTATGTTCGCAGTAGCGGCTCGGCGCTGCGCGGCCAGGCGAGAACCAGCGCCCATGCATTATTGAGAGGTGGACATATTCGCCATTCTCAAGGATCGCCGGAGAATGCAGTCATAAGCTGACGTTACGGCCTACCCGACACTCGGTTCGCTGTACATCTGGAAGCGAACGTTAGCGGCTCAGTCGGCTACTGGGCAACCGCAGGCAAACTCACCTCCCAGGGCCGACCCTGGTGGTTCCCGCAGACCTAGCCGCTGTCTTGCAACGCGCGCATGGCATCAGGCGAACAACTCCGGAGGCAACAATGGCCAGCGAACGTTTTGCTTACAGGATTTGGTACGTCATCGAAGACGAACGCCAACTGCTCTTCATGTTCAACGCTTCGGACATGATCGACGCCATGCACATGGCCGCCGACTTTTTAGAGGAAGACTTCAACCCCGCTCGCATCGAAGTCGAGCGCGCTGGCTGCGCGATCCCTGCCCTCGACAGCGACATCATTATCGAGGGCGAAACGAGCTTGGAGATCGTGTTCGACCAATACGATTTGGCAAAGGGGAAGCTGCGATGATCGCACTCACCCCATTCCTGATGGCCACCGCGATCATCGGTCTCCTGCTGTTCGTAAGTGGCTGCTGGAAGCGTTGATGAGACTCACAGACTTCATCACCCTGATTGTGGCCTGCATCATTGTCTGCGGCGTTATCGTGGCAGCCATACGGTGCGTGAGAGAGAGGCCGCTGCGATGGTGGGAATACGCCGCAGCCGTAGTGCTAGCCCTGATCTTCGCCTACGGTGTCGCGATCACTCCGATGCCGATCGATTAGCGATGACCCGTCTCGGTGAAGCGCTAATCTGGCTCGCCGTTGTCAGCGGCAAGACCGGACTCCTCTGTGTGAGAGAGCCATCACCGCAGCTCTGCTCCGGCCCGGTCGCACTTGCCGCGGGCGGTCATATACGAGAGCATACCAATCCGCACTGCTAGACAATGCTGCGCCTCGTGTATGTCTCTTGTGGGTCATTTTCGACCGAGTCAGCACGTTTTTGTCCTGGCCAACTTCCGCGTGGTCCCGAAAGCGGACGTTCGAGGCCGGGCTGGCGACAAGCAACAAGCAGGCCGTGTTGAGGTCGGTAGTAGGGCCGTGATCCAAGCTCCCAACCGGGAGCCTCGAATCATGCCATGGTCAAGCGGCGGGGACTGCCCAGCCAGGGATGGCAGACCTTCCTGCGCAATCACGCGCCGGACATTGCCGCCCTGGACCTGTTCGCGGTTCCAACGATCCGTTTCGACCTGCTCTATGTCTTCGTCATCGTCCGGCTGGACCGCAGGGACGTTGTCTGGATCAACGTCACAACAAATCCGAACGCCGAATGGGTCGCGCGTCAAATAACGAAGGCATTCCCCTGGAACTAGGCTCCGCGCTACATGATTCCGGACCGTGATCGGATCTATGGTGCGGTCGTCAGACGCCGACTGCGTGCCATGGGCATCCGGGACAAGCCTATCTCGCCGGCCTCACCCTGGCAGAATGGCTTTGCAAAACGGCTGATCGGATCGATCCGGCGTGAGTGTGTGGACCACGTCATTGTTTTGGGCGAGATGCATTTGCGTCGGATCCTGCAATGCTACGCCGTCTATTATAATGACGTAAGAACGCACCGGTCGTTGGACAAAGACGCGCCGCTTGTTCGCCCGATTCAGCGGACCGGAAGTATCAAATCACACACCATCCTCGGCGGTCTTCACCACCACTACGTTCGGGTGTAGCTGGTTTTCGGTACACACAGCGCGACCTCGAACCCGAGCTTGAGCAGTTCGCCGTGGATGCGCGGCGCTCCCCAAAGCGAATTATCGATGCTCATTTGCCGGATCAGCGCCCGTAATTCAGTATCGATCTGCGGTCGCCCTCCCCGTGGGCACGACTTCCAACGCCAGTAGCGGCGAAAGCCGGCCCCCGGTGCCACCGCACGAGTGTCTCGGGCCGGATGATGGTGAAGACGTGCAGGATTGACGGAAACCAGCGATACAGCTGAATGAAGAACCAGCGATCCTGGTTCGTGAGCCGGACGCGACCATGCAACCTCCGCCTCAAGACAATCAACTGATGTCGAAGCACCGCGTTCTCAGCTTCAAGCCGCAACTTCGACTTGAATGGCGAGGCCAGGACGGCCAGAACGAAACAGAGCAGCCCGATCATTCTTCCAGCTTAGGCGATTCCGTCACCTCATCAACTCGGATAAGGTTTTCGGTACACATACCAAGTACCTCGACCAGATCAACAACGCCTGCACCGTCCTCGACCGCCGCAACCGAAAGCTACGCCCATGAAGCGCCGCGAGTACAGCCACCCCGAGTGGCCGCTGATCACCATCATCGATGTGGGAGGCGTCTACTCCGCCGCCTTTTGCTTTTTCCGGGCCGCTATGATCGCGCGCATTTGAGCGTCCCTCCTGTGCACCTCCTGCCGGAGCGATTCGATCTCGGACGGCATCAACCGAGTTGAATCGGGCGAGGTATTTGGCTTCGCTGTCGGTGAATCCTTCAAATCCGTAGCCATAGGTTTTCTTCCACCACGATTCCAGTGCCGGCAGCTTTTCCCGCACGATGCCGTGACCATGGGCGGGACTCTGGCGGATCTGCATAGCCTGCGACAGCAAGCTAGTCGAGATCTCGGCCTACCGCCCTGAGGTCATTCTCGGCGCCAACCTCGCGCCGCAGATCAGGGCGTATGAGGTCCTGATAGCGGCGCAATAGCAGACCTCAATAGAGGGTCGCGGTAGGGACGAGGATTTCTCCTCGCCCCCCGCACAGATCCCGGCGTGCGCTGCTAACGCACCGGGCTCCTCCCTCGGGTCAGACGTCGTGCGATGAACGATTTAGTCACGCTCGTCGCCCGACGCGCAGCCATCATTCGGATCGACGCGGCATTTCGGCTCAGTGTCCGAACCGCGGCCGCCTGACGGCTGTTCCCCTTGGGTGAGGCCCTTCCCTCCACGACTTCCGCCGAGAGTTGCCTCCCCTTGTTCAGTCGCTTCGCAGGTACTATGGCCTCATCCGACTTCTCATCCACGTACATGCTCGGCGTGCGGCTTGTCGCCTTCCCGAGCCGGCCCGGCACACAAGGCCGGGCATGGATGAGACCTCCCAGGTTCCGTGCAAAGAACTTCTCCACGTGCACAAGGTCTCCGACTGCGCGAGGTTCGTCCCATGCAAGCCATTCGCCATGGGACGATGTTGCCTTCTCTTTCTCAGAATAAGATCGGCACCTCGGAATTAGACCCGTTTCGCAGCTCAATATTTGGCCCGTGGTCTCCCCTGTGAACGCTTCACGTCGGCCCTCGCGGGACGCCGCGCATCACTCGGGGTCGGGGCGGTTGGCTAAACCTTCCTCGTGGGGGACTTTCACCTCCTATTCTTTGCCAGCTTTCCTGGTGCACTCCGAGTTGGGCCATTCGATATCTCATCGCAGCGCAGGGTTTAACGCCATTCGATTCCGTATACATCAACGGGCTGCGGGAAGCCTTTGAGATGGCAAAGACCAATGTTTATGACATGCAAACGATCTCGGATCCGATCCTGAACGGCACTTGATACAAGAATGGCATCGGGCTCGGCCAACTGACATAAACGAGCAGCCAGTTGAACGGTCGCACCAAAAAGATCGTTGCTGTCCGCAATCGGTTCTCCGAGGTCAATACCAATTCGCACTCGAAGCTTCTCCTTACTTGCTAAGTTGAAGGCTTCAAACGCTTGCTGGATGGCGCGGGCGCATTGCACGGAGGCCGTCGCGTCCGAAAAGCATGCCATGATGCCGTCACCTGTGTGCTTCACCACACGCCCACCTTTGTCCTTTAATGCGCGGCGAACCAGCGCGTCATGTGCCCGAACCATCTCCACAGACCGTGCATCGCCAAGACGCTCTGTCATGCTGGTAGAGCCGACGATGTCGGTGAACATAATGGCCCGCAGGGCCGAATCGAATGTGACGTTATTTGCCTCGCCGCTCGGTTCTGGATCAGACACTCTCCCCAAGAACGCCTGGACGGCTGAGAGGTCCACTTCGATCACATCTTTGGCCACGTCGCCGTGAGCTTCGTCATGAACCCGCATCGCAGTTTCGATATCTGGTGCGTCAATGAGACAGAAGCCCGTACCGCGCGATTCATCAAACCAATACGTCAAGAAACGAACTCCGTATTGCCCCTGCACTTCCAAGTCTTTTCGGTGTGCCTCCGCGATATCGGAAGCTGTCAGGCCGGAGAGATCGTGTCGGTCGAGAAAAATTGGCACTGCCGTTGCTCCACCCGTTCTTCAGACGGACGCGATTGAAATCTGCGCCAAGTCTGGTGTTTCGCCGAGAGCGCCATTTAACATAACAGCTTGGGCGAAAGCTTTGGAGGGGCAGTCGCAAGCCCAAGCCGGGACAGTTCCTGCGCGTAATGGCCGCTTTGGGTCCAAAACCGGCTGTCGCAGCCGCCGCGGCACGATGTCCGGTCTACCTGGATTTTGTTGAAAAGGGCGGCTATTGCGACGCAGAGATATCAGTGATTCAGTCTGTCTAATTGGCAGGACTGAAGGTCATGATGGGGCATCGGCAAGTCGAATAGGCTGCGTTGTTCTATGAGTTCTCGGAGTACCTTGCCGTTCTTGACGATGCCGCGTTCGGTGCTGCGACCGAGGTCACGCCGAAGTTCGTGTCGCCCTCCGATCCGGCGGCGCGCTGGACGGGCGCGCATGGCTGACAAGCCTACTTTGCGTATTCGACGAACTACTTGGTCGACGTCGAGAACGCCATCATTGTCGATGTCGAGGCGACTACGGCGATCCGCCAGGCGGAAGTGTTGGCCGCCAAGCGCATGATCCAACGCTCGCTCGAACGGTTCGACCTTTATCCGGGCCGGATTCTCGGCGACAGCGCCTATGGCTCGGCCGAGATGCTCGGGTGGCTGCTCTACGAGCATGGGATCGAGCCGCACGTGACCGTCTTCGACAAGTCGGCCCGCGCCGATGGGACCTTCTCGCGCGGGGACTTCACCTATGACCATGCCGAGGACGTCTATCGTTGCCCCGCTGGCAAAATCCTCACCACCACAGGAACGCCGGTAAACGATGATGCGACGATCCTCTACCGTGCGAGCAAGCACGATTGTCAAGCATGCACTCTGAGAAGCAGGTGTTGCCCCAACACTCCCGCCCGGAAAGTGCCGCGCTCGATCTACGAGGGTGCTCGCGACATGGCGCGCGAGATCGCAAGATCATGGGAGGGCCGCACTTCGCGCCGGCTTCGGAAGAAGATCGAGATGCTGTTCGCGCATCTCAAACGCATTCTCAAGCTCGATCGGCTGCGACTAAGGGGTCCGAACGGCGCGCGTGACGAGTTCATCCTCGCTGCCACCGCTCAGAACCTTCGTAAGATAGCCAAGCTGATCCCGATGCCTGCGCTGACGCCCGCGTGAGGCCCAGCAAGCCAACTCGTCCGCGGAACAGCCAGTGGTCGCGACGAAACTACTGTCGGCTTTTTTCAACGGAATCCCTGCCAACCAGACATTCTCGTAAACAGCCCGGACTTCGCATTCGGGCCAACTGGGGACATCGCAAGGAGTTAGGCGCTTTGCCACGAGCCGCCGCCCGAGCTGGTTCGTGGGCCCGCGACGCCTACCTGAACGGCTGTTCAGGTACCTGTTCTCCTTTTAATGGAACGTGTGGAATTCTTGAAACGTTGACTGGCGCCCATCCACCACTGCGGAGAAATCGGATGTTAAAGAAATCCTTGATCGTCGCCGGCACCATATTGTTCGCTTCGTCTGCGTTCGCGCAGTCGCCGACCACGAAGAGCGCTCCCGGCGAGCAGATGCAGAAAGCACAGGAAACCGGCCAGCAGTCCACGGGTCCGGGCGCTTCGGAATATACACCGGGCCACAAGATGAAGAGCGCCAAGAAGGCCGGAGCGAAATCTACCGGACCGGGTGCCTCTGAATACGCGCCGGGCCATCAGACAACAACCGGTACTTCCACCGCGACTAAGAAGAAGTAAGCTCTATCTTCGAGGCAAAAGGAATGGCTCGGCAACGTAATGTGTGCCGGGCCTTTTTGCTGCTGACGCGAATGACCGTACATTCATGAGAAAACTTCTTTGCTCGCTCACCCGTCAGATCTTTATCACGCCCGGCGTGCGGACTGTCCGTTGGAGCCTAATAGCCGCGCTGCACCTCGCCTGGGTGTACCGAAAACCTAATCCGTGTTGATGACGTATTGGAATCGCCTAAGCTGGCGGAATGATCGGGCTGCTTTGTTTCGTTCTGGCCGTCCTCGCCTCGCCGTTCAAGTCGAAGTTGCGGCTCGAAGCGGAGAACGCGGTGCTGCGACATCAATTGATTGTCTTGCGGCGGAGGTTGCATGGTCGCGTCCGGCTCACGAACCAGGATCGCTGGTTCTTCATTCAGCTGTATCGCTGGTTTCCGTCAATCCTGCACGTCCTCACCATCATTCGGCCTGAGACGCTCGTGCGTTGGCATCGGGCCGGCTTTCGCCGCTACTGGCGTTGGAAGTCGCGCTCACTGGGAGGGCGGCCGCAGATCGACACCGAGCTGCGCGTATTGATCCGGCAGATGAGTATGGAGAATCCGCTTTGGGGAGCTCCGCGTGTTCATGGCGAACTGCTCAAGCTCGGGTTTGAGGTCGCGCAGTCGAGCGTCGCGAAGTACATGGTCAAACGACGCTGCCCACCAAGCCCGGGATGGCGGACGTTCTTGCGTAACCACGCGCCGGACATTGCCGCCATGGACCTGTTTGTTGTTCCAACGATCGGTTTCGACCTGCTCTATGTCTTCGTCATCGTCCGGCTCGGCCGCAGAGATCTCGTCTGGATCAACGTCACCGCAAATCCGACGGCCGAATGGGTGGCACATCAAATCACGGAGGCATTTCCTTGGGATGAGGCTCCGCACTACCTCATCCGCGATCGCGACCGGATCTATGGCAGCGTCGTCACGCGCCGATTGCGAGCCATGGGCATCCGGGACAAGCCTACCGCACCAGCCGCGCCCTGGCAGAATGGGTTTGCCGAACGGCTGATCGGATCGATCCGGCGTGAGTGTGTGGACCACATCATTGTCTTAGGCGAGGCGCATCTGCGCCGAATCCTGCGAAGCTATGCGGACTATTACAAGCGTGTCAGAACGCATCGATCCTTGGACAAGGATTCGCCGGTCTGCCGCCTGGTTCAGCGAACCGGTGTGATCGATTCACGCGCCATCCTGGGCGGACTTCACCACCGCTACGCCCGTGTTTAGGTTTTCGGTATACACACCCTCACCCTCGATTGAAGGTCGGATGGGCGCACATCTATTGACATGGGTGGCAACTTCGAAGGCGCAAGATGTGCTGCACATTTTATTTCGAACCGCTATATATAGATGAGATCGCTAAAGTTTTAGGCATCTTGGAACCGCGCTCTGTTCTCCCAACGTTCTCGATATCAGGAGAAGCCCAGCATAGGGTGGCATCGCGCTAAGCGCTCGTTTCGAACTCGACAGTTGTTCTCTATACGTTTGAGCGACCGACCTCCGGGACCATCCCGCGTTTGCTGACAGACACGGAGATAAACCGAGGGACTTTTCGGAGTCGGGTGCTGCGCCGCCCGTTCTTTCATCAAAGCCCGTTGACGGCATTCGGACATCGGGCAGGATTTGAATATCAGATGGACGCTGTCCCACCGGACAAAGTGTCAGTAGCGGCGTGGAAAGTTGACACGCGGGAATATTGACGTGACGCCGCCCTGCAAGGGGAGGAGGAGGCTCTGCTTTTGCTAGCGGTTCTGGAATAGGACAACAGGGTCAATCCCAAGCGCGTCCGAAATTTGTTCGAGAGCGTCAACTGTCGGCGAATTTTCCTCGCGCTCGATCATTCCGATATAGTTGCGATTCAGACCAGCGCGATCAGCCAATTCCTCCTGGGAAAGGCCGCCTTTCCGTCGTAGAGTCCGAATGTTATTGGCTACCACCCGCCGCAACTTCATGCGGCATGACGGCACTAAACGTCACTTGATCTCCACCTAGTATACTAGGTATTGTAGGGGCACTTGATGTGTGGTGTTTCGGATGGTCAATGAGCAAGCTCCGTCGGTTGAACCGTTCGTCGACCGCGTTTCCCTAAGCCATGCTTCCCCTGACGGGCAGTCCTTTCGCATTGGTTATCGGGCTAAAGGGATGGACTACGTTTTGGCATGTGTTGAACTTCCCGTTCATGTACTTGAGCAGGAAATCGCATCCGGCCTAGACTTAGTCAGCACAGTTAGTCCATCCGGCGAAATAGTGTCTCAAATCGTCGGCTCATCTGGATTGGCTTTGTTGAGATCGCGTTCGGTCACCTCAATAGATCGTTTGGTTTCAGAGACAGTTCGCCCGGATAACCTTCGACTAGAGGAAGCATCGACAAGCGAACTGCATGGGCTCTTGAGATCACTGGAGTCAGCCATCGAATACGTGAGAACCGCACTCGCGCAGGCGTGCACCGGGGCTTAGCTCAGTACCGTCGTATCGAATCCCATCAATCGTTTGCCGGAGACTTTGCATCGTCAGCTCTTTTCTTCCCTTTCTTAAACCCCACGTCACTATCAAGAAATGCTTCCAGCATGAACGGTATCAGCTCCGCGACCTCCTCCCGGCTGCCGTACGTCTCAGCATAGAAATCAGCATACTCGCGCAGCCGCTTCGCAAGGCTGGGCGTCAGTACAATATTCATCCTGACCGGCGTCCGATCGGGAAGCTTCGCAAGCTTCATGTCACTCACTTTCCCTTCGCCGCGGTTTGAACCTCCTGATAGGGCTTCAACATCAGGTCCTTCGAAACAATCACCCGCAGCGGCCATCCGGGCCGCACCGTGATCGTCGGCTGCACGTCCAGCTCTCGCTCGACCAGCCGTTGCCCGGCGCGATTGGTCGTCTGCTGCGTGCTCTCCCGCAGCGCCTTGACCAGATCGCTCTCGTCGTTGCCGATCGAAAGCTGGGTCCCCACCCCTATCAGGGTCGCCAGGGCCACGCCCTTGAGCAACTGCCAGGTGTGGAAATCAACCTCGTCCTCAAGGCCGGCATAACCAGCGACATCGGTGGCCGGCAGGTTCTCGATCACGATCGAGTTGCCGTTCGGTAGGATCAATCGTGACCAAACCACAAGTGCCCGTTTCTGGCCGAAAGCCACGACGCTGTCGTACTTGCCGACGAGCCGCGTTCCTTGGGGGATCAGCAGATGCTCGCCCGTCACCGTGTCATAGACGTTTTCCGTGACCTGAGCGATGGTGGCGCCGGGCAAGTCTGAATTCAGACCCGTCACAAGACTCGCCGGAATGATCGATCCCGCCATCACCGCGTAGGTGGACGGTGCCGGCACAAGAGCATGAGGATTGGTGGTCTCGGTGTCGGCCTTCGCTCCGACAAAGGCTAGCTTCCGCGCCTGAGATGAGGGAACGATCTCGCCGGAGCGGTCAACCATTGCCCGCGTCGTCTGTGCCAACTCGGCAGCAGACGACGATGCATCGGCAGCCGGCGGACGGAAGGCAGACGCTGGGTTGGCCGCAACGTCCGCCGTACTTGCCTGTTTCCGCTTCTCCTGCTTCTCCGAAAGCCGGAAAAACAACCCCGACTCCTTTGCCTGTTGGGCGATGCGCGCTTGCCGGATCCGCTCTGCCCGCTCGGCATCCTCTTCCGGATTGGTGCGGAAGCCGGCCTCAGACGCGCCAGCCACCCCCGCCTTCTTCTCGTTCTCG
>NZ_JAGKJI010000044.1 GCF_020329485.1 Bradyrhizobium cenepequi
CGTCATCCAACTCGTTCAAGCCCGCAATGGCGGCGAAGAATTGCCGGCCGAATTTGTGTTCACGCCGGACGAGATCGAAGCCCTCAAGGCCATCAACAAAACCCTGAAAGGCCGGACCGAGCTCCAGAAGAACCACCATCGCCCCAACACTGTCGCCTGGGCGGCTTGGATCATCGCAAAGCTCGGCGGATGGACCGGCTACGCCTCGCATCGCCCACCTGGACCAATCACCTTCCACATGGGAATGGCTCGCTTCCAAATCCTCGTATACGGCCCGGCAAACGTGTAGATGCCCTAGGGCGAACGCGGGGACCCATAACCACAGGGAAGTGTTGTAGCGCGAGCAAGCGGTTACGGCTTCGCATGTCACCAAACCCTGTGGTTATTGGGTCCCGGGTCAAGCCCGGGACGACGAACTCTCATCACGGTATCGCAAAGCGCAGCGTCTTGCCGCCGCTGGTCATATCGACTGGGGCAAAGCCGATCGTGGCAAGGCCCCGGGTGGCGCAATCGCCCTGTTCGGCGATCTCGAACTTGGTTTCGCGGGTGCAGAGCTGCATCGTGCCGCCCCAGTTCAACGGCTTGTCCTTCAGGCGGATGGTGCGGTTGTCGGCATCCACGGCTTCGGCAAACGAGAATATCTGCTTTGGCCGACTGGCGACGTCGGGGTGCAGGCATTTGCCCGGATCGATGCGGTACCAGCCGCGGCTGGTGACGGCCTTACCGTCGTCGGCCGCCACCGCCGCCATGATCTTGTGCGGCGTGTCGTTGCACCAGGTCAGTCCGGTTGCGGATGGCTTCTGCACGGCATCGATCATGGTGGTGAAGAAATTTGGCGATTGCACGACGTCGCTGGAGAGGCCGCGACTCCTGAGGAACGCCGACAGCGCTCCTTGTGTCTTCGGTCCGTCGACGCCGTCGATCGGCGCGGCATCGTAGCCGGCGATGACAAGCAAGCGCTGGATGCCGGCCAGCCGTGCCTGCTCCTCGTCATATTCCGCGCCCTCGGCGAGATAGGCGACGAGATTGCCGTCCTCGGTCTGGGTCGGTGTTATCTGCGTGAATTGCGCCGGCGTCTGGCCGCTGCGGCATTGGCGGGCGGCGGCGATGACGAAATTGTCCTGCGCGACGCAGAGCGTATCGGTGCCGTTTTGCGGGATCGGCGAGGACCCGTAGACGCCGAGCGCACGCGCATTGAGAAGCACGCGGTCGGCGGAAAGCGCGCCCTGCACCACCACGCGGCAGGCGGCGGGATCGATGCGAAACCAGCCGCGCGTTGCGGTCGCCGATTTCTCGTCGATGCCGATCGCTGCCTCGACCACGTAACTCATGCGGTTGCAGAGTTTCAGGTCGGCCAGCGCCGGCTCGGAGGAAAACAAGAACGAGAGCATCGCAGCCGGCAGCGCCATCAAGACTTGCGCGAGCACCGGGCGACGCACTCGTGCCTTGTCGTGCCGGAGCCTGATCCAGGCTTGCGCGCCCTTCCCACGATCGATAGGCGGCAGGTGGATGGCCGGAACGTATCCGGCCATGACGGCCCTCGTTCGCTCGACCGCTTTCGGCATCACTTATGGATCAGCGTGCCTGTCCCCTGATTGGTAAACAGCTCCAGCAACACCGCATGCTGCGTTTTGCCGTCGATGATAACGACGCCCTGCACGCCCTGCTCCAGGGCATAGATGCAGGTCTCGACCTTCGGGATCATGCCGCCGGAAATCGTGCCGTCAGCGATCAGTTTGCGCGCGTCCTTCACCGATAGTTCCGGGATCAGCTTCTTCGACTTGTCGAGCACGCCGGGCACGTCGGTGAGCAGCAGCAGGCGCTTGGCCTTCAACGCGCCCGCGACCGCGCCGGCAAAGGTATCAGCATTGATGTTCAGCGTCTGGCCGTCCTTGGAGGTCGCCAGCGGCGCCAGCACCGGGATCAGCTCATAGCCGATGAGCTGGTTGAGCAGCGTCAGATCGACCTTCTCCGGTTCGCCGACGAAGCCGAGATCGATCGCCTTCTCGATGTTCGAACCCGGATCGATCATGGTGCGCGTCGTCTTCGACGCCTTCACCATGTTGCCGTCCTTGCCGGAGAGGCCCACCGCCTTGCCGCCGGCCTCGTTGATATAGCCGACGAGCTGCTTGTTGACGGAGCCGGCCAGCACCATCTCGACGATCTCGATCGTCGCCGCGTCGGTGATGCGAAGGCCCGCCGCGAATTCCGACTGGATGCCGAGGCGCTTGAGCATGGTCGCGATCTGCGGTCCGCCACCATGAACGACCACCGGGTTGATCGCGGTCTGCTCCAACAGCACGATGTCGCGCGCAAAGGCCTTGGCCGTATCCTCCGCGCCCATGGCGTGGCCGCCATATTTGATGACGATGGTTTCATCGTCATATTCCTGCATATGCGGCAGCGCCTCGGACAGGATGCGGGCCTGGTCGAGCGGGCTGATCTGTGTGTCGGTCATGGAGCGGGTCTCGCTATTCCGAGAGGCAGCGTCGGGCGCGGTTCTATCTGATTGGCGGGCGACGCGTAAAGCGCGTCTCACGGCTTGCCCCGCTGCGGCCATGTCGCCGCCATGGCCAGCACCAGCCAGCTCGCGATCGATAGCGTTCCGCCGATCGGGGAGGCCAGCCGAAACAGGCCGTAGCCGGCATATTGGCGCAGGCCGAGATCGCCGGCGAACAATGACGGCCCGATGACGAAGCCGACCGCGGCGATGGTCCCGATCGCGCGGTTCAGCAGGCCGCGATCACTGAGTGCGACCGTTCCCAGCACAGCACTGGCATGAAACAGTAGCATCGACGACGCGGCTGCAAGCCGAGTGGCATCAGGGAGATGAGCCGATGCCCCGGCGAGCATCACGCCACAGGCCCCCATGATGCCGGCCAGGACGAGCAGGATTCGAGGCAGGCTGGTCATCCGCGGCGCTCCTCGAGCAGGCGCACCATCGCGGCGCGCAGCTCCGGCATGCCGGTGCCGGTGCGCGAGGAGGTCGCCAATACATCCGGAAAGGCGGCCGGGTGTTTCGCCAGCGCGGCCGCGGTTTCCTCGATGCGGGTCGTGAGTTCGGAGGCTTTCACCTGGTCCGCCTTGGTCAGCACCACCTGATAGCTGACGGCCGATTTGTCGAGTGTCTTCAGGACGTCGAGATCGACATCCTTGATGCCATGGCGGGCGTCGATCAGGACATAGACCCGCGCCAGGGTGGCGCGGCCCTGCAGGAATTTATGGATCAGCGCGGTCCAGGACGCGACCTTTGCCTTGGGTGCGGAGGCATAGCCATAGCCGGGCATGTCGACCAGACGAAAACCCGCTTTCTCGGGGCCCTCGAAGAAGATCAGTTCCTGGGTGCGTCCCGGCGTGTGCGAGGTGCGCGCCAGCGCGCTGCGGCCGGTGAGCGCGTTGATCAGGCTCGACTTGCCGACGTTGGAGCGGCCGGCAAAGGCAACCTCGAGCCCTGCCATCGGCGGCAGCGTCTCGATTGACGGTGCGGCCCAGATGAAGTGCCAGTCGCCGGCGAACAATTTTCGCCCCGCTTCGATCAGCTCCGCATCGGTTTCGGCGGTCATGTGGGAAGCTCTGACAGTAGTCCCCGTAATGAGGAGGCGGCGCGATCTCTGTCCCTCATGGTGAGGAGCCGCCAGAGCGGCGTCTCGAACCATGAGGCCCCGGTGTCCGCGGCCATCCTTCGAGACGCGGCCTGAAGGCCGCTCCTCAGGATGAGGTTCGAGACATCGCTACGTCGCCTTCTTCGCGAAGGTGGCTTTGAGGTTGTCGAACAATTCCACCTTCACCCCGTTCCGATGCATGATGTAGCTCTGCTGCAGCACCGACAACAGGTTGTTCCAGGCCCAGTAGATCACGAGGCCCGCCGGGAAGCCGGCCAGCATGAAGGTGAAGATCAAGGGCATCCAGTCGAAGATCATCTTCTGCGTCGGATCCGGCGGGGTCGGATTGAGCTTCATCTGGAACCACATCGTGATGCCCATGATGATGGGCCAGATGCCGAGCCAGAGATAATGGCCGAACACTGGGATCGTGGTGGGGTCGAACGGGATCAGGCCGAACAGGGTGAACAGGTTGGTCGGATCCGGTGCCGACAGGTCCTTGATCCAGCCGAAGAACGGCGCATGCCGCATCTCGATGGTGACGAACAGGACCTTGTAGAGCGAGAAGAACACCGGAATCTGCAGCGCGATGGGAAGGCAGCCCGCGATCGGGTTGATCTTCTCCTTCTTGTAGATCTCCATCATTTCCTGCTGCTGCTTCACCCGGTCGTCCGGATAGCGCTCCTTCAGCGCGGCGAGCTGCGGCTGGATCGACTTCATCTTCGCCATCGAGGCGTAGGACTTGTTGGCGAGCGGGAAGAACAACAGCTTCACGATCACCGTCACCAGCAGGATCGAGACGCCGAAATTGCCGAACAGGCGGAAGAACCAGTCGAGCGCCAGGAACATCGGCTTGGTGATGAAGTAGAACCAGCCCCAGTCGATCAAGAGATCGAAGTGATTGAGGCCGAGCTCCTTGTTGTAGCCGCCAAAGCCCACCAGCGGGAAATTGATGCCGACCACGCCGGCTTCCTTGGCGCCGGCGAACAGCCGCGCGTTGGCGGTGACGGTGGCGCCGCCCGCGACCGTCTGCGGCTCCAGCAGATAGTCGGTCTGGTACCTCCTGATATTGTTGACAAGGTCGGAGGAATAGCTCGCCTGCAGCTTGGCGGAGGTGTCCGGCAGCAGCGCGGAAGCCCAGTATTTGTCCGTAATGCCGAGCCAGCCGTCGGTGACGTTGAAGTTCACCCTCTTGGCGTCGTCGATCTTCTTGTAGCTGTATTCCTGCAGGCCCTGGTCGCCGAGATAGCCGATCAGGCCTTCGTGCAGGATGTAGTACCCGGACACCTGCGGCGTGCCGTGGCGCGAGATCAGCGCATACGGATAGAGCGTGACCGGCGCGCTGCCGGCATTGGTCACTTCATCCTTGATGGTGAAGAGATAGTGATCGTCGATCGCAATCGTGCGGCGGAAGGTGAGCCCTTCGCCATTGTCATATTTCAGCGTGACCGGATGCGTCGGCGTCAGTTCGCCGGAGCCCTCCTGCTGCCACATCGTGGTCGCGTCGGGCATCCGCACAGTCGCGCCGGTCCCGGGCACCCAGCCGAATTCTGCGTAATAGGGCGCCGCCGTCTGTGACGGTGAGAACAGCACGATTGGCGGGGATTTCGGATCGACTGTGTCGCGGAATTTCTCCAGCGACAGGTCGTCGATACGCGCGCCCTTCAGCGAGATGCTGCCGGACAGCGTGGGCGTGTCGATCTTGACGCGCGGGCCGCCCTCGATCGCGGCTTCGCGGCTGACGACCGGCCCGGTGGACGGCGGCTGCGTGGCCGAAGGCGCCGGTGCCGATCCCGGCTGCGGCGCGGTCCCGGGGGTCGCTTGCGGCGTCGACTTCTGCGATTCCGCCTGCTTCTGCAATTCCGTCTGCGTCTGCTGCTGTGCGCGCTGCTTCTCCATCTGCGGCACGTTGTAGAAATATTGCCAGGCGATCAGCACGAGGCCGGACAGAATGACGGCGAGGATGGTGTTGCGATTGTCGGTCATCTCTTCAATGTCTCGTCATTCAATTCCGGTTGCCGCCGCTCTTTATATTAACCTGGCTGCCGCCGGTTTTGGCCGGTTGCCGGTCGAGGCGGCGGAGCGCCGCGCGGAGGTCGTCGAGCATGGCCGCGAAGTCGCGGGTGAGTGCATCCCGGCGGCCGACTAACACATAATCATGGTGTGGTCGCATCGGTATGACGTCGAGCTGCTGCACCAGCGCGCGAAGCCTGCGCCGGATGCGGTTGCGCTCGGTGGCGGTACCGTTCTTCTTGGTGACGGTGAAGCCGATGCGGATCGGTCCATCATCGTCGCGGGCGCGGCCCTGCACCACAAAGGCTGGGCTGGTCGCCCGCGCGCCATTGGCAACGGCGACGAAGTCCGCCCGCTGCCTTAGCCGATCCATCTAGAATCTCCGGAAGACGCCCGGGCTCAGGCGCTCAGACGCTTGCGGCCACGCGCGCGGCGCGCAGCGAGGACCTTCCGGCCACCGGCCGTGGCAAGACGGGCGCGGAAGCCGTGGCGGCGCTTGCGCACCAGTTTGCTGGGTTGATAAGTCCGCTTCACGGGGTAGTTCTCCGCTGAACAGGCAATCTGCCGATGAATGAGATAGGGTGTCCGGTGATGCTGGCTGACCCAGAATGAGCCACTCGCGGCCCCAAATGAGCCGCCCCGGCAGGCCGGGCCATCGCGGACAATTGGCGCGGCTTATACGGGAGCGCCTCCTTTTCGTCAATGTCGCCCGCTGCGGCAAAAGCGGTCCTTCGAAACGTCGCAATTGCCGGAAATAGTCTGGATTCTGCGGGGTTGTTGCACGTGTGGGCCGGCTTTACTCGGCTCTCATCCGGGGTTCATGGAACCGGCTTACATTAGCGATCCGTAATTTGACCGGCAATGGTGCACGGCAGCATGCTGAACATGCGCCATAGAAAGCCTATATCGTGTCAGTGACCGATGATCAGCCGACGACGGAGAAGTCTCGGGCGCAGCCGGTGCACCGGCTTGGGCTGTCCGGCAAGCTCCTACTGCTCACGATTCCCCTGGTGATGATCGCCGGGATGCTGATCTACGTACCCGCGATCGCCAACTTCCGGATGAACCGGCTGAACGACCGACTGGCGGCGGCCAACACCGCGGCGCTGGTGCTCGATGCCGCGCCGTCAGGCTACGTCCCGGAGTCGCTGGCGCGCCAGATCCTGACCAGCATCGGCGCCCGCGCGGTGGCGATCAAGATGGGCCAGCAGCGGCGGTTGCTCGCCAGCGCCGACCTGCCGGCTGCGATCGACCATGACGTCGATATGCGCGAGATGTCGGTGTGGTCGGCGATCGTCGATGCGTTCCAGATCATGCTGGAGCACGGCGACCAGACCATCCGCGTGGTCGGGGCGGCGCCGGGGCAGGCGCAGTTCATCGAGGTCGTGATCGACGAGAAGCCGCTGCGCCAGGCAATGTACCGCTTCTCGCGCAACGTCTTGATCGTCGCGCTCTTGATCGCCGGCCTTACCGCAGGGCTGGTCTATCTCGCCCTGCATTACCTGTTCGTGCGCCCGATGCGGCGGCTGACCGCCAGCCTGATCGGTTTCCATGAAAACCCCGAAAGTTCGGCGCGAATCATCGTGCCGAGCCAACGCGGCGACGAGATCGGAGTTGCCGAGCGCGAGCTCTCCGACATGCAGCGCGACCTGGTCTCGATGCTGCATCAGAAGAGCCGGCTGGCGGCGTTGGGGCTTGCCGTCTCCAAGATCAACCACGATCTGCGCAACCTGCTTGCCTCCTCGCAGCTTCTGTCCGATCAGCTCGCAAGCGTCCCCGATCCCAGGGTGCAGCGCTTCGCGCCGAAACTGCTGCGCTCGCTGGAACGCGCCATCGCCTTCTGCCAGTCGACGTTGTCGTACGGCCGTGCCCAGGAGGCCGCGCCTGACCGCCGCACGATCCTGGTCGAGCCGGTTGTCGCTGAGGTGCGTGAATCGGCGGGGCTTGCGTCCGATGCCTCGATCACCTGGATCAGCGCGATCGAACGCGGGCTCACGATCGATGCCGATCCGGACCAGCTCTTCCGTGTGCTGCTCAACCTCGTGCGTAACGCGGCGCAGGCGCTGGAGACCCGTCCGGCGACCGACGGCGGCGCCCAGCAGATCCGTATCACCGGCCGGCGCGAGGGGACGGTCGCAATCGTCGAGGTCTCCGACACCGGCCCCGGCGTTCCCCAGAAGACCCGCGATCACCTGTTCGAGGCGTTCCAGACATCCGGGCGCCCCGGCGGCAGCGGCCTCGGCCTTGCGATCGCCGCCGAGCTGATCCGCGCCCATGACGGCGAGATCAACCTCGTCGAGGGTACCATCGGCGCCACCTTCCGCATCGCCATTCCCGACCGGCCGGTGGAACTCCAGATCGTCCGCACCGAACGCGCGCGGGCGTGAGGCGCGTCTTGGAATAGCCGGAAACCCCTGACGTTCACCGTCCTGGGCGCCTTTCCGGCGTAAATCAGCCCACCAGGCCCTATCCCAGACCTTGCCAACCGGACCCGGAGCCTGTAGCTAGAGCGCTCTTTCGCTGGTGCTTCCGAGCCCTCTCGGATAGACCCCGGGCTCAAGCCCCTCACGCGAAAACGCGCCCGTAGCTCAGCTGGATAGAGCATCAGACTACGAATCTGAGGGTCGGACGTTCGAATCGTTCCGGGCGCGCCAATTCACCCCGTAAGCTGCTATCCCTACGCCATAGCCGCACCGGCTACGCCGAACGAAATCGAAATATGTTCAGCGTTGTAGGAGCGGCGGTCCTGGGCGGCGAAAAAGTTCGAATCTTTTCGGGTGGCATGGCAGGTTCGCGCCTATCCAATAGCTCTCAAATTGAATGGCTGCTTCTGCTGATCTAGCGGTATTAGTCGCTAGCAACGTTCTCCACGTAGCAGTTCGAATCCTCTCGCCCCGCCAATTGCCGCCGGGCGCCGCCACTTCCTACTCAAGAGCCGCAGCCGCTACGCCGGCCGAGTGCGCAGCCGGCCCTCATAGTCGCGCTTGCCAAGCGGCACGCCCCGCGAGCGCAGGATGTCATAGGCGGTGACGGCGTGGAAATGGAAGTTGGGCAGCGAAAACGAGAGGATGAGGGTCTCCGACGTGAAGGCGAGCCTTCGCGGGCCGATCTGAAGGTCCAGTGCCTTGCCCGTCCAGCCGTTGACCTCGTCGGGGGTGAACGCTTCCAGCGCCGTTTCCGCCTTGCCGATCATGGCCTGCAGGCCGGCGAAGGGGACCGGGCCGACCAAGGCGGGCGGGGCGAACACGCCGGTCTTCGCGGCCTCCAGCCCCCACACCGAATGGTACCACGCCGCTTCGATCTGGAAATGGAAGGGCGCCATGTCATCGAAGAGGCGCGCGTCCACGAAATCGTCGGGGTCAGTGCCCGTTTCCGCGCAATGAATGACCGCACGGTCAAGGAAGCCTCCGACGGCCTTAACGGTCTGCAAGAAGGTCGGCACGCTAAGGTCGTAAAATGATGTCGCCATCGGCTTTCCCTTGCTTGAACCGCCTTCCCGTTGGTGCCAGGCGAACCCCGCGCTGTCACGGAAGACAAAGCACGATACCCATGCCGATCCAGTAATCTCCCATCAGCGAAACTCGGGTGAGCGCTTCTTCTGTCGTTCGAGCCCATCCGATGCGTCGCCATCCGGTCAGGCAAACTCTGCCAGGAACTTGCTCGCAACCGTCCCGCTCGCTTATGAGCCCACGAGCCAGAGTGCTCCCGTCGACTCTCCTGCATCCAAGGTGCATTCGCCTATCATAGCGCTATAGCGTAGATGTAGTGCTCATCATCATCGGGCGTGGCCCGCCATTTCCCGCCGATTGCGCGAGATTCTGCGAGGTAGCTATCCAATCACCGCCGATCGCCGTACGAGCTTCTGCGGGGCTTGACTTGAGTGGGCGCGGCTTCGCCCCGACCTTCCAAATGCCGAATAGGCAACGTCACGATTCGAGGGCAGCCATTATGAGCATAGCGAGCGACGCCCGGTTCTGGGACCGGAGTTCACGGAAATACGCTAAGGGTCCGATTGCAGATCAGGCCGCATATGAGCGCACGCTGGACCGGACCCGCGCCCTGTTGGGACCAGGCGACAGGGTGTTGGAACTGGGCTGCGGAACAGGAACAACAGCGCTCCGGCTCGCGGGTGATGTTCAAGACTATCTTGCGACGGATATTTCCGTTGGAATGATCGCGATTGCCAGTGATAAACAGGCCGCCGGCCCCATCCCGGGCCTTGTCTTCCGCACCGCGACCGCAGAAGCGCTTGCGCCTGATGCGGCGCAGTTTAGCGCGGTTCTGGGATTCAACTATCTCCATCTGGTCCGCGACCTGCCTGGCACGCTGCGCCGCATCCATGCCCTCCTTACAACGGAGGGCGTATTCATCTCCAAGACACCCTGCGTTGGGGACATGAACCCACTCATCCGGCTTGCCTTGTTGCCCGCGATGCGCGCGATAGGCAAAGCACCCTATGCAGGCGTCTTTCGGGCGGCGGACTTAAGTCAGCATATACGTGCCGCGGGCTTCGACATTCTTGCCACTGAAAGCCACGCAACGAAGGGAAACGACAACCGTCCCTACATCGTGGCTCGCAAGAGGTGACGTGAACGGCCGAGGCTGCGTCGAAACCCGTCCTGTCCTGCTTTTCGACGCAAAGCCGAGGCGTTATTCGCTATGGCGTACCGGCGGGCGCGAAGCGACGGCGGCCTTCGCAGGGCAGGCCCGCTTCAAGGCTGGTCAGCACCTCCTCGATATCGGCTGCGGTGTTGGCGGGCCATCGCGTTACTTTGCGGCCGAGGTTGATCGCTCCGACCGAGATCACCTGTCGCGCGCTGTGAAGTCCGACATGACCGGTCGGTCAGCACAGCCTATCGGGGATAGCGGAGAGGTAGCTCTCACCACGTCCTGCACGGCCTAGGGAAACCGATAGTAGCGGCTTTTGTAGGTTTAGGAAGCGAACGGCGGCGTTCGCGGCCTGGCGGCTAGAATTTCATAGTGCTCCGGCGGACGAGTAGTTATCACTTTCATCTACGCTGGGGCGCCATTTCGGCCGATAGCCTTTTATAGTGCGATGTAGTCACCGATTACCGCCGATCACTGCACGACCTGAAGGGCGCTTGCCCGCGCTGCATCGGGTTGGGGAATGACCGCGCATTCACGATGAACAGGACGCGAGCGCAACCGTTGCGGCTGTAAATGCCGTTCCACGACTCAACCGACGTCGCCAATCCAGTCGTGAGCTCAATCATCTCCAGTGCAGCAAGTCGATGCTCCGCGGCTGACTTGGACCGGCGGGCATGGCACTGTTCCGTACGAACAGAATACGCAGCAATCGCCTGGCTTGGGCTTCAGGCGAGCGCCACATGCCTTGCAATCGTAGAAGACCAGGCAGGCATCTGTCGGCATGATTTCCATCTCACGATGTCCGCAATGCGGGCATGTGACGGTGGATTCAAGAATGGGTGAATTGTCTTGCATCGCCGCATCCCGCCTGAAGCAGCCGCGCTCCGGCATTAAGGCGAAAAGTATAGCGCCAATATGATTTCCGCGGGCGCACTTTCTGGGCGATCGATTGTAATGCTCTGACCCCGTCCGAGTATCGCCCCGATTTAAGCGATCGATCGGCCGCGACCAGGACGTAACCTTGGCAGCATTGCATTGGCGTTCCTGGCGGGCACCTTGTCGACACTGTCGCCCTGCGTCCTGCCACTCCTGCCGCTGGTGCTCTGTGCGGCCGTCTCCGCGCACCACTTCGGCCCTGCCGCGCTCGCGGCTGGCCTCGCCGCCTCATTCGTGGCCATGGGATTATTCGTCGCCACGATCGGATTCTCGATCGGCCTGGACAGCGGGCTGTTCCGTGTCGTCGCGGCCGCACTCCTGGCTGCCTTCGGCGTGGTGTTGATGGCGCCAAGGCTGCCGGCGCAGTTGGCAGTCGCCGCGGGGCCTTTCGGTGGTTGGGCGGACCGCCGGTTCGGCGGCTTTGCGACGAATGGGTTTCAGGGACAGTTCGCCGTCGGCCTTCTGCTTGGCGCCGTATGGAGCCCCTGTGTCGGGCCAACATTGGGAGCGGCTTCGTTGCTGGCCGCGCAAGGGAAGGACTTTTGGCACGTCGCGGCGGTGATGATCACCTTCGGCGTCGGCGCCGCCCTGCCGCTCCTTGTCCTCGACATTGTGTCGCGGGAGGCCATGATGCGGTGGCGCGACAGGCTTCATCGCAGCGGCCGGGGCGGAAAGACTCTGCTTGGCGCGATTCTGTTCGCGATCGGCCTGCTGATCCTCTCGGGCGCCGACAGGCGGCTGGAGGCGTTTCTCGTCGAGGTCTCGCCCGAATGGTTGACGCAGCTCACGACACAGTTTTGATCGCCATCAATCGATAGCCCTCGCAGTTATGCCTCGACCGGGGAGCAAGGTTCGATTCTTGCAAAAGGAGGGCCTTAGAGGGCTATAGCGTAGACATAGTTCTCATCATCACCCGGTGCGGCGCCCCAAAGTACCAACCGCCATCCCCGTGGTCACAAGGGCTAAATTAGGGCGCTCATCATCGTTCTTTGCTCCTTTCGTGTTGTGCATGCTCCGCCTCGCCAACCCCGCGGCGATGTCGGGAGCGCGGCAATTCCAAATGTATTCACCTCATGGGCGCTGGCCGGCAGCCTCCATGATCAGTTGCGTGATTTCATCGGGTTGTGAAATCAGCGACAGGTGACTCGCTTTGACCTCTATGGTCTTGGCTCCCATGCGCTTCGCCATGAAGCGCTCGAGGTCCGGATTGATGGTGCGGTCCTCGGTCGAGACGGCGTAATAGCTCGGCCTTGATCGCCAGGCCGCGTTCGTGATCTTGCCGGTGAGCAGTGCCTTGTGGAACGGCTGCTGGACCGCATAGAGCACCTTGGTCTTCGCTGTCGGCAGGTCGCCCGCGAAATCGCGCAGGAAAGCCTCCTCGGAAAGCCGTCCTTCATCGCCGTCGAACACGATGCCGGCGCTCGCCGGCGGAGTCGGATAGGTCTTGGCGAGCGCCGTGTAGTCTTCGCCGGCATCCGGCGCGCGTGCCGCCACATAGACGAGCGCCGAAACGTTCGGATGCACGCCCGCCTCGGTGACGATCATGCCGGAGAAGGAATGACCGACCAGAACCGTCGGGCCGTCCTGCCGTGCCAGAACGCGCTCGGCTGACGCGACCGCTTCAGGCAGCGTGGTCAGCGGATTTTGCACGGAGGTCACGTTGAGGCCGGCCGTCTGCAATCGCCCGATCACCTCGGACCAGCACGAGCCGTCGGCGAACAGTCCATGCACGAGCACGACGTTGCGCGCCTTCGGCGGGGTTGCGTTTGCGGCCATGCCGCGGGTGGAGATCAGCGAGGCCGCTGCGCCGGCAAGCAGAGCGGTCGAAAAAGTTCGTCTGTCCATCATCATGATGTCTGTTCCTTTGAGCGCGAGGGGATCGTCTTGAGGGCGCGGAATGGCCGCGCGGCTTCAAGCAGATCCTTGCATCAGTGCGTCGACATCGGGCGAACGCACGATGGTGACGCCGCCACGAAGGTCTCGCGGCTGTTCTCAACGCTGTAGTGGTCGTGAAGATAGTTGACCACGATGCCGAAGGCTTCCTGGATCGCACGAAGCTAAGTGTTGCCGAGCCGGTTGATCCGCTCCAGCCGCGCAATTGCCGAGGTGAAAACGCGCTACCGGCTCGATGCGATGGCCGGTCAAGCGCACGCCATTGCTTCGATCGCGAACGAGGATCGCTGGCGTGAAATCAGATGATTTCTCGTGGCGCCTGTGGCGGCCCCGACAAATCGAGCTACCACGTCAGGCTATCGAGCGATGAGGGACTCGGCGCACGTCACAGCGCGCCGGACCCGCCCTCCACGATCTTCTCGTTGAGCTTCTGATCGACGATCTGAACCGTTCGGTCGATCTCGGCATTGGGCACGCCAAGCTGATGCGAAATCAGTTTCACCAGCAGGTCGACCCGCTCGATGAAGGGCGCTCCGCTCGCCACCGCGCGGGCCGCCGATGAGGGTTTGAGAAGGCTTTCCGCCGCTTTGGCGTATTTCTCGAAAGGCACCTGATCCTGCGGGTCGGCTCCGAGACGCCGAGCGATCGCGTCGACATGCTCATAGATCGACTTCGAGAGTTTCAGATCGGCGTGCACTGCGTCGCGGATCGGCTGCGGCTCGGTCGGCGTGATGCAGCGGTAGTTGCCGGTCAACAGCATCGACCATTTGGCCAGGGGGACGAACAGCGAGTCGAACACTTTGAGCTTCACCGGAACGTCCTGGCCGTCCATCCTCACCGCGTCGATGTCCGCTTCCAGCTCACGAAGCAACTGGTTGTGAGCCTTATCCGCAAACGCCGCTGCCTTGAAGTTTGTCGGCAGGCCGACATGCAGGACATTCGCCGCCTCGTCCGGCGGGCGGAAGGCCTGCGGATCAGGCGAGCAGAGCGACACCAGTCCCGGCTTGAACCGCTCCCACACCTGCGCATTGGTATAGGCCTCTTCCAGATCCATCTCCGCCAGCGCCGGGATCCGTTTGAGGTAGGGCAAGGGCGGCATGTTCATGATCGAAAGGCAAGGCAGCTTCGCCTCGGCGATCTTGATCATCAGAACCCGGATTGTGTGGTTGGTGTATTGCGGCTCCTGCATGGCAAGACAGACCAGATCATAACGAGAAAGGTCGACGTCTGCGGGCGGGGTCGCATCCAAGGTCCCCGGCAGATCGCGCGAAAAGATCGATCGGTGCGTCGGCTCGTCACGCAGCTTGATGCGAACCTCAGTGCCGTCGCGATTGATGAGCTCTGCAGTCTTCTTCCGACAAACCAGCGTCACGTTGTGACCGGCCATCAGCAGCTTCGTCGCAAGCAATGAGCCGTATGAGGCTCCCAGGATCAGAACGTTGCGCGCCATGCTCTCTCTTCTACGGATGTGTGCTAGCGTACCTATCTACCGCTAATTGATGGACATTACAATCACACACAGCGGTTCTAGCTTTCATCCGCATGCGGCCGGCAAGATGTCCCAGCGCTCACCGGGCCGTAGTAGAAGTTTGTCCTTGAGCTCGCATCACTCGCACCGATAGCGGCGGCCGTCACGGCCAAAGAATGTACCCGTCGCGGGATTGTACGAGCGGTGGCGCTGCGCGCAGGCGCCAATGCCGCTCGCCTCTTCGTTATAGAATTGCAAAACAGCGGGCGGCTCCGACGCCAGCCTGGCCGCGGGCGTCGGTGCGCCGCCGTTCAGGATATCCGCATTGGGATGATAGAATGCATACAGTCCGGGCTCCTGGATGGCGGCCTGAGCGAATACTGGTGTTGCGGCTGTTACCGATAGCAGCAGGGCGGCCATAAGGATCTTGAATGAGGTCATCGAAATTCTCCATCGCGTCGATGCGAGAGCTCGCTTGGCGCGCGCAAGTCCGCATGACGCATCGCCAGGCGATGCGCGCTCTCAGACGCGAGCTTCTCGTGTTTGGGGTTATCCGAATGCTCGGATATTTCGATTCGAGATCTAAGGGGCCTGCGAGCGCATCCCACTAAATTACGCTTTACGATTCTCAACTCGGGGTGACGGCGGGAGCGGCGGCCAGCGCCAACGGAATCCGCGGCGCGACTATCATCACGAAGCAGCGAAACGCGAGCAAAGCGGTTTCATGCCGTGTCAGTGACCAGCGCTTCTGTGCTGGTTGTCCAGCGTCGTTAAACGCTAATTTAGTGGGAGCGCCGAGAAAGCATCCCACCTCGTCCTTTGTGTAACGTTCCTTGTGTCACCACTCGAAAGGACAAGCCATGAAAGTCGCAATGGTAGCATTGGTCGCTGCGTCCATGCTCTCAAGCACATATGCATTTGCCAAGACGTCGCATCATGAACCGCTGGTCAGGAGCTATACGATGTACAGTGATGCTGCGCCGCGGGTCGTCTTGCATCCGAACTACGGCAATCCGAACGGAGATCCGGACGGTTCGACCACGCTGAGCGGTACCGGCGATTCGCAATTCGGCGGCTCGTCGCCCGGCACCAGCGGCTACAACTAAGTGAAAGCTGCACTTGATGGGGCTTTACCAGAAAGCCATCGTGCCATTCCGGCTTAACGACGCGCGAACCTCGCGTGTCGTTAAGCGCAGCGAGACGCGCTACATCGATCTGCTGATCGATTTTTCTTTTCCGCTTCAGCGAGCCTTCAACTGTGATGCTTCCAGAAGACAGGTTGAATAGCCGGTCTGACGGACGTCGCAGCAGTGACCGCCGCGACGCATCTGATCGCCGGCCTCAAGCCGGCTGCAAGCGACGATCGTCTAATTCTTCGCAGAATCAGCGTGTGACGTCATTTCGGCCCGCCGCTCATAGCTTTCGGCAAGAACCTTGAGACGATCCGCAATCGCCGGATCGCTCATGCTTTGCGCGACCCGGCGCAAAGTCTGCGCCGTGCTTGAATACTCCTTGCTCACCATTCTTCGGCTCCGCAACTAATGGTTTCAAATAACCATGTAGGTACGCGGTGCACGATGGTGAATTCACAAAGCCGGGAGTGAGTGATTTGTATTGGAACGATACAGCCTGCGCAGGTCCGTCCGATACGCTGCCCGCTGATCGATCGTTCGTTTCGGCAATCGCCGTGCCGGCGTGAAACACGCATAGGAGAAATATCGGAAAGAGCTACCGCAAAAAAAGCGGCCGGGACCGCAGATGCGGTCCGGCCTCTTCAACTTCGATGCAGCTTCACCGACAAGATCGGAAATTCCCGATCTTGGATGTTTGACGGCGGCCTGAGACGACCGGATCGTTAATAGCCGTAACCGTAACCGTAGCCGGTGCCAGGCTCACAGGGAACGTTGCCGTTGGTCCAGGGCTGCGACGCAAACGCGCCCACGCGCGGGGCAGGAACGCAGCCCGGTCCGCCGACATATACCTGTTCGGGATATGCCTGCTCCTGTGTCACAGCAGCATTGGCGCGAGTGACGTGTCGCGTGTGTTCGCGAGCCATCGCGGGCGTCGCAAGCGTCGCCGCGGCGACCAGTGCGATCGACAGGAATTTCACTTTTGACATTGGTGTTCTCCATCAGGAAGCGAAGCCAATGATGTGTGGGCTCCACGTCGGAAGTGCGGATCGCTACACCCTGTTTAAAGAGGGAATCCTCTCACGTTCTCTCAATGGCGCGTGAGCGCGTTCGTGAGAACTCCGGCAGGAGGTGCTTGCTCGCAATGATGTTACACAGCTGAACAGCTTGATTTCAGCTGAAACGAGACGGCCGTCGAAAGCGTGCGCATTTCGGCCTGCCACGGCGCCATCGCATGTTGCGCGGTAGCGATCGTCACGATTTCGTCCCAGCGTGACAGGAAAGCATCGACGCAGGCAGGATCGAATTGGCGCGCCCTGTTGTCCTCGAGGTAACGACGCGCGTCCGCAAGTGGCATCGGATGCTTGTAGGGACGCTTCATCGTCAGCGCATCGAAGACGTCGGCGACCGCGACGACGCGGGCTGCGATCGGAATATCGGCTCCCTTGAGCCCGTTGGGATAGCCGCCGCCGTCCCAGCGCTCGTGATGAGCGGCAGCGATCTCGGCTCCAAGCTGGATCAGCTCGCAATGGCTGTCGGCAAGGATGCGTCCGCCGATCGCGGCGTGGGTGCGCATGATCGCGATCTCCTCCGCGTTCAGCCGGCCCGGCTTGAGCAGGATGCTATCGGGTATCGCCACCTTGCCGACGTCGTGCAGAGGAGCCGCAAGATAGATCTCGCGGATGAGCCGGGATGGCAGGCCGAGCTCTTCGGCAATGATGCGGCTGTATTTTGCCACGCGGAGCGTGTGCTCGCCGGTGTCGTTGTCGCGGTATTCGACGGCGAGCGCCAGACGCAGAATGATCTCCTCCTCGCGCTCCTGGAGTTTCTGCGTGGCGCTGGCGACTTCCTGGGCGAGGTCGGCAGCGCGGTCATTCAGCTGCCGAACGGCAATGCCGAGCCGGACAAGATTTCTGAGCCGAACTCTTGTCTCCAGGGTTTGTGGATGCTTCGGCAGGAAATCGGTGGCGCCGGCCTCGAGCGCCTTCATCCGCACGTCGTCCGTCTGTATCGAAGTGATCATCACGATCGGAATATTGGCGAAGTTCTCGAGCGCGCGAAGTTCACGGATGAACGTGACGCCGTCCATTCTCGGCATTTCATAGTCCACGAGCACGATGTCGTATTGGCGCTGCATCGCCGACGTCACGGCCTGGAGCGGATCGATGTACGTCGTGACCTGTACGGTGCCATCGGCTTCCAGGAGCCGCTTGAAGAAGTCGAGGACAGAACGGCTGTCGTCAACGAGAAGCACTTGTGTGAGCATCTGACGTCCGGGTACGCAACGGTCGGTTGTACGAGAAAGAGCTACCGCGCCGGCTCTTAACGCCGGCCTAAGCTCGACAATCGCCAATGGCGTAGCCTGCCCGATGCGCGCAAATGCCCGGCGTGGATCATACCAGGCTACCTCGAATCCTCGGCACCGTAATCCTACGGTCATCTTGCCTGGAATCGAGATGGTGGTTGATTAACATCTTAATCACCATCTCTGCCGATACTTCAGTCGAAAGAGATTCGCATTCGCACTCAAAGCGAATCACTGGGAATGCGGGGACGGCGAATGGCTGAAGTGACAGAGCACAAGCGGTGGCTACAACTGCCGCCGGACTGCAGCATCGCGTCGATCCGCCAGGTCTATGAGACGATCCGCGAGGCCTTCAGCCGGAATGATCGGCTCGAGATCGACTGCTCCGCTGTCGACAAGGTCGACGTCACGTCGATCCAGCTTTTGCTTTCCACCGCCGAAACCGGCAAGGCGCAAGGCCGTCCAGTCGTCCTGACTGCGTTCTCGCAAAGCCTTCGCAACACCCTTCGCCGCGCGGGTTTCTCCAGCGAGGCGATGATCGACCAGCATTTTCACAAGAAAGATGGCGCGTGATGGCTACAGTCCTGACGGTCGATGACTCCCCCAGCATCCGCCAGATGATCAAGGTCGTGCTCGAGCCGGCCGGTCACAACGTGATCGAGGCCGGCGACGGGGCGCAGGGCCTGGCGAAGGCGCAGGCGGGCAAGCTCGACCTCGTGATCACCGACCTCAACATGCCGGTCATGAACGGCCTCGAACTGATACGGGCTCTGCGCAAGCTGCCGTCGCAGGTCGGCCTGCCGATCGTCTTCCTCACCACCGAGTCCAACGACGCGCTGAAGCAGGAAGCCAAGAGCGCCGGCGCCACCGGATGGATCACCAAGCCTTTCAAGCCTGAGCAATTGCTCGCCGTGGTCAACAAGCTGGTGCGGTCATGAGCAGCATGGACCCGACGGAGGCATTCCGTCAGGAGGCGAGCGAACTTTTCGAAACCCTTGAAGGGGCTTTGCTGGATCTTGGACTGCGCCCCGATGACCGCGAGCTGGTCGACTCGGCGTTTCGCGCCCTGCACACCATCAAGGGCTCCGGCGCGATGTTCGGCTTTGATAGGGTCGCCGCATTCACCCACGAATTTGAGACCGCCTTCGAATTGGTCCGCAAGGGCGAGATCAAGCCGACCCAGGAACTGATCGCGGTTGCGCTGGCCGCAAAGGACTACATCCGTGCCCTGATCGAAGCGCCTGACAGCGCCGATTCGATCATCGGGGACGCCATCCTGGATGATCTGAAGCGCTTCGTTTCACCTACCGCGCAGGTGCTGCCGGTCGGGTCCAACGCCGACATTCCGCCGGTAAGCGAGAGCCGTCCGGCAGGCTGGCAACTTCGCCTGGAATTCGAGTCACACATTCTCCGCAACGGCTCCAATCCGATCGACCTCCTGGATGATCTCTGCAAGCTCGGCCCCTGCTTCGTCGTGCCGCTCACAGATGGCGTGCCGCTGTTGGACGAACTGGAGCCTGAGGACTGCTACCTGAAATGGGACGTCACGCTGCATGGCGCCTGCGACAAGGCCGCCATCGATGACGTCTTTATGTTCGTGCAGGACGAGATGAAACTTACGCTGGCGCAGGTCGAGCGCGCGGCGCCGGTGCTCGCAATGCCGATTGCGGACGTTGAACTGGCGGCTCCGCCGGCGCCGGCGCCGACCGCCGCTTCGGTCCCCGCTGCGGCGGAGCCGGCCGCGCCGTCGGAGCGCAAGCGCGAGGAGCCGAGGCGCACCGAAGAGCGCGGCATCGCCACGGTCCGCGTGCAGGCCGAACGGCTCGACGAGTTGATGGACCGGGTCGGCGAACTGGTCATCGCACAGGCACGGCTCAGCCAATTGGCCGCAGTCGGCTCCGATCTCTCGATCAAGATGATCGCGGAGGAGATCGAGCGGCTGGCGGCGAGCTTGCGCGACACCACCATGGGCGCCCGGATGGTCCCGATCGGCTCCTTGTTCGGGCGCTTCCGAAGACTGGTCCACGATCTGTCCCGCGACCTCGGCAAGCCGGTCGAATTCGTCACCTCGGGCGAGGATACCGAGCTCGACAAGACCATGATCGAATGTCTTGCCGATCCGCTCGTTCACCTGATCCGCAATGCGATCGATCACGGCATCGAAGACACCGAGACGCGCGCGGCGGCGGGCAAGACCGAGCAGGGGCGGATCGAGCTGCAAGCGATCCATTCCGGCGCGCAGGTCCTCGTCACCGTCAAGGACAATGGCGGCGGTCTCAATACCGCGCGCATCCGCGCCAAGGCGGAAGAGCTGATCGCGCCCGGTGCGGCGATGTCGGATCACGAGATCCATCAGTTCCTGTTCCACCCGGGGTTCTCGACCGCCCAGACCATCTCGGCGCTATCCGGCCGCGGCGTTGGCATGGATGTGGTCAAGCGCACCATCGAGAACATGCGCGGCTCGATCGATCTGTCGACGAAGGCAGGTGAGGGGACGACCGTCACGCTGCGCCTGCCGCTGACGCTCGCGATCATCGAGGGGCTGCTAATCCGGGTCGGCGAGGGACGCTACATCATTCCACTCCCGGCGGTCGAGGAGTGCGTCGAGCTCACGGCGGAGGACGAGCGCTCGCGCGGGCGCAACTTCCTCAACGTGCGCGGCAACCTTGTCCCCTTCCTGCGGCTCCGCGACATTCTCGACGTGCCGGGCGCGCCCGGGCAGCATCAGAAGACGATCATCATCTCGACCGGCGAGACGCGCGTCGGGCTGGTTGCCGACCAGATCATCGGCAATCATCAGACCGTCATCAAGTCGCTCTCGAAGCTGCATTCCGACGTCACGATCTTTTCCGGCGCGACCATCCTGGGTGACGGCACTGCGGCGCTCATTCTCGACGTGGCGCAGCTCGTCGCCCTGGCGCAGTCGCGCGCGGAAAAGCAGCAGATGAGCGAGGCGGCATAGATGGCGACAGATCAGCAGCACGGCGCCGGAGCCGTCCAGGACGGTTCGATGCAGGTGGTCATGATCGGGCTCGGCGACGAGAAGTTCGCGCTCGATGCCGGGCTGGTGCGGGAGATCATCGATCCGGTTCCGGCAACGAAAGTGGCCGGCGCGCGGTCGTTCGTGCCCAGCGTCATCAATGTGCGCGGTAACGTTATTCCGCTCGCCGACCTGCGCATCCGGTTCGGGATGCCGCAAACCGAGGACTCCGCGGACACGCGGATCGTGGTGATCGAGGTCGGCATCGACGACGAGCCGGTCCTGGTCGGCGTCACCGCCGACAAGGTCTATGAGGTCACCGAGATCTCACGGACAGACGTGCAGCACACACCGCGCGTCGGCATGCATTGGAAGCCGGAGTTCATCCGCTTCATCACCAAGTGGCGCGAAGAGTTCGTCATCGTACCGAACATGGAACGTATCCTGAATTGAGGAAGTCTCGGGGGCGAGACTTGAGGGGCTGAAAATGAGATTTACTGTCAAGGCCAAGCTGGCCACGGCGTTCGGCTTGATCATCGTCCTGTCCGCGATCGCCGGAGGCGTCGCCTATATGAAGCTCGGCGACATGATGGCGACCGCCGACAGCATGGTGCTGCGCGCCATGCGGATGGAGAAGGCGACTCAGATCGAGAAGGACATCCTGCTCCAGCTTCGAGCAGAGAAGAATGCGATTCTGGGGACGGAAGCTGATGCCGAGCAGTTTGCCGCTGAGGCGGCGAAGACTCGTGAGACGGCGCTGAAGACCAGGGACGAAGTCTATGCGCTGGCAAGCGAGGCCGGCAAGAAGCTGCTCGACGCGTTCGCGGCAGCCTACACCAGGATGAATGCGTTCCAGGAAGATACCTTCAAGCTGGCGAAGACCGACAAGGCCAAGGCCACGGAGCGTTCGATGCACGAGGGACGCAAGGTCGTCGCCGATGCACTCGAGGCGATGGGCGCCTATGTCACGAACACGAAGAAGCAGATGGCCGAACAGGCGGTTCAATCGAAGGAGGCTGGCCACCAGGCGCAACTGATGTTGATGATCCTGATTGGTGTCTCGCTTGCGGTTGCGATCGCGGCGGCGCTCTGGATTTCGATCAGCATCAGCCGTTCACTGGGACGCGCGGTCGGTCTTGCAGGCGCAGTTGCCGACGGCGATCTCAGCCGGACCATTCCCGTCGCCAGCAACGACGAGATCGGCGATCTCGTCAAGTCGCTGAACGCAATGGTCGAAAAGCTCCGGCAGATCGTGTCGGAAGCCCTGACCGCGGCGCAGAACGTCTCGGCCGGAAGCCAGGAGCTTTCCGCCAGTGCGGAGCAATTGTCGCAGGGCGCGACCGAGCAGGCGTCTTCGGCCGAGGAAGCCTCCTCCTCCATGGAGGAGATGGCCTCCAATGTGAAGCAGAACGCTGACAACGCCAATCAGACCGAGAAGATCGCGGCGCAATCGGCCAAGGATGCCGAAGCCAGCGGCGCCGCCGTCGGGCGGGCTGTCGAAGCGATGCAAACGATTGCGGAAAAGATCACCATCGTGCAGGAGATCGCGCGGCAGACCGATCTCTTGGCCCTGAATGCGGCGGTCGAGGCCGCGCGCGCCGGCGAGCACGGCAAAGGCTTTGCGGTGGTCGCCTCCGAAGTGCGCAAGCTCGCCGAGCGCAGCCAGGCGGCCGCCGCCGAGATTGGCACGCTGTCGACCGAAAGCGTAAAGGTCGCGCAAGAGGCGGGCAGCATGCTTGCGAAGCTCGTGCCCGACATCAAGAAGACCGCCGACCTCGTCCAGGAGATCACCGCGGCCTGCCGCGAGCAGGATGTCGGATCGGCGCAGATCAACCAGGCGATCCAGCAGCTCGACAAGGTCGGGCAGCAGAACGCTAGCGCATCCGAGCAGGTCTCCTCGACGTCCGAAGAGCTCGCCTCCCAGGCCGAGCAGTTGCAGTCGACGATCGCCTTCTTCCGCATCGACCATGGCCGCAAGGCCGCCACCACCGCGCCGATCGACAAGGCGGTCAGCCAACTGCGCGCGAAGGCTGCGACAATGGCGGCCGCCGATCGCGGCATCAAGAAACCGCCGGCTGCCGCGGCCAAGCCGCAGGGCCGTCGCACACTCAAGGTTGCCAATGGCGGCGGTTTCGCTTTCGCACTGGATGAAGATGAGGACGATCGCGACGCCGACTTTCAGCGCTGAGGGGCGAAGCGTTAGTTGGTGGGTTAACAGGTCGGATTGTTTGCAATCCGACCGACGATTCGAGCATTTCTTTTGGGGGCTGAAATGAGACTTACCGTCAAAGCAAAGCTGGCCGGCGCCTTTGGCCTTGTCATCCTGTTGTCCATGGTCGCGGGCGCGATGGGTTACATGAAGCTCGGCGACATGGTCAACACCGCCGAGAGTCTCGTTTCGCGGGCCGGACGCATGGATAAGGCCGCCGAGCTCGAAAAGGGCATCCTGCTTCAGGTGCGCGCGGAGAAGAACGCCATCATCGCTTCGGAAAAGGACTATGATCAGTTCGTCGCCGATTTGGCGAAGATTCGCGAGCCGCTGCTCAAGACCAGAGACGAGATCTATGCCGGAGCGACCGACAGAGGCAAAAAGCTGGTAGATGGCTTTTCGGCCGCCTACGTCAAGATGAATGCCTATCAGGACGAGACGGTTCGCCTCGCCAGGGTCGACAAGCCGGCGGCGATCGACCGTTCGATGAACGATGGCCGCAAGGTCGTGGCTGACGCACTGGCGGCCGCAAATGCCTACATCTCTCTTGTAAAGCAGGCCATGGCCGAGCAAACCGAGCAGGCAAGGCAGGACGGCGCGCGGGCAGAGATGCTGTTGATCATCCTGGTGATCACCTCCTTCTTGATCGCGGTGGTGGCGGCGACCTGGATTGCGCTCAATATCAGCCGCGGGCTCAGCCGTGCAGTAAATCTTGCCGATGCGGTCGCGATCGGCGATCTCAGCCAGAAGATCGACGTCGTCAGCAATGACGAGATCGGCGATCTCGTCAAGTCGCTGAATACGATGACCGTGAATCTGAATGGAACGGCTGGTATCGCCAACGAGATCGCGCAGGGCAATCTCACCGTCGACGCCAAGCGGCTGTCGGACAAGGATACGCTCGGCATGGCGCTGGAGCGCATGGTCGAGAAGCTCCGCATGATCGTCGCGGAAGCGCTGACAGCGGCGCAGAACGTCTCGGCCGGAAGCCAGGAGCTGTCGGCCAGCGCCGAACAGCTCTCGCAAGGCGCGACCGAGCAGGCGTCCTCGGCCGAAGAAGCGTCTTCGTCGATGGAGGAAATGGCGGCGAACGTGAAGCAGAATGCCGAGAACGCCAACCAGACCGAGAAGATCGCGGGACAATCGGCGAAGGATGCAGAAGCCAGCGGCGCCGCGGTCGGCCGCGCCGTTGAGGCGATGCAGACGATCGCGGAGAAGATCACCATCGTGCAGGAGATCGCCCGCCAGACCGATCTTTTGGCGCTGAACGCCGCGGTCGAGGCGGCGCGTGCCGGCGAGCACGGCAAAGGCTTTGCGGTGGTTGCTTCCGAAGTGCGCAAGCTCGCTGAGCGCAGCCAGGCGGCCGCGGCCGAGATCGGCACGCTGTCGGCGGAAAGCGTTAAGGTCGCACAGGAAGCGGGCAGCATGCTGGCCAAGCTGGTGCCGGATATCAAGAAGACGGCGGAGCTGGTGGAGGAGATCACGGCGGCCTGCCGCGAACAGGATGTCGGCTCGGCCCAGATCAACCAGGCGATCCAGCAGCTGGACAAGGTCGGCCAGCAGAACGCCAGCGCATCCGAGCAGGTCTCCTCGACATCGGAAGAGCTCGCCTCCCAGGCCGAACAGTTGCAGTCGACCATCGCCTATTTCCGTATCGACCAGGCAAAGGACAAGCCCGCGGCAGCGATGCCGATCGACAAGGCGGTCGGCCAGCTTCGCGCGAAAGCCGCAAGCATGGCGGCTGCCGACCGCAGCGCCAAGAAGCCTGCCGCCAAGCCGGTGCGTGCGCTCAAGACGGCTGCCGGCGGCGGTGGTTTCGCCTTCGCGATGGAAGACGGCGAGGACGATCGCGACGCTGATTTTCAGCGCTAGCAACACGCGGGGCCAGTCTTTACAAGGCCAGCCCCCGCGATCTCTGACCGGAAGGACGCAACATGGCCGGCACGGCTCAATATCTGACGCTTGGTCTCGCCGGGGAGACCTTCGGCATCAGCATCTGCAACGTTCGCGAAATCCTCGACATGCGCCCGATTTCGCGTCTGCCGCACGCGCCGCATTTCATGCTTGGCATGATCGACGTGCGTGGGAGTGGCTATCCGATCGTCGACCTCAGGCTGAAGCTCGATCTGCCGAGCGTGCCGGCAACGGAGGCGACGCGCATCATCATCCTGGACGTGCCGATGAACGACCGCCTGGTCGGCGTCGGCTTCGTGGCGGACTGTGTCTTCGAGGTCACCGACATCGACGAGGATTCGATCGGTCCCGTGCCCTCGGTCGGCGGACGCTGGCAATCCGACTACATCGCCGGCATCGGACGCAAGGGGGAAAGGTTCGTCATCATCTTCGATCTCGCACGATTGATGGCCGATGCCGAAGTGCCCGCCGACGAAGCCCGGGTCGACGCATCAGCCGCAGCCTAGACTTTGCGAAATCGGCGATGCTGGGGGCCGGGGTACATCTATCCGATCGTCAATTCCGCACGATCGCTCAAATGATCGAAGGGCAGGTGGGCATCAAGCTGCCGGCCGGAAAGCGCCTGATGCTGGAAGGGCGGCTGCACAAGCGTGTCCGCGCGCTCAACTATTCCGGGCTCAACGAATATGTCGAGCATCTGTTCGACAAAGCGCTGCCCGACGACGAGCTCATCCATCTGATCGATGTGGTCACGACCAACAAGACGGACTTCTTCCGCGAGCCGGCGCATTTCACTTTCTTGAAGGAGGTCGCGGTGCCGGCGCTCCTGAAGCAGCGCGGCCGTGGATCGCACGGCCTGAAGATATGGAGCGCGGCCTGCTCGACCGGCATGGAGGCCTATACGACCGCGATGGTTCTCGACGACATGACGAGGTCCGGCGCCAGGTTCCAGTTTCGTATCCTCGGAACGGATATTTCGACCGCGGTGCTGCGGCTTGCCAAGGCCGCCATCTATACGCGCGACGTCATCGCGCCGGTCCCTTCCGAGTTCATGAAGCGCTACTTCCTGTCGTCGAAAGACCGCTCGTGCAACGAGGTGCGCGTGGTGCCGGAACTACGGCGACGGACGAACTTCATGCGGATGAATTTGATGGATTCCAGCTATCCCGTGGACCGCGACGTCGACATCATCTTTTGCCGGAACGTCCTGATCTATTTCGACAGGCAGACGCAGCGCAAGGTCGTCGATCAGCTTTGCGCGCATCTGCGGCCAGGAGGTTATCTGATGGTGGGGCATTCCGAATCGATGATCCACAACACGGTGCCGACATTGAAGCAGGTTCAGCCGACGATTTTTAGAGGCTAGAGCATGATCCGGGAAAGTGGGAACCGGCTTTCCTCGCGACAAACGCTAAGCGTTTGCGCGGGAGATCATGCTCAAAGAAAAGAGAGCAACGAGGAGCGCACGGCAATGCCCAGGCAGAAAGTTCGCGTGCTGATCGTGGACGATTCGGCGTCGGTGCGCCAAATTCTCACGACCATCCTGAGCGAGGATCCCGATATCGAGGTGATGGCGACCGCGTCCGATCCGTTCGCCGCGGCGCGGCGGTTGCAGAACGAATTGCCCGACGTAATCGTCCTCGACATTGAGATGCCGCGCATGGATGGAATCACGTTCCTGCGCAAGATCATGGCGCAGCGCCCGATCCCGGTGATCATCTGCTCCTCGCTCACCGAAGAGGGCTCCGATCAGATGTTTGAAGCCTTCGAAGCCGGCGCGGTCGATATCGTTCCCAAGCCGCGGGTCGATACGCGGCAGGCGCTCCTGGAATGCTCGAGCCGGCTGCGCGAAGCCGTGAAGTCGGCCGCCCGTGCACGCGTACGCCCACGTCAGCAGCGGCGCATCATCGAGAAGAAGCTGACCGCGGATGCCATCATGCCGCCGCCGATCCAGGGGCGTTCACGGCCGACCACCGAACGCATCGTCTGCATCGGCGTCTCGACCGGCGGCACCGAGGCGCTGCTCGACGTGCTGGAAGCGCTGCCGACGAATTGTCCCGGAATCCTGATCGTCCAGCATATGCCGCAGGGCTTCACCGCGGCATTCGCGAGGCGTCTCAACGCTGCCTGCCAGATCACGGTGAAGGAGGCGGAGGATGGCGAGCCGGTGCAGCCGGGCTGCGCCTATATCGCGCCCGGCGCTCGCCACATGCTGCTGCAGCGGACCGGCCTGCGTTACAGCATCGCGATCAAGGACGGTCCGCCGGTGTCGCGGCATCGGCCCTCGGCCGACGTCCTGTTCCGTTCGGCGGCTCAATATGCCGGCCGCAATGCGCTCGGGATCATCATGACGGGGATGGGCGACGACGGCGCCAGGGGCTTGTTGGAGATGCGCAGGCTTGGTGCTGCAACGTGCGCGCAGGACGAAGAGAGTTGCGTGGTGTTCGGCATGCCGAAAGAGGCAATTGCGCACGGCGCCGTGGAGAAGGTGGTCTCGCTCGGCCAGATTTCCCGGGAAATCATGCTCTGGCACCAGGCCGGACAACCTACCCTGACGGAGTGATGCCATGATCTCTCCCAACGACCAGACCGATACGGTTGCTGCGGCGCTCGCGTCCGTCGAGGATGTGTCGTCCCGCATTGAGGATAGTTTCGCCAAGGTCGGCAAGCATCTCGGTCGCGGCCACGCTCTGTTCAAGGAGCTGGAGGGCGCGCTCACCGAGCTCTCGCGCGAAATGTCGGGCGCGGAAATCGAAGGCACCTCGACGGCGCTTCAGGATATTGCCGGCCGGCTGAACGCGCTCGCCGAGGCGCTGCCGGCGGAAAGCGCGTTTCTCGGCCGGATCGGCGAGGATGCCGAAGCGGCGTCAGCGCAGATCGCTCCGCTCTTCAAGCATATCCAGATGATCTCAATCATCGCGCGGAGCGCGCGAATCGAGGCGGCTTCGCTCGACGGCGACCGCGACAGCTTCCTTGATTTCACGAAGGAGGCGTTCGAGCTCGGGCAATCTGTCCAGCATTCGATCGAGGGCTGCGCGCGCGATCAGAAGTTGTTGTCGATAGCGGTTGAGACTGCGCTCAATCGGCAGAAGGAATTCGAGAAACTCTATCGAGAGCAGCTTCTCGCGGCGAGTGCCGGGCTGATTTCTGCCTATGCAGGGATGCGCGAGCAGCAGGACAAGAGCGTTAACCTCGTCGAGCTGGCGGGCAGGAGCACCAAGAAGATCGCCGATGCCGTCGGCAGCGCGATCATCTCGTTGCAGTCGGGCGACAGCACGCGGCAACGCCTGGAGCATGTCTGCGACAGGTTGCAGCGTGCTGCTGCTCCGGCAGTAAGCATCGTTCCGGTGATTGATACGGATAGCGGCGCGCAGGGAGCCCAAATCATCCGCCAGCTCCAGGCTGCGCAGCTGAAGGATGCGGAGCGTGAGTTCGGCGATAATATCGGCGCGATCATTCGTTCGCTGAACGCCATTCTTGCCGATGCAACCGGCGTCGTCGCACAAGGCCGCGCGGTGTATGGCGGCCGGGATGGCGGGGCACCATCGTTCCTTGCCGTCATCAAGCAAACCTTGGCGCAGGCCTCGGAACTGATTGCGACCTGCGAGAGTTCGGGCAGATCGGTCGATGCGGCCCTCTCGGTCGTGGAGGACACGCTCGGCAAGTTTCGTCTCGCGATCGCGGGTCTTGGCGAGGCCGTCGTCGACATCATCCTGATCGGCATGAATGCCAGCCTCAAGGCCGGCCATCTGGGCGTGAAGGGCAATGCGTTCGTCGTGATCGCCAACGAGCTCAAGGCGACCGCGGATCAGGTCTCCGCCGGTGCTTCCAGATTGAAGCCGGTCCTCGATCGCATCGAACGCGCTGCCGGCGATCTCAAGGAGCTGCGCGATCATGGAAATCCCGCGCAACTGACCAGGCTGGAGCCATCGATCCTGCAAACGCTGCAGGAGATCGAGGCCGGCAACGGGCGGCTCGGTCGGCTGATGGACCGGCTCGTCCACGAGGGCGCCGAGTTCGAGGCCTTGATAGGAGGGGCCCGCGATCTGATCACCGCACTCGGCGAAGCGTCGGCGTCGCTTCCGGCCGCTGCTGCGCGCCTCGAGGCGTCGAGCGCAATCGCCGGAAGGCTGTCGCTGACTTCGAGCGATGAGGCAGTGCTGGACGATCTATTCGCGCACTACACGATGGAACGGGAGCGGCAGGTCCATCGGGATGTCCTGCAGCGCCTCGGCTTGATGTCAAAGTCCGCGCCGCACCGGCCTGAACCGGAGGTGCATGATGATGGCGTGCTGCTGTTCTGAGATGGTGCAAGAAGTCATTGGCGAAGAAACTTGAAGAAATCGACCCAGTTCTCGAACGCGACGACGCGGCCATCGACGATAGCGTCTATGACGCCGTCGCGGCGGCAGTGAACAGGCACCCCCTCCACGATACAATCGGCACGAAAATCCGCCGCTGAGCGGTTGGGCTGTTCCGAGTAATAGCGCTTCTCGTCTTGCTCACCGGGGCAGAGGTACCAGAGAAGGAACAGCAGGAACAGTCCATTGCTGAGCAGGGTTGTGCTCAGGGGAACGTTGAGCAGCGCCAGCAGGGCAAGTGGGGATGATGTTGCGATCATCAAAGGCGAGAGATGCCGCGAGCAGCTGTTGCCGATGGAGAGCATCAGTCCGCACATGAACATGACCAATGGCAGCCAGATCAAGCCCGTCGAGGCGATACCCTCGGTCGCGAACAATGAAGCATTCAGGTTTCCGACACCGTATCGACCGGCGAAAATGACACTGAGCTGCTCTGAATAAGGACAGCCGAAGATCATTCGGATGACATTGATCTGACAGAAATGGGTCTTCGGATGAACAGCGAAGAAATCAGCATAGTAGTCGATCGCGATCGAAGGGATCGCAAACATTCGCTCATTCGCGTAGCCGAACACGGAATGCGCAATCGGGTTTCCCGCAGGCAGGGTCGCATGGAGGAGTAATCCGAGCGCGAGTGGAGCGCCCAGGGAGATGACGGTCGCCTGCTTCGGCTCGAAGGATCGAAAGGTCAGGAAGATGAAGGGAAGCCATATCGCAGCGAACAGAACCGTCTTGTTCAGCAGCGCCGGATAGAAACATGGTATCAATAGCAGACTGGCCGCGGCCAAAAGGCGTGATCCGCGCTGCGCGTAGAACGCAAATGCAAAGGGCAGCACGGCGTAGATGACGTTGTTCGTCGTATAGCTCAGAAAGGTCGGTTGCGCGATGCCGCTGCGCAGTTGCGCTGCCGCTTGCAGCCCGACAAGAGCAAAACCGTAGCGGTAATTCAGCAGAAGAAGCAGGACTGCGACGACAAGCAGAGCCTTGACGCAGATATCCATCGTCTTCGTCTTGATTCTGAACATTCGTGGCGCGCGCCAGTTCTGAACGAGAATCGGCACCAGGAATGCCAACAGAGAGGCAAGGGTGGACCACCGCACGATCGCGGGATCATATCGCGACGAGGTGAAGTAGCTGAGCCAGACAAACCCAACAACCATCCCGGTGAACGCCACGCCCACCAAGTATCCGAAGCCGAAGTTGGCGAAGGCGAACAGCGGCAGCAGGCACAGCGAGACTGCCGTACCAAGCATGGCACTCCACGAGGGGTGAAGAGCTATCCCCGCAGCAAGCTCCACTGCGGTCAACGAGGCCACGACCAGCGCCAAATAGAATGCAAGCAGCACTTGAGCAGCCAGTTCGCTGGATCCGGTCAGCTCAAGATGCCATCGATGCGGAAAGGACCGGTCGGCGTACTGCATGTGATGCCCAAGATCGCGATAAAGCCTGCTCGTGTCTGCGTCCTCAAGTCAAAGTTCAGTGAACGGCGCGACCGGCCCTCGAGAGAGGCTTTGCCGGGCAGCCGACATAGGTCCCAGGTATGTCCAGGGATTCGACCACCGCCGCGCCGGCACCGATCGTGATGTTGTCGCCGACGCGGACGCCATCGATCACCGTCGCGCCTGTCCCGAGGAAAACAAAGCTGCCGATGCGGCTTCGTCCTGCCACCACTGAATTCACAGAGACATGCGAAAAATCGCCGACCGCAGATTCGTGCTCGACAATTGCGCCGGTGTTGATGATGCAGCCTCGTCCCACTCGCGCCAAAGGGCCAATGTGGGCGTGATGTCCCACAAAACACCCGGGCGATATGGATGCGTTCACATCCACCGTTGCATGGCTCGAGATGACGTTTGCCAAATCCCAACCTGCCGATTGCGCGAATTCGATTTGCTGCTTTCGCTTGGCGTTGTCTCCAACCCCTGGGATGCACGACCATCCCGGCGGGATGCTCTCAAGGAGTTCACGCCTTACCGGAAAGCCCAGAAAGGACTCACCGTCCCTTGCATTCTCGTCCACGAACAGGAGCGACCGCACACCATTCGCGATCGCCACCGCGGCAACGCTTCGGGCGTGTCCTCCGAATCCCAGTATCAGGAGCCCGCCGTCACCTTTCATTGGCTCCTGACCGGAAGAAGGAACGGATCACAGTGCAGACCGTCGTGACGCCCTCCAGCGAGAGTTCTGGAAAGCTCGGAAGGTTCAAGCCTCTTGCACTTAGCGATTGAGCAACCGGATGTGTCTCGTCTGCCTTGCAGTGCGGAAGCGTGTGACATGGGTAGAACAAGGGGCGCGTCTCGATATTCGCCGCCTTCAACCAATCTCTGAGCGGCTGTCGAATATTGGGATCGTCGACAACGATCGAACACATCCAATATGAGTTCGTTGTGTCGGGATATTCTCCCAGCAATCTCAATGGAAGTCCCTCGAGGCCTTGCTGGTACCACGCCGCGATCTGGCGCTTCTTTTCCAGAATCGGGCTCGCATTTTCCAACTGAGCCAAGCCGATCGCTGCACAAATGTTGGTCATCCGATAATTGTATCCAACCGCGTCATGCCAGTATTCGCGGTCTGGCGAAACAGCTTGAGTCTTGAGGTGATACGCCCGGTCCAGGAGATCCTTGTCCCTTGCGACCACCATGCCGCCTTCGCCCGTTGTGATGGTCTTGTTTCCAAAGAAACTGAAGGTCGCGAAATCTCCGAAGGTTCCGACGTGCCGACCCTTGTAGTAAGTGCCGAAAGCTTCGGCACAGTCCTCGATCAGCCACAGATCGAATTCTTTACATATGTTAACCAGCGCGTCCATTTCGCAGGCGTGTCCATACAAATGGACAGCCATCAGAGCCTTTGTCCGCGGGGTAATCTTGCGGCGAACATCCTCGGGATCGATCTGCCAGGTATCCTCGCGTGAATCCACGAACACCGGCGTCGCACCGGCCTGGATGATCGTGTTCACCGTTCGCGGTGCTGCTGCTCGGCGTGGCGCTGGCGGTCGCGGCGGTTCCGGAAGGATTGCCGGCGGTGGTCACCGCCGTGCTGTCGATCGGCATGCAGCGGATGGCGAGGAAGAACGCCATCATCCGCCGCCTCGCCGCGGTAGAAGCGCTCGGCTCGGCGACCGTCATCGCATCCGACAAGACCGGCACCTTGACCCGGAACGAGATGACCGTGCGCCGGGTCGTGACGGCGAGCGGCTGCACCAATCTCTCCGGTACCGGCTACGCGCCGGAGGGAGAGGTGCATCTTGTTGGCGATGCATCGGACAAGGGCGCATTGCAGTTCGAGCTCGAGCGCACGCTGACGGCGGCCGAACGCGCCAACAACGCGATACTTGAAGAACGCGACGGCACCTGGATCGTGCAGGGCGATCCGACCGAAGGCGCGTTGATCGTCGCCGCATGCAAGGCCGGCCTGCACCCTGACGCGCTCGATCACCGCTTTGCCCGGATCGGCGAGATTCCGTTCTCGTCCGAGCGCAAATTGATGAGCACGGTGCATACGGATGCGGAGCGGCGCGATCGCCTGATTGCGGTGACCAAGGGCGCGCCCGATATCCTGCTCGCGCGCTGTAGCCACGAACTCGTCGGACAGGACGCGGTCGCGCTCACCGACGCGCGTAAGTCGGAGATCATGGTGAGCAATGATGCGCTGGCCGAGGAAGCACTGCGGACGCTTGGTGTTGCGTTACGCTCGCTGCCGGCGGATCGAAAGCCGCCCGATGCATTCGACGAAGACGTGGAGCAGCACCTCGTCTTTCTCGGCCTGATCGGCATGATCGATCCGCCGCGCCGGGAAGCCCGCGATGCAGTTGCCCGCAGCCGGGCAGCGGGAATCCGCCCGATCATGATTACCGGCGATCATCCCAGGACCGCGGCGATCATCGCCGCTGAACTCGGCATCATCACCTCCGGTCAGCGCGCCATTTCCGGCGCCGAGCTCGAAGCCATGACGGAGCAAGACCTCGATCGCACCGTACAGGAAGTCTCGGTTTATGCCCGCGTCAATCCCAGTCACAAGCTCCGTATCGTGAAGGCATTGCAGCGGGCAGGGGAAACCGTGGCGATGACCGGCGACGGCGTCAATGATGCCCCGGCGCTGAAGGCGGCCGACATTGGCGTCGCGATGGGCATCGCCGGCACCGATGTCTCCAAGGAGGCCGCCGACATGGTCCTGGCCGACGACAACTTCGCTACCATCGTCGCCGCCGTCGAGGAGGGACGCGCGATCTTCGCCAATATCCGGAAATTCCTGCGTTACCTGCTGTCGTCGAATATCGGCGAGGTGATGACGATGTTCTTCGGCGTCGTGCTGGCGGATGCAATCGGACTTTCCGCCGCCGGCGGTGTCGTCGTGCTTCCGCTGCTGGCGACGCAGATCCTCTGGATCAACCTGGTGACTGACGGTACGCCCGCGCTCGCCGTCGCCGTCGACCCGGCGGACCCGGCCATCATGCAGCGCCCGCCACGCCCGCGCGATGAGGGTGTCATGACGCGTCAGATGTGGGGCGGGATTTTCCTGGTCGGGATCATCATGGCATCAGGCACATTGCTGGTGCTGGACGCCTCGGTTCCAGGCGGCCTGATCGAAGGTTCGGGCACGATTGCCTATGGGCGGACCATGGCTTTCACGACGCTGGTGCTGTTTCAACTGTTCAACGTTTTCAATGCACGTTCCGACGAAGTCAGCGCATTTCATAGTCTGTTCACCAATGGCTGGCTCTGGGCGGCGGTGGTGCTTTCGCTCGTGCTGCACGCGTTCGTGATCTATGCGCCTTTCCTCCAGGAAGCGTTTTCGACCGTCATCTTGAGCGCGGGCGACTGGCTGCTCTGCGCGGTGGTCGCAAGCTCGGTCTTGTGGCTGCGTCAACTGAGCAAGATCGTGATGCGGGGGATCGGCCTTTCGAGCGTCCGTTTGACGCGCGCATAACCGCCAAACACGCAATGCCACCGCAGTAAGCGGCTCTATGGAGTCCGGTCAAATCAATTTGCGGCCGCGACTGCCAGACGTGCCTTCAGTGCTGGAGCCGAGCTGAACTCTCACGCTGCGCGGATATTGGCGAGGAAGCCGTCGACCTTGCTTCGCAGCATCGCCGTCTGCAGGCCGACAAAGGCCACCGTGACGATCCCGAGCACGGAAACGCCGACCATGATCATCAGCTTGGAGGAAATCCTGAGATTGCCGAACATCGCACACCTGTTCTGGAGCTTTCGGCGGCTTCGGCCGCCGATGGTTCCGAAAGGATTAACGCGAATTGGTGAAATTGCCCCTAAATAGGGGCGGCAGCAGTCCCGTCGGACGCAGTCGATCACCACTTCAGGCACCGCAAATCCGCGTCGAAAGGTCACGCCTTTCGCGGCGAGCACAGCGCCGGACCGTAGAGCGCGACGAAGCCGATGAAGGCGATCGCCCAGGCGGCGCCGGCGACCGTGAGCAGCGGGATCATGTGCGCGGGTTCGAGCGAGGCGCAGATGCGTGCGAGTGCAGCGGTGACGATCGCAGCATAGATCACCTGCGTGCCCGCAGAGGCTTGCAGCGCGCGGCCGGTATGGCCGAGCGTGGCGCGGGTCATCACCGCAAGCGTCATCGCGCCGATGGCGCCGCCGGTCCAGGCATGGATTCCGGCTCCCACCGGAACGAGGTCGATGGCGGCGAGGCCGGTCAGGATGAAGCCCACCGGTATGAAAGCGTAGGCCAGATGCAGGATCAGCACCAGGCGGTCGGACAGGGTCCGGTATCCAGCCCAGCGGCCAAGCCGGATCAGGTGGAGGACGCCGGCGGTCAATAGCAGCACCGCGGGGAGTCGACCTGAGGGCATCGCGACCCACGAGAAGAGCGCGATGGCGCCGATCGCGGCCGTGATGCTGTCGAAGCGGCCGAACGGTGTCGGCATATGGCCGGCGGATTGGCGCGCCAGCCAGTTGCGCGTGAAGCTCGGAACGATGCGGCCGCCGATCAGCGTGACCAGCATGATCACCAGCGCGATCGCAAACCGCGTCGAATATTCGGCAAGCCCATTGAAATGCGCCTCGAGGTGGAAGGCCACATTGGCCAGCGAGAGCAGTGAAACGATCGCCACGACCGGGATGTTGTTCCACTTGCGTCCCGCCACGATCTCGCGTGCCGCGGCCATCGCGAGCAGCGTGAGGAACGCAACGTCGATCACGGCGGTCGCCGCCCATCCGATCGATGCCGAGAGGAGAATCGCGAGCCGCCCGGCGATCCAGGTCGAAACCAGTATTGCGAGCGCATTGCCTTGCAGCGGCAATCGTCCGGTCCAGTTCGGCACCGCCGTCAACAGGAAGCCGCCGATCACGGCGCTGACATAGCCGAACAGCATCTCATGCACATGCCAGTCGCGTGGCGAGAATGCCATGGTCAGCGCCAGATGACCTGCATACACCGGCAGCCAGATCAGGATGATGGCGCCGGCATAGGCCGCGCCGAGCAGGAAGAACGGACGGAAGCCGTAGGATAGCACGGCCGGCCCTTGATAATCGCGCAATCTTGGGATCGACATCGCTGGCATCCGTCCGTCTGCTTGTTTCTACTTTCCCGCCTCGGCGGTCTTGCCGGCATCGAGCTTCGCGAACAGCGTCGCGAACACCTGCTTCGCCTTGCCGGTCTGCGGCACGGCCTTCGCCTGGTCTAGATTGCCGGGCGTGCCCACCACGACCATCGCGACCATGCCCATGCCGTAATGCGGCAAGCACTTGATGCCGTAGACGCCGGGCTGCTCGAATTTGACGCTGACGTCCTCGCCGTTCTTGCCGGCAAAGGCGGTGGCGCCATCGGGCAGCATGCCCTTGATGGTCTCGGCGTTGTGGCCCTTGTCGGTGGCGACGAACTTGACGGTGTCGCCCGGCTCGGCCCTGACCAGGGCCGGCTCGAACACCATTACCCCTTCAGTGCCCCTGTTGAGCATCTTGACCTCGATCTCGGCAGCGGCGGCGAGGCTGGTCATGGCCAGCATGGCGGCTGCCGCCAGAGGTATCGTTCTGCGCATATTAAACTCCTCGAAACCTTATTAATGTGGGTGTATTGAGCCTTAGCGTTCCGGGGCCTTGCGCGATTTGCGTCAGGACAACGTTCTGGAGGATTATCGTTTTGGCCTCCGGTTCCGCCCGTAGTTGCCTCGAGGAGGCCGCGGCTTTAGGTTCCGCGCCGCCGGTTTCGTACGAAGAGAGCACCATGCCGCCTGTGGACCGATCTGTCGTGGCTGACCTCGCGCTGTTCGCCGGGCTTGGCCCGGCGGAACTCGACGAAGTGCTGCGGGAAGCGCGCTCCATCCGGTATCCAAAGGACAGCGCGGTCTTTCACCAGGGCGCCGAGGCCGATGCCTTCTTCGTGCTATTGCACGGCCATCTCCGCGTGGAGAAGACCACGCCGCAGGGACAGCAGATCGTCGTCCGCTACGTTTCGCCCGGCGAGATTTTCGGCGTGGCGCAGGCGCTGGCGCTAAAGCACTATCCGGCAACCGCGGTGGCCGCGGTCGACAGCATCGCGCTGTGCTGGCCATCGGCAGCGTGGCCGCGCTTGACCTCGAAGTTCCCGAGCCTCGCGGCGAACGCGCTGCAGACGGTCGGCAGCCGGCTGCAGGATACGCAGGCCCGCGTCATCGAGATGTCGAGCGAGCAGGTCGAGCAGCGCGTCGCGCATGCGCTGCTGCGGCTGGCGAATCAGGCAGGCCGCAAGATCGAGACCGGTGTCGAGATCGATTTTCCGATCAGTCGGCAGGACGTCGCCGAGATGACCGGCACGACGCTGCATACGGTGAGCCGTATCTTGAGCGCATGGGAGCAGCGGGGCCTCGTTGAAGGCGGCCGCCAGCGCATCGTGCTGCGTGATCCTCACAAATTGTTCGCGCTGGCCGAAGGCCGCGTGCCCTCCGAAAGATCCGGTGGCTGACGGACGCCACACGGCGCGCACTGGACCTGGATGACCGATTTCATCCAACGAACTGAACCGGAGGTTGTGTCGTCGGCGTGTCACCCGCGAACCTCGGATTCCGCCTCGTCGTCGAACGGCGGTCCGTCCGCGTTTGCTATTGCTGACAGCCTTGGCGGTCGGTGCGCCGGGCAGGTTGATCTGGCCTGCCCAGCGTGTGGTGGTCGGCTACTCGCCGGTCTTGTTGAGATTCGGCGCGGCCAGTGCCGAATCCAGTCCGAGCAGCCGGGCGCGATCCTTCCGTTCTTCGGCCAGAAGGTCAAGTTCGCGCTCAAGCGAACGGGCCACCTCTTCCTGTGCCGATTTGCGACGTTGGCTGCTTTCGAGAAGTTTTGGCGATTTGGTAGTCACACAAGGTCCCCGTGTCATCGGTCTGTCATGCACAGTGATGGCATGGACGATTGCGCCATCTAAAATCAAATACTTTTTAGTGGCTAAGTTTGTGCGCCGTCCCAATGCCGACAAAGTATTCGTGCAGCAGAAGTCGCTTACAAACGAAAATCCAGTCGGTATTTTAGAGCAGGTTCGGATGTCGCCGGTTCTCAGCGAATGTCGCAATTCTGTGACGCCGTTTCATCCGTCCACAGCCGACCAAACAATGGCGCTCGCGACGACGCTATTTTCGCGCAGCGCCGAAGATTTCCAGAAACCGTCGCCCGCTACCGTCGTTGTTGTCAAACAACCGGGTTCGATCATGCGGGGCGATCGCGTCAGCCTGACCCATCAACCGTCACGCCGGTCGAGCCAGCTCGGCATGCATACGCGCCCACTCGCCGGATAAGACGAATGAAAAACAGAAGCCCGAACGCTGCCCCCTACATCCTGACCGCACTCGCGATCGCCGCCGTGATCTGGACCGCCCTCGGTTCGCCGCATAGCGAACGGCCGGTCACGAAGCAATTCGCCCGCAGCACCGTGGCGCCGTGATCGAGCCTGGCTATCAACAAGCCTAAGTTCGCCGCGCTGGAATGTGCCTGCCGTCATTGCGAGCCACCGGGCGGCGCTACGCGCCGACCCGGTGGCTCGCAATGACGACAATGGGGAGAGTGCGCGACACGACGCTTTCCCGGTGCCGATCAATGCGCCCATTGTGGGAGAGGGCAGCTCCGGCGCCGGCCACGAACTCGCTTGGGTGAGGGATCTCTCTCCACGAGCGCCGTCGCCCGCGGAGACAACCCCTCATCCGTCGCGCATTTCATGCGCGCCACCTTCTCCCACAAGGGAAGAAGCGACGAGGTAGGGTGGGTAAAGCGAAGCGTGCCCACCATCAGGAGCGGAGTGCTGGTGGTGGGCACGGCGCTAATGCGCCTTTGCCCACCCTACGGCTCCGTGCTCGACAACGCAAAACTACGCCGCCTTCGCCTGCACGGTGTCGCAGAATTCGGCGAGTCTGTCGGCAAGCCGCAGTGTGGCGGGGCTGGCGGCGGGGCAGGCGAGCAGGGCGAGTTCGGTCTTGTCGATCGGCGCAAAGCCGTCCTTGGTCGTGAGCATGCGGTGATCGGCCTGGATCGCGATCTCCGAAAGAATGCTCAGGCCCATGCCGGCGGCGACCGCCGCCTGGATGCCCGACAGGCTCGAGGACGTATAGGCCATGTGCCAGGAGCGGCCTGCGCTCTCCAGCGCATGAATCGCGCCGGCCCGGTAGAGACAGCCGGCAGGAAAGCCGATCAGCGGCACCGAGCCGGTGCGAGTGTCGCGCGGATGCGTCTTGCCGGTGACCCAATGCACCCGTTCCGGCCACGCCGCGATCGCGCCTTTCTCGCCGGCGCTGCGCTTGAGCAGCGCAAGATCGAGCTCGCCGCGATTGAGATCGCGCTGCAGGTTCATGCTCTGGTCGGCGCGCACGTCGAGCCGGAGCGTCGGATGCGAACGCGAGAAGGCGCCGAGCAGCTTTGTCAGCCGATAGGCGGCGAAATCCTCGGGGATGCCTAGCCGGATCGCCCCCTGATATGTCGGCCGCGTCACGACATCGCGCGCCTCTTCGGCGAGCGCGAGCAGCCGCCGCGCATAGGACAGCAGCCGCTCGCCGGCTTCGGTCGGGGTGACGTCCTTGCCGTTGCGGACCAGGAGCGGCTGGCCGACATCCTCCTCGAGCCGCTTGATCTGCTGGCTGACGGTGGATTGCGTGCGGTGGACGCGCTCGCCGGCACGGGTGAAGCCTCCGGCATCGACCACCGAGACGAAACTGCGCAGCAGCTCCAAATCGAACATGGCGGCACCTATTCAGAAATCTACTGGATGTCAGTCTACCATTTAATTTCCAAATGTGAAGGCGAGGGCCTACGTGGAAGGGCAAAGAGAATTCCCGAAGGACACCTCAATGTCGCTCGCGCCCCCGGTCGCGGTTTCCCGTCCCGGCTTCAATCCGCTGCCGCTCCTGATCGCCCTGTTCTGCCTGCTCTGGAGTTACGCCTTCATTGCCGGCAAGATCGGCGTCACCAATTGCCCGCCGCTGATCCTGCTGACTGCGCGATTTTCGCTCGCCGGCACCCTGATCCTCGGCTTTCTCGCCCTGCGCGGCGAGGCGTGGCAGTTCTCCTGGCGCGATGTTGCGGTCTACTCGGTGCTCGGCGTTGCCAACAACGCGCTCTATCTCGGGCTCGGCTATACCGGGCTGAAGACGGTCTCCGCCGGGATCGGCGGGCTGATCGTCTCGGCCAATCCGGTGTTCACGGCGGTGCTGGCGGCGCTATTTCTCGGGGAGGCCCTGACCTGGCGCAAGGTCGCAGGGCTGATGCTCGGCGTTGCCGGCGTCGCCTTCATCGTCTGGCATCGGATCTCCGTCGGCAGCGAGCATGTGGAAGGCATAGTGTTCACGCTGGCCTCGCTCGCCTCCATCGTCACCGGCACCATCCTGTTCAAGCTGCTCGCACCCAAGGGCAGCCTGTGGATCGGCAACGGCATCCAGAATCTCGCCGGCGGCCTTGCGCTCTTGCCGTTCGCGTTCACGCTCTCCAGCGTCTCCGAGATCGTGCCGAGTGCGCGGCTGCTCGGCGCATTCGTCTTCCTGGTGTTCGGCGGTTCGATCCTGGCTTACGCGCTGTGGTTTCATCTGTTGAAAGTGTGTGGCGCCACCTCCGCCAGCGCCTACCACTTCCTGATGCCGCCGCTCGGCATGTTGTTCGCATTCCTCGTGCTCGGCGAGCATGTCGAGTCCCGCGATCTGCTCGGCATCATCCCGGTCGCGCTCGGCATCTATCTCGTGACCCGTCCCACCGCCGCGCCTGCATCGCGCGCCTGACGACATGTCTTGCTTGTGACACAGGGACCAGCCAGATACAGCGCCGGGAACCGAACCATGTTCGGTTCGTTGTCGCAGCGGCTGGACCAGGCATGGCGCAACACAAGGCATCGACTGGCAATCACAGCAAGCCCGGCAATAAGCCGGCCCCCAAGGCCAAGCCGCGCCAGCCCTTCGATCTCAAGCGCTTCCTGAAATCGCTCGGTCCCGGACTGATCACCGGCGCCTCCGACGATGACCCGTCCGGGATCGGCACCTACAGCCAGGCCGGCGCACAGCTCGGTTACGGCATCGGCTGGACCCTGCTGTTCACGTTCCCGCTAATGGCGGCGATCCAGGAGATTTCGGCCCGCGTCGGCCGCGTCACCGGGCACGGCATCTCGGGTAGCGTGCGCCGGCACTATCCGCTGTGGCTGCTCAACATCGTGGTCGCGCTATTGTTCATCGCCAACACGATCAACATCGCGGCCGATCTCGGCGCCATGGCGGATGCAGCGACGCTCCTGGTCGGCGGGCACTCCATCCTCTACGTGCTGTTTTTCGGGGTGACGTCGGTGGCGGCCCAGATTTTCCTTGATTACAAGCGCTATGTCGCGGTGCTGAAATGGCTGACACTGAGCCTGTTCGCCTATGTCGCGGCCCTCGCCTTCGCGCGCATCTCGTGGGGCGAGGCGCTCGCCGGCATTTTCATTCCAAGGCTCACTTGGAGCGAGAGCTATTTCACGACCATCGTCGCGATCTTCGGCACCACGATCTCGCCTTACCTGTTTTTCTGGCAGGCTTCGCAGGAAGCCGAAGACCAGCGCGTCGATAGCAGGAAGCACCCGCTGATCGAGAAGCACTATGGTGCGCGGAAGGAGTTTTCCCGCATTCGCGCCGATACGATTATCGGTATGGCGTTCTCGAACCTGATCGCACTCTCGATCATCGTCACGGTGGCTGCGACCCTGCACGTGGCCGGGAAGACCGACATCCAGACCTCGGCGCAGGCGGCAGAGGCGCTGCGTCCCATCGCCGGCCCGTTCGCGGAAGTCATCTTCGCACTCGGCATCGTCGGCACCGGACTGCTCGCCATTCCCGTGCTCGCGGGCTCGGCCGCCTATGCCGTCGGTGAGGGACGTCAGTGGCCGGTGGGACTGGCGCGCAAGCCGAAGGCGGCCGCCGCATTTTATGCCGTGCTGGCGCTGTCGGCCGGCTTCGGCATCGCGCTGAATTTTTCCTCGATCAACCCGATCTCGGCCCTGTACTGGAGCGCGGTCATCAACGGCGTGCTCGCCGTTCCCGTGATGGCGCTGCTGATGGTGATGGCGCGCCGCCGTGACGTGATGGACCGCTATGTCATCACCGGCCCGCTCTATTGGCTCGGGTGGCTGTCGACTGTGGCGATGCTGCTGAGCGTGGTTGCGATGGGCGCGGGATGGCTCCTTGGCGCGGTGTAGCTCGGCTATTTCGGCGTTGCGCCGGCGCCGCCGCCATCCTTGGATGCCTGTGTTCGCGTCAACGCCTGCGCGCAGCCCGAGCTGAGCTCACGTGCATGGCTTTGCAGGCAGGCCATGATACGGCCGCCTCCGGGCGACACATTGCTGCACAGGCGACTGTAGTCGCCGCGGCAGGTCTGCATCGTGGTCCTCGCCTCGCTGCGCAATTGCGTCGGGATCAGGGTTTCGCCTCTCGATGCTCTCGCTGTCACGGTTGCTACGAGCGCCAGTACGGACAAGATGCGAAGGGGCGTCAGGATGGTGGAAGAAAGGGACATGCTGTTCTCCTGATGTCGAGATGTCGTGGAACGACTGCCCGATGCCTCGGGCAGTCGCAGCGCTCACCAGCGCGAGACGGTGGTCCGGCGGACGTAGCTGTTGCCATACGGGCCGGTGCGCACCGCGGTGCGCGAGCAATACCCGTAGCCACAGCCGCCGGTCACGCGCACGGTCGATACCCCGCGCGGGCCGTAGAAGGTGCCATAACGGGTCCAGGCGCTGGCCTCGGCGACGGTGGCGATCGAGAGCAGGCCGGCGAGCGTGGACATGGCGAGAAGCTTCTTCATGGTCGCGGTCTCCTTGATGGATAACGGCTGCCGTTGCGGCAGCCATGCGTGGAGACTGGATGCGGCGTGTCAGCGCGATATTGCTGGGGCGCAACGGCCGGTATCGCTTTGTCGATGCCGTGTAACAGTATGTAACAACGCGGGCCGCAGCCTTGCGCCGAGCACAACCTTGTTCAAAATGCGGCGATGACAGCGCCTCAAGCTTCGCTTCTGATCGTGGAGGACGATCCCGAGATCAGCCGGCTTGTTGCCGACCTCCTGCGGCGGGAAGGATTCGCGGTCGAGTGCGCCGACAGCGGCAAGGCGATGGACGCGGTGCTGCAACGCGTGCGTCCGGACCTGATCGTGCTGGACCTGATGCTGCCGGGCGAGGATGGGCTGTCGATCTGCCGGCGGCTGCGCGTGGACGCCGATATCCCGATCCTGATGCTGACGGCCAAGAGCGATGAGATCGACCGCGTGGTCGGTCTCGAGATGGGCGCCGACGATTACCTGTCAAAGCCGTTCGCGCCGCGCGAATTGCTGGCGCGCGTGCGCGCCATCCTTCGCCGTGTCAAGGCGGCGCCGGCGAAGCTTCCGGTCCGTCGCTATGCATTCGACCGGTTTGTGATCGACCTGGATTCGCGCAGCATCCAGTTCGGCGAAGCGGCCGAAGCCGCGCTGTCGCTCACCAGCGCAGAGTTCGATCTGCTGGGCTGCTTCGTACAGCGGCCGCGCCGGGTCCTGACCCGCGACCAGATCCTCGATTGGACGCGCGGCCGGTCCGCCGAGCCGTTCGATCGCACGGTCGACATGCTGATCTCGCGATTGCGCAAGAAGCTCGATGCTGCAAGCCCCGGCTCGAACCTGATCACCACCGTGCGCAACGGCGGCTATCTGTTCACCGCGATCGTCAAGCAGGTGTCGTGATGCTGCGGATAACGCTCGCAACACGCCTGGCCCTGATCGCGATCGTCGCGCTGTTCGCCATCAGCCTCTTGATCACCACCGCCTTCTATCTCACTTCGGTGCGGGAAGGCGAATTTGCGCGGCCCTCTCCACTGCGGCTCTCGGCGATTGCCGAGTTGATCGAACGCTCGGCGCCGGACAAGCGCCGGTTGATCCTGCAGGCCGTGTCATCTCCGCAATTTGCCGTGCGCCTTGATGCTTCCGGCGCGACACTGGACCCGCAGCCCGGCTCGCAGGATACGCATGTGCGGCTGCGTGAGCTCTACGCCAATGCGCTGCCCGGACGCGACGTCAGCGTCGCACCGGCGCCCGCTGCGAGCAATGGCCGGCGGTTTCCGCGGTTGGGCAGGGTGATATCGAATGCCGTCGAGTTGAGGGTTGGATTGCGTACCGGGGAGACGCTGGTAGTCGATGCATCCACGCGCCTGCCGGTGACGCGTCTCGGCTTGCCGGTTGGTCTCGGTGCGGGATTGATCGGGACCATCATCGGGCTGATCGCCTTGCTGATCATGCAGCGCGAGACCAGGCCGCTGGCGCGTCTTGCTGCCGCCGTCGATCGGGTGGACCTGTCCGCTGATCCGCCGTCGCTTCCCGAAGCGCGTCGCAGCGCGCCGGAGATCCGCGCGGTGATCGCAGCGTTCAATCGGCTGCAGGCGCGCTTGGGCGAGATGATGCGCGCGCGCATGACGCTGGTCGGGGGCATCGCGCACGATGTCAGGACGTTTGCGACGCGGCTCCGTCTGCGCGTCGACAAGATCCCTGATGCCGCCGAGCAGCAGCGCGCCATCGCCGATATCGACGACATGATCCGGTTGCTTGATGATGCATTGCTGTCGAGCCGCGTCGGCGCCGGGCAGCTTTCCCAAGAGATGGTCGAATTCGAAGCCGTCGTCATCGCCGAAGCCGACGACCGGCGCGCCCAAGGCGGTCGCGTTGATGTTGCGATCGATGATGCGGCCAAGGGTGCGATCGTGCTCGGCGACCGGCTCGCGTTGCGACGTATCGTGGCGAACATCATCGACAACGCGTTGAAATATGGTCACGTCGCGCATGTGCGGATGAAGCTCGATCAGGCCTCCGCCATTCTCACCGTCGATGATGAGGGGCCGGGCATTCCCGCCGACCGACGACAAGCCATGCTGGAGCCGTTCAATCGGCTCGAAACCTCGCGCAATCGTGCGACCGGTGGCGCGGGATTGGGGCTCGCGGTCGTGCGCAGCCTGATGGAAGCCCATGACGGCACGATCGAGATGGCCGACGCCCCGGACGGCGGCACGCGGGTGCGGGTCGCGCTGCCGGTGTTTCTGCCGACGTGATCGCGGGCCGGCTCAATCGCGCCGGAATACGATCGAGGCCATCCAGCCCGTCATCAGCGCCATGGCGGCGGTCACGAAGCCATAGGCAAGGCCGTTCTGCCGCGCAGTGTTGGCGACGAATTGCTCGAAACCGACCTTGACGATCTCGAAGGCGGTGTCGGCCTTGGTCACCAGCGCACCGTCGGTGAACAATTTGATCTCGACATTGTAGGTGCCGATCGGCACCTCCGCCGGCAGCGGAATGGTGGAGCGGAACAGGGTCGGGGTGAGGAACGTCACCGCCGAGGTCTCCTGGCGATACAGCCCGCGCTCGGAGCGCAGCCGCACGAAGGCGCTGCGGAAGACGTCGTCGGGAACGACGTCGGCATAGTCAGGGCCGACACGCTGCATCAGCAGCACATTGTTGAGCCCGAGCTGCTGGCGCCGCTGCACCTCCGGCGAGGCGATCTGGTCGAAGGGGCGGTTGGAGAACAGCGCGAGATAGGTCGGCACCTGCAGGAACTGCCGGTAATCGCTGTTGATCCAGATGCCGACTCTGCGCTCCTTGCGCCGCGTCACCATGTCGGCGCGCGGTCCGATCACGGTCACCACGAGGTCGTAATTGGTGCGGCCGAGTGGCGTGTCGGCATCCCTCTCGACCGAGCCGAACAGCACCAGCTCCTCGCCGGAATAATTCGGCGTCACCGTGACACGGTGGTTCGAGACCGAGACAATCAGCCGCTCCGCACGGGCAGGGCTCGCGGCGAAGATCGCGACGAGCAGGCTGGCGAGAACGAGAAGCGCGCGCGCGGTCATGGCGCACCTCCGCCGGTTTCGCGGATGGTGAAGAGATCGGTGGGGCGGATCACGAGTTCCACCGCAAAGCGGATGCCGACCGCGAGCACCAGGAGCCCGAGCAACAGCCGCAGATGCTCGCCGCGGATCTTCTGCCCCGCCCGCGCGCCGAACTGCGCCCCGGTAACGCCGCCGACCATCAGGATCAACGCCAGCACAGCATCGACCAGGTGGTTGGTCACCGCGTGCAGCATGGTCGCGAAGATCATCGTCACCAGCGTCAGCACCATCGAGGTGCCGATCACGGTCGAGGTCGGTACTCGCAGCAGGTAGATCATCAAGGGGACGAGGATAAAACCGCCGCCGATGCCCATGATGGCGCCGATGAAGCCGATCACGAGGCCGACAAAGATGACGGGAATGATTGAGAGATAGATCTTCGAGCGCTTGAAGCGCATCTTCAGCGGCAGGCCATGGATCCAGCCATGGCTGCCCGGGCGGCGCAGCGTGACAGCGCCGCCGCGGCGGGTGCGCAGCATCGCGCGCAGGCCCTCATAGGCCATCGCCCCGCCAACCGAGGTGAGCAGCACGACATAGGACAGCCCGATCATCAGGTCGAGCTGGCCGAGCGAGCGCAGATAGGTGAAGGTCCATACCCCGAGCGCGGTGCCGATCGTGCCGCCGCTCAACAGGATCAACGCCAGCGTCGGGTCGATGGCGCGGCGGCGCCAATAGGAGATCGCGCCGGAGAAGGAGGAGGCCGCGATGTGGCTTGCGACGGAGGCGACCGCAACCGCTGGCGCGATGCCGACGAAGATCAGGAGCGGCGTCATCAGGAAGCCGCCGCCGATGCCGAACATGCCGGAGACGAAACCGACCGCCGCGCCCATCGCCAGCACGAGGAAGACATTGACGGGAATATCGGCGATCGGGAGGTAGAGCTGCACGCGCGGTCGCTTCTTATAATGCCGCGGGGCTGGCGCACGGCCATTCCACGGCGCGGTTTTCTGATCGGGCTTGCGGGCAGCGGAATCCGACGCGGGACGCGGGCGCGGATCGGTTGCCGCGTCCCTGCATAACCGAAATCGCCGCGGTGAGGGACTATAGAATCCACCAATGCGGACTTTTTTGTCGCACCTCGGCCGGGCCTCGCCTCACGGCCGGCCGATCGGATCGGTGATCAGGTTCATTGCCTTGGCCTCCTTGGTGCCGAGCCAGCGGATGTCCCTGGTTTGTGACATCGCCTCGATGACGGTGGAGGACACGCCCATTCGGGTCATGTAGTGCAGGACGGTCCCGGTGACGCGCTGGGTGTCGGCGACGGGGTCGGCAACCGGCGTCGTCGTGACGAACCGGTGGACGCCCAGCGTCGAGCCCGCGATGCCGTAGCGAGTGGTGCCGCCGGCATAGGCGAGGACGCAGGCGCTGGCGCAATAGGCGGGCCGGACCCGGCCCGAAGCATCAGCGACGCCGACGGCCGTTGTCAGCCCGCGGGACCTGATGATTTCGCCGATGATAAGCGCTTGGTTCAAATCGCCGCCCGGAGATGACAGAAGGACGACATCGCCGGGCGCGAGATGTGCTTCGTCCAGCCTGTCGCGGAACCAGTTCGCGGCGGCCGGACCGAACTCTCCTCGGATGGCCAAGGCGGGCCGAGAACCGACCGCCCCGCCAAGATCGGCCCTGGCGATCAGTCGCGAACGGAGGCTCGGCGAAAAATACTGGTCTTTCCAATACGCCCAGGCGTCGGGCCGCGACAGGTCCCGATAGGCGCGGATGCCGATGCTCGAGATCAGGAGGACGAATATGACAACCGACCACATCGACCACCTCCAGGCGCCCCGATGAGACGGCCGCGCCTTCGGCAGAGCGCTGAGCTGGCGAGGCGGTGCGACGCGGGGCCCGGTTGGCGGGCTTCGGCGGTGGCCTTCCTGGTTTTCGGCTGACAAGTTCGTCCTCTCGGCGCTGGCAGCTTCCCGCACGGGGGCGCGGTCTTTCTACACAGCTTCAGCGCTGAGATACATATGGCGACGCCGCGCCGCGGCGTCGTGCGCCTGTCATAATTTTAATGAGCGACCGAGGCGGTCCGCTTCGGCGATGTTGCTCTAGCCGCAGGCTTAGCCGCATTGGGCTTTACGGTCGCCGAGTCCCACCCGCCCGGCGGGGTCGCGGCGTTGACGGCGTTGTCGGGCTGCGGCTCGGCGGTGAAGGTCTGGATCGCGAGCTTGGCCGCTGCGAGCGATTGTGCGTCGAGGCGCTTGGCAACATCGTCACGCTTGCGGCCGGCGTCCGCGTCGCCCTGGGCTGCCGCGAGGCTGAACCACTTGAAGGACTCGGCCAGGTTCTGTTCGACACCGATGCCGCGTGCATAGAGGATGCCGAGATTGAACTGGCTGTCGGCGACGCCGTGGTCGGCGGCCTTGCGGAACCACTGGGCCGCGCTCTTGTAGTCGGCGCCTTTGCCGCCGCCATCGGCATCGAGCACCGCGAGATTGTGCATAGCCTTGGCATTGCCGCGCTCGGCGGCCTGCACGTAATAGCGCCGCGCGGTGTCGACGTCCTTCTTCACGCTGAGTCCCTTCTCGTAGAAGGTCCCGAGCCGGAAGATCGCGGGCACCACGCCGGCCTGCGCGGCGCGCTCGTACCACTTTGCGGCCTCGTCATAATTGGTCGGAACGCCCTTGCCTTCGGCGAAGCGCACGCCGACCTCGTAGGCCGCGGCCGGATCGCCCCTCAGCGCCGCAGCGCGCAGCACAGGGCCGCCGATGGCGTCAGGCAGCCGCTCGCTCGGCGGCACCTGCACCATCCTCAGCCTGCTGCCCATCGGTGCGGGGATCGAGCCGGTGATGTCATTGCTCGCAACAGGAGATGGGGACGGCGCGGGCCCCGGCGGGATCGCCACCTGCGTGCCGTCGAGCGTGTTTGGCGCCGTGCTGTTGTTGGATTGCCGGCCGAGCGGGGTCGGCGAGGTCATCAATGGCGCCGCGGGTGCCGGCGCGGGCACAGGTGCGACGGCCGCACTGTCGGCTGGCGGCTGTGCCGCTGCGGGGGCATCGCTCGACCTTTCCATCGGCGGCATCTGCGACCCGGTGCCGCTATCGAGCAGGATCATCGTCACCTTGAAGGCGCCGAGCACGATGACCACCACACTCGCACCAACCAGCAGCGAGCGGATCTTTGACGTGATGGTCGAGGGCTCCTTGCCCTCGGACTTGCCTTGGGCCTTGTCGGCCGGCTTGGCCCTCGTTGCCGCCTTGGCTCCACTGCGCCCGCCCTTCTCGGTGGCGGCCTGGGCGGCCGCGGCCTGGGCGGCGCGGCGTGCGGCGGCGATGAAGCTCGACGTGGAGACCGGCTCTTTCTTGGCAGGCGAAATCTCGCTGATCGCGCTTTCCGACGCGGCGATGCGTTCGGTGGGCGTCGACACCCGTCCGCTCGGGCGCGTACCCGGCTCGAGCGGATGATCGGGCGGCAGGTCCGGCGCGAGCGCGGCGCGGACCGCGGCATGCGGCTCCAGGATCTCGCTGATGGCGCGCGGTGGCAGCGGCGGCGGAACGAGGGCTTCCTCGGCCGGCGTGGCCGCATGGAAGTCGCGCGGCGCCGCCGCGAAGTGTTCCTCCGCCGTGAAGCGCTGCTGAGCCGCGGGATTCGGCAGTTCGGGCTTCGGCTGCGGCACCATGGCCTGCGGCATGGCGGCGCGCGGCGGCTCGGGCGACGGTGCCGGCGCGGCAGGCACGGAGCGCACCGTGCGCAGATCGTTCTCGATCATCGCAAGGCGATCGACCACATGGCCGAGCGTATTGTGCACCGTCTCGAGCGAATCCTGCGTGCGGCGATCGGTTTCGGATTGGCTGAAGCGGATATCCGACAACTCGCGCTTGACCAAGTCGACGATGTCAGGGTCGAGCGACTGCGGCGCCGGCGCGCCGACGATGCGATTTGCCTCGGCCAGCGACACGAGATTGGCGTGCTGGCGTTCGAGATGGCGCAGGATGTCCTGCAGCCCTTCCTCGACGCGGCTGAAATTGCCAGACTGCGGATTGGAAGAAGTTTCCAGGCGCTCGAGCAGGTACGAGACGCGCTGCTCGAGATGGGCGAATGCGGACGCGCTATCGTTGCCGACCTGCATGCGGTCGATGCGCTCCGACAGCGCACGCACGGCCTCTTCGAGATGTTGCGAGTGTTCGGTTGGCGCCGGCCGCTCGCGGCTTTCCAGGGTCGAGGCCAACGCGGCGATCCGCTGTTCGAGGACTGCAAACGCATCGCCGTGGTTGCCGGCGCGCGCGAGCTCGTCGACCTTGGCCGACAGCGTCTGCACGTCCTCGGTGAGCCGCGCCAGTGCGTCGTTGGAGGCGATGTTGGAGACGATGGTGCGGAGCGCGCCGATTGCGCTCTCGAGCTGCTGCACTGTCGAGGGATCGTCGTTGGTGCGCAGGATCAAATCGAGCTTGGCGCCGAGATTGCGGATCGCCTCGTCATAGCCCGCAAGCTGCTCGGCGGGGGTGAGCGAGCGCAGCACCTCGCGGATTTCGGACAGCGCGCGCTCGATGCCGGTGAGCGCCTGGCTGTCGGCACCGTTCTGCCGGTTGTCGTCGATGCGGCGCGACAGCGAGCGGATCTCGCTTTCGAGCGACTCGATCGCGCGGCGCGGCAGCGCCTCGGTGATCGCCGCGCGGATTTCCGCAAGCTCGCTGCGGAAGGCGGCGATCGACTGCTCGACATGATCGGGCCGTTGCAGCGCCTCGATCTGGCTCGTGATCTTGACCAGATAACGCTCCAGCGAGGAGAAATCCGGGCCGGCCGGTGCCGGCGCAGCGGGTGGCGGTGCGACGGGCGGGGCATGCGCGGCCATCGGCGGAACGCCCGAGTCCATCGGCTGCGCGTGGCGCGGCGGCATTGGCCGCTGCGGCGGACCGTCGAGCTCGTTCTGGCGTGCGGCGATCTCCGCGATCGCGGAATCGAAGGAGGCGGGACTTAAGGGCGGCGACGGACGGTAGACCTTCGCGGCGGCGCGCTCGACAGCTTCCGCCTGGCGTTGCCGGTCCGGTACCTGGGGCTGGCGCACCGCGGCCGGATTTGAGATCTGCGAAAGCCGCGCATCGAGCCGGGAGATCGCGTCGTTGAGCTGGCGCGCAACGTTGGATTGGCCACGCGCGGTGTCGCTGCGCGGGGCATCATTTCGCGGCGCGGGCTGCGAGAGCCGATCGATCTGTTGGGTGATCGCGTCGAGCCGCTGATGAATGTCGGCGACGCTTGCCTGGCTCGATACCGCCGGCCGCGAGGGAGCAGTGCGGGAATCCGGCGGCGCCGGCTCGCCGATGGTGGAATTGAGCCAGTCGTTCAGCGTCATGCCCGCGCGGCGAGCCGCATCCTCGGCTCTTTCGCGGACGGATGGATCGATGCCGTCAACACTCCACGATGCACGCGAATTCATGATTCCGTCCGGTCCCGACTAAGGCGTCCACACCCACGCCTGCAGCCTCCCCGTACGTCCCGATTGAACAGACAATCGAATTCCGCGCGGGGCGTCTGCCTCAGCTGTCGACTTTTTCGCGTTAGGGTAAAGAACGGGTTAAGGAATGGCCCACGGGGCTCTAAAGTTACCTCTGCGTGGAACCTGCCGGCGCCAGACTAGGCTTTATCGTCACCTTGGCCCGCCTTGAGCGGCTGAACGGCCGCCCGGTTGACCAGAGCGGAGAGGGCCTCAATGGCCTCTTCACACCATTCGGCCACGACGCGCTCGTGGCGAAGGCCGATACGAAGCCCGAGCAGCTTGCCCATATCGGCGGGCGAGGCGACCCCTTGCGGGAAGCGCTTGTTGAGCAGGCGCTCGTAGCGCTCGTAGCGGTCGCGGTGGTGTTCCAGGCGCGCCATCAGGTCGGTGCGCAGCGGTTCGATGTCGACGCTGTCCAGCGCGTAGAGCCGCACCAGCAGATCGTCCTTGACCGATGCCGGCACGCTCGGACGTGCCGCCCAGTGCCGCAGCGCGGCCTTGCCCTCAGTCGTCAGCGTGTAGACGAGCTTGTTGGGCTTGCCCGATTGGACGACCTCGCGGGCCTGGACATGGCCGCGGTCGCGCAGCTTGGAAAGCTCGCGATAGATCTGCTGATGGTCGGCCTTCCAGAAGAAGCCGATGGAAGCGTCGAACGTCTTGGCGAGCTCGTAGCCCGTCATCGGACGTTCGGTCAGGCATGCGAGGATCGCGTCACCCAGCGCCACTGGTCGCCACTCCTTTTCTACCTCCTCGACCATCCTTGACTTTATGCATATAGGCGCATATGCGTCAATGTGCATATTGACGGTCAGGACCAAACGGGCTCGCCATTGGTCGGGCCATTGCACGTTCCGCCAAGAGGAGACGTCTTTGACAATGACCGGTCTCGACAAGTGGTACGCCTACATGAAATCCCACGATCGCGCCGCGCTCTGGGATCTGCTTCACCCCGACGCCGTGTTCGAAAGCCCGGTGGTACATACGCCGCAGCGCGGGCGCGACATCACCTTCAAATATCTATCGAGCGCGGAAAAGGTGCTGGGCGGCCCCGGTTTCGCCTATCGCGGCGAATGGCGCAGCGATAGCGGCGCGGTGCTCGAATTCGAGAACGAGATCGAGGGCATCAAGATCAACGGGGTCGACATCATCACCTTCGATGCGGAGGGACGGATCGCGCATTTCAAGGTGATGGTGCGCCCGCTGAAGGCGATCAACCTGCTGCATCGCCTGATGGGAGAAGAACTGGTGCGGCAGGCTGGCGAGGCCAGCGCCGCCAAGTCGCAGCCTAAGTCGCAGTCCTGATCTCGATAATCGCTTCCCCGGAACACCGAAAGGTCTAAGGTCGGTTTCGGGAACCTTTAGTGGTCGCGACGTTGCGAGCATTTGCCCGCGACGCCAAATTCAAAAACTGCCTGCCGGAGCACACCATGCCGATCTACAAAGCCCCAGTCGAAGATGTGAGCTTCCTGCTCAACGATGTCTTCCAGATCGACCGCTATGACAACCTGCCGGGTTTCACCGATGCATCGGCCGATGTGCGCGAAGCAATCCTGGGCGAGGCGGCGAAGCTCTCCGAGGAAGTCTTGCAGCCGCTCAACCGTGTCGGCGACCTCGAAGGCTGCAAGCGCCATGACGACGGCTCGGTGACGACGCCGAAGGGTTTCAAGGAAGCCTTCAAGCAGGTGGCCGAAGGCGGCTGGCTCGGACTCTCGGCGCCGACCGAATATGGCGGGCAGGGCCTGCCGGTGACGCTGAGCCAGGCGGTCAACGAATTCCAGATCTCGGCCAACATGGCGTTCTCCATGTATGGCGGGCTGACCATGGGCGCGACGGCGGCGCTGCTGGTGCACGGCACGGACGAGCAGAAGAAGACCTATGTTCCGAAGATGGCGGCGGGCGAATGGACCGGCACCATGAATCTCACCGAGCCGCATTGCGGCACTGATCTCGGACTGTTGCGAACCAAGGCCGTGCGCCAGCCCGACGGCAGTTTCAAGATATCAGGCACCAAGATCTTCATCTCGGCCGGCGAGCACGACCTCACTGCGAACATCATCCATCTCGTGCTCGCGCGCATCGAAGGCGCGCCGGCCGGCATCAAGGGCGTGTCGCTGTTCGTGGTGCCGAAATTCCTGGTCAATGCCGACGGCTCGCTCGGCGCGCGCAATGGCGTCGCCTGCGGCTCGATCGAGCACAAGATGGGCATTCACGGCAATTCCACCTGTGTGATGAATTACGACAATGCCACCGGCTGGCTGATCGGCCAGGAGAACAAGGGCATGCAGGGCATGTTCGTGATGATGAATGAGGCCCGGCTCGGTGTCGCCGTGCAGGGGCTCGCGCAGTCCGAGGTCGCCTACCAGAACGCAGTGGCGTACGCGCGTGAGCGCCTGCAGGGCCGTTCGCTGACTGGCACGAAGGAGCCGGACAAGCCGGCCGACCCGATCATCGTACATCCCGACGTTCGCCGCACGCTGCTGACGATCCGCGCCTTCAACGAAGCGGCGCGCGCCATGGTGCTCTGGACCGCGCTGAAGAGCGACGTCGCCCACCGCTCCAACGATCCCAAGGATCGCCGGGAGGCCGACGACCATATGGGGCTGATGACGCCGGTCCTGAAAGGCGTGCTCACCGATACCGGCTTCGCTAACGCCGTACTGGCGCAGCAGATGTATGGTGGCCACGGCTACATCGCCGAGCAGGGCATGGAGCAGTTCGTGCGCGATGCCCGCATCTCCATGATCTATGAGGGCGCCAATGGCATCCAGGCGCTCGATCTCGTCGGCCGCAAGCTGCCACGGGACGGCGGCCGCGCGGTGATGGCATTCTTCGGCGAGGTCGGCGCTTACGCCAAAGAGCATGGTGCGGACGAGGCCATGAAGCCGTTCGTGACCCCGCTCTCGGCCGCGCTCGGCCATCTGCAGCAGGCGACCGGCTGGCTGATGCAGAACGCGATGACCAAGCCGGACAATGCCGGCACTGCTGCGACCGACTACATGAAATTGTTCGGCCTGGTCGCGCTCGCCTATATGTGGGCGCGGATGGCGAAGGTGGTGCAGGACAAGATCGCCGCCGGCGGCGCAACGCCTTACCTCTCGACCAAGCTCGTCACCGGCCGCTTCTTCATGGAGAAGCTGCTGCCGGAGACCGCCGTGCATCTTGCGCGCATCCAGAGCGGCAGTGACACCACGATGGAACTGGCCGCGGAGGCTTTCTGAACAAACTTCCATGGCCAGCTCGCGATTTCGGCGCGGTTCGGCTATAATATTATGATCCTCATATAAGGAGGGCGTCATGCCTGAGGCATATATCTACGATCACGTTCGTACCCCGCGCGGCCGCGGCAAGCCCGATGGCGCGCTGCATGAAGTCACGGCGCTGTCGCTCGCCACCGTGCCGCTCAAGGCGCTGAAGGAACGCAACAATCTGGCCGAAGACGTTGTCGACGACGTCGTTCTCGGCATCGTCGATCCCGTCGGCGAGGCCGGCTCCGACATGGCTCGTTTCGCGGCGCTCAAGTCCGGCTTGGGTGAGAAGGTGCCGGGCGTGCAGATCAGCCGCTTCTGCGCTTCGGGGCTTGATGCCGTGAACTTTGCCGCGGCTCAGGTCATGAGTGGGCAGCATGAGCTCGTGATCGGCGGCGGCGCGGAGTCGATGAGCCGCGTCGGCATCGGCGCGTCCGGCGGCGCCTGGCCGATGGACCCCTCGATGGCGGTGCCGGCCTATTTCATGCCGCAGGGCGTCTCGGCCGACCTGATCGCGACCAAATATGGCTTTTCGCGCGACGACGTCGACGCCTACGCGGTGCAGAGCCAGCAGCGCGCGGCGACGGCCTGGGACGAGGGCCGGTTCGACAAATCGGTCGTGCCGGTGAAGGACGTCAATGGCCTCACCATCCTCGCCAAGGACGAGCACATGCGGCCTTCGACGACGATGCAGTCGCTGGCGCAATTGCAGCCCTCCTTTGCGGCAATGGCCGCGATGGCGGGGTTCGATGCGGTGGCGGTGCAGTCGCATCCGGAGATCGAGAAGGTCAACTATGTGCACCACGCCGGCAATTCCTCCGGCATTGTCGACGGCGCCGGCGCGGTGCTGCTCGGCAGCAAGGAAGCGGGCGCGAAACACGGCCTCAAGCCGCGGGCAAAAATCCGGGCCTTCGCCAATATCGGCTCGGAGCCCGCGATGATGCTGACCGGACCGGTCGACGTTACCGAAAAGCTGTTCGCGCGCTCCGGCATGAAGACGTCGGACATCGATCTATTCGAGCTCAACGAAGCCTTCGCCTCGGTGGTGCTGCGCTACATCCAGGCCTTCGACATCGACAACGCCAAGATCAACGTCAATGGCGGCGCGATCGCGCTCGGCCATCCGCTTGGCGCGACCGGCGCGATGATCCTGGGCACCGTGCTCGACGAACTCGAGCGTACCGACAAGTCGACCGCGCTGGTGACGCTATGCATCGGCGGCGGCATGGGCACCGCGACGATCATCGAGCGGGTTTAAGGCGACATTGTCGTAGCAACCATTAGATCGATAGGTTGTGGGCAATTGGATTGTCCGACGGCCGTTGAGCATGACGCCGTGCTCGCGGCCGTCAAGGCGTGGCCTGGCGGCAGCGTGGCGAGGGGAGAGATTGAGGCAACGGCCATCCTTGACGGCCACTGCGCGCGCCGTCGTGGAGACGGCAGGTCGGGACGAAGAAACGGTGCTCCGGTCGAACAAAGAAACTGGGTCAGGCAAGAGATGGGATCGCGGCTGCGGCCGCCGCCGGGGGCTTGTCGTGCCACGGCGTGCCGCGCGCCACGACGGTG
>NZ_JAGKJI010000045.1 GCF_020329485.1 Bradyrhizobium cenepequi
GGGATTGGCCTTCGACGCGCTGATCGCCGACAAGGCGTTCGACAGCAACGCCATCATCGCCGAACTCGATGCGCGCGGCGCCAAGGTCGTCATCTCCCAGCATCCGCGCCGCGCCAAGCCTCTCACCATCGACGAGGAGATGTACAAATGGCGGCATCTCATCGAGAACTTCTTCGGCAAGCTCAAGGAGTTCAAACGCATCGCCATGCGCGCCGAAAAGACCGATCAAAGCTTCGCCTCCATGATCCATCTGGTCGCGGCCGTGATAAACTCCCGATGAATCCCAACAGACCCTAGATCATGGTGAAGCTACCCGGTAGCGCGGGGTAGGCTCCCCTTTGCGGCGATCTCGGCCGACATCTGCTCGATGGTTTTACGCTGCTCCATGGCGGCTCGCCGGATCAGTGCAAAGGCGGCCGGTTCGGCGACGGAGTGGGTATGCATCACCTGGAGGACAGCAGCCAACACGAGGCGGCGCGAGCGAAGGCGCTCTTCCAGTTTGACGACCTGCTGCCTCAGCTCGTTGGTGCGCTCGGCCCGTTCGAACGCCATCACCAGCGCCGCGTAAATGCCCGCGGAGCGCAGCGGCTTGACCAGAAACGACGCCGGATCGAGTTCCAGCAGTAGCTTCAGCCGGCTTGGAGTCTCCGTGCCCAAGAGCGCGATGACGGGACATTGTCCAAGCAAAGCCCGCTGCGTAGGCGAGGTAAGCGGCAGGAATTCATCGTCAATCAGCGTCACATCGGCATGACACCCGAGCGCGCCATCTAGCTCCCATGTGAGGACGTCGATGCCAAGACGTTCGAACTGGCGCCTGACGATCGACAGGTCGCGCTCATCCTTGATGGCGACGAGGGCCTTGCGGCCGCGAAGGGAAAATGAAGACGGCTTGCTCATTTCACAACCCGCAAGTGGAGCGCACTCGGCGACGATCCGTCCTTTAACTTCTCACGCGCAGGGCCGACGGCGACGTCGAGCTGCGTCAGGTAGGGATCCGGCTTAACGGGCGCGTCGGACTCCCAGAAAATGTCGAACTGTCCTTGCGCGTTGGAGACGGCGAGGCGTGACGTGAGGACGCAATGGTTATTGCCACCGTCGATCCAGACCGGTCCCTGCGGCGAATTGTAGCGATAGCCGGCAGCCGCGCGACGTACTTCACCAATATTGGATGTTCCGGCTCGCTGCAGCGCACGCGCCAGCAGATACACCGCGACATAGGCGGATTGTCCGTCGACCGAGGGGCTGCTTGTTTCGCCGTGACGTGCCTTCCAGCGTTGCACGAAGGCGAGGTTCTCGGGCAGGCGGATGCTCTCGAAATAGGCTGAGGACGTGATGCATCCGGCCGACGCGGGTCCGACGATCTTAAGCTCCGGTTCGCAGAGACTGCAGCTCAGCATCGGAATGTTGAGACCGGCGGCCGTGGTGGCGGCGTGGAAGGCGCGGATGAAATCGTAGCTCGAGCTGCCGACGAGCGTATTGAAGACGACCGGCGGCTTGCGGCGGACGATTTCGTCCACGATGTGCCCGACTGCGCTTTCGCCCAGTTCGAGCAGCCGTTCGGCCAAAATGCTTCCTTGCGCTGCCGTCACCAGTTCGCGGGTGACGCGATTGGTCTCCCATGTCCAGACATAGTTGGATCCGACGCAGAAAATGTGCCGTGACACGTTGTCGAGCACGTATCGCACCAGCGGCAAGACATTATGGTTGGGCGATGCGCCAACATACATGACATTGTCGGAACACTCGAACCCCTCGTAACGGGCGGGGTACCAGAGCAGCCGATCGGTGCGCTCGACGATCGGCAGCACCTGCTTGCGCGAGGCCGACGTGTAGCAGCCGATGATATGCTCGACCCCAGCGCTGCGAATAAGGTCATCACAGACCGTATGGTATTCCGAAATGATTCCGCGGGGATCGCGGACGTGCGCAGCGAGCGAGAAATCAAAATCGGGGTGATCGTTGATCTCGTCGACCGCCATCAAGGCGCTCTTCAGGATCTCGCGCCCCATGGCCTGATAAGGGCCGGACTGCGAACATATGATTCCAACTGGAACAGACGGCTTTGTCATTGATGGCTTTCGAGGCGGCGGAGCCTTGAGGAAATCATCATCGCCGATGTCGGTGCAAGAGGGCTTGCCGATTTGCTGCGCACGACGCTTGTGAAATTTGTGCAACCTCCCTCGTTGACAATGCGCTGCACACGAACCTAGACTTTTTGACTACCGGGTTTACTGTCGAACCTTAATTTGCTTCGGTCGGGCCGATGACGTCCTGATCTGTGCAGCGACTGCTTCGTTCGATCTTAAGCCCATGCGATAGACCATAGCAGCGGCATTTGAGCCATTCGTCACCTCATTCGGGAGGGGCGGGTGGCTTTTTTCTTTTGCCGCACAAGAAGCTGGCGAAACATGCGTGTCGCCAGGCTGATGGCGCATGCGCGACGATCGGCCGTGATGCGCTTGGGAAACGACGAGCGGGGAACAAGGCGATGCCGACGACAGATATTTGCTATCTCGGGTTGGTTGAGGTTGGGCAGCAGATACAGGCGAAGAAGCTGTCGCCCGTCGAGGTGACGAAGGCGATGCTTGAACGGATTGAGCGGCTCGATGCCAGGCTCAAGAGCTACGCCTATGTCACGGCCGACTCCGCGCTTGCGGAAGCGGCCGTTGCCGAAAAGGAAATCTCCTCCGGCAAGATCAAGGGGCCGCTGCACGGCGTGCCGGTCGCCGTGAAGGATCTTTGCTGGGCAAAGGGGGCACCGGCCGCGCACGGCATGACCATCCATCGCGACTTCCGTCCGAAGGAGGATGCCACGGTGGTCGCACGCCTGAAGGAGGCGGGCGCGATTATCCTCGGCAAGCTGCAGCAGACCGAAGGTGCCTACGCGGACCATCATCCGAAGATCGATCCGCCGAAAAACCCGTGGAATGCAGATCTGTGGTCGGGAGCTTCGTCGAGCGGGTCGGGCTCCGCCACCGCGGCTGGCCTCTGCTTCGGATCGCTCGGTACCGACACTGGCGGATCGATCCGTTTTCCTTCCGCAGCCAATGGCATCACGGGGCTGAAGCCGACCTGGGGGCGGGTCAGTCGCTATGGCGCGTTCGAACTCGCGGCCACGCTGGATCATATCGGGCCGATGACGCGCAGCGCGGTCGATTGCGGCGCCATGCTCGGCGTGATCGCGGGCCAGGACCCCAAGGACACCACGGCTGTGCCGCTGCCGGTGCCGGACTATCTTGCCGGCCTGTCGGGCAATCTGCGGGGCGTCGTGATCGGTGTCGATCGGCGCTGGACCAGCGAGGGCACCGACGAGGCCGCGAGTAAGGTCCTCAGTGAAGGTTTGCGGGTCGCGGCGGACCTTGGCGCTGAGATCAGTGAGATCGCCTTTCCGGATACCAAGGCCATTGTCGACGATTGGTTTCCGCTTTGCGGCATCGAGGCGGCGGTCGCGCACGAGGCGACCTATCCCTCGCGCAAGGACGAATATGGCCCGGCGCTCGCGGGATTGCTCGATCTTGGCCTCCAGCAATCCGGAACTGACTATCAGAAGATCGTGCTGCGGCGTGAAGCGTTTCGCGGCGCGGTGCGGCGGCTGTTCGAGACGGTCGATCTGATCGCTGTGCCGGCGCAGGTCCTCGCTGCGCCGACGCTCGCCAAGATGGCGACGCTTGGCGAGGATGCTTCCCTGATCGCCGGATTGCTGCGCTTCACCTGTCCGTTCGACATGACCGGCAGCCCGACCATTACGCTTCCGGGCGGCTTCGCGCCGAACGGCGGCCCGATCGCCTTCCAGTTTGTCGGCCGCCACTTCGACGAAGCGGGTCTCGTCCACGCGGGTGATGCATTCCAGCGCGTCACCGATTGGCACAAGCGTCATCCCGCTCTCTGAATCCAAGGAGCCGTTCGCATGAAAGATTGGTTGCAGAGTTCCATCATGTCGAAGCGCGCCGTCGCCAAAGGGGCGGCCGGCGCGCCGCGCAGTCTGACGATCGAGCAGCAGGGAGCCTTTCACTATGTCTACGGCCCCTATGCGAAGCCGACGCTGTCGATCGATCCGGGAGAGGTCGTTGTCGTCGAAACCGAGGACGCTTTCGGGGGCGCGCTCACCAGCGAGAGCGACAGTCCGACGGCAAAACTGAACTTTCCGTACCTCAACCCGCAATGCGGACCGATTGCGGTCAAGGGCGCCAAGAAGGGCGATTGCCTCGCTGTCTACATCCACGACGTCGAGACGCGCGGCGAGCAGCCGGCCGGAACGACCTGCATCATTCCCGAGTTCGGCGGACTTGTCGGGACGGGTTCCACGGCAATGCTCAATCCGCCGTTGCCCGAGCGCGTCCGCAAGCTGCATGTCGACAGGAACGGGGTGCGCTGGAACGACAAGATCACGCTGCCCTACGAGCCATTCATCGGCACGATCGGCGTGTCGCCTGAGATCGAGGCGATCTCCTCCCTGCAGCCGGACTATCATGGCGGCAACATGGACCTGCCCGATGTCGCACCCGGGGCCGTTCTCTATTTGCCCGTGCATGCCGAGGGTGGGCTTCTCTACGTCGGCGACTGCCATGCAACACAGGGTGACGGCGAACTCTCCGGCGTCGCGCTCGAGCAGCGCGCAACGGTCACGCTCCAGATCGATCTGATCAAGAACTGGAGCTTTGCCTGGCCGCGCCTGGAGACCCGCGACTTCATCATGACGATCGGCAGCGCACGCCCGCTCGAGGATGCGGCTCGCATCGCCTATCGCGAACTCACGCGATGGATGAGTGCCGACTACGGCTTCGACGAGATCGACGCGTACATGCTGCTCAGTCAGGCGGGACGCATGCGGCTCGGCAACATGGTCGACCCGAAATACACGATGGGTGCATCGATCCTGAAAACTTATCTCAAGGCGTGAAATTGAGCGGCTTTTCAACAAGGGGACATTTCAATGAAATCAGGACATCTGCTTAAGGCTGCGTTTCTTGGCTTCGTGCTGGGAACGGCGGCGTTCGGCGCCGCTCTGGCAGCCGAGCCTCCGTTGAAGGTCGGCCTGCTCGAAGACGTCTCCGGCGATCTCGCGTTCATGGGCATGCCGAAACTCCACGGTTCGCAGCTTGCGGTCGAGGAGATCAACAAGAGCGGGGGCATCCTTGGGCGGCAGATCGAACTGATCCATCTCGATCCGCAGGGCGACAATGCCCGCTATCAGGAGTTTGCGCGACGCCTGCTCAGCCGCGACAAGGTCGACGTGCTGATCGGAGGCATCACCTCTGCGTCGCGCGAAGCTGTCCGGCCGATCATCGATCGGACGACCACGCCGTATTTCTACACCAACCAGTACGAAGGCGGCGTCTGCGACGCCAGCATGATCAGCATGGGGGCGGTGCCCGAGCAGCAGTTCTCGACGCTGATCCCCTGGATGGTCGAGAAATTCGGCAAGAAGGTCTACGTTATCGCCGCCGACTACAATTTCGGACAGATCTCGGCAGAATGGAACCGGAAGATCATGAAGGATCTCGGCGGCGAAGTCGTCGGAGAGGAATTCATTCCGCTCGGCGTTTCACAGTTCGCGCAGACGATCCAGAACATCCAGAAGGCGAAGCCGGATTGGCTGTTGACGATCAATGTCGGCGCCGCCCAGGACTCGTTCTTCGAGCAGGCTGCCGCGGCGAAGCTCAATTTGCCGATGGGCTCCTCGATCAAGATCATGCTCGGCTTCGAGCACAAGCGGTTCAAGCCGCCGGCGCTCAACAACATGCACGCGACGGCGAACTGGTTCGAGGAGATCGATACGCCGGAAGCCAACGACTTCAAGAAGCGCTGGCGCGCGAAATTCCCTGATGAACTCTACATCAACGACATGGGCTATAATGCCTATAATGCGCTCTACATGTACAAGGCGCTGGTCGAGAAGGCGAAATCGACCAAGCTCGAGGACATGCGCAAGGTGATCGCAACTGGTGATGCCTGCATCGATGCTCCCGAAGGCAAGGTCTGCATCGACCCGAAGAGCCAGCACACGTCTCATCGCATGCGCCTGATCTCCGTCGGCCCCCAGCATGAAGTGACCGTGGAGAAGGACTACGGAACGATCAAGCCGTATTGGCTAGGTGATATCGGCTGCGACCTCACCAAGAAGAACCCCAAGGATCAGTACACGCCGAGTCATTTGCCCAACAAGTCGTAACGGATTCGGCGCGAATCTTGCGTCTGTAATCGGATCATGACTTTGGACTGCACGGGGCGCCGCATCGCTGCGGCGCTCTGCGATGAAGGAGCAGGAGACCGACGATGTCGGCTGAACTATTCTCGGTATTCTACCAATTTGCCGACGTCTTTGCGTTTCTGATCCTCTCGGCCGCAGGTCTCGCCATCGTGTTCGGCATGATGGGCGTCATCAACATGGCGCATGGCGAGTTCATCATGTGCGGCGCCTATGTGACGGTCGGACTCGTGAAGCTCGGCGTGCCACTTGCCATTGCCCAGGCGCTTGCCGCAGTGACGGCGGGATTGATCGGAGTTGCCGTCGAATACCTCATTGTGCGTCGCCTGTACAAAAGGCCGCTGGATTCCCTGCTTGCCACTTGGGGACTCAGCCTGATCGTCACGCAATCGATGCTTCTGATCGTGGGATCATCGATAACGGGGATTGGCACGCCGGAGGGCAGCTTTGCGATCGGCGGCTACACATTCTCGACCTATCGCCTCGTGCTGTTCGCCTGCGCGGTCGCGGTGCTGATCGGTCTCTACGTCACCTTCATGAAAACACGGTTCGGCGTGATGGCGCGGGCGACGATGCAGAATGCCGCCATGGCAAAGGCGTTGGGTGCGCGCACGGGGCGAATCTATGCAATCAGTTTCGGCATCGGCGCCGGGCTCGCAGGCCTTTGCGGCGCGCTCTATGCACCGACGATGACGCTGATCCCGACGATGGGTGCGACGTTCGTGGTGGAGAGTTTCGTCACCGTCGTGGTCGGCGGCGCAAATGTCCTGCTTGGCACCGCGCCGGCCGCCGTGTTCCTGGCGATGATTCGAATGGCCCTGAATGCGAGCTACGGGCAGATCATCGGCCAGATCGGCATGCTGTTTGCAGTGATCCTGATCATCCGTGTCTTGCCCGAAGGTCTTTCCAGCGTGCTGGTCCGTCGCGGGCGCTAAGCGGGGGTGTGATGTTCAAACTGCTTGATGGTCCGCAGACGTTAGGACGAGGACGGACGTTCTGGTCCTGCTTCCTTGCTGTGTTGGCAGCCGCGCTGATCTATCCGGCCTTTGCGGACTCCTACGATGTCGGCAACTTCTCCTATTTCCTGATCTGGGTTTTCATGGCGCTCGGCCTCTGCCTGATGTGGGGCTATGGCGGCATGCTCTCGTTCGGCCAGACGTTCTTCTTCGGCATCTCCGGTTATGCCTACGGCGTGCTGGCCATCAACATGGGCGGAGGTTCGACGACGATCGCCGCCCTCGTCCTGTCGGTGATCATCGCGATGATCGCGGCCGGGATTCTCGGCTACTTCATGATCTGGGGCGGCATCAGCGGTATCTTCTTCGGTATCGTGACGCTGTCGGCGACGTTGGTGCTGGCGTTCTTTCTCGGGCAGACGGCCGGGCCGGAATGGCACATCGGCACTGCGCGGCTGAACGGCTTCAACGGCATGAAAGGCATGGATCCGCTTACCGTCGGCGATTTCTACATCGAGGGATCCGCGCTCTACTATGTCATGGTGGCGCTCATCGTGGTCGTCTACATCGCGCTGCGCATGCTCGTGAACTCGCGCATCGGCAACGTGATTGTTGCAACGCGCGAGAACCCGCAGCGCGCCGAGATGCTTGGCTACGATGTCCGCAAGTACCAGTTGTTCACATTCATCATCGGAAGTGGGCTCGCGGGCCTCAGTGGCGCGCTTTACACGTCCTGGGGCCAGTTCATCACCCCGTCGAGCATCGGGTTGCCGGCGGCCGCGATGCCGATCGTGTGGGTCGCATTCTCCGGACGAAGCGATCTGACGGCGACGCTGGTCGGCTCTTTCCTGCTGCTGTTCGGCTTCCAGACCATCACCGTCTACAGCCAGCAGGCGGCGCTCGTGCTGATGGGCACACTTCTGCTCGCCACCGTGATGTTGGCGCCGCAGGGCTTTGTGCTCGGTGTCGGCAAGCTTGTGGTCGATCGATGGACAGGTCGTCGACGGCGCGGGGCGAATCCCGCTCTGGCGGAGAGCAGCCGGCTGCAATCGGACGAGGCCTAACATGGCGCTTGTCGATGTGAAGAGCGTAACAAAACGCTTTGGCGGATTGACGGCGGTCTCCGACGTCGATCTGACTGTCAATACCGGGGAGGTTCACTGCCTGATCGGTCCCAACGGAGCGGGCAAGAGCACGCTGTTCAAGCTGATTGTCGGCCTCTACCCGCCGACCAAAGGCAGCATCTTCTTCGACTCCGTCGATATTACCCAGGAGCGCCCTTTTGCGCGTGTGCAGCGGGGCATGAGCATCAAGATGCAGGCGCCGAGCGTATTCAAGGAATTGCCGGTCCGGCAGAATATCCAGATCGCGCTGCAGGAGCGTTTTTCAGGCGCGGAGCGCGACCTCGAAGAAGAACGGCTCCTTACGATGCTCGATCTGGCGTCGGAGAGCAGTAAATTGGCTGGAGCTCTTTCGCACGGCCAGCAGCAATGGCTCGAGATCGGCATGGCGCTGGCGCTGCAGCCGCAGCTATTGCTGCTGGACGAGCCGACCGCCGGCATGTCGCCGGAGGAGACGTTCAAGACCGGAGAGCTCATCAAGTCGTTCAATGCCGAGGGCATGACGGTTCTCGTCGTCGAGCACGATATGGCGTTTGTGCGTCAGATTGCGCAACGCGTGACCGTGCTGCACCTTGGCAAGATATTTGCGCGAGGCAGTCTCGAGACGATCATTCAGGACGAGAACGTCGCTGAAATCTACCTTGGTAAGACGCATGCCCACTGACCGGATTCTGGACGTATCGGAACTCTGGGCGGGCTACGGCGCCACGCCGATCCTGCAGGGCGTGAGCATGTCGGTGTTGCGCGGCGAGATCGTCGGCGTGATCGGCCGGAACGGCGTCGGCAAGTCAACGCTGATGCGATGCCTCATCGGGCTCCTGGAGACGTGGCGCGGCACGATCACCTTCATGGAGCGGGATGTAACCCAGTTGCAGGCCGACGCGAGGGCGCGCGCCGGCTTCGGCTACATTCCGCAGGGACGGGATGTGTTTCCGCAGATGAGCGTCGAGGAGAACCTGCAGGTCGGTGAACTGATCGGTGGACCAGAGGGCCGGAAGCTGCCGGAACTCGTCTACGAGTATTTTCCGCGGCTAAGAGAGCGCCGGCGGCAGGTTGCCGGCACCATGTCGGGAGGCGAGCAACAGCAACTCGCGATCGGCCGGGCTCTGATCGGAAACCCGACCCTGATGATCCTCGATGAGCCGTCCGAAGGCATTCAGCCGTCGATCGTGCAGCACATCTGCGACGCGCTGAAATCGTTCCGGGCTGAGCTGGGCACCACGATCGTGTTCGTCGAGCAGAATCTCGACACGATCCTGGAGATCGCGGAGCGCTGCTACATCATGGAAAAAGGCAAGATCACGCGATCACTGGCCGGCGAGGACGTCAACGCTGACAGTGTCCGCGCGCAACTGCTGTTGTGAGGCCGATCCGCCTTCTTTCAGGAACACGCCTTGTTGTTCATCAACGTATTGTTTGAAATCAAAATGATCAGGGAGAGGGAGACGAACATGGATTTAGGACTTAAAGGAGCCAAGGTTCTCGTCACGGGCAGCACGAGGGGCATCGGCAGGGCGATCGCCGAGACCTTCGCGGCCGAAGGCGCCAATGTCGGAATTTGCGCGCGCAATCAGGCGGACGTGGATAGCACCGTCGCAACACTCAAGGCCAAGGGCGTTGCGGCATATGGCGGGTCAGTCGATGTGTCCAATGGTACGGCACTGAAGGCCTGGGTGAGTGATATGGCATCGAAGCTCGGAGGCGTTGATGTCGTTGTCGCCAATGTCAGCGCCCTCTCCATAGGGCAGGACGAGGAAAGCTGGGAGAAGGAATTCTCCACCGACATGATGGGAACGGTCCGCCTGGTGCAGGCCGCGATGCCCTATCTGGAAAAGAGCAGCGCCGCTGCGATCGTGACGATCTCCAGCGTCTCGGGACGCGAGGTCGACTTTGCGAGCGGCCCCTACGGCACCTTCAAGGCTGCGATCATCCACTATACGCAGGGCCTGGCCTATCAGCTCGCGGCGAAGGGCATACGGGCCAATTCCGTGTCTCCGGGCAACACCTACTTCGAAGGCGGGGTCTGGCACATGATCAAGGACAACAATCCCGAACTATACAAGACGGCGCTGGCGCTCAATCCGACCGGCCGGATGGGCACGCCGCAGGAGATGGCGAATGCCGTCGTGTTTCTTGCGAGCCGGGCCGCCAGCTTCATCACGGGAACGAACCTTGTCGTGGACGGCGCCTTGACGCGGGGCGTTCAGTTCTAGGCGTGGCGAATGAAACGTCCTTGCGCCCGAGGCCGGAGCATCGGGCGCCGGCGCGAGCGCATTCCCGATGACAACAGGAAATCGATATGTCTGTGGATCGGCTGCACTACAAGTCCATAACTGAACTGTCCCAACTGTTTCGCCGCAAGGAAGTCTTGCCTTCGGAGGTCACCGAAGCAACGTTGAACCGTATCGATAAGCTCGATGGCAGCTTGCACGGATATGCCGTTGTCCTTGCGGAACGGGCCATGGCGCAGGCAAGAAAGTATGACGATGAGATCGCCAAGGGCATTTGGCGCGGCCCGCTTCATGGCGTTCCGATAGGGCTGAAGGACCTGTGCTACACGACGTTTGCGCCGACGGCGGGCGGCACGAAGATCCATGCGAAATTCGTGCCGTCGTTCAATGCGACGATCGTTGATCGGCTCGAGCTCGCCGGCGCCGTCACGCTCGGAAAGCTCAAGATGACGGAAGGCGCCTATACCAGCCATCATCCGGACGATCAGGCTCCGCTCAATTCCTGGAATGCGGATTATTGGGTCGGCTCTTCGTCAAGCGGATCGGGCGTCGCCACTTCTGCCGGGCTCTGCTACGGATCGATCGGAAGTGACACCGGCGGTTCGATCAGATTTCCATCGGCGACCTGCGGGTTGACCGGGATTAAACCGACATGGGGTCGGGTGAGTCGATACGGAATTTTCCCGCTGGCGGACTCGCTCGATCATATCGGGCCGATTTGCCGAAGTGCTGCGGACGCCGCGGCGATGCTGGGCGTTATCGCAGGCGCGGATGCCAACGACCCGACGGCTTTGCAGGCTCCCGTTCCGAATTATCTGGCTCGAATTGGAGATGGCGTCCGCGGCCTCAGGATTGGGGTGGATCGCAAATACACGCAGGAAGGAATCGACCCGCAAGTCATTGCGGCGTTGCTGGAAGCCGAACGCAGGCTCGTGGATCTCGGTGCTGAAATCCGTGAGGTTCATTTTCCCTCCTACGAGAAACTGGTCAGCCTATGGATCCCGATGTGCTCGGTGGAGACGGCCGAAGCGCATCTCAAGACGTATCCGTCGCGGAGATCGGAGTACGGCCCGGACCTTGCTCAATTGATCGAGCAGGGCAGGTCGGTGAGCGGTATCGAAATCGCGGCCATTCATCATGAGCGCCTCAAGTTCTGCGGCAGCTTGGCCGCGTTGTTCGAAGACATCGACCTTTTGCTGATCCCGACGATGCCGGTGCCGATCCCGACCCTTACCAGGATGAGTGAATATGGCGCCGATCCGAACGTGTTGTTGAGCATTCTGCGCTTCACCGCGGTGTTCGACTTCAGCGGAAGTCCGACCATTACCCTTCCCATGGGCATGGCGTCCGACCGGATGCCGCTCAGCATGCAACTGGTCGGTCCGCATCTGTCTGAGGATGTGCTTGCTCGCGCAGCTCACGCGTTCCAGTCGATCACGGACTGGCATACGTTGCGGCCACCGATTGGATGACCGTGTCTCATGCGGTCGGCCATCCCGGCAGAATCTCACCGTGTGCTCGATCTCGGCTCGGCTGACAACACCAATGTCTCGCAGTGTCCGATCGTCGAACTCCAACAAAGCGGCGACCGCCTTTCTGATCTATCGTTCTCGTTGCCAATAAGCATGCAACGATAGGATGGCTTTCTTCAATGAGGTCAGCCAGCGGAAACCACCTGCATCTGCAGTGGTCCGTTCGAGTTGGACAACGTCATTGTTAAAGGAAGAGGCGCGGGGACCTGGCGCTTGCTCGACGGAAGCCCCGTCGAGGTGTGTGACGTGCGAGGCGGCGCGCATTCGGTCGAATGCCGCAACTATGAGCATGGCCGAGTGCAGATCCAGTACGGCTGGCCATGCATGGGCGAAGAACTGCATATCGGTAAATGCCACGCGGACAGCCTCATCGCTTCTCATCGCGTAAGGTTCGACCTCGCTCTTCACATCCTGCGACGAATGCCTGTTCAGCATGGACCGTCTCCCAAGGAAAAGCCCCAGAGAGATTCTGAAGATCGCGCGTTACGGCGTTGTCACCATCTCGAGGAAAATGGTTACGTTTGCAGCTTGCGCTGCAATGCTGTGGCCCGCTCGGAACTTGAACGCGTCGTATGACGACGCCGTTTGAGCATTCGTGAATTCGGCTGCGTTCGAAATCACGCGCACGAGGACAGGAGACTTGCCGGAGCGGGTCCCGTCACCCCTTCGGATTTCGCCGGGATCGACCTACTGAGTCAAGAACAGCACCACGGCGATAGCGACCGACAGCGCAATCGCCGAGACCGTCGCCGTGGTCGACAGGACACCCATCGCGCGCAGCGCGCCGGCAAAGAGCATGATCAGAGGCGTCGCGGTGAGGAGGCCGACCTGCGCGTCGCTCATGGTTCCAACTCCGAATCTCAATATCTCGATGCCGTCCGCCTTCGCGCGGCCGTGCTGACCCGGACCCTAGGCGACGGGCTTCCTCCGTCTTTGTCCGGCGACAAAGATCAGGGCTGTCATCCCCGATAGCGATCCGAGCACGACCCCGTCCGGAGGATCCATGTCGGCTCAAGATTGCGAGATGCAGGAAAGCGGCCTGCTTGCTGAACTCCCTGGCGACCCGATGATCTGGGTGCTGATCTTCAGCGAGCTCGCCGTTTTTGGCCTGCTGCTCGGCGCATTCGCGGTCGCCCGCGCCGTAAACCCCGTCATCTTCGCCTCCGGGCAGGCGGTCCTGGATGCGGGCCTCGCGGCCCTCAACACCTTGGTGCTGGTGACCAGCGGGTGGGCCGCCGCACGCGGCGCGGCGGCCGCTCGCACGCGTGCAGCCGCGGCCTGCCGCCGCTGGCTCGTGCTCGCGATCGCGCTTGGATGCGTGTTCGTCGCGATCAAGCTTCTCGAATACGCAGGCGAGATCGCGACCGGTGCAGGCCTGGAGACCAGCACGTTCTTCACCCTGTACTTCCTTCTGACCGGGTTCCACCTGCTGCACGTCGTGCTCGGCATGGTGATACTGGCGGTGGTCCAGCGCGGTGCGGAACCTGGCGCGGTCGAGACCGGAACGTCGTTCTGGCACATGGTCGACCTGGTCTGGGTCCTGATGTTTCCGATCATCTATCTGGTGCGCTGACATGAACGCCCGCCACCCGCTCGAAACGACCCTGGTCCTCCTGATCGGCCTTGCGATCGCAACGCTCATCGCTGCTCGAAGTCTGCCGGTTGCTTGGCTGAGCAACGTCGTCGTGCTCGGGTTCGCAGCTCTGAAAGGGCGCGCCATCCTGCTCGACTTCCTCGGCCTTCGCGCAGCGCCGGCAATCTGGCGCGGACTGGTCACTGCATGGGTACTCGGCCTCGCGTCGTTCGCCTGGGCCGCCTCAGCCGCCAGGCTGCTGATCTGAGCGGCGAATGCTACGCTGGTTGCTCCAGCACAAAGACCCGATGGGCCCGCTGCGTAGATTGACCGCGCGCTCGCACCACTCACAAGAACGGGAAAGGATAGGTGATGGCTGAACGCCTCACGAAAACGGCTGCCCGGAACGTCTTCTACGGAGGATCCGCGTTCTTCTTCGCGATCTTCCTCGGCCTGACGGCTCACAGTCACTACTACATGGTGAATACCTCCACGAATGCCTCGACCCTGACGGATTCGGTCGCGCGCGGCAAACACGTCTGGGAGAAGAACTCCTGCATCAACTGCCACACGCTGCTTGGCGAGGGCGCCTATTTCGCGCCGGAAGTCGGCAATGTGTGGGAGCGCTGGGGCGGCAACGAGGATCCGGCCGCGGCAAGGGACATCCTGAAGGCGTGGATGCAGGCGCAACCGTCCGGCGCGCCAGGCCGGCGACAGATGCCGCAGTTCAACCTGACCGACCAGGAACTCAACGATCTCGCCGACTTCCTGCAATGGACCAACACCATCAAGCGCCAGGACTGGCCGCCCAACAAGGCCGGATGAGCACCGCGTCCCGACAGCCCTTCAACAAGAGAGCTTTTCGATGAAATACCAGACCCAGAAAGTCGCGATGCTGTACTTTTACGGCGCGCTGACGCTCTTCCTCGCCCAGGTCGTCTTTGGCCTGCTCGCCGGCACGATCTATGTCCTGCCGAACACGCTTTCGGTCCTGCTGCCCTTCAACATCGTCAGGATGATACACACCAACGCCCTGATCGTGTGGTCGCTCATCGGCTTCATGGGCGCGACCTATTACCTGTTGCCGGAGGAAACCGAGACCGAGCTCTTCAGTCCGCTGCTCGCCAAGATCCAGTTCTGGCTGTTCTTCGGCGCGGCAGGTGCCGCGGTTGTCGGCTATCTCTTCCATTACCATGAGGGACGCGAATTCCTCGAGCAGCCCTTCATCATCAAGGTCGGCATCGTCGTGGTCTGCCTGATGTTCCTGTTCAACGTGACGATGACGGCGCTGATGGGCCGCAAGACCACGGTGACGAACATCCTGTTGTTCGGCCTGTGGGGCGTCGCGATCTTCTTCCTGTTCGCGTTCTACAATCCGGCCAATCTTGCAGTCGACAAGATGTACTGGTGGTACATCGTGCATCTGTGGGTCGAGGGCGTCTGGGAGCTGATCATGGCCTCGGTGCTCGCCTTCCTGATGATCAAGCTCAACGGTATCGACCGCGAGGTGGTCGAGAAGTGGCTCTACGTCATCATTGGCCTCGCACTGTTCTCGGGCATACTCGGCACCGGCCACCACTTCTACTGGATCGGTGCGCCGGGATACTGGCAGTGGATCGGCTCGCTGTTCTCGACGCTGGAGGTCGCGCCTTTCTTCACCATGGTGATCTTCACCGTCCAGATGACCTGGAAGGCCGGACGCAAGCATCCGAACCGCGCGGCGCTCCTGTGGTCAGTCGGCTGCTCCGTGATGGCGTTCCTCGGGGCCGGCGTGTGGGGCTTCCTGCACACCCTGTCCTCGGTCAACTACTACACGCACGGCACCCAGGTGACTGCGGCACACGGGCACCTCGCGTTCTTCGGCGCCTATGTGATGCTGAACCTTGCGGTGATGGCCTACGCGATCCCGCAGATACGCGGACGCGCGCCCTACAACCAGTGGCTCAGCATGGCTAGCTTCTGGATCATGTGCACGGCGATGATGACGATGACGTTCGCGCTGACCTTCGCCGGCATCATCCAGGTCCATCTGCAGCGCGTGCTCGGCCAGGGTTACATGGAAGTGCAGGACCAACTCGCAATGTTCTACTGGGTCCGTCTCGGTTCCGGCGTGTTCGTCGCGATCTCCGCGCTGATGTTCGTCTGGGCGGTGCTGGTGCCCGGACGTGAGAAGCAGCCCTTCGCCGGCGGCGCGCTGCAGCCCGCCGAGTAGAACAAGGCGGCGGCCGCGCACGTCGCGGCCGCCATTCCCCTGGATGTTCCGGAGAACCACCATGAAACCTGTCCTTCAGGCTGTAGCAAAGCCGATTCCGGAGATTCCGGCCTATGTGCCGAGCGGAAACGAGTGCGCGCTGTTCGAGCACGCGTGGTCTCACCGTCTGCCGGTGCTGCTGAAAGGCCCCACGGGCTGCGGCAAGACCCGCTTCGTTGCCCACATGGCCGCACGGCTCGGGATCCCGCTGCATACCGTCGCTTGCCACGACGATCTCACGGCGGCCGATCTCACGGGCCGCTACCTGCTCAAGGGCGGCGACACGATCTGGACGGATGGTCCCCTGACCCGCGCGGTGCGCGAGGGTGGCATCTGCTATCTCGACGAGGTGGTGGAAGCCCGCAAGGACGTCACAGTAGTGCTGCATCCATTGACCGATGACCGCCGGATCCTGCCGCTCGAGCGCACCGGCGAGGAGCTCATCGCGCCGGCAGGCTTCATGCTGGTCGTCTCCTACAATCCCGGCTACCAGAGCCTGCTCAAGGCATTGAAGCCGTCGACGCGGCAACGCTTCGTCGCCATCGAGTTCGATTTTCTGCCGCCGGAGCAGGAGATCGCCGTCGTTTCGGCGGAAAGCGGGCTTCCACCGGATCGCGTGCGCCCGCTGGTTCTCCTCGCCGGCCGTCTGCGCGCGCTGAAGGGGCATGACCTGGAGGAGGGCGTCTCGACGCGCCTCATCGTCTATTGCGCCACCCTGGTCGCGGCCGGCGTTTCCGTCACTGATGCCGTCCTCGCCGGCATGATCGAGCCGCTGACGGACGATAGCGACGTCAAGGCCGCGCTGGTGGAAGTCGCCCGGGCCGTCATCGGATAGGCCACGCCGATGCTGGATTTTCTCGAACTGGAGGAGACCGTCGGTCGCGCGTGGCATCGCCTGGTCGGCGCGACCGCGTCCTATCCGGTTCATGCCGAGCAAGCCGTCGCACTCTCGGAGATGCAGGGACAACTCTCCGTCATGTTCCGCGCGCTGGGCGGCGAGGCGGGCGTCGCGCTCGCCGGTGCGGGCGCGCGCAAGTCCGGACACCGGCTCGCCTGGAGGCAGCGAATTGGCCTCGGCGACGAATCCCTTGCCCATCCCGGGCGCGACGCGGCGACCGTCTTCCTGCCTGAGCGCATCGCCTTGTTTGCGGACCGCGGTCTGAATGCGGCTCTCTATCGGTGGCTCGCCGCATGGTTTGCGGTCGTGCCGTCGGCAGCGATCGACGAGACCGATCCGCTGCGGCGCGATCTCCTCGGGCTGCGTCGTGCCCGCGCCACTGCCGCCGCTGTCATTGCTCGATTTCCTGGATTCGTAAGCTCCTACGCACGACTCGCTGCGGCGGCGGCATCTGCCCGGCCGCAGCGGCCATTGCCTCGCGTGGAGCGCGAGGTCGAACAAGTCGTGCTCGCGCTCCTTGGAGCTGCTGTGCCGCCGCAAGGGGACCTGTGGTCTTCGATGATCGGCGAGAAAGCGCTGCCGTTACGGGCGCCGGCGGGATATCGCCCGGTTCTGCCATGTCCGTTGTGGGGCGATTATTGGACCCGCGACCTGGGGCCGGTATCTCAGGAGCAGGACGATGCCTCGCACGAGGCTCAAGCCGCTGCGCCGGACTCGCGGAAGCGCTTTGCGACACGCGAGCGGGAGAACGGAGCCAACAAGAGAGATCCGTTCATACTCAACCGGTTCGAGAAGATCCTGGCGATGGCCGAGATGGTGAACGTGGACCGTCCCGCCGACGACAGCGAGGACGAGAGTGCGCGCAAGGCGGCCGACGATCTGGAAGAACTGTCGATTGGGCGGCGGAGCGGAAAGCCTGCGACGAAGCTGAAGTTCGATCTCGATCTGCCGCCGGAGGCGGTCGATCCCGCACGGCTCGACGGCGAGCGGCTGTATCCGGAATGGGACTATCGCAACCGCACTTACCTCCAGGACCACTGCCGGGTGCTGACAGCGGATGCGCGCGAGACCGGCGAAAGCTGGGCCGCGGGCCAGGCCACGCGCCGCCGCATCCGCCAGGTGCGGCGCCAGTTCGAGGCGTTGCGGCCCCGCCACGAAATCGCAAGGGCACAGCCGGACGGGTACGACCTCGACATCGACGCGCTGGTCCGCGCTCGTTGCGATCTCCGTGCCGGCAGCGGCACGCTCGATCGCGTTCATCTCGCGATGCGGCCGCAGGGTCATGATCTGGCGGTGACGCTGCTCGTCGACGTGTCCCTCTCGACCGACGCCTGGGTCGATGGCTACCGCGTCCTGGACGTGGAGAAGGAGGCATTGCTTGTCCTCGCTCACGGACTGTCGGCCTGTGGCGATCACCACAGCATCCTGACCTTCACCTCGCGGCGGCGGTCGTGGGTACGGCTCGAGACTGTCAAGGCGTTCGGAGAGCCGATGAGCGCGTCGGTGGAGCGGCGCATCGGGGCGCTCAAGCCCGGATACTACACGCGCATCGGGGCGGCGGTGCGCCATGCCGCGTCCGAACTCGCGGCCCAGCCGCAGCGGAAGAAACTGCTGATCGTTCTCACCGACGGCAAGCCGAACGACGTCGACCACTACGAAGGGCGCTTCGCCATCGAAGACACCCGCAAGGCCGTACAGGAGGCGCGCCGGCTCGGCGCCGCAGTCTTCGGCGTCACGATCGATGCAACCGCCCAGAGCTATTTTCCGACGCTCTTCGGGCGAAGCGGATATGCGATCGTTGGCAACGTCAGGCGCCTGCCCGCGGCCTTGCCGGCGCTCTACCGTCAGCTCACGCAATAGCCAACTTTGCGGCTAACGAGAGCATGATCCGATCACGCTGAATCTTCACCTCTCCCGCTTGTGGGAGAGGTCGGCGCACCCGGATCGGCGCTTCGCGCCGTCCGAGTACAGGCTCCGCGCAGGGTGAGGGCTCTTTCCACTCGGGGAGCCCCAATGCGGAGGCACCCCACCCCCAGCGCTCCCCCGCAAGCGTGAGAAGGAGCGCAGCTTCACCGGGCTGCGCTTTTAGCCTGATCGGCGATTGCTCTAATTCAGACTGCGCGACTGTGCGTCGCCACGGACCGCGGAAGATGCGCGTCGAATGCCGAAGCGACGCTTCGGACCAGGAACTCCGCGCCGTCGTTGACCGAGAGTCGGTCATCGAACATCGTCACAGCGCCATCGGCGATGAGGCCCTCTATCCGCGACCGATCCACGATCGCGGATTCCGGATCACGGCCGTGCAACCGCGATATCCTGGGGAGGTCGACGGCAAGATCGCACATGAGCCGCTCGATGATGTCGGCGCGGAAGCGGTCTTCCTCGGTGAACGCGTAGCCTTTGGCGGTGGCGAGCCGCTCCTCGACGATGCGCGCAAGGTATTCGCGTGTCGGCACGGCGTTCTGTACGAATCCTTGAGGCATGCGGCCGATGGCACTGGCGCCGAGGCCGATGAGCGTGTCGGCCGAATCGTCGGTATAGCCCTGGAAATTCCGCCGCAATTTTCCTTCCCGTTTTGCCACTGCAAGGTTGTCGGTGGGAAGAGCGAAGTGATCGAAGCCGATGCGCACATACCCGGCATCGAGCAAGGCTTGCGCGATCGTTTCCGACTGGATATGGCGCTGGATACTATCGGGCAAAGACTCTTCGGCGATCTTGCGCTGATGTTTCTTGAAAGACGGAACGTGCGCGTAACCGAACACCGAAAAGCGATCCGGACGCAGCTCGACACATTTTGCAACCGTGTCCAGGCACGAATCCACCGTCTGCAGGGGAAGGCCATAGAGCAGGTCGAAATTGAGCCGGCCGACGCCGGCCCGGCGCAGCTGCTCAACGGACGCGGCGGTCTGTTCGAAGCTCTGCCGCCGATTGATGGCGCGCTGCACGGCCGGATCGAAGCTTTGAACGCCGAGGCTCGCGCGGTTGACGCCGCAGTAGCCCAGCGCCTCCGTCATCGGCTCGGTCAGCGTGCGCGGGTCGATCTCGACGGCAACCTCGGCATCGGGCGTCACGAAGAACGAATAGCGCAAGGCGCCGACGAGGTCCGCGAAGGTTTCCGGCGACATGATGGTCGGAGTGCCGCCGCCGAAGTGGATGTGAGAGATCGGCAGCCTTTGCCCAATCGTTTCGGCGACAAGGAGCGCTTCCGTGCGCAGGCCCGCTGCGTAGACCGCGATCGGCTCGTCACGCTTCGTCACCGACGTATGGCAGCCGCAGTACCAGCACATGGATCGGCAGAACGGCACGTGGAGGTAGAGTGAAGCCGGTTGGCGGACGGGAACCGATCTGAGCCACTGCCGATAGACGTCTTCCCCAACCGCCGGCGAAAAATGCGGCGCCGTGGGATAGCTGGTGTAGCGCGGCAGCCTGTCCTGCCCGTAGGATTGCGCCAAGTCCGATCGCATCTGCTTTCCTTCTCCGTCTCCGCATCACCTAGCGGACTCCCGGCGGAATAACTTTGCGCTAGCTCAATCCATCCCGTGAACGTTCACGTCCGTCGCAAAAGCTTCGCTAGGTTCCGCGAGAATGCCGCGGCGACCGGGCTGGAGGGCTCGACGACGAGCCTGAAGCCGAGATTGGTCGGCGGAATCCCTACGGCGCATCCGCCGGACTTGGGATCGCGAATGAAGTCCGTCATGTAGGCGCGGTGGGCACCCTCCACGACGCGGACCCCGCAATTCGTGTTGGTGATCCGCTCGGCTCCGTCATCGAGCGAGGTTCGAAGGAAGCAGCTATCCGTCCACTCCCAGACATTGCCGGCCAGGTCGTCCAATCCGTTGCTGTTCGTGCCGAACGTGCCCGCGGGTTGAACGGCCTTCTCGGCGGGCTTGGAGCGGGCGGATTCGGCTTCATAGCGGGCGATCCAGGCCTGCGCCGGATCCGCGGGGTCGACCAGCGGCAACGCTTCGTCGCGCGCCTTCTCGGCGGCCGCGAATGTCCACTCCTCGTCGGTCGGCAGACGATAGGTAACGCCGGTTCTGCGCGACAGCCATGCAGCATAGGCTGAGGCGTCGTGCCAACTGACGCCGACGACGGGCACGTCCAGTGAGCCGTTGGGGACCGGCACCTTTGGACAGGCTCCGTCGTCGGCGCAGCGCGCGTACTCGGCGACCGTGACCTGCCGCTTCATGATGATAAGATCAGCAGGCAGGCTCAGTTTGCGCATGAGTCCTTCGACCGGTCTGCCGTTCCGCGAGAAGTCGCCGGCAGCCCGATAGCTGAAGGAAGCGGGAGAGAGGCGCACGGCCCCGTCGTCATCGTGCGGAGGTGCGGGCGAGAGCACGGTTGCCAGGATCGGCGCAGCCAGTGCGCCAGCGAGCATGGCCGTCTTCATTTTCATCAGGATGAGCATGATGTCGCCTCCGCTCCGTGAAACGGCCCGCGGGTAGGGACCGCGGGCCGTCCCTTTTTCGGCTCCATCTAGCGGCTGAAGGTCGCCGGGTCGGCGGCGCCGAGCTTGTCCGGCGGGATCGGGCCGGGAGGAGAGACCTGCTTCATGAGGTCATCGCTCCACTTGCCTTCCACCTTGATGTGCGCTGCCGCGCCGAGTTCGAAGGCCTCAATCAAGTTGTGGTTGAGATAGGCGTACACGCCGGGCTGGCGGAAAGTATACAGCGCGGCTGCCGCCGAACCGCCGCGCACCAGCCAGGTCTCGAGATCCTTCTCCGGCGGGTTGTTGAACTTGCCGGTCTCCCAGACATAGTCGCCGTGCCCGCCGATCAGGTGCGGACGGGTGTCGCGGTTGGCTTGCGAATGCACGATCATCACGGTCTCGCCGACCTTCGCGGTCAATGCATTCTTGCCGGTCAGGGCGCCGACCCGCCCGTTGAAGACTACGTGTGTCGGGATCAGCTTGCGCATGACCTCGGTGGTGTCCGCATAGGATTCGCCGACCGTGTCGTAGGTTTTGTACTTGCCGTTCTCATCCTTCGGTATGTAGAGGTCGTTTTCGCCGATGTAGAAGATCTTGTCGTAGTGCAGCGGCTTGCCGTCACGGTCCTTCAGTCCATCACGCGGCAGCACCATCACCGTGCCATGCATGCCGGAGACCACGTGCCATGGAACCATGCCCTCAGGAGCGCAGTGATAGACGAAGACGCCGGGACGCGTCGCCTTCCAGCGCAGCACTGCCTGTTCGCCCGGATTGACCTTGGTCAGGGCGCCACCGCCCAGCGCGCCCGTCGACGAGTGAAGGTCGATGTTGTGCGGCATGGAATTGGTCGCGGGATTGACGAGTGTCAGCTCCATGTAGTCGCCTTCGTGAACTACCATCATCGGGCCAGGCATCGAGCCATTGAAGGTCATCGCATGAAACTTGGTGCCAGCGTCGTCGATCACGACTTCCTTCTCTTGGACCGTGAGCTTGAACTCGACGATCTTCGGTCCGGCCTTGGTTGCCTGTTCGTGTGGATGCACGAACGGCGGTGCGACCAGCTCGACTCGTTCGCGCGGCAGCTTGAGATCGTCGGCGGCCAGCGCCGGCGCGGCTATCATCAGCGCCGCGATCGCGGCTCCCATCAGGGCGGTCCTTCTCGTCAGCATGATGCTCTCCATCGCTTCAATCGTCCTAATTCGATGCGTGCATCATGTGCGATCAGGTCGCCAGACACGTTGCGCTGCAGCAAAGAAATGTCGATTTTTTTGACGAGGCGACCTGCTCGAGAATTTGCGGACGAGCAAAGAGGCCTGGAAGCCGCCACGCTACAGTAGCAGCATGAGAACAAGTTCAGCGCCCACCGCGGATATGATGGTCGACAACGTGATGCGTCGATGGCCGCGCACGATACGCGTATTTCTCGATTTCAGGATGCCATGTGTCGGTTGTCCGATCGCCGCTTTCCACTCGATCGAAGAAGCATGCGGCGAACATGGCATTGACGTCCGCGTCTTCGTGTCGAAGCTCATGGATACGGCGAAAGCCGCTTAGGGCGCGCTTGCGCACCTGAACGACATCCGCGAGCTTCTCCAGTGATTCGGATGGACAGGCACCGCCTCGTTCGTCCAGACGTTGTTCAAACACCGGACTTGCAAAGCAGGCCTACTGACGCGGTTTCTCATCGGTCGAGCAGCAAGCAGCCTTGCTCTCGGGGAAGGCCAGGATCGTAGTTCCGTCCTCGAGCTTTCGCAGAAGATCGGCGATGATAGCCTCGAAAAGCTTGCGTTCGATGGCGCGCTCGCTTCGGCTCTGTCGTCGCAATCTTTCGAAAATCCGCATCGCGTCCCCCGTTGATGACCGATTTGATATTGCAGATCAGGGGCGCGCCATCTTTGTCGGGGATCAAACACTTAGGTGAACGACGCGGCAATTTGTGCCGCGACAAAGAGCCTGCGATCGCGACTGCCTACGATTACCGCCGTCGAACGAAGGCCGTCCATGGCGACGATGCAGAGAAAAGTTCTGAGATCATGATGATCGGCGCCAGCATATCACGATGGACGATGAGCTATTTCGCGATGGCGGTCGCCTGGTTGTTCGTAGTGCTGGCGCTGATGGTTGGGGGCGTCGGCTTTCCCGCAGCCGATCTTGCATCACCTGATACGCTCGTCCTGGTCCACGTGGTCTGCATCGGATGGCTCAGCCTGGCGATGTGTGGCGCGCTATTTCAGTTCGTCCCCGTACTCGTCGCGAAGCCGTTGTTTTCGGAGAATTGGGCTTTGCCTGCTCTGGGTCTGTTGAGCGCTGGTCTCGCCTCGCTGCTCGCAGGTTTCCTGGCATTGGAAGGTCGGCTGCCAGCCTGGCTCTGGCTGCTTCCGTTCGGCGCGATCCTGTTGATCGCCGGTTTCGGGCTGATCATCGTCGATCTCGGGCTGACCGTATGGCTGCGGCCGGTGGGGCCGGCCCGCTTCGTGCTCGTTGGGTTGGCCTCGCTCTGTGCTACCGTCGCCTTCGGCGCGGTCTTCGCGTTCGCGCTTGCGGGGTGGGCGGGATCGACCGGGCAATTGATGCTGGCCGGCGGCGTCCCGCTACATGCGATCGCCGGTCTTGGCGGCTGGCTGACGTTGACGGCGATGGGCGTCAGCTATCGGCTATTGTCCATGTTCATGCTCTCGCCTGATATCGACGACCGGAAGAGCGGCGCAACGTTGGCCACGGGCGCGCTCGCGATCGCCGTCGCAGTAGTCGGCGGTGTCCTCCCGATCGGGTTCCTTGCCGCATTGGGCGTCGTGCTATCGATTGCCGCCGTCCTCGGCTTGGCGACTGTTGCCCTATACGGGCGCGACGTGCTCGCAATCTTCCGTGCTCGCAAGCGGCGCCAGCTCGAGCTCAATACGCGGATGGCGACGCTCTCCTTCGCGAGCCTGGCGGGCACGGCGCTTCTCGGTGCGGCGCTCGTCGTGACCGGCGGTTTTGCCGGGCATGTCGGAGCGTTCGTCTTCCTTGCCGTTTTCGGCTGGCTGTCGGGCCTGGTCCTCGCCAAGCTCTATAAGATCGTGGCTTTCCTGACCTGGCTTGAGACCTATGGTCCGGTGATGGGACGGACTCCCACTCCGCGCGTTCATGACCTCGTCGCGGAGCGGAGGGCATCGAAGTGGTTTGTGATCTACTACGCGGCCGTCTGGAGCGGAACGCTGATGCTGCTGATCGGCCAACCGTCGGGATTCCGGCTCGCCGCGATGGCGATGACGGCGGGAGTCATCGGCATCATTCGCGAGGTGATCCGGACGCGGCAGCTTGCGGATGTCGCGAGCCCGCTGCGCCTTCCCGCTGGGGCCTGCGCCCCCCATCTACTGTTCGCAAGAAACTAAAGACGAAAGGAAGAAGCATGACCGAATACATCGATGTAGATGTCCGTCCGATCCTGCGCGCAGGTGGCGAGCCGTTCTCGGTCATCATGTCCGCACTTGAACGCCTCGAGCCCGGGCAGGGGCTCCGCCTCTTCGCCACGTTCAAGCCGGTCCCGCTGTTCGCTGTCATGGCAGACAGAGGTTTCATGCATTCCGAGTGCGCGCTCGACGGCGGCGAGTGGGAAGTTTTGTTCACGCCGGCGGCGGCCAAGCAGACGGACGCGCCAGCCGGCGCACCAAGCTTTGGCAATTGGCCTGAGCCCGCTGTGACGCTCGACAATCGCGACCTCGATCCTCCTGAGCCCATGGTCCGGATTCTTGCGGCCGCCGAGATGCTGGCGCCCGGCGAGACGCTTTCGGCGCTGCTGCGCCGCGAACCTGTCTTTCTGTTCCCGCAGCTCGAGAAGCGTGGATACCGCTGGGTCGGCGGGTTCACGCCTGATGGCGCGACCTACGAGCTGACCGTGAGGGCTCCGTTATGACAGATGAACTCGTCGACCGGATCCGGGACGCGCTGCGCGTCGTGATCGATCCGGAGCTCGGTCACAACATCGTCGATCTCGGCTTCGTCTACGACATCTCGGTCGTCGGAGGCGCCGTCCGCATCGCGATGACGGCGACCACTCCGGGATGCCCCGCGACTGGTTTCCTGAAAGAGGGCGTAGCGAGCCGTGCCGCGCGGGTGCCGGGCGTCCGTTCGGTCGATGTCGAGATGACGTTCGATCCGCCCTGGACTCCAGCACGCATCGCGCCGGCCGTCCGAGCCTCACTCGGCTTCGCCACAGTCAACTAACCTCGGGACGACGATATCTCGGCCAGGCAACGTCGTATTCACGACGCGCGAACAGCTAGGCAAAAGTTGCTGGGTTCGGCAATTTTGATCTGGTATTGCCGGCGTCTTCCAGTCGTAATTATCTGATTTCATTATCATTTTTAATTGGCAAGTGGCTTGCAACAAATTCAACGGTTGCGGCCACGACACCCAAGACATCCCGGCGGCCGCCCGGATCCAATTGGAGATGATGTAATGGGTATCTTCGGCGCCCTGACCACGTCCGTTGCAGGACTGCGGGCAAACTCGTACGCGCTGGAAAACATTTCCGGCAACATCGCGAACTCGCAGACCACCGGCTTCAAGCGGATCGATACCAGCTTCCTGGACCTCATTCCCGACACCGGCACGAACGCACAGCTTGCAGGCAGCGTGGTTGCGAACTCCCGCAGCACCAACACGATCGCCGGCTCGGTTCAGTCGGCTTCGGTCGCCACCTACATGGCCATCAACGGCGATGGCTTCTTCGCTGTGCAGAAGCCGGGCAGCATGTCCGACAACCAACCGATATTCGACGGCGTCAACCGATACACAAGGCGCGGCGACTTCACGCTGGATCAAAATGGATATCTCGTTAACGGTGCGGGCTACTATCTCGAGGGTGTGAAGATTGATCCGACGACCGGAAATCCCACCGGAAGCGCGCCGGAAGTCTTGAGGTTCCAGAACGATTTCCTGCCGTCGCAAGCAACCACCAAGATCGACTATCGCGCCAATCTCGCCAGCTACCCGCTGACAACCAACCACCAAACATCGGTGCCGGGCTCAGAATTGCTGAGGCCTGCGGATTTCATATCCAATCCACGGACGCTTGGAACGGCTGCGACGCCGTTTGCCAATACAGGCGTAACCGGCAATGCGCGGAACAACTTTGAGACGATCGCGCAACCGATTTCCGCAGCGACGGCCCTTGCGGGCGCATCGGGCACGAATTCGCTCACGGCGGGCTTTGCGAGTGGTGACACTCTGGTGCTGAAGACCACCACCGGCGGTGTTACCACGACCAATACGATTTCATTCTATACCGGAGCCGCGCCCGCGCCTGTCGCTGGCACTACGTTTGTCGATCTCGCCACCGCAACGGTTGGGAGCCTCTTAAGCACGATTGACGGCCTTACGGGCAATGCTTCTCCATCGCCGGCGTCGAGCGTGTCGAGTAGCGGCGCAATCACCTTGAATACTGGTACGGCAAATGACTTCAGCCTTGCTGCAGGTGCTTCCGCATCGGCTGTCGCGGCATTTCAAGCGCTGGGCTTTTCGGGCACTGTTACCGGATTGCGTGCGGGCGGCGGGACAGCCGGTACCGGCATCGTCATTGGCAGCGACAATCAGACCTTTTTGAATGAGTCGATCAGCGGCGGTACCACGACCGCGTATGACGGCAACGGCGCTCCAGTCAGCCTGCAGTTCCGATGGGCCAAGGTTGAATCGTCCACCATGGGTGGGACCGATACCTGGAATCTGTTCTACCAGGTGAATTCCAACGCGACCGGAAATACCGTTGCCTGGCAGAACGTCGGAACTGACTTCAAGTTTGGTGCGAATGGACAGATGCAGCCGGTGATCGGTCAGATCACGCTGGCCGGGCTCACCGTCAACGGCACCAGCCTGGGCAACGTCACCATGGCATTTGGCACCGGCGGACTGACACAGTTTGCGGACACCAATGGCAACGTGCAAGTGAACCAGCTGCAGCAGGACGGCTACGCCGCAGGTCAACTGCAAAGCGTGTCGGTCAGCGACGAGGGACGTGTTGTCGGCACCTATTCGAATGGCCGCAATATCGATCTCGCGGAAGTCAGCATTGCCACCTTTAACGGCGCCAACTTCTTGAAGCGTGTCGACGGCGGCGCCTTTGAAGTGACCAACGAATCCGGAGAAGCGCTCTATGGAAAAGGCGGGAGCATCTCGGGCTCGTCACTCGAATCTTCCAACACGGATATCGCCGACGAATTCACGAAACTGATCGTGACGCAGCAGGCCTATTCGGCGAACACCAAGGTGATCACGACGACGAACACCATGGTCCAGGATCTGCTGAACGTGATGCGGTAATCGACACCGGCCGCGCACGTAATCGCTTGGGAGCATTGTTGTTATGAGTCTGAATGACGCCCTCGCCATCGCCATGTCCGGCCTCCGCGCCAACCAGGCGGCGATGTCGCTGGTCTCGTCGAACGTCGCCAATGCGGAAACGCCCGGCTACGTTCGCAAGACGATCGACCAGGTCACGTCCTATTCTGGTGCATATGGCAGCAACGTCGTCGTTGCCGGGATCAATCGTGAGCTCGATCAATATATCCAGGCGCAGTTGCGCACGGAAACGTCCGGAGCGGGTTACGCCTCGTTGCGCTCAAGCGTTCTGCAGCAGCTGCAAAGCCTCTATGGCGATCCGGGCTCAATCGGAACGCTGGAGAGCGCGTTCAACGACCTCACGACGGCCCTGCAGGCGCTCAGCACCAGCGCTGACAATCAGTCGGCCCGAATAAGCGTTCTCAACGCGGCGTCGACGCTCACGCAGCAGCTAAACTCGATGACGCAAGGCATTCAAACCTTGCGCGGCAACGCCGAGACCGGCATCAGGGACTCCGTTGCGACGGCGAACAATCTGCTGAAGCAGATTGCGTCAATCAACAACCAACTGATGGCCAATCCACGCGGCGGCACGTCGACGGATGCGTCGACTGCCGCCTTGCTTGATCAACGTGACCAGTATGTGACTCAGCTCTCGGAGCTGATGGATATCCGTGTCACAACCAATAGCGCCAACCAGATCACGGTTTTTACCGGCTCCGGCATTCAGCTCGTGGGCAACGAAGCTGCGACTCTGACGTTCAACGCTCAGGCCACTGTTACTGCGGGTACGACTTGGAGCAGCGACCCCAGTCAGAGCCAGCTCGGCTCTGTCATGCTTGAGTTTCCAGGCGGTGGTGGGTCGGTCAATCTCACGGCTACCGGTGCGATCAAATCGGGTCAGATCGCGGCTTATACCGAGCTGCGAGACAAGACGTTGGTCTCGGCACAGAACCAGCTCGACCAGTTTGCGGCCTCGCTGTCAAGCGCGTTGTCCGATCAGACAATAGCGGGCACGGCGATAACGGGTGCGCCGGTCCCAACTGGGACGCCTGCAGGATTTGCGCTCGATATCTCGGGTATGAAATCCGGCAACGTCATTCATCTCACCTATACTGATGCGGCGACCAATCAGCAGCGTCAAATCTCCCTCGTGCGCGTTGATGACGCTCGCGTGCTGCCTTTGTCGAATGACGTCACGGCGGACCCGAACGATCAGGTGATCGGGATCGATTTTTCCGGATCGTTCTCCTCGGTGCTCAATCAGCTCAATGCTGCACTGGGCGGCGATGTCACGTTCAGCGGGACCAGCACATCGCTGAGCGTTCTCAACAATCCCGCCTTCTCCCGGATCGATAGCGCCTCGGTTACGGTCACCAAGGACCCAAGTGCCTTGAACGACGGCAGCGCGCAGATCGCTCTGTTTACCGACAACGGTTCATCTTACAGCGGTGCGATTGGCGCGTCCGGATCTCAGATGACGGGTCTTGCGGGACGCCTGACCGTCAACAGCGCGCTGATCAATGATCCCGCCAAGCTCGTGATGTATGGGAGTTCGACGCTCGCTGGCGACACCACGCGGCCCTCGTTCATTCTCAATCAGCTAAGCACCGCGACTTACACATTTGGTGCGCAGGGTGGCGTTGGCAGTGCGAGCGCGCCGTTCAAGGGAACGTTGCTTAGTTTCATGCAACAGTTCACCAGTCAGCAGGGAGCAGACGCCGACGCGGCGAAGCAGTTGGCCGATGGCCAGAACGTCGTGCTCAGCACGCTCGAGCAGAAGATGTCGACGTCCTCGGGCGTCAACATGGACGAAGAGATGGCGCATCTTCTGTCGCTGCAGAACGCTTATTCGGCAAACGCGCGCGTGATGTCGGCGGTCAACGACATGTACAAAACCCTGATGCAGGTATTCTGAGGCAGCCATGACAATATCCGGGGTCAGTCAACGTACGTCCTACATCGGCTCAGGCATCCTCGATTTGCGCAGTCAGCTGGATACGCTGACCCAGCAACTCGCGTCCGGCAAGATTTCCAATACTTACGCGGGGCAGGGGAGTGGCCGTAGCCTTGCAATCACGCTACGCGCCCAGATCACCGGGATAGGGGCCTATTCCGATACTGCGACCAATCTGAACACACGCATTGGTGTCGTCAACCTCTCACTGCAACAGTTGGTGAAGATCGGGTCGGAAGTGAAGGGTGCCGCCGTCGGCGCAAGCGCGGATCTCGACGATACGGGCCATACCTCCGGCCAGAAGACCGCATTGCTCAACTTCATCGATTCGGTCGACATGCTCAACGCGCAATCAGGTGACCGTTATCTGTTTTCGGGCCGCGCCACGGATACCGCTCCCGTGGCATCGGCCGATGAGATCATGAACGGTCGGGGCGCGCTGGTGGCGGGATTGAAGCAGGTCATCGCGGAGCGAAAGATCGCGGATCTCGGCGTCAATCAGAATGGCCGCGTCGGCAGCGCCGTCGGCACGCCGGCAACATCCGTTGTCCTCACCGAGGAGGATGCAACGCCGGCACCGCCACAGCAGGCGCAGCCGTTCGGGATCAAGCTCACCGGCGTATCCACAAACATAGCGGGCGCGACCGTCACTCAGCCCGTGGACCTGCCCGCGACCGTTCCGCCGGCGCCACCGGCAACGCCGGTGCAAAAGTCGATGTCGGTAGACCTTGGCACGACCAATCCGAAGGCCGGCGATCAGGTCAAGTTCACCTTCACCATGCCGGACGGCACGAAGGAGGATATCGTCATGACGGCATCGGACACCACTCCGCTTGCCGCCAACAGCTTCTTGATTGGTGCTGATACCACCGAGACCGCAGCCAACCTGAACACAGCGCTGGGAACCTCGATGAAGAATCTGGCGAACGGTCCGATGGTGGCGGCCTCGGCGATGGAGGCCGGTGAAAATTTCTTCGATCAACCTCCGCTGCGCGTCGATACGACGCCGCTTGCCTCGGCCACCGCGCTTGTAGCCGGCACGCCCGACAACACCGTGATTTGGTACAACGGTGAACAGAATACGCCGGCGAACGGTTCGGCGCGTGGATCCGCGGTAGCCCAGATCGACACATCCATTGCGGTGCAGTATGGCGCCAGAGCCGATGAACCGGCATTGCGTGCGCAGTTGCAGACGGTGGCGGTATTCGCGGCCGTGAGTACGTCGGCGACGGATCCCTATGCCAATGCCCAGGTGACTGCCCTCAACCAGCGCGTCGCGAACACTCTGGCAACGGTCCCGGGGACCCAGACGATTGAAGGTATCCAGGCCGACTTCGCCGGCGCGCAGGGGTCCATCAAAGCTGCCACCGACCGGCAGGTTCAGACCAAGGCGATGGCCCAAACAATGCTGGACTCCATCGAAGGCATCAATGACGACGAAGTCGCGACCAAAATCCTGGCACTACAGACGGCGCTGCAGGCATCATATCAAACGACATCGATGCTTTACCAGATGAGCCTGGTCAAATTTATCTAGCCACAGACTTGGTCGCGTTCGTCGGCGTGGCGATTGAATATGCCGGCGTTCAACTTGAATCGTTAGCAGCCAGTATCTTTCCGACGCTTCTACGGCTGAGCGGGCAGTGAAAATGCCTCAGTGTCCGGCAAGCCGCTCGGCATTCCGCGCCACCGACGCGGGCTGGCGCCGCTCGGATTCCAACCGCTTCCCATCAGCATTATCGCTTGTAGGAAGTTGCAGCACCGTCGCCCTCTGGCCAGGCCGAAGCCTTGTAAGGAGCACAATCTTGCCGTTCGCAAACTCCAGCGCGTCGTGGTGCGTATCTGTCGTCCGCTGATTGATCTTTCGGAAACGCGCGAGCCGCGCTCCAATGCTGCCGAAGTGCATTCTTGGGAAGAGCGTCGCAAACGAATGGTTGCAGACAGCCTCCTCGCTGAAAGCAAGCTCGGTGCCTGGCAAGAGGCACACCGCCATTCCCGGCTCCGCAGCCGCTGAGAACCCACGGGTAGTGGTATTGGGGAATTCGCTCGTAATCAGCAGATCCCCCGCCTTTGCACGACGCGAGTGGATGGCATGCAAGCTGTAGTCACACATTAGAAGCTCCATCTTACTTGCTTCGTAGCGCCTGGGCAGGGAAGACAGGCCAAGGAGATTCCTTTCGCTCCCACGATTGACTATCCGGGATTGTCTCGTGATGACTTGGGCTGATCGGGCAACTGACCCAACGTCACATTGAGAGAATTCTCCTTTCCGTGCCGAACTGTCGCAAGCTGGATCGAGGAGCCGGGCGCCATCGCATGGATCTTCTTGGTCAGTTCGTTCGCATTTTTGACCGGCTCTCCGCCTGCGGACGTAATGACGTCCCCGCCTTTTAGTCCAGCTTTCGCAGCCGGGCTGTTATCTTGAACGCGCGCAACGATGGCACCACGGAGATTGTTCGCGCCGAGGCTCTCAGCAATTTCAGGGGTGACCGACTGAACTTCAGCCCCGATGGATCCGCGCGTCACGGCTCCCTTATCCTTCAGCTGTGGTATTACCGATTTGACAGTGTCAACCGGTATTGCAAAAGCCACTCCCGCCCAGCCTCCAGATGGTGAAAAGATCATACTGTTAACGCCGATCACATCGCCATTGGTGTTAAAGCTCGGCCCGCCGGAGTCGCCGTTGTTGATGGGGGCATCAATCTGGATGAACCCCTCGCTGGAGCCAGTCCCGAGTTCGCGCTCGCGCGCCGAGACAATGCCCGCAGTGACGGTGCCTCGAAGTCCGAATGGATTGCCCGCAGTGAGGACCCAATCGCCGACACGAGGTGATTGGTCAGCGAGTCTCACGTAGCTGAAGTCGGTGCGTCCGTCGACCTTGATCAGGGCAAGGTCGCTCAGTGAATCCTTTCCTACGACTCTCGCCGGGTAGGTCTTTTCATCGCTAGTGCGGATCTGAGCCGTATCGGTATCTTCAACCACGTGGCTGTTTGTTACGGCATAGCCATCCGCCGAGATGAAAAAGCCTGATCCGATCGCAATCGTTTCGATTGTGTTCGGGGCTTTCCCTGGATCCGAGCTATGCGGCCCAGGCGCCTTCTTCGGGTGGCCCCGATCTGGGGCACCAAACCCGAACGGCTGATTGGGCAGCGCTCTTTGTGTCGCGGTACCCCTTGATGTGACCCCAATCACTGCTGGTCCAATTTTTTCAGCGAGATCGGCGAAATTGCTAAGTTTCCCGTTATGCCCGGCGTCCGCAACCCGATGCATTGAAGCTGGGGGCGTCCCTGCGGAACTGGCGGCGACGGCCTGCGAGTGCGCGGCATTCGGGCTCACCAGGATCGCAGATGTGATGATGCCACCCAAGGCCGACGCGCGACGATAGCTGAAGGACGAATTCCGGTATTCCATTTCCCCTCCCACTGCTGGTCGCGGCCCAGGCCCATTTCGGCGCAGTTCCCAGCCCGCTTTGGAATCGTGGTTGGTTCCCTTGGCTGTGCTCCAACACTCGCTGCGGAAGACATGGCCCAACACTTTGCGGAGGAAGCAGTTCCTCTCCAGCGGGCCAGGCAACCGTGCGGACTCACTTGCCGGCTACAGTGTCGGCCAGGACGGCACGCTGCTCAATAGGCCTGCGCCGAGACTGTCCATGCGACCGTTGAATCGGGCAGGGATCGTTCCCAACTGCACTGCGGACCCAAGGGCACCGAGGCTATCCGTTGCCTCCGCGCATATCAGCTTCGATGGTCAGGCGCGCGGACTCACTGAAGCGTGATCGATAGACTTGCAGGTTTTCCATCACCCGTTGCACGTAGGTTCGTGTCTCCACAAACGGAATGCGTTCGACCCAGTCTACCGCGTCCACATTCGGATCGCGCGGATCTCCATAGAGCGCGATCCACTCCCTGGCGCGCCCGCGTCCGGCATTATAGCCGACAAACGCTAGGACATGGTTGCCGTCGTATGTGTTGACGAGATCGGCGATTTCCGCCGAACCTAGTTGCACGTTATAGCTAGGATCGCTCAGGAGTCGCTTGGGCTCGAATTTGGTGCCCAGCCGGCGGGCGATGGTTTGCCCTGTCTGGGGCGTCACCTGCATCAATCCATGGGCGTTGGCGGACGAAACCACCCTCGCATTGAAGGCGCTTTCCGCCCGCGCGAGGGCGTAGACAAGACTTAGGGGTGCCTTCGGTCCAACCGCAACATATTTAGGCAGGCCGAACCGGGGAAAGGCATAAGGATCAAAAGCAAGACCGCGCACCAGCGCGTTCTTACCCAGCGTCAGCATGGCACGTGCATCCCTGTATCTCGCGGTTGTTTCAGCGATCAGCGTCAGCACGCCGACATCGTCGATGCGATCGAGGTCGGCGACGAACGGAATGACCAAGTCCTGATTGCCGGTTGCGTAAAGAAGCTCGACGGCTCGGACCAGATCGATATTGCGCAAGGTCGCGCGCTGCGTGTCATTCAACTTCGGCGGCCGGCGTAACGCGATCTTGCGCTGACCGAGACGCGCGCCTGCAAGCTGTCCGTAATAGGCCGCGGAGTGCCGCGCCGCTCCCTCGTAATAGCGGCGTGCCTCGCGACTGTGGCCGGCGGCTTCGGCCGCTCGTCCGAGCCAATAGCCGGCGCGGGCGAGCGATGTCGGATGCGTTGTGATCTGCGGCATGCGAGCGAAGTGCTGCGCTGCCGTATGTGGGTCGTTGAGAAACCGAAGTGCAATCCATCCTGCGGTGAACAGTTGGTCGACGCGCAGGGATTCCTTGGACGGGAGGACGGCCTCGCTGGCGATCCGGTAGGCGAGGCGGACCTTGCCGTCGTCAAGCAGCTTGCGGACCAGGATGCGGCGCTCGGTCCACCACGCATCGGGATCGCGGATTGCGCCGGGATCGCGAGAGACCGACAGCATCAGTGCGGCGGCCTCGCCAACGTGGCCGCCGCGGCGCAACCATTGAATGCGAGTGAACATATAGGCGGGGTCGGCACGCGCGGCCATCGGCACGGCGTTGAGCAGCGTATGCGCATTGCCCGCCTTGTGGTTAACGGCCGCACGCGCCTTCACGATGGCCATCGCGGTCGCTCCGAGGCGACTTGCCGCGCGCATTGCACCATCGAGATCATTGGCATAAAGCCGAGAACTCATGCGTGCCCTGTGATCGGCCGTTGTCAGGAGCGGCCCAAAGGTCGCGAGCACCTGCTCTTCGAGCTGAGCGGAGAAGTTGCCGTCGTGCCAGGCGGAGCGGGCGTATTCTTGTGCCGCGCGTCGATTGCCACGGGTCAGGTGCGCGCGGGCGATAGCGAGCTTACCAAGCGCGCTGAGCGGCTCTTGCCCGGAGAAGAACGCGAAGACGACGCTGGGCTCGCTCCGCTCGATCCAAAGCCGGACCTCTGCACGTCGCCGAAATAAATTGATACTGGGCCAGGATGGGTGGGCGCGCACGAACACGGCGTAACGGGCCGAACTCATCGCTTCGTTGCCGATATCACCGGAGCGCAGCGTCACCCACTCCACGAGTCCCTTGCCGATGGTGTCATGAACCTGGTCGCGCCGATCTGCCGCCGCGTTTATTTTGCCTCGACGCGCCAAACGGATCGCATCTTTGATCGTTTGGATCTCCGCGCGGGACGGCATACCCAGGGGTGAAGCTGCGGATGTCCGTGCCATCGACGAAAGAAAGCGGCCGATCGCGTCAGGGGCTGTTGGAGCAGCCGTTTGGTTCGGGTGAGAAGGTGACACAGGGGAACGCTGCTGGATCTTGCGCAGATTCGCCGCAAGGTGCTCCTCCGGCGCAGTCGCACCGCCCGTACGCGGTTTGGCCGCGAGCTTGCCGCCGTCAGACACCTCAATATCGCGCTGCTTCTCGTCATTTGGCGCACCAATCGCGTGAGAGCCGAACAGAACTGCGCCGGTCACGAGCGAAATTTGCGCAATGCGGATATGAATCATCTGGCCATCAAAGTCCCTGCTGCGATAGGGGCCGGTGAAAGTGGATGGGACTAGAATTTTTCGCCTGGATACGCGCCCCACAATTTTGTTTGACGGATATATCCTCTTCGTCCCTTGACGCGCACGCGGCACCAGCGTCCGTCGCACCGGTCGATGTGAACCAGCACGTTCTGCTGCACGATTGCGACAATCGGTGCGTCTGCGGCCGGACTGGCGCGCAGCGAGACCGGCTTGGCTCTATGCCATGGAGCGACCAGTGCCGTCTTTTTGCCGGAAAGCAAGGCGCCCAACATCCATCCCTCCTGCCCCTCCCAATCGCGGATTCGCCGCCAATGTTCGAATTCGGCAGTTATCTCGACCGGAACCTCCTGGCCGACGAACGTCCATTTAAGAGGGTAGTCGATACCCGGTCCCAGACGCACGTTCGCAGGCGCGGCCTTTACAGAAGCGAAGCGAGGTAGCGGAAGGCCGGTCGTCTGTCCGACATCCGATGCGGATGCGTGGGCCGTGTGCAGACCCAGGACGATGGCTGAGAGGATCAAGCGCCGGAAGAAGTGGCGCTTCGGAACTCGTAGCGTTGAGTGCGACAAAAGGTGACCGGTTCAGATGTTCGGACGGAGTTCGAGCTTGCAGCTCAACCTCGGTCACATGTTATGAACATCGTCTTAAGCAGCGAGTCGAACCGGCCTCCATCGTGCAGTAGTGCTTGTGGTCAGCATCGTAGACAGAACAGAGCTTCTGTCGCCAATTCCTATGGTGTTGTCTGCGTTGTTATCGACGGATTTTGACCTGAGAGGAAGACCGTCGGTTTCAACGTCAGGATTTTCCTGACAGAGCAGCCGCGGATATGATCCTTGGCAAGACAAACTCTGAACTAAGACAGGCCAGGAAGCTTGCAGATGAGTGCCCATCATTGTTGAATCTGATGCGAGAGAGGATGCACGCGAACATATGAATGTCGTCGAGCGATTTTCTAAAGGCGGCGGCAAGCAGGCTGTTTGGCTGTTCATCGCGCTTGCTCTGAGTGCGGCTATTCCGGTGCTTCTGCTCGGGGGATGGATGGCGTATATTACGGCTGACCGTGAGCGCAGTTACGCACGCCAGGTGGCCACAGAAGCTCTCACGCAAGTCGCGCACCGAATTGAAGGAGAGATTTCCAGAGAAATGCTGGTTGCCAAGACGCTTGCGAACTCGACTGCGCTTGACCGTGGTAACCTGAATGACTTTTACCAGGAGGCGACGCGGCTAGTCGCCGACCGTCCCTTGTGGGAAACAGCGTCGCTGACGAAACCGGATCTGGAGCAGGTCCTTAACGTGTTGCGGCCGCTTGGTGATCCTCTCGGCCCGGTAACGGATATGGACAGCTTTAATGCTGTCCTCCGCGCCCGCAAGCCCGTCTTGGGAGGACTCGGCGCCTACCAGCCTGCAATCGGCAAAAGGCTGGTGGCTTTGCGTATCCCCGTTATCCGGGATGGCGAGCTTCGCTACGTGCTGACCATCGGCCTCCTGCCTGACCAGATCAGCACGATCTTGGGGGAAGCCGGATTGCCCGCCGGGTGGGCGGGAACGGTCGTTGATGCAAAGGAAAGAATTGTCGCCCGCACTCCAGACAACGAACTTGCGAGCGGAGATGCCAAGACGCCTGCCGTACAGGAAGCTATTGCTCGCGGCAAATCCAATTCGTTGCGCACCAAGACCAGTGAGGGGCTCGACGTTGAAACCGTCCATCGCGCGTTGGCTGGCACTGACGGCTGGTCGGTGCATGTGGGGGTGCCTGTATCGGAGCTTAATGCGCCCGTATCTCGCTCCCTGCGCCTGTTGATCGGAGGAACGACCGCGAGCTTGGCATTGGCACTCGCCCTTGGATTGGTGATCGCGCGGGAAATCGCCCAGCGACGCCATCTCGAGGCGCTCCGCTCGGCTGCCGCGCTGCTGGACAGTGAAAAACGGGGCGCATTGGCCATTGATGCCGCGGAACTCGGTACGTGGCGCTGGGATCTGGCCGCAAACGAGTTCAACGGCTGCAATCGCTTTTGTATGCTGCTTGGGTTGCCTGGCGCTGCATCCGGTGCAACGAAGTGGTCTGCAGATGAAGTTTTTGCACTGGTGGAGTCATCGTATCGATCTGCTCTGTCGTCGTTCGCCACGACTTGCCTTGAAAGCGGCAAATCAAGCAGCGTCGAGTTTCCCATTCGGACACAGAATCGCGGTGAGTATTGGCTACGGGCTGCCGGAAGGGCTGAGGGGCAATCCAATCACCGTCGTGTAATTCACGGAGTATTGGCCGATATCGACGTCCTCAAGCGCGCGGAGACCGAGAGATCCCATTTGCTGCGGCGGTTGGCATCAGCTCAGGAAGAGGAGCAGCGGCGGATTTCCCGCGAATTGCACGATCAAGTTGGACAAACGGTAACAGGACTGTCGCTTGGACTAAAGGCGCTTGAACAAGGATTGGCCCAAGGAAAAGATTTAAGTGTGGCAGGCGAGCAAGTGCGCTGGCTTCAGGAGCTTGCCATCCAGATCGGTCGTGACATTCATCGCTCTGCTTCGGACCTGCGGCCAACAGCCATCGATGATCTGGGCCTTTTCAAGGCTATCGGAGCCTACGTCGCGGAATGGCAGGAGCGCTATGATATCGATGTCGATATGCAGACGTTTGGGCAAGACAATCCATTACCGCTTGACGCCGCAGTCGTACTATACCGGATCGTGCAGGAAGGGCTGACCAACGTTCTCAAGCATGCCCACGCAAGCAAAGTCAGCATCATACTTGAGCGGAAGTTGGAAGTGTTTGTGCTCGTTCTTGAGGACGATGGAGTTGGTTTTGATCCGGACGACCGGGTGCGGCCAGACGGCGGCGAGGTCTCGGGTCTGGGGCTCTCTGGTATGAGAGAACGGGTAGCGCTTCTGGGCGGCACTATCGCCGTGGAATCTGCTCCAGGGAGAGGGAGCACGATCTTTGTGAACATACCGTTGGAGGAGCCAGACGGCGAAACAGATGACACCCATTCGCATCAGCCTGGTTGATGATCATCCCGTTGTGCTCGCCGGGATCAGGGCCCTTCTACAGGTGGCGCCTGAGGTCGAGCTTGTCGGCGAAGCGAATACCGCTGCAGCGGGTCTAAAGATCATTTGCGAATGCTCTCCTGATATCGCCGTAATCGATCTTTCGCTACCGGACATGAGCGGCATGGAACTTGCGCGCAAGGTGAGCAAACACTGCCCAGAGGTGAAAATCGTTGTGCTCACCGTTCACGAAGATCGTGCTTACGTCCATCCCGTCTTCGAGGCGGGGGCCAGGGGCTATCTCTTGAAACGGTCGGCTGGGGACGAATTGCTACGCGCGATCCGAATCGTGAAGCAGGGCGACACCTATCTTGATCCTGCAATAGCCGAGAAGACGTCGGTGACCGTTCTTCATCCGCCTTCCGCAGCTGGCGCTGATGACGGGAAACTCAGCCGGCGCGAAGAGGACGTACTCAGGCTTGTGGCTCAGGGACTCAGCAACAAGCAGATCGCCGGGCAGCTAGGGGTTAGCATCAAAAGTGTTGAGACCTACAAGGCGCGTGCGTCTGAAAAGAAGGGGCTCCGCAGCCGCGCGGATATCGTTCGCTTTGGGGTCAGCCACGGCTGGCTTATTGCGCCCAACTGAATAACGCATTTCGACCGAACGCTGCGGATCGACTTCCTTGAGAATACGATCCTTGGGCTGGTAATCCGGGCACTCTAGTAGCTTTTATCCGGTCTTCCCGACAAAGCATCAGGAACAACCTTTCAGACTGGGCGGCAGACCATCAACTGATAGCTAAGACCTAGAGATGCGTCGTCTAGCCAACGGTGCAGGAGACTTGGCCGACTCCTTGGCTTCGATGACCACCTCCACATGGCTCAGATGTCGTTTTCGAGCAGATGCGTCGGCAGCAAAAGGTCCGCCCTGGGACTTGTTGATCGCATCGATTCAGGCGAGCGAACCGTTCAACTTCTGCTGAACGTCCTCGGCCCGAGAGTCGTTATTGCAGATCAGGCAGATTGCTTTCGACGTCAGCTGGCCGTTTACACCTATCCGTTCGTAACGGTGCGGCGTTCTCTCCGAACACGGCTCGCAGTAGGCCAAAGGTCGATTCTCACTTCTTTTGCCGCTGAACATTTCATAGCCCCCAGGTTGTGTATTGAACGTCGCTACCTTTTCCTCGTCGCAAGCAATTCAATTGTCACCAACCCTAGAATAATGATCGCCGACGTTAGAGCTTGGCTCCTGAGCGCGGCGCTTGGTATTCCAAACTCGTAGTGAGCGATGTACGCCAGGGAATAGGCAACGAATGCCGCGGTGCACGAAACGAATACAAATGTGAGTGCGAGATCAGCAAGCTTCTTCACGTGCGCTTACCTAGTGCGATCAACACGCCGGCCAGACTTCGTGACAGTTTGTTGTGTGGGAGCCGAGGTTGCTTCAAAAGACCCTGGGCCGTTTCGATGCAGAGCGATCGCCAGCATTCTCGTGGAAGGGAGAGCATGAGCCGAAGCGTAAGGTATCCGACTGACAAGGAGGTGTTGGCTCCGGCGTTTGCGTCGGCCGGATCTGGCAAGGTCCTTCGCTGAACACGGCCCAGCACGGGGATGTTTTTGCTCCGATATTAGCTCCAGTCATCATAAAGGGAGCGCGACGTTAGAAATGTCAGGAAAAGCCTGTCAGAAGCGGAGGAAGAACAATTGTGATAGGCGGTTGGGTGATCACCCACCAGCAAGACTCGCTGACCTGTCAGGGCTTTCCTGACAAGACGGCGTGTCGGCGTCCTCTTAAACGGTCCATGGAGTATTATAGGATCCGGATGATAATAGCATGATCGCTACCGTGGGGTTGGCACTTTTGGTGCTTCTTGTGGCGCTCATCTATATCCTAGGACCGACCTACGGCAACGAATACCCGCATTGGCGCCGGATCAACTCTGCGCAGTCGCTTCATGCGCGCATCGTGCTGATCTGCTTGGGGTTCGGAATAGCGGCGCTTCTGAAATCAATGCCGAGCTAGCGGCATTTTGGCGCTTACCATATTGGCAGGAGCGAAGCGCGATCGATGGTTTCTCAGTTCGGAGCAGCTCTAGTCGTCCTAAAATCCGTCATCGTAGCTGGAACATCCCGAATTGTTGCGCAGCAGGAGACGAAGCCGATGATCGGTGTTTCAGTCGCTATTCTGATCGCGTTGAGCATAGGAATATTTATCGCACATGCGCTCGATGCCTGGCGAGCAAACTGATGGATCAATTGCGGCGAGCAAGCGATCCAATGTAGCAAGGACGATCCGAATCTGCGGAAGATGCTCGAGCTGCTGTCGAAGGGCAATTTCTGGGTCATGCTGTCGCTCGGGGAGAAGACCTCAAAAGCCGATCCGCCTTGGGACGATGTCATCCCCATCGCACGCACCTATATCGTGGCCGCGCCGGACCGCTGCGTCTGGGCCACCGACTGGCCGCATCCGGTTTCGATCGTGCAGCCACCCAACGCCGCCGATCTGCTCGAGCTCATGTACAAGTATGCGCCTGATGAAGCGACGTTGGAAAAGATCCTCGTGCACAATCCGGCAAAACCATTCGGATTCTAGCCTGGATCATGATCGGCTTGCGCGCGAGACGCGTTTGTTACGTTTCGGCGAGGTCGTTTCCGGCGTGAAACTGGTGCGGCGGCGCTCCAGCTTGCGATTGCCACCCAGCGATTAGTCAGCTGTCAAAATGTCTCGGTGATCTTGCTCAGGCGAGGAGGACGATCCGGGTCAAATCCGCAGGCGCGCGCCGTCTGCTCGATCATCCGATAGGCTGGAACGAGCATGGTGATCGGGTCGGTGGCGGGGTCATCCTCGGCCAACCAGGGCAGCGAGCCACGCGGTCCGCCGCAAAGATGCAGCGCGATATCTTGCTCGCGCAATTCGTCTGCAAGCGCGTCCACCATAGCCGCCGTTTCATCCATGAGGCGCATCATCACAACCGGCGTGCGCGATGATAGCGCGGCCCGCGGCCCATGCTGCAGCTCGGCGGCGCTCAGACCGATGGAAGGCAGGCGCAGGATTTCCGAGAGTTTGAGCGCGATCTCCCGCGCCGAACCCAGGCCCAGGCCCCGCGCCGCCACAAACACGGCTGATGCCTTGGCGAGATCATCGGCAACCTCGGACCAGTCGAGCGCCAGCGCGCGGTGCAGGCGCTCAGGCAGCCTGTCGAGGGCTGACCGCAGCGCACGATCTTCCGCCAGCTCGGCAACAAGTCCGGCGCTGGCGGCCATCGAGCCGATCACGGTCTTGGTCGCCGCTACAGAGTGCTCGCTGCCTGCTTCGATCGGAACGACGAACTCCGCTTCGTCAGCCACTGGCGAGGAGGTCGCATTGACGATGGCGATGGTGCGGGCGCCCGCGGCGCGCGCCGACCTCGTCGCTGCGACAAGATCCGGACTGCGCCCGGATTGCGAGATCACGATGAACAACGCATGGCGCAGCATCAAGGGCGTGCGAAATGCCGTGATCACCGAAGGAGCGCTGGCTGAGACGGGAAGGCGAAGCCGCGTCTCGACAAGATATCTTAAGAAAACCGCAGCATGCCCAGAGCTTCCCCGGCCGCACACGACGCACAGGGGAGCGGAGCCAATCCCAATTCGCTGTGCGACGTCGCGCGTGGCGTGACGGTTACGAACGATGTTGGCGACAACATCCGCGCTTTCCCCGATTTCGCTCGCCATCGCGGATGTTGTCACGGCTCAACCGCTCCGCCCTGCTTGCGTGACGCCGCTCCCTCGGGATGCCGGTCACGATCCTTGGCGAGATCCTTGGCGAGCTCGGCAAACACGCGCCGAAGGTTGCCGTCACAGCTTTTCAGCATAGTCTCCGCATCAACCCTATCGACACCCAAAGCCAGGAGGCCTGCCAACTTGATGTCTCCCTCGGCCTGCTCAAGCGAGCGTGCCGCGTGCGACGGATCACAGTGCGCGATTTGCGCCACCATGGCCTCGGCACGCCGCTTCAGCTTGGCATTGGTCGGCTGCATGTTCACCATCATGCCGCGATACACCCGGCCAAGGCGCAGCATGATCCCCGATGATATCAGGTTTAGCACAACCTTCTGCGCGGTGCCCGCCTTCATCCGCGTGGAGCCGGCAATCAGCTCGCGGCCGGTCTCGATCAGGATCGGAAACTTTGCCGATGCCAGCAGTGCGGTGCCGGGATTGTTGGCGACACCGATCGTCACTGCACCGAAAGAGCCAGCCTGCTGCAGCGCCGCGACCGTGAATGGCGTTGTCCCGCTGGCGGCAACAGCGATCACCACGTCGTGCGGTGTGAGCCGCGCGGCATTGATCTGGGTGACCGCATCATCGACATTGTCCTCCGCGCCCTCGATGCTGCTGACGAACGCGCTGTCTCCGCCGGCGACGATGAAGCGGACGCGCTCGTTGGGCCAGGCGAAGGTCGGCATCAGCTCGGCGCCATCCTGGACCGCCACGCGGCCCGAGGTGCCGGCACCGACATACACAATGCGTCCGTGATCGCCCAGCGCCGCCTTGGCCGCTTCGGTCGCCGCAGTGATCGCGGGGAGCGCGTGGCCGATCGCCGCGACTGCCGCAAGCTGGCCCTCCCACATCGCTTCCATCGCTGACGTCAGCGGCCATGCATCAAGATCGGCAAAACGGGGATCGACGTCTTCGGTGGCCATATAGTTGATCCATGTGCCATCAAGCGCGGAACTCTGGAGCCTGTTCATGATCAGTTTCTCTCTTGGGCAGGTCAAGCCGCCCTCGCGCCACCAGTAACGCGCCGGCCGCCGCGTCGGCGTCAGGACACTTCAGGCGGGCGCGCAGATCAGGCGTCAGCCAAGGCGTAATGGCATCCGCGAGTCCACCCACCAGCGAGAGCCGGTCAATCCCTCGGGCCAGGAACAGATCGAGCAGATCGCCAATGGCATCGGCCGCGCGTTCGATAATGCGACGGCCAACCGGATCGCCGTGATTGGCGTGCCGCATCACGATCGGCGCGAACGCAGCATAGTCTGTGGCCCTGGCTTCCTCAGACCAAGCCACCGCCTGATAAGGATCATGATCGAACGCGCCCAGCACTTCTGAAAGCAATGGGGTCAGCTCGCCGCGGCGATCCGCGGCCCGCAGCGCCAGTCGAACAACCTGCAGGCCGATGTCGGCGCCGCTGCCTTCGTCGGACACGGGAAAGCCGTAGCCGGCGAGACGGATTTCGCGGCCGTCGATCAGGCCGACACCTACCGAGCCTGTGCCGGCTACCACTATGGCCCCGTCCGCGCCGCCATGGGCGCCGAGACAGGCCGCCAGGCCGTCGCTGATGAAGATGACGGATGCAAAGGGATGCGCAATCTTGTTGAGCGCCGCTTCCGCGCCCCGGCGGCCAAGACCGGCAAGACCAATTCCGGCGCGCATCCGCGCGAAATCCTCGCGGGTCAGTCCGGCCTGTGCGGCTGCCGTTTCGGTAGCCTCCATGATGGACCGCCAGGCGTTCTCGAAGCCGATCCGCGTCGTGGCCGGTCCCGAGTTCGCTTCACCGAGTACCCTGCCGTTTTCGTCCTCAATCCGGGCGCGGCAGCGGGTTCCGCCGCCATCAATGCCGAGATATGTGGTACCTTTTGTTCCCATGGAAAGTTAACGCGAGGGTTTCGCTCCGGGTCCTCCCAAAAGCCCCTTCGTGTACATATGAAGTCTTGTACAGGGCTCGCCTCACGAGTCCGTGACTGCCATTCTTGGATCAGTACTGATGGGCCACGCTGGGTCTTCTGTCTCACTCTCGATTGCCGCGCAGCAGATATTTGATGGTGCCGATATGCGCGGGCCGGGTTCGGTCAGGATATCGCAGGAGCGGATTGAAAGCATCACCTCCGGCGGGGCGGAGGCGCGCGCTTCTATCCACCTTCCCGCAGATGCGATCCTTGCACCCGGACTCATCGACGTCCAGGTGAACGGAGGCGGGGGCGTGCTTCTCAACGACCAACCGACAGAGGCTGGTGTTCGACGCATTGTTGAGGCGCACCGCAAGGAGGGGACCACGGGCTGCTTGCCGACCCTCATCACCGATCGCCGCGAGGTCATCGAGCGATTGGCTGCAGTCGCCGAGGCTTGTTTGAAGATTCCCGGCGTGCTCGGGTTTCATCTGGAAGGGCCGGCTCTCAACAGGTCTCGCAAGGGCATTCATCCGGAGGCCGAGATACGTATACCCAATCGGCGGGATCTCGCTGCGATCAAGAGTTTTGGGGGCCGCGGCCGCTCCATTGTGACCTTGGCCCCGGAATGCGTGCCTGCGTCCATGATCGATGAATTGATCACCGCCGGATTGCATATCGCGGCTGGCCACAGCGACGCCACCGCAGCCGAAATCGGGCAGGCCGTCGATCGCGGTGTCTCGGGGGTGACCCATCTGTTCAATGCCATGTCCCAGTTGAACGCCCGGGAGCCGGGCTTGGTGGGCGCCGCGCTTGTGGATGACCGGCTGTTTGCAGGGATCATCTGCGACGGCATCCACGTTGACCGCGCCGGTTTGCGTGTTGCCTTTCGCTGCAAGGGACGCGATCGGTTGATGCTGGTCACCGATGCCATGCCATTGGCGGGCACGAACGACCGGCAATTCATGCTGCAAGGAAGGCAGATCACGCTGCACGAAAATCGCCTGACTGGCCCGGATGGCACACTCGCGGGCGCTCACCTCACCATGATCGAGGCAGTGCGCAACGCTGTTTCGCTGCTCGGAATCTCCCTGGTCGATGCCCTCATCATGGCCTCTCGGACTCCAGCGGCATTTCTCGGTCTTGAGTCCGACCTTGGACGGATCGCGCCCGGATACCGCGCGGACCTTGTCGCCTTCAATCCGAACTTTGAAGTCGTCGGCACATGGATAGGCGGTGTCGGTTCGATGAGCGAGGCTTCCCACCGAGGTTAAATGAGCAATCATCCCATCATCGTGCAAAAATACGGCGGTGTCTGTCTTGAAACACCGGAGAAAATTCGCGCGGTTGCGCGCAGTCTCGCCGACCTGCATGGCCGCGGCTATCGTGTCGTGGCGATCGTCTCCGCGATGGGCAAGACCACCGACCAATTGATCCAGATGGCTTATCAGGTAAGCCCTGCTCCCAATCGCCGTGAACTCGACATGCTGCTAACGACCGGCGAGCGCATCAGCATGTCCCTGATGAGCATGGCGCTTTCCGACCTCGGCGTATCAGCGATCAGCTTCACCGGCAGCCAGGCCGGCGTGATGACCGACGACTCCCATTCCTCGGCTCGCATTCTGGATGTACGGCCCATTCGCGTGCGTGAGGAACTTGATCGTGGGCGCGTTGTGGTGCTGGCAGGATTTCAGGGCGTGAATCCGGTGACCAGGGAAATCACCACGCTCGGCCGGGGCGGCAGCGACACCACGGCCGTTGCGATCGCCGCGGCCCTGAAAGCCGAACGCTGTGAAATCATCAAAGAGGTCGACGGAATTTGTTCGGCCGATCCGCGCGTCGTGCCGGATGCAAAGCCCCTGCGGCGAGTGGATTTTGCATCCCTCTCCGAAATGTGCTTCTGGGGTGCAAAGATCCTGCATTTTCGCAGCTTAGAGCTGGCGCAAAGTCAGGATGTGCCTCTGGTTCTCAAGCAGTGGGGTGGCGTTGAACACAGCACGGAAGTGGTGAAAGAGGTTGCAGGCATGGAAAACGGAAAGGTTCTGGCCGTCAACTCGATGGCTCGCATTGAACATGTGGAAGTCGATTCCAAAGATCTCAATCACGGTTTCGAGAAATTCGCGCAGCATCTCAAGCAAAACAGCCTGTCCTGGCCGCAGCTCCTTGCCTCGAGCTTCACTGCGGGAAAAACCAGCATGACCGTGGCCTGTGATTCAGAGTGGCTCGACGCCCTGTTGCGCACGCTGGAGCACGCCAAAGATCTGCGCAAGCAGCGGGAGGCTTCAAGCTCGGTGAGTCTCACCTGCTTCGGCGGCGTCTCGTCGGAATTGCCGTTCACGGCGTTGCAGGTTCTCGGACATCACGGGATTGTCCCTGACAACTACGTGTTGTCGCCGCATTCGGTCAGCCTGTTCATCCCTGTGGAGAGCCGCGAGGCCGCGGTTAAGGCGCTGCATTCGCTTGTCCAGCGAACATAGGTTCGAGAAGCGGCAGGGATCGCGTCCGCTGAGGTTGTTCGTGTGTTCCAGCCCACAAATGAGCTGCCAAAATCGAAAGGGCCGCCTTGCAGGTCGGCCCTTTCGATTTGCAATCGCCAGAGGTGGTCAAGCCGCGCATCCGCGCGATATAGCGCGCTGTTCAAGTTCGGCTGATCCAGGAGATGCCGCCGGCGATCTCCGGCGGCATCCTGCCGATGCCTCTATTCGGCGGCCATCGGCATGGTCGATGCGCCGGCTTCGATCGCGACCGCCACCGACTGGATGATGGCGGCAAAGCGTACCGCGGTCTGGATCACGCTCGACGTTACAGCGGCCTCTTGCAGCGCCTTCTCATGGGCGTCGATACAGGCACCACAGCCGTTGATGACTGAAACCGCCAGCGACCACAACTCGAAATCGGCCTTGTCGATGCCAGGATTACCGATAACGTTCATGCGCAGGCGCGCCGGCATCGTTCCGTATTCCTTGTTGGAGGCAAGGTGCACGAAGCGATAATAGATGTTGTTCATCGCCATCACGGAAGCCGCTGCCTGGTCGAAGCGCTGGTGTGAGACGTGGTCGTTGGTGCCGTCATAAGCGTCGGCGAGGACCATGAGCGGCGCGCGGTCCAGCGTGGCATAGGCGACGCCGTTCATGGCGTTTGCGATGCCGGGGCCGCGCGAGGTCATAACGACACCAGGAGTTCCGGTGAGCTCGCCGGTTGTCGCGGCCATGATGCTCGCCGCCGGCTCGGTGCGTGCGAGGACGAAGTCTATGCCGTGGTCGGCCGCCGCCTGGACAATGTCCAGGCTGCAATCGCCCCCGGGGAACACCGAAGAAACGTTTGATGCCGTAGGACGCCAAACGTTCAGCCCAAAGATTGGCAACAGATCTTCTTGCCCATGCTTTCTTCCCTGGCACGCGCGGCTTCGACCGACTTTGGCACTGCCGTCTCGTTGCACCCCGCGATCATCGCGAGGAGTGCGAGAAGCTAGCATGCGGGCATTGTCGGCGACTGCCCCAATGACGAGAATATCTGCGCATTCTGGGATAACTCGATTGTTATGCTGGCTTGGTGGCACATGCGCGCAGAAGCCCAGATGCCTGGAATACAGCAAGTCTCGAGCCAGGCGACCCGACTAAAAAGATATATATTTCGTATTGCATTTAGCCGCGCAAAAAAGAGACATTAAAAATATATCTTATACGGACGCCAGAGCGCTGGCGAAAAGGCAGGCTGATGACCCACGTCGTCACGGATAACTGCATCAAATGCAAGTACATGGATTGCGTCGAAGTGTGCCCCGTCGACTGCTTCTATGTCGGCGAGAACATGCTCGTCATCCACCCCGATGAGTGCATCGATTGCGGCGTTTGCGTTCCGGAATGCCCGGCCGAGGCCATCTTCCCGGATAGCGATGTCCCGCCCGACTCGCATTGGCTCGGCCTCAATCGCAAGTACGCAGAGCTCTGGCCAAACATCGTCGCAAAGAGCGCGCCGCCACCGGATGCCGACGTCTGGAACGGCGTCCCCAACAAGTTCTCCGAGCACTTCAGCCCGAACCCGCAGGGAGCTGAAGCCCTCGGTGAGTCAACTGATCTTCGAACCGCCGCCGAGGTCGCCGGCGGCAATCGACCGAATCTTGGAGCGACCAAAGGAGACGTTTAGGAATGTCCAGCGCCAACACTTCGATCATCGACGTGCGTGAGCTCCCACCGGCTCAGCGCCACCAGAAGATTTTTCAGCTCGTCAACGAACTTGCGATCGGCCGCTCGTTCATTCTCGTGAACGATCACGACCCGAAGCCGCTCTACTACCAATTGGAGGCTGAATATCCCAAGCAGTTCTCCTGGACCTATGTCGAGAGCGGTCCCTCCGTATGGCGCGTGGAGATCGGAAAACTCACCAAGGCGGCCTGAACGGCACCAGGCTCACGGTAGCGAGGCGATGTCGCTTCGCTCCCGTCCAATTTCAAGGGGAAGTCATGTTCGGCTTGTCGGGGCCGCATCTCTGGCGGCGTCTCTGGTGTTCCGGGGCGGCGTTCGCCGTGCTCATCGCCACGGCGAGAATATGCTTCGAACTCGTTCTGACCCGCAATCTGGCCGCGGTGCTGGAGGCGATGTTGCCTGAGGGCTATCGCGCATCTCCGCAGTTGCATCTGCCAATTCTGTAACGTCCGCAAGAATGGAGGACTGACAAATGACGCAAGCTTCCTACGAACTCGACGTGCGGCCGATTCTGCGCTCCGGAGGCGAGCCCTTCTCGGCCATCATGCAGGCCGTCAATGGCCTGAGCGCTGGACAGGCGCTCCGGTTGCTGGCGACATTCGAGCCGGTGCCGCTCTACACCGTGCTGGGCAAGAAGGGATTCGACCATGCCGCGCGAGAGATCGGCGAGGGCGATTGGGAAGTGCTGTTCACGCCGCAGGCTCAAGCGGCAAACGCTCAGCCGACACACGACGGCGCCGCGGCTTCAGCATGGCCCGAGCCCGTGCATCAGCTTGACAACCGCGATCTCGAGCCACCGGAGCCGATGGTGCGCACGCTTGCGGCCGTCGAAGAATTGCGCCCCGGCGAAGTGTTGTGCGCTCTTCTGTGCCGCGAGCCTGTGCTCCTGTTGCCGGAACTCGGCAAGCGAGGGCTCGAATGGCTGGGCGCGTTCGAGGCGGATGGGACGATGTACAAGCTCCTGATACGCAGGGCAGCCGAAAGGGAGGCGGCCAAATGACTGACGCCAGCGATCTGGTCGAGCGGGTGCGCACGGCGCTTCGCGACGTGATCGATCCTGAGATCGGCTTCAATATCGTCGATATCGGGCTCGTCTACGACATTGCCGTCGAGGAGGACGGTGTGGCCCGGATCTCGATGACCACGACGACGAGAGGCTGCCCCGCGACCAACTATCTCCGGGACGGTGCCGGCGAAGCGGCGCAGTCCGTGGCCGGGGTTCATTGGGCCGACGTCCAGCTCACCTATGATCCCCCATGGACCCCGGACATGATGAGCCAGACGGCGAAGGACTATCTGGGAGTCGGGCGATGATGCAGGCGCCAGCCGGTCCCGGTCTCGATTACTCCGCGCTGGCTCCCCTCGTCTCGCCGCACGAGCAGATCAACTTGCTGTTGCTCGATGCCTTGCAGAAGCTTGCCGACGCCGGCGAGGTGGACGCAGCCTGCCGCATCGCCGGCAAGGTCTGCGTCATCCTCGCCCGAACCGCGGCAAAGGATGAGAGGCGCTTTAACGCCTTGTTGCATCACCTCGTGCGCAAGCTGTGATTGATCTCGCGGAGGGGGCCGCATCGCCAGCCGGTCGGGGCTGCAAACGGAAGCGCTGCAATTTGCAAAACATCGAGGCCATGTATACCTTTAGTTCTCTCCGCGCCGCCGGTTAGTCAATTTGGGATCCGTATGCGACTGACGAATTTTACCGACTACGCGCTCAGACTGCTGATGTATGCGGCGGCCCATCAAGACCGTCTGATCACCATCGAGGAAGTGTCCGAGGTCTACAGGATCTCGCGCGCGCACCTGATGAAGATTACGAATACCCTGACGCGGGCCGGTTTCCTGAAGGCCGTGCGCGGACGCTCCGGCGGGCTGACGTTGGCAAAGCCTCCGCGCAAGATACGCCTGGGCGATGTCGTCCGCGCCACCGAACCCGATTTCGCGCTGGTCGAATGCTTTGCAACGGGCAACCAATGCATCATCACACGCAGCTGCCGGCTGCGCGGCATCTTCCACGAGGGGCTGGATGCATTCAATGCAGTGCTTGACAAGTACACGTTGTCCGATCTGATGCTTAGGCCCAAGGATTTTGGCGTGCAACCCGCAGCATGATTTCCATCCTCTCCGCGCGATCGGCGGCCATCACGGGGCCATCGCGGCGGCTTGCCATCCGCCGTGAGCCGCTGACCGCAGCGGCAAGCCAATCAGCAAAGCGGCCTGTCGTCAAATTGCAATATTGCAAATATAGCGTCGCGCATGCTGGGAAGGGTTGCGCGCAGGCAGGCAGGATTGTTGGTCCTCAGCTAGGCGTATCGTTGGGTCTCGCGGACCGACATTGCCACCCTGACTTAAATGGAAGGGCGGCACAGGTGTATTCTCCACCGAGCATGAATGCTTATGAGCGGGGACCGCACACAGCCGCTGGACGCGTTGATGTTTTCCAGATTATTGGTCGCCGTGCTTTTGATCGCGGCTCTAATCGTTACCGCAGGGGCGGTTCAGGCGCAGAATCCGGCCGACAACGCCGAACTCGTCTTCGATATCCCGGCGCAATCTCTGGAGACGGCGCTTGAGGCGTTTGGAGAGCGGAGCCGCATGCAGGTCCTCTATGAGACGACGCTGACAACGGGGCGTCGTTCCAGCGCCGTGAAGGGCATGTTCACGCGGGAGGCCGCGTTACAGCAACTGCTGGCGGGAACTGGCCTCGAACTCAGTTACACCGGCGAGCGCGCCTTCACCTTGACGCCGATCCGGACAACGGCAAGATCAAACCTGATTGTCGCGAACTACGATCGCTTCCTCGGCACCGTCCAGGCGGCCGTGCTCTCGGCTCTTTGCCAAAATCCCGAAACCAAGCCCGGAGCATTTCGTCTCGCGATGCAGTTTTGGGTCGCGACTTCGGGCCGGATCGAGAATCCGCATCTTCTCAGTTCGACCGGTGCGAATCGGCGCGATGCAATAATCATCGATGTTGTGCAGCGCCTCGCATTTGGACAAGCGCCCCCGTCCGGGATGCCACAGCCGATCACCATCGTCCTGAGAGCCGGTCCGGAAGGCTCGCACGGCGGGTGCGAGAACACGCGGCCATGATGATGAGCCTTTCGCGGCACAGGCGTCCCGTGGTCAGTCGCCATGCCGTGGCTGCATCATGAGTCGCCAGGACGAGGAAACCAGTTGGCAGACGCTGCGGCAATTGCTGGTCGAGCGCTATGATCATTTCCGGCAGCGCCTGACGCGACGGCTCGGCTCGTCCGACGCCGCGCAAGAGACGCTGCATGAACTCTATCTGCGTTTGGACCGTTCAGACAGCGCAGGCGCATTGCAGAATCCGAACACCTATCTGCTCACAAGTGCGGTCAACCTGGCGCGCGACCGCTGGCGCACCGAACATCGACGTGCCGGACGCGTCGATATCGACGCGCTCTATGCACTCATCGATGAGAATCCGGGGCCGGACCGAATTGTCGAGAGCCGCCTGGCAGTCGAGGCGCTAAAGCGCGCCTTGGAGGAGCTTACCCCGCGACAGCGCGAAATCCTGATTGCCGTCCGCTACGAGAGGCTGACCCAGGATGAAATCGCCAAACGCTTCAAGATCTCTGCGCGCTTTGTGCGAAGAGAACTGCAAACTGCGCTCGAACACTGCGAATCTCGCCTTGCAAAAAAAATCTGACAAAACGGTGCCGGTTTGCGGCTCTCCTGTCGTCTGTATAGAAGGGAATATTGTCATCACGCGGTCACGGGACCATGACTCAGCCTGAGCCCGAGCAGGACAGATTGACCCGCGAGGCATTGGACTGGCTGTCGCGCATCAGCCTGGGCGACGCCACGCAGCAGGATCTCGCCGGCTTGCGGCGCTGGCGTGACACGAGTCCCGCGCATGCCGCAGCCTTGACGCGCGCCGGGGACGTCTGGCGTGCGCTGGAAAAGCCTGTAGCTGAGTTCGTGAAAGACGATCCAAGCCGCAGGCGAGCCGTCTTCCACCCGAGCCGCCGCGCGGTTCTCGCTGGCGGAAGTGCCATCGCGGCCGCAATGGCCGGTGTGATGTTGGCTAGGCCGCCGCTTGATTTGTGGCCGTCCATTGCAGAACTGACAGCCGACTACCGTACCGGGACCGGCGAGCAGCAACAGGTGACCCTTGCCGAGACAGTTTCGATCGAGTTGAACACGCGCACCAGCATCGCCGTGCATGGCGGTGGACGAGAGGCGGCGATTGAGCTGATCTCCGGTGAAACCGCAGTCGCCATCGCCCACGTCGTGCCGCGGCCTTTCGTTGTCCTGGCGGGCGAAGGCCGCACAAGCAGCTATCGCGGAACTTTCAACGTCCGTCGGCGCGACGGCAATGTCGAGGTCGCCTGCATCGACGGCGAAGTGTCGGTCGAATGCAGCGGCTTTAGCGCAACACTCCAGGCCGGCCAGCGAATTGCCTACGACCAAGGCGGTATCGGAGACGTCGTCCCGGCAGATTTGGCAGTTCTCACGGCTTGGCGCGATGGGATGCTGGTCTTCCGCAACGCGCCACTTGCCAATGTCATCGACGAGGTCAACCGCTATCGCCCGGGCCGGATCGTCCTGATCGATTCTTCACTGGGGCAGCGTCTGGTCACTGCGCGGTTCGAGATCAAACGGCTTGATACGGTGATCGGGCAGATTTCCCAGGTCTTCAAGGCGCCGGTCAAGATGTTACCCGGTGGGCTTGTCTTGGTTGGGTGACGATCCGCTGTGGTCCCGCCTGCTGCTGATGATCGCGGTCCCAGGAAGCAGATGTGATTCGGACCCCGATGCGGCTTCAGAGAAATCGTAAAAAGTTAGTTCCGCTTCGGGTGGGTCATCTCGTCCAGAGAGTAGGGATGACTTCGCTGCGGCCAAACCTTGGCTTGGCTCGTCGTCCCCACGCTTAGACGCAGCCGGACCAGGACGATGATGATGCTTCCGCGCCTTTCGCAGTTGAAGACCTGCCTTCGCATGACGCTCGTGATTGAGAGTCCCTGCCCGCAATGCGTTCGATCCGGTTGCTTCCATGACACACAGCGCATCTAGCTGAACCTCGCCGTCCACAATTCAACATTCGCTTCACATTCGACTTTCTGGAAGACGCATCCATGACACATCGGGCCTTAGTGACGACGGTTTCTTCAGGTCATTTGGCCCAGGTGCCACGGGCGCGGCGGTACCTCGATCGCGCGACCTTGCTCGCTGGTGTGAGCGCGATGGCGCTGTTCTTCTCGAATCCGGATGCGATGGCCCGTCCGCTCGGCGGTAACTCGGTGAGCGCGCCGCTGACGGCGACCAACGATGCGGTCTCCAACGCGCAGCGGGCGGCACAAGCGACCCAGCAGGTCAAGCAATCGCTCACCCGCGCGACGCAGGCGTTGCAGGCGATCCGGAGCTTGCAGGATGCGGCGCGCGCGGCGGCGCAGGGTGTGCCGCATTCCGCGCGGTTGAACCTCAATATTCCGAACGGGCTGACGCCGGGCGGCCTGATGCCGGACATGGCCGCGGGGTGGAGCGGGGCCAATGCGCCGACGGAGGCCGCAAGCGGCGGCCAGACCGTCGTCGGCATCCAGCAGACCGCGCCGCGGGCGATCCTGAACTGGCAGACGTTCAATGTCGGCGCGCAGACCTCGGTCAATTTCAACCAGCAGGGCAATGCCGACTGGGTGGCGCTGAACCGGATCACGGCGAGCGGGGCGCCGAGCCAGATCCTGGGCGCGATCAAGGCGGACGGGCAGGTCTATCTGATCAATCCGAACGGCATCATCTTTGGCGGCGGCAGCCAGGTCAATGTCGGCGCGCTGATCGCCTCGACCGCGAAGATCTCGAACGACCAGTTCCTGCGCGGCATCTATTCGACCCAGACCGGCTCGACCTGGACCCCGAGCTTCACCGATGCGGCCGCGCTGCTCGGCAATGGTTCCGGGGGTGGTGTCGTCAGTGTCGAGGCGGGGGCGCAGATCCAGGCGCATGCACCGGCGTCCGTCACGTCCGGCGGCGGGTTCGTGCTGCTGATGGGCGGGCAGGTCGTCAATGCCGGCGCGATCACGACGCCCAACGGCCAGGCCCAGTTTGCCGCAGGCGATGACTTCGTGCTGCGGCGCGGCTATGGCACCGACCAGAACGTCGCATCGACCACCCGCGGCAACGAGATCGCGCCAGTGTTTCGTGCCGGGAGTCTCGCGGGACTGGTCCGCAATGACGGCATGGTTTCCAGCGCGCAGGGCGACATCACGCTGGCGGGCCGCACGATCGAACAGAACGGCGCGCTGATCGCCTCGACCTCGG
>NZ_JAGKJI010000046.1 GCF_020329485.1 Bradyrhizobium cenepequi
CGTCATCCAACTCGTTCAAGCCCGCAATGGCGGCGAAGAATTGCCGGCCGAATTTGTGTTCACGCCGGACGAGATCGAAGCCCTCAAGGCCATCAACAAAACCCTGAAAGGCCGGACCGAGCTCCAGAAGAACCACCATCGCCCCAACACTGTCGCCTGGGCGGCTTGGATCATCGCAAAGCTCGGCGGATGGACCGGCTACGCCTCGCATCGCCCACCTGGACCAATCACCTTCCACATGGGAATGGCTCGCTTCCAAATCCTCGTATACGGCCCGGCAAACGTGTAGATGCCCTAGCGCGTTCGCGGGGACGACAGCGACGCCAGATTGCCTAATCGTAATGCAGGCTGCCGGACTGGCGCGATTGCGTGGGCTGCGTTTCCACGCCATATAGGATTGCACGTGGTTCAACCTATAGAGGCGTTGATGCTCGACGGACTTCGCCAGTTCATTGCCGATATTGTGTCGCCCGACGCGCAAGCGGGTCGTGCGTTCGATGACAATGATTATCGTCTTGCCGCCACTGCGCTGCTCGTCCACGTCGTCTCGATCGACGGCGAGCCGAGCGCGAACCAGAGGCGCAAACTGCACAGCCTGATCGAAACTCGCTTTGGGCTCGATCGCGGCACCGCGGACCAATTGATCGCTTCTGCGACACGGATCGAAGGCGAGGCGGTCGATCTCTATCATTTCACCAGCGTCATCATGCGGCAGGTCAATGAGGATGGGCGCCTGCGCATCGTCGAGATGATGTGGGAGCTGGTCTATGCCGACGGCCAGGTCAGTGAGTTCGAGGACAACGTGGTGTGGCGCGCGGCGGATCTCCTGGGTGTTTCCTCGCGCGACCGCATCGATCTCAAGCGCCGCGTGGCTGATAAGCAGGCGAGCCTGCCTAGAGGTCCTTGGGGCGTTGCAGACGCGGCAATCTGACACGGCGTTCGCGGGCTGTTCGCTCCGCCGTGTAGATGACGAAACTTTAATGTACATCGCGCAACCGGCCGGTTTGCGCGAGAGGTCCCAAAATAGGGCATTCCGATCGCGAACGCAGCCGAAGCGCATGCGGATATTCCCGCGGATGGCTTGCGCGGGACCACAAGCCTATGCTCTCGTCCGGCCGTTCGTAACAGGCCCTGTGATTTATTAAGAGCATTCGATCGTGACCGAGTGTGTGACGCTGATTACCGGTGCATCCGCGGGTATAGGCACCGAGCTGGCGCGTGTTTTCGCATCCAACGGTCATCGTGTGGCGTTGGTGGCGCGCCGCGCCGATCGCCTCACGGCGCTGGCCAATGAAATCGCCGCCAAGGGCGGCGCGGCGCCGATCGTGATTCCCTGCGACCTCGAGCAATCCGATGCCGGCGACAAGATCGCCGGCGCGCTGGCCGAGGCCGGCGTCGAGGTCAAATATGTCGTCAACAATGCCGGCTTCGGCGTGTTCGGCTATGCGAACAAGCGCGACCGGGTCGACCAGCTCAACATCATCAACGTCAACATCCGGGCGCTGACCGATCTGTCGCTGCGATTTACCGATTCGCTGATCCGCCATCGTGGCGGCATCCTCAATGTCGGCTCGATCGCCGGCTTCCTGCCGGGGCCGGGCATGGCGGTCTATTACGCGTCCAAGGCCTATGTGCTGTCGTTCACGGAGGCGCTGCGCAAGGAGCTTGAGCCGCATGGCGTCCGCGTCACCCTGGTCTGTCCGGGACCGGTGCCGACGGAATTCCAGGCCCGCGCCGGCTTCGCGCCGGGATTTGATTCGGCGATCCTCAACGTCTCGGCGGCGGAGGTCGCGCGGCAGGCCTATCGTGGTTTCATGGCGAACAAGCGCGCGGTGCTGCCCGGCTTGATCAAGGTGGTGCCGCTCCTGCTCCGATTCTTCCCACGCTCATTCATCCTGGCGGCGTCCGGCGGTTTCCAGCTGCGCCGGCGCTGACGCCGATCAAGGCCGCTAGAGCATTTTCGGTTCTGATTGAATCAGAACCAGAAGCTCTGGATTCTTGTTTTGACGCGTTTTCTTCACGCGAACCGGTATCCACTTCGCTCGAAAACGCTCCAATCTGGCCCGCGATTTGCTTTCGAAATTCTCGATGAGTTGGCGTGAACTCACCCGAAATTAAGAATCACTTAGGCATGCTGCAGCCCGCTGCGTGCCGCTTGAGGTCGATGTCGTCACGGTCTGAACAAGCCAATGTCGTGCTGCCCTTCTCCAGTGGAAGGCGCGCTGTCGTCACCCCGGCCGAACCTGCCTCGCTGCTGCCGGTCCTGATCGTCCTGCACCAGGAGACCTCCAAGCCCGGCCGCGTCGGCAACGCCTTGCGTGCGCTCGGCCATCTCCTGGATATCCGCCGCCTGCGGTTTGGCGATGCGCTTCCCGAAACACTGGACGAACATGCCGGCGCCATCATCTTCGGCGGCCCGATGAGTGCCAATGACAGCGATGATTTTGTGCGGCGGGAGATCGACTGGATCGAGATTCCCCTGCGCGAGCAGCGTCCGTTCCTCGGAATCTGCCTAGGGGCCCAGATGCTCGCCAAGCAGCTCGGCGCGACCGTTGCGCCGCATCCGCAGGGCCGCGCCGAGATCGGCTATTATCCGATCCGCCCAACCGAAGCAGGTTTCGCGCTCTGCCCCTTCTGGCCGGATCAGGTCTACCACTGGCATCGCGAGGGATTCGAACTGCCAGATGGCGCCGAGCTGCTCGCCGAGGGCGCCGATTTTCCGGTGCAGGCGTTCCAGTATGGACACGCCTTCGGCCTGCAGTTCCACCCCGACGTCACCTACGCGATGATGCATTGCTGGACCACGCGCGGCTGCGACCGGCTGGATTCGCCCGGCGCGCGCCCGCGCCACCAGCATTTTACCGACCGCGCCGTTTACGATGCGATCGAGCGGGCGTGGTTGAAGCATTTCATCGACGATTGGCTTGCGCGGACGCCGATGGCGACGATGACGGAGGCGGCGGAGTAGAGGGACACGCGGGTGATGGCGTGACTGTCAGAAGTGGGAGTTTGTGGCACTAGAGCCCGTCTTCGCCCGTTGGGCTTCGACGAGGCAGCCTTCGCCACGACAGGGCTTGCCTAGCCGAAGCTGGCGAAGCCAGCGAAGGCTGGTGGAGCCAGGCGGGATCGAACCGCCGACCTCATCATTGCGAACGATGCGCTCTCCCAGCTGAGCTATGGCCCCGTCCAGACCGGTCCGTGCTGAGCAGTTCGGCCGGCAATCGGCGCCATTTACCGTCCGGCCTGAGGTCAAGTCAAGAACAGTAAACGCCCGGTTTTTGGCGCGTCCGGGCGCAAGTTCCCTTGTTTGTGCAGGGGCGAACCGATATCTAGCTCATTGTCCCACCCGCGAGCTCCCTCCACATGCGCGCCGTCCTCGACATCCTCATCATTATCCTTGACCTCTATGTCTGGCTCCTGATCGCCGCCGCGATCCTGTCGTGGCTGGTCGCGTTCAACGTCGTGAACACGCGCAATCAGTTCGTTTCCGCGGTGGCCGAGTTCCTCTACCGGATCACAGAACCGGTGCTGGCGCCCATCCGGAACATCATGCCGAACCTGGGCGGGCTCGATATTTCGCCGATCATCGTGATCCTGCTCATCATGTTCATCGAGCGGGTGATCATGTACTACGTCTACCCCAACGTGATCTGAGCGCCGTTCAGCCGGTGACCGAATGGTGACCGAACCTTGGCGCTATTCCACCGATGGCGTCAGCGTCGCATTGCGCGTGACGCCCCGCGGCGGCCGCGACGATATCGACGGCATGGAGACGCTGTCCGACGGCCGTAGCGTGGTGAAGGTCCGGGTCCGGGCCATCGCCGATGGCGGCGAGGCCAATCGGGCGGTAATGGGCCTGCTTGCCAAGGCGCTTGGCGTGCCCAAGGGACGGGTGAAGATCCTCTCGGGCGCCACATCGCGGCTCAAGCAGGTGGCGATCGATGGCGATCCACAGCGGCTCGGCGAGACCTTGCGCCAGTTGACCGCGAGCAAAGCCAACCGATCTGAAGCGAAGGATTGAGATGACGGCTCACATCATCGACGGAAAAGCCATTGCAGCCGACCTCCGCGCCCGCGTTGCGGCGGAGGTTGCCCGCGTCAAGCGCGAGCACGGACTCGTGCCGGGGCTTGCGGTGGTCCTGGTCGGTAATGATCCCGCGAGCGAAGTCTATGTCCGCAGCAAGCACACGCAGACGCAGGCCGCCGGCATGGCTTCGTTCGAGCACAAGCTGCCGGCCGACGTCGCGCAGGCCGATCTGCTGGCGCTGATCGGCAAGCTCAACCGCGACCCGGCGGTGCACGGCATCCTGGTGCAATTGCCGCTGCCGAAATCCATTCACACCGAGACCGTTATCAATGCCATTGATCCGGCCAAGGATGTCGATGGCCTGCATCCGAACAATGCCGGGCGGCTCGCTGGCGGCTTCGCCGCGCTGTCGCCCTGCACGCCGCTCGGCTGCATCATCCTGACCAAGAGCGTGCATGCCTCGCTCGAAGGCATGAATGCGCTTGTGATCGGCCGCTCCAACCTGGTCGGCCGTCCGCTGGTGCAATTGCTCCTGAACGAGAACGCAACGGTGACGATCGCGCATTCGCGCTCGCGCGACCTGCCGAAGCTCGCCGCCGGCGCCGACCTGCTCTATGCCGCGGTCGGCAGGCCCGAGATGGTGCGCGGCGACTGGATCAAGCCGGGTGCGACTGTGATCGATGTCGGCATCAACCGCATTCCGGTGCCTGGCGGCAAGCCGCGCCTGGTCGGCGACGTCGCCTATCAGGAGGCGCTCAACGTCGCCGGCGCGATCACGCCGGTGCCTGGCGGCGTCGGGCAGATGACGGTGGCGTGCCTCCTGGTGAATACGCTCCGCGCCGCCTGCGCCATCGCGGGCCTGCCGGCGCCGGGGGTTTAGGGGAACCTTGTCATTCCGGGGCGATGCGAAGCATCGAGCCCGGAATCCATTTCTCCGCCGATGCGGCTCGATGGATTCCGGGCTCGCGCTGCGCGCGCCCCGGAATGACGACTGGGCATCACCCCGCGCTGTTCTCGATGAATCGCTGATAGAACCGGATCATGTCGGCATAGCCCTCGATGCTGAGGCGCTCGTTGGTGCCGTGGAAGCGCTTCAGGTCGTCGCTGTTGGCCCGCACCGGGGAGAAGCGGAAGATGTTGTCGGTGATATCGGCATAATGCCGCGAATCGGTGGCGGCGATCATCAGGCCGGGCGCGACGATGACGTCGGGATAGATCTCGCGGATGGTGCGGTTGAGCGTTTGGTAGGACGCGCTGGCTGTGCCGGTCACCGGTGGTGGATCGGTATTGCCTGGAAACGGCCTGATCGCGATGCGATCGTCGCCGACGGTCGAGCGGACATGATCGGTCACGCTGGCCTGGGTGTCACCGGGAAGCAGGCGGAAATTGACGATCGCCTCGGCATGGCCGGGCAGCACATTGTCCTTGTCGCCGGCATTGAAGATGGTGAGCGCGGTGGTGGTGCGGACCATCGCTTCCGTTGGCCCGCTCTTCTCGAACTCGCGCAAGAGCAGCGGCTTGAACAGCCAGAGGTTCGACAGCACCACGCGGTTGAAGCCGTTCATCTCGGGCGCCAGCGTGTCGAACATTTCTGACACCGTGCGGCGGATCTGCATCGGCACGCGGTGATCCTCGAGCCTTGCGAGCGCCGCGCTCATCATGCCGATCGCGGTTTCGCGCGGCGGCATCGAGGAGTGGCCGGGCGTTGCCTGCGCCGAGAGCACGAGCGTGGCATAGCCTTTTTCGGCGACGCCGATCAGCGCAGTCGGCTTGGCAAGCCCTTTCATGATGCCGTCGGTGATCAAGAGGCCTTCGTCGAGCACGAAGTCGAGCTTGATCCCGCGTGAGGTGAGTGTTGCGGCGATCGCCTTGGCGCCGCGCGTGCCCGCAACCTCCTCGTCATGGCCGAAGGCGAAATAGATCGTCCGCTTCGGGTGAAAACCCGCGTTCGCCAGCGCCTCCGCGGCCTCCAGCATCGAATAGAGGTTGCCCTTGTCGTCCCAGGAGCCGCGGCCCCAGACGAATCCGTCGGCGATCACGCCGTCATAGGGCGGCTGCTGCCAGTCCTTGTCGGTACCGGGCGCGACCGGCACCACGTCCTGATGCGCGAGCAGGGCGATCGACTGTGCCCTCGGATCGCTGCCTTCCCAGGTGTAGAGCAGGCTGAAGCCGCCGATGATCTCGCGCTTGGCCGCGGCATGAAATGCCGGGAAGCTTTTCTCGATATGCGCCTGCATGCCGCGCAGCGCCTGGGCATGCTGCTCGGGCTTTTCGAAGCTCGAGATCGTCTTGAAGCGGATCGCCTCGGCAAGCCGCCTGACGGCGGCTTCCGCATCAACGGCTGCGCGCGGGATCGCCGTAACCTGGAGCTGCCGCGAGCCGCGGCTGAAGACATTGAAGGCGACCGCGCCGGCAAGGACGAGAGCCGCTGCGAGCAGGAGCAGCAGGACCTTGCCGATGATCTTGATGAGCCGGCGCAATCGTTCCCCCTCGACACGCCCGCGCCCCGGAAGCGCCGTGCTGCGCGCTTGGGACGCGAATATCTATTTCTTCGCGCGTGCGATCGATTCGGTGATCAGCCTGCGCGCTTCGTCGGCATCGCCCCAGTGCAGCACCTTCACCCATTTGCCTTTCTCGAGATCCTTGTAGTGCTCGAAGAAGTGCTGGATCTGGTCCAGCGTGATCTGGGGAAGGTCGCTAAAGTTCTTCACCTTGTCGTAGCGCTGGGTGAGCTTGGACGAGGGCACCGCGAGAATCTTCTCGTCGCCGCCCGCTTCGTCCTCCATCAGCAGCACACCAACGGGGCGCACGCTCATCACCGCACCTGGCACGATGGCGCGGGTGTTGACGATCAGGACGTCGCAGGGGTCGCCGTCGTCCGAAAGCGTATGCGGGATGAAGCCGTAATTGCCAGGATAGCGCATCGGCGTATAGAGGAAGCGGTCGACCACCAGCGTGCCGGCTTCCTTGTCCATTTCGTATTTGATCGGCTCGCCGCCGACCGGCACTTCGATGATGACGTTGACGTCATGCGGCGGATTCACTCCGATCGATACCGCATCAATACGCATAGAGAACTCCGTTGTTGCCAGGGCAGGCGCGCCGGGGCAGGAACAGTGATTGCTACTGTCATACGCGGGCTGGGCCCGCCCATCCATCTAACTTTCGGAGAGAAATGATGGATTTTTGGGCTATTGGTTGACGCGCGCCCGTAGCGCCGTCCCGAGGACGCTCCCGGCCTCAGTTGGTCCAGGCAAAAGCGACCTTGTCGAGCGATTTCGGCCCGAACCTCTCCGACGAGCGCGCCACCATGCGGCCGCCAAGCGCGCGATAAAACTCCGTGGCCGGATCGTTATCGGACAGCGCCCAGACCACCATGCTCTTCAGCCCGCTCTGCGCGAGGTCGCGGCGGGCGGCGTTGAACAGGCGGCGGCCGAAGCCGAGGCCCTGGAATTCCGGCCGGAGATAGAGCTCGTAGATCTCGCCTTCGAAGTGCAGGCTGCGGGCGCGGTTGCGGCCGTAATTGGCGTAGCCTGCGATCCTGTCGCCGAACACCAGCACGCTGACGCGGCTGCCCTTGCGGATCGCACTGTCCCACCAGTACGGACCCCGCCGGTTGATCAGCTTTTCCAATTCGGCGCCGGGGATGATGCCCTGATAGGCTGAACGCCAGGCTTCGTCATGCGTAGCCGCCACCGCGGCTGCATCAGCAACTTTGGCCGGCCGGACCTCTATCAGGGTTGTGCTCATGATCCAATCAAAGCAAGTCGGCGCGCCGCCTTCAAGCTCTATCGTTAATTATCGGTTAACCTGTGGATTTTTTGCATCAGTTTTCGAACGACCTGTACCGAAAGAGGACAGCGCGATGCTTCAATCGGCCGGTTCGTGATGCTGGAGGCGGCTGGCGTCACGCTGCTGACATATGGTCAGTAGGCGTGCCGTGAAAAACTGCGCCGAGCGTTGATTCGCGAGATAGTCTTTCGGCGACTCCTGTTTGCCCAGCATGGTCGCGTCAGGCTAAGGATGCATTCACCTAAAGTGATTTTCGCACTGCTGGTTGCCGCGCTCGGCTCCGAGGCAGCTCTGGCGCAACCCGTCTTGGGGGCGCGGGGCGACGAGGGCGAGCCGAACCGGCGGCAGCAGTGGTTGGTGCCGTCGCCCGATCCCACGCGACCTGCGCACGCTTTGCTGTTTCGCCCGGGCGCGGGGCCCTTTCCGCTAGCCTTGATCGCGCACGCCACGACTCAGAATGTGCTGCGTCGGGCGCAGATACCGCAGCCCGAATACCGCGCGCTGGCCGGATTTATGGTTGCACGCGGCTTTGCCGTGGTGCCGGAACGGCTGGGCCACGGCGCGACAGGCGGAACATACCTGGAGCATCAGGGCGGCTGCGACGAGGCGGATTATTCACGCTCGGCGCGTGCCACTGCCGGGCAGATCAGGCTCGCGCTCGATTATCTTCGCGACCAGCCCTTCATCCTCAGGGATCACGCCGTCGTCATCGGCCATTCCGCTGGCGGCTGGGGTGCGCTGGCGCTCGCTGCCGAGAAGCCCAACGGCGTTCTGGCGATCATCGCCTTTGCGCCGGGGCGCGGCGGCCGCGCCAATGATTTTCCGAACCAGGTCTGCGCGCCGCATACCTTGATGGCGGCCGAGTTCGGCCGAAGCGCGAAGGTGGCGGCGACATGGCTCGTTGCCGCCAATGACAGTTATTTTCCGCCCGCGCTGTCGCGGCAGCTTGCCGATGCCTTTCGCCAGCCCGGTGGGCGGGTGGATTTTCATGTCCTGCTGGCCTATGGCGGCGAGGGCCACTGGCTGCCCGAAAGCGCGAATGGCGTTAAGCTCGCCACGGCAGAAATCGATCGCGCGCTGAGAGCCCCGCGTGCCGCTGCGGCCAAAAAGCCATGACGCTCTATTTCCTCGTCAAATATCTACATGTGCTTGGCGCCATCGTCATCCTCGGCACCGGCACGGGCATCGCCTTCTTCATGCTGATGGCTCATCGCAGCGGTCATCCCGATTTCATCGCGCGCACGGGGTCAACCGTGGTGATCGCCGATGCGGCATTCACGCTGACGGCGGTGCTGTTGCAGCCGGTGACCGGCGGGCTGTTGATGCAGATGTCGTCGACCTCGCCTACCGAGGGCTGGCTGCTCGCCTCGCTCGCGCTCTATGCAATCGCTGGAGCATTCTGGGTGCCCGTGGTCTTCATGCAGATCGAAATGCGCGACCTTGCGAACGTTGCGGCCGAGAAAGGCGAAAGCCTGCCGCCGCGCTATTTCGCGCTGTTCCGCCGCTGGTTTCTGTTCGGTATTCCTGGCTTCGGCTTAGTGATATCGATCCTCTGGCTGATGATCGCAAAACCGTTTTAGGGTCAGGATGAGTGACTGCAAGATTCTCGTGCTCGGCGCGTCCGGACTGATCGGACGCGTCGTCACCGATGATTTGCGCGCACGAGGTTTTCCGACGATCGGGATCGCCCGTCGTTTCACACACTCGCAGAAGGCCAACGCGCTCGACCTGGAATTACCGATCATGGCGCTGGATGTGGCGGCGCTGGCGCGACTGCTGCGGGATCGCGAGGTCGACATTGTCGTCAATTGCCTCGGCGTGCTGCAGGACGGCCCGGGCAGCGATACCGGCGCGGTGCACCGTGATTTCGTCGCACGGCTATTGGCCGGGATCCGCGACAGCGGCCGCGCGATGCGGCTGGTCCATATCTCGATTCCCGGCGTTGCCGAAGATGACCACACGTCGTTCAGCGTGACGAAGCGCGAGGCCGAGCGGTTGATCGCAGCCTCCGGCATTCCCCATGCGATCCTACGGCCGGGCTTCGTGGTGGCGCCGGCGGCCTATGGCGGCAGCGCGATGCTGCGCGCGCTGGCGGCGCTGCCGGTCGATGTGCCGGAGGAGGCTGCGACACTGTTTCAGCCGATAGCGGTGGAGGATATCGCCACGACCATCGCCTGGCTCGCCGAGCGCGCTATCGCCGATCCCGCGGCGAACGCCGTCAGCTGGGACCTGATGCAGCCGCAGCCGATCACACTCGGCGGCGTGATCAAGCAATTCCGCTTCTCCTTCGGCACCGCCGATACGCTGCGCCTGAGGCCGCCCGCATTCATGATCGATCTCGGTGCGAAGCTCGGCGATCTCGTGAGCCAGCTCGGCTGGGTGCCACCCTTGCGCTCCACGGCCATCGCCGAATTGCGTCGCGGCGTCACCGGTGATCCCAGAGGTTGGATGGCGGCAACGGGTATCGTGCCGAAGATGCTGGCGGAAGCAGTCGGCGGACGCTCCTCCACCATCCAGGACAAATGGTTCGCGCGGCTGTTCCTGATCAAAGCGCTGGTAATCGCAAGCCTGGCGTTGTTCTGGGTCGCGTCGGGCTTCATTGCGCTGTTCGTGTCCTACGATGCCGCGGCCGGCATCCTGAGCGCTCGCAATTTTCCGCCGGCGCTGGTCGGGCCATTTACGGTGCTGACCAGCCTGATGGATATGAGCATCGGCGTGCTGATTGCTTTCCGCCGCACTGCCGCCTTCGGTCTGATTGCAGGCATCCTGGCCTCGCTCGGCTATATGATCGGTACTGCGATCCTGATGCCCGATCTCTGGATCGAGCCGCTCGGTGCGCTGGTGAAGACGGGGCCTGCGATCGTGCTGATGCTGGTCGCCCTGTTGACCCTGGATAACCGATGACCCACTGGCCCGACGATGACGTGATCCTCTATGACGGCGTCTGCGTCTTTTGCTCGCGCTGGGTCCGCTTCGTCGTCGCACGCGACACGGATCACCGCTTCCGCTTCACCCCGGTCCAATCGGACTACGGCACACGGCTGGCCCAGGCATTCGGCATCGATCCCGCCGACCCCGACACCAACGCCGTCGTGCACGGCGACGTCGCGTATTTCAAATCCGATGCCGCGCTGACGGTGCTGAGCCACCTGCCGGGCTGGCGCTGGACGCGAGCGCTGTTCGCGGTGCCAAAGCCGCTGCGCGATGCCGTCTACAATCTCGTCGCCCGCAACCGCTACCGCATCTTCGGCAAATACGAGACCTGCTTTGTGCCGGATGCGGCGACGCGAGCGCGGGTGTTGGAGTGACGGGGAGCGACTACCGCGTCGCCAGCGACGCCAGCACTTCCTTCGCCGCGCGCTCGCCTGAGTCCCGCGCCCCATGCGCGGTGGAGAAGAAGTTCGGCGAGGTCGCTTCACCGGCGAAGAACAGCCGTCCATCGACGGGCGCGGCCAGCGCGGCGCGTTTCCCGGCATGGCCGGGGAGTGCGTGCGAATAGGCGCCGCGGGCGAACGGATCGTGCGCCCAGCGGGATTCCCTGAGCGGCTTCAGTTTGCGGCGGATGTCGTTGCCGAGGAAGCCTGCGATCTCGTCGATGCTATGCGCGGCAAAGGCGCCGTCGCCGGCATCTTCCAGCTCTTTTGCAAACCGGCCGCCGAAAAACCCTTCGATGCAGGGCTGGCCGAACGGGCGGATGTGATAGGTGCCCATCTCGGTGCGCATGGTGGCGCCGCGCAGGTTGCCTTCCTTCGGAAAAGCTTCCGCATCTGCAAGCGCGAGCGTCACCTTGTCGTCGACGCCAAGCGGCAGTCCCCGCGCGGCGTCGATCTTTGCCGGCAAGGCCGGCGAAAAGCGGATCGCTTCGTCCGCGATCAAATTGGTCGGCACGGTCACGATCACGCGGTCGGCCGCAAGCGTGCCCAGCGACGTTTCAAGACGCAGGCGCTTGCCGGAATGGTCGATCAGCGTGACATTGCAATTGAGAACGACGGGACATGAGGCGCCATAAGCGGCGATCAGCGCGCCATAGCCGCGCCGCACACGCCAATTGATGTCGGTGTCCTCGTAAGCCTCCATGTCCAGGATCGAAACCTGGTCGAGCTCGCAGCCGTTCACGTAGGTCGAGATCGCATCGATCATCGGGTTCCAGCGATTGCCCGGCTCGAGATAACGGTTGGCAGGCGCATCCTCGCCGTTCTGTGCGGCCTCCCAGGTACGCTCGTAGAATTCATCGAGCGAACGGATGAAGTCGTCGCGATCGGCTTGCGGGAATGCCTTGCCATAGGCGCGCTCGCGCCAGGGCGGCAAAGTCTTGTCGATCTCGAAATTCAGTTGTCCGGCGATGGCGACGAAACTGTTCTCATCCGCCGAATGCAGCCAGCCGCAGCCGACGTCGAACAGAACATCGGGCGCCGCCTGCACCGTATGCGCCCTCCCGCCGAGGCGATCGCGCACTTCCAGCACGATCGTGGAAAGGCCGGAATCTTTCAGCGCGTTGGCCGCGCCAAGACCGGCTGCACCTGCGCCGATGATGGCGACGTCAACTGAGGAGGGGAGGGACATTAGCTAGCGAATAGTGAGTGGTGAATGGCGAATAGCGTATAGGAAACACAGCTGGAGGCCAAACATCCCTATTCGCTACTCCCCATTCGCTATTCGCACGTTTACGCTACCGCTTCCTTGGCCTTTTCGGCGCGCTTGCGGTCGTTTGGATCGAGGTGCTTCTTGCGCAGCCGGATCGATTTCGGCGTTACTTCAACCAGTTCGTCGTCCTCGATATAGGCCAGCGCTTTTTCCAGGGTCATCCGGATCGGCGGGGTCAGGCGTACCGCTTCATCCTTCGAGGTGGTGCGGATGTTGGTGAGCTGCTTGCCCTTGAGCACATTGATCTCGAGGTCGTTGTCGCGGGTGTGCTCTCCGACGATCATGCCCTTGTAGACCTTCCAGCCCGGCTCGATCATCATCGGGCCGCGGTCTTCGAGTTTGAACATGGCATAGGCGACGGCCTCGCCCTGGTCGTTGGAGATCAAGACGCCGTTGCGGCGGCCCTGGATCTCGCCCTTGTAGGGCGCATAGCCGTGGAACAGACGGTTCATGATCGCGGTGCCGCGGGTGTCGGTCAGCAATTCGCCCTGATAGCCGATCAGGCCACGGGTCGGCGCGTAGAACACGAGCCGCAACCGGTTGCCGCCGGAAGGGCGCATCTCGATCATCTCGGCCTTGCGCTCGCTCATCTTCTGCACGACGACGCCGGAATGCTCCTCGTCGACGTCGATCACGACTTCCTCGATCGGCTCCAGCGGCTGGCCCGTGGCCTCGTCCTTCTTGAACACGACACGCGGACGCGACACCGACAGCTCAAAGCCTTCGCGGCGCATGGTCTCGATCAGGATCGCGAGCTGCAATTCGCCGCGGCCGGAGACTTCCATCGAGTCCTTGTCAGCCGCTTCGGTGACGCGCAGCGCGACATTGCCTTCGGCCTCGCGCATCAGGCGATCGCGGATCATGCGGCTCGTCACCTTGTCGCCCTCGGTGCCTGCGAGCGGCGAGTTGTTGACGATGAAGGACATCGACACCGTTGGCGGATCGATCGGCTGAGCCGCCAGCGGCGTCTCGACCGTTGGGTCGCAGAAGGTATCGGCGACGGTACCCTTGGTCAGGCCGGCAATGGCGACGATGTCGCCGGCTTCGGCCTCATCGAGCGGCGTGCGCTCGAGCCCGCGGAACGCCAGGATTTTGGTCACCCGTCCCTGCTCGACCAGCTTGCCTTCCGCATTCAGCACCTTCACGGCCTGGTTCGGCTTGAGGATGCCGGAGGAGATGCGGCCGGTGATGATGCGGCCGAGATAGGGGTTGGCTTCGAGGATGGTACCGATCATCCGGAACGGGCCTTCCTCGACCTTGGGCGCAGCGACATGGCGCACGATCAGGTCGAACAGCGGCTGCATGCCCTGATCCTTCGGACCTTCCGGGCTCTCCGCCATCCACCCCTGCTTGGCCGAGCCGTACAGGATCGGGAAATCGAGCTGCTCCTCGCTGGCATCGAGCGCCGCGAACAGGTCGAACACCTCGTTGATGACTTCGGTCGGCCGTGCGTCGGGACGGTCAACCTTGTTGATGACGACGATCGGCTTCAAGCCGACCTTGAGCGCCTTGGAGACCACGAACTTGGTCTGCGGCAGCGGGCCTTCGGCGGCGTCCACCAGCACCAGCGCACCGTCGACCATGTTGAGGATGCGCTCGACCTCGCCGCCGAAATCGGCGTGGCCGGGTGTATCGACGATGTTGATGCGGATATCCTTCCACTGCACCGAGGCGGCCTTGGCCAGGATGGTGATCCCACGCTCGCGTTCGAGGTCGTTGGAGTCCATGGCGCGTTCGGCGACCTTCTGGTTCTCGCGGAACGTGCCGGATTGCTGCAGCAGGCGGTCCACCAGCGTGGTCTTGCCGTGGTCGACGTGGGCGATGATGGCGACGTTACGAAGATTCATGGCTCTGCTTTTCGGTCATGCACGGGTCTTGAGCGATCTCGCCGGAAAGCCGGGATCGATCTTTGGCAACTGCGACCCCTCCGGGTCCGGATCACACTCAAGCCTTTTGAAATCTCGCGGGGCGCGGTTCGCCTCAAAAAGCAAGCCCGGCCAAAGAGGACCGGGCAAAGCTTACGCGTTTGCGCCGCAATATAGTCAGAAATGGCCAAAAAACAATGCGTTGTTTGCCGGGTGCGGGCCGTTTTTCGGCCCGGCGGGACATTCTGGCGACCGCTAATTCCACCCGGAAATGACGGCTTTAGCCGACTTCCTTTTCCTCGCTCGGATAGACCCCGCGCAGCACCTCCTCAAAGTGGTCCTTGACTGCCTCGTTGCACAGGCAAGAGCGCAGGCGTAGCCCATCGAGGTTGCGCACCAGGATCGAGCCGCGGCGCGTCTCCAGCACGTGCTCCGCCTTAAAGGATTGGATCACGCGGCTGGCATAGCTGCGGCCGACTCCAAGCAGGGTGGCGAGCTGCTCATGCGTGAGCGGCACGGCGCCGTCGCCATTGGTGCGCTCCATGGCCGAGATGATCCATTTGGCGGTGCGCTGCTCGATCGAGTGGATCGCGTTACAGGCGGTCGACTGGAAGATCTGCGCCAGCATGCAGTCGGCATAACGCGCGAAGATGTTGCGGATCGAGGGCGACTTCAACTTGGCCGCTTCCAGCCTGCCGACCTGCAGCCGCACGAATGGGCCGCCGAACTTGACGACGATGCGGGTGTAGGCGGGAAGATATCCCTGGCTGACGATGCCGCCGACGGCGCCTTCGCGGCCGACCAGGATGGTCTCGACATCGCGGCCGTCCTCGTTGGTCACGAGGTAGGAGACCAGGCTGGGTCCACAGGGAAAATAGACGGTCTCGACACTGTCGCCCGGACTGTAAAGCAGATCATTGGCGTTGGCTTCGGCGCGCGCCAGGTGCGGTGCGATCAACACATAGTCGGCGTCGCTCAGCCGGCGCAACAGGTTGTTGAGAGGCCGCTCAATCCCGCCCGGCTGGCCGCGTCGTTGAAGCATCAGGCCTCCCCCTGTCCAACCGCGACGATAGTGGACCTGTTCCCGCCTTTATGTCCACAAGTGAACAGACGCCCGAACTGCGGTGTGGTGGTTTTGATGCAGGAACCGCCGGTGTGCTCGGACGAGGCGCCGGCAGCGTGCCGATGGCCGGCTCGTCGCCGGCGACCAGATCAAATCCTCCAAGACAGGACGCGGCGCGCACATGAAATCCGCCTTCTTCGACGGCATGCCCTCCGACGTGTTGATCGTCGAGGATGACCCGATCATCGCGATCGACTTCGAGGACACGATCTTCGGCTTCGGGGTGAAGACGGTGCGGACAGCGACCAGCGTGGCGGGAGCACTTCAGATCATCGCCCATCGCCGGCCCGACTTCGCGCTGTTGGATGTGGTGCTGGCGCGCGAGAACACCTTTGCGTTGGCCGAAAAGCTCGACGCGCTGCAAATCCCCTACGTTTTCGTCACCGGCTATGGCGCCGATGTGCAGCTTCCCGCCACGCTCGCCGACAAGCCGCGCCTGGTCAAGCCATGCTCGAGCGAGGAGCTGGAGGCGGCGCTGCGAAGGCGAGTTTAGATCCGCAGTCCGGGTGGAACGCAGCGCAATCCGGGCCCTGGATTCGTGGAGTGACCGTCCCGGATTCCGCTTTTGCTCCATCCGGGCTACGGGCAATCTTCCTACACCGGCTTCGGGTCGAGCGTGGTCGACCACAGCTCAGTGTCGGCGCGGTCGCGCAAGGTCACCGTCATCTGCCCGGTCGCGCCATCGATCTTGACGTGGCCGAAGAACTGCATGCCGGCCGACGGCGGCAGGTTCTGCTTGTCGGCGCCAGGCGCCTTGATGAACTTCACCTCGGGGCCAAACGTGTTGTCGAGTTCGTTAGGGCCGAATGTGCCGGCATGCAGCGGACCGGAGACGAACTCCCAGAACGGGTCGAAGTCCTGGAACTGCGCCTTGTTCGGATTGTAGTAGTGCGCGGCGGCGTAGTGCACGTCCGCCGTCAGCCACACGGTGTTGACGATCCCGGCGGTCTTGATGAAGCGCAGGATCTCGGCGATCTCGAGCTCGCGGCCGCGCGGCGAGCCGTCACCCTGCGCGAACGCTTCGGAGCCCTTCTTGTTGGTCGCATCGTCATAAACGATGATGCTGAGCGGCATGTCGGAGGCGATCACCTTCCAGGTGGCGCGCGAATTGAGCAGGGCGCGCTTCAGCCAGGCGAGCTGATCCGGGCCGAGGAAATAGGCATCGGGGCCGTAGCTGGTCTGCTGGTTCGCTCCGTTGGGTCCGCGATAGCTGCGCTCATCCAGCATGAACACATCGAGATGCGGTCCGTAGCTGAGCGTGCGATAGACACGGCCCGGCTCTACGATGCTTTCCCGCATCGGATATATCTCGTGGAAAGCGCGCGCCGCGCGCGCCGCCAGCACGTTGACGTCGCGCTCCTTGTAGGCGGCAGGAAGTTGTTTCGACAGCGACCAGTTGTTGGTGACCTCATGGTCGTCCCACTGCACGAAGATCGGCACCTCCGCATTGAAGGCGCGCACGTGCTCGTCGAGCAGGTTGTACTTGTGCGCTGCGCGGTACTCGTCGAGCGTCTCCGCGACCTTGGCCTTCTCGGGAATGGTGACGTTCTTCCAGAGCTTGCCGTCGGCGAGCTTCACCTCGGACGGAATGACGCCGTCGGCATAGATGGTGTCGCCTGAGTGCAGGAAGAAATCCGGCTTGTACTTGCGCATGGTGGCGAAGGTGAACATGCCGCCATCATCGGGATTGATGCCCCAGCCCTGGCCGGCGACGTCGCCACCCCAGACGAAGCTGATATCGCGTCGGTCGGCCGGCGCGGTGCGGAAACGGCCGACCGCGGGTTCGCCGATGACGTTGACATGGGCGAGGTCGCGGAAGCGGACGCGGTAGAAGATGTCCTGGCCCGAGGGCAGGTTTTCCAGCAGCATCTTGGCGGTGAAATCGCTTTCGGGCAGGGCCGCGATTGGCGGCAGCGCGCGCGCGTCCTTGAAGGATTCGGTGGTGGCGACCTCGACTAGCATCTGCGACGGCCGGTCGGCGCGCGCCCAGACCACGCCGCTGTCAAGGCCGACATCGCCGGACTGCACGCCATGGCTGACCGCCGGTCGGTCGGCGGCGCGGGAAAGATGGGGCATCGCGATGACGCCGGCGCCAGCTGCGGCTGAAGAGAGGAATTTTCGGCGGGAAATCCTGAACGTCATTGCGAGCCTCCGTCGGTCCGGCGCGGCGATGCGCCGAAATGTCGCAACAGACCTAGAAGGATTCTATGACGAAGCGATTACGGCCTTAGCCGTCATTCCGGGGCACGCCAACGGGTCCGCGCAAGGCGCGGCCCGATGACAGGCTCCGCGTGAACCCGGAATCCATTCATCCACGTCGTTTGCGGCCCGATGGATTCCGGGCCTGCGCCTTCGGCGCATCCCGGAATGACGGAAGAGATGCAGCGTGCCCCGCAATCGGGGGAGGTGAAGCGAACCCGATCGCACCGCGCCGCAGCTACGCGGTACCGGCGGCGCGGAATTGCGCACTCGCGCGCTGCAGGTTTTGCGGCATGCTGATCAACAGCAGCTTGCGGTCGGTGACCGCATTGTGGAATTGCTCGAGCGCGATGCTGAAGGCGGTCAGCGTGCCTTGCTCGATGGTGCCGTGCTCGAAACAGGTCAGCGCATCGCGCAGGATGTTGTCGGCTTCCGCCTGCATCTGGTCGAGCTCTTCCATCGAATCGCTATGGCGCGCGGCGGCGAGCATGTCGAGCAGCCGGTCGCGTTGCGACGTGTTGATGCCGCGTTCGTCCTTTTTCAGGTAACCGGCAAACCAGGCGCCGGCTGAACCCATCGCCGACGCCAGCATCAGCCCCCACCAGATGTAATCGCTGTAGCGGTCGAGGAAGGTCTTCTCGTCGCCATCGACGAACGCCGCGGCGCCCGGATGCACGGGAATCGTGGCGTCCTTGTCGGTGTCCGGAGTCTCGATCCTGCCGGCCGGCGGGAAATCGTTCTTCAGCGACTGCCGGACCGAGAACAGCTGCCGGGTGAACATGGCGATAGTGGATTCGGAAATGCCCCTGCGCGCCACGATGTGGTGCGAGAAGCTGATGGTCTTGACCTCTTCCCCAGGGCGGTCGGCGCCGCCGAGCGAGCCAGCAGGGATTTCTGCGGCCTCATAGGCGGGGTGGTTTTGCGCGATCGCTTCCGCAGCGTCGATGGCGAGGAAAGTCGGCGTGCCGCCATCGCGGCTCGAGGCCGCAATCGCCTCGGTGGTGATCTTGCTGTTGACGGGACCGGCGGCGAGATAGGCATCGGCCCTTTGGTTCTTGATCGCCTCGACCGCTTCATTGGCGGGAAACTGTATGATCTCCACCTTGGCGGGGTCGATGCCATATTGCTGCAGGATCACCTTCAAGAGGTTGACGTTGGCCGGCGTGCGGCCGACGACGCCGACGCGGTGGTCGGCGAGCTGCGCGATCTTCGTGATCTTTGGCGCGGCCTTCTTGCCTCTGGCTTTGCCCTGCGGCGGCACCCAGATCGTCACGACATTCTTGCGCAGCGTCGCCACGGCCTGCGCATTCTTCGGCACGTCAAGATCGCCGCGGATGATGGCGAGGTCGGTCTTGCCATCGGCCAATGCCTCGGCGCTGGCGACCGCGCCGTCGGTCTGCATCAGGCGCAGCCGGATTTGGCCGTTGCCCTGGCTGAAGGCCTGGGTCAGCGCCTGAACGACCTTGAGGTCGTCGCTGTTGGCCGGGCCGACTGCGATCCTGAGATTCACCGGCCGCATGGCGAAATAGTAGCCGGCAGCCAGTGTGCCAACGATGGCGAGCACGCCGGCAATCATCACGAAACTCAGCCGTCGCCGCGCCGAACGCGGCGCGGGCGAAGTTGGAGCAGCGACGAAGTCGGGCTCGGTCATCGATCGCGCAAACAGCCTTTCGGAGTTCTGGTTCATCCTGCCGACGCGTTTACAGTTCCCATTGTAACAAAATTTCGGCAGCGGCGAGGTTACAATCCCGTCATGGTTAGCAGCGGCGATAGGACGCGCGGGCCGGCCTCATTGCCAGCCTGGATCCCGCTGGTGGCCGCCCGTGTTAGGGTGTGGGCGAGTGAGATGGAGATCTATCATGGCGGAGCGGTTGTCGGCGGATGCACGGAAATCGGCGCTGAAGGAACTGTCCGGCTGGTCCGAGGTGCCGGGACGCGAGGCGATCGCCAAGACCTTCGCGTTCAGGGATTTCAACCAGGCCTTCGGCTTTATGACGCGCGTCGCGCTGGTCGCGGAGAAGCGCGACCATCACCCGGAATGGAAGAACGTCTACAAGACGGTCGAGGTGGTGCTTGCAACCCATGACGCCGGAGGCGTCACGGCGCGCGACATCGAACTGGCCAAGGCGATGGAGGCGATCGCCAAGCAGGCTGGCTAAGCTGGAGCGTTTTCGAGCGAAGCATGCCCTCGGACTTGATCCGAGGGTGGACACCGGTTCGCGTGAAGAAAACGCCTCAAAACAAGAATCTAGAGCGCGCCTTGTACGATCTTGCAGGCCGGGATTTGGGTGCCCAACTCTTGTGCGAGGGATCGCGGGGCCGCTCGGCCACGGCGATCTGAGGGAGCTTCTTCCGATGGCATCATCCGAACACACTGTCGGTTTCGAGCCGGCCGATCGGCTGGCGCAGGACCGCGAGAGCGTGCGACGGCGTTTCTGGATCAAGCTGAAGCGCGTGGTGGCGAAGCTGCCGTTCGCCGAGGACCTGCTGGCAGCCTATTATTGCGCGTTCGACAAGGAGACGCCGCGCCACGTGCAGGCGTCGCTGCTTGGCGCCATCGCCTATTTCATCCTGCCGTTCGATTTCATGGCGGACGTGATGCCGATTCTCGGCTTCACCGATGATGCCGCGATCCTGGCGGCCGCGATCCGCATGGTAGCAAGCCACATCACGCCAGAGCACCGCGAAGCCGCGCGCGCCGCGCTGAAGCGCGGCATCGAGGCGGCCGATGAGGTGCAGAGCTAGCGCTTCTCGCCCGTGCGAATCTGCGCTCGGGCGCTGTTCTCCGCTTCCCATGCCTGGAACTGCTTGAACAACGCTTCCTTCTCGGCGTCCGTGTGCAGCTTGGCTGCGGCCGGCGATTGCTTCAGGAACTCATCGAATCGGCTGCGCGTCACCGCTTCCACGCTGTGCTTCTCGAGCCATTGCTTGGCCGCCGGCAGCCGGTTCCAGTCAGGCAGCGGCGCGGCCAGCGAGACTTCCTTCCACTTCGGATGGAACGGCGGCTTCTGGAAGGTCGGGAATTTCGAGAAGAAGGCATCCACGAACAGCGTCAGCTTGCGCGAGCGGTCCGTGTTCGGCGCCCAATTATAGGCCGCGAGCACGGCCGGAACGGCGATGGTGTCGACGCGCTCCTGATCCGAAATCAGGTTCGGGTAATCCTTTGAGGTGAGCGTCGCCGGCAGATAGTCGTTCTGCAGCGGCCTGGCGTAGTCTACGGTGACGAGGTGGAAGCGGCCGTCGTTGTTGAATGTGCTGACCGATTTGTACGGCTTGCCCCCGGTCACGATCACGGCGTCGATCTCACCGGCTTTCAATTTCTCCATCGCGATGCGCTGCTCGATATAGACGAACTTCGCCTTCATCCCGAGCCGCTCGAACACCGTCAGTGCGGTTACGAAGGTGCCGCCATTGGGCAGGTCGACGCTGACGATCCTGCCGTCGAGATCCTTCAAGCTCTTGATCGTCTTCGGCGCGACGACATGCATCTCCTCGTTATAGAGCTTGGTCACGTAGGTGAACTGCCTCTTGATGTCCTTCGCGAAACCCTTCCTTTCGAGATAATCCAGCGTGTCGGCGCGGACGATGCCGAGATCGACGCCCTGCAGGAACAGGATGTCGGCGACGCTCTGCACCGAACCGCGCCCGACGATCGGCAGTACGCGCAACTTGTTGCCGTCGTCGAGCACGGAAGCGAGATCTGCGCCGAACTGGACATAGGTGCCGCCGATGGTGCCGGTGATCAGCGTCACCGTGTTGGCGTTCAGGCTCTGCTTGGTGGCGACCGAGCCGAACTGGAAGATGGCCTTCAGGCTGTCACTGACCTTGGCCGGGTCATATTCGGTTTCCTCGGCCCGTGCTGTCGGGCCGCAAATCATCATGAGGGCGAATAACGCCACTCCAAACAAGCGTCGCATGTGTTTCCCTCAAAAAATGGCTCAGTCGTGAAAATGGCTCAGTCTTGTATTTGCGTGAGACGCTGCTGGGCGTGCTGCGAGCCAAGCTCGGCCGCGCGGCGGTACCAGATCCGCGCCTGGGCCGGATCGGGCGTGATCGCGCGCGCATCCTTCGTTCCCAGCACCAGTGGATCGTAAGTCCGCGCGAGCAGTAGCGCAGCGTCGGCTTCCTGCGCATCGGCGGCGCGTTCGAGCAGCAGCCGTGCTGCAGCGATGTCGCCGATCTCAAGCAGGCCGTTGGCCCGCTTCATGAGGGCGCCGAGTTCGTCGGAATTGAGCCGTCTCGCCGGCGGCGCAGCGGGAGCGGAGACTGACGCTTGCGGTGCGGCGGACGGTGCGGGTGGAGCGGCAGTTGGCGCTGGCGGAGCGGTAGATGGTGCTGCTGCTAACCGGGCTACAGCCTGGCCGCCCTTGATCGCTTCCTGATAGGCGGCCGCGATTTGCTCGCGCGACGGCGGACCCGATTTGGCGGCTGGCGGCGCAGGCTCGCTGCCGGATTGGGGGAGGGCCGCCATGACGGTGCGGGCCTGCACTTGCGAAGTGCCGAGCAGCCAGGTCTTGGCGGTGATGATGATGTCGTGCGTGACATCGAGGGAAAGCAACGAGACGGCGACCGCTGCAGCGGCAGCGATCAGAAGGCCGCTTGTGAGCAGGGAGCGGCCGAGGGAATGTTCAAGGGAACCTCGCCGGAATTTCGCTCCGCCGTCCTCGTCGAGAGGGTATGAGAGGAACAGTGGCGCAGGTTCCTCTGTCTCGGCGCCTGCATCTGCGCGATGCGACTGCAGGTAGCGATACTCTGCTAATTCAGGATCGTCGAAATCCCCGCCATGCGCCTGTCTCGGCGTGACGCGCGCTGAAATATCCACCATGTTGACGCTTCCCGTTACACAATACGCAACGAATGGGCATCCTGGCTGTTTGTTGGCTTGCTGTTCCCCGAGTGCCCGCTGGCGGAACTTACGCACTGCGATTGAGCCTAAAAAACGGCCTCGAGCGGCACGAATTGGGACTTTTTTTGGTTCGATTGTGGCAAAAATGCCCAATTCACCGAATTAAAGTAGGCGATTTTGGGAATAAGTTCCGCGTCCCGAACTGAGACGCCCAGTTGATTCACATAGGTGGGTGAATCCGAGTCACTTAAGTAAGTGCGTGTGACTCGTGAGCCAAACGTGGCACCCGCGCGGTGCCACAATTCAGGCGCCACAACCCAGCCACAACTAAAACGTGTGCGGTCTTTCTCAAGGATGCAGGATCACCTTGCCCATCGCTTTGCGGCCGGCAAGCACCTTCAGTGCCTCCGCCGTTTGCGACAGCGGGAAGGTGCGGTCGACATGCGAGGAGATCTTCCCTTCCGCGGTCCACTGCACGAGCTTCTGAAGGTTCCTGCGGTTCTTGTCAGGATTGAGCCGCGTCCATGCGCCCCAGAACACCCCGCGGATATCACAGCCTTTGAGCAGCGCGAGGTTGAGCGGCATCTTCGGAATATCGCCGGCGGCAAAGCCGATCACCAGAAAACGCCCTTCCCACGCGATGGCGCGGAGCGCGGCTTCGGCATAAGTGCCGCCGACGGGATCGAAGATGATGTCGACACCCTTGCCATCAGTCAGCGCCTTCAGGCCTTCTTTCAGGTCTTCCTTGGCGTAGTTGAGCGTCAGCTCGGCGCCGTGCTGCCTGGCGAATGCAAGCTTCTCGTCCGACGAAGCGCAGGCGATCACCTTCAGCCCCATCAGCTTGCCGAGCTCGCAGGCCGCAAGCCCGGTGCCGCCGGCGGCGCCCAGCACGGCCAGCGTCTCGCCCGGCTTCGGGCTTGCGCGATCTTCCAGCGCGTGCAGCGCGGTGCCGTAGATGATGATGATGCCGGCAGCGCGATCGAAATCGAGATTATCGGGAATCTTCACGATCGAATTCGCCGGCAGCGTGATCTTCTCGCGCGCGCCGTTGTGGCCGCAGGACGCCACCACGCGATCGCCGACCTTGAGGTCGGTCACGCCTGCGCCGACGCTCTCGATCACACCGGCGACTTCCGCCGCGGGCGAGAACGGGAACGGCGGCTTGATCTGGTACTTGCCCTGGATCATCAGGATGTCGAAGAAATTCAAGGCAGCCGCCTTGATCGCGATCACCGCTTCGCCCGGTCCGGCTACGGGATCGGGCACATCCGCGAGCACGAGATCGTCGGGTTGGCAGTATTCCCTGCAGAGAATGGCTTTCATGGACACACCTGATTTTCGGACGCAGAAAGGCTCCTCGCTTCATGCCGGATTTGAAGCCGGGCGACAATACAATGCGGAGGGATCAAACAATGTTTGAAAAGAGCCTGCTGGCACACAAGCGCATTCTCGTCACCGGCGGCGGCTCTGGACTCGGCGCGGCGATGGGGCGACGTTTCGCCGAGCTTGGCGCCGAATTGATCGTCTGTGGCCGCAGGACGGAATTACTGCAGCAGACGGCGGCGAGCTTGCGCAACGAACTCGGCGCCAAGGTTACGACAATCACATGCGACATCCGTGACGGTGCGGCGGTGGATGCGATGATGGACACGATCTGGCGCGAGGCGCCGCTCGATGTGCTCGTCAACAACGCAGCGGCGACCTTCATCGCGCAGACCGAGCATCTCTCATTCCGTGCCGCAGACGCGATCCTGGCGCCGACACTGCATGGCGCAATGTATTGCACCCTCGCGGCGGGCAGGCGCTGGATCGAGAGTGCGCATAAAGGCGTCATCCTCTCGATCCTCTCGACCTCGACGATCACCGGGCGCGCCTTCACCGTGCCGTCTGCGATGGCGAAGTCGGCGGTGCTCGCGATGACGAAGAGCCTTGCGGTGGAATGGGGGCCCAAGGGCATCCGCGCCGTCGCGATCGCACCGGGCGCATTCCCAACGCCGGGCGCGACCGGCCAGATCCGCCCCGAGGGCCGTGAGGAGAGCTGGTCGCAGCGCAACCCGCTGGGCCGTCCGGGCGAGCACGACGAACTCGCCAACCTCGCGAGTTTCCTGATCTCGGACCCGGCCGGCTACATCAATGGCGAGATGGTGGTGCAGGATGGCGGCGCGCATTTGCGCAGCTCCGGGGCGGAGGACCTCCTGCAATGGACCGACGCGCAGTGGGAACGACAGCGCGCCTCCCGCGCCAAAGGTTGATGCGGCGGAACCGCGCGCTATTCCTCTAACTACCTTCCCAAAAAGGCCTTTTCCGGCTATTGCATTGCGCCGGGGACGACGCCGGTTGGGCCATCTTCCAGTCACAATGATAGGGGAACCAGTTGTCCGTGCGGCAAATACTGACATCTCTGGTTGCGAGCGCTCTGCTTTGCGGGATGACGCCTCTTGCCTTGGCGCAGAGCGGTTCCCCCAAGGCGGCCACGAAAGGCGCGGCAAAGCCTGCGGCCAAGTCGGAGGCCGCTGCGGCCGCTGCCGGCGGCGCCGAACCGACGCTGATGGGCCAGTACGGCACCTGGGGCGCCTATACGGCGAGCCCGAATGGCAAGAAGGTCTGTTTTGTGTTGGCAAAGCCGTCGTCGTCGAAGACCAATCCGCCGAATCGCCCGCGCGATCCGGCCTATGCCTTCGTCTCGACCCGTCCGGCGGAAAAGGTCGTCAACGAAGTCTCGATCATGATCGGCTACACGCTGAAGCCGGGCTCGGAATCGACGGTCGAGGTCGGCGGCGGGTCGTATGCGATGTACACCCAGGGCGACGGGCTCTGGATCAAGAACGCCGCGGAGGAAGAGCGCATGGTCGAGGCCATGCGCAAGGCCGCGGACCTGACCGTGAAGGGCGTCTCCGCCAAGGGCACCGAGACCACGGACACATTCTCGCTCAAAGGCCTGTCGCAGGCGCTGGACCGGCTGGCGCAGGACTGCAAGCGCTAACTCGGCTCGAAACACCGGCATTTCCTGCCTTTCCAGCGGGTGCTGGAAGGCCTATTTGATGCTCCATGACCGATACCCTCATCAGCCAGAGCGATCGCGCAAGCACCGCGCTCGTGGAGAAAGTTCCGCTCGAGACCTATGTGCCGCCGGCCAAGCCGTCGCTGATCGGGCTGTCGCGCGCGGAGATCGCCGAGCGGCTCGGCGAGATCGGCGTCCCGGCCTCGCAACGCAAGATGCGCACCCAGCAGCTCTGGCACTGGATCTATTTCCGCGGCGCCAAGAGCTTTGCCGAGATGACCAACGTCTCGAAGGAGATGCGCAGCGAACTGGAGAAATATTTCACCGTCGACCGGCCCGAAGTGGTCGCCGAACAAATCTCCAACGACGGCACCCGCAAATGGCTGCTGCGGCTGCCGAGCGGCAACCATCTCGAGAAGCCGCATGAGATCGAGTGCGTCTATATCCCCGAGACTGACCGCGGCACGCTCTGCGTCTCCTCGCAGGTCGGCTGTACGCTGAATTGCGCCTTCTGCCACACCGGCACGCAGCGACTGGTTCGCAATCTTACCGCCGGCGAGATCGTCGGCCAGGTGATGGTGGCCCGAGATCGCCTGAACGACTGGGCCGACCGCGAGAACGGCAGTCGCCTCGTCACCAACGTCGTGATGATGGGTATGGGCGAGCCGCTCTACAATTTCGATGCTGTGCGCGATGCGCTGCTCATTGTTGCAGACAATGAAGGCATCGGTATCTCCCGCCGCCGCATCACGCTGTCGACCTCGGGCGTGGTGCCGAACATCATCCGCACCGGCGAGGAGATCGGCGTCATGCTCGCGATCTCGCTGCATGCGGTGCGCGACGAACTGCGCAATGAGCTGGTGCCGCTCAACCGCAAATATCCGATTGAGCAATTGCTGCAGGCCTGCCGTGACTATCCCGGCGCTTCCAACGCGCGGCGCATCACCTTCGAATATGTGATGCTGAAGGGCGTCAACGATTCGCTCGACGACGCCAAGCTGCTTGTGAAGCTGCTCAAGGGCATTCCGGCGAAGATCAACCTGATCCCGTTCAATCCGTGGCCGGGCACGCGCTACGAATGCTCTGATTGGGAGCAGATCGAGAAATTCTCCGAATACATCTTCAATGCCGGTTATTCCTCGCCGGTGCGCACCCCGCGCGGCCGTGACATCCTCGCTGCCTGCGGCCAGTTGAAATCGGAGACGGAAAAACTCTCCGCCCGCGAGCGCCAGGCGCTGCGCGCCATGGCGATGACAGATTGAGATGATCGATATATCGATACACCGAATCTCGTCATGCCCGGGTCAAGCCCGGGCATGACGGCGGAGATTCGTGCCGCGGGCGCGCGGTCTGACGGTGGAATGAAGCCATGGCACTGATCGGCCGCGTCTTCCTGATCCTGTTCGCCTTCCTTGCCTCCTGCCTGGTGGCGGGAATCATCATCGTCGTGGCGGTGCTCTATCCCGAGCTCAGTGATATCGGCACCGGTCAGATCGATCAGAACGCCATCAACATCGTGCTTGGCTTCGGCTTCATCTTCATTTCCGGGTTCGCGCTGTTGCCGGCATTGATCGTGGTGCTGATCACGGAGGCCTTCAATGTCCGGGGCGCGCTCACCTATGCGATCGGCGGGGCGATCGTCGGGGCCGCCTGCTATCTCGGCCTGGTGCCGTTCGACCCTGATACGTTCCAGTTTCAGGGCATCGTGCATCGGCATCTCGAGATCATGACCGGCGCGGGCATCGTCGCGGGTCTCGTCTATTGGCTGATCGCGGGCCGCACCGCCGGCGCCTGGCGCGAGCCGTCGCGCAAATTGCCGCCGCCCCCGCCATTGCCGTCACAGTCCCGGCCGCAGCCGTGAGAACTTCCAATGCTCCCCTGCCTCGGCTAAACCGCGCGCCATGAACCGGACCGGACTTTTCATCGCGCTGGGGCTTGCGGTCGTGATCGGGCTGTTGTTCGGGCTCTTTCCCGAGCTCGACCTGAAGCTCGCCGCGCTGTTCTACGACGCCGCGCAAAAAACCTTTCCGCTGAAGCTGAACGCGATCGCATCGTTCGCGCGCGATGCGGCGATGTGGATCGCGTGGGGCTTCGCGCTGCCCGCGATCGCAGCGTTCGTCGTCAAACTGATCCGGCCCGACCGGCCGATGCTGATCTCCGGCCGCGCCGCGACGTTCCTGCTGGTGACGATGCTGCTCGCCGCCGGCATCCTCACCAATCTGACCTTCAAGACCTATTGGGGCCGGCCGCGGCCGGTGGTTGTGGCCGAGTTCGCCGGCGACAAGGGCTTCGTACCGTGGTGGGATCCACGGGGCACCTGCGTGCGCAACTGCTCGTTCTTCTCCGGCGAAGGTGCGACCGCATTCTGGACCTATGCGCCGGCAGCACTGGCGCCACCGCAATGGCGCGCTTTGGCGTTCGGGGCGGCGACCGTGTTCGGCATCGCCACCAGCGGCTTACGGATGGCCTTTGGCGGGCACTTCTTCACGGACGTGGCGATTGCGGGCATCGTGACCTACCTCGTGATCTGGCTCGCCTATGCCCTGATCTATCGCTGGCCGTCGACACGGCTGACGGATGCCCAGGTGGATGCCGCGCTGACCCGCTTCGCTCGGCGGTGGCGCCGGCGCGAGACGGACCCCAGGCCGTCGGTATGAGCGACTTCATAAAGGTCGGTCGCCATTAATCGCGTGCCCATCGGGGCGAAATTTGATATTCGCGCAACTTGACAGCAAACGACGTTACGATCGATTGGACGCGCCATGAGTACGATCTTGAAAAGCCTGCCCCGGGGAGAAAAAGTCGGTATCGCTTTCTCGGGCGGTCTCGACACCAGCGCAGCGCTGCTGTGGATGAAGCAGAAAGGCGCCCGCGTCTTTGCCTACACCGCCAATCTCGGCCAACCTGACGAGGCGGACTATGACGCGATTCCACGGAAAGCCATGGAGTTCGGCGCCGACAAAGCCCGGCTCGTGGATTGCCGCACGCAATTGGTCCACGAAGGGATCGCCGCCATTCAGTCGGGTGCTTTCCACATCTCCACCGGCGGCCTCACCTACTTCAACACCACGCCGCTCGGTCGCGCCGTGACCGGCACCATGCTGGTCTCGGCCATGAAGGAGGACGGCGTCAATATCTGGGGGGATGGCTCCACCTTCAAAGGCAACGATATCGAGCGGTTCTATCGCTACGGCCTGCTGACCAATCCGAACCTGAAGATCTACAAGCCCTGGCTCGACCAGCAGTTCATCGACGAGCTGGGCGGCCGCGCGGAAATGTCGGCGTTCATGACCGCACAGGGGTTCGCCTACAAGATGAGCGCCGAAAAGGCGTATTCGACCGACAGCAATCTGCTCGGCGCAACCCACGAGGCCAAGGATCTCGAGAGCCTGCAAAGCGGCATCAAGATCGTCAATCCGATCATGGGCGTGCCGTTCTGGCGCGACGACTGCATCGTCAAGTCCGAACAGGTCACCGTGCGTTTCGAGGAAGGCCATCCCGTCGCGCTGAACGGTCAGACCTTCCCCGATCCCGTCGCGCTGTTCCTCGAGGCCAACGCCATCGGCGGCCGACATGGTCTTGGCATGAGCGACCAGATCGAGAATCGAATCATCGAGGCAAAGAGCCGCGGCATCTACGAGGCTCCCGGCATGGCGCTGCTGCACATCGCCTTTGAGCGCCTGGTCACCGGCATCCACAACGAAGACACCATCGAGCAATATCGGATCAACGGCCTGCGCCTTGGCCGGCTGCTCTACCAGGGGCGGTGGTTCGATTCGCAGGCCCTGATGCTGCGCGAAACCGCCCAGCGTTGGGTCGCCCGCGCCATCACCGGTGAGGTGATGCTCGAGCTGCGCCGCGGCAACGACTACTCGATCTTGAACACCGACAGTCCCAACCTGACCTATCAGCCGGAGCGGCTGAGCATGGAGAAGGTCGACGATGCCGCGTTCACGCCAGCGGACCGTATCGGCCAGCTGACGATGCGCAACCTCGACATCACCGATACCCGCACCAAGCTGGATATCTACGCCGAGACAGGCTTGCTGTCGCTCGGGGAAGGCTCCGACATCCTCAGACTCGATAGCGACAAGAGCTGAAGCACGCGGGCAGCGCCCTTAACCTCTCGGTTCAGGCGCTCAGGCTCGACCTGTAACGGAGGCGTCATTCTGCGCGGCTAGACTTGCCAGCCGCGCGCCCGCGGTCTTCGCTATTGCAGCCGTCCGGCGCGGTTCGAACAATTGTGGGCACAGATCATGATCAGGCCATTCGCCGGTGCCGCTCTTCTCGTCCTGTTGTCCGGGGCGCCAACTCTCGCGCAAGTGATCTATCCGATTGACCGCGCGGACATCCTCGTCGGCGCCCATTTTGACTTCAAGGTCGAGTTTCCCGATCGCGTTGATCCGGCGAACGTGAAAGTCACGGTGAACGGTGCGGATTATTCCGCGGCGTTCGGTCAGTCCGGAACCTTCGTGGATCGCGAGGACGGCAAGGAGCAGTCGGCACTGATCGTTCGCGACGTCGCATTGACCAGGCCTGGAAGCGTGAAGGTGGAAGTCAGCGACGGCGCGCGCAGCCGCAGCGTCATGTGGTCGGTTCACGATACGGGACCGCGCAAGGCCAGGAACGTGATCCTGTTCATCGGCGACGGACTGTCGCCCGCCCATCGGGTTGCGGCGCGCATCCTCTCCAAGGGAATTGCGGAAGGCAAAAGCCTCGGCAAGCTTTCCATCGACGACATGCCGCATATGGCGCTGGTTGCGACCGCGGGCTCCGATTCGATCATCACCGATTCGGCGAATGCGGCCAGCGCCTACACGACGGGCCACAAGGCCGCCGTCAACGCGATGGGCGTCTACGCCGATCGCACGACAAGCCCGTTCGATGACCCGAAGGTCGAAACCATCACCAGCCTTGCGAAGCGGCGGCTTGGCTTGGGCATCGGGATCGTCACCAACACTGAAGTCGAGGATGCCACACCGGCGGCGATGGTCGCGCATACCCGCCGCCGCGCGGCCTATGATGAGATCGTCGCGCTGCTCTTCGCCGCCAAGCCTGACATCCTGATGGGCGGTGGCAGCGCGAATTTTCTGCCGCAAGCAGCAGGCGGGAAGCGCAAGGACGACGTCGATTACATCGCCCGCTTTCGCGATGCCGGCTATCAGGTGGTCACGACAAGGTCCGAGCTTGACGCGGCGGCTGCGAAATCTGACACGGGCAAACTGCTGGGACTGTTTGCGTCGGGCAATATGGATGGCGTGTTGGATCGCAAGTTCCTCAAGGGTGGCAGCGTCGGCAAGTTTCCGGAACAGCCCGACCTGACCGAGCAGGTCCAGGCTGCGCTGAAAGTGCTCTCGAAGAACGAGGCCGGCTTCTTCCTGATGGTGGAATCGGGGATGATCGACAAATACGCTCACCTCTTGGACATGGAGCGTGCGGTCTACGACACGATCATGCTCGACAACGCCGTCCGCCTGACGCGCGACTGGGCCCAGGCCCGCGGCGACGACACTTTGATCCTGGTGCTGGCGGACCACAATCATCCCAACAGCCTTGTCGGCACCATCAATGACGACGTGACCAAGACGCCCAACGTCCCGTTCCGCGAGCGCGTCGGCGTTTACGACAAGGCCGGATTCCCCAACTATCCGGCGGCCGATGCCGAAGGCTATCCTTCGCGGGTGGATGTCAGCCGGCGGCTCGCGATTTTCTCGGCCAGCCTGCCGGACCATTACGAAACCTTCCGCCCGAAGCTCGATAACCCGAACAATCCGACGATGAAGGACGATGAGCCGGGGACCTTCAAAGCCAACGACAAATACAAGGACGTTCCAGGCGCGGTGTTGCGCCCCGGGAATCTGCCGGCGATGATCGGCGCCAGCGTGCATTCGGGAGAGGACGTCATCCTGACCGCAATCGGTCCGGGCAGCGAACGGGTTCACGGGTCGATGGACAACACGGAAGTCTTCCGTGTCATCGCCGATGCGCTGGGACTTGCGGCAGCGGGACAGTAGCTTCGCTTTGGTCGCGTAGGGTGGGCAAAGGCGCGACAGCGCCGTGCCCACCATCCGTACTCCGCAAGAAGTGGTGGGCACGCTGCGCTTTGCCCACCCTACGATTCTCAATCTTTTTTCACGCGCAACGCGTCCAACAGCGAGCGGAAGGCGCGCGCGTATTCCGCGCCGGTCTTGGCGATGTCATCGCCGCTAGAGCTGGCAACCGCGGCTTCCGTCACCGCACCGAGCAATAGCCGCGCCAAGGGTTCGACCGGCTGCCGCGCGATCAGGCCGGCGTCCATCGCCGCCGCCAGGCTGCGCGGAAACTTGCCGCCGAAATGTTTGGCGTCGATCTCGCGCCAATGCTCCCAGCCGAGCACGGCCGGGCCGTCGCGCAGGATGATCTGTCCGGTCGCGCCTTTCGAGCAGGCTGCGAAATAGCCTTGTGTGCCGGCCGCCATTGCGGCGAGCGGATCATTCTCGGCGCGCGAGATCCGGTCGAGGTCGGCCACGAGCTCGATCGACACCTGCTCGAACACCGCCTCGAACAGCGTCTCCTTGGTCGGGAAGTGATGATAGATCGCGCCCTTCGCGACCCGGGCAGCGCCGGCGATGTCGTCCATTGTCGTCGCCGCAAAACCGCGCTCGCCGAAAATCCGTTTTGCGGCCTTGACGATCGCCGCCTTGGTCTTCTCGCGCCGTTCCACCTGTGTTGCCATGGTGAGTGTCTAGCGCAGTTCCACGGTCGCGCCAATTGACTTGCCGACCCATAGTCGGTAAATACCGACTGTCAGTCCGTATTTAAGGGAGAAGCGAAAAATGCCCTCGCTCGCCACGCTGCAAGCCTTTGCGGCCACCGTCGAATCCAACGACCATGTCGGTGCCATCCTGCGATTCTATGCGCCGGATGCGCGGACGCAGGAGAACGACGGTCCGCCGCGCGTCGGCCGCGACGCGCTGGCCGATCGGGAGCGTGCGGTGCTTGCTTCCGTCGCCGCCGTCAAGACCACGAGGCTCGGGCCGTTATTGCTCGGCGGCGACCATTCGGCGATCTGCTGGCGCTTCGAATTCACCGGCAAGGACGGCGGCGTCCGCACCATGGAGGAAGTCGCCTGGCAAACCTGGCGCGGCGAGCAGCTGATCGAGGAGCGCTTCTTTTTCGATCCGCAGCAGATGAAAAAATAAAGCGGCGCAAGCTTGGACGCTGCGCTCACGCTTCCGTGCACGCGACGCGTCCTGGCAGTCGCGACAATATGAGGCGCCAATACCGTCCGACCAAAGCTAACCTTGGCAGACCTACTGATGACAGCCTTTTCATCACGGAGGCACAATGGCCAAGTATCGTCACGACCTGCCGCAGCGGCACGGCGGCATCTTCCTGACCGACGGCGGCATGGAAACGACGCTGATCTTCCACCACGGCGTCGAACTGCCGCACTTCGCAGCTTTCGTTCTGCTCGACAGCGAAGAAGGCCATCAGCATCTCAAGCGCTATTACGAATCCTATCTCGCGATCGCGCGCGAGAAGGGCACCGGCTTCGTGCTCGACAGCCCGACCTGGCGCGCCAATCCGGATTGGGGCGCCAAGCTCGGTTACGGCGCGAACGCGCTGAAATCGATCAACGTCCGTTCGATCGAGTTTCTGAACGAGCTGAGGAACACCTGGGAGCAGTCGAACATGCCCTGCATCATTTCTGGCGCGATCGGTCCGCGCGGCGACGGCTACAAGGCCGGCAACATGGATGCATCAGAAGCGCAAGCCTATCACGCGCCACAGATTGCCGCATTCGCCGAAGCCGGCGCCGACATGGTCACGGCGTTCACGCTGACCGGGATCGATGAAGCGATCGGCATCGTCCGCGCCGCCAAGGCGCAGCGTATTCCTGTGGCGATCTCCTTCACCGTCGAAACCGATGGTCGTCTGGTGAAAGGCGAAACCTTGCGCGAGGCGATCGAGACCGTCGATTGCGCGACGCAGAATGAGCCGGAATATTTTCTGATCAACTGCGCCCATCCGACCCATTTCGAGGGCGCTTTGAACGCAGACGAAACGTGGGTCGGGCGCATTCATGGCGTCAGGGCCAATGCATCTGCCAAGAGTCATCAGGAACTCGACGAATCCGAGACGCTCGACAGCGGCGACCCCACCGATCTCGGTCGCCGCTACGTCGATCTCCGGCGGTCGTTTCCCGGCATACGGATTCTCGGAGGCTGCTGCGGCACCGACCATCGTCATGTCGCCGCGATCTGCGAGGCCTGCATATAGCTGAGGGTAGGAGACGCCCGATGAAACAAAAATGGCCGGGATCGCTCCCGGCCATTTGTTTGAAGCCGCTCGCCTCAGCGCGGTGCGTCGGGTGGCGGCAGTGAGGCTGTGCCGCCATTGAGCAGCGGGGTGATGCGGCGGATGGTGACGCGCCGGTTGAGGCGGCTCGGCCCGTCCGTCTGCTCCTTCGGGTTCTGCTCGCCGTAACCCTGGGAGGTCAGGTTTTCCGCAGGGACCTGGAACTGTTGGGTCAAGAGCTCCGCCGTCGATTCGGCGCGGCGGTCCGAGAGCGAGAGATTATCCACCTCGTTGCCGACAGCGTCGGTGTGGCCCTCGATCAGGAACACCTCCTGCGGATTGCGCTGGAGTGCCCGGTTCAGGCCATCGGCGATCACCTGCAGCTTCGCCGCTTGATCTGGAGAGATTTCCCACGATCCGGTGTCGAAGTTGATGGTGTTGACGTCGATGCTCGGCATCAGCATGCGCACGTTCGGGCTGTAGCGGATCTCGTCGAGCGAATAGCGCCGTTCGATCCGGTCGACCGGCGGCGCCACCATGGTCTCGTAGATCACATCCGGCGACGCCTCTTCAGCATCGACGATGTAGCGGTTGTAGGGGATGCGGACCGCCGGCGGTGGCATGTCGACATAGAAGCCGCCAACCGCGCGCGGGTCGCGATAGCTGTTGTCGATGATCACCATCTCGCGACCGCGCGGGTCACGCCTGATCCGGCGCAGCAACTGGCCGTCGCGACCCATCACCGTGACGACCTGCGAGCCGTCCGGACGCATCACGACCGTGCGGGTCTCGGCGCCGACCGTCTGGGTCTGGACGTCGCGTGCGCCGTAGCGGAAGCGATCGATCTCGCTGTGACGGACATAGGCCTGGCCGCTCGGGTCGCGGATGATCATACGGCCTGGCTCGGAGATAACGGTGCGGCCGCCCTCCTGGACCTCGCGCCGTTGGGTGCGGAAGTCCTCGATACGGCGCGGCCCAATCGCCACACCCTCGCGTGAAAACTTGGTGCCGAAGTCGGCCGGGGGCGGCGGCAATGGCGCGGTGACCGTCGGCGCACGGCGGAACGCAGGCGCAACGGTCGGCGCCGCATTCTGCGCGCGGCCGGGCGGTGGCGCGGCATTCGGCGCGCCTGGCACGGCAGTGGGAGCCGCGGGCGCGGCATTCGGCGCCACGGCGCCGGGCGTGCCGGGCGCAACGCCGGGGCGCGCCTGCGGTGCTGCGGGAGCCGCAGGCGGCGTACCTGCAGCGGGCGGCGGGGCGGCAGGAGGCGTCGTCGTCGCACCAGGCCGTGCCGGCGCAGGGGTCGGAGACGGACTTCCCGCAGCCGGCGGCGTTGCGGGTGTCGGCGTTGCCGCAGGCGCACGCTGAGTCTGCGTCGGCGCGGCGGTTGGTGCAGTCGCAGGCTGCCTGGCGCCGGCGGGCGGCACTTCCTTTCGCGCGCCGGGCGGCGGCGTCGGAGTGGCTGGCGCCGTGGGCGCAGCGGGTGGCGTTGCCGCGGATGGAGCCGCGGGCGACTGCGTGCGGGCCGGCGGTGCTGCGCTTGGTGGCGCGGTGCGTGCTGGCGGGGCAGCGGTGGGTGGCGCGGGCTGCTGCGTACGCGCAGGCGGGGCCGCGGTTGGCGGCGTCGGTGCATGCGGCGCGGCTGCCGGAGGCGGCGTTGGACGCGCGGGCGGTGCAGCCGCTGGAGGCGGCGGTGTCGGCCGTGACGGAGCGCCAGCCGGAGGTGTCGGCCGCTGTGGCGCAGCAGCGGGAGGCTGCGGTGTTGGCCGTGCCGGTGCAGCAGCAGGAGGCTGTGGTGTCGGTCGCGCTGGAGCGGCGGCCGGCGGCGCGGAGGGATGTGGAGCGGCGCCCGGGGCCGGCGCACCAGGGTGCTGCGGCGGTCCGGGCTGTTTCGGCGCACCGGCCGGCGGCACGGGCTTCTGTGGCTGCCTCGGCCGTCCCGCTGGGCCGCCTTCCTCCTTCTCCGCTTGTGCCACGACGAGCGGCGCGGTTTGCGCATGCGATGCGGAGCTGATCAGCTGCGTCACCGTCAATGCGGTCGTGGCAAGCAGCACGAGGCGAAGGTTTGTCATGATGGCAGGTCCCGGGAAAGTTCTTGGCAATTGGGGGGATGGGCGGGGGCCGAATAGCTCGACGGTGGAATCAACAGCTATTCGTTAGGCCGCAATGTGGCGGGCGGCAAAGGGGAGGGGCTTTTTATTTCAGTGTTGCAATGACTTGCAGGGAGGCTTGTTCATTGCTCATTCAGATGAGAGTTGCAAATCGTGGATCTCACCGTTGTTCCCTAAGGCGGTTCCTCGGGATCGGTCGGATTCGGCGGACGCGGCCCGTCCGGCCCGCGGGTCGGCACTTCGTCCGGCAGCCGGCCGGGCAATTCGTCAGGCAGCGGCGGTTCGCCGGGCTCACGCGCTGGCGGCGGCACCTCGGGGCGCGGATTTCCCGGAGGGATGCCGGGCGGTGGTTCGTTCGGCGTGCCGGGTGTCGTCGGCGGAATCTCGGGCGGTTCGATCGGCATCTAGCGTGTAACCGTGCCGTTGGTTCCGATCGCAGCGCGCGGATCATCATGGATCATGGCTCGCTCCGTTCCGGTTTCGGGAAGTACGATAACGGGACGCGCGGCGCGATGTTCCGGTCTCTCAAGGTCGGAATCATTTCGGCGCGTGGCAGACCGCTTCGATGTTGTGGCCATCGGGATCCAACACGAACGCGCCGTAGTAGTTGGGATGGTAGTGCGCGCGGATACCAGGCGCGCCATTGTCGCGTCCGCCGGCTGCGATCGCAGCCTTGTAGAAGGCATCCACGGTCGCGCGGTCCTTTGCCACGATTGCGACATGCAGCGGCTTCTCAAGCCCGCCTTCGCCGCCGATCCAGAAATCCGGCTTACCGCCGGCACCGAAGCCGGCTGCCCGATAGGCGCGGTTCTCCTGAGTGACTTCCATGATCAGCGTGTAGTCGAGCGGCGCCAGCGCCTGCTGATAGAACGCCAGGGAACGCTGATAGTCGGAAACCGGAAAACCGATGTGATCGATCATCAAGACTCTCCTTCGGCCTGTCTGTCGTGATCAAACACCAGGAAGCCGGCCCGCGGGAAGTGCACCACCACTTCGCCGGCGCGGGGGTCGTGCCTGCGGATCGCGATATGCTGTGAGGACAGCGAGACGATCTCACCGCTCACTTTGATCTTGCCGTAGTCATCGGGCATCACCTCGACCAGATCGCCCGGCTTGCGGCCGTTGGGGTCGTACGGATCGGGCAAGGCGGTGCTCCGCGGCGTGGCGCCAGCGGCGATTTCGAGTGCGGCGGCAGGCGAAATCTCCTTGCATGGCTTGTGCTCGATGGCGCGAATGCGTGCTTCCCATGATCGCGTGGCGGGGAATTCGGAGAGCATCTTGTCGAGGTAGGGAAGATTGGTGCGCACGTACCAGATATTCATGTAGGCGTTGACGTCGCACAGGCTGGCGCGGTCGCCGCACATCCAGCTGTGGCCGTTGCGAAGCTGGGCCTCGATCCATTGCAGGTGGGCGCGAAACTGGTCGCGCATCTGCGGGATCAACTCCCGCATGGCGGCAACGTCGAACTTGGCGCCGCGCAGCTTCTCACGGTCGTCGATGAACTCCTTTGGCACGTTGTCGGCCACCGAACCGAAAATCAGATTGACGGTGTTCTGGAAGAACGGCCGGTCGGTCCACATCGCCGTCGCGGCGGCAAGCCCGTAGTAGCCGCTCGGGAACAGCGTCGGTTGCGGATAGCGCCGCTCCAGTTCGCGGGCGATGCATTGGGTATCGCAGTAGATGTCGGCGCCGATCTGCATCACCGGGGTCCGCCGGTAGCCTCCCGTCATCGGCATCAGATCCGGTCGGGGCATGATCCGGGAAATCAGCACCGAGGTCCATGTGACGTTCTTCAGCGCCAGGATCAGCCGTATCTTCTCCGAGAACGGCGATTGGGGAAAATGATGGAGGATGACGGGATACTCGGGACTCATCGTTCCCCTCCCAGGTTGACGTTTGGATCATGACCCGATTGGAAGGAATCGGATCATGATCTCATCTCTTTGTCGGAGCAGGATCCTTTCGGAGAACCGGCTGTCCCTTTGCGCCAACATGGCTCTTCGGGTCCGGATCATGCTCCTGGGAAAGGCTAACCCCGGCCCGGGCCGGTTACAATGGATCGGCGCGCGTCAGGACGACGCCGCCTTCGGCGTTCGTGCTGCTTTCGGCCGGGAGACCTTGTGCAGCACGTGCGAGAGCTGCTCGATTGAATAGGGCTTTTGCAGGAAGTCGAACCCATAGCTGCCCCGCTGCGCCAGCACCTGGCTGTAGCCGCTGGTCAGCACGATCGGCAGATCGGGGTTGCGGCGGCGGACTTCCTCGGCGAGCTCGATGCCGCTCATGCCAGGCATCGCGACGTCGGTGAACACCACGTCGAAGCGGGCGGCGTCGCCAGCCAAGGCTTCCAGCGCTTGCGTGGCGTTCTCGACCAGGGTCGCGGCGTAGCCGAGTTCGGTAAGCGCGTCGGCCGCGAACCTGCCGACCTCGATATTGTCCTCGACCACCAGCACCGACATGCCGCTGCCGTCGACCGGCGGCGCATCCGCGGCCGCGAATTGCTGCAGCGTTGGACCGATCGCCGCGGCGCGGGGCAGATAGAGGGTGAAGGTGGAGCCTTTGCCGACCTCGCTGACGACGACAATCTCGCCGCCGGACTGCTTGGCGAATCCGAACACTTGCGACAGCCCGAGCCCGGTGCCGTGACCGACCTGCTTGGTGGTGAAGAAGGGTTCGAAGATGCGCCCGAGCTGATCCTGCGGAATGCCGATGCCGGTGTCTCCGACCGCCACCGCGACATAGCCCTGCGGCGCCGGCGGATGGCCGTCGCGAACGGGCAATTCAGCGGCACAACGCACCGCGATCGTCAGGCGGCCCGCGCCATCCATGGCGTCGCGCGCATTGACGGCCATGTTGATGATCGCGGTCTCGAGCTGGCCGGCATCGGCGTTGATGAAGCAGGGTTCGTCGGGGAGCCTGGTGATGATCTCGATTCGCGGCCCCACCAACGTTCCGATCATTTCGCCCAGCACCTGAACGCTCTGGCCGACGTCGAACAGTTCGGGCTTGAGCGTCTGCCGTCGCGCGAAGGCAAGCAGTTGGCCGGTCAGTTTCGAGGCCCGGTTGACCGTCTCCGAAATCGCATCGATGTAACGCAGCCGCCGCTGCTCCGGCAGGTTCGGTCGCCGCAGCATATCGATGGAGGCGCGGATCACGGTCAGCAGATTGTTGAAGTCGTGGGCGACGCCGCCGGTCAGCTGGCCCAGCGCCTCCAGCCGCTGCCCATGCTTCAGTGCTTCCTCGGCCTCAAGGCGTCTTTGGGCCTCCTCATGCAGGCGTCGCGTGCGCCGCAGCGCCAAGGCGAGCAGGAGGAACAACAGCGCGGTGGCCGGCACGCCGAAGATCAGGTGCTGGCTGATGGTCGCGAGCCAGCGCGCGCGGATCGCCGAGGTCTCGAGCCCCGCGCTGACATAGATCGGATATTCGGCGAGCCGCCGATAACCGAGGCGGCGTTCAATGCCGTCGACCGGCGATGTGACGGTGACCAGACTGCCGTCGGGGATCGCCGCAAGTTTCTGCCCGACCGGTCCGTCAGGATCGAGGCGAAACTCGCGGTCGGCCCTGGGATAGCCAGCCAGCATCGCGCCGTCGGTGCGTCCGAGCGCGAAGAAGCTGCCGGGCTCGCGGCCGATCCGCGCGTAGAAATTCTCGAAATACTCGGGCAGAACCGATGCCTGGATCACGCCGGCAAAGTCGCCTTGCGCGCTCAGTCGCCGGCGGCTGACGCCGAAGAATGGTGCGCCCCGATAGGGCGGCCGCGGCGTCAGCACTTCACCGATATAGGTGCCGATGTCGCCTGGGGCATGTACCCTGAAATACGCCCGGTCCGAGAAATCGATGTCGGGCGCCGGGGCAACCAGGCTGTTGACCAAGGCGTGGCCCCTGGCGTCGAAGACCCAGGCCGATTTCACCTGGGGCAGCGATGCCGTGAGCTGTTGCAGCCGCTGATGCAGGCTCTCTTCGCGCGAACGGATGCCGGCATCGGGAAGGCTGCGGATGATTTCCGCGATCTCCGACAGCGCACGGTCGATGGTCTCGAACACTTTCAACGCATGCTCATGCGCGACATCGAGCGTGCGCTCAATCTCCCGGTCGGCGGCCTGGTTGATTGAATTCCAGGAGATCACTGAGGCAAAAACGAACAGCGCCAGCGGAAGGGCCAGGGAAGCGGCCATCATCCATTGCAACAGTTTCAGCGAATGGCGTTGTGCGGTCTGCACGGGCTCTCCGGTTCGGCTGCAACCTTAACGCAAAATTCGGCTGGGGAGAAAGGGGAGCGGGTGCGCCTTCCTGGCCGCCATCGCCGGCCAGTTCCGTCCAGGCATCCCAACTTGTCGTGCGTTATGGAAAGCCGGCGCATGCTTTCAGAAAGATAAGACTGAGCCGTCCGGGGCACACTTGAGGGCCAAGCGCCAGATGCCTGCCCGAGCCAGAAATGGAGATCATACATGGCCGAGAGCCGTCCCCCCTTTCCACCTTTCAGTCACGAGACTGCCGTACAGAAAGCGCGCGGCGCGGAAGACGCCTGGAATTCCTGCAATCCGGAACGCGTCTCACTCGCCTACACGCCGGACAGCAACTGGCGAAACCGGTCGGAATTCATCAACGGTCGCGCCGAGATTGTCGCCTTTCTCACGCGGAAATGGATAAAGGAGCTGGACTACCGCCTGATCAAGGAGCTTTGGGCGTTCACCGACAACCGCATCGCGGTGCGCTTCAGCTATGAATGGCACGACGATTCCGGAAACTGGTTTCGTTCCTACGGAAACGAGAACTGGGAATTTGCCGCGAACGGGCTGATGCAAAAGCGGTTCGCCTGCATCAACGATCTCCCCATCAAGGAATCCGAACGGAAATTCCACTGGGATCGTTCGGGACCTCGTCCCGCCGATCACCCAGGGCTTTCCGATCTCGGGCTTTGAACGTCTCTGTTCGGATGGACGCCGCAGCCATGCGCTTCATCGCGGCTATTTGGCGGGTCTTACAACCGCAACTGTTCTCCCGAATTATTGAAATCACGCTGTAGCAAGCCGCGCCGATTCTGGCCGCTCCATATCGGAAGGAGGTCAGCCGATGACACCAACGGCAATGAAGCTTGGGAGAGCAATCGTGCGTGAGATGATTGGAGCAGCGATCCTGGCAGCTTTACTCTCTGGTCGTACAGCCACGGCCGAGACAGTGGGGCTGGCGAAGCCATCGCCCTCGGCTGTCTCGTCAGGCATGTCCGATGCCTCATCGCAGACGCTAGGCCAGCCGTGGCCCGCTCCGGTCGGCCATCGTCAGCCCCAGGCGAAGGACCTGCCGTCGCAGAGTCCGAACGAGCTCGATCGCATCAGCGAAGAGGATCGTGCTGTCGACCGCAAGCTCACGATCTGCCACGGTTGTTGAGCTTCGTGGGGACGCGTCTATCGTCCCGTGCGTCCTGGCCGGTGTGGACGCACGGGACAACATTTCGAATGTAACTCGTCGCCGATTCATTGAAACGATCCTGTAGCTCTGCAACGTTATTGAAGCCGGCAACCACATCAATCCTCTCCGCCATGACGTGCTTCATCCGTTTGCCTGTAGATTGCAGATAAATCATATGACATGCGTGATTCCGGCCTGGCCGGAGCGACGAGATCCGAATTTGGCGTGACAAGAGGAACGCCGAATGGACCTCAACTCTCTTCAAACCTTCGTCGCAGTGGTGCGGGCCGGCGGATTCGCGGCAGCCGCACGTCAGACCGATACGCCGCGCTCGTCCGTCAGTTTGCGCATCCGAACGTTGGAAAGGACGCTCGGCGTGCGCCTCTTCAAGCGTTCGACTCGCGCTTTTTCGCTCACCACGGACGGGGCCGAACTGTATCGGCGCTCTGCGGAGCCTTTGGCCTCCCTTGCCGGCGCGCTCGCCGGCGTAGGCAAAGCAGGCACCACCTATGTCGGTGGAATCCGTCTGACGGCGCCGGCGGATTTTCCGCCCGAAATCATCGCAGGCGCCGTATCCGAATTTCGTGAAGCGCATCCCGCCGTGCGGTTTGAGGTCCTGCTCACGAACGATGTGCTCGACCTCATCTCCGAAAACATCGATATCGCCCTTCGCATTGGCGCTTCCAACCCGCAGGAAGCGCTCGTCAGGGGCGTTCTCGACATGGAGTTTGGCCTCTATGCCAGCGCCGAATATCTGGGCAGACACGGCGTGCCAACCAGCATACACGCGGTGAGCACCCTGATTGGACCCGAGCGGCCCGAGCTGCGCCGCCTTCTGTCCCGCGCTCTCAAGAACGGGGTTGAGTTTCCGCAGTTTCAAGTCGCGGTGGACAATTTCGCCCTGGTGCGTGAATTCGTCTTGCTGCATCAAGGCGTCGGGTTGCTGCCGCAATCGTTATGCCGCGCCGAACTTGCATCCAAAGCCATCGTGCCCGTGCTGCCGAACCTGTTCTCGGGATCGACCCGGCTCCATCTCACCTTTCCATCGCGCGCCGACCTCAATCCCAAGGTCAATGCATTTGCGCAAGTCCTGGCGCGCCATCTGGAGGCTGCAGCGGCCGGACGATGATGCGCTCGATTGGCCAGTATCCTGGTCGTTCTGTCCGGATCGGCGAGGCTACTGAGGATACGCGCGATTGCCATATGCAGTTTCTCAGACAGCAACCTTGCTCTGGAGCGAACATGCAAGCCGACATCACCACGGCATTCGAAACGACAGAATTCGCCGGAATCACCACAGGGATCATCAACCCCTATCCAAGTCCCTTCACGATCCTCGACATGACGATCAAGCCCGGCGCCGGCGCACCTGCGCACATCTCCGCCACCGAAGACAAGCTCTTCATGGTGATTGAAGGCCAACTGAAGTACCTCGTCGGCGATCGCACCGCCGTGGTGGCACCGGGCGCGCGGGTCCTGGTCCCGAGGGGTACGGTCCACGGCTTTACCAATGTCGGGGACGCCGACGCGCGGCATATTCTGGTGTCGACGCCGCGCCGCCATGAAGAGTTCTTCCGCGACCTGCACGACATTCCCGACCCCCGGGAGGAGCATATGGACCTCTTGCCCGGCATCGCCGCGCGCCACGATCAGGCGATCGTCGGGCCTCTGCCTTGAGCTATGGTTGCGTGGCGCGGGCTGACGGTGGCGATACAGCTTCGCGGCGCGGAAGCCCTGGCAAATCCTAAGCCGTGACGGCCCGCCGAGCGGCTATATCTGCCGCTCCACGAGCTTCATTTTGAGCTCGGCGATGGCTTCCGAGGGATTGAGGCCCTTGGGGCAGGCCTTGGCGCAGTTCATGATGGTGTGGCAGCGATAGAGCCGGAACGGGTCCTCGAGATTGTCGAGCCGCTCGCCGGTGGCTTCATCGCGGCTGTCGGTGACCCAGCGATTTGCCTGCAGCAGTGCGGCAGGGCCGAGGAAGCGCTCGCTGTTCCACCAGTAGCTCGGGCACGAGGTCGAGCAGCAGGCGCAAAGGATGCATTCATAGAGACCGTCGAGCTTCTCGCGGTCCTCGTGGCTCTGCTTCCATTCCTTCTGCGGCGTCGGGGTCGTTGTCTTCAGCCACGGCTCGATCGACGCATATTGCGCATAGAAATTGGTGAGGTCGGGAACGAGGTCCTTCACCACCGGCTGGTGCGGCAGCGGGTTGACCTTCACCGCGTCGTCTTTGACGTCATGCATCGACTTGGTGCAGGCGAGCGTGTTCTGGCCGTCGATGTTCATGGCGCAGGAGCCGCAGACGCCCTCGCGGCAGGAGCGGCGGAAGGTCAGCGTCGGGTCGATGTGGTTCTTGATCCAGATCAGACCGTCCAAAACCATCGGCCCGCAATCGTTGGTGTCGACATAGTAGGTGTCGACACTCGGATTCTTGCCGTCGTCCGGATTCCAGCGATAGATCTTGAACTCGCGCGTCTCGGTGGCGCCGGCCGGCTTCGGCCAGGTCTTGCCGCCCGTGATCTTGGAGTTCTTCGGAAGCGCGAAGTCAGCCATGCTTGCAAGCCTTTGTCGTCATCAATCCACGCGCGATCAATACACCCGAGCCTTCGGCGGGATGTACTGCACGTCGTTGGTCATCGTGTAATCGTGCACCGGGCGGAAGTCGATCGTGGTATTGCCGTTCGGATCGAGCCAGGCCAGCGTATGCTTCATCCAGTTCTTGTCGTCGCGATCGGGGAAATCCTCGCGCGCATGGGCGCCGCGGCTTTCGGTGCGGTTCGCCGCCGAATCCATGGTGACGACGGCCTGCACGATCAGATTGTCAAATTCCAGCGTCTCGATCAGATCGGAATTCCACACCAGCGAGCGGTCGGAGACGGCGATGTCACCGATGCCGCCATGCACCTTGTGGATCAGGTTCTTGCCTTCCTGCAGCACCTCGCCGGTGCGGAACACCGCACAATTGTTCTGCATCACATGCTGCATGCTGTCGCGCAGCTTCGCGGTCGGCGTGCCGCCTGACGCATGACGGAAATGGTCGAGCCGGCCGAGCGCCCTGTCGGCGGAATCCTTCGGCAGTTCCGGCTGCTTGCCGTTGGCGGTCAGTTTCTCGGCGCAGCGCAGCGCGGCGGCGCGGCCGAACACCACGAGGTCGATCAGCGAGTTGGAGCCGAGCCGGTTGGCGCCGTGCACGGAGACGCAGGCCGCTTCCCCGATCGCCATCAGGCCGGGCACCACGGCATTGTCGTCGCCGTCCCTCTTCGTCAGCACTTCGGCATGGAAGTTCGTGGGGATGCCGCCCATGTTGTAGTGCACGGTCGGCACGATCGGGATCGGCTCGCGGGTGACGTCGACATTGGCGAAGATGCGTGCCGACTCGGAGATGCCGGGCAGCCGCTCCTGCAGCACCTTCGGATCGAGATGGTCGAGGTGCAGGAAGATGTGGTCCTTCTTCTTGCCGACGCCGCGGCCTTCGCGGATCTCGATGGTCATCGCGCGCGAGACCACGTCGCGCGAGGCGAGGTCCTTGGCGGAGGGCGCATAGCGCTCCATGAAGCGCTCGCCTTCGGAATTGACGAGATAGCCGCCTTCGCCGCGCGCGCCCTCGGTAACGAGGCAGCCGGCGCCATAGATGCCGGTCGGGTGGAACTGCACGAACTCCATGTCCTGCAGCGGCAGGCCGGCGCGCAGCACCATGCCGCCGCCGTCGCCAGTGCAGGTATGCGCCGAGGTGCAGGAGGCATAGGCGCGGCCGTAGCCGCCCGTGGCCAGGATCGTGGTCTGGGCGCGGAAGCGGTGCAGCGTGCCGTCGTCGAGATTGATCGCGATCACGCCGCGGCAGACGCCCTGGTCGTCCATGATCAGGTCGATGGCGAAGAACTCGATGAAGAACTCCGCCGCGTGCCGCAGCGACTGGCCGTACATCGTGTGCAGCATGGCGTGGCCGGTGCGGTCGGCGGCGGCGCAGGTGCGCTGCGCCTGGCCCTTGCCGTAGTCGATCGTCATGCCGCCGAACGGCCGCTGGTAGATCTTGCCGTCCTCGGTGCGCGAGAACGGCACGCCCCAATGTTCGAGCTCGTAGACCGCCTCCGACGCATTGCGCACCATATATTCGATCGCGTCCTGGTCCCCTAGCCAGTCCGACCCTTTGACAGTGTCGTACATGTGCCAGCGCCAGTCGTCCCGGTGCATGTTGCCGAGCGAGGCCGAGATGCCGCCCTGCGCCGCCACCGTGTGCGAGCGGGTCGGGAAAACCTTGGTGATGCAGGCGGTGCGCAGGCCCGCTTCCGAGCAGCCGACCACGGCACGCAGGCCCGCGCCGCCGGCGCCGACCACGACGACGTCATAGGTATGGTCTTCGATCGGATAGGCTTTGCCGTTCGTGGCCGGGCTACTGCCATTGGTGGCCTTGCCGTTATCTTCAGCGGCCATAAGTCATACTCCCGAAGACAGTTTGAGCAGCGCGTAGATCGAGGCCAGCGCCACCACGAAGCAGAAGAAATTGTTGGCCATGATGCTCACGAGCTTCAGCGTCTCGTTATGCACATAGTCCTCGATCACGACCTGCATGCCGATCTTCATGTGCCAGGTGCTGGCGATGATGAAGAGCAGAAGGATGATCGCGATCGGCAGCGAGCCGAGGATTTGCGCCGCAGCAGCATGGTTGCGGCCGACCAGCGTCAGGATCACCACCAGTACCGGCACGATCAGGAGCGTCATGGCGACGCCAGTGAGGCGCTGGCGCCAGAAATCGGTGGTGCCGGAATGCGAGGCGCCGAGATTGCGGACGCGGCCGAGCGGCGTACGCATCGAAGAAGGAGAGCCGCTCATCGTCCGCCTCCGATCGCATAAGCGATGATCCAGATCAGCACGGTCAGCACGATGCCGCCGATCAGCGCGGCCCAGGTCAGGGCTTCCCGTTCATTGGCCTTGAAGCCGTAGCCGAGGTCCCAGACGAAGTGTCTGATGCCGCTGAGCAGATGATGCATCAGCGCCCATGTGTAGCCGAACACGATCAGCTTGCCGATGAAACTGCCGGTGAAAGCCTGCAGATTGGCATAGGCTGAGGGGCCGGAGGCCGCTGCGATCAGCCACCAGGCGAGCAGCAGCGTACCGACATAAAGTGCCATTCCCGTGGCGCGATGGACGATGGAAAGCGCCATCGTCAGGGTCCAGCGATAGGTCTGTAAATGGGGCGAAAGCGGTCGTTCGATCCTGGCGGTCATCAGCGGCTTTGAGGTTGGTGGGACCGCGGCCGGCCCATCGGGGAACGCGGTAGATAAATTCTATTTACGGAGTCGAGTCTAACAGCGCAACGGCCAAATGCCTGCAAAACGAACAGGTATTCATTGCTACATCATTGATGACACAAGCCGATCAGAGCCTTGGTATACCAGGGCGTCCAATCCGGACCAAGAATCGAATTGCGATTCGACTATGATGCCGCGCCTGGATGCGCGCCGAACGGATCGATCGCTCGCCATCGTTCAACCAGATAATCGACAAATACGCGCGTCTTTGCCGAAGCAAGCCTCGATGGCTGAAACACCAGATGCAGCGGCGTGGGTGGCGGCTCGTAGTCGGCAAGGATGCGCCGCAAGCCGCCAGCCCCGATATCGGCTTCGACCTGCCACGACGACACGCGCACGATGCCCGCGCCTTCCTTCGCCGCCACAGCGAGCGCGTCGAGGCTATTCATCCAGAGCCGACCGGATATGCGGATTTTGCGGCCTGCCTTCGCGCTCTCGGCGAAGCGCCATTCGGCAGTGCCGGCGATACTCCCGCCTTCGACAAGGTTCTAGCCTTCCAGAGCGGCAGGGATTAAACGCCGCTTCGCAGGGACATCATGGCTGGCCTCGATCTCACCGAACTCGTTGAACTCGCATTGTTGCTGATCGCGGTTGGCGCCTTATCCGGTTTTCTCGCCGGCCTGTTCGGCATCGGGGGCGGCGCGATCCTGGTGCCGGTGTTCTACGAATGCTTCCGCCTCGCCGGCGTGCCGCTCGAGGTGCGGATGCCGCTGTGCATCGGCACCTCGCTCGCCATCATCATCCCGACCTCGCTCAGCTCGTTTCGCGCTCATTACCTCAGAGGCGCGGTCGATATGGAGGTGCTCAAGCGCTGGTGGCTTCCCATCGTGCTCGGCGTCGTCGCGGGCAGTCTCACCGCGCGGTTTGCCCCGGAGCGGCTGTTCAAGATCGTGTTCGTGATGGTGGCCTGGTCTGCGGCGGCGCGGCTGCTGTTTTCGCGTGAGAGCTGGAAGTTCGGCGACGAGCTGCCGAAAGGCTTCCTGATGCGCGTCTACGGCTTCTTCGTCGGCCTGCTCTCGACCTTGATGGGCATCGGCGGCGGCCTGTTCGCCAATCTCCTGATGACCTTCTATGGCCGTCCGATCCATCAGGCGGTCGCCACTTCCTCGGCGCTGGCGGTGCTGATCTCGATCCCCGGCGCTGTCGGTTATGTCTATGCCGGCTGGCCGGCTGCGGCGCGCTTTCCCGACATCCTCGCGCTGCAGGTGCCGTTCGCGCTTGGCTATGTCTCGCTGATCGGCGCGATCCTGGTGATGCCGACCACGCTGGTCACGGCACCGCTCGGCGTGAAGGTCGCGCATGCGCTCTCGAAGCGGGCGTTAGGGATGGCGTTCGGCGCCTATCTCTTCATCGTCGGCGGGCGGTTTGTGATCAGTCTCGTTAGCGGGCAATAGCGCGCTGGGCGAGATCACGTCGACTTGCATCCGCTATGGCCGAAGCTTCGTTTCGGCGTGTCTTAAGAACGGCCGCCGAAGGCGGCCTATGCTCCCCCCGCAAGCAATCGGGAGAGGTGAAGCGATCGCGGCCTCTAGTCCTTCAATCGCACCTCGCTGTGACGCCATCTGCGCAGATCGCCCTGGCCTTCCAGGCGATCGGCTTTCACCAAAGTCTGAATGCGGGCAGCGAACATCTCCTCGGTGATTCCGAGAGCGAGCTCATCGCTTCGCTTGACCGCCTGCCAGACCATCGCGGCCATCTTGCGCCATCGCGGGTTCACAACAGAGTAAATGATCTCATCGACTTGGGATTCGGATGCGGATGGCGGAAGTCGAACCTGATCCCATCGCAGCGCGCTGCTGATTGCGGGAAACTCCTCAAACGTGATCAAGTCAGGAAATCGATCAAAAATCGCCTGCAGCAGCTCGGAATTGAGCTTTGTGACGAGTGCGCTGACAGAGGCGGCATTCTCATCCTGATCCTCAAGAACGGCAGCTGCTGCTCTTGCCTCGTCGAGCTCGTAGGCGGCCGCAAGCAAGTAATCAAGAATCTCTTCCGCCTGCTCTCGGTTCATGACCTCTGTCCCTCGGGAGCGGCTGCGCGCTCCTACTTCTTCGTATAAATATCCTTATACGTATCCCGTAAAATATTCTTCTGCACCTTGCCCATGGTGTTGCGCGGCAATTCGTCGACAACGAACACGCGCTTCGGCATTTTGAATTTCGCCAGTCGTCCCTCAAGCCCGTTCAGCACCGTCGCTTCGTCGATCGTGCTCCCGGGCTGCCGCACCACCACTGCGGTGACGCCTTCACCGAAATCGGCATGCGGCACGCCGATCACGGCGGATTCGACCACGCCCGGCATGCCGTCGATCTCGGTCTCGATCTCCTTGGGATAGACGTTGAAGCCGCCCGAGATCACCAGGTCCTTGCCGCGGCCGAGGATGTGCACATAGCCCTTGGCGTCGATCTTGCCGAGATCGCCGGTGATGAAGAAGCCGTCGTCGCGGAATTCGGCCTTGGTCTTCTCCGGCATCCGCCAATAGCCCTTGAACACGTTCGGGCCCTTGACCTCGATCACGCCGATGGTCTCGGGCGGCAGCACCTTGCCGGTTTCAGGATCGGTGACGCGCGCGGAGATGCCGGGCAACGGAAAGCCGACCGCGCCGGGCACCCGCTCCCCGTCATAGGGGTTGGAAGTGTTCATGTTGGTCTCGGTCATGCCGTAGCGCTCGAGCACAGCATGGCCGGTGCGGGCGGACCATTCGCGGTGGGTGTCCGCCAGAAGCGGCGCCGAGCCCGAGACGAACAGCCGCATGTGCCTGGTCGTCTCTTTGTTCAGCGCGGGGTTCTGCAAAAGGCGCGTATAGAAGGTCGGCACGCCCATCAGCACGGTGGCGCGCGCCATCAGCTTGATGATCAGATCCGGATCGAACTTCGGCAGGAAGATCATCGAGGCGCGGGCGAACAGCGTGACGTTGCTCGCCACGAACAGGCCGTGGGTGTGATAGATCGGCAGCGCGTGGATCAGCACGTCATTCCCAGTGAAGCGCCAGTAGTCGACCAGCGACAGCGAGTTCGAGGCCAGATTGTCGTGGCTCAGCATCGCGCCCTTGGAGCGGCCGGTGGTGCCCGAGGTGTAGAGGATCGCGGCGAGATCATCATTGCCGCGCGCCACCGTCTTGAATTCAGGACTTGCCTTGTTGGTCGCATCCGTCAGTGAACCCTTGCCGTCGGAGCCCAGCGTCTCGACCTTGGCGCCGACTTTCGCGGCGATTGCAGCAATCCCATCGGCCTTGGAGGGATCGCACACTACCAGCGACGGCTCGGCGTCGGTGATGAAGTAGTCGAGCTCGTTCAGCGTATACGCGGTGTTGAGCGGCAAATAGATCGCGCCGGCTCGCACGGTTGCGAGATACAGCACGAGGCCCTGCACCGATTTCTCGGTCTGTGCTGCAATGCGGTCGCCGACCTTTACGCCACGCGAAACCAGCACGTTCGCCATCTGACCGGTGCGCGCAATCAGGTCGGCATAGCTGATCTTGGTGCCGTCAAGCTGTTCGATCGCAAGCCTGCTCGGATCGTCGAGACCGTCGAACAGGCGGGAAAACAGGTTGGCGTTGGCGGCGGTGTTCATGCAACATCCCCTGAAGGGCAAGAAGGCCGGGCTGGCTTAGCAAAAACGCCCTTTGGAAAGCAACGGAGACAGTTTGCATGACAAACAATGGGAAACGCGTGGCCTGGGTGACGGGCGGCGGCACCGGCATCGGCGAGTCCGGGGCGGAATTCCTGGCGGCCGACGGCTGGACCGTGGTGGTCTCGGGCCGCCGCAAGGAGGAGCTGGACCGGGTGGTCGCCAACATCGCCAGGAAGGGCGGCAGGGCCGAGGCTGTCACGCTCGACGTCAGCAAGAAGGAGGACGTCAACAAGGCCGCCGAGCAGATCCTCAGCCGTCACGGGCGCATCGATCTCCTGGTCAACAGCGCCGGCATCAACGTGCCGAAGCGGAGCTGGGCCGACATGGAGCTGGAAGGCTGGGACAAGCTCGTCGAAATCAACCTCAACGGCGTGCTCTATTGCATGCATGCGGTCTTGCCGGCGATGCGCAAGCAGAAGGACGGCTGCGTCATCAACGTCGCCTCCTGGGCCGGACGCCACGTCTCGAAGATGCCGGGGCCGGCCTACACCACGACCAAGCATGCGGTGCTGGCGCTAACCCATTCGTTCAACATGGATGAATGCGTCAACGGCCTGCGCGCCTGCTGCCTGTCGCCAGGCGAAGTCGCAACCCCGATCCTGAAGTTGCGGCCGGTGGTGCCGAGCGAGGCCGAGCAGGCCAAGATGCTGCAGCCGGAAGATCTCGGCCGCACCATCGCCTTCGTCGCCAGCCTGCCGCCGCGGGTCTGCGTCAACGAGATCCTGA
>NZ_JAGKJI010000047.1 GCF_020329485.1 Bradyrhizobium cenepequi
CGGCGCACATGCCATCCTCGTCTTCGACGGCGCCGGCTATCACGGTGCCGGTGCCCTCTCCGTTCCAGACAACATCACCCTGCTACGCTTGCCGCCCTATGCGCCCGAGCTCAACCCGATCGAAAACGTCTGGGCCTACCTGCGTGCAAACAAACTCGCCATCACCGTGTTCGATGACTATGACGACATCGTCAACAAAACCTGCGACGCTTGGAACTTCTTTGCAACAGATCCACCGCGGATCGCTGCCATCACCACACGCCATTGGGCAACGGTCAGCCCTTAAGGCCGTTGGTATTATACTATTTCTGCGGAAGTAGTATAACAATTCTGTCGCAACATAAGCTACTGATTTACCGAGGTATTCACTTTCGCGCTCGTGCCTTCAACGCCCGATACCCCGCTTTAGGCCGATCGACCAGGAAATCCCCTCTCCACCAACGCTGCCCGCGACGAGCTGCCCGTGCGCCCGCTCCAAAACCGGCCGCCATGGCACCAGCGCAAAATCATGCGCGCGCTCGATCAGGGCAAATCGTCCACTGTTCAGTGTCAGCATGCGCCGATAAACGCCGGTGACGTTGTCGCCCGCCTTGATCTCGAAGTGCTCAAGCCCCGTTCGCGCCGAAATATCCGCAGCTGTTCGGGCAAGCTCTCGGCCCTCCAGCGTCCGCAGCAAAGTCCGCGCATAGCGCATCTGACCATCCTGCTCCCGCGCGAGCCCCTGCTCGATCAGCCATTGCCGCCTTACCCGCAGTGCTGTCTCGACCTCCGCCCCCATTCCGCTTGGCGCCAGCGCTTCCGGCACTTTGGCAACGAGCTGGCGATCGAGCCAGGTCGCCCCGAGCGCCTGCGGCAAATCCTCGAGCCGATGCCAGGAAAGAACCGCAACCTGCACCGGCTTGCGCGAGCGGTCAAACGCCTCATACCGCAACGCTCGATCGAGATGGTTTTCGCCGACCTTCCAGCTCCCGTCACTTTGCCGGCTCACCAACCCCGCCTGTCGCATCGCCTCCAGGCGCCGCACATGGGAGGCGACATATTCGCCAGAGGCTTGCGGATCGAACGCCCGGTGCAGGCGATCGCTGTAGACGCCATGATGCGCAGCAGCGATCTTGCCGATGGTCCGATCGATCTCGCGTGGCTCAACGGTGCGCGATCTGAGTTCGACAATGCTGTTCCGGACAGGCGCGTCTTCATTGGCGGCGAGACCACCGATCTCGGCGTAATGCGTTCGCCCGTCGATGCCGTCGAGCACCACATAGCGGCGCTCACTCAATTCATCCGAAAACCCTTCGCCGACAACCCTGCCGACCAAGCGCCGGCCGCCTTGTTCCGGATCGAAGATCGCGTAGCTGCCTCCTGCCCGCGAAAGTCCGGCGGCGCCAAGCTCCCGATGCATGGTCTTGATGATGTCGCCGCGTTCGCCCATTCGCCTGAGTTTTGCTTCGAGCTCGGCATCGATCCGCCAATGGAAAGGCGCCTCCTCGCCCGCCAAGCCCATCCGCTCGAGGGTTCGCAACCGCCCTATCCGCGCCGACTGCCAGGCGGGTTCGCTTGTGGGTCTTGCACCGACGTCCAGCCTCCCTTCGACGGCATCGCGCAGGATGGCGCGATCGAGGCGCGTGAACCGCTCGGCGGTGACCTCCTGCTGAAGCTTGCGGGTGGCTTCGATTTCCGTCTCCGGGCCGAGCTCCCGGGTGATGAGATCCGACGCCCGCGCTCGCAAGCCGTGGGCGATGTACTCGCGGGCGATGACAAGGTCATCTCCGGCGTCATCCTTGCCGCGCAGCACGATGTGGCTGTGGGGATGGCCGGTGTTGAAATGATCGACCGCGACCCAGTCGAGCCTGGTGCCGAGGTCCTGTTCCATCTGCCGCATCAGGTCGCGGATGAAGGGCTTCAGATCCGTTAGCTCCGCGCTGTCCTCCGGCGCCACGATGAAGCGAAACTGGTGGCGGTCAACACCGCTTCGTTCCGCGAACGCCTTGCCGTCGGCGTGGTCGCTTCCCGCGGCGTAGAGTTCGCCCGGCTCGCCGGCGCGTGTGACGCCGTCGCGCTGCACATAGCGCAGATGCGCTTGGGTAGCGCTCGTCTCGCCTGCCTTGATGCTCACGATGCGCGCCTTGATCACGACCCGGCGCCGTCCCGCATCCCGACGCCGCCCCGCGAGGACCGTACCCTGCGCGCCACCTCGTCCGATGCAGGCACCGGTGAACGACGACGCTCGCCGCGAACTCGGAACCGCCTTCTGCGCCTCCTGACGGACACGCCGTAGATAGCTCGTTGCTCGCCTGGCTTTGCGGTTGCCGATCCGCCCGAGCTTCACGTCGAATTCGTCGTCGATCTCTTTCATGGCGGGCGCTCGCAATCCAGGGAGCCGCCGATATGTGGTGCGGCCGGCGCCGTGCCAAGACGCAGACGTAACGCGCCAAGGACGCCATCACCTTGCAACTGGCGTGGCGACATCGCGCGCCGTGTCAGCGACAAATCTTGGATGTGCAGGCAAGGGCTTGGGCGTCACGAAGCGCCAGTGCTTTTATCTTGCCCTCCCGCCGATCTGACAGCCTCCTTCCTAGAGCTCGCTCACCTTGCTGAAGTCTGGACCGATAGGCCGGTGGAAATTCGTAGCAAACTACATAGAGGTGGATGCCCGATGGCGCACGAACTAGTCTGCGCCCTGGGACTTCCGACGCTGCACCCGCTCGACCGCACCCGTGATTGAAAGCCAAAATATCGCCGCGGCAGCCGCGCGCGGCAACGCGAAGTCGTATCCTACATCGCCGCTAAAATCGACGGCGAGAGCGCCACCTGAATTCGGCAAAGTCTTCTTGGGGACCCCCCGACCTTCCGGAACTAGCTCTCGTTTTCGTTCGTCTTGAGCTGGCTCGACCAGCCGCAGAACGCCTTGCTGCCAAGGAGATAGAGGATGAGAATAAGCGCGGCAATGACGGGGGACCCCAGCATGCCCAAGGCCGGGATCAACTGCACAAGGTAGGCACCGAGTGTCAGTCCTCCGGCCCCGACGACGGTTTCCGGCGTCGGCGCCTTGCCGAACTTTCCGATCTTCTTGAACGCATCGTCGACCATCTTTCGTATCTTGGGATCGCCGCAGATATAGCCGCGCACGACTCGCATCAGCAGCGCGAAGAAGCCGGATTAATGGTGTGCCTGCAGCGCGAGCTGATACGGGTCGGCGGTAGTCATTCCTTGTTTCGAGAGCTCTTCACGCAGCCATTCCAGCCTCTTCAAGGCGTGAGGGTGCATTTTGGCCGCCGCTTCGAAGTCCTGTTGCGACTTGAGCGCCCAGGTACGGTATGCCGAGCTGCGTTGAGATTTTGCCTTCAGGTCGGAGGAAATTGCAAAGGGCTCTTTGAGCAGCACACCCACCAGCCGTCCGAGGCGCTGAGCTGCTTTCTCCTTGTCGTTTTGATCAACGACCTCTTGCAAACTCTGGTGGTACTCTGCTCTCGCCAATTGATCGAGTTGGGCGAATCCGGCCTGGATGTCGGCGCCTTGGGGCATTGACGTGTCTACCTCTTCGCGACCGGCAATGGCCTCACCGAGCACTCCATTGCGAGCATTAGCCGCCAGCGTCCCGGCAACGCCGGTCGACGTCGACCTGTCGGAGCGGATTAGGATGTCCGAGACACGCGTGATCTCAATGCCCTCTTCGTCCAGGCTCTCCTCTGCAGCGCGTTCCGGCATCTGGTCCCATTCCGTGACCGGGCCGAAGCTAATGTCGAGATCGCGTTCGATCTGACTGATGCGCTTCTGTCGTATCGAGAACCGCCCCGGGTCGATAGCTTCCTCAGGTAAATTCTCGATCAGGTCACGCTGGCTGAGAACGAATCCGATGGCGCCGGGCGGTTCGTTCCGGTCGCGCCAGATGACGATCTTGAAGAACGCCCATGGGACGCGAGCGTCGTCCAACTTCTTGTCGCGGTCCCCGAAAATGGGGCCGTTGAAGATCGACAAGCGCGTTCTCTGCTGGCCGCCCTGCTCCGAGCTGAAGTTTTCCAGATCACCCCATAGATCGAGATTCGCACTGGTGAAATCGGTCGAGCGGTTGAGGAGATAGTATTGCGGCGCAGCGTTGGTGTAGTGTAACGTATCCCAATTCGCAGCCAGGGCATCGTCCTTGTCGCTGCCCCACGCGGCGTCGTCACGCCGAGTAAGATGGCCTTTGTCGTAGTCATTATCGTTGTAGTACGCACCCCCGAGCTGATCCTGCGGATCAATACGCCAGGACTGACTGCCTTCGTCGCGCGAAACTGACTCTGGCGGATTGAAGTTCACCGTTGCATGCGGACACATAGGCCATGCGTCGCTGCTCGTTCATGATGATACTGAAGCGATGATACCCGACCGCCGCTTGCGCTCTTTCGCACCTGCTCAATCAGTCGATTCAGTCGAAGCGCCACACGCGGCGGCGTATCTGCAGCGAGCGCACGTCCTTCCTCGAGAGCTTCGGTTTTTTTCTCGCGGACTTCAGTGCGCGCGCCACCGTTTGGCGGCTTCTGCTGCCCGCTCCAGAAATACGGAATTGAAGTCGGGATCATTGTCCATTTCTGCGGCCATGGTGATTGTCCTAGGTGGGCTCAAAGCCTGATTGGGAATGCGTTCGGAGCTTGGCAGAGGCACGTGAGCAAATGATTGCCAACCGCGCATCGGGCTATTTCAGGGTACCCTCGGAGAACGGTCAGAGGCGCGGGTCGGGACGGCAATCCCGCCCGCCGCGATCAATAAATTCATGGTTCGAACGCCCTAAACGAAAGGTTGTGTAATCGAGTATTCGCTGTATCGCAGTCAAATGCAACTACGACTTTTTGTCGCTTAAAATGATTTCCGTCATACGTTTTTCATTCGCCGCGGCGTTGCGGCCCGCGGTTCTCTGCATCGTCGTTGCCGCCGTCGCGGCGGCATCCTCTGTGGCCAGGGCCGAGGAGAGCTGGCCGGTCAAGCACGAGCTCAGCGGCAAAGACGGCAAAAAGTCCAAGGACGTCAGTGGGATCGCGTGCACGACGGGGCATTGCTTTCCGCGCTCGTGCCTTGTGATCGATGACAATCTGCAAGACGGTCAATTCGTGACGCTTAAGCAGGGCAAGCTCGTTGCGGGCGCGCCGGTCAAGCTCATCGACAATACGTTCAAGCGCAGGGCTCTCGAGCTCGATGGCGAGGGCGTCGCATTTGCAGGCGACCACTACTACGTGATTGGCTCGCACGGCCATCCGCGTGACAAGAAGCACAAGCTAGATCCCACCAAGGACGCCGGGGAAATCACGGCGCGCATCCTGGCAAGCAGTCAGATTGTGCGCTTTCGCCCGGACGAGAATCAAACAGCCGCGGTCGACATCGAGCGGACATCAAAGCTGAGGGACATTATCGCCTCGGATCAGGTTCTTGCCCCCTATCTGGACCGGCGGCTGGAGGACAATGGGCTGACCATCGAGGGGGTCGCGGTCAAAGACGGCCGGCTGTATGCAGGCTTTCGCGGCCCCGTTCTTGACGATAATCGCGCCGCAATCCTTTCCGTCGAGGTCGACACCCTGTTTGGCGGGACCCCGACAGTCGGCTTTACCGCAAGGCCGCCGGACGGGAGGCAAAGCTCTGCTACATCGGCCACGCCACCATGGAGAACCGCCATGGGCTGGCTGTGGCCGGCATGGTCACGCGCGCCGGCGGCACCGCCGAGTGTCGCGCCTCGGAGCGGATGCTAAAAACCAAGGCCAAGAACGCTGGCCACCGCATCACCGCCGGCGAGGACAAGGCCTATGACACGGCCGATCATGTGGCCAATCTTCGCGCCATCAACGTCACACCGCACGTGACGCAGAACAATGCCGTCACCAAAACCGGCAAGCGCCGCCGAAGCGCCATCGACGAACGGACCACGCGCGACCAGGGCTATGCCATGTCGCAATCGCGCCGGGCGATGATCGAATGCATCTTCGGCTGGGGCAAGCAGCACGGTACGATGCACAAAACCAAACATCGCGGCCTCTGGCGCGTTGCCGCCGACTTCACACTTAACCTGATCGCCTACAATCTGATCCGCATCCCCAAACTGGTCACGGCATAGCCAATGCCGTCGCTCGGGCGACCGGCAAGCGCACACCATCAAACACATCACCGACCCAAAGACACCGCGAATGCCTAAATTTCTGGGTTTTTCAGCAGACTGCTCGAGAGTTTTTCCCAAGTTCACAAGGAGCTCGGCTTGCTCGTCGGAAGGGCTCTCGACGTCATTGTGCCGATCTCAGCTTGCCCTCGGGCATCAGGGAGGTAACGAGAGACGACGGCGCTTGGACGAGCGGAGGAGCCCCGAACGCCGGCAAACCGCGGCAAGCGGCTCCGGCACAACTGCTGACGTTCGTTTCGTCTTTTCCAATCTAGCCGTCGGGATTCCAAGTCCACAGCGGCCGCGCCACGCCCAGAATATCGCACCGCAGGACCGGTCCGAAGTAACGCGAGTCGAACGAATTGGGATGCGGCTGCAGCAGGAAATACTCCCCCTCGACCAGTCTCATGCAGCCTTCCCAGGTTGGCAGCGGGCGCCCCTCCCGGTCCTTCTCCAGCACTTCGGCGGTGACCTGTCCATTGATGGATATGGTGCCGATCGGCTCCTTGGCGCGGCATATTCATCGCCGCCGATAGCGGTGACCTGTTTGAGCAGTGGGACCGGCACCGGCAGGATTTGATGTGTAATGATCAGAAGCTCGACCGCCGGCGGCGGCTTGAAAACGGCGAGTTCGCCTCGCATCGGCAACCGTTGCTCCATGTAATAGAAGCCGAGCGGCGCGCTGCCTGAGGCGTTGTAGATCAGAAGCGGTACTGCGGGCACAGACCATATCAGAAGAGTGACAATGCCGGCGCACATGGCCGAGAGGATTGTGGCCTGGCGCCACAGTCTTGCGCGATCAATCGGCATCGGACGTAGACCTCCGCTTGTTCGCATGCGACCATTCGACGAGGTCTTCAATGTGATAGCGGACGTAACGGCCGTGCTTGCGGTAGGCTGGTCCCCTGCCGTTCACCCGCATCTTCTCAAGCGTGTTCTTGGTGAGCCGCAGCCAGGCGGCTGCTTCCACCGTATTGAGGAACGGCTTGTCAGGTTCTTTATCGTCACTCTTCGTCATATTTCGAACACTCCTATCGCACCAGACACAACCCACGGGTGCAAGCGGAAGCGTCGTCCGATTGGGAGCTATTTTGGGAGTGGCGAAGATGAGAGGTGTTGTTTCCGCCATCCCGCGCAAGCAAGGGTCGTCAAAACGACAATGGCAGAGCGAGCCAACTAACTCAGAAGAGCGCGATAACCGCCTTTCATCAATTCGGTGCCTTTGGCGACGAGGCGTCGGGTGCGGTCCTTCAAAAATTGACTATGGCCGTGCCATTCCTCAGCAACTTTTTTCTCACCAAAGATCGTTATCGCGATCTGTCGGTAGGTCCTGCCCTTCAGGCTTTCGTCGAGCGCAATCAGGGCATGACGGAGACGTGCGTCGCTTGTGAACGGCGGCTTTTGGATCGCTCCATGCCGTTGCTCGGTGAAGCGCTGCAGGCGTCGGAGAAGCTCTGTCTGCCCCGCAAGATCGGCAAGATCGTGCAATTCGAACACTGGCGCAAACGGAGCGGTCAGGACGGAAAGCCCATGAATTTCGACCGGGACTTGCGAGCCCCTTCCCTTCATCAGGACTAGCGTGACGCCATCGATCCCGATAACCGCCCTTCGGTCGACGTTGAAATCGGCCAGCGTGCGCGCTGTGGAGGCATTATCGGGGTCGTTTGGCCGCTGTGCGTTTAGCCGAACAACCCCCTTTAGCGCGCTTGTATGCCAGAACACGGGGGCCTGATGAGGGCAAAGCTTCGGATCGGCGAAGGTGTAGAGTCCCCATTTCTCGGCACGTGGAAAGCGTCGCCTGAGGCGCAACAGCTGCGTCCTATCCTTCAGCGTGACGCATGGCAGGTGCCGGGGAACGGAGCTTCGCCAGTCCGCGATATAGTCATCATTTCGGCGTAAGAACTCCCACGCCCAGTCGGCCCCAGCATAATCGGCAGAATCGCAGGAAGCGGCGTGGTCGTCGGTGCGACCACGCGGAGAAACGACGGAATGATTCACTAGCCGCCCCCGCAGAGAACTACCCGACACCGACCGTTGCGGCCAAATCGGGCAAGAGAACGGCCTCAAGGCGGGCCTGGGCAAGATAGATGCGCTTGAGCATTGCGCCTGGCGCATCGGGAAACACGTTGAACGGACGCGCCACCGGTCGGCTCCATCTTGTGATCTTCTTTCATCTAAGCAGAGGCATAGGGCGAGTCGACCGACGGCTCTGGGCTTAATTTGCTCTTGGATCTTGACTCTTCAGCTATTCGACCTGCCCCGCGCGTGAGCGGGACTGGAGCCGCCGCGCCGAATCGTTCGCGCGTCGCACCTTCATCAATGGCATGGAGCGAGGGCTGCAAAACGCAACCCTCCTTAACAAATTTAGGAGATTTTTCAGCCTTTCGAAATCGACTGCAGATTTACTCGAGGAGAAAGCGTCCGAAATTTGGTGTTCCTATTTCTTGCCCCAGGACTGGAGGACGTGCCGGCATAGAATCAGGTTTTCTGATTCTTCTCGTCAACGATCACGATGCGCGGCTGAAACCTCCGAGCTTCATCGCTGTCGAAATTCGCGTATGCGACAATAATGACCTTGTCGCCTACCATTGCCTGACGCGCCGCGGCTCCGTTGAGACCGATCATGCCCGAGCCGGCGGGAGCCTCTATGACGTAGGTTGAAAATCGAGCACCATTGTCGATGTTGTACACGTCTACGCGCTCATTAACGAGGAAGCCGGCGGCCTCGATGAGGTTTCAATCGATGGAAATCGAGCCCCATAGTGCAAGTCGGCCTCCGTTACGTGCGCACGATGGATTTTGCCCTTCATCAAGGTCACTTGCATCGAGAGTATCCCGTATCGTTGTCCCGGAATTTCGGCGCTGCCAATATGGGGCTGAGAGGCTGCACGTCAACGGGAGGCCCAAGCTAGATTACCCGCGGCTGGGGTATTCTCCGACTGATGGGCAATTGAGCGCAAACATTCTCGCAAACCAATTTCCTGGAGAAAATTTCGGTCGGTAATGGGTGCCGCAAGCAACAGAACGACCGTTCACGAGCCGAGCCGAAGTTTCGGCGAGCGTCGGAGGCGCACTCCATGATCCGAGATACCAGATCTGCTGACCTGTCCGGCCGCATCGGCCGGTACAAGAAATTGGCATGGTGGCGCGTTGCGGTGGGCTTCAAGAGAAGAGCCCCGCCCGAGGATCGGGCGAGGCTCGGTGGAGCGAGTCTCACTCGCCATTCTTGCGCGGTCGCGACCACAGCATGGTGTAACCTTCGCCGCCTTCGTCGTCGAACAGGTTGGCGTAGATCGGCGCGTTGAAGGAGGGATCGTCGAGCTTGAGCGAGAGGTAGTCGCGGCCTTCCTCGGAGCGCTTCGACCAGGCTGCGCCGATCTCGGCTCGGCCGCAGTAGACGCGGTGGCTTGGAGCGTTCTCGCTTGCGCGGTTGGGCTCGCCGACGATGCGGACGCCCTTGGCCTGCAAGCTCAGAGTGATGATCTCGCCCTGGAAATCGTTGCCGACCTTCTTGAAAGAACCGATGGTAGCCATGTCACTTCTCCTTGAGTTGTTTCGAGCCGCGACCACCGCGGCCTCGATGGCGATGAACAGGCCGAGGACGGTCGGCGACGCACCCGCTCGCGGGCCGGAGCGCAGCGGAGGATGCCATGATTGAGACTTTCTTGCCTCGCGAGGAATGGGCGCAAGCCCAGGGGAAGAAAGTCTCAACCATGGCGTTGCGGCTCAGGCGATCGAGGCGCAGCCGGTCTTCGGCCAGATCAAGCTATCAAGAGGCCAAGTGCGTCCGCGCGCTAAACAGCCCCAGGAGATGACGTGGCCGACCGCGGTCGTGCCAGGCAAGAGGTCGACGAGGTCCAGCGTGGAGAAAGAAACAGCGTGCAGGAAATGGCGATACGGTCTGCCGCGAATGCCTGCGATAGAGCACCTCCTCCACCACCACGCGCGGTGGGCCGAATTATCTCGGCGGCTCATGGTCATCTGGCGCCCCGAAAGACCGCACCTGCCGAAGATGCGCCTCGACAAGAGATCTCGCCACGTCCGATAGTGTGGCCCCCAAGCGAGGAGAAGGATTATCGCTCGCGTATGGCGGTCGTGAGAACTGGCTGAGACTTGTTCCCACTCGCACTGCCCGGCTCCGGTCGTGGCTGCGCGAAGACCGCGATCCGCGTCCATGCCGTAGCTCCGATGAACACTGCACCGAAGCAGGCGAAGACCTCGCGCCACAGCAGCGAGGGCACGCCGACCTGTGATAACCCGAAAATCACGTGATAACCGGCGATCCCCGCCGGAAGCCGCGAATGCCGCGGCAACCATACCGCGCAAGATCCTCGGCCTTGCCTTAGCAAAGGCAAGTTGGCCAACGGCGAGCGTCACCGCGGCCGTCGCGATAGCTACGAGCAGCGCACCAACGACTCCGGCACCACCGTGGAATGCCATTATGCCGACGGTGATGGCCGTGAAGAATGGAAGGGCATATACCGCGAGCTCAAACACGAGCCAGCAGAACAAGCGTATCCCGAGTGTATTGAAGACGACTCCAAGGGCGAGCATGGTGGTGGCTCCGTTCGAGGATGTGACGGGTCGCGCCTTCCACCACCACCACGGCGCAACTGAACGTATAGCTGAGACTAAGGCGAAGATGGGACGCAAGCCCGCCTTCGCAACGGACATGCGATTTCATCTTCGGCAACCGGCCTATCGACACATGGAGCCTGCCCAGTCCTGTCGTCCCAATCTGTTCAAGCCCTTTGGGCGGCGCTTACGCGCCGCCGTTGCCAAATTTCCAGACCGGGATTCCGAGTGTCTTCGCCTTGTCGGCCAGGTTGTCCTGGATGCCGGGACCGGACTTCCGAGCCGTTCTGCTCGCGCTGGCTCTTCTGCTGCGCCTGCTCGTTCTGGTCGAGCTCGCGTTCGATGCGGTCCACCGCCCGGTGGAACAGGTTGACCGTCGACCAGAGCAGGTCGTCGAGGTCTGGTTCGAGGCGGGTGTCGGAGAGCGTCGCGACCAGGGCGTCGAAGATATCGGCGATCGCACCGGCCACGACGTTGCCTTCGGGGAGCGGCCTTGGATCGGGCCTATCCTGCAAGGGACGGTAACCATAGAGCTGAAGCTCCTGGAGGATGTGATCAGTCGAGGATGAAGCGTGCAGCGGTTCGAAGTCGGTGTCGTCGCCGTCGGTCGTCATGGGTGAGGTCCTTTGCCGGATCGGCCGCGCCCATCGCGGCCTTCGTGGCGATCACTCAGACGGCGGGCGGGGCGGACCAGAACCCGAAGTGACACGTCCGCCGAAGCCCGCAGGCGGAGGGCCGAAGCGAAGCGGAGGATGGCGGAGGCGCGGCTATTTTGTTTCGCGATGCAAAGGCGCGGGGCACGCGCCGGCGGAAAATAGCCGCGCCGCAGCCATTGCCGGGCCGAGCCGCTTGCCGTCCGATCGCCCTCTAGAAGGCCAGGGGCGCGCCTCTGTCGGGCAGGCACGGCCTCTCACCGACCGATCGCGACGGCGTGCGACCGACCCGCATTCAACCGGTCTCGACAGCCGCGAAGGACATGAAGCGCGCGACGTCTTGCGGAGCGAGTTGTACGCGTAAGGCCTCACGAAGGTCATCGAGGCCGAAGGTCCGCAGATCCTCGTTGAAATCGCCAAGCCGCGGCGACAGGGCAATCGCCTCAACTCCGGCCGCCATGGCGCGCTCGGTCAGGGCTGCTGCCGCCAACTCGCCGGCCGCGTCGGCGTCGCGCGCGATATAGAGGTGGCGAAGTGTCAGTGGGAGCACAAGCGCGGCCAGATGGTTGGCGGAGAGCGCAGCAGCCATCGGCAGCTTTGGCAGCACACAGCGCAGTGACGCCATGGTCTCGATGCTCGCCCGCCGCGAGCACGTCGCTCGCCGTGCCGAATCGGACGGCGTTGCCGAGAAGGTCGCCCATGGCCCGCCGCGGCGTGTCAATCGGCGCCTTGCCGAGGGTTGCGGAACCGAAGCCGTCGGGATCGAGCCAGGTCCGATGTACGCCTGTGATTCGGCCGTCGAGATCGGTGACACCCGCAATCAATGCGGGCCAAGTCTCGACCGGCGCGTCCTCATCGGGTCGGTAGTAGCAGCGCGGGTGAAAGCGTAACGCGCTATCGTGGCGTAAAGCCGTAATGCCACGGTTACGCAAATACCTTTCCGCGAGAGTCCCAGCAATCGGCTGCGACATGGCGAACAGTCGTCTCGCCGCTCCCGGCGACCCGCTCTGCGGTCGGATGCGCGCGGCCCCCGGCGATAGCTCAAGCTCTGAGCGAGGCAACTTAAGAAAGCGTCGCGCCTCCTCGGCGACGTCGTGGAAATCGAGGAGCCGCAGCTTTCCCGGATGAGGTCGAGCAGGTCGCCATGCTCACCCGTGGCGGCATCGGTCCATTTACGGGCTGGTTCCTTGGAGGACTCTCTCAATCGGACGAACATGGAGCGGCCGGGCGCGTTGCGGACGTCGCCAACCATCCAGTAGCGGCCTTGCCGACGGCCGTTCGAAAGATAGTGGCGGCACACCGCCTCGGCATCACGCGCGAGACGGTGCGCCAGCTCGGAAGCGTCGCGTGGCATCACGCGGCCTGCCGCTCACCGACGCGCTCGATCGGATAGCGCTCCAGCACCTTGGCGAGGACGCTGATGCCGCTTGTATCTGTCGGCACGAACATCCGCAGCTTCCAGGAGATGATCTCATGGAAGAGGCCGTAAATCGACCCTGCTCAGAGCACTGATGAACGAGCTCCCGCTTGCGTCAGGAAGGATCAATCGCGGCCACGTGGCGCCGACCGATATCGGATATTTGCCGCAGGCGGCGGACATCGACCGTCGCTTCCCGATAACGGTCGGCAACGTGGTCCTGCTCGGTGCATGGCGCCAGGCCGGGGCTTTCCACGCAGTCTCCGAGGGGAGCGGGTCGGAGGCGCGACGCGCGCTTTCATCCGTTGGACTCACCGGATTTGAACAGCGACTTATCGGCACTCTGTCGGCTGGGCAGTTCCAGCGCGTCCTGTTCGCACGATTGCTGCTGCAGAATGCCAAGCTCATCCTGCTCGACGAACCTTTCACCGCCATCGACGCTCGCACCACGCACGACCTTCTCCACGTCGTGAGGCGATGGCACCAGGACGGACGCACGGTGATTGCGGTGCTGCATGATGTCGAACAAGTGCGCGCGCATTTTCCTCAAGCGCTTCTGCTCGCGCGCGAGCCCATCGCATGGGGCCCGACCGTGACAACTATGACGGCCGACAATCTGCTGCGAGCTTGGCTGATGGCCGAGCGATGGGATGAGAACGCTGCCATCTGTGACGTGCCGGACCAGAGCGCAGCATGACAGTCTACCAGGTATTCATCTTGCCATTCGTCGAGTACGGATTCCTGCGCCGCGCGCTTATCGCCTGCGTTGCACTCGGGCTGGGCTCTGTACCCGTCGGCGTGCTCTTGATGCTCCGCCGCATGAGCCTGGTCGGCGACGCCATGATCCGCGATACAAGACAGTATGGACGAAAGGTCACAAACTCCCCGTGTACCACGGCGGGACGGACAACATCAGTAACATCCAGGCCGAATGCTACGAGTGCAATTTCAGGAAGAATGCGGGAGCGCTAAATAGGGGTACCAGATAGCGCCGATCAGGGCAGTGCCATCGCCATACCCCAGCTGTGGACCGGCCATGATCCATCGGCTTCTTCCTCTACGGTGAAATCGAAATTTTTTAGGCGCTTTGCTTCCAACATCCTGAGCACATCGAAAAACGGTTCCGCGTAACCTCCAGCGAAAGGTGCAGCGTTGGAAGGTGCTCCGCCTTGAAGAGATGTCCCGCGTCCGTAAACTCCGTCTTCATTGGCGTTGGGGCCATCATGATGCCGGGCCACGTGAAGTAAGGCTCGGGCATCGTAAATGCCGCGGGCATGATCATGTAGCTAAATTCCACGGACTGCGGCGGCGGACCCGGCTGAACAACCTGGCCGAAATTGAGAGCGCAGCCTCCCAGAATTTCTCCCCGCCAGTTTCCGGGCTTGACGCTTGGCAGTTCGAAGCGTGGTCTCTTGGCCTTGGGCACTTGGGCCTCCTTCGGCTGACGATTGGCCGAGAGAGTCGGTCGCGTGGCCGCAGCCGTGAGAAGGCTCCGGCCCAGACCGCTACCACCAGGATGTGTAGTAGACGGCCCGATTTGCCGCGAGAGCTTCTCGCGCCTTCGCGATGAATGCGAGATCATCCTCAAGCTCGGAGCCATCCGATACGCCGAAGAAGCCTCCGGTTTTCGGCAGGCACTTTGTGCGGATGTCGGCTTCGAGCTGCTGCAGATCGTCCGCCGTGAGCGCGACGTTTACGCAGTTGAAAGTTCTCATCCTGCCGCCCCTTTTTCGATAGAGCCGCTCCATCCAGCCATGCAGGTTGGGATGCTTGCGCCAGTTGTAAATCTTCACTGAGTCCGGAGCGTCAAAATCCACGGCAGCGGACAAGGCGTTATCGGTAGCAAGAGCATACATATCGAGTCCCATTTTCGTTTCCTTTCGTTGGTTGTTGTCGTCCCGAAGGACGCCGACGAAAGGCCGGGCGGAACGAGCTGGCGCCGTCATGACCAACACGGTCGCGCCCGCGGCGCGAGCGGTGCGGACAGGTCATTGACGGCAAAGCGCCGCCCGGCAAAAGGCGAACCTGCCGAGGGCGCAACGCCACGAAAGCGAACGAACGGGCTGACCAGTTTGCGGCGACCACGACTGCACGGAGCCAGAGTAGAGCCTATGCCACAGGGCATAGCGCAGTCTGGCAGCGGGGGTAGTTTCGGGAACTCCAGGTCGCAAATTCGAACCCTGCTGCCCCGACCACGACCCTGGATGTGGACTGCTGGCCCTGATATGTTATAATAGATCATTAGGGTTAAGCGATCTGCGTTTGCAGATCAATATTGCGCTCGGCGGGTGCGTGTGATATATATATATATATAAACATATCGACTTTGACTTTTGATATGCGGAGGCATATCTTGGCCTATGCTACTGACGAGATTCTACAGACGCTCCGGACCGCCCGCGAGGGCTCCGGCTTGAGCCAGCGCGACCTCAGCGCGCGGATAGGGGTCCCTCAAAGCCACATTTCCAAGATCGAGAGCGGCGGGACTGATCTCCGGCTCTCCAGCCTTGTTGAACTTGCGCGCGCGCTCGACCATGAAGTGGTCCTCGTGCCCCGCAAGCTTCTGCCGGCTGTCGAGGCCATTGTCCGGAATGCCTCGTCCGCCTTATCCGACGACGCGCGCTTGCGCTCAAGTGTGCTGAACCGCGCACAAGCTGCTGTTACCAGGCTCAACCGATTGCATCAGGATGCGCCTGGGCTGGACCGCCTTAACCAAGCGTTTCGCGAGCTTTCAAACTTCCAGCTCGGAAACTCAGAACTTGAAGTTATTCGGCGCGTCACGGACCGGCTGATGAAGCTGCCAATGAATCGGAACGCGCTGCCGGTCATTCAGAGTGCTTCAAATCAATTGCGAGAGTTGCGCAACCGCATTGCTCACGCTGTGCCGGAAGCACCGCGCCCGGCTTACGCACTAGATGAGGAGGACGAGGATGCCTGACGTATCCGTCCTCGAAGTGCTGCTGTACGGCGAACAGATCGGAACCCTGACCCTCGTTCAGGGCACCCGGACGTTATTCGCCTTCAGCAAGGCTTACATCGACAACCCTGAACGACCCACGCTGAGCCTTTCCTTTAAAGATCAGTTCGGCAAGCTGCTGACGGATATTCCGCCCACGAACACAAGGGTGCCGCCCTTCTTCGCAAACCTGCTGCCGGAAGGCCCGCTTCGCGATTATCTCGCCAAGCAGGCGGGAGTGAACGAAAAACGCGAGTTCTTCCTGCTCTGGGTCCTTGGACAGGATCTTCCCGGTGCGCTCACGATCCGTCCCGCAGATGGCGAGGCTATGCCCCCTAGCGCGGACAACGAGGCCCGTGAAGCTCGCCGGCGCAACGTTCTCAGGTTCTCTCTTGCTGGCGTTCAACTGAAGTTTTCGGCGGTGAAGAATGCCGGGAAGAACGGCGGCCTGACTATCCCTGCCGAAGGTGTCGGCGGCTCATGGATCGTCAAGCTTCCGTCCGAGCGCTATACGGCCGTGCCGGACAACGAGTTCTCCATGATGACGCTGGCGGGACAACTCGGCATGAATGTTCCGGAAGTGCAGCTTATCGAGATGGATGCCATTGAAGGACTTCCGGACGGAATCGGGCATCTAAACGGCCAAGCTTTAGCAGTTCGGCGATTCGACCGCACCGAAACCGGGCCAGTCCATATCGAGGATTTCGCTCAGGTCTTTAGCGTCTGGCCCGAGGACAAGTACAAGCGCGCAAGCGCCAAAAATATCGCAACGGTGATCGGCGTCGAAGCTGGCGACGACGCGGCGGCGGAGTTTGTTCGCAGGCTGGTCTTCAATACGCTGATCGGCAATGCCGACATGCACTTGAAAAATTGGTCGCTGATTTATCCGGACCGCAGGACAGCCGCGCTCGCGCCAGCATACGATTTCGTCTCGACGATACCTTACATTCCGGACGAGTTCGCGGCCATCAAGTACGCTCGTACCAAACGAATGAGCGAATTCTCGTTCGACGAGCTCCGCTATCTCGCCGCGAAATCGCACCTGCCCGAAAAGCTCGTCGTCAATACAGCTTCTGAAACAGTGACGCGCTTCCGCGATGAATGGCCAGCCTCGAAGAAAAACCTGCCCATAGACCCAAAGGTCGCCGAGGCAGTCGAAACACACATGAAGAGCTTAGCTCTCCTCACCGAAAATGTGTAAGCGATCGCCGCTTTTTTCGAGCTACTCCACCACTTCGAAGGGCCAGTCGAAGTAGCAATATAGGAATGGTTTCTGATCCGAACGTCATGCCGAAGGACCTCGCTATAGTTGTCCAGGATTGTCTTCAGCAGACCATACACATCAAGCTCGCCCTTGCTGTCACCGCCCACGGCGCGGCTCGCAAACTGCCGCCAGTTTGCTCCATGCCGCTACTTCATCTGTTCAGTTACAAATGGTGATAGCCCGACACGCAGCGCCTCAGGCGCTGCGTCAACATTCTGTTTTCATGAGGGCATTTTCGATGATACGGCTTCATCGCCGAACCCATAGCCGAGGATGAGAAGGAAAGTCTGTGGGATACCGAGACGAACCTGAAATGAGCGAAAAAGATGCACGTAGGGCATCGTCAGGGTCTGAGCGAACGTGTTCGCGGTGGGAAGAATACCAACCGATGGCGTGTCCGTCGCCAGCTTCGACATTACCGCTGCCTTGTCGGCCGGGCTGAGGCTTCGTAGGCACGAAACGGCGCTAAGCCCGGATGCCTTGCGCGCATTTCGCTGTCCTGTTCAAACCAATGGATTGATCCGTGAAGCTTGTAAAAGTGGAGGAATTTGTCGAACCGGCGAACGCGGCCTTCTGCGACTTCGCCCGGGTAGTAGACGTAGAGGCCATACACCGATGGATCGAAACGGGCCTCGGCACGGCCCGTGAAGCCGTCGAAATACTGGATGCCGAGAATCTCAAGCGCCTATTCGAACAGTGTGTTCTAGTTCAACGTGAAGAGATGGGTGCGACCGAGATTGCTGTCGCGGGCGACCAGCTTTGACAGGAAGGCGAGCTGCGGCGCGATCTCGCCAGCGGTCTTGGCGCCTCACGTATCTGGGAGTGATAGAGCGCATTCGGCGAAGATCGCCATGCGTAGGCGATCGACGAACCAGGGAAGCTCGGTGATTGTCGGTGCCGGGGTGGCAGGCCAAGTCACGCCTTTGAACGGGGCGCCGGTCGATTCCGTGACAACAAGCGCGTTAGCAATGAAAGACAGCCATCCCTCGAAACCGATGACCGTCTCGTCCATCATGTTCGCGTAATCGACATCGGTCTTGCGGGCGGCAATGATCGGTTTGATGAATGCTGGCAGGTCGGGAAGCGCTTCGATCGTTGCAAAGACTGCAGTTTCGAGATTAGCCATCGTCTTGCCGCCGGAACTGACCGATGTTCCGGACCCGGTCAGGACAACAAGGTTGTCCATGCGCAGCCACTCTGCGATCAGCGCCTGCAAACGGACGCGGCCTTGCTTTTGATCGAGCGCTGAGAGGATATCACCAACATCACCGCTCTCGGTTAAACCGATGAGCTGGTATTCCAACGGCGCTGCGACTGGTCCTGTCATTCCCGCCCCTCGTCGCCGTCCCTGATTGGGTTGACGACCTCGATATCGAGGAAGTCTTTTCGTTGTCCGTCACGACACGCAGTCGTTGCTCGTTGGATATGCGGCGGGCATCGACGTTGTCGTCCGGCTTGCGCGCAGTTTGGGAGTCGAAGCAGCGGACCTTTTGGCCTGGCCGTCCGGTACAGGCGCCAAGAAAAGGACCCGCGGACAGACTGAATAGCCGACTGCGGCCGAGCGGCTCGATTTGCCGGCAATATGTCCGCACTGCGCGATGCGCGCGTGAGATTGAGAAGCTCCGCCCGGCGGACCGGACGGGGCTTTTTGGTCGGCGAACCTCAGTCGCCGTTCTTGCGCGGCCGCGACCAGATCAGGGTGTAGCCGTCGCCTTCCTCGTCGTCGAACAGGTTCGCGTAGATCGGCGCGTTGAACGAGGGGTCGTCGAGTTTGAGCGAGAGGTAGTCGCGGCCTTCCTCGGAGCGCTTCGACCAGGCGGCCCCGATCTCGGCCCGGCCGACGAAGACGCGGTGGCTCGGGGCATTCTCGTTGGAGCGGTTGGTCTCGGGCAGGATCCGAACGCCCTTGGTCTGGAGGCTGAGGGTGACGATCTCGCCTTGGAAGTCGCTGCCGACTTTCTTGAAAGAACCGATGTTAGCCATGTTACTTCTCCTTGCTGTTTCGAGCCGCGACGACCGCGGCCTCGATGGCGATCTACAGGCCGAAGACGATCGACGACGCACCCGCCCGCGGGCCGGAGCGCAGCGGAGGACGCCAGCGGGGCGACTTTCTTGTCTCGCGAGGAATGGGCGTAGCCCAGGGGAAGAAAGTCGACCCGCGGCGTTGCGTTCAGGCGATTCGAGGCGCAGCCGCTCTTCGGCCAGATCAAGCCATCAAGAGGCCACGTGGTCCGTGCGCTGAACAGCATCCTCGGAGAAGTTGTGGCGAATGTCGGTTGTGCTGCACAAGATGTTGCCGCGTTCAGGCGTAGAGATGGAAACAAAAGCGAAGGAATAGGCGGATTCGATCGCCTTGAACAATCCACGATAAGGTGCCCCCTGCCTGCGTTGCCTTGTGCCGGGGATGTCAGGTGCCAGGACCCAAGCGTTTCGGGAACGGACCGCGTTACCGATGGTCAATCGCGCGGCCTACCAACGCCTGAATTGCAGATAACCTCGCCGGACGAGGTAGAGGTTCATCCCTGCTGCGTCGTGGCAGTAAGAGCCGGCTGAGGTCCTTGCGACAGAACCTCGACCGGTCGCCGGGGGCTCGGCAAAGATGGCCATCCGTGCCGAGGCCGTGCTGCCGAACCGCTATAGCGCCGATCCAGGCAAATGCGTCGCGCCATAGCAATGAGGCCACCCCAACTTGCGATATGCCGTGAACGACGTGATAGCCCGCGACAGTTGCCGGAACCGCAAATGCAGCAGCGATCATGGCACGAAGAAGCGCGGGATCGAGTGAAGGCAAAAACGCGGTTTGTCCAGTAACGAGGGTGAGTATACCGGCAAGAATGGCAACAAAAGCCGCGACGGCAATGCTCGCGCCACCGTTAATCGCCGCCTGAGCCACAGAAAGCGCAACGAAGAATGGCAGCGCATAAACAGCGAGGGTGAAAATCAGCCAGCAGAACAGGCCGATGCCAAGAATATTGAGAATGAGTCCAAGGATGAGCATGGTGGTGGCTCCGCGACAAAAGATATGACAGTTGCGCCTTCCACCACCACGGCGCGGTCGAGATTATACGGAGAACGAGCCGCTGTGGGAGGAATTATCCTCAATTAGTTGCTCCCGAAAGCTCAATTGGTCGAGATGAGAGAATTGCAGACCTGTGACTTAGTAGCCTCGGCGCTCGATGAAGAAGCGCGCGTGGGGCGGCGCTTACGCGCCGCCGAACTTCCAGACGGGAACGCCGAGTTTCTTAGCCTTGTCGGCAAGGTTGTCCTGTATCCCGGTGCCGGGGAAGTGCATGACGCCGATCGGCAGCACCGCGAGCATGGCGTCGTTTCGCTTGAACGGAGCTGCCTTGGCATGCTTGGTCCAGTCCGGCTTGAATGCGATCTGCGGAACCTTGCGGTTGGTGGCCCATTTGGCGGCGATTAGTTCGGCGCCCTTCGGCGAACCACCGTGCAGCAGCACCATATCCGGATGCTTGGCGTGGACCTTGTCGAGGCGGTCCCAGATCAAGGAGACGTCGTTGAATTCGAGTCCGCCGGTAAGCGCGATCTTGGGTCCCGATGGCAGCACCGCCTCGGTCTCCGCGCGGCGCTTGGCAGCCAGGAAATCGCGGCTATCGATCATCGCTGATGTGAGTGTGTGATGATTGACGAGTGACCCGGAACGGGGACGCCAGGGCGAGCCGGTATGAAGCTCGAATTGCTCAGTGGCCAGGTCCCGGAACAGCTCCATGGCGTTACGGCGCTCGACCAACGTGATTCCTTCGGCCGTGAGCCTTTCCAGTTCGACCGATCGCACCTCCGAACCATTCTGCTCGCGCTGGCTCTTCTGCTGCGCCTGTTCGTTCTCGTCGAGTTCGCGCTCGATGCGACCCGTGGCGCGGTAAAAGAGGTTGACGGTCGACCAGAGCAGATTCTCCAGGTCGGGTTCGAGCCGTGTGTCGCTCAGGGTCGCCACGAAAGCGTCGAAGATATCGGCGATCGCGCCGGCGATGATTTTCGGCTCGGGTAGCGGCCTCGGATCGGGCTCGTCGTGGTAAGGGCGGTGGCCGTAGAGCTGAAGCTCGTTGAGCACATGATCGGTCGGGGATGAGCTGTGCTGCGGCTCGAACTCGGTATCGTCATAGTCGGTCGTCATGGAGAGGTCCTTTGCCGGATCGGCCGCGCCCATCGCGGCCTTCGTGGCGATCACCAGACGGCAGGCGGACCGGACCAGAACCCGAAGCGCAGCGCAGGGCCGGAGCGAAGCGGAGGATGGCAGAGGTGCGGCTATTTTGTTTCGCGATGCAAAGGCGCGTAAGCGCCGGCGGAAAATAGCCGCACCTCAGCCATTGCCGGGCCGGACCGCTTGCTGTCCGATCGCCCTCTAGAAGGCCGGGGACGCGGCTCTGTCCGGCAACGCTCGCGCTGACTGGCGATGCGATCGCGTTCGAAACGCCCGCTGCTATCCCGTATCGGTCGTCGCCAGAGGAAAGAAGCGGGCGACGTCCTGCGGCACGAGTTGCACGCGCAAGGCTGCCTCGAGTTCTTGAATGCCGAGCGTGCGTAGATCTTCGTTAAAGTCGTCGAACCTGGGCGACAATATGAACGCCTCGATGCCGGCCGCTTCCGCGCGCATCGTCAGGGTCGTCGCGGCGCCCTCTCCGGCAGGATCGGTGTCGCGGGCGATATACAGTCGGCGTAGCGTCAACGGGAGCAGCAGGGCGGCGAGATGGTTGGCTGAGAGGGCCGCGACCATCGGCATGGTCGGCAGCACATAGCGAATCGAAAGCATGGTCTCGATTCCCTCGCCCGCCGCGAGCACATCGTTCGCGATGCCGAAGCGGACGGCGTTACCGAGGAGGTCGCCCATGGCGCGTCGAGGAGTGTCGATCGGCGCCTTGCCCCGTCCGGACGGGTCAAGCCAAGTGCGGTGGACGCCGGTGATCCGGCCGTCGAGGTCGGTGACTCGGGCAATCATCGCCGGCCAGACTTCAGTCGGCGAGTCGTCGTCCGCCCGGTAGTAACAGCGTGGGTGGAAGCGCAACGCACCATCGTGATGCACGGATGGAATGCCTCGTCGGCGCAAATAGGTTTCGACAACGGTCCGACTGATTGACTGCGACATGCCGAACAGTCGCCGCGCTGCTTCTGGGGATCCGGTCTGGGCTCTGGCGTGCCCGGACATCAATTTGGGTGCGGGATCGGGGCGAGGTAGACTTAAGAATCGTCGCGCCTCGTCGGCAACATCGCGGAAATCGAGAAGGCCGCAACTTTCGCGGATGATGTCGAGCAGGTCGCCATGCTCGCCGGTCGCTGCGTCCGTCCACTTGCCCGCAGGTCCTTTGGGCGATGCATTCAACCGCACGAACATGGATCGCCCGGGTGTATTTCTGCTATCGCCGACCAGCCAATAACGACCATGGCGGCGTCCGTTGGAGAGATAGTGTCGACACACCGCCTCCGCCTCGCGTGCGAGGCGGCGCGCCAGTTCGGAAGCATCGCGGGGCATCACGCGGCCTCCCGCACGCCGATGCGCTCGATCGGATAGCATTCGAGCAGCTTGGCAAGGACCCCGACGCCACTTGCGTCAACAGGCACGAACATGCGCAGCTTCCAGGAAATGATCTCGCTGAAGAGTCCATAAGTGCGCAAACGATCGCGCATGGTGTCGGTGAAGTCAGAGAGCTCGATGCGATGCGCGCCCATAACGCGGGCGCGCCGAAGTCTCAGGCCTTCGGCAAGATCGAGAACCGTGCGACCTTCCAACAGCGCCGCAAAAGCGTCCGCGGGTGGCAGCGTCGGCTGTTCGCCGAGCAGCGCGCCGGCGACCCAGGCCGCGGAGACCTTCCGGCCGATGATGCGCTCGCCGGCGTCGGTCTGAAGGCGATAGACGCGCGTCGACTCGTTAGGCAGCCGCTTCCAGATCGGCAAGAGGAGCCCAGCAACGACTTGGATAGTGCTCTCGGTGAACGCGGATACTTCCGCAAGCTCAGCCTGCCAGGCTACGCTGAATCGCTCGCGATCCGTCTCGATCCAACGGCTTTCGGCCATTGCGTTGAGCGGAACGCTCAGGCTTTCCATAGGCCGGATCAATCGCACGCGTTGCTCGATCTCACCATCATCGAGCACGAGGCTGGGCGCAGGGACCTGCACGGCGGCACGGCCGGACCGTTCGTTGACCAGCAGGACGGGACGGCGATCAGAGAGACGGCCGAGCGCGTCATCCAGAGTCAAAGGCAGGTTACGCTCGCGCTGGGCAATGGTGAGCAGCCGGGTCTCTGCGCCGGTGCTGGGATGCGTGTAGATCGTGCGCCGGTCGGTGACGACAAAGCTTTCGGCCCGGAGCGTTTCGAGACCGACATCGTAGATCCCGGACGCAACTGCGCCTTCTATGCGAGCGATCAACAACCGCTCGAAGGCGGTGAACAGTATGTTCTGCAGATCGATGGTCAGCGCCAGCAGCCGGTTGAGGAAGGTGGTGATCGGTGGCAATTCGTCCTTGATGCCATTGCTGTCAGTCAGCTTCAGACCGGTTGCGTCCTCAAATATCTCGAGCGAGCAGCCTTCCACCTTGCCCCGGACCAGGAGCACATAGAGCTGACGCAGAGCATCGCGACCGTAGCTGCTCTCCAGATTGTCCTCGGCCCGAAACAGCCCCTGCCCGCCGGTCTGACGCTGACCGCGGGTAATGGCACCGAGCGTGTCGAGGCGCCGCGCAATGGTGCTGAGAAAGCGCTTCTCGGCTTTCACATCGGTCGCAATGGGACGAAACAGCGGTGGCTGGGCCTGGTTGGTTCTGTTCGTCCGGCCGAGACCCTGGATCGCGGCGTCGGCCTTCCAGCCGGGCTCGAGCAGGTAGTGGACGCGCAAGCGCCGGTTCCGAGCAGACAGCTCGGCATGGTAGCTGCGCCCCGTCCCGCCGGCGTCCGAGAAGACGAGGATGCGCTTGGCATCATCCATGAAGGCCGCGGTCTCGGCGAGGTTTGCTGAACCGGCGCGGTTCTCGACCGTGAGGCGGTCGCCCTTGCGGATGATGCGGCGCGAGCGTCCGGTGACCTCGGCCACCATATCCGTCCGAAACCGCTGCACGATCTGGTCGAGCGCGCCGGGCACGGGTGAGAGCGAAGCGAGATGCTCGATCAACCTGTCGCGCCGCGCAACGGCTTTCCGGCTTTCGACGGGCTGACCATCGCGGTACACAGGCCGGGACGAAAGGTTGCCTTCCGAATCGGTGAACGGCTCGTACAGTTGGACCGGAAAGGAATGGACGAGATAGTCGAGTACGTATTCCCGTGGAGTGATATCGACCTGGACGTCACCCCACTCCTCGATTGGTATCTCCGCAAGCCTGCGCTCCATCAGCGCTTCGCCGGTCGAGACGATCTGGATCACAGCGGCGTGGCCTTCCCCAAGATCGCGTTCGATCGAGCGGATCAAGGAAGGTGTCTTCATCGACGTGAGTAGATGGCTGAAGAAGCGCTGCTTTGCGGACTCAAATGCCGATCGGGCCGCGGACTTCGCCTGCGCGTTGAGCGTCCCGGTCTCGCCGGTGATGTTCGCCGCCTGCATGGCGGCGTTGAGATTGTTATGGATCACGCTAAAGGCCCCCGCATACGCATCGTAAATGCGGATCTGCTCGCCGGTCAGGCGATGTTCGACCAATTTGTACGCGACACCCTCGTATGAAAGGGAGCGGGCCGCATAGAGCCCAAGTGCCTTGAGGTCGCGCGCCAGCACCTCCATTGCGGCGACGCCGCCAGCCTCAATGGCCTCGACGAACTCCGAGCGGGTCGTAAATGGAAAGTCCTTGTCGCCCCACAATCCAAGGCGCTGGGCGTAGGCCAGATTATGCACTGTGGTAGCGCCGGTTGCCGAAACGTAGACGACGCGCGCATTCGGCAGTGCGTGCTGCAGCCGAAGCCCCGCTCTCCCCTGCTGCGAGGCAGCCTGATCGCCGCGTTCGCCCTTGCTACCTGCGGCATTCTGCATGGCGTGGCTTTCATCGAAGACAATGACGCCGTCGAAGTCGGCACCCAACCATTCGACGATCTGTCTGACGCGGGAAACCTTGTCGTCGCGGGCGTCGGACCGCAGCGTGGCGTAGGTGGTAAAGAGGATGCCCTGCTCCAGTCGGATCGACGTGCCCTGGCGGAAACGCGACAGCGGCGTCACGAGCAGGCGTTCCATGCCAAGGGCTGACCAGTCACGCTGGGCATCTTCAATCAGCTTGTCAGACTTGCTGATCCAGACGGCTCGACGACGGCCTTTCAGCCAGTTGTCGAGTAGGATGCCGGCCACCTGACGTCCTTTGCCCGCGCCGGTGCCATCGCCAAGGAACCAGCCGCGCCGGAATTGGACGGCATTCTCCGCATCATCGCGGGCTGCGGAAACGACATCAAAAGTTTCGTCGATCGTCCATGATCCCGCGAGAAAGCCAGCATGCGCCTCGCCGGCATAGATGATGGATTCGAGTTGCGCGTCGGACAGCAGGCCGCAGGTGACGACATTTGCCGGAAGGTGCGGCCGATAGGCGGGGACCGGAGGCGCTACCGACGCCATGGCGGCGGATTGCACCAGCTTGGTCGGATGTATGTGCGATCCGGGAATCCGGATCGACTGAAGTGCGTATTCCTCATACAGCGCATCTGTGATCCGGTCGGCCTCAGCCGGTGTCCATGCGACGGTCTCATAGGTGAGTTCGATCGCCTCAGGCACAGACGTCTGAGCCGCCGCGGCGGACGGGCGCGTAGCTGAGGTGCGCCCGGTCCGCGGAATGGCCGGACGCTTGACCGGCGGAGCGGCAACGATCGCCGCGAGTGGCAGCCGTGCTGGAACGTGCATCGTGACCCAGCCACGCAGCGTGGCAACGTCCGGCGCCACGCCTAGAGACGACGGAAATGCCCTCGTATCGTCCGCGGGCAACCGATCGATTGCGGTCAGGCGCGTCTCGACCGAGGTGCCGTGCTTCGCGAAGACGGAGCCGGCGATGGCGGCAGTGAAGACGACACGCCCGCGCTCCTGCGATCGGACAAAGGCGTCAGTCCAGATCGGATTGTTGGGGGAACAGTTCGCCCCAGTGATCGCGATTAGCCGGCCGCCGTCCGGGAGCAGCGCCAAGGCAGACGCAACGTGCCGCAACGCCGCGTCGGACACGCGGCGATCGACATTTGCCGCAGCCGAGAATGGCGGATTCATCAACGCGACGCTCGGGATGATGGCCGCGTCGAGATGATCGTCGATGTGCGCGGCATCGAACGAGCTCACGGCGATGCCGGGAAAGAGATGACCGAGAAGCCCCGCTCGGGTCTCCTCAAGCTCGTTCAGCACCAGCGATCCGCCCGACAGTTCGGCGGCAAGGACGGCAAGGAGCCCGGTGCCGGCGGAAGGCTCTAGGACAACGTCATCCGACGTGATCGCGGCAGCGACGCTTGCAACAAAACCGAGGGGAATGGGCGTGCTGAACTGGTGGAAAGTCTCGCTCTCCTCGGATCGGCGGGTATGGGTGGGAAGGTGGCCGGTGATTTTGGCCAGGATCGGCAGCATGGCGGCAGGCGATGCAGCACGTGTGCGCAGGGCCGGGCCAAACTTGCGCAGGAACAATACCGTGGCGGCTTCACAAGCGTCGTAGCCGGTTTTCCAGTTCCAGGCTCCCGAAGCGTCGGTCCCGCCAAAAGCGGTGTCCATGACGGCGCGCAGGAGCGCCGCATCGATGCGATGGCCACGTTCAAGATGAGGAAGGAGAAGTTGCGCGGCGCGGCCAATCGCGGCAGATCGGCCTGCGATATCGGAAGCACCCTCAAAGCACGCGGATGCGGCGGCGGAAGCGGATACGTATGTCATGGAGGTAACCTCGGGAGAGCGGAGAGGGCCGAGCCGCGGGCGCTCTCTCTCGACCCCGCTGGCTTAAACCCGTCCCGGCCGCGCTCTTCCTTTGACCCTTCATGGATCAAGGGTCCAACGTGTCAGCGTCGGACCCTTGAGATACCCGCGATCAAACCGGTTGCAGCACCTACAGCACCTTTGGTGGGCTCTTGACGCTGTAGACACGATCGACCGGCCCTGCCCGCTCAGCGAGACACCGCGATGGCGGGCCCGACGAGTGAACGAGTTCAGTGGATCGGACCAAAAGTCAGGCGGCCCGACCCTCGACGACATCAGCGCCGACCTCATCCTCGGTGACCTCTTTGAGGAGCACGTTGGAATAGTGATGTTGCGTCAACCAGCGCTCGGCTGCTTCGTGGCTTTCGGCCAGATGAAGCAGTTCGGTATTGTCGCCATATTCCTGGAGGATGCGTACCGCGCCGACGGCGGGGCGTTCGGCGATCTCGAAGCAGAGATCGCTGTCAAGAGAATATGTACGCCTGACCGTTAGCACCACGACGCCTCCGCTTCCGAAATCGCCCTCGTGGAGTGTGATGCTGGCAGCCGAGGTCAAACTCGGCCGGTCTCTGGCTGGCTCTTTCCTGACAAGGCGCCCGGCGCCGTTGCGATGTTCCCAAGCAGCAAGTTTCCTTTTGAAGCGCGCAGGCGGCTTCAGTGTGCCGTCGGAATAGCGAATGAGTGAGCCGAGCGGTGCATTTTCGTATATGGTGTGAGCAGACATGATGGTTCTCCTGAAAAGAAGAGAGCCCGGCACGATGGCCGGGCTCGGAGATGGAATGGACGGATGCGCAGCGGCCTTAGCCGCTTCACCGCGCGGGACTATTCGGCAGCAACGACCCGCGGCTGGTCATCTTCGAGGTCGGCATGCGCTTCGTCGTCATCAGCGAGGAACTCCGGCAGCGTCTCAGCAGCCCCAGCCGGATCCTGTTGTGGGCTGTCGATGTCAGCGAGACGCAGCGGCTCGGGCAGCCAGCCCGTACCGTCGAGCAGACGCTCGGCCTCGCGCGCCATGTCACCTTTCTTCAGGTGGTCGATCAGCCCCACCAATGACTCACCTTTAGCCTCGCGCACCGCTTCAAGAATGCGGGGTTTGGTGACCCGGCCGAGATAGTTGTCGACCGTTGGCTTCCAGCCTGCCGTCACCATGTCGAGCCCGACAGCGCGTGCGAGGACATCGGCGTGATCCAGACGACGCCGAACACCGTGCGCTGAGACGCGCCCCCTCATTGTACCGGTTGGCAGGTTCATGAAGCGTGTTGACCGCAGACGAGGCGCAATGCGCGAACAGGGCCGCCTGCGCTGTCCCGTCGAGTGCGGTGAGCGCTTCCCAAAGGCCAGCCTCATCCTTTGGCAGACGGGCCTTCCATTCGTCATGGCGGGCATCGATGGCGACAGCCGATGCGCTCTCCTTCAGGCCGAGAGCCTGGGCGGGGAACGTCGGGGTCCGGATCGAAATCTCCAGGCAGCCGCTCGACGACGCGAAACGATAGAAGGTCGCCAGTACGAAATTGTGCAGGACTGCCTGGAAGGCGACAGCGGGATCATTCGCCAGTGCATTGCGCAGCGCCAGCGTGCGATGTGCGGTCAGCTCGGTAATGAGCCGGTCTGGCAGCGGCTTGATGGTCTCGTCATCGTCCTCTTCGAGGGGCTCAGTTGGCGCACCACCGACGGTGATGACCGCACGCTGAATCGTGCTGGTCTCTCGGTTATCAGCTGTCTCTTGCTCAGCGTCGGTGTTGCTGTCGGGGACGTTTGGCATCTCGTCCTCAGGCCGTACGTAACCGCGATCGATCGAGAGTATCCCTTCAGCATTGATGCTGACGAAGGCGCCGGCGCGGGTGATATCGGCCGGATCGTAGATGAGCGATCGGGCTTCAAATACGGAGCGTGCGGCTTCGATCTCGCCGAGACGCTGATCGATCTCATCGGGCAGATCGTCGGCGTCCTGGTAGTCGGTCTCGATCTTCGCATACTCGGCGTTCAAGGCGTCGAGTGTCGTCCGCTCTTCCTCCGTCAGTTCTGCCGGCTGACCGTCGAGTTCGCGCAGGCCGTTGGTGTGACCGTAGGGGAACTCGACGGCAACGGCGACCCACTTCCCGCCCTCGGCCGCTATCGCCTCGGCCTCGGTCTTGAGCTTCTCGGTGACCAGGCGATCGAGCAGCGGCACGTCCTGCAGCCAACCTCCATCGTCGTGTTCGAACAAGTCGCGCAGCACGATGCCACCCGCCTGCTCATACGCATCGAGCCCGACGAATTGGACGCGGCGGTCGGAGGCGCGGATGGTATTTTCCGTCAGCATTCGGCGGATCTGGTACGGTTCATCAAGTTGGGAGCGGCTCACATTGTCCCAGACCTGCTCCTGACGCGCCTGGTCGCCGGTGACGGAAAAGGCCATCAGTTGCTCCAGCGTCATGCCATCGTCGGCATAGACGTCGTGCAGCTTCGGCGACACGGATGCCAGACGCAGGCGCTGCTTGACGATCGCCGGCGTCGTGAAATGCCTCGCGGCAATATCCTCTTCGCTCATACCGCCATCACGGAGGATCTGAAACGCGCGGAACTGATCGAGCGGATGCAGTCCGATGCGCTCGTCGTTTTCTGCAAGCGAGTCGTCCTCGGCAATACCGCCGTCCCTGACCACGCAAGGGACCGGTTGCGTCTTCGCCATCCGCTTCTGCTTCACCAGAAGCTCAAGGGCGCGGTATCGCCGCCCGCCGGCAGGCACTTCGAACATGCCGGTCTCCGTGCCGTCGGCATCGACGACGGCGCGGACGCTGAGGCTTTGCAACAAAGTGCGCTGCGCAATGCTCTCAGCCAACTGCTCGATAGAGACGCCGGCCTTGATGCGGCGAACGTTGGACTGGCTTAAGACCAGCTTGTTGAAGGGGATGTCCCTGGACGGACTGAGTTTGATCTTCTGAACGGCGCTTGCCATGTCGGATTCTCCGCGACGGGCGGCCGAAAGACTCTCTCTCGACCTCCAACCCGTCACGAAAATCACGGCCGTTCTCTCACTCTCCGGCGCACCGCCGCGAGCGCCAGCCGAGACGGCCGGAGATACATCACGCGGCCTGCTCATTCCCCTCGCCGTCAGCGGCGATCACGTGCGGTAGAAAGGCAAGCAAGAAATCGGCGGCTTTCGATGCCGCGCTCGCCGCGCGCACGACAGCGCGGTTGTCCTCGCGCAGCACCTCCAGCCACGAGCCAATGTAGTCGGCGTGGCGCATGGTCGGCACGATGCCAAGCGAGGCGCAGACGAACGCGCCGGCCATCTCCGCGACCAACTCCTCGCGTGCGTAGGATTTGGAGCCGAACGAGCCCGAGAGATCCCGACCGAGTCGGGAAGCAGCGCCACTCCAATGTGAGAGTTCGTGAAATGCGGTGCGATGCCAATTGATCGGCTCGAAATACGAAGCCGGCGGCGGCACCTGAACGAAATCGCCAGTTGTGTTGTAGTAGGCGCGCGCGCCGCCAATGCGGAAGTCAGCGCCGGTGGCCGCGATCAGGGCACGGGCCTGCGGCTCAATCTGGTCCGCGAGCGGGGGGACAACTGAGCCAGCGACACCCTCTGCCAGGCCGTCGCACTGGTCGGTATTAAAAACGGTGAAGCGCTTGAGGAACGGAATGGCGCCCGGCTCTTCGCCAGTCTCCGCGGCACGCTGACGCTCGCCCTCCGGTACGAAACGATCGGCGAATACGACGGTCGTACCCCGCTCGCCCTTCCTGACGTGGCCGCCGAGCCCGAGCGCCTGGCGAAAGGTCAGCCAGTTCTGACAAGAGAATCCGCGTTCGAGGACGGCGCCCCACAGTATCAGCACGTTGATTCCAGCATAGCCGCGCTGAGTCGAGGCATTGCGCGGCATGCCGAGCGGCGCCTTGATTGCCGCGCTCCCCCACGGCTGCACCCAAGGGATGCGGCCGGCCTCCAGCTCGTCGATGATCTTGTCGGTGATTTCGGTGTAAAGGCTTGCCCGATCCTGACCGGTGCGGGCGTGTGATTTCTGGTTAAGCATCGCGGTTCTCCGCGACGGGCGCCGGGAGCCTCTCTCCCAACCCTCAACCCGTCACGCGAACCCGTCGTCACTCTCACTCTAGTCTAAAAGCGCGTTGACGCGGAATTCCGCCGGAGAACGATGGTCATCTCTGAGGGTTCTGAGAGTCGGACTCGCGCTTTATGGTCCTTGGTTTTACGGCCCAATCGTTCCCCGCTTGGCGATGTCGCTGACATGGCGATCTGACCAGTAAAGGGCGGAGCTCCGAAGTGAAGCGGAGCCAGAGAAAAAAGCACCCGCAGGAGGGTCAGCGTAGCGCCGACGCGTAGCGGCGGGACCCGGGACCGAGTGCAGTCGCGAGACCGGTACATTGTATTCTGCGAAACGCAGGAGTTCCGGATCGTCATGAGCTTGAGCTCTTAGTGCATCCATGACGAACTGCGGGATAGACCTGCCGCCTGACAAAGCAAATTGCACGTTAGGCACGGCCGTATTGCCGGCGAAGTGCCTAGTGGAACGACTACTGCACTTGGCGTTATTTCGAGAAGATGCTCGCAGCCAGCCTCGAGCCGGGTCACCCCCCAACATCTTGGAAAGCGTACTTCTGCGCACGCTTGTCGCCGCGGATTTGGCCGTCGCTCTACGTCTTCGCCCTGCCTGAATGTCCAGCGTCAGCATCAATGAGACAAACTGCAGGTCTCACGGAGGGAGAATGACTGGCTCATCTATCAAGAAATTGGGGTTAGGCAGACCGCAAGGGTACTGTGGGGTTTATATGTGTTTATATGTCGGCCAACATCTGCGATAAGCCGAGTACTGGTCGAGGCAAGAGCCCTGGGCTTGCGTGCAAATTGAAATGTGGAGACGTTAGGTTGCGAACAGATTTTTCGCGTATCAATCGGGATAAAGCTGTCTTCGATGACATTTATGCTTTGGATGATCCAAGGGCGTATTTCTCCGTCCTGGGAGACTTGGATTATATGATCCCGGACGTGGCTGAGCCGGTCGTGCGTCAGATTCTGGCAGCGAAAGCTTCGGCAACCAGCGTTAAGCCGATCGTGCTTGATGTCGGCTGTTCATACGGCATCAACGCGGCGGTGCATCGGTTTCCACTGACCTTCGGCGGCTTGCGTCACCGCTATGCCCGACGCGAGATGAGAGCGATCAGTTCCGAGACACTGGTGCGTCTCGATCGCTATTTCTATGCGGCTTGGCCTGATGTTGGCCTGGCGCGGTTTATCGGTCTCGATGTATCAGCACCGGCAATCAGCTATGCAATGGGCGTTGGTCTCCTTGAGCAGGGCATTGTCGCTGACCTTGAAAAGGAGCCGCTATCGACGGAAAGCGCGCGTATTATCCGCTCCACTGATGTCGTCATGTCGACGGGCTGCATCGGCTACGTCACCGAAAAGACGTTCAGCAAAATTCTCGATGCGACAGAGAAGTCTCCATGGATCATCTCTTTCGTACTGCGGATGTTCCCATTTGATTCCTTGGCTGCGACTTTCGCGAAGCGTGGTCTTGTGACGGAACGTCTTACCGGCGCGACATTTATTCAGCGTCGCTTTCGCGATGCTGAAGAATTTGAAAGTACTTTGGCTGCGTTGGCAGCGCTTGGCGTCGATGCGACCGGACTTGAATCGGAAGGTCTGTTCCACGCCGATCTGATCTTGTCCCGCCCTGAATCGGATGCGCGCGCCGCTCCCTTGGAAGACATTGTCACTGTCGCCAGCGGTCGAGGTCGGCCGATCGGGCCGCGTTACGTTCACGTTGGAGGCAACGGGGGCTTGCAGATCGCACTGGAGCCGTGAGACGTTCGTGTTTTAAGATAGCCGCGCGTGCGCCCCCGGAACGACGCACCTAAGTAGATCATGCTCCCATCCTTTCGAGGTTGGAGGATGATGAGGCCGACTGCGCGGCTGCGACAAGCGTTTCCACCGTGCGCGGCGGTACCGGGTCCGGGCGGTAGGCGCGCATCGAACGATGCGCGAGGAGATTGGCCAGCACGCGGTCCAGGCCTCGCTGATCCTGGCAGGCCTTCGCCATAGGGCGCGCAGCCCCGCCGCAGCGGCATCAATTCCGAACAATCCGGGCATAACCTTCAATTCGCCTTGGATCTCGTGTCACTCACGACGCTCTCCCCCTCGGACACCGTCAGACGTCAATATTGACCACGACGCGATCGGCAAGCTTGGCTAGGAAGAAATCAGCGCTTTGGGAGCGAACGCCATCGGGAGACTTCGTCGTCCCCTATGGACGCCACTAGGGAGGAGCTAGCCGCCAAGCTAACTCGGCGCTGCATGCAGTGGTCGCGGCGGCAGGTTAGACTAGATGCATCGAATGGTCGCAAACGATGCCGGGAGGGAAATGCTTGGTGGATATGGCATCGCATGACGGCACGGCAGCTTGCGGCAAGTGGTGCGGGTCCTCAGCATTCGCCAATCCACTCTCAGCCGGCGTCTTCGGTACATCGAACAGCAGATCGGCGCGGACCTATTCTTACGCAGCAATGGCAGCACGCATCCGACCAACAACGCCTACAGTGTCGGCTTCAGGGCCGAACTGGAGGATTCTGAAGCAGCGCAAGCAAATGGAGCGACGCATTCAAGACAAAATCTGGTCACCGGCAACTCGCCATGGGCCTCCACCGCGCCTGTGGAACTCGAGATCTACGCTGGGCGATCGCCGCGTCCCAACACCGAAGCCTACGTCAAGCGGCAGAGACGCTCACAATCAAGCAATTGACCCTTAGCCGCTGCCTGCGAAATCTCGAATCCACGTTGGGCGGCACTCTCTTTGAGTGTCATCGCCACTAACCGCGTCAACCCTGTGCAGCTCTTGGCAGTGGACATCGATTTCGGAGATGGATTCACTCATGTGAAGCAGTCTCAAATCCGTCGAACGCGTCCTGCACGACCTTTTCGATCTGCGCGACCTCCTTGTCGCTCAGCGCCTCGAACTCCCGCTCCCTTCTCTTCCTGGACAACGTCCCGTTATTCTGGCGGATGAAGAGCAGCAAATCGTCCGCGAGGCGGTCCGGCATTTCGACCACCTCCATGATACTGCGCCGCGCCTCGTCGTGGCGGCGCAGATAGTCGATCTCGTGCGGCAGGTCGTATTCCACCGTCCGTTTGACGCAGCCATAGAGGAACTCGGCCTCTTCGGTGCAGTCGTAATAGCGATACAGATCAGCGGTGTCGTTCAGCACCTCGACATTTCTGTCCGGCGTCGGCCGCCAATCGATGAACTCCATCAGCGGCGTCGAATGCGATTGCAACGTGGTGCGGTAATCGTCGATCCGGTCGAGCATGACCGAGGAGACCGGAAACACCATGCCGGGCGGCGTGAACTTGCGTTCTGCAAGAACATGGTGGATCAGGCATCGGTGCAGGCGGCCATTGCCGTCCTGGAAAGGATGGACGTACACGAACCCAAAGGCGGTTGCTGCCGCCTGCAGAACGGGATCGAGTCCGTCGTCACGCATCCGCGCATTCGCTTTGATCAGACCTCTCATCAGGCTGTCCAGATCATCGGGCCTCGCGCCTATGAACTCGGGCAGCGGATTGTTATCGTGGTCCCGCTCGCCGAGGAAGACGCCATCCGGCCGTATTCCCGGATGGATCAGCCTGGTGTCCTCGATCAGAACGCCGTGCAGGCGAACGATTTCGTCGACCGTAAGCGGATGCCTGCCTGCCTGAATGACGGCACGTCCCCATCTTTCAAGGCGGTTTCGGGGCGGGCGTTCGCCTTCAATCGCAAAGCTGGCACGGCTATCTGCGAGCAGAAGGAAGTTCGCAGCCCGCGACACGACATGCGCCCCGGTACGTCCCACCGTGTCACTGGCCTTGGCGGCAAGGCCACTTGCGGTGAAGGCCACGAGCGCAGGCGTTTTCCTGATCATCGGGGTGAAATCGTTTGTCCCGAGAAGATTGTCCCGGACGCGATGCCGTTTGGACAGCTTCGCCTTGCCGGTGAAATAGGCATCTTCGTCCAACAGATCGACGGCCGCGGCATTCGGCGTATCAGAAACGTCGAGCGTATCGCCCGTCAGAAACTCGTAGAGGAACCAGACGCGCCGCGTCGGCACGCCCGTCGGAGCAGCTTTGACGAAGGCTTCGATCTCCGCTTTGGGGACGGCTTGGAAGATTCGCTTGAGCACGAGCAGGTCGAGGCTCTCGTGACGTAACGCGAAGGTGAGATGATCTGCAAAGTTCTCGCCGGCCCAATATCTCTTGTCGTAAAGACGCCAGCCGCCTTCGTCCCGATGGCTGCCGCGGATGTGCTTTTCGGACACGGCGCTTGGCCGGCGGACAGGTGCTTTGACCGACAGGGCGTGTACGAGCGCCGCCAGCCCCACCAGCCTGGTCTGGTCATTCAGGAGCCTGTCCTGAAACATGCTGGTTCCAGATAGATTCAGCCGCACCGGTCGAAAATCCTTCTTGGCCGTCGAAAACTGCCGTAAAAATTAGATTTACGTCGAGAAACGTACAAGAGATAAAGTCGAAAATCAATGGAATCCGACGAATTTCTCAGCAAAACCGTCATCAATGTCGAAAAATGCCTTGACTTTTATACACTCGCGGAAAAGCCCACCAAAAGGTCGAAAACAGCTTCAGAAGGTCGATTTCCATTCCAAAAGCGCCGCGTCCACTCCAGGGCGTAGCGCGCGCTATGCCGCAAGAGCCGGTCGATCGGGTCTGGACGGCTATCGATGCGCGCCTAATCCGGCCGGTCAAAGGTCCACAGCGGATGCGCCGTGCCGAGAATGTCGCATCGAAGCACCGGACCGAAATACCGAGAGTCGAACGAATGCGGATGCGGCTGGAGCAGGAAGAATTCCCCCTCCACCAGCCTCAAACAGCCCTCCCAGACCGGCAGTGGCCGCCCTTCCCAATCTTTGGCGAGCACCTCGGCCACGACCTTTCCATTGATCGATAGGGTACCCTCCGGCTCATTGGCGCGGCAGATTTCATCGCCGCCGGTTGCGGCAATCTGCTTCAGAAGCGGCACTTTGACCGCAAGAACTTTGTGCGCGGCGATCAACAGCTCGATCGCGGGCGGCGGCCTGAACAGCGCCAGTTCACCGCGCGCGGGCAGCCGTTGCTCCAAGTAATAGAAGCCGAGTGGCGCGCTGCCCGAGGCATTGTAAATCAAAAGCGGTATCCCGTTCGCGAAGGAAATCAGCACTGCGATGATGCTGGCGCACATGGCCGAGAGCACGGCCAGTTGGCGCCAAAGACTTGCGCGCTCAATCAGCATCGGAGGTCGACCTCCGCTTGTTCGCCAGCGAATATTCGACGAGGTCTTCGATGTGATAGCGGACATAGCGTCCGTGCTTGCGGTAGGCGGGTCCTCGGCCGTTTACCCGCATCTTCTCAAGTGTATTCTTGGTGAGGCGCAGCCAGGCGGCAGCTTCTACTGTGTTGAGAAACGGCTTATCGGGCTCTTTGTCGTCACTCTTCGTCATTTCCGAGGCTCCTTGTCACCTACCTCGTCAAACGCGAGGCGTGAGAAGAAGCGTCGTCACATCGGCAACCTGATTGGGAGTGGCGAACGCGGCAGAGTCTGTTTCGCCATCCTGCGAAAGCAAGTCTCGTCAAGCAGCCGCGACAAGAAGCGGCTAGCTCAGGAGATCGCGATAGCCGCCCTTCATCAATTCGGTTCCCTTGGCAACAAGCCGTCGCGTGCGATCCTTCAAGAATTGACTATGCCCGTGCCATTCCTCCGCAACTTTTTTCTCCCCGAAGATCGTGATTGCGATCTGGCGGTAGGTCTTGCCCTTCAGGCTTTCATCGAGCGCGATCAGGGCGTGATGCAGACGTTCGTCGCTTGCAAACGGCGGCCTTTGAATTGTCCTCAGGCCAGGCTCGGTGAAACGCTTCAGGCGCTTCAGAAGCTCGATTTGCGCGGAGAGGTCGCCGAGGCCATGGACCTCAAAGACCGGCGCGAAGGGCGCAGTCAGGACAGGAAGACCGCGGATTTCGAGGGGGACATGAACGCCCGCTCCCTTCACCAACACCAACGGGACCTCGTCGACATCGACGACGGCCATTCGATTGACCTTGAAGTCCGCAAGCGTGAACGGCGGCGTGTTTTCGCCATTTCGCCTTTGGGCGTTGAGGCGGATCACCCGCTTCAGGGCATCGACGTGCCAGAACACCGGTGCCTGCCGGGCGCATAGCGCGGGGTCGGCAAAGGCATAAAGTCCCCATCGTTCGGCCCGAGGAAAGCGTCGCCTTAGCCGCAACAGCCACGTCCCATCGCTAAGTCTGATGTACGGCAGACGGCGAGGAACGGAGCCTCGCCACTCGGCGATATAGTCTTTGTTCCGGCGCAAGAACTCCCACGCCCAGTCGCATGCGTCATAGCCCGCCGGATCAAGGCGAGCGGCGCCATCGCGCGTACGACGGTGCGAAGACATGACGGGATGGTTCAGGGCCTGCCCCAAGCTAGAAAGCACTTCCGACGCTGATCGTTTCGGCCAAATGGGGCAACAGAACGGCCCAGCGGGTACTTTCGGGGGCGCCGATTGACATCAGTCCGCCAGTGTCCAGATCATACCCGCGCAAGCTTCTGCTGCGTCTTTGCGGATCGCCCAACACCTGATTACACGGTGCCAATCGGCCATCGTTGCGAGAGCACTTCTCTCGCTCCCGTGCTGGCCCCACGGCAGACAAACGACTCGAACGCGGTAGCCCCACGAACAAGACGTCTCAATGTCTATCTTGTAAATTCAGTGGTACGCTTTCTCGTGTGCGGGCCGAGTCCGGTCTGCACAGTAAGCGATCTCATTTGAGATTTAACGGAGGGCCATATGGCCAAGAAAGCAAAGAAGGCGAAGAAGACCACCGCGAAAAAAGCCAAAAAGAAAAAGGTGAAGAAGTAAGTCTTCGACGGCCTGCTGCTCATTGCGACCAAGGTGCCTGCTGCGGCAACGTTCGCGCTTGTCGACCTCGCTTTGGTCTGGATGGACCGCATCAATGGTTGGGCCGGACCGCATGGCGCCTTGGGCGCCGTGCAGTCCGGCCTCAAATTCTTACAGTCGTTTCCGGCAGCTCTGCCCTGAGTTGGCCGAGGCCTCTAATGCAATCCATTTATCACCGTCACGACCTTCGATAGCAGGACGCCGGTCGACATCAGCGCGGCAAGGCTAATGATCATTTGCGCCAGGCAAGTGCGCTTGAGCGTCACCGCTTGTGGATCGGGAAACACCTTGAACGGACTCGCCATCGTCAGCTCCATGAAGCGGTGAACGCGTTTGTAGTGGCCGAGGAATAGGGTGAGTCGCGCCGATCGCGATGCAGTATATTCGTCGCCTGTAAGGTTGACTCTTCACCGATTCGGCTGCGGCAAACTCGGGGGCACGAATTGAGACGCCGCGCCCGAATCGGTTGGCCTAAGTTCGGGTAAACAAAAAGGTTAACGGCTTCCGTCGCACGGCTAAGCCCCCGCCCGAGTGGGATCGGGTGGGGCTCGGTGGAGAGAACCTCAGTCGCCGTTCTTCCGCGGCCGCGACCAGCCGCGAGCGCAGAAGATCGACCTGTCCGCTGTCTCATCGTTCCTTGGGTCGCATCGTCTCCTCCGATGCGACGACGGAATTGCGACCCGTGATTCGCGGGAATCGCAAAATGAAATTGCAAGCTTTCCGGCCTTCAAACCCAAAAAGCTTGCAATCTCAAATCGCGCTCCGTTCCAAAAAACGACTCCCACACAATGGCTTGGACAGTTCTTCATGGACGACGCATTATGTGTGATCAATCCGCGAGGGACCAAGCCATAGGGTCGAAACGTTGTGCGGCTCAGAGCCAGCCCCTGCCGCACGCGCATCAAAAACCCATTCGATGAGCACCTAAGCTCGCGGAAGCGATACCTCTTCTCGAGTCATCGTCTGCGCATCGTAAATTCTGACCTGAAGCATTGGAAAGCGCTTCTTGAGATCTTCTGCCCCTGCCTTTGCTCCGTCTCTGGTCATAAACTCGGCTTTCAATCGACCATCCACTTCGAGCGCGTAGCCTGACGTGGGCAGTTCGCGGGCGGCAGCAACCATTTCGTTTCTCGTCTCGCATTGGGGGCTTTTGGAGGATGATAGCCTAGCGTGAGTCGCTCAAATCGCGCCAGCGGCACAATGAGTCTGTCTGAATCGTCGCGAGGCGGTAGTTATGAGCAATTGGCCTTCCGACCTTCGATAATTCGGGGAATTCCCTGATCTCGTCGTAGAGCTAAGCACGAATGGATGCCGCACCTTCCAGGGTGATCGGGGCACCTCTAGTAGGATTGCACACGGCGGATATCGACCATGACCGCCGACGATGGGAAAGTGCCCTTTCACAGGTTTTCCTGATTCTGAGCAGTTCTCAGCGCCGGAGGCATGAGCTTGGGTCGCTGTTCACCCAGCCGTGGCGGACGCGGTGGTATGCGTGGGACTGTCCTAGTTCCTGCTATCGGTTGGCCAAGGGATTTACAACGTGCAGCAGGTCCCCATTGGATATGCACTAGTTCCGCACCGGCTGCAGGGCCGAGTCAACGCGAGCATCCGGACGGTGGTGCGGGGGTTGGCGCCATTCGGCGCGATATCGAGATGCGAACCGTTCATGTCCGGAAGACGATCTGGACGCAATGCCCGCGATGCAGCAGCGACGATCGGCATCAACATGGATAGGAGAGAAACTAAGGATCTGCTTGGTTTTGGCTAATAACCGAACACGAACGCCTACTGGCTGGAGGCTCACGACCGCTGCGACTTTGGCCCTGCCCGCCTATTCGACGGTCACCGACTTCGCGAGATTGCGTGGCTGATCGACGTCCGTTCCCATCACGACAGCGGTATGGTAGGCTAAAAGCTGCACCGGAATGGCATAGACCATGGGCGTAAAAGTTGAAGCCATGTCCGGCAGCACAATGGTCGCGAGCGAATCCACCGTCGCTTCCGAAGCCCCTGTCGCATCGGTCATCAGGATGATGTTGCCACCACGAGCGGCAACTTCCTGCATGTTCGAGACGGTTTTTTCGAAAACCCGGTCGTAAGGAGCGATCACCACCACCGGCATGCTCTCGTCGATGAGCGCAATCGGGCCGTGCTTGAGCTCGCCGGCGGCATAGCCCTCGGCGTGGATATAGGAGATTTCCTTCAGCTTCAGTGCGCCCTCCAGCGCTAAGGGGAACGACGTGCCGCGGCCGAGATAGAGCACAGCGCTCGATTTGGCGATGTCGAGCGCGAGCTTCTCGATCTGCGGCTCGATCGCGAGCGCCGCAGCGATCAGCCGCGGAACTTCGATCAGCTCACCCACGAACTTCATTTCATCGATGTCGGACAATTCTCCGCGCTCTTTGCCTGCGGCGATCGCAAGCGCGGCCATCACCATCAGCTGGCAGGTGAAAGCTTTAGTCGAGGCGACACCGATTTCCGGCCCCGCCAGTGTCGGCAGTACGGTTTCGCTCTCGCGCGCAATCGTCGACGTCGGCACGTTGACCACAGAAACTGTGTGCAGACCCTGCGCCTTGGCGTAGCGCAACGCGGCCAGCGTGTCGGCGGTCTCGCCGGACTGCGAGATGACGATCGCGAGATCCCCCTTGCGCAAAGGCGCCTCGCGGTAGCGGAGTTCGGAGGCGACATCGATCTCGACCGGCATACGCGCCAGCCGCTCGAACCAGTACTTCGCGACGTGCCCGGCATAGCTTGCGGTGCCGCAAGCCGTGATCGAGATGCGCCCAATGTCATTGAAGTCGAATGGCAGTTCGAACGGTAGCGCGATGCGCTTGGCGGTCATATCGACATAACGCGCCAGCGTCTGCCCGACCACTTCCGTCTGTTCGTGAATTTCCTTGGCCATGAAGTGGCGATAATTCGCCCGGTCAACCAGGAACGATGAAGCGCCGGACTTCAGCGTTTCCCGGTGAGCGACGGCGCCGTTCGAATCATAGATGACGCCGATCGTGCGGGTAAGCACGACCCAGTCGCCGTCTTCAAGATAGGTGATTGTATCGGTGAAGGGCGCGAGCGCGATTGCATCCGATCCTAAATACATTTCGCCGTCGCCATGCCCGATCGCAAGCGGCGACCCCTTGCGCGCGCCGATCATGAGATCGTTGTGACCTTTGAACAAAAATGCCAGCGCGAACGCGCCGCGCAGCCGCGGCAGCGACGCTTTCACTGCGTCCTGCGGCGAGTAGCCATTCTTTAGATGGGATTCGACAAGATGCGCCACCACCTCGGTATCGGTCTCGGAGGCGAAGCTAGCGCCATTCTGCTCCAGCTCAGCGCGCAGCTCGCGGAAATTCTCGATGATCCCGTTATGGACGATCGCGACATTGTCCGTCGCATGCGGATGGGCATTGCTTTCGGTCGGCTTGCCATGGGTGGCCCAGCGCGTATGACCGATACCGGTATGACCTGACAGCGGATCGCCGCTTAGCCGCGCCTCGAGATTTTTCAGCTTGCCCTCGGCGCGTCGGCGCTCGAGATGGTCGCCTTCAAGCGTCGCGACGCCTGCGGAGTCGTAGCCGCGATATTCCAGTCGTTTGAGTGACTCGACCAACTGCTCCGCGACCGGACCACGCCCCAAGATGCCGACAATCCCGCACATGCCGATCAATGCCCCCCAGCTTTTAAGGAAATCATCTTCAAAATCGCCGAAGTCTCTTAGCCAAATTCACTCGTATGAAGGTATTCAATACTTATTGCGGATTGCGACATCGTTAGCGGTTCGACTCTGGGATTCGCGGTCCGAGCAATTAGTCTCGCCGCGTGCACGCGCGTGAGCTAGGTCTTAGAAGTTTCAGCCGTCATCGGTTTCGCCCGACCGCAGCGCGGCTTTGGCGAGCACGATCGATACCAGTAGCAGCAAGCGCAGCAAACGAACTGAGGGTTTCGGGGTGAGCCGAATAGTCAGGCGCGAGTTCCATGGTCCGTGCGACAGCGATCCATGGCGCAAGAAGACTCTTCGTCCGGTAGCGAAGAGAGCAAATCGTAGTCGCGATAGGGCTGCCGCGTGGAGATATCTCGCCGGTAGACTGATTCAAGGGATCGATGACACTCGCTGCAGATCGACGGACCGCATGGCGTCTTGCGATAAAACTTCATGATTGTCGGTCAGCTCGTCTTGCTTCCTGCGCCGAGAGCCATTGAGGACGCTCTGGCCCGATTCTCGACGAGACTAAAACTATTGCGATTGACGGCTCAATTGTACGTAGGTAAGTCTTCGATATTGAAAGGGTTTGGAGAACTATACGAAAGTTTGTGATCCGTCCCTCCTCCGTTAGTACTGATGTCAGCGGTCCACGCTTGCGCGGCCAGCTTGCGCGATCCATTAGCGGAAACAGTTTGTCATGACTACCCTCGCGCATTTTGCCCTGCCACCTAAGCTGCGGTACCTGTTCCGCAGTTGAACGCCAGGTTGTTCGTGGGCTGGCCTAGCTAGCAGGCTGTTGAAAAAAGGCGCTCGCCGCGGACCGGAGTCCGTGATTCATTGACTCCGACGAGATTCGGAGATGGTGCGTGCGCGGCCGAGACAATCGAACGGGCGAGCTGTTCAGCTACGTTGACCTGGAGGCGCGGGTTCGCCGCGATCATTCCGCTGCGAGCGATCCGGACGATCGTGAACGAGGCGCTATCGGCGCTGGAGCGTGAGTTTGCCGCGCTCTATTCGCCGATCGGGGCGGCCGTCGATCCCGCCGGAGAAGCTGCTGCGAGCGATGCTGTTGCAGGCGTTTTATTCGATCCGCTCCGAGCGGCTTCTGATGGAGCGGCTGGAATACGACCTGCTGTTCCGCTGGTTCGTCGGAATCGGCATCAACGACGCGGCCTGGGACCATTCGGTGTTCTCGAAGAACCGCGACCGGCTGCTGGAAGGCGACATCGCAGCGAAGTTCCTGGCAGCGGTGCTGGCGCAGTCCAAGGTAAAGAAGCTTCTGTCGAACGATCACTTCTGGGTCGATGGCACGCTGATCGAGGCCTGGGCCTCGATGAAGAGCGTCAAGCCGAAGGACGGCTCTAGCGAGCCGCCGGCTCAAGGCGGCGGGCGCAATACGGAAGCGAACTTCCACGGCCAGAAACGTTCGAACGACACCCATGCTTCGACCACCGATCCGGATGCCAGGCTCTACCGCAAAGGTAAAGGCAAGGAGACGAAGCTATGCTTCATCGGGCATGGGCTGATGGAGAACCGCCACATGCTGGTCGACGCCTGCCTGACGCTGGCTGACGGGCATGCCGAACGAGTGGCCGCGCTGCACATGATCGAGCCTCGTGCCGACCGGCCGACAGCGATCACGCTTGGCGCCGACAAAGCCTACGACGCAGAAGACTTCGTCAACGAGCTGCGCTCGATGAACGTGACGCCGCATGTTGCGCAGAACACCAGTGGCCGCAGCTCTGCGATCGACGGGCGAACGACCCGGCACGGCGGCTATGCCGTCAGCCAGCGCATCCGCAAGCGCATCGAGGAGGCATTCGGCTGGATCAAGACGGTCGCCGGGCAAGAGAAGACGAGCTTCCGTGGCCGTGATCGTGTCGGACGTTTACCTTCGCTGCCGCCGCCTACAATCTGGTGCGGCTGCCCAAGCTGATAGCGGAGGCCGGCTGATGGCCAAGGTGCCCGGCTTCGCCAAGGCCTTTGCCGGCGGCTGGCGCATTGTCGAAATGGACAACTGGGACAGCGACTTCCTCGATCTCGTCGAAGAGGCGCATCTCACCTTCGTGAGCATGTCCGACGGTGAAATTGCCTTCGGTGCGCTGAAGGGCTTTCTCGACGTCCGCTACGCCACGCGAGACGGTTCGGCCGGCGCGGAGTTCTCGTGGGAAGGGCACGGGAATATCCCACCTGCGGATGGGCTATGATCGGCACTGCGGGCAGGCTCATCGGCCATTTCTATATACACAATGGCGACGATTCAGCCTTCGTTTGCGAACGCGGCTGAGTTCTTCAACAGCCTGCTAGCTAGTACCTCGACGCAGAGGTTTTGACTGATTGATTTGGGCTTTCCAAGACGGGTAGCTGCTCATGAGGACCAGCACTTCGATGCTGCGCGGCGAGCCGGGTTGGCGCTTGATGAGGCCCGCACGTTCGAGGGTCAACACCACTGCGAAGTGCCGTTGCATTGATTTAATCGAAGATACCTGCCCGGAGCGCCCCCGAGCAATTGACGAGAGCGGTTTGCGAAAAAAACGCCATGCGACGCTGCGCTCGACACTACACTCGGATTCGTCTTGGTGATCGAGTTGATCGAGATCAAAGACGGCGGCGCTGGGCTTCTATTGAGCCAAGGCCCGATGCTTCAGGCGACGCTGAAGGAGTGCGGCCAGGAATTGCATCCACCAAAACAAGGAGGCGACAGCATGCTCTGTGTGTAGCAACGTGCTTTGCGAGCGTTCGGGAAGAAATGCGTCTGCCAGACCGCTCGCACCGTTCGTGATTCGGAGGAGTCGAATGATCACGCCGGTTCGACGGAATTGGAGTCCCCAAGAATTGTTCAAAGCTCTGACGCCAGTGATGTTCACCGCCGAGCCATCAGTTGTGCGCGCACGTTGGAACAAGTTATGGCCAGAATTGTATACTGAATATGACGCGAGGCATCTGAAGAAGGAGTTGTCCATCCGCAACTTGATCGCTAGCGAGGAAGCCGCGGCATTCTTTGATGCCTGGGCCGCGGACGAGGAGCGTCACACCGAGGGCTTTATCCAGATTATGGAGCTCGTCGCTGATGGATCCGAAAAGGACCTTTGGGGGAGATTGGACGCTCGATCACACAATTTTAATGCGATCAATGAATACCTGAAAGAGGAATTCTCTGTGATGGTTATGATCGCCTTTGATGAAATGTGCACCTGCCACGCCTATGCTGCGGATAAGGGTTTTTATGCCGGACTCGGGAGCAATAGGTTCGTTCGTTGGCTAAAGGAAGTGATTGCCGATGAGGCAGTTCACTCGATGAACGCGGTTAACGTTATCCGCGCCCGGTACTCCGATCGCATCCACGAAGTCGGTGCAATCCTCGACGGCCTAACCAGCGGTGTCGCCGATGAGTCGGACTATGGCGGCACCTTCGTTCTGGATTACTTCGGCGAGAAGTACACGAAGGAGATGCTAGCCAACTGCCGCGGCACGATCCTGAGAAATGTTGCCAAGCCGCTCACGACCGCAGCGCGAGACGGACGGAACCATCGGCCAAGTTGACCTCAACGCCGTCGCACTCGCTGCGGAGTGATTCCGGCGCCGAGCGCCCAGCCTACTCCTTCGGCTCGTACATGACCGGCCCGATTCCCACGACGACGCCCATAAAGTGCATCTGCGGGCGTCGCCAATGCTGCGGCTCAGGCTTTTTACCATCCACGCCCCGTAGGGCGCGCGATAGATCGGCGCCAGATCAACCCGGTGACCGCCTGATAGTCGGCATAGGCACTCCCACCGATCTTTACCAGTCGCTTGTCATAGAGAATGCTGCCGATCACGTTGTAGATGTTGAGAAGGATTGCGAGGACCAGCAGATCCAGCTTCATGGTCGGAAGCAAAAAGAACATTCCGAAGAAAGCCGTGTGCACCGGAAATCTGATCCAGCGCGGGCTTCCGACCTTCCAGGGCACCAGCTTCGGTTTGCCTGCCGTGCCGCTCAGCCACTACGAAAGTCGTCGAGCCGAATGCCAAACCGCAATTGTATGCAAACAGATGCAGCTGCCAGTACCAAATCCAGGACAGGCAACACAGCACTCGCATGATCGCCGCCGGGACCCTTCCAGACGCCATACAACGATATCCACCGGCTGCCATGTCATCGCTGCGCCCAGAATATAGAGAACGTTGGTGAGGGATTCGACCCCGACCGCCAGCCCAACGGATCAATTCTGAACCACTTACTAGCCCGCTCCTTTACTGCGAACGTCGCAATCAAGGAATGCTGGAGCCCGAACCCAATCGTCAGCAAAGCATCAACAATAAGCGCATTGCTTGTCAGCATGGGGCTACCCCTTACGATCGGCGGGGGGAACGCAGCATGTAGATATTTGAAGAGACCGTTCGTTGGGAATGCGAACCTTGCGTCGCTTCCGTTCACAGGCAGCCATTGAAGTTGATCTCCTCGAGTAGCTCGTTTGCGTGGATGTGGCAGAGGCAAAGTCGCGGCGGGTTATGCCACCGAACGAGCTACAATCTGTAATGTCCGGTCCAAAGGACATCCGGGTATGGCTACACGCAAAGCGCGTTACGGGGCTGAGGGGCCAAACGCGCAACGGTTGCGCGTTTGTGCGATGGAGCTGAAACGTCGCCTCCAGCTCACCGATATCCGCGTCATCAGAGAGATCCGAGGCACGTTACAGAAGACAAACAGCCTGCATATGCGAACCACCCAGCTGCAACGCAGCACCGGGAAAATGCATCAACGCGACGCAAACGGAGGCGTCCGAAGGGTGCCGACATTCGACACCTCCGGGCTCTCTGAGCCTACTCAGCTGTCCACTCATTCGGAGGAAGTTCAAGGCTCCAGTCCATCTCAGACACCACGACCTAAGCTACAATCTGCACCGGGAGTGCGGAATAACCGTGCACAAAGTTAGACGCGACTCGTTCCGGCTCGCCGACGACCTTGACGTCCAGGCGTCCATTCAGCATCTCCTCCCAAAGGATCTTCAACTGCAGCTCCGCAAGATGTCTACCAACGCAGCGATGGATGCCGAATCCGAACGAGAGATGTTGCCGTACGTTCTTGCGATCGATGACGAAGCTGTTGGCGTTCTCGATGACCTCATCGTCCCGATTACCAGAGATGTACCACATGACGACCTTATCGCCTTGCCTGATTTGTTTGTCACCTATCATGATATCGGCCACGGCGTCGCGGCGCATGTGTGCGATGGGCGTCTGGTATCGAATAATCTCGGACACAGCGCTCGACACCAGCATGGGATTGTCCCGTAGCTTTCGTAGTTCGGACGGGTTCTGGTTCATGAACAAGAGGCCTCCGCTAATCGAATTGCGCGTGGTGTCGCTCCCGCCCACGATCAGCAGAATGAGGTTTCCGAGGAACTCACGTGGCTCCATATTCCGAGTCGCGGGTGAATGCGCCATCATCGAAATCAGGTCAACGCGCGGCTCGGCATTTATCCGTTCCCGCCAAAGCCGTGCGAAATAGTCTAAGCACTCGGACAGGATTGCGCTTCGCTTGTCCCAGCTGTCGATCTCGTGGCCCATTTGCGGAGTTGTAATGGCTACGTCCGACCAATACGTCAGGAGTCGCCGATCCTCAAACGGAAAATCGAACAACGTGGCCAACATCTGCGTCGTTAATTCGATCGAGACCTTGTCGACCCAGTTGAAGGTGTCATTGCGCGGCAAGCCGTCCAGAATCGTTTTGACGCGACAACGGATTAAGCCTTCGAGCTCGGTCAGAGTTGCCGGTGCCACTATCGGACTTACGGTGTTGCGCTGCTCGCCATGTTTAGGAGGCCCCATCTTAATGAAACTCGGAGTCCGATGCTCCTCGGGCAAGTCGACGATGGTGACACCTTGCTCTGACGAGAATACTCTATGATTCGTATCTACGGCTATGATATCGTGGTACTTTGTTATGGACCAATATGGACCGTACGGGCTGTCTTGACAGTAGTGAACGGGATCTTCCCTTCGCAGCCGCTCGAAGCAAGGCCATATGCTATCATCCTGAAAGCGCTTGGTCTCGCTTACATCCAGATCGCTCAGCGGGATAACACACGCATTCTCGCGTCCGCGCTCTGCCAATAACGTTTTCATGATCGTCTCCCTTGGGCCTCTAACTCTTGCTTCGCCCCCTAGGCGCCCTTTTTGAGAATTCTCCCTACAACTCCGTCGAAAAAGAACGATTAATAGAACTTGAGCCGGCCATCAGTAATAGGCAACATTCTGAGATTTCCCTGGGCGTAGATGCCTCTGGAGAGCTCACGATTTCTGGATGTCTCGAACCGTGGTTTCGTGCTTGCTTCGGCGTTTTAGTTGCGAACAGTTGTCATTCGAATTGGCGAAGAATATTCGAAAACGGATCGGAGGCTCCCTACCACTTCCGGGAGGAGCGCAAGGTTCGCTTTCACTTTGTATAATTGCTCGTCACACAGGCTCTCGCCAGGTCGCAGCTGCATCGCTGCCCGATTGGCAACTAAGAGGATGTCAGCTGGCCGCAACTTCTGGCGGCGAACATTGGCGAGGCGATCAGGCAACCGCAAGCTCGTAAGAAGGCACATCTTGCCAAGTAGGGGATCCGCTTCCGAACTGAGTGCCAGACCAGGAAAGCAGCGCATCGACGAGGTGGTTCCGCTATCGTGGCGCCTGCGATTGCCCCGGTGTTCGCGGTGAATTGGTTAAGGCCATTGAAATGGCTCGAGCGAGAACCCGGCGGTTCTCTGGAACGTTCATCATCGTCACGTGATCGCCTGGAATCGGTACGGCATGAATGGCTCCCGCACTCAAGACCCGATCCCAACCCCGCAAGGGCGAACTTGCCTCCGGACCTATTGAATTTTTGCGAGCTCTTACCCGCCGAAGAGGCCCATTGGCATAAAACTGATGGATCTCAATTGGCAGAGATGGGACTTGATATAAGTCTAGCGCCTTTTGGAACCGCGCGGTTTTCTCGTACATCAGAACGAGATCTTGGAGATCACAATCCTGGGGTATCGCTCCAATTTGCTGTGCTTTTTCAAGCAGCTCGGCCACTGAATCTTTCTCAGCAAAGCGTGCCAAGACTTCGAAGCTCTCATCATCTAAGGATTCAAAAGAATCCAGCAGCACTTCTCGCATCGTTTGGATGGCCGACATGCTTGATCGATTCGCAGGTAAGATAACATCGCTGAAGGCGATGAATGACACAGCTTCATCGAGACTTAGGAAGCGCTCCGCAATTGCGTAAGCCAGGATTGCTCCTGATGAGTATCCAGCAAAGCGGTATGGACCCTGTGGCTGGATCTCTCTAATTTGCAGGATTACCTCCGCGGCCATGGCTTCAAGAGTTGGTAGACAAACGTCATTGAAAGGCGGCCATGGCAGAGCATAGACCGGACAGTCTACGTCCATTTCCTTCACCAAACCGGGGACATAGGAGCAATCGCCAAAACCTGTGGGAACAAAGAAGAGCGGTGGCTGTGATCCCGTTGCCAGCACGGAAATCACTTCCGGACTGCTTGGCTGTCGCTCCAAATGAATCTTCGATGCAAGTTCCTTCAGAACAGGAGCTTGGAAGAGATCGGCCGCGCTAAACGTCAGCCCAAGGTCGAGCGCTCGACTGAGCAGCCGCACCACCAGCAGCGAGTGGCCGCCCAGCTGGAAGAAGTGGTCGTGGCGTCCGACCCGCTCCAGCCCCAGAAGCTCGGCCCAGAGCTGCGCCAGCGCCGTCTCGATCTCGCCTTGTGGCGCCTCGTAGGCGCGACGCGCATACGCATTATCTTCCAGCGCCGGCAGCCCCTTGCGGTCCAGCTTGCCGTTCACCGTCAGCGGCAGCGCCGCAAGGTGCACAAACGCGGCCGGCACCATGTACTCGGGCAGCCGCGCACTTAAGTGCGCGCGCAACGTGGCAGCAAGCTCACCTCCATCCAGCCGATCCGATCCTGCCTCGGGCGCGCACACCACATAGCCGACAAGCCGCGTCTCGCCCGCGCGGTCCTCGCCCGCCACCACCACCGCCTCGCGCAGCAACGCGTGCTCGGAGAGCCGCGCCGCGATCTCGCCCGGCTCGATCCGGAAGCCGCGGATCTTCACCTGGTCGTCGTTGCGGCCCAAGAACGCCAGATTGCCGTCCGGCAGATAGCGCGCAAGGTCGCCGGTCTTGTACAGCCGATCGCCTTCCACAAAGGGACTGGCGATGAACCGCTCCGCCGTCAGCTCGGGCCGGTTCAGGTAGCCGCGCGCCACCCCCGCCCCACCGATGTAGAGCTCCCCGACCGCGCCAAACGGAACGGGCGCACCATGACCGTCGAGCAGGTACACACGCGTGTTCGCAATCGGACGCCCGATCGGGACAATTGTCCCATCAAAATCAGCCGGGCAATTCCACGCTGTCACGTCGATCGCAGCTTCCGTCGGACCGTAGAGATTGTGCAGGCCCGTCCAAGGCAATACGCGCCGAACCTTGTGCACACTGGCGGCAGGGAGCGCCTCACCGCTGCATAAAACACGCCGCAGCGATGTGCAGCGATCAACCCCCTTCGCATCGATAAAGCTGACCAGCATCGATGGTACGAAGTGTGCCGTGGTGATGCGGTGGCTGATGATCAAGTCCACCAATGCATCGGGATCTTTGTGCGCATCCGGAGGCGCCAGCACCAGGGTCGCGCCTTCAAGCAAGGTCCAGAAGAACTCCCAGGCCGAGACATCGAAGCCAAATGGCGTCTTCTGCAACACGACATCCGTTGCCTTGAGAGCGTAGGCGTTTTGCATCCAGATCAGGCGGTTGATAATGGCCCGATGCTCATTCTGCGCCCCTTTTGGCGTGCCTGTTGATCCCGAGGTGTAGATCAC
>NZ_JAGKJI010000048.1 GCF_020329485.1 Bradyrhizobium cenepequi
ACCGAGAACTGGTAACGGAACGCCAAGGTGCCCCTAAACCTCGTGGATTGCGAACCGGCCGCGCTGGCGGTGTAATCGCCCGGCTATGGGCACGAAACCGCGCGAGGTTATCTGGGGCGGCAGGATCATGGGCGCCGACATACGCGCTCAGGCCGCCCGGGAGGCCGCCCAGAAGGCCATCCGGGAGTCGGACCGTGCGGAGGCGGAAACCTGGTCCGTGCGCATGGAGGACTATGGTGGGCGGCCCAGCCGTCGCCGACGATCGGCCAGTGCATTAATGGCGGCCTCGGCTGGGCTTGAGGTCGAGTGCAACCGCTGCAAGACCAGGGCAAGCCTTCCCCTGGACGCCATCCGCCGGCCGCGCGACACGCCGCTCTGGAAGCTGGAGGCCTCGCTGAAATGCCGGTCATGCCGGAAGGGCCGCTACGCGCCGCCGGTCCACATGATCAAGCTGAGGGAGACGCAGAGGATCACGCCCTACAAATGGGTGCATCCCGACGAGGAACGGTGAACAAGCCCAGCCAGACCCCCGTCCTTGGTCAGGATGCTAGCCGTCGAGGCTGTCTGGCCTTGGTCGTTCTCTGTTTCCGGTAAGCTTTGAAGTCAGCCAAGAGCTGTTGGGGATCCAACGTTTCCGCTTGCCTAACCTGCTCTCGCAACCACTCCAACTCGACAAGCTTTTCGAGCAGATCAGACGAATATTGCTCTACTAGCAATCGTCGGTTCATGGAAATCCCCACAGCCGCAATTCCTGTACGCACGCGAGCATTCTCTGGATACCTTCTTATGCTGAGCTGTGATAGCCAGATATCCGGGAAAGCACTGCCGCTACTTTAGGATGAGCTTCAATGGACAGCCCCGTGCGCAAAGGCGCCTCCGAAAGGGAATAAATTTTTTTACCAAATTAGCAGGGCGGTTGCGCCGTCCGACTATCCCGCCCTGTCATCGGTCAGGTGCTTCAGCATCTCCTCACAGGCTTTCTCGGCTTCCGCAAAGGTCTTGAACGGCGAACCGCCGACTCTGATCGCAGGCCTGTTCAGATCGATGAGGCGCCATGAGGCAACAAAGCCGGGCTGTCCATGAAGGCCGGGGCCGCTCCGACTCTCATTGCTGATCACGAACGAGAAGCCGTAACTGTTCGCACTCCACATTTGGAAGTCTTCCGTCGGACCGATGACGCGGCTGAACTGCATGAGACGGATGATGATCTAGATCGGCTCAGAATTGAGCCAAACCAACCCGCCTGTGCGCGTGCCCCGGGCGGGTTTTTCTTGCCGTGGACCGTGCCGCCATCATAGATTACCGCCATTGGTTTAAAAACGGAGTGCCGACGTGGCAACGGGTATTGTGAAGTGGTTCAATGCAACCAAGGGCTATGGATTTATTCAACCCGACAACGGCGGCAGGGATGTGTTCGTGCACATCTCGGCCGTCGAAAAAGCGGGACTGAGCGGTCTCAACGAGGGTGCCAAGGTGAGCTACGAAGAAATGACCAACAGGGGCAAGACGTCCGCTGAAAATTTAAGAGTCGGATGAATTTCAAATCCGCCGGCTTCGCGCTGGCGGCCGCTTTCTGTTAGGCACCAACGCCGACGGTAGTCCCAAAAAGATGCGCCGCCGGGCTCGGAATATACTGTCCCGGCGGCGGCCAGTTTCAAGCTGGGGCGCTGAAATCCGAGTCGTGGGATCATCTGCGCGCATGCCAAACGAAAGGCAGCCCGGCCCGGGGAAAAGATGGGACGGCGCGCGAAAGATCCAAAGGTTTGAGCCGAAACATTGAGGCCGCCTCAGTTGGCGGCCTCTGTCCCAGAGAACCACGGTCGGACGTCGGCGCCGCGCTTCCCGCAGGCTTGGCAGACGAACCACTCTTCGATGTCTGAGAGCCTCAGATTGTCCGGCCATCCATCGGCGTCCATGGTGATCGAGCGGCTGCACCTGTGGTCTTGCAGCAGACCAGCAGACGCTGAGCACCGGACGAGCGCATCTCGGCGAAAGTAATCTTTTGACGTCGATCCATCCTTACATACCACGCCTGTATGCAGGCGGATTTCTCTTAGTGGTAAGCAAACAGCGGGAGGGACGTTCGCCATCGTTCGCCGACGTTTATTCGACTGATATTCAACGAACCGGCATAATCCAAGCTAACTTATTGATTTCATTGGTATTAAATTGGAATTGTTTCAGCCGTGCCACGGCACCGCGCCCGATATCATGGGGCAGGGCAAGGCCAATCCGACCGCGATGATCCTCTCAGCCGCGATGATGCTGGACTGGCTTGCCGACAAGCATGGGCTGGAGAGCGCGGCGGAAGCTGGCGAGCGGATCGAGCGCGCCGTCGACAAGGCCTATGCCGACGGCATCAAGCCGATCGAGTTCGGCGGCCGCAACGGCACCGCCGACATCGCCAAGGCGGTGCTGGCGCTGCTGTAGGTCGAACGCGCAAGAAGAGGGCCTCAGGCTCCGACGATCGCAACCAATTGTCGCCCTCGGCATCAATGCTGCAACGGACGAGTCTCTGCGCATCACATTGAGCGCGGCGATATCAAGAGCGGCGATATCAAAAGCAAAAAGCGCCGCCATCTCAATGGCAGCGCTTCAGCAGGAGCCTCGATCCGAACCAACCTGGTCCGGTGCGGCGCTGCACCACGGTTCAACCCGCTTGCGCGGATCGCTGCGGTCCTCGCCACGACGCGGAGAAGGGCTGAATGCTCAGCCTTCGTTCGCGGCGATCGACTCCATCAACGACACCAATTGACGTTGAACCGTCTGGTCCTTGATCTTGCTGTAGGCTCGCAGCAACCTCAGGCTGAAAGCGCTGTCCAGGAACAGGAGGCTTTCGACTTCGCGAGACTTGTTGTCGCCGTCATAGAAGAACGTGACGGGCACGTCGAGCGCGGAAGCGATCTGCTGAAGGCGGGCAGCGCCGACGCGGTTCACGCCTTTCTCGTACTTCTGGACCTGCTGAAAGCTGACGCCGAGCTTTTCGCCCAGTTCCGCTTGTGAGATCTTTTGCTCCACACGCCGCAGGCGAATCCGCTTGCCCAACTCAATGTCGGGCTTGCCGGCACTGCGTTGCTTCATCTTCTTTGCTGCTGATCTGTTCATTCTGGTTACCCGTCCTTCAAAATCGGGAGGCCCTGCGCAGATTGGTCAGGGATTCGTCCATACTTCCGTGTCAACTTCGTCCGGGTCGTGAGCTCGTGTTGCGAACCACGGCATTCCAAGCTGATTGTCGAATGGTAGCCAAACGCCACGCGCTTTGGAAATACCCAGATACCGGCGCCGTCAGACTACCTGAAGTCGTCAACGCCCGGGCTATCCTGTGATATCCCGCAACCTACATTTGGCAAAATATTGGACAAACCACAACTACTACGGGTTCAATCGACACAGATTTTGGACGCATGCTTACTAGCTCGCCCTGCATACGTAATTCCACATCCCGTACTTGTACGGGGCCCCGAACGGCTTGGCTTCACCGAAAAATGACAGGGGAGGCAGCGTCGCGGCGCGCCTGTCCGGGCATTAGAACGAAAATAGAGGATCAATCACCCGCTGGACAATTTCGCAAAATTTCTGGATCATCCGCTCATTGACGCGCCCCACCACCTGCACACTTGTGGGAGAGGCTCATGAAGCGAAGAACTGAAACGCCGCGGATCTACCTCGCAAGTTCGGGAGCGGAAGAAATGCCGGTTGCCCATACCGAAGAACGTTTGCTCTCGCTGCTTGCGACGCTAGAGGAGTGCAGGGATTTCCTCACGGACAAGGCAAGTCCGGAAACGGCTCGTTTGCTGTCGCTGGCAATCCTCGAACTCAAGATGGAACTGCATCAGGTGACTGACGCCGAGCTCAAGGCGCTGTGCGATCTGATGACCTCGCAGGCGCAGACGCCGCAGGAAGTAAGGCTGGCCTCCGGCAGGCCGCTGCCGCCCTATCTGAAACTGGTCAAGTAGCAGAGCTCGATCCCTCCCGTCGTCTCGGACGGGCTCTCCTGTCAGCCCGCCGTCACGTCGACCAGTTCGGCGCCGTCGAGCACGAGGCGCGCTTTTTCGCGGTCGAGATCGCCTTCCCACGCTGCCACCACGACGGTTGCAACGCAGTTGCCGATCAGGTTGCCGAGCGCGCGGGCCATCCCGATGAACCAGTCGACCGATAGCACCAGCACGAGGCCAATGGCGGGAATGGTTGGTATGGCGTTCAGCGTTGCCGCCAGGATCACGATCGCCGAGCCCGGCACGCCATGCGCGCCTTTTGACGTGATCAGGGAGACGCCGAGCACCAGCAGAAGATCGCCGAACGACAGCGGCGTGTTGGTCGCTTGTGCGATGAAAACCACAGCCAGAGTGAGATAGATCGAAAAGGCGTCGAGGTTGAACGAATAGCCGGTCGGGATCACGAGCCCGACGACGGAGTCGTTGACGCCCAGTCGCTCCAGCTTGCGCATGATCTGCGGCAGCACCGCGTCCGAAGAGGCGGTCGCAAGCACGATGGTCAATTCCTCGCGCAGGTAGCCCAGGAATTTGAGGATGTTGATGCCGGCCAGGGCCATGACGCTGCCGAGCACGCCGAACACGAAGATCGCCACCGAGACGTAGAACAGCGCGACCAGCGACACCAGTTGCTTGAGCGAGCCGGCGCCGTATTTGCCGACCGTGTACGCCACGGCTCCAAGCACGCCGAGCGGCGCCACTCGCACGATCAGCCCCATCGCACGGAAGAGCACCGCCGAGACCGCATCGATCAGCGAGGTGACCTTCTCGCCCTTCTCGCCGCCGACCAGCGCCAGGCTGATGCCGAAGATCACCGCGAAGAACAAGACCTGCAGCACGTCGTTGCGCGACAGCGCATCGAAGGAAGTGGTCGGAATGATGTTCAGCAGGAAAGTGCCGATGCCGCCGCCCTGCAGCTTGTGGGCATTATCGGCATAGGTATTGAGCGCCTTGGCATCGAGCGTTGCGGTGTCGATGTTCATGCCATGGCCGGGTCCGAACAGATAGACCAGCAGCAGGCCAACGACGAGCGCGATCGTCGTCATCACCTCGAAATAGACCAGTGCCTTGACGCCGACGCGGCCGACCTTCTTGAGGTCGCCGGCGCCGGCAATGCCGTGCACGACGACGCAGAACACGATCGGCGCCACGATCATCGAGATCAGTTTGAGGAACGCGTCGCTGAAGATCTTCAGCCCGATCGCGAAGTCGGGAACGGTTACGCCGAGCGCGATGCCGAGCAACAGCGCGGCAAGCACCTGGACGAAAAGTGACGTGTAGAGCGGCTTGCGGGTCTCGGTGGCGGCCGTTGCTGTCATGGTTGACATGGCGTGTTCCCCATAGGTTTCGCCCATTTGGTAGCAACTTGCGTGCCAAAACGTCGCAGGCGCATGTTCGAGCGAAGCGGGTAGTCGGCGGAACATCTGGCAGGTTGCGCGCGCCAGGGTCTTCGCTTCGGGGACGCAGCGAGATTTCGGCTCGTCTCGGTGCCGCTATCGAGCGCGATAGGTCAGCGCATGGACGACCCCATGGGGGCAGGAAGCCGACCGTCGCCTCGCCATCGAGTTGCTCGCGGCCGCATCGGAAAATCCCGAGGCCTAGGCGCGGGGATTTCCCGCCGAGATCGTCGCCTGCCGTGCAGCGCTCGGCCCGAATGGGCGTTCGATCGCCGCCTTGAAATCAGCTTCCATCGCTCCGTCCTTTTGCATACGCTCGGGATCGCGGCCGCTTTGTCGGCGGCACCCACGACCCCCGGTTAACAGGGGCGGGGCATCACAGGGAGGGAGACGATGAAGCGAAGATCCGTGCTCGCCGGGCTTGGCGCTACGGCCGTCGTCGGCACATTCGGCACGCCGTCAATTCTCAAAGCTCAAACGCCTGTCTCGCTGAATGGCGCAGTGCAGTTCAACGACGATCACGCGTTCACCAAGGCGCTGGTGCGATTCCAGGAGCTGGTGCAGAAATACTACGGCAAGCCCATCAATTTTACGCTGCACAAGAACTCGTCGCTGGGTCTTGAGAAGCAGTATTTCGAGTACATGTCGCAGGGCAAGGCCGTCGACTACGCGATCGTCTCGCCGGCCCACATGTCGACCTTCGCCAAGGCCGCGCCGTTCATTGATGCTCCCTTCGTGTTCAAGGGCATCGAGCACATGAACAAGGTCGTCGAAAAGAATATCCTTGCGCCGATCGCCGACGAAGTGGCGAAGAAGGCCGAGGTGGTTCTCGTCGGCTACGCAGGAGGCGGCGTCCGCAACATATTCGCCAACAAGCCGCTGCGGACGCTTGCCGATATCAAAGGCCTCAAGATCCGCGTGCAGGGCGCGCCGATCTGGTCGAAGACGTTCGCTGCCGCAGGCATGAGCCCGACGGTCATCGCCTATAACGAGATCTACAACGCGATCCAGAACGGCGTGATCGCCGCCGGTGAGAACGAGGCGGCGGGGGTCGAGGCGATGAAATTCTACGAAGTCGCGCCGCACCTCAGCTTGACGCAGCACGCCGTGTCGATCCGGCCGGTCTGCTTCTCGGTGAAGACGCTCAAGACCCTGCCCAAGGAGCTGCAGGACGCGATCTTCAAGGCCGGCAAGGAGGCCGGTGATTTCGGCCGGCAGCTCGAATCGAGCGAAGAAGTCGTCAAGCTCGATGCCTTGGAGAAAGCAGGCAAGCTCAAGCGTGTGCCGTTCGAGGAGCGCGACGCCATGAAGAAGCTCGCTGATCCCGTGATGGCGACCTACGCGAAGGAGATTGGTGCCGAAGGCATCTTTGAAAAGATCAACGTCGCGTAAGCCGCCAGAGCCATTGAACGAAACGTCAGGGCAAGCCCATTGCTTGCCACGGGGACAACTAAGACCACGCGGGGGCCAATGACCGGAATGCCGCTGACAACCATACCAAGTTTGTGGCGTCGGGTTACAGCCGGCTACGCGAAACTGTTGGAGATCCTGCTGGCGGCGTGCGTCGGCATCCTGCTCGTCCCCGTCACGCTGCAGGTGATCTCGCGTTACACCCCCTTCATCCCGTCCTACATCTGGACCGAGGAGATGGCGCGGTTCCTGTTCATCTGGACCATCATGATCGGTGCGATGGTCGGCGTCAGGGAGGCGCTGCATTTCGAGGTCGACGTGTGGCCGGACCTGCCGCGGCGGGCCGAGGCCGCGGTGCGGATCGTTGCGCGTCTGGGCATCCTGGGGCTGGCGCTCGTGTTTGTATGGGCGGGGTTCGAGTTCACGCAGTTTGCCTGGAACAGGACGTCGGAACTGGCGGAGTTACCGCTCTGGCTCATTCACATTGCCTGGCCGGTGGCGGGCGCCACCTGGATCGTGTTCGCAGGCGAGCAGATTATCGATGAGGCGCGCATCCTGTTTGGGGCTGCGCAATGAGCGGAAACATCCTTTCCGCCGGACAGGCCGCCTCGATCCTGTTTGGTTGCTTCGTCGCGCTGTTGATCGTGCGCGTGCCGGTCGCTTTCGCGCTCGGCCTTGCCTGCCTGCCCGTCCTTCTGATCGAGCCGCGCCTGTCGGCAATGACGCTGGCGCAGGAAACTTTCAACGCTTACAACTCATTCATCCTGCTCGCGGTGCCGTTTTTCCTCTTGACCGCGAACCTGATGAGCATCGGCGGCATCACGGACCGGCTGGTTGCGCTTTCCCGCTCGATGGTTGGACATTGGCCGGGATCGCTGGCGCAGATCAACGTCGTGCTGTCGGTGTTCTTTGCCGGCATCTCGGGTTCTTCGACCGCGGATGCGGCGAGCCAGTCGAAAATCTTCATCGATGCCCAGACCAAGGAGGGGTACGACCTCTCCTTCTCCATTGCGATTACGGCGGTCTCGGCGGTGCTTGCCGTCGTCATCCCGCCCTCGATCCTGATGATCGTGTGGGGCGGGCTGATCTCCACCTCGATCGCGGCCATGTATCTGGCGGGCATCGTGCCCGGACTATTGATCGCGGGCGCGCAGATGCTGACCGTGCATGTCTATGCGGTGCGCCGTGGCTATCCGACCTATCCGAAGAATAGCTGGGCGGATTTCCGACGCGCCGTCTGGCGGTCGTTGCCGGCATTGACGACGCCGTTCATCATCGTGGGCGGCATTCTGCTCGGCTGGTTCACGGCAACCGAGTCCGCCTGTGTCGCCGTGCTCTATTCCATGGCGCTGTCCACATTCTTCTACCGCGAGACTGGGCTGCGGGAATTGTACAAGGCACTGCTCGATACCGGGCGTCTGGCCGCGGTCGCGCTGTTCTGTGTCGGCACCGCCAGCGCATTCGGCTGGCTGCTCGCCTATTACAGGATCCCGCAGGAACTGCTGGCCAACGTCGCGACCTGGGGCATGGGACCGATTGCGGCTGGCTTTTTCATCTCCTTCTGCTTTCTTGTCGTGGGCTGCTTCCTTGACGCTATACCGGCAATCGTGATCGTCGGCACCGTCCTCGAGCCCCTGGCAAGATCCGTCGATCTGCATCCGGTGCAGTTCGCGATCATCTCGATCGTCTCGCTGGCGTTCGGGCTGGTGACGCCGCCATATGGACTATGCCTGATGATCGCCTGCGCTGTTGCCGGCGTACGGCTGCGCTATGCTGTGAAGGACACCGTGATCATGCTGCTGCCGATGCTGATCGTGCTGGCGTCGCTCATCATCTGGCCGAACGTGTCGCTGTTTCTGCCGCGCCTGATCGTTCCGGAGATGCTGAAATAGCCTTGATCCATTCCGCGGCGCCGAGATCTGCGCCGCGGAATCTCTTAGAGCATGAGGAGACGAGGTCGAATTGTCTCCGCCATGGGCGCTGCTTCTCTTCACCTCTCCCGTAGGGAGAGGTCGGCGCGTAGCGCCGGGTGAGGGGATTTGCTCTATCGAGGGACCCGCAACCCCTCACCCGCGCCTTCGGCGCGACCTCTCCCCACGGGAGAGGTGAACTTGCGGACCAAGCCGATTCAACCAAATGACATCATGCTCTAGGTCAGAGATTGCTGTCGGTGATCGCGGCGTAGACCATGGTGCGCAGCTCGCGCCGCAGCGGGTAGGCGCTTGACGGCAGCACCTGCGTCATGAAGATCGTGATCAGCTCTTCCGCCGGGTCGATCCAGAATGACGTGGTCGCGGCGCCGCCCCAATTGTATTCGCCGGGGCTGCCGGCGAGCAGCGTCTGCGCCGGGTTCATGGTCACGGCAAAGCCGAGGCCGAAGCCGATGCCGTTGTAGGCCGCCTCGGAAAACAGCGAGCGCGACATCGCCGGCAGGTCGACATTGCCAGGCAGGTGGTTCGACGTCATCAGCTTCAATGTCTTCGGCCCGATCAGCCGCACGCCGCCGAGCTCGCCGCCATTGAGCAGCGCGCGGCAGAAGGTGAGATAGTCGGCGGTCGTCGAGCACAATCCGCCGCCGCCGGAGATCAGCGAGGGCGGCGACAGGAATGAGCTGGTGGCCGGGTCATCCTGCAGCGTCAGCCCGCCCTTGCGCTCGGCGGCGTGGAGCGTCATGCCGCCTTCCGGGTCGGCGGAATAGCAGGCCGCCAGACGATGCGCCTTGTCCGCCGGCACGAAGAAATCGGTATCGTTCATGCCGAGCGGATTGAAGATGCGCTCCTTCAGGAACTGCTCGAACGGGATGCCGCTGATCTTGCCGACGAGATAGCCGATCACGTCGGTGGCAACCGAATAATTCCATGCCTCGCCCGGCGAGAATTCCAGCGGGATCCTGGCGAGATCCTCGATCATGCTGTCGAGCGTCCCGGCCTTGACGACCTCGCCGATTTTCTTCTCGCGATAGGCGGCATCGACATTGGAGCGCTGCTGGAAGCCGTAGGTGAGTCCGGATGTGTGCCGCAGCAGGTCAACGATCAGCATCGGCCGTGACAGCGGCTTGGTCAGGAATGCCGGCGCGGTGCCGGCCTGGAACACGCCGAGGTTCTTCCATTCCGGGATATATTTGTGGACGGGCTCGTCGAGCGCGACGCGGCCTTCCTCGACCAGCATCATGAAGGCGACCGAGGTGATCGGCTTGGTCATGGAATAGATGCGAAAGATGGTGTCGTCCTTGACCGGCACCTTGCGCTCGACATCCGCAAAGCCCTGCACGGTCGAATGCACCACCTTGCCGCGGCGATAGACCAGAAGCTGTGTGCCCGGAAAGCGGCCGGCCTCGATGTAGTGGCGCTTCAGATGGTCCTCGAGGCGGTCCAGTGCGGCTTGCGACATGCCGGCGGATTCGGGGGAGGTGGGGGCTAGCATCGCTCTTCTCCGGTTGTGAGGCACGCCTTGATAGCCGAAAAGTGTCCGGTGTTCCAATCACCGGCCGCTTACCCCGGCAAGGGGGCGGGTGTAGACTCCAGCCGCGATATCAGGGAGGGAAACAATGCCTCAATTCAACGACACCGAACTGACCGCTGCCGTCATCCAGAGTTTCGAGGAAACGCCGAGCCCGCGGGCAAAATTCCTGCTTCAGGAATTGGTGAAGTCGCTGCACGACTATGTCCGCCGCACCGATCTCACCTTCGAGGAATGGGAATATGCGATCGATTTTCTGACCCGCACCGGTCACAAGTGCACCGATATCCGCCAGGAGTTCATCCTGCTGTCAGACGTGCTCGGCGTCTCCATGCTGGTCGATGCCGTCAACCATCGTGATCGCGATGGCGCCACCGAGACAACGGTGCTCGGTCCGTTCTATGTCGGCGAGCACAAGGTGACGCCGCATGGCACCGATATCTCGGCGACGCTGCCCGGCGAGCGATTGTACGTGCAGGCGCGCGTCACCGATCTCGACGGCAGGCCGGTTGCGGGCGCACCTGTTGACGTCTGGCATGCCGACGACGATGGCTTCTACGATTCACAGAAGCCGAGCTATGCGACGCAGGGCCCCTCGTCGCGGGCGCGCTTCATCACCGGCGATGATGGCCGTCTTCATTTCCGCACCATCCTGCCCTGCAGCTATCCGATCCCGACCGACGGCCCGGTCGGCGAGATGATCATGCAGACGCGGCGCCATCCGATGCGCCCCGCCCACATCCATTTCCTGGTCGCGGCGCGCGGCTATGAGCCCTTGATCACCCACGTCTTCATGGAGGGCGACAAATATCTCGACTCGGACGTGGTGTTCGGCGTCAAGGACGAACTGGTCGCCAAGATCGAGAAGCGCACCGATGCAGTGATGCCCGATGGCGCCAAGACAAGCGAGCCGTGGCACCTTATGACCTACGATTTCCGCATCAAGCCCGGCGAGGGAACGCCGCCGGCACCGCTCGGCGTGAAGGCCGCCGAAGACGCATAGCGTTAGCTATTTTGATCCGGTCGATCCCGCAAACTCGCTCTTGGCTCCCGCTTGCAGTGAGGTCGGCGCGAAGCGCCGGGTGGGGGCTCTCTCCACATATTCGGAGAACGTGATCGCGGAAGGAATCTCCTCCACAGCACGCCCCGCAAGCGAAATAGCTAGGGAGTTCCGCAGTGGTCGCCCAATTCTTGTGCGTCGCACAAGAATTGGGCGAATCGCAAATTTTGAATGCGGAGTGCGGAAGCTGGCGGTCCAGGCATCCGTCTCCCAAGTAATTCTTACAGCTACGTTTTCCGTCGCGCCGACGCTTGGCACGAAGCTTGAATAGACTTTGCGCGACGCCATTGAAGCCGTCCTTCGAAACCCATCATCCGAATTGTTACGCCGTCAAACCGGGCTTCCGGGAACGCGAAGCTATGGCCGAGCGGGATGAAAGTCGACGGTCGGCAACTCGGCGCAAAGGATCACGACATTCCATGACGAAGCCGACTGATCAGACAACGCCGCGCGGTCTCCATGTCCGACGAATCGGCAAAGCCATGGTGCGGACCTCGGCGCTTCCGGGGCTTGACCGCCGCGCATTCCTGGCTGCCGGCACCGTGGCTGCCGCGCTCGCCCTGGCGCCCCGCGGGGCGCGCTCTGCCGCGCTCAAGCCCGAGAAGGACGAACTGAAGCTCGGCTTCATCAAGTTGACGGATATGGCACCTCTGGCGGTCGCCAAGGAGAACGGCTACTTCGAGGACGAAGGGCTCATCGTCACGCTGGAGCCGCAGGCCAACTGGAAGGTTCTGCTCGACCGCGTCATCACCGGCGAACTCGATGGCGCCCACATGCTCGCTGGTCAGCCATTGGCCGCAACGATCGGCTTCGGCACCAAGGCGCACATCGTCACCCCGTTCTCGATGGACCTCAACGGCAACGCCATCACCGTGTCCAAGGAGATATGGGCGTCGATGAAGCCGCAGATTCCGAAGGACGCAAGCGGCAAGCCCGTTCACCCTATCAAGGCCGATACCCTGCGTCCGGCGATCGAGAAACTGAAGGCCGAGGGAAAACGGTTCAAGATGGGCATGGTGTTCCCGGTCTCCACGCACAATTACGAACTGCGATATTGGCTGGCATCAGGTGGCGTCCATCCCGGCTACTACTCGCCGGACGATGTCAGCGGAACGATCGCTGCCGAAGCGCTGCTGTCGGTGACACCGCCGCCGCAAATGCCGGCAACGCTCGAAGCCGGCACTATTAACGGCTACTGCGTCGGCGAACCATGGAACCAGGCCGCGGTGTTCAAGGACATCGGCGTACCCGTGATCACCGACTATGAGATCTGGAAGGACAATCCGGAAAAGGTGTTCGGTATCACCGCCGCCTTCGCCGAGAAATACCCCAATACGACGCTGGCGCTGACCAAGGCACTCATTCGCGCCGCGATGTGGCTCGATGAGAACGGCAATGCCAACCGGACCAAGGCCGTCGAACTGCTGTCGAAGTCCGAATATGTCGGCGCCGACAAGGCTGTCATCGCCAACTCAATGACCGGAACGTTCGAGTACGAGAAGGGCGACAAGCGCGAAATTCCTGACTTCAACGTTTTCTTCCGCTACTTCGCAACCTATCCCTACTACTCCGACGCTGTCTGGTATCTCACCCAGATGCGGCGCTGGGGTCAGATTGCAGATGCCAAGGATGACGCCTGGTATCACGCGATCGCCAAGAGCGTCTACCGCCCCGACCTCTATCTGGCCGCCGCCAAACTGCTCGTCGCGGATGGCAAGGCGAAGAAGGAGGACTTCCCCTGGGACAGCGACGGCTTCCGCGCCCCGACATCTCAGTTCCTCGACAACGTCACCTACGATGGCCGGAAGCCGAACGCGTACGTCGACAGCCTGAAGATCGGCCTCAAAGGCAAGCAGAAGATCGATGGCGCCAAGGTCGTCGACGGCTGACGATCGCAACGAGCCGGCCTCTCACCCGCAATGGAAACGAACTAACCTCGAGGAATAGAGCCTTATGGCACTGGTCAGCGACTACGTCGATGTCAAAGCAGAGGGATTGAGACGCGCGCGCAAGGAACGCACCTTCGCACGCATCAACACGGCCGAGGTCTATCTCAACATTCTCGGGCTGGGATGGCTGGCGCCCCTGGCGCGCATCGCCGCCGGCGACACCGTCAAGCCCCAATTGAAGCAACTGCGGCAAGGACTGTTCGTACCCCTGATCGGCATTGCGCTGTTCCTGGTAGCGTGGGCGTGGGCCGCGCCTCAGGTCAAGACGTCACTCGGCGCGATCCCGGGCCCGGCCGAGGTCTGGGTGCAGATGAAGAATCTTTACGCCGACCATGTCGCCGAACGCGCCAAGGAGGCGGCGTTCTACGAGCGGCAGAATGCGCGCAATGCCAAGGCCGTGGCCGATGGCCATCCAGAGGACGTGAAGCATCGCACCTATGCCGGCAGGCCGACTTATCTTGACCAGATCGTGACCAGCCTGCTCACCGTAGCGCTGGGCTTCGTGCTGGCGACATTTATCGCGGTGCCGCTCGGCATTCTCTGCGGCCTCTCGAAGACTATGAATAGTGCGCTCAATCCGCTGATCCAGATCTTCAAGCCGGTCTCTCCGCTGGCCTGGCTGCCGATCGTGACCATGGTCGTCTCGGCGCTCTACATCAATCCGTCCGAGGCGCTGCCGAAGTCCCTTGTCGTCTCCGCGATCACGGTGATGCTGTGTTCATTGTGGCCGACATTGATCAATACTGCGCTTGGCGTGGCGTCGATCGACAAAGACCTTTTGAACGTTGGCCGCGTCCTGCAGCTGCCGACCAGCCGGACCATCACCAAGCTGGTGTTGCCGAGTTCGCTGCCGCTGATCTTCACGGGCCTGCGGCTATCCCTCGGCGTCGGCTGGATGGTGCTGATAGCGGCCGAGATGCTGGCGCAAAACCCGGGCCTTGGAAAATTCGTCTGGGACGAGTTCCAGAACGGTTCATCGCAGTCGCTGGCCAAGATCATTGTTGCGGTCCTGACCATCGGCATCATCGGCTTCCTGCTTGATCGCGTGATGTACGCGCTGCAGTCGGCCTTCACGTTTTCCAGTCAGCGATGAGAGGAGGCCGGAATGTCGTTCTTGTCGCTCAAGGGCGTTTGCAAAGGTTATGGCACAGGCGCCAACCGGAGCGAGGTCCTTACCAATCTCGAGTTGGAGGTCGCCGAGGGTGAATTCGTCGCCATTGTCGGATTTTCCGGAAGCGGCAAGACGACGCTGATCTCGGCCATCGCCGGACTGGTGCAACCCGACGCCGGTGAGATCACCCTGAAGGGCAGGCCGGTGACCGGTCCGGGGCCTGACCGCGGCGTCGTTTTCCAATCCTATTCGCTCATGCCATGGCTCAGCGTGCGCGGTAACGTGGCGCTGGCCGTCGATCAGGTGTTTGCTCGCGAGAGCCGAGCCAATCGTGCGGTCCGCGTCGACCGCTACATCGAACTGGTCGGGCTATCGCACGCCGCCGCACGCTTGCCTTCCGAGCTCTCGGGCGGCATGCGCCAGCGTGTGGCGGTGGCGCGTGCTCTTGCCGCCAGTCCGGAGATACTGCTGCTCGATGAGCCGCTCTCGGCGCTCGATGCGTTGACCCGGGCCAAGCTGCAGGACGAGATCATCGACATCTGGTCGCGAGACAAGCGGACGGTGGTGCTCATCACCAACGACGTCGACGAGGCGATCCTGCTCGCTGATCGCATTATCCCTCTGCTGCCAGGCCCTAACGCGAGCCTTGGCAAGGAGTTCACGGTCGATATCGCGCGTCCGCGCCAGCGTTCCTCCATCAATGAGGATCTGAATTTCAAGCGGCTGCGCCAAGCAGTCACCAACTACCTGATGGATGCGGTGGCCGAGCGGACGGCGTCGTCGGTAACCGCGGCACGCACACTGCCCAACGTCGTGCCGATCACGCAAATGGAGAAGCCGCCGAGCGCCTATCAACGGGCTGCCACCTCCGTCTCGCGCAGTCTGGATCGCTATCTCGAGTACTCGCGGCTTTCCAAGATCTATCCCACGCCGACGGGGCCGCTCACCGTAGTGGACAATTTCGATCTTAAGGTACGGAAGGGCGAGTTCGTTACCGTCATCGGCCATTCGGGGTGCGGCAAGTCCACGGTGCTGTCGATGACGGCAGGCCTGAATGAAGTTTCGCTCGGCGGCATCATCCTGGACGGCCGCGAGGTATCGGCCGCCGGTCCCGATCGTGCGGTCGTTTTCCAGGCACCATCACTGTTTCCCTGGCTTACCGCGCGCGAGAACGTTGCCCTCGGGGTCGATCGTGTCTACCCGCATGCCAAGCGGCAGGAGCGTGACGAGATCGTTGATTACTACCTTGAGCGTGTCGGCCTGGCGGACTCGCTCGACAAGCCGGCGGTGGCGATGTCGAACGGCATGCGTCAACGTGTCGGCATTGCGCGCGCATTCGCGCTCTCGCCCAAGCTGCTGCTGCTGGACGAGCCGTTCGGCATGCTCGATAGCCTCACCCGCTGGGACCTGCAGGAAGTGTTGATGGAGGTCTGGGCGCGCACGCAGGTGACGGCGCTATGCGTCACTCATGACGTGGACGAGGCGATCCTCCTGGCCGACCGCGTGGTGATGATGACCAACGGTCCAAACGCCCGTATCGGTCACATCATGCATGTCGACATTCCGCGACCGCGCACGCGCAAGGCGTTGCTCGAGCACCCGAACTATTACCGCTATCGGCGCGAGTTGCTTGATTTCCTTGAGGCATACGAGCACGGCGCCGCACCGAAAGAGCCGGCGTCCGTCGCAAGTCCCGAAGCCGCGTGAGATACGGACCTTTCCATCCGAACTGAGCCGCAGGAGCAAGGAATGACACCCGAGCAAGTCAAACTCGTGCAGGAGAGCTTTGCCAAGGTCGCGCCGATTTCCGAGCAGGCCGCGAGCATCTTCTACGATCGCCTGTTCGAGGTCGCGCCGGCGGTAAGGGCGATGTTTCCGTCCGACATGACCGAGCAGCGCAGGAAGCTGATGGCGACGCTGGCGGTAGTCGTGAACGGCCTCTCCAATCTCGCATCCGTGCTGCCCGCCGCGAGCGCGCTCGCCAAGCGGCACGTCAGCTATGGTGCCAGGCCGGAGCATTATCCCGCTGTCGGCGGTGCGCTGTTGTGGACCCTGGAGAAGGGCCTCGGCGATGCCTGGACGCCGGAGGTCGCGGAAGCCTGGACCGCGGCCTATGGCACGCTGTCCGGCTACATGATTTCGGAAGCCTACGGCACCATCCAGGCTGCCGAATAGGGGAATGCACCGTGAGCGAACCGCTGGTCATTGTCGGCAACGGGATGGCGGCTGCGCGCCTGGTCGATGAATTGTCGAAGGTGGCGCTCGGGCGCTACGCCATCGCGGTGATCGGCAACGAGCCGCGGTTGGCCTACAACCGCGTGTTGTTGTCCTCCGTCCTTGCCGGCGAGACCACCTCGGAGGATATCGAGCTCAAGCCTGCATCGTGGTGGCGCGACCGCGGCGTCACCCTGAAATATGGCTGCGTTGCCACCGAAATCGATGTCGGCCGCCGCGAGCTGAAGATCGATGGCGAGGAGAGCATAGCATATTCGAAACTGGTGCTGACGACCGGCTCGTCGGCGCTGCGGCTCAACGTGCCGGGCGCCGATCTCGCCGGCGTGTACACGTTTCGCGACAGCCGCGATGTCGACCTGTTGTTGGCGCTCGCCGCGCGGAAGACACGTGTCGTGGTGATCGGCGGCGGATTGCTCGGACTTGAAGCCGCCTATGGCCTTGCGAAAGCCGGCGCGCCGGTGACGCTGGTGCACCTGATGGATCGGCTGATGGAGCGCCAGCTCGATGCGCCGGCAGCCTCGCTCTTGAAGTCGCTGGTCGAGAAGAAGGGCATCGAGATCCTGCTCGAGGCCAGCACCGCGCGCATCCACGGGCAGGGCCGCGTCAAACGCGTCGAGCTCGCGGATGGACGGCTGATCAAGGCGGACGCCGTGATCTTCGCCGCCGGCATCCGGCCGAACGTCGCGTTGGCGAAGGAAGCCGGCATTGCCGTCAACCGTGGCATCGTGGTTGACGATCAGTTACAGACCACCGCCGAAGGCGTGTTCGCGATCGGCGAATGCGCCGAGCATCGCGGCATCTGCTACGGCCTGGTCGAGCCGGCCTATGAGCAGGCGCGCGTGCTGGCGCGGCATCTTGCCGGGCAGGATGTCGCCTATGCCGGCAGCATCGTGGCAACCAATTTGAAAGTGTCCGGTGTCAGCGTGTTTTCCGCCGGCGATTTCATGGGCGCCGAAGGCAGCGAGAGCATCGTGTTCAGCGACGTTAACCACGGCACCTACAAGAAGCTCGTGATCGCAGACGGGCGGCTGACCGGCGCGGTCCTGATCGGCGACACCACCGATGCGCTCTGGTATCTCGACTTGATCCGCAGCCAGCATCCGGTTGCCAAGATCCGCGGCGACATGATGTTCGGCCGTTCGCTGGCGGAGGCGGCATGAGCGCCGATCCAGCCCTCCATGCCGTCAAGACCACCTGCGCCTATTGCGGCGTCGGCTGCGGCGTGCTGGCGACGCCGGACGGCAGCGGCGGCGCCGCGATAGCGGGCGATCCCGATCATCCTGCCAATTTCGGACGCCTGTGCTCGAAGGGCTCCGCGCTCGGCGAGACACTGGGGCTGTCGAACCGGTTGCTGCATCCGATGATCCGCTGCGACAACGGGATGGAGCACATCGCCTGGAGCGACGCGCTCGACCATGTCGCGCACCGCTTCAAGTACATCATCGCCCGCGACGGTCCCGGCGCGGTCGCGTTCTATCTCTCCGGCCAGTTGCTGACGGAGGATTATTACGTCGCCAACAAGCTGATGAAGGGTTTCATCGGCAGCGCCAATGTCGATACCAATTCGCGGCTGTGCATGTCCTCCTCCGTGGCCGGCCACCGCCGCGCCTTCGGCGCCGACACCGTGCCCGGCTGTTACGAGGATCTCGAACAGGCCGACCTCCTGGTGCTGGTCGGCTCCAACGCCGCCTGGTGCCATCCGGTGCTGTTCCAGCGCATGCTGGTCAACAAGCAGCAGCGCGGCGCGCGCGTGGTGGTGATCGATCCGCGGCGCACCGATACCGCTGGCGACGCCGATCTGTTCCTCGGCCTGAAGCCGGGGACCGATACTGCGCTGTTCTGCGGCTTGCTGGTGCATCTCGCCGATAACGGCGCGCTTGATCACACCTATATCGATCTCTATACGGCCGGCTTCGACGAGGCGCTCGCGCGCGCCCGCGGCATGGCCGGCAGCGTCGCGGCGACGGCGCTCGCCACCGGCCTCTCCGAGCAGGACGTCGCGACGTTCTTCAAGATGTTCGCCAGCACGCCGCGCGTGGTCACCCTGTATTCGCAGGGCGTCAACCAGTCGGCGCAGGGCACCGACAAGGTCAACGCCATCCTCAACTGCCACCTCGCCACGGGCCGCATCGGCAAGGTCGGCGCCTCGCCATTCTCGCTGACGGGACAACCGAACGCGATGGGCGGGCGCGAGGTCGGCGGACTCGCCAACCAGCTCGCCGCCCACATGGCGTTCACGCCGCCGGATATCGACCGCGTGCGGCGTTTCTGGAAGGCGCCGCGCATCGCCACCCATGAGGGGTTGAAGGCGGTGCAGATGTTCGAGGCGATCGGGCGTGGCCAGATCAAGGCGCTGTGGGTGATGGGCACCAACCCGGCGGTGTCGCTGCCGGATGCGGACGCCGCGCGCGAGGCGCTGAAGAAGCTCGAACTGTTTGTGGTGTCGGAGAATGTCCGCTCCAACGACACCGTGGATGCCGGCGCGCATGTGCTGTTGCCAGCGCAGGCCTGGGGCGAGAAATCGGGGACTGTGACCAATTCCGAGCGCCGCATCTCGCGCCAGCGCGCCTTCCTGGCGTCGCCCGGCGAGGCGAAGCCGGACTGGTGGATCCTTTGTGAAGTCGCAAAGCGGCTCGGCTTTGGCGCTGCGTTCGACTTCAAGTCCGCGGCGGACATCTTCCGCGAGCACGCCGCGCTGTCGGCATTCGAGAATAACGGCACCAGGGATTTCGATATCGGCACGCTGACGTCATTGTCGGAGGAAGCCTTCGATGCGATGGCGCCGGTGCAATGGCCGGTGCGGCAGGATGCGTCGCCGCAGCCGCGCTTCTTCGCGGAGGGCGGCTTCTTCATCAACGATCGCAAGGCGCGCTTTGTCGCGCCGGAAATTCCGGCGTTGCGCACCGAGACCACACCGGCGCGGCCCTTGCGGCTCAATACGGGCCGCATCCGCGACCAATGGCACACGATGACACGCACCGGCGCGAGCCCGAGGCTCGGCCAGCATCTACCCGAGCCGTTCGTGGAGGTTCACCCTGATGATGCGCTGCGCTACGGCGTCACCGACGGCAGCTTTGCCCGCGTCACCACCGACTACGGGCAATGCACGCTCCGCGTCGTCGTCAGCGAGCGCCAGCAGCGCGGCATGCTGTTTGCGCCGATCCACTGGAGCGAGGCCACCGCGACCGGCGCCCGCGTCGGCTCGCTGGTCGCACCCTTCACCGATCCGTTCTCCGGCCAGCCCGAGAACAAGGCGACGCCGGCCTCGATCGCTCCTTACGAATATGTGTTCCGCGGCTTCGCGCTGTCGCGTCAGCCGCTGCAATTGCCTGTTCATGCCTGGGTCGCGCGCGTCGCGGTCAATGGCGGCCACGGCTACCTGTTCGCCGACAATGGCGACCTTCTGGGCTGGCAGCTCTGGCTTCGAATGCACACCGAAGGCGACCTCGCCGAATACAAGGATTTCGGCGGCGGCATTTACCGCGGCGCCTCTTTCAGCACTGGTCGTATCGAGACGTGTCTGTTCATCGGTCCCGCCTCGGATGCCGGCGACTGGAACGTGGTGAAAAGCCTGTTTGCCACCGATGCGCTCAACGACGAGCAGCGCCGCATGCTGCTGTCGGGCAAGTCGGCGGACGGACTCTCCAATGCCGGCCCGATCGTCTGCGCCTGCTTTGGCGTCGGCCGAGCCACGATCTGCGATGCGATCGCCGCCGGCGCGACTTCTCCGGCAGAGATCGGCACCAAGCTCAAGGCCGGCACCAATTGCGGTTCGTGCATCCCCGAACTGAAGCGGCTGATTGCGCAGAGCGTTGTTGCTTCTGGTGACGAGCCAGGTCGCCTGACTGCAACGAACTGAGCAGCCAATCCCTCATGGTGCGGAGCGCGCAGCGCGTCTCGAACCATGAGGCCCCGATCTCGCCCGCGGCCCATCCTTCGAGACGCGCGCGATGCGCGCTCCTCAGGATGAGGTCTGAGTGCGATGCACTCGCGAGGGGAGACACTGCCGCGCATGTCCTCTATGGTGCCGCCCATTCCGCTAACGGGTGAACCAAGACATGTTGTACCTGGAAACGCCGCCGAAACTGATCGAGACCACGATCTTCTCCGCCATGCCGGACGAATTCCGGCGCAAGCAGTCGACCGAATGGGCCGATGCCAATCGCCCGGGTCAGCCAACCGATTGCTTCATCGAAGGCCCGTCGTTCGATGCCGATGGCAATCTCTACATCGTCGATATTCCCTTTGGCCGCATCTTCAGGATTTCGCCTGACAGGAAATGGTCGCTGGCCGTCGAATATCAGGGATGGCCGAACGGGCTGAAGATCGATTCCAGGGGGCGCATTTTCGTCGCTGACTACAGGCACGGCATCATGGAGTTTGATGCGCGGGCAGGGCGGATGTATCAGGTGCTGACCTCGCGCAATTCGGAGTCGTTCCGCGGCTGCAATGATCTGCACATCGCCTCCAACGGCGATATCTATTTCACGGACCAGGGCCAGACCGGCCTGCATGATCCGAGCGGCCGGGTCTATCGCCTGCGCGCGAGCGGCCAGCTCGACTGTTTGATCCACACCGGAGTCAGCCCGAACGGGCTGGTGCTCGATCCGCACGAGGCGGTGCTGTTCGTCGCGATGACCCGCGACAACGCGGTGTGGCGCGCGCCGTTCATGAAGGACGGCAGTGTGTCGAAGGTCGGGCGCTTCTGCTCGATGTTCGGCCCCGGCGGTCCTGATGGCATCACGATGGACAAAGCCGGCCGGCTGTTCGTCGCCCATGTCTCGCTCGGTCACGTCTTCGTGTTCGCACCATCAGGCGAGCTGATCGCGCGCATCAAGTCCTGCGCCGGCAGTGCCGTCACCAATGTCGCGATCGGTGGCGAGAACCGCGACCGGCTTTACATCACGGAATCCGCGACAGGCACGGTGCTGGTGGCCGATATCAGCGTGCTGGATCGTTGACGCAGCCGGGCTGCATCCTTCGAGACGCCGCGGAGCGGCTCCTCAGGATGAGGTCTGACAAGGGGCAATGATGTTAGACCCTCATGGTGAGGAGCGCGCAGCACGTCTCGAACCATGAGGCCGCGGAACTCGCCATGCGGGACGCCCGCCTCACGACTTCCTGTTCTTCGCATTCACCGCGATCGCCGCGGCCGCGGTGCGGTTCTCCACCCCGAGCTTGGAGTAGATCTGCTCCAGGTGCTTGTCGACCGTGCGAGGGCTTAGCCCTAAGATCTGCGCGATGTCGCGGTTGGTCTTGCCCTTGGAGAGCCAGGACAACACCTCGCCCTCGCGTGTGGTGAGGCCGAGCTCGCTGGAGAATTCCGCCGGCATGTCTCCGCTGGTGTCTTTCGCCAGCCGCAGCAGGAACTCGTTGGCGCCAAGCTTGCCCATAAATTGCAGCCGCAATTGCTCGTTGCCGGGGAACGACGCCATGGTCGTGGTCTTCGTGGTCGTCTTGCCCCTCTGCACGTGCTCGAGCCATTGCGGAATCGGGGCGGGCAGCACGACGTCGTCATCGCCGTCTTCCGCCAGCGTGTCCGACAGCAGCTTCTGCGCCTGCGGCGTCGCCCACAGGATCTTGCCGCGGTCGTTGACCGCGAGCAGATAGCGGCCGGAGACGTCGAGCGCGGCGCGCGCGCTCTGCGTCATCCGCGCATTGGCCAGATGCACGCGGATGCGCGCCAGCATCTCCTGCACCACGATCGGTTTTGTCACATAGTCGACGCCGCCGGCTTCAAGCCCGCGCACGATGTGCTCGGTCTCGGCCAATCCCGTCATGAAGATGATCGGCACATGGTCGAGCCCGGCATCGCGCTTCAGCCGGCGGCATGTCTCGAAGCCGTCCATGCCCGGCATCACCGCGTCGAGCAGCACGATATCGGGCGTGATCTGGTCCACGATCCGCATCGCGGACGCGCCGTCGAGCGCGACCATCACGGTCATGCCGGCGCCGTCGAGCGCGTCGGTCAAGAGCCGCAGCGTCTCCGGCGAGTCGTCGACGACGAGCGCGACGTCGCGCTTCCTGCTTTCAGTGGTCATAGCTGTGCAGCGCCTTCAGGGTCGCCATGTACTGATCGAGGTCGAAGCGATCGACCAATGAGCGCATCTGCGCGACGAAATCGGCATGCTCGGGATATTCAGTTCCGATCTCGTCGAGCTTGAGCTGGATCGCCCGGATATAGCCGAGTTGCCCGAGGCCGATCAGTTCCTCGATATATTTCACCGGCGGCCGCGAGCCGCTCTCCGGTCGCCACGGCGGCAGGGGTATCTCATCGGCCTCGTGCTGCCACTCGAGCTTGAGAAGCAGCCGGATGGTTTCGAGCAGGCGCGGGATGTCGATCGGTTTCATCAGGTAGCCGTCATGGAACGGCTGCGCGAGCGGCGCGCCATGCGCCTCCAGCGCGCTCGCCGAGATCATCAGGATGCGGGCCTGGTGATGGCCGGTCGAGCGCAGCGCCTCCGCCACGGTCCAGCCGTCCATGCCGGGCATGGAGATGTCGAGCAGGAACAGGTCCGGCCGGCAATGCTGCGCCAGCGCCAAACAGCCAGGACCATCGGGCGCGCTGAGCAGGATGAAGCCGAGCGGCGCCAGCACTTCGCGCAAGAGGTCGCGGTGCGTCGGATCATCGTCGGTGATCAGGACGGTCTTGCGCGGCCCGTGATAGCCATAGACCGGCGCGTCGGTCGGCGCGCTGCGGCGTGGGTTGGTGACCTCCGACAGCAATATCTTGACGCGGAACGTGCTGCCGACGCCGACCGTGCTGGTCACCTTGATGTCGCCGCCCATCACGCCCGCGAGCAACCGGCTGATGGTCAGTCCGAGCCCGGTGCCGGTGTGCGGCTGGGCGGCGCCGAGTGCGCCGCGCTCGAACGGCGCGAAGATGCGCTCGAGATCATCGGGCTGGATGCCGGGGCCAGTGTCGATCACCTCGAATTCGGCGACCGGGCTGCGGTAGTGCACTACGAATTGCACATGGCCGGATTGGGTGAACTTGATCGCGTTCGATAGCAGGTTGATCAAGATCTGCCGCAGCCGCTTCTCGTCGGCATAGACCACGACCGGCAGCACGGCGGGCCGCTTGAACACGAAATCGATGCCCTTGGCGGCCGCCTGCAGGCGGAACATCCCGACGAGCTGGTCGAGGAAATCATTCAGCCGCACCTCGTCGCGCGACAGATACAGCCGTCCGGCCTCGATCTTGGAGATATCGAGGATACCGTCGATCAGTCCGGACAGATGATCTGCGCTGCGGCGGACCACACGCACTTGCTCGCGCGGCCGTGTCTGCAAGGTAGTGTCCTGCTCCAGCAGTTGCGCATAGCCGGAGATCGCGTTCAGCGGCGAGCGCAGCTCGTGGCTGAGGCCGACGATATAGCGGCTCTTGGCGAGGTTGGCGGATTCGGCGACTTCCTTGGCGCGCTGCAGTTCGGCGTCGGTGCGCTTGTGGGCGTCGATTTCCTGGATCAGCAGCGCGGTCTGCCGCCGCGTCTCTTCCTCCGCCGCGCGCCGGCTCTGCTGTGCCAGCACGAACAGCCAGGCGACGACGCCGATAATGATCGTCAGCGCAAAAAATACTTTCCACAGCACGTCCGACAATAGATCGCCGGCCTGCACGGTCGCGGAGGTCTGCAGATAGATAAGGCCGAGCACCAGCCCGACCAGCCCTGCGGAGACCGCGAACACGCCGAGATAGTGTCCAAGCTGCGAATTGATGCGGGCATAGATCGGCTGCGGCAGCAATTTGCCCAGCGTCTCGGACACCTGCGCCTGGATCCGCGCATGCGGCTTGCAGAGGTCGTGGCAGCGCGCGTCCAGCGAGCAGCACAAGGAGCAGATCGGTCCGGCATAAGCGGGGCAGGCGGCCATGTCCTCTGGCTCGAACGAATGCTCGCAGATGCAACACTGGATCTGCTCGAGGTTCTGCCAGCTCCGCTTCGGCTTGCGCGCGATGTAGTATTTGCCGTTGGTGGCCCAGGCGATCAGGGGCGCGACGACGAAAGCGACCGCCAGCGCGACGAAGGCAGAGAGCGCCTTCGCGGTCGGTCCGAACACGCCGTAGAAGGCGCTGATCGAGACGATGGTCGCGATCAGCATCGCGCCGACGCCGACCGGGTTGATGTCGCAGAGATGCGCGCGCTTGAACTCGATGTGCTGCGGCCGCAAGCCCAGCGGCTTGTTGATGACGAGATCGGCGACCAGCGCCCCGACCCAGGCGATCGCGACATTGGAATAGAGCGCGAGCGTCTGCTCCAGCGCCTTGTAGACGCCGATCTCCATCAAGAGCAGCGCGACGATGACGTTGAAGACCAGCCAGACAACGCGGCCGGGATGGCTGTGGGTGAGGCGGGAGAAGAAGTTCGACCAGGCGATAGAGCCGGCATAGGCGTTGGTGACGTTGATCTTCACCTGCGACAGGATCACGAAGGTGCCCGTCAGCGCCAGTGCCAGATCCGGCTGCGACAGCACGTATTGATAGGCTTCCAGATACATGTTCGCGGGCTCGGCGGCGTGCTCGGTGGAGACGCCGTGGCTCAGCGCGAAGAACGCGAGGAACGACCCGGCCAGCAGCTTCAGCGCGCCCAGAACGATCCAGCCGGGCCCCGCGCTGAGGAGCGCGATCCACCAGGCCCGCCGCGAGGTGCGCCGGTCGCGCGGCAGGAAGCGAAGGAAGTCGACCTGCTCGCCGATCTGCGCCACCAGCGAGAACACCACGGACGCCGCGGTGCCGAACAGCAGCAGGTCAATCTGGCCGGAAGGGTCGCCATGCTCGCCGGCGAAGTGGCGCCACTCGATGAAGGAACGCGGATGGGCATAGGCGATCGCGGCAAAGGGCAGGATGTGCAGCACGATCCAGAGCGGCTGCGTCCATAGCTGGAAGCGGCTGATCAGGGTGATGCCGTAGACCACCAGCGGGATGATCACGACGGCGCTGATGAGATAGCCGATCGGCCGCGGGATGCCGAAGCACATCTCTAACGCGGTCGCCAGGATCACCGCCTCGATCGCAAAGAAGATGAAGGTGAAGGAGGCGTAGATCAGCGAGGTGATGGTCGAGCCGATATAACCGAAGCCGGCACCGCGGGTCAGGAGATCGATGTCGATGCCGAACTTGGCGGCATGGTAGGCGATCGGCAGTCCGCAGCAGAAGATGATGGCGCTGACCACGAGGATGGCGGCGGTCGCGTTCATCGCACCATAGTTCAGCGTGATCGTGCCGCCGATCGCTTCCAGCGCCAGGAACGAGATCGCACCTAACGCAGTATTGGCGACGCGGGCGGCGGACCAGCGGCGCGCGCTCTTGGCTGTGAAGCGCAGCGCGTAATCTTCCAGCGTCTGGTTGGCGACCCACTGATTATACTGACGCCTGACGCGGTCTATCCGCTGCCGCCCTGCCAATTCCCCACCTCCTGAGCCGACCTCGGTCTCCCGATAGTCCCGCTCGCAAATCCCGTACCAAAATCTACGTCGCTATTTTGCGGTGCAGTATACGCAATCTTGCGTATCAGTGCGCTGCACAAAACTGGGCAATCCTCGCCTGACCAATAGGCGTTCTCGAACCAGTGGGGTGCTCATGTCAGACGAAAAGAAACCGGGCCTGCGGTCGCCGTTTCGGCGCAAGCTGCTGATGGGAATGGCGGCGCTGCCGGCCATCTCGATGCTGCCACGCACTGCGTTCGCGGAGGCGCCGGCAACTTCCGCGGTCAACACCACCGGCCTCGCCGTCACCGACAGCGAAGTGACCGTCGGCATCCTGCACTCCGTCACCGGCACCATGGCGATCTCGGAGACCGGTTCGGTGGAAGCGGAAAAACTGGCAATCGAGCAGATCAATGCCGCCGGCGGCGTGCTCGGCCGCAAGATCAAGTTCATTCAGGAGGACGGCGCCAGCGACTGGCCGACCTTTGCTGAGAAAGCCAAGAAGCTCCTCGTCAATGACAAATGTGCCGCCGTCATGGGCTGCTGGACCTCTGCCTCGCGCAAGGCGGTGTTGCCAGTGTTCGAGCAATACAACGGCATGCTCTACTACCCGACCTTCTATGAAGGCCTCGAGCAGTCCAAGAACGTGATCTATACCGGCCAGGAAGCCACCCAGCAGATCATCGCCGGCCTCGACTGGGTCAACAAGACCAAGGGCGCCAAGACCTTCTATCTGCTCGGCTCCGACTACATCTGGCCGCGCACCTCGAACAAGATCGCGCGCAAGCACATCGAGGGCCATTTGCAGGGCGCCAAGGTCGTCGGCGAGGAGTACTTCCCGCTCGGCCACACCCAGTTCAACTCGGTCATCAACAAGATCAAATTGACGAAGCCCGACGTGATCTACGCCATCATCGTCGGCGGCTCCAACGTCGCCTTCTACAAGCAGCTCAAGGCAGCCGGCATCGACCTCTCCAAGCAGACGCTGCTCACGATCTCGGTCACCGAAGACGAGATCGACGGCATCGGCGGCGAAAACATCGCGGGCGCCTATGCCTGCATGAAATACTTCCAGTCGCTCGACAATCCCAACAACAAGGCCTTCGTCACCGCGTTCAAGAAGATGTGGGGCGAGAAGACCGTGATCGGTGACGTGACGCAGGCCGCCTATCTCGGCCCGTGGCTGTGGAAGTTGACGGTGGAGAAGGCCGGCAGCTTCGACATCGACAAGGTGGCGGCGGCTTCACCCGGCGTCGAGTTCAAGGGCGCGCCGGAAGGTTATGTCCGCGTCCACGAGAACCATCACCTCTGGTCGAAGACGCGCGTCGGCCGCGCCAAGACGGATGGCCAGTACGAATTGATCTACGAGACCGCCGATCTCGTCGAGCCCGATCCGTTCCCGAAGGGCTACCAGTGAGAACGCGCCTCGGCTGAGGCCGCTTCTCCCAATTGACAGCAGCGTGGGCTAGTCGGCCCACGCGTGCGCCACGCGCACAGACCTGACCCATGCAGAGGACGGATCATGTTCGGTGACTATTCGCTCAGCGATCTCGGCGCCATCTTCGCGATGCAAGGCTTTGCCGGGCTGATCCTGTTCTCGGTCTACGTGCTGATGGCGCTCGGGCTCGCCATCATCTTCGGCCAGATGGGCGTCATCAACATGGCCCATGGCGAGTTCATGATCCTCGGCGCCTATGTCACCTGGATGACGTCGAGCGCCTTCCAGCAATATCTGCCCTCGCTGTTTCCCGGCTATTTCTTCATCGCGATGTCGCTCGCGTTCATCGCATCAGGCGCGCTCGGCATGCTCGTCGAATGGGCGCTGATACGCCATCTCTACAAACGCCCGCTGGACACGCTGCTCGCGACCTGGGGGCTGAGCCTGATCCTGCAGCAGGCCTATCGCTCGGTGTTCGGCGCGCGCGAAGTCGGCGTCGAATTGCCGGAATGGATGATGGGCTCCAAGCAGGTGACCGACACCATCGAAGTGCCGATCAACGGCATCTTCGTGATGGGCTTGACCGTGTTGATCACGCTCGCGGTCGCCTACATCTTGGTCTTCTCGCGCTGGGGCAAGCAGGTTCGGGCCGTCGTGCAGAACCGCGTGATGGCCGGCGCCGTCGGCATCAACACCGAGAAGGTCGACCGCTACACCTTCGGTCTCGGCTGCGGCATCGCCGGCGTCGCGGGAAGCGCCTTCACCATGATCGGCTCGACGGGGCCGACCGCCGGCCAGCTCTACATCGTCGACACCTTCCTGGTCGTCGTGTTCGGCGGCGCGGCCTCGCTCGTCGGCACCATCGCCTCCGCCTTCACGATCTCGCAGGCGCAGTCGACCATGGAGTTCTTCCTGTCGGGCTCGATGGCGAAAGTGCTGACGCTGCTTGCAATCGTCGCGATCCTGATGATGCGGCCGCAAGGACTGTTTGCACTCAAGGTCCGCAAATAACAACAAGCAGGCTCTGGTCATGATCATCAACTCGCGCTTTTTCAATCGCTCCGAGCTGATCGGATTCCTCGCGCTCGCGCTACTCCTCTTCGTCATCCTGCCGCTGTCGCTGGATATCTTCCGTCTCAACCTGGTCGCTAAATATCTCACCTACGCCTTTGTCGGAATTGGCCTTGTGCTGTGCTGGGGCTATGGCGGCATTTTGAGCCTGGGGCAGGGCGTATTCTTCGGCCTCGGCGGCTACTGCATGGCGATGTATCTGAAGCTGGAAGCCTCCAGCGTCGAGAATACCAAGATCCAATCGACGCCGGGCATTCCCGATTTCATGGACTGGAACCAGCTCACGCAGCTCCCCTTCTTCTGGAAGCCGTTCCATAGTTTCCCGATCACGCTGATCGCCATCATTCTGGTGCCGGGCATCTTCGCTTTCATTATCGGCGCGGCGATGTTCAAGCGGCGTGTCGGCGGCGTCTATTTCGCGATCATCACGCAAGCGATCGCCGCGATCATGACCATCCTGATCGTGGGCCAGCAGGGCTACACCGGCGGCATCAACGGGATCACCGATTTGCGCACGCTGCACGGTTGGGACATCCGCACCGACCACGCCAAGTTCATCCTCTATTTCGTCGAGGTCGTGCTGCTGTTCGCCTGCATTGTCGCCGCGCAGTTCATACGGCTGACGAAGCTCGGCCGCATCCTGGTGGCGATGCGCGAGCAGGAGGACCGCGTCCGCTTCTCCGGCTACAGCGTCGCCAATTTCAAGATCTTCGCCTTCTGCGCCGCAGCGATCTTCGCGGCGATCGGCGGCGCCATGTTTACGCTCGAGGTCGGTTTCATGTCGCCGTCTTTCGTCGGCATCGTGCCTTCGATCGAGATGGTGATCTACACCGCGGTTGGGGGCCGGATGTCGATCTTCGGCGCGGTCTGGGGTTCGCTGCTGGTCAACTTTGCCAAGACCAGCCTCTCGGAATCCTTCCCGCAGCTCTGGCTGTTTGGCTTAGGGGCGCTCTTCATCGCGGTCGTGCTGGCATTCCCGAACGGACTCTCCGGCATCTGGCAGGATCATGTGCAGCCGCGCATCGACCGCCTGCTGGCTGCGCGGAAATCGAAACCCGGCAACGGCTTCTCCGTCGCCGATGGCGCACCGGCGGAGTAGGGAGAGGGTCATGCTCATCGGTCATCAACCCAAGGATTTCCTGCTCGCGGTCTCCGGCCTTACCGTTTCCTTCGATGGCTTCAAGGCGGTCAACGATCTCTCCTTCTATGTCGAGGACAACGAGATCCGCGTCATCATCGGCCCCAACGGCGCCGGCAAGACCACCGTGCTCGACCTGATCTGCGGCAAGACCAAGACCACCTCAGGCTCGATCCAGTTTCGCGGTCAGGAGCTGACGAGGTTGCGCGAGAACGAGATCGTGCAGGCCGGCGTCGGCCGCAAATTCCAGACGCCGTCCGTGTTCGAGGATCTCACCGTGTTCGAGAATCTCGAGATCTCGTTTCCGCGCGGCCGCACCGTGTTCGGATCGCTCACCTTCCAGCGCGACGCCGCCGTGAAGCAGCGCGTCGAGGAAGTCGCCGAGATGATCTTCCTCAAGGACCGTCTCGATACCTATGCGGACCAATTGAGCCACGGCCAGAAGCAATGGCTCGAGATCGGCATGCTGCTGATCCAGGACCCCGACCTCCTGATGCTGGATGAGCCCGTCGCCGGCATGAGCGTGTCAGAGCGCGCCAAGACCGCGGAATTGCTCAACCGCATCATCAAGGGCCGCTCGGTGCTCGTGATCGAGCACGACATGAAATTCGTCGAGGACATCGCTCACAAGGTCACCGTGCTGCATCAGGGGCAGATTCTTTCGGAGGGCACGATGGAGCACGTCAAGAACGACCCGAAGGTCATTGAAGTCTATCTCGGGCACTGAGCATGGTGATGTGTAGTCCCGCCGCCACGCACTCCGTCCACCTCTCCCCATCGGGGAGAGGTCGGATCGCATCGCCAGATGCGATCCGGGTGAGGGGGCTTGCTCTCTCGTGGGACCTGATCCCCTCACCCGGCGCTACGCGCCGACCTCTCCCTATGGGAGAGGTGAAGAAAAGCATCCGGCTATAGGTGGCGCTCATGCTCGCAATCTCCGATCTTCATGTCGCCTATGGCCAGAGTGAGGTGTTGCACGGACTCAATGTGTCGGTCGCGGCTAACGAGATCGTGGCGATCATGGGCCGCAACGGCATGGGCAAGACGACGCTGATGAAGTCGCTGATGGGCATCCTGCCGACCAAGAGCGGCTCGGTGACCATGGACGGCGCTGAGCTCAACAAGCTCGAAAGCTATGAGCGCGTGGCCAAAGGCCTCGCCTATGTCCCGCAGGGCCGCATGATCTTCTCCACCATGACGGTGAAGGAGAACATCGAGACCGGCCTCGTCGTGCATGGCGAGTCCGAAGTGCCCGGCGCCATCTACGAACTCTTTCCGGTGCTGCTCGAGATGAAGAACCGCCGCGGCGGCAACCTGTCCGGCGGCCAGCAGCAGCAGCTCGCGATCGCGCGCGCGCTCGCGACCAAGCCGAAAGTGCTGCTGCTGGACGAGCCGACCGAAGGCATCCAACCGTCGATCATCAAGGAGATGGCGCGTACGCTGAAGCGCATCCGCGACGAGCGCGGCCTCTCGATCGTGGTCTCCGAGCAGGTGCTGAGCTTTGCCCTCGACATCGCCGACCGCGTGCTGGTGATCGAGAACGGTGAGATCGTCCGCGACGATCCGCGCGACACCGTCGATGCCACGCAGATCTCGAAATATTTGTCCGTCTAATCTCTAACCAACCAAGGCTGGTAACAAGGGGAGCTTCTGATGCCAGAGACACTCATCAAGGTCGATCTCACCAAATCGGCGTATGACAACGACATGGTGCATAACCGCTGGCACCCGGACATCCCGATCGTGGCGTGGGTCAATCCCGGCGACGATTTCATCATCGAGACCTATGACTGGACAGGCGGCTTCATCAAGAACAACGATTCCGCTGATGACGTGCGCGACATCGACCTGTCGATCGTGCACTTCCTGTCCGGCCCGATCGGCGTCAAGGGTGCTGAACCCGGCGACCTCCTGGTCGTCGACCTGCTCGACGTCGGCCCACTGAAGGAGAGCCTGTGGGGCTTCAACGGCTTCTTCTCCAAGCAGAATGGCGGCGGCTTCCTTACCGATCATTTCCCGCTGGCGCAGAAATCGATCTGGGACATCAAGGGTCTCTACACCTCCTCGCGCCATGTGCCCGGTGTCAACTTCGCCGGACTGATCCATCCCGGCCTGATCGGCTGCCTGCCGGACCCGAAGATGCTTGCGACCTGGAACGCGCGCGAGGCCGAATTGATCGCGACCAACCCGACCCGCGTGCCCGGACTTGCCAACCCGCCGTTTGGTCCGACCGCGCATGGCGGCCGCGCCAAGGGCGACGTGAAAGCCAAGATCGGCGCGGAGGGCGCGCGCACCGTGCCGCCGCGCGAGCATGGCGGCAATTGCGACATCAAGGACCTCTCGCGCGGCTCGAAGATCTATTTCCCGGTCTATGTACCCGGCGGCGGCCTCTCGATGGGCGATCTGCACTTCAGCCAGGGCGACGGCGAGATCACCTTCTGCGGCGCGATCGAGATGGCCGGCTGGCTGCACCTCAAGGTCGATATCATCAAGGACGGGGTGGCAAAATACGGCATCAAGAATCCGATCTTCAAGCCGTCGCCGATCACGCCAAACTACAGGGATTTCCTGATCTTCGAAGGCATCTCGGTCGATGAGGCCGGCAAGCAATATTACCTCGACGTCCACATCGCCTATCGCCAGGCCTGCCTGAACGCGATCGAATACCTGAAGAAGTTCGGCTACTCCGGCGCGCAGGCCTATTCGATTCTGGGCACCGCACCGTGCCAGGGCCACATCTCCGGCGTCGTCGACGTGCCGAACGCCTGCGCCACGCTGTGGCTGCCGACGGAGATTTTTGACTTCGACGTGATGCCGTCGTCGGCCGGTCCGATCAAGCACATCACAGGCGACATCCAGATGCCGATCTCGCCGGACAAGTAGCTGTCTGCGCGACGAGATGCGGGACGGCGCGTATCTGCCGCCCGCATCCGCCGCGAGTTTTTGAACCCTGCTCGCGCGAGGAGGAGAAAAATGCCCGTCTACGAATATCTCTGCGACGAATGCGGCCCGTTCACGGACATGCGGCCGATGTCGGAATGCGACCTGCCGCGAGACTGCCCGCAATGCGAAGCGGAATCGCCGCGCGTGATCCTGACCGCGCCGAGCTTCTTCTGCATGCCTTCCAACAATCGCAAGGCCCACGCCGTCAACGAGCGCAGCGCGCATGCGCCGAAGACGCTCGACCAGTACAAGGCCGCGCACAGCCCGGGCTGCGGCTGCTGCTCTGGCAAGAAGCCGGCGAGATTGATGACGAAGAGCAAGACCGGCGCCAAGGGTTTTCCCACCGCGCGCCCCTGGATGATCAGCCATTAACGCGCGAGCGCGCGGCACAAAACACGCTGTCGTCCCGGCCTTGAGCCGGGACCCATAACCACAGGGCTGTGTGGTGTGCTCCGCCGCAACCGCGTGCTCGCGCCACCACATCTTCCTGTGGTTATGGGTCCCTGCTTTCGCAAGGGACGACATCTGTCTTGCCGCGACATCGCCTCACCCATCGTCTAAGGTTCGCCTCCCGCAGTTCCTTCGACGTGGCGATCATGCGCACCAAGAAATTCGGCCACCATGGCCCCAACGTCTCCGTGATCGGGCAGGGCACCTGGTATCTCGACCACGGCGACCGCAAGGCGGCGGTCGCGGCGCTGCGCCGTGGCATCGAGCGCGGCATGACCCACATCGACACTGCGGAGATGTATGGCGATGCGGAACTCGTAATCGCGGATGCGATCGAGGGCCAGCGCGAGGACCTGTTCCTGGTCTCCAAGGTGCTGCCCAGCAACGCCTCACGCCGCACCACCATCATCGCCTGCGAGCGCTCGCTGAAGCGGCTGAAGACCGATCGGCTCGACTGCTATCTCTTGCACTGGCGCGGATCCTATCCGCTGGAGGACACCGTCGCGGCGTTCGAGGAACTGGTCGCCTCCGGAAAAATACGGTCCTGGGGCGTCAGCAATTTCGACGCCGCCGATCTCGACGAGATCCTGGAAGTTTCTGACGAGGGCAGGATCGCCTGCAATCAGGTGCTCTATCACCTGCAGGAGCGTGCGATCGAGCACGCCGTGATCCCCTGGTGTGAGAAGCACGGCGTCGCCGTCGTCGCCTACTCACCGTTCGGCCACAATGATTTCCCGTCGCCGCGGAGTAAGGGCGGCGCGGTGCTGCAGACGGTCGCCGAGGCGCACAACGCCACGCCACGCCAGGTCGCGCTGGCTTTCCTCGTCCGCGCGGCTTCCGTGTTGGCGATCCCCAAAGCATCAAGCGCGGAACACGCCGCCGAGAACGCCGCGGCCGGTGACCTCGTGTTAAGCGCCAGCGAGATCGAAGCGTTGGACAAGGCTTTTCCGCGTGGTAACAAGCCGCGCTCGCTGCCGATGCTCTAGAGCATGATCCGGAAAAGTGTGAAGCGGTTTTCCGAAAAGATCATGCTCAAACAACAACCTAAAGCGCGATGATGATTCATCCTCATCTCATCGCGCTTTAGAGCATTGGTCCCGGACTCGAAGGCCAGCGCTAGCGCAAAGTGGGCACCGGTTTTCCGAAGCGGGTCACGCTCAAAAATAAAGCCGCGCGTCACGATTCTTAAACAAAGTGTTGCAATCCCTATGGTGTGCTGCCGCACACGTTCGCGCATATCGGACCCCTGTTTTTCAGCCCTTGTGGTTGCGCTCCAATTGAAGTTCTTCTAGGACGTTGCCAGATTCCCTGGATTTTGCCTTCGAGATTGCCGTGACTCCGCCCCCCGCCGCAGCCGCCAGGCTGGACAGCGCCTTATTGCCATTGCCTGCAAAGAAATCTTCCTCCGGCAAGGTGCCCGCGCGCGCCGACCGGCCGTTGAGGGGCATCGCCCTGATCCTGCTCTCGACGGTTTTCCTGGGCACCTCTGACGTCACCTCGAAATATCTGTCGGCGACGCTGCCCTCGATCGAGATCGCCTGGATCCGTTTCCTGGTGTTCACGCTGATCATGTCGCCGGCGATGCTGCCGGGCTCGCCGCTCTATGCGCTACGGACCGGCAGCGTTGGACTGCAATGCGTCCGCGGCGCCGCGCTCTTGGGTTCCTCGCTGTTCTTCATCTCCGGCCTGCGGTTCCTGCCGATCGCGGAAGCAGCCTCCACCAGCTTCGTGTCGCCCCTGTTCGTCACGGCGCTGTCGATCATTTTCTTGGACGAGAAGGTCGGGCTGCGCCGCTGGATCGCAACCGGCGTCGGCCTTTTCGGTGTCCTCATCATCCTGCGGCCGGGTACCAGCGCGTTCCATACCGCCGCCTTCTTCCCGCTGCTGTCGGCTTTTTGCTGGGCTTCGACCCTCGTCATGACGCGCATGATCAGCGGCCGCGATGCCGCCATCACCACCATGACCTATTCCGCCATCGTCGGCTTTGCCATCCTGAGCCTGATGGTGCCGTTCGCCTGGGTCACGCCGACCTGGCAGGATATCCTGTTTGGCGTCGTGGTCGGCGTGGCCTCGACTGCTGGCCAGTGGATCGTGGTGCTGGCCTTCCGCTACGCCGATGCTTCGGTGCTGGCGCCGTTCTCCTACACGCAATTGCTGTGGGTCAGCATCCTGGGCTACCTCGTGTTCGGCGAAGTGCCCGACGCCTGGACCATCACGGGTGCCGCGTTCATCGTTGCCTCCGGCCTTTACACCGCCCATCGCGAGCGCGTCCGTCACTCGCAACTATTGACCGTACCCGGCGAGCCCTCGCCGAACGCGTGAGCCGCTTGCATTCCGGTGATTGCGAGGAATCGCAGGGCGGGCAAAGCGACTTGTCCGCCGTAGCTCAACGAGCGAAGGCGGAAGCGTGCCCACCGTCCGACATTCCGCCCGTGGTGGTGGGCGCGCGGAGCCTGTCATCGGGCGCGCGTTCGCGCGACCCGTTGGCTTTGCCGACCCTACAAGGTGGCGCCGTCAAAACACTGCTGGAACGTACATCTCCGGCGGAACTGGTCCGCGATGATAGTCGGGATTGCGGACGCGCGGCGGCAACGCGACCGGGATGTGCTGCACAGCCTGATACGGAATCTGGCTGAGCAGATGCGAGATGCAGTTCAGCCGGGCGCGCTTCTTGTCCACGGCGTCCACGATCCACCAGGGCGAGTCCGGCAGGTGGGTGTGCTCCAGCATCGTCTCCTTGGCCTTGGTGTACTGCTCCCACCGCGACCGCGCCTCGACGTCCATCGGGCTCAGCTTCCACTGCTTCAGCGGATCCTGGATCCGCATCATGAAGCGGAACTGCTGCTCGTCATCGGTGATCGAGAACCAGTACTTGATCAGGATGGTGCCGGAGCGGATCAGCATTCGCTCGAATTCCGGTACCGACTTGAAGAACTCCTGGTATTGCTCCTCGGTGCAAAAACCCATGACGCGTTCGACGCCGGCGCGGTTGTACCAGCTGCGGTCGAATAGCACGATCTCGCCGCCGGCAGGCAGGTGCGCGACATAGCGCTGGAAGTACCACTGCGTCCGCTCGCGCTCGCTCGGCGCCGGCAGCGCCGCGACGCGGCAGACGCGCGGGTTGAGGCGCTGGGTGATGCGCTTGATCACGCCGCCCTTGCCGGCGGAGTCGCGGCCCTCGAACAGGATCACGACCTTCTTCTTCTCGTGCTGCACCCAGTCCTGCAGCTTCACGAGCTCGCCCTGCAGCCGCAGCAGTTCCCGGAAATAGAGCCTGCGATCGAGCGCCGGCATGCCGCCGCGCGCGGCGTCGTCGAGATCGTCCAGCCGCGTGTCGTCAAGCTCGAGTTCAAGCTCCTCGTCGAGATTGTCGGCGATTTCCTGGTTGATGCGCTCGCGTAAGGTAGCTTCGTCGATGGGAGTGGATGTGGTCATGAAATGCGTCTCTCGGCTGCTCACAGACGGGTGTCGACCGGCGGAATTGACCGCGCTTCTGTGACATCGGCATGACGATGCTCTCACACCAGCGTTGCAGGCGTGCTAAGAAACTCCGTCAACAACGAAACGGATGGGAGACAGCCCAAATGATCACGCTGACCGCAAACGATGTCCTGCCTGATGATGATACAAGCGGCACGCTGGTCGGGCGCGTCTGGTTGCCGCAGCTTCAAGGTGCGACCGTGGTCGTGATCCGCGGCGACGGTGTGTTCGATGTGACCGCGCGCTATCCGACGGTCAGCGCGCTGTGCGAGGAGGGTGATCCGGCGGCTGCGCTGCACGGCATCAAAGGCGAGCCGCTCGGCGATCTCGACAGCATCGTGGCCAACACGCCGCCGGACCGCCGCGATCCCACGAAACCGTGGTTGCTCGCGCCGCTCGATTTGCAGGTGCTGAAGGCCGCGGGCGTCACCTTCGCCATTTCGATGCTGGAGCGCGTGATCGAGGAGCGGGCGCGCGGCAATCCGGCTTCCGCCGAGGCCATTCGCAAAGAGGTGGTGCGGCTGGTCGGCGACGACCTGTCCAAGCTCAAGCCTGGATCAGAGGAGGCGATGCGGCTGAAGCAGGTGCTGATCGAGCAGCAGGCCTGGAGCCAGTATCTGGAGGTCGGCATCGGTCCCGACGCGGAAGTGTTCACCAAGGCGCCGGTATTGTCCTCGGTCGGCACCGGCATGGACGCCGGCCTGCATCCGAAATCGACCTGGAACAATCCGGAGCCGGAGGTCGTGCTCATCGTCTCGAGCCGTGGCAACATCGTGGGCGCCACGCTCGGCAACGACGTCAACCTGCGCGACTTCGAGGGACGCTCGGCGCTGCTGCTCTCCAAGGCGAAGGACAACAATGCCTCATGCGCCGTCGGCCCGTTGCTCCGCCTGTTCGACCGCAGTTTCTCGCTCGACCATGTGCGTAATATGGATGTCGGCCTGACGGTGAAAGGACAAGATGGTTTCGTTCTCGAGGGCCATTCGTCGATCAGCAAGATCAGCCGTGATCCGACCGACCTCGTGGCGCAGACCATCGGGCCGGTCCATCAATACCCTGACGGCTTTGCCCTGTTCCTCGGCACCATGTTCGCACCCGTGAAAGACCGCGACGCCCCGGGCCAGGGCTTCACCCACAAGCGCGACGACATCGTCACGATCGCCGCCCCCGAACTCGGCAAGCTCGTCAACCGCATGCGCCCAAGCGACGAATGCGAACCCTGGACGTTTGGAATCGCGGCATTGATGAAGAGCCTCGCCGTTCGTGGTTCGTAGGGTGGGTTAGCGAAGCGTAACCCACCATTTGCGTGCCACAACCACCGCCATCATTCCGGGCGCCGCGGCAGCGGCGAGCCCGGAATCCATTCCCGCTACAAACCACCGCTGTCATTCCGTGGCGTCCGAAGGACGAGCCCGGAATCCATCGGGCGGCAAGCGCAAGTGGTGGAATGGATTCCGGGCTCGATGCTTCGCATCGCCCCGGAATGACAAGGTTGATTGTCGCGACTTAAGTGCGACAAAACGACCCGACGGGCAAATCACCAAAAGTCTGTCCATCCCTCGCGCGAAAAATAAATCGCTTAACCCGTCGGGCAAATCAGCATTATGACTCCGCGCGTCTCACGGCGGATGAGGGGCGGCTCGCGATCGTCACGAACGTTGCGGTGAGATGCGGTGGACGCGGGTGTTGCGACTGACGAGCGCGGCATCAGCGGACGGCGAAGTCGTGTGGTTCTGGCGCCCCGACGCTGGCGCTAAGTCTTGCAGAGATGATCTGCGAGTGACGGTGGCAAGAAAGCCCGGTCACCGGGAAGAGCACGAAGTAAGCCGTAAACCACTGCGCAGGGAAAGCCGGTGTTGCTCCGGTTGACCTGTGGTCCTACCCCCGTGCTTTTTGTTGCACGGGGCCCACGGGTGCAACCGGCACCCGGCTTTCCCTGCGCCCTCTATCTTCCAGGAGGGTGAAACGAGACGTAAACCTCGGACGCAATGCGCCGCGAGAACGAAGATTCACATCTGTCACCAACTCCATCGTCACGCCTGCGCTTCACCTCCCCTTGAAAAGGGGAGGTCGGTTTGCGCGTTTCACGCGCAAACCGGGTGGGGATCCTCTCTCCGCGAGCGCCTGTGTCCGTGGCTGACCCCCACCCAACCTCCCCCTTTCAGGCCCTTTCAGGGGGAGGAGCGCAGAATCACACCGGCAGCGCGATCGAGTATTTCACCTGGCTCAATGCAAAGCTCGACTCGATCGAGGCGATGCCGTCCAGCCGCGTCAGCTTGTTCTTCAGGAAGGCTTCATAGGAGGAGAGATCGGCGGCGACGACGCGCAGGAGATAATCGCGGTTGCCCGTCATCAGATAGCATTCCAGGACCTCATCCCATTTCGAGATCGCGCGCGCGAAGCGGTTGAGGTCTTCCTCCTTCTGCCGCGCCAGCTTGATCGAGATGAAGACGCTGACATGCAGACCCAGCGCCTTCTGATCGACGGTCGCGATGTAGCGCGTGATCACGCCGCGCTCCTCGAGCAGCTTCACGCGGCGGTGACAGGGCGAGACCGACAGGCCGACCTTGTCGGCCAGTTCCTGCATGGTCATGCGGCTGTCGGTCTGCAGCAGGCTGAGGATCTTGCGGTCGATGGCGTCTAGCGCTGGCATTGGGATGAACTCACAGTCTGGAAGCAGGATGTGGGAATTTATCCCAATCCTGGACGGTATGTCGCAAGGATTTGAGATTTTTGCCGATGGCAGCCCCGCTAAAATCGGCGCATATTGAATTGAGCCCGGAGCATGGCCATGGGAATCGAGCCTCAACGCCTGGAGCTGTTGTCGGCCTTGGCGCGGAAAGTGCTCTGGCTGTCGTCTTGGACGATCCATCACGCCAACCATATCCGCCTCAACGCGGATGGGCTGAAGGTCGGCGGCCACCAGGCCTCGTCAGCCTCGCTCGCCAACATCATGTCGGCGCTCTATTTCTCGGTGCTGCGCCCGCAGGATCGCGTCGCGGTGAAGCCGCATGCGAGCCCGGTGTTCCATGCGATCCAGTATCTGTTCGGGCATCAGACCCGCGAGAAGCTGGAGAATTTCCGCGGCTACAGGGGCGCGCAATCCTATCCGTCGCGCACAAAGGACGCCGACGACGTCGATTTCTCGACCGGCTCGGTCGGGCTCGGCGTGGCGCAGACGCTGTTCGCCTCGCTGGTGCAGGACTACGTCAAATCGCATGGCTGGATGAAGGACCGTCCCGAGGGACGCATGATCGCGCTGGTCGGCGACGCCGAGATGGACGAAGGCAATATCTTCGAGGCGCTGCTGGAGGGCTGGAAGCACGGCCTGCGCAACACCTGGTGGGTGGTCGACTATAACAGGCAGTCGCTCGATGCCGTCGTGCGCGAAGGATTGTGGGCCAAGTTCGAAACCATGTTCCGCAATTTCGGCTGGGACGTGGTGATCGTCAAATACGGCAAGCTGATGCTCGAGGCCTTCGCCGAGCCGGGCGGGGAAGCATTGAAGCGCTGGATCGACAACTGCCCGAACCAGATGTATGCCGCACTCTGTTTCCAGGGCGGCGCCGCGTTCCGCAAGCATCTGCAGGACGACATCGGGGACCAGGGGCCGGTGTCGGCCCTGATCGACCGCCGCAGCGACGAGGAGCTGCTGGCGCTGATGTCCAATCTCGGCGGCCATGACATGGCGAGCATGATCGAGGCGTTCGAGGCGATCGACCATGATCGCCCGGTCTGCTTCATCGCCTACACCATCAAGGGCGTCGGGCTGCCGTTTCAGGGCCACAAGGACAACCACGCCGGGTTGATGACGGTCGCGCAGATGGAGAAATGGCGCGCCAGCCAGAACATCCGGCCGGGCCACGAGTGGGAGAAGTTCGAGGGCCTGTCGCAGGATCCCGCCGAGCTCAAAGCGTTCCTCACTGAGGCGCCCTTCAACCGCGAGGGACGGCGCCGGCTGGATGCGCCCGCGATCGAGGTGCCGTCGCAGCTTGCCTTCAAACCGACATCGCAGATGTCGACGCAGCAGGGTTTTGGCCTCGTGCTGAACGAGGTCGCCCGCGGTGACAGCGAGCTCGCCGCGCGGATCGTCACCGTGTCGCCCGACGTCACCGTATCGACCAATCTCGGCGCCTGGGTCAACCGCCGCGGCCTGTTCGCGAAGGCCGAGAACCACGATCTGTTCCGGCAGGAGAAGATCCCATCCGCCTACACCTGGGAATATTCGCCGAAGGGGCAGCATTTCGAGCTCGGCATCGCCGAGATGAACCTGTTCATCCTGCTCTCGGCGCTCGGGCTGTCGCACCAGATCAATGGCGAACGGCTGCTGCCGGTTGGCACGCTCTACGATCCCTTCATCGAGCGCGGCCTCGATGCGTTGAACTATGCCTGCTATCAGGATGCGCGCTTCATGGTGGCGGCGACGCCATCAGGTGTGACGCTGGCGCCCGAAGGTGGCGCGCATCAGTCGATCAAGACGCCGCTGATCGGCATCGGTCAGGATGGGCTTGCCGCATTCGAGCCGGCCTTCGTCGATGAGCTCGCTGTCATCATGGCGTTCGGTTTCCAGCACATGCAGCGCGAGAGCGCAGGCGGCGGCTCGGTTTACTTGCGGCTATCGACCCGCACCATCGAGCAGCCGCAGCGGATCATGACGGGCGAGCTGCAGCGCGACATCACCGACGGCGCCTATTGGCTGCGGCGGCCGGGGCCGAACTGCGATATCGTGGTCGCCTACACCGGCGCGGTCGCGCCGGAGGCGATAGAGGCGGTTGGCTTCATCGGCGAGAGCCATCGCGATGTCGGCCTGCTCGCGATCACCTCCGCCGACCGGCTCCATGCAGGATGGACCGCTGCACGGAATTTGCGCCGCGACCGGCGCGGCGTGCAGCATCTCAGCCATGTCGAAAAGCTGCTCTCGGCCCTGCACCGCGACTGCGGTCTCGTCACCGTGCTCGACGGCCATCCGGCCTCGCTCGGCTGGCTCGGCAGCGTGCGCGGACATCGCGTCGAGGCGCTGGGCGTGGAGCATTTCGGCCAGACCGGCTCGATCGGCGAGCTCTACCGTCACCACGGCATCGACGCCAACGCCATCATCGACGCCGCCGAAGCGGTTACCGTCGGCGCCCCCGTGCGGCACCGCAAAATGGCGGTGTGAGGCAGGAGGACGAAGAGGGGAGGGAGCGACAGCGAGCCGTCTTGCCACCATCGCGAGGCTGATCTTATATCCGGTATTCGCCGCATCGCGGCGCACCGCATATGGCGGGTTCAACTGATCAAGCTTTCGTGCAAGGATGCCTGCCGAACGCTTCCATTCTGTTCTCCATACGCCCCGCACAAGAGGTTTCCGATGGTCAACCGCCTGCAATTCTATATCGACGGCGCCTGGGTCGATCCCGTCGTCAAGAAGTCCACCCCCGTCATCAATCCGGCAACCGAAGAGGCGATGTATGAAGTGGCGCTCGGCTCCAAGGCCGACGTCGACAAGGCGGTAGCCGCGGCAAAGCGCGCCTTTGAGACCTATTCGCAAACCAGCCGCGAGGAGCGCGTCGCGCTCTTGACCAAGATCGTCGAGGTCTACAAGGGCCGGATGAAGGAAATCGGCGCCGCCGTCTCCGACGAGATGGGCGCGCCATTGCCGATGGCGGAGAAGCTGCAGGCCGGCGCCGGCCTCGGCCATCTCATGAACACCTTAGAAGTGCTCAAGAAGTACGAGTTCGAAGAGACCATGGGCACTGCCGTGATCGTGCGCGAGCCGGTCGGCGTCATCGGCATGATCACGCCTTGGAACTGGCCGCTGAACCAGATCGCCTGCAAGGTCGCGCCGGCGCTCGCGGCGGGCTGCACCATGATCCTGAAGCCGTCCGAGTTCACGCCGACCTCGGCGCTGATCTTCGCCGAGGTCCTCGATGAAGCAGGCGTGCCGAAGGGCGTGTTCAACCTGATCAACGGCCTCGGCCCCGAAGTCGGCGCCGCCATGAGCGAGCATCCGGATATCGACATGATCTCGTTCACCGGCTCGACGCGCGCCGGCGTCGATGTCGCCAAGCGTGCCGCACCGACCGTGAAGCGCGTCAGCCAGGAACTCGGCGGCAAGTCGCCGAACGTCATCCTCGACGACGCCGACCTCGCGAAGGCGGTGACCGGTGGCGTCATGCACATGTTCAACAACTCCGGCCAGTCCTGCAACGCGCCGTCACGGATGATCGTGCCACTGTCGAAGATGAAGGAAGTGGCCGCGATCGCCAAGGGCGTCGCCGACAAGACCAAGGCCGGCGATCCCCGCGCCGACGGCACCACCATCGGCCCGGTCGTCAACCGCGGCCAGTGGGACAAGATCCAGGCGCTGATCAAGAAGGGCATCGACGAAGGCGCCACGCTTGTTGCCGGTGGTCCCGGCCTGCCCGAGGGCGTCAACAAGGGCTTCTATGTCCGCCCGACCATCTTCGCCGACGTCACAAACGAGATGACGATCGCCCGCGAGGAAATCTTCGGCCCGGTGCTGACCATCATCGGCGCCAAGGACGAGGAAGACGCGGTGCGCATCGCCAACGACACGCCTTATGGTCTCGCGGGCTACGTCTCCGCGGGCACTGTGGAGCGCGCGCGCAAGGTCGGCCGGCAAATCCGAGCCGGCAACGTCAACCTGCAGGGCGTGCCGAACGAACGCACCGCGCCGTTCGGCGGCTACAAGCAGTCCGGCAACGGCCGCGAATGGGGCAAATTCGGCCTGGAAGAATATCTCGAGGTGAAGGCCGTCGCCGGCTTCAATGCGGCGTAAGCCTTTCACGACAAGATTGCGGCGCCGGGATGGGCCCTCCGTCCCGGCGCGGTGTTTCTACCCGCCGAGCGCGCCTTGCGTGTTCACATAGAGCGCATAGATCGACTGACTGGCGGCCATGAACAGGCGGTTACGCTTCAAGCCGCCGAAGCAGAGGTTGGCGCAGCGTTCGGGCAAAGCGATACGGCCGATCATGACGCCGTCGGGCGCGAACACGACGACGCCGTCGAGTTCGGGATCGCCCATGCCCCAGCCGCACCAGAGGTTGCCGTCGATGTCGCAGCGCATGCCATCAGGCGTGCCCGGGCCGGCATCGACGAAGACCCGCTTGTTGGAAATCTTGTCGCCGCCAGGCGCCACGTCAAAGGCAAGGATCTTGCGGTTCGGCACCCCGCGCGATTCCACGATGTAGAGGATCTTTTCATCCGGCGAGAAGCACAGCCCGTTCGGCCCCAAAACGCCCTCGGCGACAATGGTCGCTTTGCCGGTGTCGCCGTCGATCCGGTAGACGTTGGCATCGATCTCGGGCTCAGCCTTGTAGCCTTCGTAATTGCCGAGCAGGCCGAACACCGGATCGGTGAACCAGATCGAGCCGTCGGACTTCACGACAACGTCATTGGGCGAGTTCAGCCGTTTGCCGCCAAAGGAGTCCATCAACGCCGAGATCGATCCGTCATACTCGGTGCGCACCACGCGGCGGCCGCCGTGCTCGCAGGTGATCAGCCGGCCCTGCCGGTCGCGGGTGTTGCCATTGGCGAAGTTGGAGGGCTTGCGGAAAATGCTGACCGCGCCGGTTTCCTCTTCCCATTTGATGATGCGCTGGTTGGGGATATCGCTGCACAGGAGATAACGCCCATCACCGAACCAAACCGGGCCCTCGGCCCAGCGCAGGCCAGTGGCCAGCCGTTCCACCGCCGAGAGCTTGAGCCAATATTTCTCGAAGCGCGGATCGAGCGCATGGATCGCGGGATCAGGATAAAACGTCGCCGGACGCCAGCCGGCGGAATGCGTATCGGACATTTGCTGTTCTCGTTGTGATGTTTCCTCGCGCCTCATTTTGCTATCATTGTCAGACAGCGACCGCAAATCGGCTGAAACAATGAGGGAAGAAATGCCACGCATCCTGATGACCGGCGCGGCCGGCGGTATCGGTACCAGCCTGCGCAAGCTGCTGCCGCCGATCTATCCCGATCTCGTGCTCAGCGATCTCAAGACGCCGGCCGATCTCGGAGCGAATGAAACGTTCAAGCCTGCCGATCTCGCCGACCTCGCCCAGGTCGAGGCGATCTGCGAGGGTGTCGATGGCATCCTGCATTTCGGCGGCTATTCGGTCGAAGGCCCCTGGGATTCGATCCTACAGTCCAACATCATCGGCTGCTACAACCTGTTCGAGGCCGCTCGCAAGAGAGGTGTGAAGCGCGTGATCTTCGCCTCCTCGAACCATGCGGTCGGCTTCTATCCGCGCCATCACCGCATCGGCACCGATGTGACTGCGCGTCCCGACAGCCGCTACGGCGTGAGCAAGGTCTTCGGCGAAGCGGTCGGCGCGCTCTATGCCGACAAGCATGGATTGAAGGTGACCTGCCTGCGCATTGGCAATTTTGGTGAAAAGCCGCTGGACCATCGCCGGCTCTCGATCTGGCTGAAGCCGGAGGATCTGGTGCAGCTCTGCCGCATCGGGCTCGAGCACCCCGACATCCATTTCGAGATCTTTTACGGCGCCTCCTCTAACGAGCGCTCCTGGTGGGACAATCACCGTGCCTACGATCTCGGCTATCGCCCGACTGGCCGTGCGGAAGAGTTCCGAGAGCACGCGATGGCCGAACAGGCCAAACTGCGGCCCGATCCGGTTGGGGACTTCTACCAAGGCGGTGCGTTCTGCGGCATGGAGTTTGACGGTGACAAGAGCCGGGTCATCGACTGGAAGTAATGTGCGTTGACAACATCCGCCGCACTCCTTTAGTGCCCGCAACAAGACAAGAGGACGAAGAAAATGGCTGAAGGACTGCGCAAGGGGCTGACGAGCTATGGCGACGCTGGGTTCTCGCTGTTCCTGCGCAAGGCCTTTATCAAGGCGATGGGTTATTCGGACGACGCGCTCGACCGCCCGATTGTCGGCATCACCAACACCTATAGCGACTACAATCCCTGCCACGGCAACGTCCCGCAGATCCTTGAGGCCGTGAAGCGCGGCGTGATGCTGTCAGGCGCGATGCCGTTCGTGTTCCCGACGATCTCGATCGCGGAAAGCTTCGCGCATCCGACCTCGATGTATCTCCGCAACCTGATGGCGATGGATACGGAGGAGATGATCCGCGCCCAGCCGATGGACGCGGTCGTTGTCATCGGCGGCTGCGACAAGACGCTGCCGGCGCAGATCATGGCCGCTGTCAGCGCCGATCTGCCGACGGTGGTCATCCCCGTTGGGCCGATGGTGGTCGGCCATCACAAGGGCGAGGTGTTAGGGGCCTGCACCGATTGCCGGCGGCTGTGGGGTAAATATCGCGCCGGCGAGATCGACGACAACGAGATCGAGGCGGTCAACGGCCGGCTCGCGCCATCGGTCGGCACCTGCATGGTGATGGGCACCGCCTCCACCATGGCCTGCGTCACCGAGGCGCTCGGCCTGTCGCTGCCGATGAGCGCGACGATCCCGGCGCCGCATGCCGAGCGTTTCCGCTTGGCGGAAGCAAGCGGCAGGGTCGCGGCCGCTATGGCGAAGGCTAAGGGGCCGAAGCCGAGCGAAATCCTGACGCCGGCATCTTTCCGCAATGCGCAGGTCGTGCTGCAGGCGATCGGCGGCTCGACCAACGGCCTCATCCACCTGACCGCGATTGCTCATCGCGCGCCGCACAGGATCGACCTTGAAGCTTTCGACAGACTAGGCCGCGAGGTGCCGGTGCTGGTCGACCTGAAGCCATCGGGCGAACACTACATGGAGCATTTCCATCATGCCGGCGGCGTGCCGAAACTGATGGCGCAGCTCGGCGATCTCATCGATCTTGATGCCAAGACTATCACCGGGCAGACGCTGCGCGAGGTCGTCGCGGCGGCTGAGGAGGTGCCAGGGCAGGATGCGATCCGCTCGCGCCAGAATCCGATCAAGGCGGAAGGCGCCATGGCCATCCTGCACGGCAACCTGGCGCCGCGCGGCGCGGTCATCAAGCAATCCGCGGCGAGCCCGAAGCGCTTGCAGCATACCGGGCGCGCCGTCGTATTCGAATCCGTGGAAGACATGACGCGCCGCGTCGACGATCCCGAATTGGATGTCACTGCCGACGACGTGCTCGTGCTGCGCAATGCCGGGCCCAAGGGCGCGCCCGGCATGCCAGAGGCGGGGTATCTGCCGATCCCCAGGAAGCTTGCGCGTGCCGGTGTAAAGGACATGGTGCGGATTTCGGATGCACGCATGAGCGGTACGGCATTCGGCACCATCGTGCTGCACATCACGCCTGAATCAGCGGTTGGCGGTCCGCTGGCGCTCGTGAAGAACGGCGACATGATCCGGCTCGATGTCGCAAAGCGCCGCATCGATCTTTTGGTTGATGAGGCCGAATTGCAGAAGCGCCGCGCGGCGCTGGCGCCGCGGGCGACGCCCGATTGGGCGAAGCGCGGCTATGCGCACCTCTTCAACGAGACCATCCTGCAGGCCGATGAAGGCTGCGATTTCGATTTCATGCGCGCCGACGGCAAGTGATGGGCTCTGGTCCTATTTCGACTTGCTGGTGAATTTCTTCACGGCGATGCGGAATTCGTCGGTTTGCATGCAGTCGATGATGGCGTCGCGCTCGGCATCGAGCTGCGCCTGGATCGGCGTCGTCGGTGCGCGGTGGATCAATGCCTTGGTCGCGGCAAGTCCAGCCGGCGCATTCTGCGCAAGCCTCAGCGCAAACTCGCGCGTCGCAGCTTTCAGCTCGACGGCCGGAACCACCTTTGCGACGAGGCCCCAGTCGTACGCCTGCGCCGCCGAAAAACTGTCCTCGGCCAGAAAGATCTGCAGCGCCCGGCGTGGGCCGACGCTCGCGGCAAGGCCGACCGTGCCGCCGCCATCGGGCGAGACGCCGATCTTGGCATAGGCAGGCGTGAAGCGGGCATCTTCTGCCGCAATGCAGAGATCGGCGACGAAGGCGAGCGAAAGCCCGGCACCCGCCGCCGAACCGTGCACGCTCGCCAGCACGAGCCTGGGCATCCGCCGGAGCGTCGCGATGAAGGCGTGGTAGTGCTTGAGCAATTCGCCAACGACGGAGTTGACATCATTGGCCTCGACTGCCGCGCCAATGGTTTGCAGATCGCCGCCGGCGCAGAAGGCGCGGCCTGCGCCTTCGATCACGAGCACACGGACATGGTCATTCGCCTCTACCTCGACACCGATCTGCTCGAGCTTCTTTGCAATCGACAAATCGATCGCATTGAAGGCGGCCGGTCGGTTGAGCGTGATCGTGGCAATCGCGCCGTCGATGTTGAGCAGCGCCGGGTCGGTTGTAGTAGCGTCGGGTGTCGGCATGAGGGCCTCCCAATCAGGACGGTTGGCACGCATTTAAGTGCGGGAGGCGAGGGGTGACAATCCCGCCAGTCACAAAATGGCGCCTTATTTCGTTTCGCCGCCGGAAACGCTCTTGCATCGCGGCAAAGCATGAGGCCAAATGACGCCCGCCATCGTCTGGGACGCGGACACGAGCGCCGCGAGGATGAGGCGACAAGCCACATCAGCGGAGAGAGGACACGGCGTGGGTTGCTCCTGTGCGTCTGCAAACGGACTGTCGCGATGACGGCAGGACCGGTGATCATCGTCGGCGCCGGACACGCCGGCTTCCAGCTTGCTGCGTCCTTGCGGCAGGACGGTTTTGCCGAGCGCATCGCGCTCATCAATGACGAAGGCCATCTGCCGTACCAGCGGCCGCCTTTGTCGAAGGCCTATCTGAAGGGAACCAGCGGGCCGGAGACGTTGATATTCCGACCGGAAAAATTCTACCACGAGCAGAACATCGATCCGATCACCGACCGTGCCGTCTCGATCGACCGTGCCGCCCGAAAGCTCACGTTCCACTCCGGCGCGTCGCTCGAATACGGGCACCTGGTGCTTGCGACCGGCGCGCGCAACCGGCTGCTTGACACCCCCAAGGCCAATCTGGAAGCCGTGCGCTACCTGCGCACGCTGGACGAGAGCGAGGCGCTGCGGCGTCTGCTGAAGCCCGGCTGGCGCGTCGTCGTGATCGGCGCCGGCTTCATCGGGCTGGAGTTCGCCGCGACCGCGCGCGCGAAGGGTCTCGAGGTCGATGTGGTCGAACTGGCGGCGCGCGTCATGGCGCGCGCGGTGACGGCGGAAATCTCCGACTACTTCCAGTCGCGGCACACGGCGACAGGCATCCGCATCCATCTCGGCGTTCAGGTCACAAGCATCGAGGCCGACGGCGCCAGGGTGACGGGCGTCAGCCTCAGCGACGGCCGGCATATCCCTGCCGATCTCGTCGTGGTCGGCGTCGGCGTATTGCCGAATGTCGAGATCGCTGCCGAAGCTGGCCTGCCGGTGGCGTCTGGCATTATCGTGGACGAGCACCTGCTTACCTCGGATCCGAATATTTCGGCGATCGGCGATTGCGCGCTCTACAAGAGCGAGCGGTTCGGCGGCTCGCTGCGGCTGGAGTCGGTGCAGAACGCGACCGACCATGCGCGCTGTGTCGCCGCGCGGCTCACGGGCCATGCCAAAGCCTATGACGGGCTGCCGTGGTTCTGGAGCGACCAGGGGTCCGACAAATTGCAGATGGTAGGGTTGACCACCGGCTATGATCGGGTTGTCGTGCGCGGCGACCGCGAGCAGGGGCAGTTCTCGGCATTTTGTTACCGCGACGGTCACCTCGTCGGCATCGAATCCGTCAATCGCGCCGGCGATCACATGTTCGGCCGGAGATTGCTCGGCGCCAATCGCTCGATCACGCCGGAGCAGGCGGCCGACCCGAGCTTCGATTTGAAGAGCGCGTTGACGTGAATTCGTAGGGTGGGCAAAGCGCAGCGTGCCCACCATTGCTTGCAGAACGTGGGATGGTGGGCACGGCACTGCGCGCCTTTGCCCACCCTTGTATTAGCGCGTTGGAGTAGAGTGAGATCGTTCCGTGAGGAATGGCCCAGCCCGGGTGGCCGCCCGAGCTGGGCTGCCGATCGATCGGATCGCTGCCCACCGAAGCCTTGAGGCTGCCTTGTAGCAAGATCGCGGTCGGCGCTTCATCGGGACCCGAATGGTTGAACGAACTTCAGGTTCGCATCACAAGGGAGGGTCGACGAAGATGGCCAAGCCTATCACAATCTGCGCCGGGATCGATACCGGCAAACGGAAGCTGGACGTGGCGCTCGACGGCAG